>NZ_LT821241.1:0-82019 GCF_900169535.1 Cohnella massiliensis
CAACTACTTTATTGAAGAGCCCTTAGGCTCAAAAAGTTATTGCTGGTTTGTCTCGCACAGGCTCAAAGCCTGCATTCGACTTGTTTCCAATTACGCTCGATGTTCAGTTTTCAAGGAGCAATCGCGTCAGCCCGAAGGCCTTCGCTTTCGCGTCGCTGTCGTAACGGCGACTTGATTAATATATCATAGCCTACAAACCATTTGCAAGTGTTTTTTAAACATTTTATGCGTGGTATTATCTGACAGAAAAATCAAGCGTAATTTTCGATTCGCGCGGTTACCCTTCTAATAAGAAGCAGCCCGCTCCGGTCGCCGGAAACGGGCTGCGCTGAAGCATAAGCTTATTCTCCGCGCATATGCGGGAACAGCAGCACGTCGCGAATCGAAGGGGCGTCGGTAAGCAGCATGACCAAACGGTCGATACCGATGCCCAGTCCCCCGGTCGGCGGCATTCCGTATTCCAGCGAACGAATGAAATCGTCGTCCATTTCATGCGCTTCGTCGTTGCCTGCTTCCTTCTCGGCCAACTGCGCCTCGAAGCGCTGGCGCTGGTCGATCGGATCGTTCAGTTCGCTGAACGCGTTGGCATGCTCGCGCGCGACGATGAACAGCTCGAACCGGTCGGTGAACCGGGGATCGGCTTCGTTTTTCTTGGCAAGCGGAGAAATCTCCACCGGGTGGCCCATGACGAACGTAGGCTGAATCAGCGTATGCTCGACGAAAGTCTCGAAGAAAGCATTGAGAATATGCCCGGTCGTCATGTGCGGCTCCACCTGGACTTTGTGTTCCTTGGCCAGGCGATGCGCTTCTTCGTTGCCGATTTGCTGCGTAAAATCGATCCCGACCGCTTCCTTGACGAGCGAAGCCATCGTAACCCGGCGCCACGGCGGGGCCAGATCGACCTCCTGGCCTTGGTACGTGATTTTGGTCGTCCCGAGCACTTCTTGCGCGATGTGGGCGATCAGGTTCTCCGTCAAATTCATGATGTCCTCGTAGTCGGCATAAGCCTCGTACAGCTCGACCATCGTGAATTCCGGATTGTGGCGCGTCGAAATCCCTTCGTTGCGGTATACGCGTCCGATCTCGTACACCTTTTCCAGGCCGCCGACAATGAGCCGCTTTAAATGAAGCTCGATCGCGATCCGCATGTAAAGCTGCATATCCAGCGCGTTATGATGCGTAATGAACGGACGCGCGGCCGCGCCGCCCGCGATCGAATGAAGCGTCGGCGTTTCCACTTCCAAATAGCCGAGCCCGTCTAAATAACGCCGCATCGACTGGATGATGCGGGAACGGGCGATGAACGTTTTCTGGACGTCGGGGTTGACGATCAGGTCGACGTAGCGCTGGCGGTAACGGGTCTCTACGTCCTTCAATCCGTGGAACTTGTCCGGCAGCGGAAGGAGCGACTTCGTGAGCACTTCCAAATCGCTCACTTTAATGCTGGTCTCGCCGGTTTTCGTTTTGAAGACGATGCCCGTGACGCCGATGATGTCGCCGATATCCAGCAGGCCAAACGCTTTGTACTTGTGCTCCGGAACGGAGTCCGCCCGAACGTAGATCTGAATTTTGCCGCTCAAATCCTGAATGTGGGCAAAAGAAGCCTTGCCCATCGCCCGCTTCGTCATGATGCGGCCGGCGATGCGTACTTGAACGTTCTGCGCCTCCAACTCTTCGTTGGGCAGCGCGTCATAGCGGCGGACCACTTCTCCCGCCTGGTGCGTGCGCTCGAATTTGACGCCGAACGGGTCGATGCCAAGCTCCCGCAGCTCGTCCAGCTTGTTGCGCCGAATTTGCAGCATTTCGCTCAGTTCGGCAGTTTCGATTTGATTTTCTTCACTCATGACCAATTTCCCTCCAGCCTACGCCTTGCAACCCTCCGTACGCAATTAAACGTCTTCGCCCTTGGGAGGACGAGACGTTTATCCAATGTTCCTTCATCATTAAGGAAAGAAAAGTTGCCGCGCGCGATCGAATATGGATTTCCGACAAATGGCGGTCGGCCCCGGCCGCACGATGCCGCCCGCGCCGACCGCCATTCCCAAAGTGCGTTTGCGCTACGATGGTTACTTCTTGATTTCGACGATTTTGTATGAAATGATACCCGCTGGAACGTTGACTTCGACGGTCGCTCCCTTTTTCTTGCCGAGTATGCTCTTTCCAACCGGGCTTTCGTTCGAAATTTTATTTTGCAGCGGGTCCGATTCTGCCGTCCCTACGATGGTGTATTCCAGCGTATCGCCGAACTCCAGATCCTCGACGACGACGGTCGATCCGATGCCCACCGTGTCGACGTCAATTTCGTCGTTGTTGATGATGCGGGCGTTGCGCAGCATCTTCTCCAGCGTGATAATCCGTCCTTCAATGAAGGCCTGCTCGTTCTTCGCGTCTTCGTACTCGGAGTTTTCGCTAATATCTCCATAACCGATCGCGACCTTGATCCGCTCCGCGACTTCACGGCGCTTGACCGATTTGAGGTTTTCAAGCTCTTCTTCGAGTTTCTTCAACCCGTCCGGGGTTAGAAGGACTTCTTTCTCGGCCATCTCATCGATCTCCTGTCATCTGGATATAATTTTCATGCGTCCGCATGAACGGTCTGCTGCCACTCTTGCGAGACGGCTCGGCACAGTCCGTTTCTAATCAAATATATGGCTGATTATCGCTGACATGACACTTGCCGCAAGCCAGCCGTAAACTCAGACAGCCCTTGCCAAAGCCGATCGTGAGAATATTGGTTACGATTATATTTCAACCCCATCGAAATGTCAATTAGCGGAAAACCGCATATTCAATGGACGAGCGCCTCGCCGTCCGCCGGCTCGGATTCGGCCGCGCGGGCCATTTCCTCCTCTACCGTCCGGACGTACAGATCGAGTCTGGCCGCGACGGCAGAACGGGTCGTCATCTCCATGATTTCGTTTTTGACGCGAGCCGCATCCGGCAGCCCTTTCAGATACCAGGCCAAATGCTTGCGCATTTCCCGAACGGCCTGGGCTTCGCCCTTCAAGTTGACCAGCCGGTCGAGATGAAGCATTGCGATGCGGATTTTCTCGCCCGGGGTCGGATCCGGCAGCAATTCGCCGCGCGTCAAATAGTGAACGGTCCGGTACAGCATCCACGGGTTGCCGAGAGCGCCGCGGCCGATCATGACCCCGTCGACGCCCGTATGCTTCAACATCCGCTCCGCGTCCTCGGGGCTGAAGACGTCGCCGTTGCCGATGACGGGAATGGAAACCGCCTGTTTGACGTCCTTGATAATATCCCAGTTCGCTTTCCCGGTATACAATTGTTCCCGGGTCCGGCCGTGAACGCTGACCGCGGATCCCCCCGCGCGCTCCACCGCTTGGGCGTTCTCCACCGCGTACACGTGCTCGTCGTCCCAGCCGATCCGCATTTTGACGGTGACCGGCTTTTCGACGGCGTCGACGACGGACGACACCATTTCGTAGATTTTATTCGGATCCAGCAGCCAACGGGCCCCCGCGTCGCATTTGGTGACCTTCGGCACCGGGCAGCCCATGTTGATGTCGATAATGTCGGCGTTCGTGTTTTTGTCGACGAATTTGGCCGCCTCCACGAGCGATTCCCGGTCGCCGCCGAAAATCTGCAAGCTGAGCGGCTTCTCGCGCTCGTCCACGAACAGCATTTCCAGCGTCCGCTTGTTCCCGTGCAAAATCGCCTTGTCGCTCACCATTTCCGCGCACACGAGTCCGCAGCCGAATTCCTTGGCGATCAGCCGGAACGCCGGGTTGCAAACGCCGGCCATCGGAGCCAGCACGACATTGTTGTTCATTTCGATGTTGCCGATTTTAAGCATCGTTCATCGCTCCTTCGGGACGCCTCCCCACGGCGCCCATATCTTGATGCCCGCTTCCTTTAAAACGGGTTCCGTCAGCAAGCCGTTCCACGGAAACGCCTCCGGCCCGTCCGCCCAAACGTCGCGCAGCGGCACCAGCACGAACGCCCGCTCCCCCATGCGGGGATGCGGGAGCGCAAGCTCTTCCGTATCCAGCTCTATTCCTTCGTAAAGCAGCAAATCCAGATCGATCGTCCTCGGGCCGAAGCGGATGTCCCGCACCCTGCCCATCTCCCGCTCGATGCCGAGCATGACGCGCAGCAATTCCAGCGGGCAGAGATTCGTACCGAGAGCCGCCGCCATGTTCAAAAAAGCGGGCTGCTCCGTATATCCGACCGGATCGGTCTCGTACAGCGCGGAGCATCTCCGCACCTCGATTCCTTCCGTCGCCGCCAGGCGTCTGACCGCCTCCCGCAGCGACCGTTCCCGGTCTCCGAGATTGGCGCCAAGCGCCGCATAAGCTTCAAACACGCAACATTCAGTCCTCCGCGGGAACGATTTGCCCGTCGCCGTTCCGGCGCCTGCGAAGCTCCACCGTCACCCCGTCGAAACGGATGTCGAACGGAGGATTCGGTTTGGTCACCCCGACGGTAACTTCATGGATACTAGTATACGTTTCGAGAACGCCGATGGCAATCCTGCCGGCCAGCGCCTCGATCAGCTTCACGGGCGGGCCTTCGACGATTCCTTTTATAAAAGAATGCAGGTCCGCGTAATTGACGGTGTCGTTCACATCGTCGCTCAAAGCGGCCCGGCTCAGATCGAGCTTCATGTCGAGATCGACAATAAACTGTTGTCCGAGCTTATTTTCCTCCGGGTAGACCCCATGATAACCGAAAAAAACCATCCGCTTCATAACCATTCGATCCATATGCGCTCAGTCCCCCTTCTTTTCCCCGGCCTGGCGGTAGACGATGGCGTCGGCCATGCGGGCGACTCGCTTGTTCGCCTTCACGTCGTGAACGCGCACCATCTGGCAGCCTTGGGCGATCCCGAGCGCCGTCGTCGTCGCCGTTCCTTCCACCACGTCGTCCGCGGGCAATCCGAGCGTATTGCGGATGACCGTTTTGCGGGAGGCGGCGAGAAGCACGGGATAGCCGAGCGCCGCGAGTTCCCCGAGACGGCCCAGCAGCTCCAGATTTCGTTCGTCGTCCTTGGCGAAGCCGATGCCGGGATCGAGCCAGATATGATCGTCCGCGACCCCTGCCGCGCGCGCGAGCCGAACGCTTTCCTGCAGATCCGCCAGCACGTCCGGCACGAAATCGGCATAATCCATTTTCTTGCGGTTGTGCATCAAAATAACGGGACAGCCGTGCTCCGCGACGACGGCCGCCATTTCCGGGTCGGCTTTCAGCCCCCAAACGTCGTTCAAAATGTGCGCTCCCGCCGCGAGCGCGGCCCTCGCCGTCTTCGCCTTGTACGTATCCACGCTGATCGGAACGCGGACGCTCCCCCGCAAAGCGCGGATGACCGGCACGATGCGGGCGATCTCTTCCTCGGCCGACACCGGATCGTGGCCCGGACGCGTCGACTCGCCCCCGATATCGATCAGATCGGCGCCCTCCTCGACCATTTCGCGCGCTCTGGCAACCGCCGCGTCGACGTCCAAATAGCGCCCGCCGTCCGAGAAGGAATCGGGCGTAATATTCAAGATGCCCATAATGAGCGTGCGATTGCCGAATTCAAGCGTCAAACCGTCCTTGAACGTATAGGTACGCTTATAAAAAACAAGCGGTCGTTTCATCGTTGTTCCCCCGTCTCCGCGGCATGCCGATACGCGTTCATAAGCAATGAAGTCCACCGTCCGGGGACCCCTGCCTGTACTGCCTCCCAGGCCGAACTCCCGTCCGTTTCCTCCAGCCTGTCGACCGGAACGATCTCCTGGATGGAATTCGTCACGAAAATCTCCTCGGCCGCCTTCAACCTGTCCCAGGCGTACAGTCCTTCCGAGACCTCCAACCCGAGATTCCGCGCCAGCTCGAGCACGTAGCCGCGGGTTACGCCGGCCAGCGGTCCCGCCGCAAGCTCCGGCGTATGCAGGACGCCGTCCCCCACCCAAAAGACGTTGCTGACGATGCCTTCGGAGACGTGCCCGGCCTCGTTCAGAAACAATCCTTCCGTGCCCGGAGCCGCTCCCCCGGCGGACAGCTCGCGCTTTGCCGCTATATTATTCATATAATGGAACGATTTTAACCGGATGTCGCTTTCCGGCCCGCTGCGCGCAAGCCGCAGCAGCCGCAGCGTCTTGGCCGCGCGGGCGGACGGCTCGTCCGCGGCCAGCGGCTTCATGTAGACGATCTCGTTGGGCCGAGAGTAGTCTTCCGAAGGCAAGCCGACCGGACCGGCGCCCGCCGATACCGACCAGCGAACATAGGCGTCCCGAAGGCCGTTCGCTTCCAGAAGCCGCGCCGTCTCCCGCTTCATCCGCGCCGGATCGGCTTCGTATTCGATGCCCAGCAAGCGGCAGCCTTCGGCGAGGCGGCCGGCGTGGCGCTCCAGCAGCCACGGCCTTCCGCCGTACGTCCGGAACGTCTCGAACAATCCCATCCCATACAGAAAGCCGTGATCGTAGACGGAGATCACGGCCTCTTCGCTGCTTGCCAGTTGTCCGTTAAGCAGAAGCTTCATGCGCGCGTGCCGGAGCGGAGGGCGAGGAAATTCCGCAGCATCGTCAGCCCGTTGTCCGTCATAATGGACTCGGGATGGAATTGCACGCCTTCGATGGCGTACTCTTTGTGCCGCAGCCCCATAATCCCGCCGTCTTCGGTCTCCGCGCTGATTTCCAGGCAGTCCGGCAGCGTTTCCCTCTTCACGATCAGAGAGTGATAACGCGTCGCCGTAAACGGCGATGGGATGCCTTCGAAAACCGTTAGGCCGTCGTGGCGGATGGGCGACGTTTTGCCGTGCATCAGCTTGTCCGCCCGCACCACGTCGCCGCCGAACGCCTGGCCGATCGACTGATGGCCGAGGCACACGCCGAAAATCGGAATTTCCCCTTTGAAACGATCGATCAGCGCGAGGCTGATCCCCGCTTCGTTCGGCGTGCACGGCCCCGGGGAAATGAGAATATGATCCGGCTTAAGCGCGGCGATGCCGGCGAGGTCGATCTCGTCGTTGCGGCGAACGACGATTTCTTCCCCGAGCTCGCCTAGGTATTGAACGAGATTATACGTAAACGAATCGTAGTTGTCGATCACCAAAATCATGAAGGCTTCCTCCTTCGAGTCAGACGGGCTCAAGAGCTTGCGGCGGTTCGCGGTTCGTCCCCGCGCCGGCTTCTTCCCCGTACTGCACCGCTTTCCAAAGCGCCTTGGCCTTGTTCAAGCATTCGTAAAATTCCCGTTCGGGCTCGGAATCGATGACGACGCCGGCGCCCGCCTGGATATGGCAAATCCCGTCCTTCACGACCATCGTGCGGATAATAATATTAAATTCCATATTGCCCGCATAGTCAATCCATCCGATCGACCCGGTATATGGCCCGCGGCGGACCGGCTCCAGCTCCTCGATGATTTCCATCGTGCGCACTTTCGGCGCCCCGGTAATCGTGCCTCCGGGAAAAACGGCGGCCAGCACGTCATAGGCATCCCTGCCCTCGGCAGCTTGTCCCTCCACCTGGGATACGAGGTGCATGACATGCGAGTAGCGCTCGATCGTAAGCAGCTCCGGCACCTTGACCGTACCGTAGGCGGCCGCCCGGCCGAGATCGTTGCGAATCAGATCGACGAGCATAATATGCTCGGCCCGCTCCTTTTCGCTCGCCAGCAGCTCTCGTTCGAACCGCGCATCCTCCTCGTCCGTCCGCCCCCTCCGGCGGGTGCCGGCAATCGGTCGCGCGCTCATCCGCCCGTCCTCCAGCTTGACGAGCAGCTCCGGCGAAGCCGAAACGAGGGAAAAATCGGGAAAACGCAAAAAACCCATGTACGGAGACGGATTGAACGACCGCAGCCACTCGTACAGCTCTTCCGGGCGCGAGCGGATCGGCAGGCTTTGGCGGAGCGACAGATTGACCTGAAAAACGTCGCCTTGCGCGATATAGTCCTGGATGCGCCGGACCGCGCTTTTGAACGCTTCTTTGTCGAAAGACGTCGTAAGCCCCGGGATCGCCTCCACGTCGATCTGCAGGCGGTCCGAGGCGATCGCGGCTTGACGGTCGGCGGCTTCCCGCCTTGCGGAAGCCTCCCGTCCCGCGGCGGACAGATCGTCCCACAGCCGCTTCATCGCTTCCGTCCGGGCGGCCGCCCGCTCGTACGCTTCGCGCCCGGTCTCCGGTCCGCAGCCGTTCGGCAGCGGAGAATGCACCGCGCAGATCAGCGCGGAACGCTCATGGTCGACGATCCACAGCTCGTCCACCAGCATAAACGCGTAATCGGGCAGCGCGAGATCGTCCGCGGCCGAATCGGGCAGCCGCTCCAGAGAGCGGGCGACATCGTAGCTCAAAAACCCGACGCATCCGCCGGCGAATTTCGGCCACCCTTTTAGCCTGGGCGCGCGGTGCCTGCCCATCCAGGAGCGCAAAACGTCCAGCGGAAGCCCCGCCATGGCCGTCATCGTTCCCCCGTTCCCGGGCGTCGCGACCTCGGCGCGCCTGTCCTTGCCCCGGATCGTCTCGGTCGGCCGCAAGCCCAAAAACGTATAGCGCCCCGTTTTGCCGCTTTCCAGCACGAAGGCGCCCGCATCCGCTTCTTCCCAAGCCCGCCGCCATCGGGAAGGGCGGTCTTCGCCCGCCTCAAGCGGGTATTCCGCCATGAAAGGCAGCCGGTTGTACGCCTTTTCGGCAATCCACCCCGACCACGTCTCCCAAGTTGTCAAAATCAAGCCCGATCCCCCGCCCATCGCTCGTTAGTGCCCATTATTATACAGGATTCGAACGCCGGAACAAAGCGTAACCGGCTGCGGCATTAGACGAAATGCCGCTTGCAGGCTCATTGAAGATTTTAAACATTCCTTATTAAAAAAGCCCCCGCGATAGCGGGAGCTCCTATGGCCGAACTGAAGATTAATTTTCGAAGTTGAAGAGCGGCGTGCTCAGGTAGCGTTCGCCGTTGGACGGAACGACCGCGATGACGCGCTTGCCTTCGCCGAGCTCCTTCGCCACTTTGAGCGCGGCATGGATCGCGGCGCCGGAGGAAATGCCGACAAGCAGGCCTTCCTTCTTCGCGACGGTGCGAGCCGTTTCGAACGCTTCTTCGTTTTCCACGGTGATCACTTCGTCGTAAATTTCGCGGTTCAAAATTTCCGGAATGAAGTTCGCGCCGATGCCTTGGATTTTGTGCGGGCCGGGCTTGCCGCCGGACAGCAGCGGGGAAGCGGACGGCTCCACGGCGACGATCTTGATGTTCGGGAAGTTGGCCTTCAGCACCTCGCCCGCGCCGGAAATCGTGCCGCCCGTGCCGATGCCGGCCACGAACGCATCCAGCTTTCCGTCCAGGGAGTTGATCGCTTCGACGATTTCCGGGCCGGTCGTTTCGCGGTGAATTTTCACGTTTGCTTTGTTCTTGAATTGCTGCGGCAGGAAATAGCTCGGATTTTCGGCTACGATTTCCTCGGCTTTTTTGACGGCGCCGTTCATGCCTTCGGATCCCGGCGTCAGCACGAGCTCGGCTCCGTAAGCGCGGAGCAGGTTGCGGCGCTCCAAGCTCATCGTTTCCGGCATGACGATGACGGCGCGGTAGCCTTTCGCCGCGGCGACGAGCGCCAGGCCGATCCCGGTGTTGCCGCTCGTCGGCTCGACGATCGTGTCGCCCGGCTTGATCCGGCCTTCCTTCTCGGCTTCTTCGATCATGCTGATGGCGATCCGGTCTTTGACGCTGGAGCCCGGGTTTTGATATTCCAGCTTTACGTAAATTTCCGCGCTGCCTTCCGGCACGATGCGGTTGAGGCGCACAAGCGGCGTATCGCCGATCAGCTCGGTGACATTTTGTACAATTTTGGCCATGGACAAATTCCCTCCCGAATATGGGGACGACCGATGTCGCCCGCCCTTTAATCCGACTATTTCAGTAGGCATTTCGTTAGATTCATCTTATCAATGAATGTCCGCAATGTCAATAGCTGTTACCGTTTCCATGCCGCCGATTCGCACGAAGCCGATCCCGTCTCGAACCGGGCTACGACTTCAACTCCTCATCCCGCACGACCGCCCCGTACTTGTCCAAAAGCGCCTGCTCCAGGTCAGGAAGCGGCCCCGCGCTCTCGAGCGCCAAATGACGTCTGGCCGTCTCTTCCGCCAAAGAGGCCTCCGCCGCCGGCTTGTCCTTGCGGCCCGTGACCATCACGATTTGATAGCCCTCTTCCGTGGCGATCGGTCCCACGATTTGGCCTACATCCAACCGCAAGGCTTCGCTCAGCACATCGGCGCCGACGAACGGATCCGTGCCGGAAACCCAGCCCAGGCTTCCGCCTTCGGAGGCCGTCCATTCGTCTGAGGAAAATTGCCTCGCGAGATCCGCGAAGTTCTCCCCCTCTTCCAGCTTCCGCATCACAAGCTCGGCCTCCTCGGCCTCCCCGGTGACGATCCGGGAGAGCTGCAGCTCGACCTGGGGGCCGAATTCGTCGGCATGATCGGCTATATAAGCCCGAATCTCCTCGTCGGACACCTCGATCGGCCGAATCGCGATCTCTTCTAACTTCAACCGGTACAACGCATCTTCCCGCACTTCCTCCGGATCCATGCCGAGCTGGCCGCTCATGGCCTCGTAATAGAGATCGAGTCCGCCGTAGCCTTCGGCCAGCCGCCGAAGCTCCCGGTCCAGATCGGCTTCCGAAACTTCGATTCCCGCTTCCTCCGCTTCCTTGTCGACGGCGATTCGCAACATCATCGTCCTTAATGTTTGGGCACCGGCGTCTTCCTGCAGCTCGTCAAGCAGCTCCTGCCGCGTGATGTCGATGCCGCCGACGGTGGCAACCGTGTCGGAATCCGAATTCCCGGCCATGCAGCCCGTTTCTCCGATGAGGATACAGAAGACGATGGCGAGCAGAACGACCGGCGGATACGGCTGCCGTTTCGTTCGTCTCATCGCGTTCAACCCCTCATGATTCTGCCCGCCGGAGCAGCGCTTCTAATTGAGAAGCGTCGAATGCATATGTTTCGTTGCAAAAATGACAGTGTACCTCCGCCTGCCCGTCTTCGTCGATCAACTGCCGCAGCTCGTTCGCGCCCATGCTGATGAGCGTCCGTTCGACGCGTTCGACCGAACAATGGCATTGGAACCGGGGCTCCATTTCGTCATGCAGCGTAAGGTCGTCGCCGACCAAAAATTTCAGGATGCTTTCCGGCGTTTCTCCCTGCTGCAGCAGCGCCGTGACCGGCGGCATCGCCGCGACGGCGTTTTCCAGCCGGGACAGTCCCGCGTCGTCCAAGCCGGGCATGACCTGCACGATGAATCCGCCGGCATGGAGGACCGAATGATCCGTATCCACGAGCACGCCGAGGCCGACCGCGGAAGGCGTCTGCTCCGACAGCGCGAAATAATAAGTAAAATCTTCCCCGAGCTCTCCCGATATGATCGGGACGCTTCCTTTGTAGGGCTCTCTCAGCCCCAGGTCTTTAATGACATATAAATAGCCGTTGCGGCCGACCGCCCCGGCGACATCCAGCTTTCCTTGCGCGTTGCTGGCCAAATGGACATGCGGAAAATCGACATACCCCCGCACCTCGGCCGAGGCATTGGCGTCGACCACCACCTGGCCGATCGGGCCGTCGCCCTTCACCTGAACCGTCAATTTCTCCTGCCCCTTCAGCATGACGCCCATCATGGCCGCGGCCGTCGCGGTTCTGCCGAGCGCCGCCGTGGCGACCGGGTACGTATCGTGGCGGCGCTGCAGCTCGCCGACGAGATTGGTCGTTCTGGCGGCGAACACGCGAATTCCGTCATTCCACGCCGTTCCGCGTACCAGTTGGTCCTTCATCCCTCTCGCTCCTTTTTTCGTTTGTTTTTATCGGTTCCGTTCGTAAATCATTCTTAACCCTTCCAACGTCAACAGCGGGTCCACGTGCTCGATCGTCTCCGACTCCCCGGCGATCAGTTCCGCCAGCCCGCCGGTGGCGATCACCTTCGGGTTTTCCCCCTGCTCCTTGCGAATCCGGTTGACGATTCCGTCCACCTGTCCCGCATAGCCGTATATGAGCCCGGACTGTATCGCGGATACCGTATTGCGGCCGACGACGCGTTTCGGCTTGATCAGCTCGACGCGGGGCAGCTTGGAAGCGCGCTGGTACAGAGCCTCCGCGGAAATGCCGATCCCCGGCAGGATGACCCCGCCCAAATAAGCGCCCGAGGCGTCGATATAATCGAACGTCGTGGCCGTCCCGAAGTCGACGACGACGAGCGGCGCGCCGTAATGCTCGATACCGGCCACGGCGTTGACGATCCGGTCCGCGCCGACCTCCTTCGGATTTTCGTACCGGATGTTCAGGCCGGTCTTGATCCCCGGTCCGACGACGAGCGCCTCGCGCCCGACGTATTTCCGGAACAATTGTTCGAGCGTCGGCATGAGGGGCGGAACGACGGAGGCCAGCATGACGCCTTCGATATGTTCCGTCTTCACTCCGGCGAATTGAAATAGCGTGACAAGCTGAATGCCGTACTCGTCTACGGTAGCGGAACGGTTCGTGCTCAGCCGCCAATGCTGCTTGAGCGTACCGTTATCGTAGAGACCGAGCACGATATTCGTATTGCCGACATCGACGACCAAAATCACGAACTTGCCCCCTCTTTGATCGCGTTAAGGTCAAGGCTGATGTCCAGCGCTTGAAACGAATGCGTCAGGCTCCCGACCGAAATGATGTCCACGCCGGCGGCCGCCAGCTCCTTCACCCGTTCCGGCCGAACGCCGCCCGACGCTTCCAGCAGCACGTGCGGATCCAGCTCGCGCACGCGCGCGACCGCTTCGCGCAGCCGGTCGGTCGGCATGTTGTCGAGCATGACGATGTCCGCCCCGGCCTTGGCCGCTTCCTCCGCCTGGGCGAGCGACTCGGCCTCCACCTCGATTTTCATCGTGTGCGGCGCCCTTGACTTGGCGGCCCGCACGGCTTCCGTTATGCCGCCCGCCGCCTTGATGTGGTTATCCTTGATCATGACGGCATCGTAAAGGCCGTAGCGATGGTTGTAGCCCCCGCCGATCCGCACCGCGTATTTCTCCAGCGTGCGGTGGCCGGGCGTCGTTTTCCGGGTGTCGGCGATTTTGACGGAGTATCCGGCCGCCGCATCGGCATAAACTTTCGTCTGGGTAGCGATGCCGGAAAGCCGCTGCAGCAAATTCAACGCAAGGCGCTCCCCTGTCAAAATGCTGTGCGTCGAGCCTTCGACGACCGCCAGCACCGTCCCTTTTTCAAGAAAGGTCCCGTCGGCGATTTTCGCTTCGAACGCCAACGACGGATCGACCGTTTCGAAGACGATCCGGGCGAGCGGCATGCCCGCTGCTACGCCGCTTGCTTTCGCATGGATAATGCCGCTCGAGCGATGGCCTTGCGGCACCGTCGCCATCGTCGTGATGTCGCCGCTGCCGATATCCTCCGCAAGCCAGGCGCGAATTTGCGCGCGGATGGCGTCGACCGCCGGTCCCCCGATCCGAAAATCGCTCTCCCGCTCAAACATGTCCGACAACCTCCTCGCCGATTCCGTTTTCTCGGTGCAGCACCGTGTGCTTTTGCCATGCCTCGTCGTTCCGTTCCGGGAAATCTTCGCGATAATGCGCGCCCCGGCTTTCCTCGCGGGCGAGCGCCGCTTCCGTCGTGAGCAGCGCGCACGTCAGCAGATTGGCGAACTCGAGCTCCTCCGGTTTGGCCAGCGCCGTCTGAAACACGGGAAGCTGGCGGTTCAGCTCGTCCATTCCTTTTTGCAGACCGGACCGATTGCGCCTGAGCCCCACCGAACGGACCATCACTTTTTGCAGCTTCAATCTCCGTTCGACGATCGCGCCCGTCGGGCCGGCTTTCCGGCTTTCGCCGCTTCCGGACCGCACGCCCGCGGCGAGCGGCCGCAACGTGCCGATCCTTTCCACGATCCGGCGGCCGAACACGATCGCTTCCGAAAGCGAATTGCTCGCCAGCCGATTCGCGCCGTGCACGCCGGTCGACGATACCTCACCGCAGGCGAACAAGCGCGGAATGCTCGTTTCCCCGTTCAGGTCGGTCCGAACCCCGCCCATCATATAGTGGGCGGCCGGCGCGACCGGTATCCAGTCGGTCGTCATATCGAGCCCGTAATTAAGGCAGTATTCGAAAATGGTCGGAAACCGGTGCTTGATCAGCTCCGGCGTTTCATGGGTAATATCGATATAGACATAGGTCGATTTCGTCGCTTCCATTTCGCTGACGATCGCCCTGGCCACGACGTCGCGCGGCGCGAGCTCCAGCTGCGGGTGATATTTTTCCATGAAGCGGTCGCCCCGAATATTCCGAAGCAC
Source organism: Cohnella massiliensis (assembly GCF_900169535.1). NCBI lineage: Bacteria > Bacillati > Bacillota > Bacilli > Caryophanales > Paenibacillaceae > Cohnella > Cohnella massiliensis. Next base: position 14,267 of record NZ_LT821241.1, read on the forward strand.
GGCGCCTTCGCCCCGCACCGCCTCGGAAATCAGGAAGCGCGGCGCTCCCGGGTAGCATAACGAAGTCGGATGAAATTGGATGAATTCCATGTCGCGAATGACGGCCCCGGCCCGGTAGGCCATGGCGATGCCGTCGCCGGTCGCCACCTCCGGGTTCGTCGTGTAGCGATACAGCTGCCCCGTGCCTCCGGTGCACAGCACCGTCGCGAGCCCGAGCACGACGACGCGCGCGCCGTTCGGCTTCTGGACGAGCGCCCCCCGGCACTCCCCGTCCTCGGTGAGCAGATCGAGCGCAAAATGATTTTCCCATACTTCGATCCGGGAATCGGCCCCGACTTTTTCCGCCAGCGCCCGCACGATTTCGAAACCGGTTGCATCCCCGTTGGCGTGCAAAATGCGCCGCTGGCTGTGGGCGCCTTCCTTGGTCAATGCCAGCAGGCCGTTCTCCTCGTCGAAATGCGTTCCGTAGCGAATGAGGTCCTCCACCCCGCGGGGCCCTTCATGGACAAGCACGTCGACCGCTTCCGGATCGCAAAGGCCGACCCCGGCGATCAGCGTATCCTGCCGATGAAATTCGGGCGAATCGTCCTCGGAAATGACGGCGGCGATGCCGCCTTGGGCATACCTCGTGTTGCTGTCAAACAGCGATTTTTTCGTGATCATCAGCACCCGCTTGCCGCTGCGGCTCGCCTGAAGGGCGGCGAACAGGCCCGCAATGCCGGCGCCGATCACGATAACGTCGGTTTTATGCTCGGGCAGCTCGCGCGGATCGAAATCGACTATATAACGTGGAATCATGATCGGAGATCTCCTCATGAAGAAAGTAGCGCATGCTACTTCACTTGCAGCATGCGCATGAGCGACGTTCTGGCTTTTTCGGCTACATCTTCAGGCACGTAAATTTGCGGTTGCATCGTCTCCAGACAGCGGACGACTTTTTTGAGGTTGTTGACCTTCATGTTCGGACAGACGAGGAATTTCGAAGCGAAATGGAACGTTTTGTCCGGACTGTCCAGCCGCAGCTGGTACCCCGTGCCGTCCTCCGTGCCGACGATGAACTCCTTGCAGTCCGATTCCCGGCAATACTTGAGGATGCCGGTCGTGCTTCCGACGTAGTCGGCCATCTCGACGACTTCCGGGCGGCACTCGGGGTGAACGACGAACTGCGCGTTCGGGTACTTCGCCTTCATCTCCACGACGTCCTTGATCGTGAGCATGTCGTGCGTGTTGCAGTAACCTTCCCAAATAATCATGTTTTTGCCGGTTTGCTGCTGCACCCAGTGGCCGAGGTTTTTGTCCGGGCACCAGATAATTTCTTCGGCGTCGATCGAGTTGACGACCTTGACCGCGTTCGAGGACGTACAGCAAATGTCCGTTTCGGCCTTGACGTCGGCGGACGAATTGATGTACGTGACGACTTTTGCGTTCGGATGCTTCGCTTTCAGCTCCCTCAGGCCGATCGGGTTGACCATGTCGGCCATCGGGCAGCCGGCGCGTTCGTCGGGCACGAGCACCGTTTTGTTCGGGGCGAGAATTTTGGCGCTCTCCCCCATAAAATGCACGCCGCAAAACACGATGACGTCGGCATCCGTCTCCGCCGCCTTCTGGGCGAGCAGGAACGAATCCCCGCGAAAATCCGCGACTTCCTGTATTTCATCCCGCTGATAATAGTGCGCGAGAATAATGGCGTTGCGCTCTTTTTTCAGTTGCAGCAGCCGTTCGCGCAGCTCGCGGTTTTGCTCCGCTTTGCGTTCCAGGGCCAAGGCTTCCATGGCGGATTCTCCTCGCTTGAATTTGTGAATATAAGCACAAAGTTGTTGTCGATCTTTCATTAGTTTGAACAATTCGCGACATTTTCATGGGTCGCCTCACAAACTGTTCAACAATTAATTTACACTCGGGAAATAGGGCTGTCAATGAAAGTTCGGAAAAAGACGGCGGCCGATTTCAAATGCGCGATCTGTACGGGTATGATAGGATGATTCTATAAAAGGAGGCTTCGTTCATTTGGCTACAATCGATGACTTTTTGACGTTGGATATGCGCATCGGCACCGTCGTCGCGGCGGAAGCTTTCCCCGAAGCCCGGGTCCCGGCGATCAAGCTGCGAATCGACTTCGGGGCGGACATCGGCGTCAAGCGCTCCAGCGCTCAAATTACGGCGCGCTATGCGCCGGAAGCGATGATCGGCAAGCAGGTCGTCGCCGTCGTCAACTTTCCTCCGCGCCGGATTGCCGGCTTCGAATCGGAAGTGCTCGTGCTCGGCGGCGTGCCGGAAAAAGGAGACGTCATTTTGCTCCGGCCCGACCAGCCCGTTCCGAACGGGACGCCGATTGCCTGATCGACCGGCATCAAAAAACCTCCGACCCGCGCATTGCGGGGGCCGGAGGTTTTATAATCTGGATGCGATTTCCCGTTATTTCGGTTCTTCGGAACCGTCGTCGTCGCGGGGTTGATCCGGCGCGGGAGGCGTCGCTTCGCCCTCGCGCGTCTGGATGCGGACGCGGACGTTCGCTCCGAGCGCGTCGACGGTCGGCTCGCCCTTGGAATCGTCGGGAGTGCTCCCGCCGCTGTTCGCGCCGCTCAGATCGCCCTTCTCGATCAAGCTCTTGATTTGTTCGAGCTCAAGGGTCTCTTCCTCAAGCAGCGTCTTCGCGAGCAAATGGACTTCCTCGCTTTTCTCCGTGAGAAGCTTCTTCGCCCGGTCGTAACAGCTTTGAATGATCGTTTGCATTTCCTGATCGATCTCGTACGCGATCTTGTCCGAATAGTTCGGCTCGTGTCCGAGATCGCGGCCGAGGAACACTTGGCCCTGGCTTTGGCCGAATTGCATCGGCCCGAGCTTTTCGCTCATGCCGTATTCCATGATCATGCTGCGAACGATGCTGGTCGCCTGCTTGAAGTCGCTGTAGGCGCCGGTGCCGATCTCGCCGATGAAAATTTCTTCGGCGACGCGTCCGGCAAGCAATCCGGTCACTTTATCCAGCAATTCCTGCTTCGTGACGAGCATCCGGTCTTCCTTCGGCAGCATGATGACGTAGCCGCCCGCGCGTCCGCGAGGGATGATCGTCACCTTGTGAACCATATCGGCGTGCTCGAGGAAGTAACCGACGACCGTATGGCCGGATTCGTGGTAGGCCACGATCCGTTTCTCGCGCTCGCTGATGACGCGGCTCTTCTTCTCGGTGCCGACGATGACGCGGTCGATCGCTTCGTCCACGTCGATCATATTGATGTCTTTTTTGTTTTTGCGCGCGGCCAGAAGCGCCGCTTCGTTCAGCAGGTTCTCCAGGTCGGCGCCGGTGAAGCCGGTCGTCCGCTTGGCGATCGTGTCCAGCCGCACGTCCTTGTTCAAAGGCTTGTTGCGGGCATGAACCTTGAGTACGGCCTCGCGGCCTTTGACGTCGGGACGGTCGACCGTGATTTGGCGGTCGAAACGGCCGGGACGCAGCAAGGCCGGGTCCAAAATATCCGGACGGTTCGTCGCCGCGATAATGATGATGCCTTCGTTGGCGCCGAAACCGTCCATCTCGACGAGCAATTGGTTAAGCGTCTGTTCGCGCTCGTCGTGTCCGCCTCCGAGGCCCGCGCCCCGCTGACGGCCGACGGCGTCGATTTCGTCGATGAAGATAATGCAGGGCGCGTTCTTCTTGGCGTTTTCGAACAGGTCGCGAACCCGCGACGCGCCGACGCCGACGAACATTTCCACGAAGTCGGAACCGGAAATGCTGAAGAACGGTACGCCCGCTTCGCCCGCCACCGCGCGGGCGAGAAGCGTTTTACCGGTGCCCGGAGGCCCGTTGAGCAGAACGCCCTTCGGGATTCGCGCTCCGAGAGCCGCGAATTTGCGGGGGTCCTTGAGGAATTCGACGACTTCCACAAGCTCCTGCTTTTCTTCGTCGGCGCCCGCCACGTCCTCGAAGGTGACGCGTTTTTTCTCTTCATTATATAGACGCGCCTTGCTTTTGCCGAAATTCATGACCTTGCCGCCGCCGCCCTGCGCCTGATTGATCAGGAAGAAGAACAGGATGAACATGATCACGAACGGAATGATGGATGTCAGGAACGTAAGCCAGAAGCTTTGACCCCGCATTTCCTTGAATTCGACGATCGCGCCTTTCTCCACGGCCAGGGACGCAAAATTTTGCGCGGCATCCTCGGTATACATCACCCGCCCGGCGAAGGCGTCGCTTCTCCGGTCGGCCGGTTTTTCTTTGTAATGGCCCGTTACCAAATAAGTGCCGTTGTCCACTTGCAGCTGCAGGTCCTTGACGTTCCCCTGCTGCACAACGGCCAAAATTTCGTTATACGTAAGTCCTTCCGTCGTCTCGTTCCGGCTGATGAAAAACTGAACGATCCCGACGGTCACCAAAAAAATAAGCAGATAAAAGCCTGTGTTCCGGATGATCCGATTCATCCCTGACCTCCTCTCGACACGCTTACATCATTTTACCATAGCCTGTCTGAGCATCACAACAAATTCGGGCCTGCTCGTCAAGGCGGTCATCAGCGCATCATTAGCTCGAATAAACTTCAGGTTTCAGTATGCCGACGAAAGGCAAATTGCGGTATTTCTCCGCGTAATCCAAACCGTACCCGACCACGAAAGCGTCCGGGATGACGAAGCCCGTATAGTCGGCGTTCAGGTCGACCGTCCTGCGCCCCGGCTTGTCGAAGAGGGCGACGACCCGAACCGACAGGGCGTTGCGGCGCTCGAGAACGTCGATAATGTAGCTGAGCGTCAGGCCGCTGTCGATAATATCCTCGACAATGATGACGTCCCGGCCTTCGACGGAGGTGTCCAGATCCTTGACGATGCGCACCTCTCCGGAAGACCGGGTGGAATTGCCGTAGCTGGAGACGGCCATAAAATCCAGAGCGATCGGGACCGTGATGTTCTTGGCCAGGTCCGCCATAAAAATAAAGGCGCCCTTCAGCACGCAGATTACGAGCGGGTTGCGCCCTTCGTAATCGCGGCTGACGGCGGCGCCCAACTCCTTGACTTTCGCTTGGATCTCTTCCGTGGAATACAGAATTTCTTGAATGTCGTTCTGCAAAGATGGGTCCTCCCGATCCGATTTAATACACGGTATGATAGCATTACTCCGTTCATGTCGCTGTTATTCGCGATTGTCGCGAAGAGATTCGGCCGTGACCCGAACCGTGGCCGCGGTCGCGTCGTTCGGAACGGCATGCCGCGAGCGGCGCAAGCCCGGAATCCACAAAATGCGGCCGTCCGCGTCCGCAAGGAGCGGCACCGAATCCCTTCGCGAACGCGGAACCTTAGCGTCGACGAACATATCTTGCACTTTTTTGGAGCCTTTTAATCCATGGGGCTCCAGCCGATCGCCGGGAAGGCGGCTGCGAATCGTCAGCGGAAATCGCAGATCGGCCGCGTCAAAAAAAGCCTCCCTTCGAAACTCCGCAGGAGAGGTGCTGCTTCCGGTAAACCAGCGAAAACGGAACAGGGTCTCGGCTTCCGGCACGGCCGCATCCGTTCCGGGTCCGGAAACGGAATAGGAAAAGCCGGACGTTAACGCCGGCGCAGATCCGATAAAAGCCGATTCGTACTCGCATAAGACCGTCCATCCCCGTCCGAGGTCGATGCGGCAGCCGGTCGTCCGTTCCGAGGAAATCGCGGCGACGGCCTCTTCCACCCTTTCGAAATCGGCGGGTTCGTTCTCGTTTTCAAGACAGCTTAATATTAATTTAATCAATCTGCGTTGTAAAGCGACGTGCAAACCGCGAAAGCCGCGGCGATCGATCGTCCAGCCGTCTCCCCGGCGTTCCGCCGTTCGTTCGAGCGCCTTGCGCGCCTCGGCTTCCATAAAGTCGTTCTCCGCCGAAGCGAGCTCCGACAACCGGATGAGAGCCGGCCGCAGCCGGGGATTGTACTTCTCCAGCATCGGCAAAATATCCAATCGAACCGCGTTGCGAAAATAATGCGTTTTGGCGTTGCTGCTGTCGACGACGTGGGGAATCCCGTTCCTCGCGCCGTATTCGAGAAGCTCATGTTTGGTTATACGCAGCAACGGCCGAATCAGTTCCAATTCTTTTTCGCGGCGGCGCTCCGGAATTCCTGCCATCCCTCCGATGCCGGTGCCCCGCAAAATGCGCATCAGCACCGTCTCCGCCTGATCGTCCGCATGGTGGCCAAGCGCGATCGTCCCCGCGCCGCGGCGCCGGGCGACCTCCCGAAGAAATTCGTATCTTTTTTCGCGGGCGGCCGATTGCGGATTTTTCCCGGTTGCGGCGATGTAAGCCGGAACGTCGATCGCCGCCGTCTCGCAAACGATGCCCCAGCCTTCCGCGACCTGACGCACCGTCGCCTCTTCGCCGTCCGCTTCCGCTCCGCGAAACCGATGATTGACATGGGCGGCGACGACGAGAAAGCCGTCCCGCTCCGACAGCTCCTTCAGCATATGAAGCAGCGCCATAGAATCCGGCCCGCCGGAGACGGCGGCTACGATCGTCTCGCCGGGCTTCCGCCAGCTTTGTCCGGCGGTTTCCTTTTCGACCCGAAGCAAAAGATCGTCCAATGGTGTCCCCCCGTCCGCAGCTAATGCTCTTTTTCCTATTGAAGCAGCCAATACGCCGTAACGGATACGCACAAAACGAGCGAAACGGCGAACAGGCCGGCCATCCAGCCCGGCACGCCGCCCGTCTTGTCCGTCTGACGGGCTTGCGGCGCAAGGGCGGCACGCCATGCCTCGCAAGCTTCGGCGGTATCCCGGAATTCCCCCGCCAGCGCCCGTTGCAGCCACGGTTCCATCGGCCTCAGCAGCCGGTTCGTCCGCACGAGCGTCATCAGCTCGCGCGGGTGCCGGTTTTGCGGCAGGAGCGTCCGGCTGAGATGGATGAGCCGTTTCCCGTCGAGCGCGTGAATCCACAGCACGGCGACCGCGAACCAGTCGTAAGCCGGCTCGGCGGTCCGGCTGCCGGCCGACCAGAAGCCGCGGTCGTACATTTCGGTAAACTGCCGGACGCTGCGTCCCATCGCGGTCGTCCCGCCGTAATCGACCAGGCCGACCTGGCCGTATTTTCCTACCAGGATGTTATCGCTCTTCAGATCCCCGAATACCCAGCCGGCCGCATGCAGCTCCGCCAGGCGCTTGAGAAGCCGATACCCGATGACGCCGGCCCACTCCGCGCCGTGCCGCCGGATATACGTTTTCACCGGTTGGCCGGGCACATACTGCATCGCGTAAAAAGGCAGCACCCGCTCCCCGACCGCGACATCGTCCACGTCCAGCAAGAACGGCGAGCGTCCCCGCTCCCGCTGGTCGAGCGAGGCGAGCACGTTCGCTTCGGCCTGCAAGTCCGCGGTGTCCTGGCCGATCTTGATCGCGCAAACGGCCCGTCCGTGCGACGCGAGGTACACCTGGCCGTTCGAGCCGATGCCGAGCAGACGCTGCAGGGTGTAGCTTTTGCCATTCCATTTCCCGCGCAATACCGTTCCCGGCTGCAAGCGGGATTCAGACGACGTAGTCACTCCGCACCTCTAGCGTTTCGTCCCGCTTTGCAAGCGAGGATGTTTGTACAGGTTCTACCATGATATTACCACAAGTCTCCCGGAAAAACTCCAACACCCGCTGCAGGGCCGGCCCCGTCGGCGTCGTTCCCCGCATCTTCAGCTTCCCGGACAGCATGCGGATCCGGTCGACGGCCCCGGTCCAGCCGGAATCCATCACGCAAGCCTCGTCGCCGAATTCCCCGGGAAAATGAAACACCGCCGCCAGGCTGTTCCCTTCCCGCGCCTGCAGGCTCAGCGACAAATCGCGAATCGCCTCTTCCACCGCGGACAGCTTCGGCCGCATGCTCGCGCTGGCGTCGATCAGCAGCGCCACCCGCAGCTCGGCCGTCTCCCCGATCTCCTCCATGACGCGCACGACTTCGGCCCGCTTCGCCGGCGGCAGCTCGGCAACCGATCCGACGCCGAACAATTGCCGCAGCTCGTGATTGACGGCCTGCTGCACCGTGGCCGCGACCGTTTTTCGCGTCATCATCTGCACCGTCCCCGACAATTGCGGCGTCGCGACGATGCGGCTCATGCCGCCGCCCGCCCGCGCGATCTCCGCGATTTCCGCCGCGCCGTGCTCGCCGATCGCCCCGTCGTCCACGACCCCGGCCACGTTGACGACGATGCCTTCCGCATACGCTTGCGCCGCGGCGACGACCGGACTTTCGCCGACATTGGATCCGCCGTCGGTAATAAGCAAAATTTGCTTCATGACGTTCACTCCTCTTTTTTGTGCCCTATAGCAATCTATTGTGGGCAAAAATCGCTAGATTTAACCCCGGCGGCGCCGAAGAGCGGCTTGATGTCACAAAAAAGGGAGGCGTTTTGTCTATTCGTAGACGGGAGATTTTTGCCCGCGGCAACCGAAGAGGAGAAAAAGGAGGATTTACCCGTGAAAATGAGAATGAATTATCGGGAGGCCAATCCCGAAGCTTACAAGGCGCTTGCCTCGCTGGAGCGTTTCGTTGCCGGCCGCGGCCTCGACCGCCGCCTTTGCGAGCTGATCAAGGTTCGGGCCTCGCAGCTGAACGGCTGCGCCTTTTGCGTCGACCTGCACTCCCGGGACCTGCTGAAGCTCGGCGAATCCGCGGAACGCCTCGCGCTTCTTCCGGTATGGCGGGAAGCGCCCTGCTTCAGCGAATCGGAACGGGCCGCGCTCGAGCTGACCGAGTGCGTCACCCGGCTGTCCGAGACCGGAGTGCCGCTGGAGGCGTATGAAAACGCGCGAAAATTTTTCGACGAGGCCGGGTTTGTCGACCTGATCATGGCGATCAACGCCATCAATTGCTGGAACCGGATCGCGGTGTCCACGGGGATGTTTCCCGGCTGTTATTCATAAAGGGGGGATGGCGCGTGAACGGCGTGCCGGACGAACGAAATTCGGGATCGAGCATCGAGGAGTGGTATTCGGCCTTCAGCCGTTATTTGCTGGGGATTGCTTACCGGATCATGGGAACCTGGACGGACGCGGAGGATATCGTTCAGGAAACGTTTTCGTCCCTTCAGGCGAATCCGGATTTCGAGCCGGGGGCCGTCCGCAATCCGAAGGCCTATCTGAGCAAGCTGACCGTGAACCGCTGCTTGAACGCGCTCAAGTCCGCCCGCCGAAGACGCGAAACGTATGTCGGCCCATGGCTTCCGGAGCCGCTGGAAGGAGGGCGGGACGCTGCCCCTTCCGCCGTCGCCGAACAAGCGGAAATGATGTCTTACGCTTATTTGGTGCTGCTGGAGCGGCTCGGCCCGGCCGAAAGAGCCGCCGTCGTATTGCGGGAAGCCCTTCGTTTCGAGTATGCGGAAATGGCGGAAATCCTCGGCAAGACGGAGGCGAGCTGCCGTCAGCTCGTCAGCCGGGCGCTCCGCAAGCTCGGTCCGGCCGATCGGGAACGCCCGCTTCCGGCGGCGGGCGATCGGCTTGCGCGGCGGTTTGCCGCCGCGTTCGCCAAAGGCGACGTGCAAGAGCTGCTGGCCCTGCTCGCCAAGGACGCGGTCATGCTGACCGACGGCGGAGGCCGGACGAAAGCGGCGATCAATCCGATTGCGGGCGCTTCCCGCGTGGTCGCGCTGCTGAAGGCGATGGCCTCCCGCTCGCTTCGGCATGCGGAGCTGTCCGTCGCGAACGTCAACGGCGAACCGGGCATCGCCGCTTGGGAAGAGGGGAAGCTGAAGGCCGTCTTCGCGTTCGGCCTTGCCGGCGGCGGCGCGCAGCCGCTGCGCGCCGTTTATGCGGTCCTGAATCCGGATAAGCTGCAAGCCTTCGGAAGGATTGCCGGAGAAGAGCGCCGAGCAATCGCGGGACTTCCGCAACCCGGCTTCGAATCGCGGCCGTCCGCCCAAAAGGAATAACCTCCGTCTGCCGAAATCAGCGAGCAGCGGCGGGTCTGATGGCTGCCGGGATCACTCGGAGTAAAAGCCCTGCTCCTTCGCGTAATTTCCCCAATGGGGCCGCCGGCCGTCGACGTCCGCATGCCCGTATTCGTCCGCCAATCCCCACGACGTGTAGATGCCGCCGCTCTTGTCGAGCAGTCTGGGGTCGGCGGCGAGCGCCGCGATTCCCCGGGCCGCATAGAACGGCGTCTCCGACATGGCGTAATGCGGTTCGATCTTGATCGCGTCGCGCCAATTGTCCTCCGTGACGCCGAAATGGTCGAGCATCGCCTCCGAGCGCAAAAAACCGGGCGTAACGGCGACCGCGGCGACGCCGTGCGGCTTCAAATCGGCGGCCATCGCTTCGGCGAGGTGAATGGACGAAATTTTCGCCAAGCTGTAATACAGATGACCCCGATAGCGGTAATTCCAGCCGTCGGTAATTTCGACGATCAGCCCGCTCCCCCGTTCGACCATCATCGGCGCGGCGTAACGGCTCGTGATCATATGGGACCAGACCGAGCGCTGCTGGACGAGCAATCCGCTTGCCAGATCCTGCTGCCAAAATTTTTTCTCCCAATCGATCAGCGAATCTCCGCCCCAGACGTCGTTGACGGCGATGTCCAGACGGCCCGCCCGCTCGTCCGCGATCCGCTCGAACAGCGCCTTTACCTGCTGCTCGTCCGTATGATCGACGCGAACGGGAATGCCGGTTCCGCCCGAACGGGTCACCCGCTCCGCCGTTTCCTCGATCGTTTCGCTCCGCCCGATGTCCGACGGATTGCCCCGGACGCTTCTGCCCGTGCAATACACGACGGCCCCCGCTTCGCCGAGCGCGATCGCGATCGCCCTGCCGAGCCCTCTCGTCGCTCCCGCGACGACCGCCACTTTTCCTGCCAACGTTTTTTCCATGTTCATGAGCACCGCCTTTGGATTCGGAATACCGTTATGCTACTCTTGCATATAAGACAACTAGTGTCATAATTGAAACGGTATACTGACGGTATTCGGAAAATCATTTCGCGGGGCCGAACGAACGAGGCGCAAGCGCGAACGGGAATGGGGGGATGGCCCATGCGAGGCGACCGGCTGCTGCGAATTCTCCATTTGCTGCAGGCTCAAGGAAAAGCGACGACCGGCGAGCTCGCCCGCCGGCTGGAGGTGTCGCCGCGAACCGTGCATCGCGATATGGAATCGCTGTCCGCGAGCGGCTTTCCGATTTACGCGGAAAGAGGCGCGAGCGGCGGCTGGGTGCTGCAGGAAGGCTACCGGACCCGGCTGACGGGACTGACGACGGGGGAAATTACCGCGCTGCTGGCGCTGCAATCGTCGAGCGCGGTGCGCGACCTGAAGCTCCCGGACGACACGTCGAGCGCGCTGCGCAAGCTGTTCTCCGCGCTGCCGCCCGCGAGGCGGGACGAAGCCGAATTCGTCCGCCGCCATCTGCATATCGACGGGGCCGGGTGGCATGAAGCCGGCGAGCCGGCGCCTTTTTTGGAGACGGTGCAGAAGGCCGTGTGGGAGCAGCGGAAAATGCTCATCCGCTACGTTGGCGCGGATGAGCGGATTCACGCTCCGTTCGCCGTCTGTCCGTGGGGGTTGGTGGCCAAACGGCAAACCTGGTACTTCGCCGGTCAGGTGGAGGAGGAACGCGGGGAAGATCGCAAAGCGGGGAAAGTCCCGGACCGGAACGCCGTATCGGACGGGAACGCCGATCGAAAGGGCGGCCCGGATCCGGAAGCGAGCCCGAAAGCGAAATCCGGTCCGAAACGCGAGCCGAAGCCGGAGCCCGACGTTAAACCGGACGCCATGGCCTGCGCTTCGCCCGAAGACCGGGTGCGCACGTTCCGCGTTTCCCGGCTCGTTTCGGCCGAGCTGTTGGAAGATCGTTTTCAAGTGCCCGAAACGTTCGACCTCGCTTCCTGGTGGCAGCGGTCGACCGCCCGGTTCAAAGCCTCGCTCCCCAGCTATCCGGCGCAAGTGCGGGTGAGGACCGACGCTTGGCGGCAATTCGCCTCGGAACGATATGTTCGCATATTGTCCTCCCGGCAAGCGTCGGAGGCTTGGGTCGAGGCCGATGTCGACTTGCAAACCGAGTCGTACGCGGCGCGGCTGCTGCTCGGGTTGGGCGCCTCCGCCCTCGCGCTCCGGCCGGAATCGCTCCGGCAGTCCGTGGCGAATGAGGCCGCGGCCCTGCTGAAGCTGTACGCGGAGGGCGGGGAGGCGTTCCCCGAGGCGGACAGCCGGTCAACCGATTGACTTCGTCCCACCTCCAAAACAAAACGGAATATTTATATGAAACCCTCATGGGTCATTAGCGTTCAACGCAGCGTTACCGATCCGGACGAACGGCCCGCGGCCGGCGGCAAGCTTCAAGCGCGATTCCCCGCCGCGCCCGCGGCGGCGGACCCGTCGCGGCGATTCCGTCGCGCCGTCGGACCCTCGTTTGTTTTTCCTTCGCGGCATTCGAACCGTATGTCATATTCACGGTGCATCTCCTCCTTGAATAAGATCAGAGCCTGTGTTTGCCCGAAGAAATTCGAGCATCCGATAAAGTCCGTCAGCTGACCGTTCGCGAACGCTCCAGCCGGTCCAGTCCCGGCCAGCGGAACGCCGCCCATTCCGGCTCGCGCCGGGCGATCTTCGTGACGACGACGGTCATGTCGTCCCTGACGCTTCCGCCGGGATATTGGCGCATCGCCGTCTGAAGCAGCGCGTCCGCGATTTCCTGCGGGTCGTCGCTCGCGATTTCCTGAAGCACCCGCTTCATCCACATTTCCTTGTTGATCGCGTGTCCCGGGGCGTCGATGATGCCGTCCGTCATCATGATGAGCGTATCGCCGGGCTCCAGATCGATCTGCAGGAAGTCGACCTCGATGTCCTGCAGGATTCCGATCGGCAGGTTGTTCGCCGCGATCGGAATGATTTCGCGCCCGCGCTTGATGAAGCTCGGCGTCGAACCGATCTTCAGCAGCGTCGCCTGCGCCGTGTACAGGTCGATCAGCGCGAGATCGACCGTCGCGAACATTTCCTCGGGCGAGCGCAGCAGCAAAATCGAGTTGACCGACTTGATCGCCACCCGCTCGTTGATGCCCGATTGCAGCAGCTGCTCCAGCATCGACAGCGCCGCGCTGCTTTCGAGCCTCGCCCGCGCCCCGTTGCCCATGCCGTCGCTGATGGATACCGCGAACTTGCCGCTCCCCAGCTCCGTCATGCTGAAGCTGTCGCCGGACAGCAGGTCGCCGTCCTTGGCCGCCGCGGCCACCCCGGTCGTCACTTCGAACGCCTTCGCAGAACCGAACGTGACGGTCGTCCACTTCCCCGGTCCTTCCGCCACGCGCTCGCTTCGCACCGAAATGCTTTCGCCGAGGATGTCGCTAAGCAGCGGCGCGATCATTTTCCGGCACTCGTCGTACCCCGGCCGGAACGCATGGATCATTTCAATCTCGACCTGTCCCTCCTCCAGATTAATGATATCGATGCGTTGAATCGCCAGCCCCAAGCCATCGAGCGCTTCCCGAATCTGCTCCTCCTGCCGGCTCAGCTCCTTCGCTTCCCTGCGGATTTCCTTCACCAGGTCGTCCATGACCTGGGAGACGCCCGACAGCTGCTCGGCGACCAGCAGCCGGCTGTCCTGCACCTGGCGCCGCCAGTGTTGGTCGTGGCGGTACAAGTCGTATTGCCGCTTGAGCACCTCCAGCACCTGCGGGGTTTTGACGCAATGCCGCGTCCACGGCTTGGGCAGATGGGAAGCGGCGAGCTCCGGATCCGTTTCCACCGCGCTCATCATGTCCGTCAGCAATTTGTAGGTTTGAAAAAACTGTCCGTCCCAGCACTGCCACCTCCGATGGCAGCTCTGGCAATTCGTCTCGTGCACCGTATTGATAAAATGTTCGAAATCCCGTTCGCTGCGGGCCGTCTCTCCGGCATACGTGATCTGGCGGAAGCTGCCGGCCAGCTGGCGGAACACCTCCGAGAACCGCTCGACCCGCTCCGCGGTCAAGTCCCGGACTTTTTTTGCGTAGTCCTGTTGATTTTGGGCATAATCCGCCGTCCCCGGCACATATCCTGCAATAGAGTCGATCCACTTCCGGGGCGTTGCGAACAACAGGACGGAAGCGGCTACGGACGCCCAGACCGAGGCCATCGTCGTCTGGGCCTGCCCTTCGTAGAGCGACAACATCGAAGTGCCCAGCAGCAGGCCGAACGCGACCGCGGGCTTTCCGCCCTGTCGGATCAACCCGGCCATCAGCCCTCCGAAGGCCAAAATGCCGATCTGCGAAACGGCGCTCAAATCCGAAAGACTCAAAATAATGCCGGCGATCACCCCCGCGGAAGTGCCGACCAAAGGACCGGCGGCAAGCGCGACCAGCACGACCGCGTAGCGGGACAGCAGCATCTCCAGCGAAACGCCGTAGACGGCCCAGCCGACGACGCCCGTCAGCACCGAGGCGGCCAGGATCATCAGTCCCACCCACTCCTCGTGGCGCAGGCGGGATTTTCTCGCGGGCCGGGACAAGACGGGCAGGGCGTGCAGGAACAGCAGCGTCAGCACGAACGCAAGTCCCGCCTCCACCGCCGTGAGCGCGTACGGCAGCCAGCCGGCCGACGTCTCCGTCATGACCGTCGCAAAGAGGCGGACCAGTAGCGTCGAAGTAAACACGACGACCGGAGCGTGGGACAGATCCGCTCGCTCGTACGCCTCCAGCGCTCGGACAAGCAGATAGACGATGCCGATCTCCGCGGCGATGACCGCCGGCTCCCCCGAAAGCGACCAGAAGCTCCCCGCGAACGCCCCCGCCGCGGCCCACACGGCCAAGTCTCTGCGCGTGTACAGCACGACGGCGAAGAAGGCGGCCGCAAAAGGCGCGAGCCCTTCCAGCATAGCCGCTCGCCCGAGCAAAAAACCGACGGCAACGACGAGCAATGCCCATCGATAACGCTGAAACAAACCGACCAAGGCGCGATCTCCGGGCCGGGACGGCGCCGGTTTTTTTCGCGGATTCCGCAAATTGAATTTCCATCGTCTCTCCTTTTTGTTCTCATCGGAATTTGGATTTTGCTGCTGGCGCGGCACGAAGGGAATGACGGACTGCTTGATCATCAATGAGCACCTCGTTTTCCAAAGAGTGTGCCTCTAATTATAGGAGCGGCGTTTCATGAAGTTTGTCAGAAGCCGTTGGCGAAGCAAAAGTTTTTTCCGACAGCGGGCGCGAGGCGGCGGCGACGCCGTTCGGCAACCGGCAAATCCGCGCCGGAGTTGGGGAAACGGCTTCCGCGAGCGGACGCCTGCGATGCCTTCCGTCGAATGCCGGAGAGGAAAACGCCTCCATCCGACGGCAATTGGCGACCGCAAAACGCCCTCTTTTTTCGCTGCCGTGCCGGATGCCCTCGAAATAGAGAAAACCCGGATCGCTCCCGATCCGGGTTTTCGTTAAAAACTTTTAACCGTTATAAATGAAAGAATCGCCATCCGCCGTTCGGCTTGCGCGGAACGCTCCCGAAAACGCGAAAAACCGCCAGCCGAGCCGACGGTTATCTGGTTGCTGCTATAAAACTTCTATAAAAATGAGGGGTCGGGTATTACGATCGACGTCCGCCCCGTCCGCCGCGTTTGGATTCCGTGCTCTTCTTCAGGGTGGACATGCGCTCTTCGCTGTCCTTGAGGAACCGGTTCATCTTATCCTCAAACGAGGCGCGGCCCGGACCGCCCGGTTTGAAGGGTCGACCTCCGCGATCTCCGCGAGGTCCGCGTTGTTCGCGATACTGCTGCTGTTGCTCCGGCGGCTTGTCAACAGCTTGTCGGATGGACAGGCCGATCTTGCCGTCCTTGTCCACATTGATGACTTTGACGGTAACGACGTCGCTGATCTTCAAATGCTCGTTGACGTCCTTAACATAGCTGTCCGCGATTTCGGAAATGTGAACGAGGCCCGTAACTCCGCCCGACAAATCCACAAACGCTCCGAAATGCGTAATGCCGGTTACTTTACCCTCCAATTTCGTGCCCACTTCGATGGCCATAAAAACCGATGTTCCTCCCTGAACATAAGTGTGCCGTTCAATATATCAATCCGGCTTACGCCGATTATAACCGATTGTGAAAAGCAAGGTCAACAGACGGATATCTCGAAAATACCGCCATTTTAGGGTTGAACTTGAATGGCGCGTTCTCCGGGAAGCATCATCCCTTGATCTTTGCGGGCGATTTGGCCGATATATTCGGGATCGTTGAGCCTTTCGACCTCAAGCTTCAGCGCGGCCGTCTTCGCCTCGGCTTCCGCCAGCTTGCTCTTGGCCTCCTGCAGCTTCGCGGAACGTTCGGATTGCTGGTGGTATTGATGCAGCATCGTATACGTCGCCCAGCTCATGAACAGGACGATGACAAGCAGCAGCAGCTTAAGCCGTCTGCGTGCTCCTACCGATGCCGGCGTTGACGTCGTGCGCGTAGCCATCCGAAGCTCCCCTTTCCGATCCCTTGCCCCGAGTACCCCGAACCGAAACGACTTTCCATAATCGAAAAAACAGATCGGGCGCTACTATTATAGCATACGCGAAAAGCTAGATAGAATACGCCTTATGACGCATAAAAAACCTCCGGCCGTGTCGAATTATGACTTTCGGCGGAGGCGTTCCCATAACCTTGCGCAGCGTTCTTTCGCCCGAACGACCGGAGCGAACCACTTTCCGGCTTTCCGCCGAACCGGCAGCAGGCGTTTCCACAGCCACCCGCCGATGCCGCCAAGCGGTTTGAGCAGCAGCTTTGCCGTCCACAGCAAAATCGCGACGACGACCACGAAAACGATGTCGATCAGCCGGGCCAGCACGCGCACGATCCAGACGACCGGGACGATCAGCAAAATCCGCGCCGTCTTCCACAGCCCTTTTGCCGCCGCCTCGATCACCCGGTACAGCCAGGCGACCAGCTTGCGCGCGAACGAGCCGAACAGGCCAAAATAGCCGGTGACCCCGATGCCGATGCCGAGAAAAACGTAGAGGCGCACCTCTCCGAAATTGTTGGCCAGCAAAAGCTGGAATGCGACGACGGTGGCGGCCGCCCAGTACAGCAAATCCAGTCCCGGCAGCATCCAGCGGCGAACGTTGAACCGGCCGCACGCGACCCGATACGCGTCGAACGCGAACCCCATGCCGAGCCCGAGCGCGATCATCGCGCCGATCGTCGACCAATGAACGGCCGCATTCACTTGAACAACTTCCCGAGCAAGCCTTTGGATTTGCCGACGGAAGCCCCGTCCATGTAAAAGAAGGAGTCGATATGTCCCTCGATCGTGACGAGCCCCTGCTCCAGGCTCAAGTTTTTCATATGAAGGTTCTGGCCTTTGATCGTCACGCGACCGCACTCGGTTTCCAGCAAAAACTCGTCCGTATCGAAGCTTTCCACGTTGAGCACGCCGGAAATGTCCATCAACTTGCGGTTGAGCAGCCGAACCTCCTGCCGCTTCGCGCCCTTCCCATAGTCCATGGCACGTCCCTCCTTTTATGAGACTAGCTTATGGGGGAGAAGTTCGGATTAGAACGGGGGTCGGGAGAAAACCGGTGCCGCGTCCTGGATGGGCCGCAGACGGGTTGAAGGACGAAGCGGCGGCGGGTACGTTGGGCTGGCAGCGGACTGGCTGGTCTTCTTGGCGTGTGGCGACGCGTTCGATGGGTTGGCAGGGGGACTGAGTAGTATTCTTGGCTTGCTGCGGCGGGGATGTTGGGTAAGCATGCGCGGCGGAGCTTCAGTGGATTTTGTCCAATCAAAACCGGCTTTCTCGCAAAAACCTCGGGCTTGATTGGATTTTGTCCATTCTAGCAAGTCCGTTTCGTCCATTCCGGCCGAAATGGCCGTTTTTCGTTGGATAAAATCCACTCTAAATCGGATTTTTCTCCTTTCCCGCTACGTCGATTGGATAAAATCCAACATAGGCGGCCGAGCGAGTCATTCTGCAGGCGGCCGATATGAGGCATTCTGCGGCCCGATAGCTCTTGCGCAGGCTTTCCGACGCCATAAGGTTGCCCGACGCAGGCTTTCCCGACGCCATCGGCCGGTTTTTCGCCTCCTCGAACGGCGGCCCGGCAAGCATCCGGAGGCGCTTAACACGGTGCAAAAAAAACGGCCGCCACCGCGCTCGGTGGGGGCCAGCTTTCGTCTTCATCAGGAGAGGAACGGAGGGTTTTCGCTCTTTCTGTATTCTTCCTTCACAACGGAGTACAGGCTCTCCGCGTCCTCCTTGCGCGTCGAATCCGCCAGCTTCTCCACGCGGACCGTCAAAATGCGTTGTCCGTACTGGATTTCCAGCTCGTCTCCAACCTTCAGCGAGGCGCTCGGCTTCGCTTCCCTGCCATTGAGAAGGACGCGCCCCTGGTCGGACACGTCCTTCGCCACGGTCCGGCGCTTGATCAGGCGCGACACCTTCAAAAACTTGTCAAGCCGCATGAATTACTTGACGGCTTCTTTCAGCTTGTTGCCCGCTTTGAACGCCGGAACTTTGGAAGCGGCGATTTCGATCGTTTTGCCCGTTTGCGGGTTGCGGCCGACGCGGCCGGAGCGGCTGCGCGTTTCGAACGTGCCGAAGCCGATCAGCTGCACTTTTTCGCCTTTGGCCAGGGCGTCGGAAACTTCGCCAAGGAAACCGTTCAATACGGACTCAACGTCCTTCTTCGTCAGACCGCTTTTCTCCGCAATGCTGTTTACCAGATCCGTCTTGTTCATAATAAAAATTCCTCCTAGATTTGAAATCGGAAATTTGAGTTTAGTAAAGCTGGCAAAAAGACACGAAGAATACTATTCTTTCTGCCATGAAAAAATCCTGCTTCGCCGGCAAAAAAATTAAGGAAAATTGTTGAATCGGGCCTAGTCGTGCCGAATTCGGCCGTCTTGAGCCTACTTCCGGTTCTTCGCCTCCCGCCATAAATCTTCCATTTCTGTTAAGTCAGTTTCGTCAAAGCTTCGCCCTTTTATACCTAATTGCTCTTCTATATATCGGAATCGAGAGACGAATTTTCGATTGGTCGCCGCCAGCGCTTCCTCCGGATCCGCCCCGATGAACCTCGACGCGTTCACGACGGCGAACAGCAGATCGCCGAGCTCCTCCTTGCGCCGCTCCTCGGTCTCGTCCTTAACGGCCGCTTTCAGCTCGGCCAGCTCCTCCTCGATCTTCGCGAACACGCCGGCCAAATCCGGCCAATCGAAGCCGACGGCGGCCGCTTTTTTCTGCAGCTTGTGCGCGCGGGGCAGCGCCGGCAAATCCTTCGGGATGCCGTCCATCCTGGACTTCCGCTCGGGAGCGCCCTTGCGGCGCTTCTCCTCGGCCTTCATCGCCTCCCAGTTGCGCAGCGCCTCTTCCGCGTCCCGCGCGTCGCCGCCGCCGAACACGTGGGGATGACGGAAAATGAGCTTGTCGTTCAGCTCGGCCAGCACGTCGAACACGGTGAACGCGCCGTTTTCTTCCTCCATTTGGCTGTGAAGCAAAATTTGCAGCAGGACGTCCCCGAATTCCTCCTTCATGTTGTCGGGATCGTCGTTGTCGATCGCTTCGATCGCTTCGTACGTTTCCTCGATGAAGTTTTTGCGGATCGACCGGTGCGTTTGCTCGCGGTCCCAGGGACAGCCTTCGGGACTGCGCAAAATGCCGACGATTTCGTGCAGCCGCTCGAACGAATGACGGCGCAATCGCTCGTCCTCGCTCGCCGGTATGTACACGAGCGTAAGGTTGCCGTACTCGTCCAGCCGGTCCAGCTCGTACAGCGGAATGCGGCGCACGCGCTCCTGCCCGTCCACGCCCAGCGCCTGGCCGACGACGACCGGATAGTCGTCCGGATAGACGTCCATGAGCGCAAGCTTCGCGTCCGAAGCCGTATAGGCGTCGTACACTTGTCCGATGACGGTATGCAGCCGGGGGCGCAAAAGCTCGCGGGAAAGCTCGGACGCGTCCAGCAATTGGAAGCCTTCGATCGGGTCGAAACCGAGCCGGACGAACGCTTCGTCGAGGAAGCTTTCCCCTCCGGCCAGCGTCAGCCCGACGCCCCGTTCCGGCGCGCGCTCGCGCAGCAGCCGCACGGTGCGCTCGGCGACCATCGGGTGGCCGGGAACGGCGTATACGACCGGTTCGTCCGGGGATTCGGCGGCAAGGTCCAGCAGCCGCTCCGCGATCGTTTCGTAAACCTGTTCGAAATCGTCGTGCGCCTCGTAGACGGAATCGAACGACTCGAACGCGATGCCGCGCCGGGCAAGGTCGGCGATGGCCGGGTGGTCCGCCGTCCGCGCGAACCGGCGCCCGGACGCTTCCAGCTGTTTCAGCACGCCTAGCGTCAACCGGTCTTCGCCGCCGGAGCCGAGGCCGACGACAACAATGGAGGAAGACATTTTGGAATCATCCTTTCGGGGGAATCGAATTTTGCGGATCGGCCGCAACCGTTGTTCCGCGGCGCAAGACGGCGGCAAGCCGGTTCAGGGCCGCTTCCCGGCGGGTGCCGGCGACGCCGGGCAGCGCGCGCCAGTCGGCGGGCCCGAGCGCGCCGGTCGCGATGAGCGCGACGGCGAACACGATGGCGCCCGCGAGCGCGCAGGGCAGCGCCGTGAGCGCCGCCGCGGCCCGCGGCGCGAGGCCGCCCGCGAGCGCGTTCAGCGCGGCGGCGAGCAGCGCGACGGCGGCGGCCATCGCCGCGAGCGAGAGGGCCCCGCGGCCGGCGGCGCGGGCGCTCGGGCGCGGCATCGCCGCCTGGCGGCGCAGGCGGCGATGCGTCAGGGCGGCGGCGGTCCCGTACGCCGCCACCGCGGCCAGCGCCGCGCCCGCGATGCCGAAAGCGGGCGCGAGCGCCGCGTTGGCCGCCGCCTTGACGAGCGCGGGGGCGGCAAGATGCAGGGCCGGCGAACGCAAGTCGCCGAGGCCCTGCAGCAGGGCGGCGCCCACGGCCTGCAGGGCGCCGGCGCCCGCCGCGAAGGCGAGCAGCGCCATGGCGGCGGTTCCGCGCCCGTCGGCGAACAGGGCGACGTTGACCGGGCGGGCGAGCAGCGCCAGGCCGACGGCCGCGGCGGCCGCGAACCACGCCGCCAGCCGCATGGCGAAGGCGGCGCGGGCGCCCGCGTCCGCGAGATCGCCCCGCGCCCGGGCGGCCGTCAGCGCCGGCACGAGCGCCGCGGCCGCGCTGCCGGCCGCCATGACGATCAGCTGCAGCAGGGCGATGCCGCGGTTGTAGGCGCCGAACGAGGCGAGCGCTTCGGCGGAAGATTGCCCGGCGCTTTGCAGCAGGCGCGGCAGCGTGAACGCGTCGATCAGCCCGAACAGCGGGGCTGCGAGCGACGCGACCGCTACCGGCAGCGCCACGGCGGCGATGCGCCCAAGCAGCGCGCGGCGCGGCTCCCGAGGCGCTACGCGCGCGCTGCCGCCGCTGCTCGCCGCCTGCGATGCGGCGGCAGCCGCTTCGCGCCGCCGGATCGCGCGGCGCCAAACCCGCGGGCCCGCGAGCGCCGCGAGGCCCGCCGCGGCCCCCGCCGCCATGCCGCCATGGACGGCGGCGGCGGTCGCTTCCGGCGACCAGGCGTGCCGGAGCGCCCACAGCAGCGCGGCGAGCATGAACGCCACCCGCGCGCACTGCTCGACAAGCTGCGAGGCCGCCGGCCGCAGCATGTCCATGCGCCCCTGCGCGCCGCCGCGAAGCGCGGCGACGAGCGGCGCGAACAGCAGCGCAAGCGAGCTGGTGCGAATGGCATCCGCCGCTTGCGAAACGCCCATCCAGCGGGCGAACGCGTCCGCCCCGAGCTGGAGAAGGCCGAACGCGGCAACGCCGCTTGCGATCAGCAGCCCGGCGGACCAACGCAGCACCCGGTTCGCGCCTTCCTCGTCGCCCTCGGAGACGCGCTCGGCGACGAGCGCCGATACCGCCACGGGCACGCCCGCCGCCGCCAGCGTCATCCACATGACGGCAAACGCGTAAACGGCGCTGTACAGGCCGAACGCCTCGTCCCCCGCAAGGTTTTGCAGCGGGATTTTTTGCAGCGTGCCGATCACCTTGGACAGCAAGGCGGCGCCCCCGAGCAGCGCCGCTCCCTTGAGCAGCGACGAGGAGCCCTTGCCGGACGACCGTCTTTCCGTCATGATGCAGTTCCTTTCTAGGCCGCTCCCGCGGCATCCGTTTCGGCCATCGAGACCATTTTACCCGTCATTCTAACAGCCATTATACCGCGAACCGCCGGCGGCGTCCTCCTTGCGCGCTCGAATGTCCGAAAGCCGCGGCCGAACCATCCGAAAAAAGCTCCGCCGGCCAGTGGTCCGCCACTGCCGCGAAGCTTTCCGATGCCGATTCCGGACGCGACCCCGAAATTGCCGGGTTACTGCTCCATTTGCTTGCCTAAAAATCCGGCCGCCGTCTCCACCATCTTGCTTTCCATGTCTCCCATCGAGACGCCTTCTTCCTTGCTCAGAAGAACGACCGTGCCGATCGGGTCCCCGCTGGCGACGATCGGCGCGGCGGCATAGGAGGATATCGACTCCGCATGATCGCGTAAAATTTCATACGAGCCGGAGCTCGATTCAAGCAATATTTTTCGGTTTTCCATGCAATTTTCGAGCAGGTTTCCGATCGGTTTTTCCAAATATTCCTTTTTAGAAGCGCCCGCGACGGCAACGATCGTGTCGCGGTCCGAAATCATGGCGATATGGCCGGTGCTTTCGGACAAAGACTCGGCATATTCCTTGGCGAAATCGCCCAATTCGCCGATCGGCGAGTATTTCTTCAGAATGACCTCCCCGTCGCGGTCCACGAAAATTTCCAGCGGATCTCCTTCGCGAATGCGGAGTGTGCGGCGGATTTCTTTCGGTATAACGACTCGACCGAGGTCATCAATGCGGCGTACTATCCCGGTTGCTTTCATGGCTCGTGTTGCCCCGCTTTCTTGGTTGTTTTGGACCTTGGCCCGGAGCGGCCGCGCTTCGGCGGCCGGCTGTTTTAACGTACGCAAGAACACTCCATTGTTGGGTGAACTTGAACTTGGGCATAGTATTCAACCCCTCCCATTTTCTTATGCGTATACCCACCGCTGGGGGATTTCGCCAAATAATGGTCGGTTGACGCCGGAACCGCAACGGAAGTGTCATTTTTTGTGACGGGCTTGTTCATTGACAGCCATGATGATATTAACTAAGATGAATAAATATAAAAATAGTTAATATTTTATAAGGAGAATTCGAGTGACAACCAGAGAATTTCGTCATGTTTTTTCCTATTTTATGGAGGGTATGGAATGAAGGCCAAATGGATTTCGCTTGTCGCTTTAATGATCGCAGCAGTGAGCGTGTTGTCAGCATGCGGAGGCAGCTCCTCTTCCAATAACGGACAGGCATCCGGCGGGGCGGCGCAAAGCCAAGAGCTCGTCGTGACGTCGTTCGGGGGCACTTACGACGAAGCGTTCGCGAAATATGTCATCGAGCCGTTCGAAGCGGCGAATCCCGGAGTCAAAGTCACGCTGGCCCCGTATACGGGCGTCACGAAGCTCGCGCAAGGAGGCGGCGAGAAAATCGACATCGTGCAGCTGGACGATTTCGACCTCATCGAAGCCGGCAATCAAGGGCTGCTGTCCGAGCTTGCGCAGGATCAATTTTCGAACTGGTCCAACCTTTATCCGCAAGCGATCCTGAACGGCAACGAAAGCAAAACGTACGGCCTCGTCAACGTGTTCGGCGCCTGGGGCATTGCGTACAATCCGGACAAGGCGGAAGCGCCGACGTCGTGGAACGATTTGTGGAACCCCGAAGTCAAAGGCAAAGTAGCGCTGATGAGCCAGTGGATTCCGGATATTTTGCTGACGGCGAAGGCGGTCGGAGCGGACTACGAAAACATGGATCCGGTGTGGACGGCGTTCAAGGAGCTTACCCCTTCGGTCGCGCAGTACTATTCTTCGTTCTCGGCTCCGGAATCGTTGTTCGGAACGGGAGCGGTCACGATGGCCGCCTGGTTCGACGGCCGGGCCACCGCAATGAAGGAAGCCGGCAAATCGGTCGAATTCGTCATTCCGGAAGAAGGCGGCGTGTTGATCCGCAGCGGGCTGGGCATCTTGAAAGACAGCGCCAATCAAGAGCTTGCGGCCAAGCTTATCGACTTCACGCTGACGGCGGAAGCGCAGCAGGGCTTCGCGCAAGACCTGTTCTACGGGCCGACGAACAAGACGGTTGAACTGGATGCGGAGCTGCAGCAAAAGGTCGTTTACGGCGAAGAGGGATTGGCGAACCTGCTGGCTCCGGAATGGAACGAACTTCTTCCGAAAAGAGAGGAATGGCTGACCAAATGGACAGAAGCGACCACGCGCTAAACGGCGCCATATCGCTGAAAAATATTACGAAGCGGTATAAAGACGTTACCGTCGTAGAGAACATCAACCTGGAATTGGCCAAAGGCCAATTCCTTTCCCTTTTGGGGCCGAGCGGATCCGGCAAAACGACGCTGCTGCGGATGATCGCGGGGCTCGCGCAGCCGGACGGCGGCCAGATCGTTTTGAACGGACGCGACATTATTTCCACCCCGGCGAACAAGCGCAATTTCGGCATGGTGTTTCAGCAGTATGCCCTGTTTCCGCATATGACGGTGTGGGACAATGTCGCGTACGGACTCAAGGCGCGAAAGGAAAGCAAGTCCGTCATCAAGGAACGGGTGGAAAAATATTTGGCGATGGTGGGCCTTTCGCACCTGGCCGGCCGCAAGCCGAAGCAGCTGTCGGGCGGCCAGCAGCAGCGGGTCAGCCTGGCCCGCGCGCTGGCGGTCGAGCCCGTCCTGATGCTGTTCGACGAGCCGCTCTCCAATCTCGACGCGCGGCTGAAGGAACAGATGCTGAAGGAGATCCGCAGCCTGCATCGATCGCTCGGGTTTACGGCGATTTTCGTCACGCACGACCAGAACGAAGCTCTCTACTTATCCGATAAAATCGCCGTGCTGAACAAAGGCAAAATCGAGCAGTTCGCGGCGCCGGAGGAAATTATCACCTCGCCGGTCACGCCGTTCGTCGCGGATTTCTTCGGCTATACGAACCGGCTCGAGGGCGCCGAGCTCGTCGGCCGGGGCCTCGCCCGGATCGGGTCGCTGGACGTGCCCGTCGGGCATGCGGTGGACGGCGCGGACGGCGCGAAGGGCGTCGTGCTGCTGAGGCCGAACGCGCTGCAAATCGCGGACGGAGAGCGGCCCGGGACGGTTGCCGCGACCGTAGCGGACAGCCGCTACCTGGGCGGGGCGACCGAGTACCGGCTCCGGCTTGAAGCCGCGGGCGGCGCGGAAATGACCGTCATCACGCAAAGGCTCGTACACCCGCTTCCGGCAGCCGGTTCGAGCGTTCGCTGCGAATTTTTGCCCGAATCCGTCGCCTTCTTTAAGGAAGGGTAAGCCCCATGCCCAGAATCCAACGATATTATACGATCATGGGCTGGATCGCTGTCGCGTATATGGCCGTGTTGTTCCTGTACCCGCTGCTCAGGGTTCTGGTCGAAAGCCTGACCGACGACGGCGCTTTTTCCTTCCAGAACTACGCCGATTTCTTTGCCGGAAAGGTGTACCTGGAAGTGCTCGGAAGAACGCTCTGGATTTCGGTCGTCAGCACCGTCATCGCGCTCGTTCTCGGTTACTCCCTGGCCTACTTCATCGCGACGAGATCGGCCAGGTCCCAAGGCCTCTGGCTGATGTTCGTGCTCGCCCCGATGTTCATGAGCCTGACCGTCCGCCTGTTCGGATGGATGATCCTGCTCGGCGGCGAAGGGCCGATCAACTCGTTCCTGACGGGTCTGAACCCGGACTGGGAGCTGTCGCTTTTGTTCAATACGACCGCCGTCATTCTCGGGATCGTGCACTACATTCTCCCGTTCGCGGCGCTAAACATTTACACGTCGCTCAAAAAAATGGACGCGGCGGTGCTGGAGGCCTCGACGATGCTCGGAGCCTCCTCCGCGAGAACGTTCTGGCGCGTCACGTTTCCGCTGTCGCTTCCGGGCGTGTTCGCCGGCGCGTCGGTCGCCTTCGCCCTTTCCGCCAATACGTTCCTGGTGCCGATTATGCTCGGAGGCCCGTCCAACCAGATGCTGTCGAACATGGCCTACGATTCGATCGTGAAAATCGGCAATTTCGGCCTGGGGTCGGCGATTTCGATTTTGCTGCTTATCGTCGTCGTGCTGGCGCTGTCGATGATCGGCAGGCTGGAGAAAGGAGGCCGCCATGCGGAATAGCCTGAAAATCGCCGGATATGTCTGGATCGCGCTGCTCCTCGCGTTCATCGCGGCGCCGATGGTCATCATCCTCCCCGTTTCGTTCGGGGCGTCGGACATGTTTCAGTTCCCGCCGACGGAATGGTCGATGGAACGGTATTCGGCGCTGTTCGAAGACGGGCGGATCTGGTCCTCCCTGACGCTCAGCCTGATCGTCGGCGTTTGCTCGACGGCGCTTTCCGTCGCGGTCGGGGTGCTGTCCGCCGTCGGCATCGTCAGGGGCAGGCTGCCGTTCAAGTCGGCGCTGGAATCGTTATTTCTCGGACCGCTCATCGTGCCGCTGGTCACGACGGGGATCGGTTTTCTGATCATCTTCGTGCAGGCGGGCCTCGCCGGCTCTCCGGTTGCGCTCGTGCTCGCCCATTCGGTCATCATAGCGCCGTACGTCATTCGCATCGCCATCGCGAGCATTCGGCATCTGGACCCGGTGCTGGAGGAAGCCGCCATCGTGCACGGCGCGAAAGAAGGCTACGCCTTCGCGACGGTCGTCCTGCCGCAGCTGACCCCGGCGCTGATTTCCGGAGCGCTGCTGTCGTTTCTCGTCTCGCTCGACGAATATACGGTCACGAACTTTCTCGTGCAGGCGGATACGATCACGCTGCCGATCCGCATTTTCCAGCTCGTGTCCCTCGACATCAATCCCGTCGTGACGGCGCTGGCGGGGCTGACGATTATCGTCTCGACGCTGCTGATCGTGATTTTGGAGAAAAAGTTTAGGATACACCGTTATTTGGAAGGTTGAACGTTGGAGTCTGAAAGGAGCATAACGAACATGAACGGTCAAAATTTCGGCATCATCGGGTTTCCTTGGGACGGCGGCGCATCGCTCGGCCGTCCCGGCGCGCGTTATGCGCCCCAGGCGATTCGCGAAAACGCGAAGTGGCTGCAAAACCGGATTCAGGACGGCAAAATCTACAACGTGGAAAAACGGCAGCTTATCGATTTCAACGGCGCGGAAATGATCGATTTGGGCGACATCGACATCGTCGCCTACAGCACGGAGAAAACGTTCGAAAACGCCGAACGCAAAATCGGCGAGGCGTTCGACCAAGGCATTTTCCCGTTTATTCTCGGCGGCGACCACTCCATCTCGTATCCGGGCTTCAAGGCGCTGGCGGAGCGGACGAAAGGCAAGGTCGGCATCATCCAGTTCGACACCCACCTCGACCTCGTCGACGATTCCCCTGTGCAAGGGAAGTTTTCGCAAAGCAGCCAAATGCGCCGGGCGCTGGAATTTCCGAACGTGAACCCCGAGCATATTGTGCAAATCGGCGTGCGAAGCTACAATTATCCTTGGTACGGCCAATATTTGCAGGAGACCGGGATCGTCCAGATCACGGCGGCGGAAGTGCACCGCATGACCGCGCAGGACGTGATCGACAAGACGCTGGAGGCGCTGCGCGACGTCGAAGCGATCTATTTGACGTTCGATATCGACGTGCTGGACTCGGCCTTCGCTCCGGGTTCGGGCGCCAACGAGCCGGGCGGGCTGACGCCGCCGCAATGTTTCGGCATTCTGGACGGACTGTACCGCCACATTCACGCGATGGATATAGCGGAAGTGAATCCTTTATTCGATCACCAGGGGATTACGAGCGGCATGGCCGCGCGCATTCTGTTCGACTGCGCGACGGCGAGAGTATAAGGGTAAGGGGCAACTCTTCTGGTTATCGTTAAAAGGAGAGAGCCGAAATGGACAAAATCGGGGAAATGGAATTTCCGAAAGGCGTGATCGGCAGACGAATCCGCAAAATCCGCAAGGAGCAAGGGCTGACCGTCGACGAACTGAGCAAAAAAGCGGGGCTCAGCCAGAGCATGGTTTCGCAAATCGAAACCGGCCAGACGAATCCTTCGCTGGATACCTTGTGGAAAATCAGTCATGGTTTGAACGTTCCGGTATTTTCTTTTTTTCAGGATATAGCCTCTTCCGACGTGCATTTAACGAAAAGGCAAGACCAGAAAACGGTGAACATGCTTCATCCGAATGTACTTTACCGGGCTTTGAGCCCGTCGCTCGACAACGGCTTCGAAATGTTCGAAATGCGGATCCGGCCGGGAGAAGCGAAGCCCTCTCCCCAACTGGCCCGCCAAGGCCGGGAAATCGGATACCTGCTCGAGGGCGAGCTTCACGTGTTGATCGAAGACCGAACCTTTCGGCTGGAGGCCGGAGACAGCATCGTTTTTGAAAGTTCGCAAAAACACGAGTTTTACAATCCCGGCGACGGCGACGCGGTCGGCATCTGGGTGATGCTGCCGCGCGGACGCGCGTCGGTCGGGTGACGCACAGCCGTCGAGATGAGTCATTTTTACTCAACTGCAAGCGGTTTTAGGCGTACGGCCGGGCGAGATGAGTCATTTTTACTCAACTGCGCGCCGTTCTAGGCGCACGGCCGGGCGAGATGAGTCATTTTTACCCAACTGCGCGCGGCCACGGCCAGATCGGACTCGCGGGGACGCGCCGCAGCTGCCCGCACTCGTCCGCATTCGCCTGCCGCCCGCAGCCTCCCTCACTCGCCCGCTGCCGCCTGCCGGTCGGCGCTCAAACCGTCAAATACCGCATCACCGCCGGATCGTCCAGCTGGTCGCGGCCGCCTTCCCAGACGATCGAGCCCTTTTCCATAATATAGAAACGATCACCGACGCTGCGGACGAATTCCAGACTCTGTTCGACGAGCAAAATCGCCGTCTTGCCGTCGTTGCGTATATCGCGAATGACATCGCGGATATCCTCGACGATCGACGGCTGAATGCCTTCCGTCGGTTCGTCCAGCAGCAGAAGCTCCGGCTCCGAAGCCAGTGCCCGGGCGAACGCCAGCTGCTGCTGCTGCCCGCCGCTCAAATCCCCGCCTCTGCGGTTGTACATCGTCTTCAGAACGGGAAACTTCGAAAGCGCCTCCTCGGGAATTTCCTTCGCCCGCCGCCGCGCCTTGTCCCGGCTCGCCTCCAGCCCGATCCGCAAATTTTCGTAAATGGACAGCTGCGGGAAAATTTCCCGGCCTTGCGGCACGTAGCCGATCCCTTTGCGCGCCCGCTCGCCCGGCGTTTTTCGCGTCAGGTCGTCTCCGTGGAACGAGATCGAGCCTTTGCGGCTTTTGATGACGCCCATGATGCTCTTGATCAGGGTCGTCTTGCCGACGCCGTTGCGCCCCATCAGGCAGACGACCTGCCCGGGCTCCACCGCCAGCGACACTTCCCGCAAAATGACGCTCTCGCCGTACCCGGATTCAAGCCGTTGAACCGACAACATCGGCATCCCGCCTTTTGCCAAGGTACACTTCCATGACCCGGTCGTCCCGCTGCACTTCGTCCATCGAGCCTTCCTTCAGCAGCTTTCCTTCGTGCATGACCGTGACGGAGCTCGCGAAATTGCGGACAAATTCCATGTCGTGCTCAACGACGACGACGGTCCGCTCGCGCACGATTTGCTGCAGCAGCTCGCCGGTTTTGTCCGTCTCTTTGTCGGTCATCCCCGCGACCGGTTCGTCCAGCAGCAAAATTTCCGGCTCTTGCATCAGCATCATGCCGATCTCCAGCCACTGCTTCTCTCCGTGCGACAGCCCGCCGGCCCGCTGGTTCCGTTTGTCGGCGAGGCCGATCAGCTCGAGCTGGGCGTCGATCCGCGCCCGGTCCGTTTTGGTCATCTTCGCCCGGAGCGTCGCGAAAATGCCCCGGTTTTGCGACATCGCGATTTCGAGGTTCTCGTCGACGGTCAAGCCGGCAAAAATCGACGGCGTTTGAAATTTTCGCCCGATGCCCAGCTCGGCGATTTCATGCTCCCGGCGCTTCGCGATATCCACGCTGCCCGCTTTCGCATGGAACGTAACCTTGCCCCCGCTAGGCTTCACCTTGCCGCAGATGACGTCGAGCATCGTCGTCTTGCCCGCGCCGTTCGGACCGATCAGAAACCTCAGCTCCCCGGGCACAAGGGTCAGATCCATTCCTTGAACCGCTTTGAAGCCGTCAAACTGTACGCTTACTTTCTGGCACGACAGAATCGAGGACAGGCTCATGCCGTTCATTCCTCCTTTTATCGAATCGCTCTCCCAGCTTCCGGATCAGGCCGATCAGCCCGCCGGGCAGGAACACCGTCACGACGACAAACAACGCGCCGAGGAAAATCGTCCATACGTCGGGGAACGATTCGCTCAAGCCGCTTTTGGCCTGATTGAGCGCGATCGCTCCGACGACGGCGCCGACCAGCGTCCCGCGGCCGCCGACCGCTACCCACAGCACCATTTCGATCGAGGGAACGATCGCCATGGCCGAAGGGGAAATGATGCCGACATGAAGCACGAAAAACATGCCCGCCAGCCCCGCGAGGGCGGCGGAAACGGCGAAGGCGGCCATCTGGTACAGCGACGGGTCGAAGCCGAGAAACCGGACGCGGTTTTCGCCGTCCCGAATCGCGCGCAGCACTTTGCCGAACCGGCTTTTGACCAGGTAGCGGCAAAGCAGGAATGAGAGAACGAGCGCGACGACCGTCGCGATATACATGCCCGTCTTCATGGCGCCGGAGGAAAGCGGCTGTCCGAACAGCGTCGTATAGCCGGTCAATCCGTTCGTGCCGCCGGTATATTTCTGCTGTCCGACGAACAGGGTCACCGTAATGATGACGAGCGCCTGCGTCAAAATCGTAAAATAAACGCCGCGAATCCGGTTCCGAAACGTAAAGAAGCCGAGGAAAAGCGCAAGGGCCGCCGGTATGAGAATGCCCATCAAGGCGGCGAAGGCGAAGCTCTTGAACGGCTCCCAGAACCAGGGCAGCGCGGTCATCCCGGTCCAATCCATAAAATCCGGCAGCCGGTCCCCGCTCGCCGTAAGCTTTAAATGCATCGCCATCGCATAGCCGCCGAGACCGAAAAACACTCCGTGCCCGAGACTGAGCACGCCGGTATAGCCCCACAGCAAATCGAGTCCGAGCGCCGCAATCGCGAACGCCAGGCATTTCGCCAAAATGTTAAGTCTGAAGTCGTTCAAAAAAAGCGGAGCCGCCAGCAAAATCGCAATGGCCGCCGCATAACCGGCCAGCAGCCACAGCTTTTGGCGGGTCAAAGGTACAGAAGCGAACATCCGTCGCTCACCACCTATACGCGAAGTTTAACGGCGCCGGTTAATCCAGCGACCGGCTGCGGACCGCAACGAGTCCCATCGGCTTCCATTGAAGGAAGGCGACGATGCACAGGAAGACGAGCACCTTGCCGAGCGACGCATTCGTCCACCATTCGAACAGCGTGTTCAGCGTGCCGATCCCGAGCGCTCCGGCGACCGTTCCCACGAGCTTTCCGACGCCGCCGAGCACGACGACCATGAACGCGTCGACGATGTAATTCGTGCCGATCGTCGGGCCGATCGGGCCGATCAGCGTGAGCGCGCAGCCGGCGATGCCGGCGATGCCCGAACCGATGGCGAACGTGACGGAATCGACGCGCCGGGTGGAAATGCCGAGGCAAGCCGCCATCTCGCGGTTTTGCATGACGGCGCGCATCCGCCTTCCGGGCGCGCTGCGATAAATATAAACATACATCGCAAGCAGCACGAGCGCGACAAGCGCGATAATGAACAGCCTTTTATAAGGAAGGACGACGCCCGTCATGATCTTCAAGCCCCCGTCGAGCCAGGACGGGCTCGTCACGCCGACGTTCGGAGCGCCGAAGATCGAACGCGCCGCCTGCTGCAGCACGAGGCCGACGCCCCATGTCGCCAGCAAGCTGTCCAGCGGTCTCCCGTACAAAAACCGGATCAGCGACGTTTCCAGCAAGTAGCCGATCGCGAACGCGACGGCAAAGCTGAACAGAATGGCCAGCGGAAAATAAGTGTCGAACATGCTCTCGGGCAGCGAAGCTTGAAACCATTGCTGCACCATGTAAGCGGAGTAGGCGCCGATCATAATAAACTCTCCGTGCGCCATATTGATGACCCGCATCAGCCCGAACGTGATGGCCAGGCCAAGCGCGATCAGCAGGAGGATGGAACTTACGCTAAGGCCGTTGAACAATTGCGTCCACCATAACGCCATGGCCCGATATCTCCTTTCTGGCCTTTCCGCCTCCGGAGGCGGGAAAGGAAAAGCCGCGCAAAAATCGTCGTTGAAAAGCAAGGGAAGGCTCGGCAGCGCCGAACGCTTCCCTTCCCGTTTTTTTCGATTACGAACCCGAGCTCAGGCCGGCGGCCCAATCGTACGTTTTCAGGTAAGGATCCGGCTTGACCGGCTCCCCGGAATTCCAGAGCTCCTTGATCTGCCCGTCGGCTTGCAGCTCGCCGATCCGGACCGTCTTGTAAATATGCTGATTCTCGCCGTCGATCGTAACCTTGCCTTCCGGAGCGGCGAATTCGATGCCGGCGGCGGCTTCCTTCACTTTGTCGACTTCGAACGAGCCCGCCTTCTCGACGGCCGCGGCCCACAAGTATACGGCAACGTAACCGGCTTCGATCGGGTCCGCCGTCACGCGGTCGGCTCCGTACTTGGCTTTGTAGCTTTCGACGAACGTTTTGTTTTCCGGCGTGTCGGTCGTTTGATAGTAGTTCCAGGCGACCAGATGCCCTTCGAGATATTCGGGTCCGATGCCCCGCGCTTCTTCTTCGGCGATGCTGACCGACAGCGTCGTCAGATCCGCGGACGTGATGCCCGCATCCTTCAGCTGCTTGAAGAAGGCGACGTTGCTGTCCCCGTTAAGGGTGTTGAAGACGACGTCCGGCTGGGCGGCCTGGATTTTGGCGATAATCGTGGAGTAATCGGTATGGCCGAGCTGGGTGTATTCTTCGCCGACCAGTTCTCCGCCCTTGGCTTTCAGCTGTTCTTTGATGATTTTGTTGGCCGTTTGGGGGAAAACGTAGTCGGAGCCGAGCAGGTAAAATTTCTTTTTGCCGTTCTCCAGCAGGTAATCGACCGCGGGGACGATTTGCTGGTTGGTCGTCGCGCCCGTATAGAAAATGTTGGGGGACGATTCCATGCCTTCGTATTGCACCGGGTACCAGAGCAGTCCGTTCAATTCCTCGAAAACCGGCAGCATCGCTTTCCGGCTTGCCGACGTCCAGCCGCCGAAAACGGTCGCCACCTTGTCTTCCGAAATCAGCTTTCGGGCCTTTTCCGCAAAGGTCGGCCAATCGGATGCGCCGTCCTCGACGATCGGTTCGATCTGTTTGCCGAGCACCCCGCCCTTCGCGTTGATTTCTTCGATCGCCAGCAGCTCGGAGTCCCGTACCGACACTTCGCTGATCGCCATCGTGCCGCTCAGCGAATGCAGGATTCCGACTTTGACGGTGTCTCCGCCGCTTGCCGACGGCGACGCCGATCCCGACGATGACGGAGCCGACGGCGAAGATTCGGACGCCGACGGCGACGCTCCGTTATTGCCGCTGTTCCCGCCGCAAGCCGCCAAAACGAGGCAGGCCGCCGCAAGCGTTGCCAGACCGTTCAACCATTTTCTCCTTTTCATGTCCCCACTCCCCTGATCATCTGGTTTCTATCTCTTTTTCCGAACGTTCAGACGGTTTATTGCGTCTTCCGTTCGTGATCCAATTATAGGGGAGGAAAAGATTGGCGTCAATATATCTAACAAAAGTAGTGGAATTTCGACATGAATTTACATAATTATTAATTATTCTTTGGATTAGTGTTAGATTTACTTCCATGAATATGCTTAATGAACGAAAAATGTGCCCTAAATCCCCTCCGAAGCAAGGATTGTACGTCAATTTATATTTCCTGTTCGGATTTTTCCGGATTTGGGCCGCCGCTGTTCGCATTCGGGAGGTCGTTCGGCAAACTCGTTCGGCTATTTATCTCTCGACCAACATAAGGTAAAATAAACTGTAATCGTTACAATCAACGAGGAGGGTTCGGGTGCCTGCCTTTTTTAAATGGGGAGTCAATTTGCTCACGCTGGGCTGCCTGTATATGCTCTATCTCATTTTTTTCGGCGGGGAAACCTCCTTCGGGCTTAGGCTGCCGCAAATCGAAACCGGCCAATTGGAAAGCCTGAAAACCGTCTTCATCAGCATCTTCTTGGAGGCTTTGCCGTTTATTTTGCTGGGCGTCGTCACTTCTTCCTTTTTGCAAACGTTCGTTTCGGAGGAAACGGTGCGCAAGCTTCTGCCGAAAAACCATTGGCTCGGCATCGGCATCGCCTCCCTGCTCGGCATCGTGCTGCCCTTATGCGAATGCGGCATGATTCCGGTCGTCCGCCGCCTCATTCAAAAAGGGATGCCCGTTTATCTCGGCATTACCTATATTCTGGCAGCGCCGATCATCAATCCGGTGACCTATATTTCAACCTTCATGGCCTTTCGGACTCAACCGGAGGTCGCTCTGTACCGGACGCTTCTCGCCTTTATCGCCGTCGCGGCGATCGGCCTGATTTTGCACCGCTCCGTCAAGGAGCAGCCGCTGCGCTCGGCGCCGGCCGCTCCCGCCGCACGCGGCCGCGAACACCGGCACGACGGCAATAACCGGCTCGCCCACGCGTTTTCCCACGCGTCGGACGAATTTTTCGAAATGGGGAAATACTTGCTGCTCGGCGCTTTTCTTACCGCCGCGATCCAAACGTTCGTCAGCCGCGACACCCTCCTTTCCCTCAGCTGGGACGGAGGCGGCCATTTGTTCATGATGGCCTTCGCCTACTTGATATCGCTCTGTTCCACATCGGACGCTTTCATTGCGGCGTCCTTTACGGGAACGTTCCCGACGGGAGCGCTGTTGTCGTTCCTCGTGTTCGGCCCGATGCTCGACTTGAAAAACACGATCATGATGCTCGCCGTATTCCGCAAGAAATTCGTCGTTCGCCTGTCGTTTCTGATTTTTGCGACCGTGCTCGTCGTGACCGTCCTGGCCGATTGGGTCGGACTCGTCTGAAGAAAGGAGCTGCCAACCGCATGCATGCACGCCCCGACCGGGCGCAAATCGCCCACCATCTCGTGCGGGCCGTTATTTTGGCCGGCATCGCCTTTTACATCGTCAGGCTGAATAGCCTGGATACGCTGACGCTCTACGTCGCGCCGCGGATGACGATCTACATCAAACTGGCCGCTTTCGGCGTTTACGCTTTGGCGGCCGGCCAGTTGTTTCAGGCGGTCCGGCTCCTGAACGGCGCGCGGCCCGCTTGCGATTGCGGACACGACCATGAGATGCCGCGCTCTCTTCTAAAGAGCGTGCTGCTGTACGCCTGCTTTGCCGTTCCCCTGGCCATCGGCTTCCTGACGCCCGATACGACGATGGGCAGCGCGATGGCCGCCAAAAAGGGCATGAACCTGAGCTCGTCCGCCGACATGAAGGAGCAGCTCCAGCCTTTCTCGCAGGGGAGCTTGCCCGAAGCGGAGCCGACCTCTGCGGCCTCCGCCCCGCCGGATTCGGCGAACGCGCCCGGCGCCGGGGAGGAGAACGGCACGGGGAATGCGCCGGGAACGGGGAACGCGACGGGGGACCGTTCGCCCGTTTCTTCGGAAAGCCCGGCCCCGGAAGACCATTCCGGCGGCGAAGCCGGCGTTTCGGCCTCCTCCGATCCGCTGGACGCGCTGTTCCCTTACGACAACTTCAGCGCGGCTTACGCGAAGTACGGCAAACAAATATACGGAGATCCCGTCATCACCGTCACCGAAAAAAGCTACATGGAAATTTTGACGACGGTCGACTTGTATTTGAACAATTTCATCGGCAAGGAAATGGCGATCAACGGCTTCGTCTACCGGGATGAAACGATGGCCGATCATCAGTTCGTCATCGGGCGCTTTGCGGTCCAATGCTGCACCGCGGACGCGCTGCCCTACGGCGTCATGGTGGAAGCCGAAGACGCGTCCCGGTTCGGAAACGACAGCTGGCTGCGGGTGACCGGCACGATCGGGACGACGGAATACAACGGCATGACGATCATGAAGCTCGATTTGACGAATGCGGAGGAAATCGAGCCGATCAAGGAGCCGTATATTTACGCGGATCTGGAATTCGGGCTGGATTGACGACTCGCGACCTTGCGGGGCGCAAGCGCGCTAACGGCACGGGCAGCGACCCGGATGCTCCGTCCAAAAATTAAACCTCCGAGTCCGCCATTAACAAGCGGAACCGGAGGTTTTAATTTAATAGGGGGCCGTCTGCCGATTATTCGGCCGCGGAGGCCGACGGAGACGCGCTTGCGTCCGGGGAAGCCGCAGGGGATTCCGTCGCGGGCGCCGATGCGCCCGGAGTCGAAGATGCCGAGGCGGACGGAGAAGCCGAAGGAGACTCCGATGCCGGGGGCTCCGGCAAATCCGTGCTCGTAATCAAGCCCGGGAGCTCGTCCGTCATGAACTTGCTGACCTCTTCGGAGGCGAGCGTCTGCTTGATTTCCGCCTTCACTTCGTCGAACGTCTTCGTGCCGCGGTCCTCGACTTTCATGACATGGTAGCCGTACGACGTCTTGACCGGATCGCTGATCTCGTTGATCTCGAGCGTCAGCGCGGCGTTTTTGAACTCTTCGACCCATTGGTTCGGATCGTACTTTTCGTAAAGGCCGCCGTTGGACGCAGAACCGCCGTCATCGGAATATTCGGCGGCCAGCTCGGTCCAGTCGCCGCCCGCTTCCAGCTTGCCTTTGATTTCGTTGGCGAGCTTCAGCGCCTCCTCGTCGGTGCGGGTGTTATTGTTCTTGTCGGTAAGCCCGATCAAAATATGACGCACGCTGGCGTAATTATAGCTGTCTTTGTTTTCGTCGTAATACGTTTGCGCCGTTTCGTCCGAAACGTCGGCCACGCCCTGGTTGAGCATCGTCACCTGTTCGGTCATGAACTGAAGGAGCTTGTCCTCGGTCAGGCCGCCGTCCTCCATCGTCTTCTTCACGTCTTCGTTGGCGTCCAGCTCGGACTTGATCTGGTCGAACTGCTCCTTGGCGTCCGTTTCCGACTGTTTCTTGACGTCGTCGGTCGCGCGGTCGCTCAAAATGCGGATGCCGATAAGCTGCTTCAAAATTTCTTCCTGGTACGTCGGCTCGTCCACGATCGTGGGGAAGGAAGCGTAATAGAAAATTTTCAAAAAGGTTTTGTAAGCTTCGAACTCTCCGTTCGCAATTTGACCGCCCTCGTATTCGGCGACGACTTTGGCGTCGTCCTCGTTTTTGCCGCATGCGGCCAACAGGCCCGCAAACAGCACCGCAGCCAGCGTTAAAGCCGCAATCCGGCCGGCCAGGCTGCTTCTATGGCGCAACATCCTGCAATTCCCCCTTAATTTTTGTCGCTTCCTTGTATTGTACCAGAAAATCCTCGACAAAAGCCAACATCGCATCGTCGTCAAGCCGCTTTACCATCATTTTCAACAGCGGCTGCGGCTGCAGCGAAGCGATCTGCATTTTGCCCTGGAAGCGCTTTTCGAGCTGCTTCAATTTCGGTTCGTCCATCACCTGGCGATGGCGCTCCTCGAACTTGATCCACACCTCGTCCCCCCGCTTGACGATCGACTCGATGCCGTAATGCCGGCCGTACACTTTGAGACGGGCGACGGCAAGCAGGTTGAGCACGGACTTCGGAGGCTCCCCGAACCGGTCGACCAATTCGTCGAACAGCTCGCCCACGTCGTCAAGCGTAGCGGCGGCCGCCACTTTTTTATAGATTTCGATTTTCTGGATGCTGTCGTAAATATATTCGGGCGGCAAGTAGGCGTCGACGGCCAAGTCCAGCTGGGTGTTGACTTGCGGCGGCGGCGCTTCTTCCTCTCCGAACTGCTTCGCCTTGCGCGCCTGAATTTCCTCGGCCAGCATTTGCGAATACAGATCGAAGCCGACCGAAGCGATGAAGCCGTGCTGCTCCGCGCCCAGCAAATTGCCTGCGCCCCGGATGGACAAGTCGCGCATGGCGATTTTGAACCCGGAACCGAGCTCGGTAAACTCCTTGATCGATTGCAGCCGCTTCTCGGCCACCTCCGTCAGCACCTTGTCGCGCTGGTACGTGAAATAGGCGTAAGCGATCCGGTTGGAACGGCCCACGCGCCCGCGCAGCTGGTACAGCTGGGACAAGCCCATCTTGTCGGCGTCGTGCACGATAAGCGTATTGACGTTCGGGATGTCGACCCCCGTTTCGATGATGCTGGTGCTGACGAGAACGTCGTAATCGCCGTCGAGAAAATCGAGAATCGTCCGCTCCAGCTCCTGCTCGGACATTTGCCCGTGGGCGACGGCAATGCGGGCGTCCGGAACGAGCGCCGAAATTTGCTCCGCCATCTGGTAGATGCCCTGCACGCGGTTGTACAAGAAGTAAACCTGTCCGTCCCGCGCCATCTCGCGCTCGATCGCTTCGCGCACAAGCGTCGGGCTGTACTCGACCACGTACGTTTGCACGGGAAACCGGTTTTCCGGCGGCGTCTCGATGACCGACAGATCGCGCACGCCGAGCATGGACATATGCAGCGTCCGCGGAATCGGCGTCGCCGTCAGCGTCAGCACGTCCACGTTCGTCTTCAGCCGCTTGAGCTTCTCCTTGTGGGAGACGCCGAAGCGCTGCTCCTCGTCCACGATCAGGAGCCCCAAATCCTTGAACACGATGTCCTGCGACAGCAGCCGGTGCGTCCCGATGACGACGTCGACCGTGCCCGCCTTCAGCGCCTTGATCGTCTCGTTCTGCTCCTTGCGGGAACGGAACCGGCTCAAGACGCGAATTTGAAACGGATATCCCGCGAACCGCTCGCGGAACGTCTCGTAATGCTGCTGCGCGAGAATGGTCGTCGGCACGAGCACGGCCACCTGCTTGCCTTCGATCGCCGACTTGAACGCGGCGCGCACCGCCACCTCCGTCTTGCCGTAGCCCACGTCGCCGCAAAGCAGCCGGTCCATCGGCCGCGGCTTTTGCATATCCTTTTTGATCTCTTCGATCGCCCGCAGTTGGTCCGGCGTTTCCTCGTACGGGAACATCGCCTCGAATTCCTGCTGGTACGGCGTATCCTCGCCGAAGCCGTAGCCCGTCGTCGCCTGCCGTTCGGCATACAGCTTGATCAGATCGTCGGCGATATCCTGGACGGACGAGCGGACCTTCGATTTCGCCCGGGTCCACTCGGCTCCCCCGAGCTTGCTTACCTTCGGCTCCCTCTCTTCGGAGCCTACGTATTTCTGAATGAGGTCGAACTGCTCGACCGGCACGGACAAACGATCCCCGCCGGCGTAGACGATGTGCAAATAATCTTTGTGAATGCCGTTGATTTCCAGCGTGCCGATGCCCAAATATTTGCCGATGCCGTGATTTTGATGCACGACGTAATCGCCGACCTTGAGCTCCGTGTAGCTCTTGATGCGTTCGGCGTTGTCCATGCGGCGGTCGACACGGCGGGCTTTCCGCTGCTTCTGGGTGAACATCTCGCCTT
Source organism: Cohnella massiliensis (assembly GCF_900169535.1). Lineage (NCBI taxonomy): Bacteria > Bacillati > Bacillota > Bacilli > Caryophanales > Paenibacillaceae > Cohnella > Cohnella massiliensis. The sequence continues at coordinate 53,705 of NZ_LT821241.1, forward strand.
CGGTAATGACGACGAGCTTGACCGACGGGAGCTCGAAGCCGCTTTGCAGGTTGCCGAGGGCGATTTCCGGCTGCTCGATATGGTAATCCTCCAGCACCCGCTTCATCCGGTCTGCCCGCTCGCCGTTGCCGGCCAGCATGACGATTTGGGAGCCGCTCTTATGCCAGCGTTCCATTTCCGCCTTGAGCACGTTCATTTGTCCGTGGAAATTTTGCATCGACCGGCAGACGAAATTGACGATATTTTGCGGCTGGGTGTGAGGAATTTGCCGGACGAACAAGGACAAGTACACGACTTGATACGATTTCGGGTACAGCGCCCGTTCCGCTTCCACAGCCAGCACGAAGCCGGGCAGCGATTTGCCCTGCTGCAGCAGATGCGTCGACCATTCCGATTCGTCTCGTTCCAGTTGGCGGGCCGTTTCATTCAACCGGTTCGGTTCGTCCATCAGCAGCAGCGTATCTTCGGGAATATAGTCAAGCAGCGTCTGGCGTTCCGGGTAAAGCAAAGAGATATATTTGTAGATTTCGGAAAAATAAACGTTTTGCCGAAGCAAATCGATTTCCCGGGCAATTTCCGAACGCAGCCGATCCTTGGCCTGGCGATCGGTCATCCGTTCCAGCTGCTTCTCGAGCAGTTCGAAGGCATGCTGGGCCGCGTTCGCGAACCGGCGCTCGTCCGCGATCATTTCCCGGCAGGGCCTGACGCGGGTTTCGTCCAGCTTGTCGATCGACCGTTGATCGGTCGGGTCGAACGTGCGGATCGAATCGATTTCGTCGTCGAACCATTCCACGCGAAGGGCGACCGGCGAGGTTAACGGGAAAAAGTCGACGATGCCGCCGCGAACGCTCATATGCCCCTTCTGCTCGACGCGGTCGACGCGTTCGTAGCCCAAACCGATCATTTGCTTCAAAAACGTCTCCATCGGCAGCGATTCGCCGACCGCAAGCTTGACGGAAGCCTGCGCCATCGTGCGGCGATCGGGCTGAAACCGCCGAACCCCCGAAAAAGGCACGACAACGACCCCGCGGAATCCTTCCGCGAGTTGAAGCAGCGCATCCATTCGCCGCGCCGACATTTCCGGACTCGAAATGGCCGTCTCCGCCGCGATCAGCTCGTTGGCGGGATAAAGCAGCACTTCTCCTTGCGGCAAACATTCCTGCAAGTCTTCCGCTATTTTCTGGGCGGAGAACATATTGTGCGTCACGACGAGCATCGGCCGCTTAAGCTCCCGGTACATCGTCGCGATCATCACTTGCCGCGCCGATCCGGACATGCCGGCCACCAGCTGCTCCCGCATGCCGCTTCGCACGCCGGAAAGCACCGAAATCAAATCGGGATCGGTCGCAAACGTATTCAACAGCGCCTTCATGACGGGTTCCCCTTTCTGACGTAAAGCGTTTCCGCTGCAAAAGACAGCGTGCAGACGGTCGGCTTCGCTCGCAACAGCGCCTTATTCATGATATTCGCTATCCGCGAAGGATTGTAACGCAAGCAAAACGACTGCGCCCTCCACGCACCCGGGCGCACTCGTTCCAGGAGATCCAAGCGAGAAAAACGTTCCGTATCGTTAAAAAGAAGCCCCGGCTCATGCCAAGGCCTCCGTTTCGACGCCGCAACGCATTCATAGGCTCATTGAAGGGGATTGGACAGCAGAGAAAGTTCCGGATGCTGATCCAACGTCTCGCTGCAGTAATCGCAGATGACTTTTACCGTAACGTCCCCATTGGAATTATACGATATTATACGCTTTCGTTCATCGGGGGTCAAGAATTGCAGGCCCAGCTTGTACTCGGGGACAAGCCCGTTCTCGAAGCTTCCGAGCGGCATGCGGCAATGTCGGCAAACATAGTTTACTGCCATATGTATGCCTCCTAAAGAGTTGGTATGCGGCTTCCCGCGTTCCTCTTCAGTATGTCCCCGATTCGCCAAAATTAAGCGTTCTGGCGGGCATTGAATTTCGCCATCGTCTCTTCGAACGGGTGAGTGAGCGAATACTCGATGGCGTCGGAAGCTTCCTCGACCATTTTCCGCACGTCCGGCTGCTCCGCTTTCGCAAACGGCGACAGCACGTAGTCCACGATCCGAAATCCCGGCTGAGGGCGCGAAATGCCCATGCGGACGCGGTTGAACGTCTGCGTGCCCGTATGCTGAATGATGGATTTAATGCCGTTGTGGCCGCCGGCGCTTCCCTGATAGCGAAGCCGGATCCGCCCCGTCTCCGTATCGAGATCGTCGTAAACGATGATGGCGTCTTCCAGCCTGGCTTTGTAATAGTCCATAAAAGCGCGGACCGACTCTCCGGACAAGTTCATGTAGGTCATGGGCTTCAGGAGCGCGACCTTCGTTCCTCCGACGCGAGCTTCGCCGATCAACGCCTTGCACTTGCTCTGGCCGACGTTCGTCTGCCAGCGTCTCGCCAGCTCGTCGATGACCATGAATCCGGCATTGTGCCGGGTCGCTTCGTATTCCGAACCGGGATTTCCGAGTCCGACAATCCACTTCATTTTCGGGTGCCCCTCCAGCTTCATAGAGTCCGTTTCGGCGCCGTACGCCTTTTTGCGGGGGAATGCAACGAAATCCGCCGCTTGCGTGTCCTAAATAATGACAGCAAAATCAGATAACCGCTAAATGCAACAGCTTGATAAAACCATTGGAGAAAGAAGGCGAATTCATGTACATGAACGGCCAGATGATCTTCGACGATAATCATTTCTACGATCACATGTCCGCGGAAGTTCCGATTCAAGTTTATCGCGGGCGGCTGCACAGCGACATCGGACTTATCGAATATTATGGCAGAGACTTCGTGAAGATCAACAACATTTTTTACAGCCGCAAACAATTCACTTTCGTTTCCCGTCCCGGCTATTGAAGAACGGACGGCGGAAGAAGGTTCGGCACTGCGCCCGCCGTCTTCGCAGCAGACGGGCGGGCGCGGCGCTTTTATCCCGATCGCGAAAAAAGAGCGCGGAGCTGTGAGCCGTCCGCGCTCTTTCGGTTGCCTGATTCGATTCGCTTGCGCCGTTCAATCGACGTCCACCGTATTCGCGGCTTTGCTGTGCTGCGCGTTCTCCTCGGCTGCGTCGTCCATCGCCTCGACCTCGTCTTCGGAAAGGTTTTTCTGCGGGGCGAGGACGGAGACGACGACGATATCCGCTTCCGACGCCGCCGTCACGCCGGCCGGCAGAGGAATCTGGCCTACGGTCAAGTGATCGCCAAGCTGGAGCGAGCTTACGTCCACCGTCAGCCGGTCGGGCAAATCTTTGGCTACGCACGACACCTCGAGCTCGTGCATGACGATTTGCAGCATGCCGCCTTCCTTTTCGCCGGGACTTTCGCCGGTAAAATCAAGCCGAACGGGCGTTTGAATCTTCTCGTTCAGATTGATTTGATGAAAATCGACATGAAGCACTTCCCCGTTCAAGGCGTCCCGCTGAATTTCGTTCAACAGCGCGGAGCGGCTGCCGAGTCCCGCCACGTCCAGCTCCACGATGCTGTGCGCTTCGCTCCGCAAAAACGAGGCCAGCTCCCTCGCCTCCAGCGCGATTGCCGCGGCCTCCATCTGCTTGCCGTAAATGACGGCCGGAATTTTTCCGCCGCGCCGAAGCTGGCGAAGCTCGCCTTTCGTTTTCCCGGCGCGCGGTTCGGCATGTAATGTCGTACTCATACGGGCATCCCTCCTGCGAGTATACCCTATTCGTACCCATTACGGCCGATCATTAAACATGCGGTTCGAACAGTTTGCTGATCGATTGCTGCTCGTGAATGCGGATAATCGCTTCGCCGATCAGCGGCGCGACCGACAGCACCCGAACCTTGGTCGAGGCGGACGGAGACCGCAGCGGAATCGTGTCGGTCACGACGACCTCGGTAATCGGCGCATCCTCGAGACGCGCCAGCGCCTGTCCGGACAATACCGGGTGCGTGCAGCAGGCGTAAATTTCCCTGGCTCCCGCTTTTTTCAGCGCTTCCGACGCGAGGCAGATCGTTCCGGCCGTATCGATGATATCGTCGATCAAAATCGCGGTCCGCCCCGCGACGTCGCCGATAATGTTCATCACTTCCACGACGTTCGGCTCCGGACGGCGCTTGTCGATGATCGCCAGCGGAGATTGCAGCTCGTCGGCCAAACGCCGCGCCCGCACGACGCCGCCGTGGTCCGGGGAAACGACGACGGGAGCGAGCAGTCCCTTCGACTTGAAGTAGTCGCCCAGAATCGGGACGCCGAGCAGATGGTCGACCGGAATGTCGAAAAAGCCCTGGATTTGCATCGCGTGCAAATCCATGGCGATAACGCGGTGCGCTCCGGCCGTTTCGATCAAATTGGCGACGAGCTTCGCCGTGATCGGATCGCGCGACTTGGCTTTGCGGTCCTGGCGGGCATACCCGTAGTAAGGAATGACGACGTTGATCGTTTTGGCGGAGGCGCGCTTGAGCGCGTCGACCATGACGAGCAATTCCATCAAGTGCTCGTTAACCGGCTGCGAGGTCGATTGCACGACGTAGACGTCGCTGCCGCGAACGCTCTCGTTCAGCCGGATGTGGATTTCGCCGTCGCTGAACCGGCGCATGTCCGCGTCTCCGAGCGGTACGCCGATATGCCGTGCCACCGCTTCGGACAGTTTGGTGTTGGAGCTGCAAGCAAACAGTTTTAAAGTGGCGTCCGGATAAGACATGAAGCCAAGCCACCCGCTTTCCGATGTAGTCAAATGCGCATTGCGTATTGGGTTATTTGGACTCCCGCTCTTTTTTCGAACGGGCTTTGCTGCGGAGCTTCTCGGCATACCCGGCTTTGTTGACCTGGCGCTCCCGCGCGATCGCGACATCGCCTGCTCCCACGTCGTGGGTAATCGTCGATCCGGCGACGACGTACGCGCCTTCGCCTACCTTTACAGGGGCGATCAGGTTTGCGTTGGTGCCGATAAAGGCGTTGTCGCCGATGACGGTCTTCGATTTATTGTATCCATCGTAATTGGCGGTTATCGCGCCGCAGCCGATGTTGACGCCCGCGCCGACTTCGGCGTCGCCCACATAGCTGAGATGGGGAATTTTGCTGCCTTGGCCGACGACGCTGTTTTTCACTTCGACGAAATCGCCGATTTTGACCTCGTCATGGAGACGGGTTCCCGGACGCAAGTAAGCGAACGGCCCGACCGAACATTCGTTCCCGAGCAGCGCTTGGTCGGCAACCGACTGGCGGATCGCCGAACCGTCGCCGACGCGGGTGTCGGTCAGGTCCGCATGAGGACCGATCGCGCAATCGGAGCCGATCGCCGTCGATCCGCGCAGCATCGTGCCCGGGTACAGCACCGTATCCGGCCCGATCGTCACGTCGGATTCGATATACGTGCTCGCCGGATCGATAATCGTGACTCCGTTAAGCTGATGCTTCAGCGTAATTCTTTGGCGCATCAGCCGCTCGGCTTCGCCGAGAGCGACGCGGTCGTTCACCCCGATCGCTTCGGCCGGATCGTCCGTCATATAAGCGGCGATGCGGTCGCCCTGCTGCTTGAGGATCCCGAATACGTCGGTCAAATAATATTCGCCCTGCGCGTTTTCGTTCGTGACCCGCTCCAGCGCCGCGAACAATTTCCGGTTGTCGAAGCAATACGTGCCGGTATTGATTTCGCGGATTTGCGCTTCCTCGGGGGAACAGTCCTTCTGCTCGACAATGCGCAGGACGCCGCCGTCCGGTCCGCGTACGATGCGGCCGTACCCGGTCGGGTCGGCCATTTCCGCCGTCATGACCGTCGCCGCCGCGCCTTCGCGTTCGTGAAGCGAAATGAGCGCCTCGATCGTCGCGGCCGTCACGAGCGGGGTGTCGCCGCAGACGACGACCGTTACGCCGTCGGCATCGGCCAACAGCGAACGGGTCTGCATGACGGCGTGCCCCGTGCCGAGCTGCTCGGCCTGCAGGGCGTACTCGACCGAGTCGCCGAGCCGGGCCCGCACCGTCTCGGCGCCGTGCCCGACGACGACGACGGCGCGTTCGCAATTCGCCTGCCCTACCGCATCCAGCACATGCCGAACCATCGGTTTTCCGCACACGGGATGCAAAACTTTATATAATTTCGATTTCATTCGTTTGCCTTGTCCGGCGGCCAAAACGATCGCCATTCTTGCCATGAAAAGGTCTTCCTCCTTCCGCTCGCACAACAACAATCCCTAAAGAATCATAGCTTATTCCGAGGCAAATGAAAAGAGAGCCCGATTAAGGCTCTCTCATAAAAAATAATTTCCTTTTTTTCGAGGGGGCTTTCGCAAGCCGCAATTACGCACCTTCGACCAGGACTTCTTCTTCTTGGGCCGCACGCTCATATTCCGCCAGGACAGCGGATTGGATTTTCTCGCGGGTACCCGAGGAAATAGGGTGAGCGATGTCCCGGAACTCTCCGTCCGGCGTCCGTTTGCTCGGCATGGCTACGAACATGCCATTGTTTCCGTCGATCACGCGGATGTCATGAACGACAAACTCATTGTCTATCGTAATTGAAGCAATGGCTTTCATACGTCCTTCGGAATTGACACGACGCAGTCTCACATCTGTAATTTGCACTTGTGTTCACCACCTTTGCCCCATCGGAAGACTTGGTGTAATATTCCACATTATTGCGCAAATTCCTGCTGAATGTTAGCCAAATGAGATGAAAAATTAAAAAATTTTTTTAAATTATTCCATTTTCGACAAAAATCTCCGCTATGCATTCGATTTCGACAAAAACATCCTTCGGCAGTCGGGCCACTTCCACCGTCGAACGCGCCGGAGTATGGCTGCCGAAATAGCTCGCATACACTTCGTTAAAAGCGGCGAACGTATTCATATCTTTCAAAAACACGGTCGTTTTGACGACGTTCGAGAGGCTGGCGCCTTCGGCGGCCAGCACGGCCTGGAGATTGCGCAGCACCTGGTGCGTCTGCTCGACGATTCCGCCTTCCACGAGCTCGCCCGCGGGCGTGAGCGGAATTTGGCCGGACGTAAACAGCAAATTGCCCAGCTTCACCGCTTGGGCGTACGGCCCGATCGCGGCTGGGGCCTCGGTTGTGGATACGATTTTGAGAGACATGAAAGTTCCTCCTTAGCTTTGAAAAAAATTGCCCGGCCGAACGACGATTTGGCGCGTCTTCAAATCGACTTCGCGCAAGCTCGCAAGCGATACGTAATCGTGCAGCAGCCGTTCCTCGTTGTCGATTTCGCCGGATTCGACGAACACCCCTACGCCGGCAACCGTCGCCCGGAATTCGTGGAGCAGATCGACCATCCCCTGGATCGTGCCGCCGGCTTTCATGAAGTCGTCGATGATCAGCACGCGGGACTGCTCCTTGAGCGCTCTCCGGGTGAGCGACATCGTCTGGATGCGCTTGTTGGAACCGGATACGTAATTGATGCTGACGACGGAGCCTTCGGTTACTTTGTGATCCCGGCGGACGATGACGACCGGAATGTTCAGGTAGACGCTCGCCGCGAAGGCAAGCGGGATTCCTTTCGTTTCGACGGTCATGATCACGTCCGCATCCCGGTCGGCGAACGCCGTCGCGAACATGCGCCCGATCTCCTGCAGCAAAGCCGGTTGTCCGAGCAGGTCGGTCATATACAGATAACCGCCGGGCAAAAGCCGGTCCGGCTGCTCCAGCTGCCTGCAGACGGCCGTTATTTTTTGAAGCGCTTGCTCTTTTCCGCTTTTCGGCACGTAGCGCACGCCCCCTGCCGCTCCCGCCAGCGTATGCAAATCTCCAATCCCTTCTTCTTCGAAGACCTCTTTTATAATCGCCAAATCTTCGCTGATGGAAGACTTGGCCGACTGGTAGCGATCGGCGAACGCTGTTAGCGATATTAACGTATGGGGACGGGCCAGCAGGTACTGAGTCATTTCCACGAGGCGCGCGCTGCGCTTCAACTTTTTCAAAAGTCTCACTCCCGGTCCAAACCCGAATATTTTATCGACATCATATCATTTTTATCCGGTTTTGGGCAAGGAGGATCGAAAAGGGATGACAATTTTGTTTACATAAAACGTCAATTCAACCCGTCAGCATGCGCACGACGTACACTTCCTTGCAAAAGCCTCGCAACCCGTTGTACAGCCGCGCCACCTTCGATTCTTTGGAAACGAGCCCGAACACCGTCGGGCCGCTCCCCGACATCAGCACGCCGTCCGCGCCGAGCTTTTCCATGACGTTCTTGATCTGCCGCACTTCCGGGTACCGATCCAGCGTGACCGTTTCCAGCACGTTGCCGAGGCGGGCGCACACGTCCGCGAACGACTGCCGCGAAATGGCGTCCAGCATGTCCGGAATCGACGGATGCGTCTTCAGCTCGTTCGCCCGCAGCTTCCCGTAAACGTCGGCGGTCGAGACGTTGATCGGGGGCTTGGCCAGCACGACCCAGCACTGAGGCGGGTTCGGAATCGTCTCCAGCTTCTCGCCGCGCCCCCGGGCGATCGCCGTGCCGCCCCGGATGCAAAAGGGAACGTCCGAGCCCAGCTCGGCGCCGAGCTGTTCGAGCTCGCCGGCCGACAGGCCCAGCTCCCACAGCCGGTTCAGGCCCCGCAGCGCCGCTGCCGCATCGCTGCTGCCGCCGGCCAGGCCGGCCGCTACGGGAATATGCTTGTCCAGGTGTATGTACACGCCGCGTCTTACGCCGCAGCGTTCCTTGATCAGCCTGGCGGCCTGGAACGCCAAATTTTTCTCGTCGAGCGGAATGAATCCGGCTTGGCTCGTAAGCACGATCTGGTCGCGCGGCAGCTCGGACAGTTCCAGACGGTCGGCCAAATCCACCATCGTCATGATCATCTCGACTTCGTGGTAGCCGTCTTCCCGCTTCCGCAGCACGTCGAGGAGCAAATTGATTTTGGCCGGGGCCTTTTCGTACACTTTATTTGTCATGTTCATCACCTGTCGGCTAAGTAAAACCGGTTCGTTAAAGCGGTCGAAAGCTTTACATATTATAACAAACCCCCGGCGGAATTGCGATTTAGGTTAAAAAAGGCGCGGCAGCGGCCTTGAGAGCGATTGCAAAGAAAAGGCCGAGGCAGGGCGGCGGCAGCGCCTTCCCGTCGGCGTCCTTGCCCTGCCTCCCGCTTCATTGCGGTTTTTTGGCTGCGGCCTGTTCGGCGATCTGAATCGCGCGCTTGACCATATTCCCGGCATCCTTGGCGCGAATGCCGCCCCAGCCCTCACGCTCGACCGTGCCGTAAAAGCCGAGGTCCTTGGCCAGCTCGGCCTTGAACTGCTCGGACATCGTGCTCCTTCTGCGGCCCATCGGAACGCCTCCTTTTTCAGAAGCAAGTGGCGACAAACCTGTGCGCCCGGACTTAGGATGCCCCGTTGCGGCGAATCGATATCCCCCTCGGGCTTTCGAACACGCAAAACGGACAACCTGTGCGCTTGGCGCCCGGTTGCCCGTGTGTGTAAAACCGTGTCAATGCGACATGAAGTTGATTCGAACTTGGCCGTCATCGTTGCAAACCATCACTTCCACGGATTCGGTCAAAATATCGGCGTAGCTGTACGAAACCCGCTTGAAAGCGTTCTGTTCCTGGTCCAGCTTGACAATAAAAACGGACGGGTAGATCTCTTCCAACACGCCGGTTCGTTCGACGGTTTTGCGGCGTCCACCATTGGCGCGGAGCATGATTTTGGAGCCGACATGGGGTTCCAAACTCCGCTTGATCTCCATAAGCGTGTTTTTAGCCATGATCCACTACCACCTCTTTCCCTGTAAATTATAACTAAAGGGAGGTGGTTTGTCAAATCGAAAAAAATATTATATCAGCGTTTCCGTTTTTTTGTCAACGATGTTTTTTGGATTTGGCAGCCCAATCCGATATTTCCCCATCGTTTCGACGCCTCCGACGCCCTGAATGCCGCTGATTGTGTGGGCGATGACGTCGGCGATGTTGATCGTGTCGCGAAAAGGAGTGAACGCCGCCCGTACGGCTACGTACACGGGATCCAGCGCGTGAATCATGATGCGGCCCGGCGAGCTCGCGAAATTGGCCCCCGCCGTAAGGATGGCCTCGAAATGGGACTGGCACGCCCCCGCGATGACGACCAGGGAGTCCCGATGCTTTTCGTATTCTCTGGCCACCTGCACCGACCGGACGAAATTGAAGGAGTTTTTGTAGCTGCTGAGGCTCTGCGTATCGTTTTTCTGCTTGAGGACCCCGTCATGGCCGGTGACGACGACGATATCCGGCTTTACCCGGGGAAGAAGCTGCATGAGCACTTGCGGCATTTGCGACTCGTGGCAATGAGCGCCATTCGCGGGAATGCCGAGCTGCTCGTACACGGCCATGCTTTTCTTCAGGTAGTTCTGATCCCCGTCGAGATGGAGCACCTTTCCGGGCAGCTCGAAGTAAGGGTCGCGGCGCGGCGCGTAGCCGAGCTGCTGGGCCTGCCCGCCATGCGGCCGCAGCTGCGCCCTTTCTTCCTTCATCCGCCGAAGCGACTCGTTTGCCCGGATGCGTACCTGCCGGGTTCCGCCCAGCTCGTCCGGGTTCCGCACCGAGTGCAAATCCTCCACCTGCGAATCCGCAAGCAAACGATAATCCGTGCCGCGCAAAATCGCCAAGCGGCCGGATAGCGCCGCAATTCGGAAAAGGATGTCACCGCCGTACGATTTGCGGACGACCAAATCCCCCTGCTTCATGGGCAAATCACCTCTTTCGTCTATCCTATGGAGGCGAATGCCACATGGTGCAGGGCAAATACCGATGCGTCGTCGGTTCGGCGTCCCGTTTACTTCACTTCACGATGCCCGCAGCGGCCAGGGCGCCCTCGAGACGGGCGAACTCCGCGAGCGACAGCGTTTCGCCCCTGCGTCCGGGATCGATGCCGGACGCCGTCAGAACGTCCGCGAGCTCGCCCTTGCGCTCCTTGCCGGCGAACGCCGCCAGGTTGTTGTGCAGCGTTTTGCGGCGCTGGGCGAACGCGGCATGGACGATGCGGAAAAACCGCGCCTCGTCCCGCACCTCCACGGCGGGCTCGCCGCGGCGCTTCAGCCGGATGACGGCCGAGTCGACGTTCGGCGCCGGGATGAAGGATCCCGGCGGCACGGTGCAGACATACTCCGGCTCGCAGTAGTACTGCACGGCGATGCTGAGCGATCCGTAATCCTTGCCGCCCGGCGAGGCGGCCATGCGCTCCGCGACCTCCTTCTGCACCATCACGACGATCGCTTCGATCGGCAGCCGGTCCTCCAGCAGCTTCATGATGATCGGCGTCGTAACGTAATACGGCAGGTTCGCGACGACGCTGACGCGCTCGCAGCCGGCGAAGCGCTCCTGCCATAACGAGCGCAGATCGGCCTTGAGCACGTCGGCGTGCAGCACGGTGACGTTGTCGTAGACCGACAGCACCTCGCGGAGAATCGGAATGAGCCGGTCGTCGATCTCCACGGCCGCCACCTGCCCCGCCTCCTGCGCGAGGCGCTCCGTCAGCGCGCCGATGCCGGGCCCGATTTCCAGCGCTCCGGCTTCCGGGCCGAGGTTGGCCGCCGCGACGATTTTATCGAGAATGTTTTTGTCGGTCAAAAAGTTTTGCCCCAGGCTTTTCTTGAACGTAAAGCCGTGCCTGCGAATAATGTCTTTCGTCCGGTTCGGGGTTGCGATGTCGGCTCCCCCGCGCGATCCGTTGTTGTTCATCTTCCGCCTACAGTCCTTCCCGCTCCAGCTGCGTTAACGCGTTCAAGAACTCTTCCCGCGAGATGCGGAACATGACGCAGCGCTTGTAAAATTGTTTCCCGTTGGCGTATCCGATGCCGAGCAGCTCCCCCATCCGCTGCCGGCGCCGCGCCGCCGAGGCGTGAACGATCAGTCCGGCGTCCATCAGATCGGACCAGGCGATGTCGGCCTCCCCCGAGGCCTCCGGCGCCGCCTCGCCGCTTCTCGCCTGCGCAAGCGCCCGGCGGATCGCCTCGTCGGACGCATGCTCCACGCCGATGCCGTCCTTGCCTCTCGCCTCCGCGCGCGTCAGAAACGCGTGCTTGCAGTCCGGCACCCGCTGGGCGACGATTTTCCGAATCCGCTCCCCCGGAGCGTCCGGATCGGTAAATACGATCACGCCGCGCCGCTTGTGCGCCAGCTCGATTCTCCGCAGCACGTCTTCGCCGATCGCCGAGCCGCCGGTTTCGATCGTATCGGCCTGCACCGCCCGCCGGATGGCGGCCGTGTCGTCCTTGCCTTCCACCACAATCATTTCCTGAATCATCGCTTGATCCTTCCGCTCCGTTCTTCGGGTTCGCCCAAAGGACGGGCAAAGTCCTACTCGTTATTATAACCTTGCCCATGCAAAAAAGAAGAGGCCCGAAAGCCCCTTCCCTGCAATTGCCGCTATCTATGTCAAATGTGCTCGTTCTTCGGCGTCTACGGTTGGCATCCCCGATTGACGCCGTCCGGCCGTCCGGACCGCGGCGGCGGATCCGGCACGACCGGGAATCGCCCTTGCGCCTCCGCTTTAGTCGGCGGAAGGCTTGACAGGGCCGATGACGTATACGGTGTATCCTTTTTTGGAGCCGAACTTCTTCGCATGGCTCTCGCTGTCGAAATACACGTCGATTTTTTTGCCGTTGATGGCGCTGCCGGTGTCTTCGGCTCGGCGGAAGCCGATGCCATCGATGTAGACCCACCAGCCGAGCGGAATGACGTCGGGATCGACCGCGATCGTGCGGCCCTCCGACACCTTCGTTCCGGATGCGGTAATGCCGTAGCCCTCGTCGCCTACGTCCTTGCCCGTAGATTCCGGGCCCGCCGTATAGGCGGTAAGCTTGACGTTCTTCAGCACCTGCTTCACTTTGACCGACTTTCCGTTAAGCTGAACCGTGCCGTTAGCCGAAGCGTCGTAGGACAACGTCGTGACTTCGGGCTCTTTTTTCTTCGTGCCGACCGCGACGATTTTCTGCACGGACGGCTGCGTGATCGTTTTGGATACCAGCTGGTCGCTGACCAGGCGACCGTCGACATAGACGCGCTCGGTTTTCGTCACGAGCGTGCCTTCCTTGCCGGTTTGGATCACTTTTTTGCTGCCCTCGGGCAGCGTGGGGTCCTGCTTTTCCACGATGGCGAACGTCACCGGATGCGACGTTTCCACGACCTCTTTATCCACTCTCAGCACCTGAATGGTCATGCCTTCGGTAACCGGCGCCGACTTGTCGGGCGTTACCCGGTCGTCCGCCGATAACGAGAGGTTCGAGGCGTGCAGAACTTCCTGAACGGAATCTGCGGTCGTATATTTGATCTCCTTCTTCCCGTCCGCCTGCAGGACGACTTTCGCGGCGCGATCGATCGCGATCGTGCTGCCCTCCTGCAGCTCGGCATCGAGCGGCTGGGATATTTGATCGTGCGGGCCGACGGTGATGTTGTGCTCCGAGAGCAGCGATCGCACATCGGACGATTTCGTTTTGATGACGGTTGTCGTCCCGCCGTCCACGACGGTTACGCTCATGGCGGACGCGCCGTGTAGCAGCAATAAGAACAAGATGGTCATAGCAAAAGAGAGAATTGCGCTGAGCAGGATCAAACGCAAATGCTCATGCTTCCATCGCGCTGCGAAAAGCTTGCCGGTCGGTCGTGGATCATGGGTGTTCCCGACAGGAACGGTTCCCATTTTCTCGTTCCTCCTTCATAGCCCCGCCGTCGACTGCCTAAGCATGACTTCGTCTGACGCGACTATCCTTTTGGTTAACGGCGCTGGGCTTCGCACGGAGCGGCTTTCGCACGAAAGCACCCGGCCGTCGTTCACCAGTAAACGGCACCAACCCGCCGCCCGAAAACATTCGCCTCTTCCTCCCGCAAAAAACGGACAACAAAAAAAGCCGACGGACAGAGGATCTGTTCGTGGCTCCGCTTGCGACGTCGAAAGGGAAATGGGCAGCACGAGGTGACCTCTCTCTCATACGCTTGCGAGGTTAGCTGTCGGGTTCGGGCCAAGAGAGCGGCCCTATCCGCCCGCAATCCGACGGACCGTCCGGCCTGGACGGATGCTTCGGTTGCCAGCAAAATTCACCCCAAGATTACTCGGCCGCAGAAATCGCGGTTCGCGTACGAACCGGTCCTCCGCGTCGGGTCCCCCGCTCTCCGTTCGGAGACTCAGCGCACTGGAAAAGGGATGCCATATTCAAACTCTTGGATTAGATGATAACCTCTCGGCGCCAAAGGTGTAAAGAAGGGTCAAAGCGCGAAATCCTCCATTTTTGAACGAAATAAAGCTGAATTTTTAGGTTTCATCGATCAAAAACCAGTTTTTTCGCATAACTAAATGATTTTTCTTCGATTGTTAGCGTTTTATCTTGGTAGACGAAAACAGGCGAGACCATTTTCGGTCGTTAAATTTGCAATTTCTTCCACGGATTTCCCTTTTATTTCCGCTGCTGCCTCCGCTACGAACCGCACGTAAGCGGACTCGTTTCGCTTCCCTCGGTAGGGGTGCGGAGTCAAATACGGGGCGTCCGTTTCGATCAAAAAACGGTCGTCCGGCACGTTCGCGAGCACCTCTTTGGGAACCCTTGCATTTTTGAACGTAACCGGTCCTCCGAACGAAATATAGAAGTTCATGTCGAGGCATTTTTTGGCCGTTTCCCAGCTTCCGGAAAAGCAGTGCATGATCCCTCCGACCTCGGAGGCGCCTTCCTCGCGAAGCAGCCGGACGACGTCCTCGTGGGCGTCCCGGTTATGGATGACGATCGGCTTGCGCAGGCGTTTGGCCAAACGGATTTGCTCCCGGAAAACGGCGTGCTGAACGTCCTTCGGAGACGTATCCCAATAATAGTCAAGCCCGATTTCGCCGATCGCCACCACCTTCGGATGGGCGCACAAGCGTTCGATCCAGGCCAAATCGTCCTCAAACTTCATGTCGATCGCGTCGGTCGGGTGCCAGCCGACGGCGGCGTAAATGAACGGATAGTTCTCCGCGAGCGCCATCGTCGTCGGGATCGTCTCCCGGTTGAAGCCGATATTGACGATCGTTTCGACGCCGGCTTCCCGCGCGCGGGCGATGACCTCCTCGCGATCGCTGTCAAACTTTGGCGAATCCAGGTGGGCGTGCGTGTCGAATAACATAGCGTATGGCGTCTCCTTTTGCTTTTGCAAGTTCTTTTTTTTACATTCCGAAAAGCTCGCGGATTTCCGGCTCCAATTCCGTTGCCTTCCTCCGAACCTCGTCTTCCGGATAATACAAATAGTAATTTCCCCGGTGCAAGCCCGTGATCGAACGGATGATGTCCGACTTGACCGAGATTTCCGTCAGCCGATCCTTGTTGTCGAGCAGCAAAATCGGCGGCTTTTCCGAGGCGTCCAGCGCCGCTCCGGGCTTGTACACGTCATAAGGCAGATCCACCGGCGTATCCACCTCGAGGTGATAACCGGGATGGAGGCCGATGCGGGCCCACTCCTTGCGAATGCGCTCGATCAACGCCTCGTCCAGCGCGTCCTGCGAAATATATTTATACAAGCGGCGATGAAGAAATCGCGAGCACAAGTCCGCCAGCAGCTCGTCCCGCTCGCCGATCCACTGTCCGAATGCCGCCTGAACCATCGATTCGTCCAAGCTCAAATACGATTCCACCGTCATCGTGCCTTCAAACAAATGCTTGAGCTGCGGGAGCATAAAACCGAACGCATACCCGCTCCGGTACAGCTCGTCCGCCCTGCGGAAAATTTGCCTCAGCACGATTTCCGAGCTGCGCGTAACGGGATGGAAGTATACCTGCCAATACATCTGATAACGCGACATCAAATAGTCCTCGACGGCATGCATCCCGCTTTCCTTGACGACGATACGCCCTTGATGAGGCCTCAGCACCCGCAAAATCCGGTCCAGGTCGAAGGTGCCGTAGTTGACGCCGGTAAAATACGCATCCCGGAGCAAGTAATCCATGCGGTCGGCATCCATCTGGCTGGAAACGAGGCTGATGACGATCGGCTTGTCGTAGTCTTTGCGAATGACGGCGGCAACCCGTTCGGGAAAATCGCGGCCGACCTCCTTCAAAATCCGGTTGATATTCGTGTCCCCGAGGATGATGTCGCATGTCCACCGCTCATGATCGTTGCCGAACACTTGTTCGACCGAATGGGAAAAGGGGCCGTGTCCGACATCATGCAACAAGGAAGCGCATAAACTTACCAAATTTTCCTCTTGCGGCCAATCCTGATATCGATTACGCTCAAATTGGCTGATAATTTTCCTCGTAATCTCATACACGCCGAGCGAGTGGGAGAACCGGCTGTGCTCGGCTCCATGGAACGTCAGGTAGGTCGTGCCCAACTGCCGTATTCGCCGCAGTCGTTGAAATTCGGGCGTGTTGATCAGCTTCCAGATCGTCTCGTTTTGCACATAAACCGAATGGTGAACCGGATCCTTGAACACTTTCTCCTCTTCCAGCCGACGGCTCATCGACAACACCTCCTTAAAATAATGAAAAAACGATCAGAAACCGAAACTTATGTCGAAGTTTGTCGTTTAATGGTAGTGGAATCAAGTTGACATTTTCATCAAATGCCGTTGTCATTATGGACGTTAAAAGCTTATAAATAAAGCATTCTTAAATTAAAATTTTCCAATCCGCAAATTGATTGGTTGACTTAAATGGGAATGGTTGGTATGATTATAAGCGATAATTCGGGAAAAATGTCGAATTATGACGAATTATAGGCTTGATTCCTTGAATAAAAGGTGGCCTTGATTTTATTTTAACCTGAAAAGAGGGAGTTTCCAAATGATGAAATCTACGGGAATTGTTCGTAAAGTCGATGAGCTCGGCCGTGTCGTCATTCCGATCGAACTGCGCCGTACGCTCGGCATCGGAGAGAAGGATGCGCTGGAAATTTACGTGGACGGAGAGCGCATC
Organism: Cohnella massiliensis; assembly: GCF_900169535.1. Taxonomy (NCBI): domain Bacteria; kingdom Bacillati; phylum Bacillota; class Bacilli; order Caryophanales; family Paenibacillaceae; genus Cohnella; species Cohnella massiliensis. The sequence continues at coordinate 70,548 of NZ_LT821241.1, forward strand.
ATGCTGAAGAAATACGAGCCGGCATGCATCTTCTGCGGCAACGCGGAAAACGTCATTTACTTCAAAGGAAAAATTGTTTGCCGAGATTGCTTGAAGGATTTGCCTACACCTGTGACAAATTAAAGAAAATACGTTATAATAGCATTGAAAGTCTGTTTTCTGTTAATTCTAACCTTTTTATATCTCCTTATAACCCTCCCGGACAAGCCTCGGGAGGGATCTTTTTGATTTTACCGTTCAAGCAAGCTTTGGTAAATGTCCCGCCGAGACAAGCCGCGATCCCGTGCCGCCAGACGCATCGCTTCCTTTCGGTTTGCCTTTTCCGTCTTTTCGTAATGCTCCACATGCTCGGCTACGGTCAGCGGCTCCCACCAGACGGCAGACGCGGGCTCGCCGGAACGTTCTCCCTCTTCCCCGCCAGCCTCGGCTGAAGCCCTGCCCTCCAGCACGATGCATATTTCACCGAGCGGTGGATATTCCCGGAAATGCGCCAGACAACTCTGCACCGTTCCCCGGACCGCTTCTTCATGCCGCTTCGTCAGCTCCCGAATGACGGCCGCCCGGCGGTTCGGCCACTTGTCGGCGAACGCCTGCAGCGTCTTGACGAGCCTGTGCGGCGACTCGTAGAAAACGAGCGTTCCCGTCTCGCCGCCGAGCCCGGCCAGCAGGCGTTCCATGCCTTTGCGTTCCCTGGGCGGAAAGCCGACGAACGTGAACCGCTCCGTCGAGAGCCCCGAAACGGTCAGCGCGGCGAGGGCGGCGTTCGCTCCCGGAATCGGGACGACCGGGATGCCCTGGCCGATCGCCGCCGCGGCGAGGTCGGCGCCCGGATCGGAAATGGCCGGCATGCCGGCGTCGCTGATGAGCGCGATATTTTTTCCTTCGAGCAGCAGGCGAATGAGCTCGGGACCGCTTGCGGCTTTGTTGTGTTCGTGATAGCTGACCAGCCGGTTCGAAATGTCGAAATGCGTAAGCAGCTTGCGGGATTGGCGCGTATCTTCGGCCGCGATCAAGTCCGCTTCCTTCAGCGTACGAATGGCGCGGAACGTCATATCCTCCAAGTTCCCGATCGGCGTTCCCACCAAATACAGCGTCCCGGTCGGCTTTCGATCGTCGAAGCTTTTTTGCGCGATGGCCGCTGGGGCGCCCGGATTTCCGGCTTCGCCCGCCTTTTTTTCGCTCATGCCGTTTCCTCCTTTTGCCGAACCGGTTTCGGTCTGTATTGCATTTCTACTATTATATATGTCCTGCTCCCAGGCAAAAATCGACACCCTTCCGCGTGGCTTTCCTAAGACGGAAAGTCGTTAAGCTCGTTCTTGCTTCCGTAAAAAACGTCCAGTAATTCCTGCGTATACGTTCTGCCCTCGCCCCCGTACACGATGAGCGGCGGAAGCGTCCGCACTTCCGGGCGCCCCTCCTTCAACGCGTCGATCAACACCATATTCGCTTCCGCGCCGATCCGGGGGTGAACGAAGCGGATTCGCTTCGGTTCGAGCCGATGGCGCCGCAGCGCGTCGATAATTTCGGCAAGCCTCGTCGGCCGATGAACCATCGATACGCGCCCGCCCCTTCTGACGAGCCGGGAAGCGGCGGCGGCTACGTCTTCCAGCGTGCACCCGATCTCGTGGCGGGCCATCGCCTGATGCGGGTTTTCCTTATGGTCCCCCGTATGGACCGGCATATAAGGCGGGTTGACCGTTACGGCGTCGTACGGGCTTTCTCCGTCCTTCAGGCCAAGCGTCTTGAGGTCGGCTTCCAGAATGCGGATCCGCTCCTCCAGACCGTTCAGCTTGACGCTGCGCTCGGCCATGTCCGCAAGCCTCGGCTGGATTTCCACGCCGTCGATCGCGGCATTCGTCCGCGTCGTCAGCAGCAAAGGCACGACGCCGTTGCCCGTGCACAGGTCGAGCACCCGTCCGCGCGGCGGCACGCCGGCAAAGCGGGCAAGCAGCACGGCGTCCAAAGAAAAGCTGAACACATCGGAGCTTTGAATGATTTTCAGCTCGTACGTCAGCAAATCGTCGATCCGTTCGCCGGGCAGCAGGTTCGGTTGAGGCTGCATGCTAGTTTGTCCATCTCCATTTTCTCATCTTCGTCTTCATTAGCTTACTCGATTTCATGCACGATTTCATCATTCGGCCGCAAAACGAACAGGCCCTCGGCCGATCGCGGCACCGGAGGACCTGTTTTATCGCTATAATGCCCGTTATTGAGCCAACAGCAGCACGATCGAAAACAGACCGAAGCAAAGATTGACCAGGTACAGAAACGAGACGACCTGCACCGGCTTCATGCCCGTCGCCAGCAGCCGGTAATGGACCTGGGACGAATCGGCCTGGTAAATCGGAACCCCTTTGATCATGCGGACGAGGACGACGCGGATATTGTCGAGAATCGGCACCCCGAGCGCCAAAATGGGAATGAACAGCGAAAGAACGGTTGCCTGCTTGAACGCCCCGTCGAGCGCGACGACGCCAAGCATGAATCCGAGAAACGTCGCTCCGGCGTCCCCCATGAACACTTTGGCCGGAGGCCGGTTGAACACGAGATAGCCGATGGAGACGCCGACCGTAATGACGGCCATCATTGCCGAGCTTTGCTGGCCCATGACAAGCGCGACGACGAGCAGCGTACCGCCGGATATGGCCGACAGGCCGCCCGCCAAACCGTCCATGCCGTCGGTAAAGTTGATGACGGTCGTTACCCCGAAAATCCACAGGACGGTGAACAGGAACGACAGCCATTCGGGAAGGACGATGTAAGCTCCGTTGAACGGATTCTCGAAGCCGGCGAAGACGATGCCGGAAGCGTAAACGAGAACCGCAGCCGAAATTTGAACGAGGAATTTGGGCAAAGCCGGAAACTCCTTGCCGTGCGTCTTGTACCAGTCGTCCACGATTCCGATCAGCAGGACGAGCAGCCCGCCGAAGACGATCGCGGCCGTCTGAGGCCAGGAATCCCGAACAAAGATCAAATACGCAACGATAAAAGCGATGAATATCGCAATGCCGGCGGTCAGCGGAATCGGGTCTCTATGTATTTTTCGCGCGTTGTCCGCCCTCGGTTTGTCTACGAAGCCGATGCGAAGCGCAGCTTTTTTCAGCGGCGGGGTGAGTGCGGTCACGATGAACAAGGATAACAGAAAAGCGAAAAGATAACTCATCTTCGACTCCTTTCCCGGATGGATAGGCTTTTTCCTCGATTGTAGTCGGAAAAGTCGGGAAGTGTCAACTTAAGGAGCCATTAACGTTTTTTTATAAAAAAACGCCCGTCCCCGAGGGACGGACGGCATCTCATCTCCACGCTTCCCGTGATTACGCTATTTGCTCAGGAACGACAAGCAGAACAGGCAATCGCCTTCCAGGCGCAAATGACCGTAATACACGTTGCAAATATGAAAACCTTCATGATACAGCCGGGCCAAATTGTCGTGGCCCTCCCCTACGACTGCGGATGCTTTGTCCTTGCCTTTGACGACGGCCGGTTCGTCTGTCGCCTCATCCGAAGCTTGGGCAGCCGTTTCGCGCCTCAACACGTTGCGCAGCTGCTGGTTTTCCATCTGGAGCCGTTGATTCTCTTCAAGCAATTGCTTGATCTGCAGCCGAAGTTCGCCGAAGTTCCCGTGCAAATTGCCCAAAGACGCTTCAAGCTCGTCCACGCGAAGAAAAATGTCTTTCATCAACGCCTTACACCTCAAGCCTCAGGTAGTGTCGCAACGTTACTTGACCACAACTTCATCAAAAGGCAATTCCTTCACTTTTCCGATTTCGAACAGTTGAACATGGACGGTGCGGCTGCCCGCGTTCAATCCGACGACCTTGCCTTCGCCGAAGGAAGTCACGACGGCCTTGCCGACGGCAGGCAGCTCTTCCTTCGCGCTTTCGTAATTGTCGTGCTCGTATTTGAGGCAGCACATCAATCGCCCGCACAGCCCCGAAATCTTCGTCGGGTTGAGCGACAAGTTCTGATCTTTGGCCATCTTGATCGAGACCGGTTCAAAATCCCCGAGCCACGACGAGCAGCAGAGAACGCGTCCGCAAGGACCGATCCCCCCGAGCATCTTGGCTTCGTCACGCACGCCGATTTGACGAAGTTCAATACGGGTCCGGAATACGCTGGCCAAATCCTTCACCAGCTCGCGAAAATCGACGCGGCCTTCGGCGGTGAAGTAGAAAATGATTTTATTCCGGTCAAACGTATATTCCACGTCCACCAGCTTCATCCGAAGCTGATGATCCTTAATCTTCTGCAGCCCGATCGTAAAAGCGTTCTTGGCCGCGTTCCGGTTCTCCTCCACCATATGGGCGTCGTGATCACCGGCGACGCGGATCACTTTTTTGAGCGGCAGCACGACATCGGATTCTTCCACCTTCTTGGGCCCGATCACGACGGTGCCGTATTCGACACCGCGCGCCGTTTCCACAATGACGTGTTGATCTTTGGATACCGGATGCTCGGCGGGGTCGAAATAATAGACTTTGCCCGCTTTTTTGAAGCGGACGCCGACAACATCGTACAACGCTACCCCTCCCGCGAGTTTACCAGAAATTGCTCCATGGCCAACTGCGGCTGCACATGAGCCTTGATGCGGCGAGCCGCCGTCAGCGCCGTTTCCATCGCATGAACCCAAGACCCGATGCTCCGGCTCCAGGCATGCTTTGCAATCCAATCCGCCTGATCGGAAAACACCATCATTTGATGACGCCCCGTCATCGCGTATATCATATCTCTATACCACAGAGCGAACATTTGCAGTAACGTTTCTACATGACTTGCAAGATCCGTCTTAAACACCTGTTGTTGAGCGGTCAGCAAAACGCCAGGGAACCGGGAAGACATCTCCTTCCCCAATTGTATCACTACGTTTCGAGTTTCTGCAAACCAATTCTGCTCGATCAGCTCGCGGCTTGCCTCGAGCCCTGCGGACAAATGAACGGCCGTTCGCGCCAGGAGCGGCGGTTTGCCTTCGGCGACAAGAATCCGCTCCATTTCCTCGGGGTGGCCCGGCACGAACGGAATGAGCTGGGAACGCGACAGAATGGTCGGCAGCAGCGATTGCGCGGTCGGCGCGATAAGAATCGCCACGACCGGCGACGGAGGTTCTTCCAGAAATTTAAGCAGACTGTTGGCGGCCTGAACGGTCATCGATTCGGCGCCTTCGATTTTGTAGATTTTGCGGCCCGCTCCGGAGCTGCGGTACGAAAGATCGCGCTGCAGCTCCCGGATTTGCTCGATCTTGACCGCCGTGCCGTCCGGGACGATCGTATGCCAGTCCGGATGATTGCCGTGCATGACCTTCCGGCACGACAAGCATTCCCCGCAGGCGTCCTCCCCCTGCCGCTCGCACAGAAGCGTCTGCGCCAGCGCTTCGGCCATCGCCCGCTTGCCGCTGCCCGAAGGCCCGGCAAACAAATAGGCGTGCGCCACTTTGCCGGTGCGGATCGCCTGCCGCAGCAGCGCTTTGGCCCGGTGCTGCCCGGGGATATCGCGCATCGGCATCGTGTGAGTCCCCCTTAAAAGACGAGGTTGATGAGCAGTCCGCGGATTTCCCCTACCTTTTCCAGAAGCTCCAGCCGGCCTTCTTCCGTCTCGAGCAGTTCTTCTCCCATTCGGACGAGCATCTCGTCGACCTCTTCCAAAATTTTATATCGCTTGCCCCGTCCGCGGCGGTCCCAGCCTCTCGTTTCCTTCAGCCCGACGCCGCGGCGCAGCGTATCTTCCAAAAAGCTTTTGACCATGTTCCGGTACAAGCGAAGCTCGCGCACCGTCATCGAACGCATGAGACGGTCTCCCTGGGCCCGGATGTCCTCGAGCTTGCGCTGAAGCTCCTCTTCGGTCCGTTCCCCCTCCTGCTGCTGCAGGAAATCGCCAAACGTCTGCGTTTGGGGAGGGCGGGACGGCAGATCGTTTCTCTGCACCGCTTTGTTCCGGGGAAAGTAGCCCGGTTCGATTTTCACAATCCATCACCGCCAGCGTTCGCTCTAGTTAGAAATGCTCGAAGCGTTCAACCGGCAGAACGAAAACGGCCGCTCCGCCGATCTGGACTTCCACCGGAAAAGGAATATACGAATCCGCCGCTCCGCTAACGGGGGACACGGGAGTAACGAGCTGATCGCGGACTTTGCAGTTGGAGCGAATGACGTCCAGCACCTGCTGCACGCGGTCGTCCTCGATCCCGATCAGAAACGTCGTATTGCCGGCTTTCAGAAACCCGCCCGTACTGGCCAACTTCGTCGCGCGAAAGCCTTCTTTGATCAGAGCCGTTGACAAACGATTGCTGTCCTTGTCCTGTATAACCGCTATCACAAGCTTCATCGGCATACTCCTCCTTTAGTTATCCAGATTTTTTGCAAAAACGACATTCTCCGCGTTGTGAAACCGCGATGTCGTTTTCTTCCTACTTATATTAATTATACACGCTGCGGTCAAATTCCTCTTTTCCGAATTTATCCGAGCCTTGCCTCCAAATATCGCCAAGCATCCTCCAGTACGAATTCCGGCGACCGCATCGCGTCGATCGTCACGATCCGTTCCGGAAACCGCCCCGCAACTTCCAAATAGCCTTCCCTGACCTTTCGGTGAAACGCGAGCCCTTCCAGATCGAGCCGGTTAACCTCCCGCAGGGCGTTCGCCTCGATTCGGGCCAAGCCCGCCTCGGGCTCGAGATCGAGGAACAGCGTCAGATCCGGCATGCAATCGTCGACGGCAAACCGGTTGATTTCCCAAACCGCTTCCATGCCGAGCCCCCTGGCGTGCCCTTGGTAAGCCAGGCTGCTGTCGATGAAGCGATCGCACAGAACGACCGCGCCTCTCTCGATGGCGGGAACGACGATTTCCACCAAATGCTGCCTTCGCGAAGCCGCGTACAGCAGCGCTTCCGTACGGCCGTCCATCTTCGTGTGGCTGCGCTCGAGAATGACGTTCCGAATCGCTTCGGCGATCGGGCTGCCTCCCGGCTCCCGCGTCGTCACCGCTTCATAGCCCTTTTCTTTTATCCGATCCGCCAATCGCCCGATCAGCGTCGTTTTTCCGGAGCCTTCTCCGCCTTCTATCGTAATGAACTTCCCTTTCGACACCGATACGGCCCCTTCCCGCTTCTATCCCTTCCGCATGCGCGCCCCGATCAGCGCCGGCAGTCTCAGCAAGCCGTACGCCGCAAAGGCGAGGATGCTCACCACTATCATATCAAAGCTGACATTGAACATAAACAAATGCTTGCCCAAATCCGCTTCCCCGTCCCCGACGATCGGAATGACGATCGCCATCAGGCCGGTCAGCGCCACGATCGCCAGCGTCTCCGCCTTCAGCCTCGATTTCCGGTCGGACCGCAGCCGCCACCAGACGGCCAGTCCCGCGATAAAGACGGCGTAGATACCGGCGAACCATCCGAGCGTATGCGGCATCCGGTTCGCCTTCCATTCGCTCCATCCGCTGAACGTATAAGCAATCGTCCCCGGCGCCTTTCCGGCCTCGCGGTCGAAATTTCCCAGGTAATACGGCCGGATCGATGCGCCGTTCGCCGCCGCCTTTTCCAATTTGCCGATAAAGCGGCCCGGGTGCTTGAGATAAAACATCGCGATATCCTTGTGGCTCAGCCGTTCCAGCACTTCCTCCCGGAGCGTCGGATCGCGCTGGGGGATGGCGGTATCTTTTTGAAAATAGTTCGTGCCCGCCAGCACCGCGTATTTCTCCGGAATGCCGAGCTCGCGCATATCCCCGGCGACGTCGGGCGAATCCTTAAGCACCCCGAAAAAGATCGACTGGTATAGGTTCGTATGCTTCAGGCGGTCGGGCGCGGCCACGATCATGAGAACGGATCCCGCGATAAGAATGCAGACGCCCGCCAGCACCTGCCGGTGCCATCGGCGGTCCGGGCGGAGGCCCATCATTCGCCAGGCAAGGAGGGCGAAAGCGAAGCCCAGCGGTGCGTTCTGGATTTTCGAGCTGGCGATGGCAAGCGCGGCTCCGATGAACAGGGCAAGTAGTTTGCCTGTAGGCTTCTCGGTCGTCGAAATCGCGAAGGCGGAGGCGACGGCCAGCAGCATGCCGACCAGCGCGTACGGCTCGCCGAAAAACGATTGGAAATACGCCGCATACCCGATATCGCCGAATATCCATACGACGAGAAGCGCGACGACGGAGGCGGCTATGGCCGTCGTTTTTTTGCCGGTTGCGGCGGGCGTATGGCGCGCCAGCAAATATAAGGCCGTCGCGAAGAGGGCGATGTAGCAGGCGCCCAAAAATCGGATATCGTACGTTTGCCAGCTGAAAATTCGGGAAATCCAGCCGGAGAGGGCGACGAGAAAAATGTGGGTGGACACGTATCCGCCGGCGGCATAGCCGCCGTAGGCATATTTCGTATGAGAATAGGCAAAATACCGATCGTCGTAGGACTCGTTCGGATCGAGCGGCGCGATGCCGGATGCGCCCATGACGCGCGCGAAATCGCCGTTGTCGGCCACGCCGACGACGGGAGGGACCATGAGCATATAAACGAGCAGAACGGCCGCGCCGAGCACCGAAATCCAGGCAATCGGCGTGCGATAATCGCGAATACGAGCAAAAAAACGTTTCATGCTTTACCTCGCTTGTCGTAATGGAACGGATGGACAAATTCCGATTTATTCTTGCAGCCGGACCCGGATCGATTCCAAAGCGGAATCCTCGGCGCCCTGGAACTTCGCCCCGCTCTGCCGCAGCTTCCGCAGCGCGCTTACGACATCCGGCGTGATCGGCTCGCCCGGATAGAGCAGCGGGATGCCCGGGGGATAAGGGATGACCCATTCCCCGGCCGTCCGGCCGGCTGCCCGATCCAGCGGCAGCTTCTCCGTGGCGGCTCGGCTCCGGTCGAAGGCCACCGGTTCGGACAGCTCGCGGTAAGGGAACGCTTCGGCGGCGGCGGCTGCCGCGCGGCGGGCCGGCTCGCCGTCCGGCGCTTCCGACAGCCGGTCAAGCCGGAACGTTGCCGCGATATCCCATAGCGCGCGGACGAGCGCTTCGCCGTCCTCCGGCACCGTCCCGGCCCCGAGCGCGAGCACGGCGAACCGGTCGTCCGCCATTTCGGGCACGCAGCCGCGGCTCTCCAGCTCGTCCCGCAGCCGGTAGCCGGACAGGCGGCCGGACGTGTCGTAAAGCGTGAGCTTCAGCGGGTCGAGCCTCACCGGCTCGATCGGGCGAACGGGTCGAATAGGCGCATCGGCCAGCTTGTCCCGAACGCATTCGGCCGTTCGCACGGCAAGCTCGAACATGCGCTCGCGCCGAACGTGCAGCTCGCGCCGGGCCAAATCCAGCGAAGCCATGATCGGATAGGACGGGCTCGAGCTTTGCACCATGCGCAGCATTTCCCTCACGGCCTCCCGGTCGACGAGACCGCCTTGCATATGGAGCATCGCGCCCATCGTAAGCGAGGACAGCATTTTATGCGCCGATTGAACGACGATATCCGCCCCGGCCTGCAGCGCGCCGCCCGGAAAAGCGGCATGCCGGCCGAAATGCGGCCCGTGCGCCTCGTCGACCAATACCGGAAGTCCGCGCTCGTGAGCCAGGGCCGCAATGGCGCTCAAATCGACGCTCAAGCCGTAATAATTCGGGTTCGTCAGCAGCAAGGCTTTCGCCTCCGGATGCCGTTCCATTGCCCGAACGATCGTTTGCGCCGACGGGGTTACGGCAAGACCGGACGCCTCTTCCGGTTCGGGCTGCAAAAAAACCGCCCTGGCGCCGGCGAGCATAAGCCCGTGAATGATCGATTTATGCGAATTGCGCTGCGCGAGAACGAGATCGCCAGGCTGGCAGACGGCCAAGATCATCGCCAGATTGCCCGCCGTGCTTCCTCCTACCAAAAAACAAGTTTCCTCCGCCCCGAAACAATCGGCGGCAAGCGCTTGCGCTTCTGCAATGACCCCATCCGGATGGTGCAAATCGTCGGTATCCGACAGCTCGGTCAGATCGATCGGCAGGATGGAAGCAAACCGGGCGTTTGCCCCTTCATCGTTCCACGCGGCGCGTCGTTTATGCCCCGGCACGTGAAACGGCTTTCCGTTTCTTTTCGCATGGCGTTCCAGCGCTTCGTAAAGCGGGGCTCTGGCGGCCGCCAAGTCATTCGGCTTTTGCATGTCGAAAATCGCCTTTCCGTTTACTTATGGTACATTATAACAAAATGACCGGGAATAAAAACGCAAACGGCAAAAACCGCCAGCCCCGCATAAGGATCTGACGGTTTAAAAGCGGGTACGGCGACGCGCGCGAACATTCACGCGTGGAAACGAACCCATATTTGCCTCAGACGGCGAACGAAAAAAGGATATCTCTCGTCTTCCACTTTCGTATGAACCATTTCGGCTTCGCAAGATTGACAGATGAATTCGCTCACGACGGTAATGCCTTCTTGCTTCGGCTCCCCGCATATAATGCACGTTTTCAGATCGGTCGCATCCATCGACACTTCCCCCTTCAGGCTCTATTATATACAGTATGGATCGAATTCTATGAAAATAAACGTGCTTCCTAGCAAAAATTCGTTCCGATCGCCCGAATTCATAACATTCGCTCGCCAAACAACCGATGATAAGAAGTAGCGAAGCTTTCCGCAGGCAGAAGGAGAGAATAAAGCATGGCTTCCGAATCGCTTTTGAACCAAGATCCGGTCATCTATCATTACAAGCTGATTCGCAAAATTCCCCTCCGCCCCGAGGCTAGGTATAGTTACATTACGACCGCCGTCATGGGAATCGGGGCAATAACCGCCATATACCGCTGGCAGGGACTGCTCAGTACGCTCATTGGCTTCCTGATCATGACGGCTATCCATGCCGTCGTTCTGAGGCTGACCCTGCGCCGCGTGGACGAGCCTTCGATGAAGCGCTGGGCATTCCGTTACGATTGGCCGTGGTTCGGACCGCTGCCGGTGATGGATACGACGTTGTGGCTGTTTCGGAGGCTTCATTTTCACCTGTTTATCGTCGGCTGCTGCATTGTCGGCCTGCTATATCCCTGGGCCCATTCTTCCTTGCTCGTTTCGTTGGTTTATTGGCATTTCTGGCTGCTTACGCCGCGGGTAACGCTATTGTTCAATATGATCGGGGAAAAAGGAGACGGCGTCCTGCGATTGTCCTCGGATGAAGTTTCTTATTATCACCGCTAACTTCGCAACCAAGCGCTAGACATGTTTATATTGCTTTCCTTTTCTCCAACTTGGCAACGTCCTACTCTCCAGTAAGACCGGCTTGCCGTCTTCTTAGGATTCCGGTTCCTGGTTCGGTTCTGGTTCTGGTTCAGCTTGCTTGGCTCGCCTTGGCCACGTTGGATTTTGTCCAACCAAAACCGGCCTTTTCGCGAAACCCGCCGGCTTGGTTGGATTTTGTCCAATCAGGAGCGGCCCTTTCGGGGATTTCGCCCGATTTTCCCGTTTCTCGTTGGATCAAATCCACTGTAGATCAACATTTCCGCATTTCTTGCTCCGTCGGTTGGATAAAA
>NZ_LT821242.1:0-120018 GCF_900169535.1 Cohnella massiliensis
CAAGCGTGTCATCCAGGGAGAATTATCGTGATTCTCCCTTTTCCTTAAACATCAGGGGACAGATTGACCATCACCAGCAGGACAACTTACACCGTCAACTGGCGGGCATTATGCGTTGGCAGTAACAATAACACCATCGAAAGATCATTGAATTTTAATAGTGTTACGATAAAAACCAAAATTAGACATATCACAACAATGTCAGACATAAAAAACGAAAAATAAGTAAAATTTACTTATGGAAATTAGATACTTTTTATTATTTTTTTGGAAAAAATTTAACTAAAATTGTTTGTATTACACATGGGAGGAGTTGTGAGACTTATGAGAAAAATGGTTTTAGGAGTCTTTGCATTACTTCTGTTTGCCTCCGCTACGTTTGCTATTGTATCTCCAAAGAAGGTTACTGCATCAATTATTCCAGTTATCATGCTGTACGAAAAAGCCAAAAATGATGGGGATCCTTCACCTCTCGGGCATAGCGAAGAAACAGAAGAAAGCAGCCTTCCGATTCAAGGAGAAGGTAATTTTACTTCGAAGGACTTAGTGAAAGACGGGAAAGTTATTCAACGAAGATATTATGGTGCAGGAGGCAAAGCCGAAGTGGATATTGATTATACCGATCATGGCAATCCTAAAGAACATCCCAAAGTTCCCCATCGTCATAATTGGAACTGGCCAGAAGGTGGCTCTCCGTATCGGGGACCGGCTTATTAGGAGCCATAAGCACCTTTCCTTTTATGGAAAGGTGCTTATAATTGGTAATTAAAAGTAAAGGTAGGGATCAGACTATGAGCTATACAATCCAGGATCTTGAAAGAGATCTTGTACAAGGGAGAGAAATTGAGTTTATATATAATAATTGTCAATACTCTATTACCCGAATAAAAAAAGGGTGGTCACTATCAAAATTCTATGATGAATCGAGCATCCAAAATTTTAGTACACATGTCGATCTGCTTAGTCATGCCCGCATTGAAGAACAATTGTTGGTGACTATCCTCAATAAAATCGAGATATCGGCCATCTTTTGATAGGTGGCTACAGCCTTCGTATCTAGGCAATATCGACTCCAACTCGAAGCAACGTTCGCTTTCGTCAATGTTCGGCCCGGCATATGTTTAGTCCGGCATCCACAGGTCGACTTATGCTTGTAACCGTTTAGACATTAGTAGAGTTCCTCTGGGCAGCGCCGGGCTTATGGCCGCGGCGGAGCTGGTCAAGGACAAGAACCGCATCGGCACGATTTACGCTTTCGAATCCTATCGGGAGCTTGGCATCCGCTGGATGACCAGCCAGCGCTCCGCCGCCCGGCTCGCCGAGCTCGTCGATCTCTATGCAAAGGGCAAGCTTCGCCTTCACGTCCGGAAGACGCTTCCGCTCGCGCAGGCGGCCAGCGCCCATCGCGAGGTCGAATCCCGCCGCGGCCCCGGCAAGGTCGTGCTGCTCGTGCCCTAGCGTCGGAGCCGGCCGGCGCCTGAGGCTCGCGGCGCTAAAATCCAGCATAGGCTTCCCAACGCGCCGGTTCCCGGGCATGCCCGGGAACTTCCCCCAAAAAAAGAACCTTCAGGAATGAATTTCCGACCTGACGGCTCTTTTGCGTTTCGCGAACTTTGCACGCAAGCCTGCTCATCGCTTCACTCGAACTCCGCCGCGTCGGCGACGACCTCGCTCCGGTCGTTCAGCCCCTCGAGCCTGTACCCCTGGCGCGAATACGGAACGAACACGGACCAGTATCGGTTGCCGTCCGCTCCTGCCGCAATCTCCGCGTCATGTACGGCGCCCGTTTCCCATTCGACCGCACGCACCCTCGAGATTTGGGGATCGAACAGCATGCCGACGGATACGAGCTGGCCCCCCTTGCCAAAGTTCCCCGAAAAAATCCGTTCTTCGGGCGCCTCTCCGTTCTCGAACAAGACGGAGAAGGCAACGCTCCCTTGGGGCTTGTCGGCATCCGTTTCTTTTTCTCCACCCTCGTAGAAGTCCGCGACCAGCCGGACCGATCGATGCTCCTTGTAAGCGTACGTTTCCCTTTTGAAAACGATGGCTTTTTCCTCCGTGCGAACGGTGCGAAGAACCTCGACGACAGGGGGGCCGAGCTCGTCCGGCATCCCCGTTTGAACGCTCGGATGATCGACCGAAGACTCCGCCGGGGACAGCAGCGTTTCGCGATCCGCCCGATCGCTTATCCAACGGTCATTCGCCAGCAAGGCGACCGCGATCAGCACGACTCCCGCCATCGCTGCAAGAACCGCTCCCCCCGACGCAAACTTACGTTTCGATTCGAGGCTCCCCTTCGCGCGGATCCGATGCGCATCTTCCCGAATCCGCCCGGCGATCCGCTCGGTGAACATGCCGGTTCTGAACGGCTCCTTCTTCAGATCTTCGTACCACTCCGGATCAGACCGGTTCATAAACCGATTCCTCCTTGAGCATCTTGGATAGTTTTTTTCTTGCCGAGAAAAGCCGGGATTTGACCGTCCCTTCCGGAATGCCGAGGACATGGGCGATTTCGTGCAGCGGCATCTGGTGCTTGACGTGCAGCAGAAGCGCTTCGCGATGCTTGTCGGGCAGTTTGAACAAACATGCCCAAACGGCATTCACGACTTCGCGCTCCATAAACGTCTGCTCCGCCGAACGCTCGCTCCCTTTCCGGGCGATCAAGTCCACCAGCAGCACTTTGCGGATAAAGGCGGCATTGCGGTGATTCAGGCTGATGTTTCGCGTAATTTTCAGCAACCAGGTTTTCACGGACGATTCTCCCCGGAACTCGTGCACTTGACGGTATGCGCGAAGAAACGTTTCCTGCGCGACATCGTCCGCCATCGCCCTGTTTTTCGTAATCAGGAATGCGAAATTCCATACGTCTTGTCCGTAGGCGGCCATCGTTTCCTCCAGCCACTCCGCGTTAGCTTGCTTCAGGTATTTCACGTAATCGTCGCCTATGTCGCCCACCCCCCTTACCATTATAGACAATCGTAAAGCGCCCCGGGTTCACGCCGTCCCGGAATTTCCGCGCCTCGTCCGATCCCCCGGGCAATGTTCCTCAGCCTTCTTGCTTTTTCGGCTTCTGGCGCGGGCCGGACTTTTCCGATACACTGAACATGCCAAAAACCATCATGCGGGGTGACCCCCTTTGTTCAAAATCATGCTGATCGAAGACGACCTGACGCTGTTCCGGGAAGTGAAGGAGCGGCTTACGCAATGGTCCTACGACGTTTTCGGCGTCGAGGATTTCGGCAAGGTGCTGCAGGAGTTTACCGCAATCCAGCCCCATCTGGTCATTATCGATATCCAGCTGCCGAAATTCGACGGCTTCCATTGGTGCCGGATGATCCGCTCCCATTCCAACGTGCCGATCATCTTCCTGTCCTCGCGGGATCACCCGACCGACATGGTGATGTCCATGCAGCTCGGCGCGGACGACTTCGTGCAGAAGCCGTTCCATTTCGACGTGCTGATCGCCAAAATCCAGGCCACGCTGCGGCGCGTTTACGATTACGGCACCGATCGGGTCGAGCTTCGAACCTGGCGGGGCGCCGCGGTCGAGTACGTCCGCAATACCGTAACGAACGGCGAGGGCGCGGTCGAGCTGACGAAAAACGAAATGCTCATTTTAAAAACGCTCGTCGAACGCAAAAACAAGATCGTCGACCGGGAAGAACTGATGAGGAGCTTGTGGGACAACGAGCAATTCGTCAGCGACAATACGCTGACCGTCAACGTCAACCGGCTGCGCAAAAAGCTCGAGGCGATCGGCCTGGCCGCTCACATCGAAACGAAAGTCGGCCAGGGCTACATGGCCACGGAAGAGGCGGACGCCCCATGATCGGGATATTTATCCGGGAGCGCCGCAGTTGGATCGCCATGTTCGTTGCGCTCCAGCTGCTTGTTCTGTTCGTCGCGGTTCTCGACCCCTCGGTCCCGATCGCGTCGCTGCTCTACGTCATCCTGCTGTCATCCCTTCTGTTCGCGGGATTTCTGTTCGCGCGTTATCACAGGGAGACGCGGTTTTACAAAAGTCTGGACGCCTGGGACGACACGTGCGATCCGGGCGACCTGGCGGAACCCGCCGGCCCGTTCGAGCGCATGACGCTGGACAAGCTGATGGAACAGAGCGAGCGATACAAGCGCGACTCGTCGATGCGTCAAATCGAGCATGAAGAGGAAAAGGACGACCTGCTGTCCTGGATCCACGAAGTGAAAACGCCGCTAACCGCGATGCAGCTGATCGTCGACCGTCTCGACGACGAAAAGGCGAAGTCCCGGCTCATGTACGAATGGCTCCGCATCCATTTGCTGCTGGACCAGCAGCTTCACCGGGAGCGGATTCCGTTCATGGAAAACGATTTGTTTATCGAACGGACCGAACTTGCCCCGGTCGTCCATCAGGAAATCCGGATGCTGAAATCCTGGTGCATGCAAAAAGGAATCGGCTTCGACGTGTCCCTGCCGGCTGCCGAAGCGCTCACGGATGCCAAATGGCTGGGCTTCATCCTCCGGCAGCTTCTGACGAACGCCGTCAAGTACAGCGAAGCGTCCGACATTATCGTCGAAAGCGAACGGGAGGACGGCCGCGTCCGCCTTCGCGTCCGCGATTTCGGGCGCGGCATCGACGCGAAGGATATGCCCCGCATTTTCGACAAAGGGTTTACGTCGACGTCTCTGCACCAGGACGCCGCCTCGACCGGGATGGGGCTCTATCTGGCCCGCAAGGCCGCCGACGCCCTGCAGATCCGCATCGAGGCGGAGTCGGCGCCCGGCGCGGGAACGACGTTCACGCTGACGTTCCCGCGCCAGAACGATTTCGCAAGGGTAACGGGCATGTGACGATAATGTCACATGCTTTCGTTATTTGTTCGGCGATTCGAAGGAAACGGGGAGGAGATCCGGTTATGATAAAGGCATAACAGACAGGAGTGATCTTTTGTGAACGCCATATTGGAAGCAAGCAAAATTTATAAAAGCTACGGCAACAAATTCAACCGCCAGGAGGTGCTGAAGGGCATCGACCTGCAGGTGGACAAAGGCGAATTCGTCGGCATCATGGGCCCGTCCGGCTCGGGCAAGACGACGCTGCTGAACGTGCTGTCCTCCATCGACAAGGTCAGTCTCGGCAGCATCAAGATCGAAGGCAAAACGTTTACGGAAATGAAAGAGAAGGAGCTTGCCGAGTTCCGGAAACGGCACTTGGGCTTTATTTTTCAGGATTACAATCTGCTCGACACGCTCACGGTCAAAGAAAACGTGCTGCTGCCGCTGTCGATCCAGAACGTTCCGAAAAAAGAAGCCGACGCCAAATTCCAGCGGATCGCGACGGATCTCGGCATCTTCGAGCTGAAGGACAAATATCCGAACGAAATATCCGGCGGCCAGAAGCAGCGCACGTCGGCCGCCCGCGCCTTCATTCACGACCCCGGCATCATTTTCGCGGACGAGCCGACGGGGGCGCTCGATTCGAAATCGGCTTCCGACCTGTTGAACAAATTGAGCGAGCTGAACCGGAAAATTCAGTCGACCATCGTCATGGTCACGCACGATCCCGTAGCCGCCAGCTTTTGCAGCAGGGTCGTTTTCATAAAAGACGGACAAATCTACACGCAGCTGATCAAAGGAGAGGAAACCCGGCAGGACTTCTTTAACGGCATTATGAGGACGCAAGGCGTGTTGGGCGGTGTGCAGGAATGAGCCTCTACGGATTGATCTGGCGCAATTTGAAAAAAAATCTGAAAAATTATTATTTGTACGTCTTCGCCCTGATCTTCAGCGTCATGCTGTATTTCTCGTTCGTTACCCTTCTGTTCGATCCGGCGCTGGACCCGTACGAGGGATCGGTCAAAGGAGGCGCGGCCCTTCGGGCGGCCTCGGTGCTGCTCGTGGCGATCGTCACCGTCTTCGTGCTTTACGCCAACAATATTTTCATCAAGCGGCGCAGCAAGGAAATCGGCTTGTTCCAATTGATCGGGCTGACGAAAGGGAAAATTTTCCGGATTTTAAGCAGCGAAAACGGGATCATCTATTACGGCTCCCTGCTGCTCGGCATTTTGTTCGGCTTTTCCATTTCGCGTCTCATCCTGATGATCCTGTTCAAAATCGTCGGCGCGGAGGCCGAGGCCAAGCTGAACTTCTCGACCGACGCGCTCATTCAGACCGTCGCCGTGTTTACGGCCATCTATGTTTTGATCATGGTCATGAATTTCATGTTTATCGCGCGGCAAAGCATTCTGTCGCTCTTCCGCGTCGTTTCGACCGCCCAGACCCGGGTGAAAAAGCTGTCCTTCTTCGAGATTCTGATCGGCCTGCTCGGCATCGGGGCGATCGGGGCGGGATACTACGTATCGACCAAGCTGTTCGGCGGCGATTTCGTCACGTTGACCGAGCTGTATTTGGCCATGGTCTCCATTCTGGGGTCGGTCATCGTCGGCACGTATTTGCTGTATAAAGGCTCGGTCAGCTTCGTTTTCAACCTGATCCGCAAAAGCAAAGGCGGGTACCTATCCGTCAAAGGCGTGCTGTCGCTGTCGTCGATCATGTTCCGGATGAAATCCAACGCGCTGCTGCTTACCGTCATTACGACGGTATCGGCGCTCGCGATCGGGCTGCTCTCGCTCAGCTATATCTCGTATTATTCGGCGGAAAAATCGGCCCGGCAAAGCGTTCCGAACCACTTCGCCATCCTGGATGAAGCCGGGTTCGCCGAATTTGCCGCGGCTCTGGCGGAAGCCGGCATCGAATATGAGGAAGTTCGCCGGGACGCGGTCATCGCCGAAACGAACGCGGCCGACCTGATCGGCTCGAGCTTCCTGACGGGGCAGCAGGACGAAACGGCCGTGTTCCCGGTCGTCAGCGAACGTTCCTTGCCGGGACTCGACGTCGAGCCGGACAAGGTGCTGCTCGCGGGCTACAACGACGCCATGATGCAGTTCTTGTCGTTAAAAAGCTCCGGAACGATTGGCATACAAGGGAATTCGGAGACGTTCGAGCTGGACATCGACGGATTGCGAAAAGACCCCGTCCTGTCGATATATTTTACGGCCAGCATGCCGACGGCGGTCGTCGATCATGCGGTTTACGAGCGTCTGGCGGCCGATCCGAAACCGGAGCTGCAATTGCAATACTCGACGTATCTCGGTATCGACATCGTCGACTCTGCCGAGCTGGGCAGGGCCAACGAGGCGTTCCACCGTCTGGACGGTTCCGGCGATTCTTACCGGGAATCGCAGCCGGATCTGGCCGCGAACCAGAAAAGCAGCATGGGCCTCATGATGTTTATCGTCGGCTTCCTCGGATTGACGTTCCTGATAACGTCCGGCTGCATCCTGTACTTCAAGCAAATGGACGAAAGCGAAGAGGAGCGTCCGAGCTATACGATCTTGCGCAAGCTCGGCTTTACCCGGCAAGATCTGCTGGGCGGCATCCGGATCAAGCAGCTGTTCAACTTCGGCATTCCGCTCGCGGTCGGCTTGGCCCACAGCTATTTCGCCGTCAAATCCGGCTGGTTCTTCTTCGGTACCGAGCTGTGGGCGCCGATGGTTCTGGTCATGCTCTTGTATACGGCGCTCTACTCCGTGTTCGGGCTGTTGTCCGTTCTCTATTCGAAACGGGTGATCAAGGAGTCGCTGTGATTGAAAGACGGGAGAAACCGATGCGTTCGCGCGAAGGGCGAGACAGCCGAATATCTCCGGGTGCGGGGGATGCGGGCTTGGCGAACGATACCGACGGCGGACGGCGGACGGCGAACCCCTTCCATTAGCGCCGTCTTGCCCGGCTTCGTTCGATTTAGCGGCGCGCAATAGAGGCTGTCCCAAAAGTAAACTCTGGGACACCTTTAGTAGCAAAATAGGATGGCATTCGGAATAAACGAAGGAGCTAAGCGGCCTGTTGTCGCTTAGCTCCTTCGTTTTTGGCGTCCACCGCTGCTTTCTTGAGCAGATTGTGGGCAAGCGAAAGCCACCCGACCTCCAGACTTACTTTGGGTAAGCCTCGAAGCAGGAACCTTTTAAAGCCTCGGTTGTTTTTCATATCGCCAAACACAGGTTCCGGCTCGATCATGCGCCTTACGGCCAGGGCATACCCTTCTTCACTGCGGAGCTTTTCCCTGGCCTGTTTCTTTAGCCGCCAATACTTCATGCTCACTCTGATCTCGCGATCACCTTGGGCTTTTGTACACTGCGGCTTTAGCGGACAGTCCTCACAGCCAGCGCTTCGGTAATGTCGATATTCGATTTCATACCCACTTTCCGTTTTCTCCTGGCTCACTCGGCGGAAATGGAGCGTTTGTCCGGCCGCACATGTCCATGTATCTTGTTCGCTGTTATAAGTCCAGTTGTCGATCTTGCTGATGTCCTTTTGCCATGCCTTGCTCTTTTCGCGGTGATATGTGCTGTACTTCACAATGGCTTCGACTTCATTTTGCTCCAAGTAGTCGTAATTTTCTTCACCGCCATAGCCCGCATCGGCGATAACGGTGCTTGGCAGCTTGCCGAGCTGCGATTTTATCTTCTCCAGATGCGGGATGAGACAGCGCGTATCGGTCGGCCGCTGGTGCAGACTGTAACCGACAATGAATTGATTTTCAGTGCCGATCTGAACATTGTAGCCTGGCTTCAGTTGGCCGTTTCGCATGTGGTCTTCTTTCATCCGCATAAACGTGGCGTCAGGGTCTGTTTTGCTGTAGCTGTTTCTCGTGCCTAAAATCGCTTCCTGCGTCTCATACTTTTGAAGGCGAGGAAGCAAGTCCTTGCGGAGCGTGCGCACTGCCTTCTTCAGCGGCTTGTCCTTTGGTTTCTCCTGCAGACGCTCCTCCAATTGTTTGACAGCTTGCTCCAGCTTTTCGCCGGTGATGGAAGAGGACTCGCCCAGCTCGAGAAGATCCTTGCCGTCGTGCGTTCCTTCATCTTGCTTCTCGGCTTCCTCTATAGCGGCAAATAAGGTCTGCACTTTCTCTTGGAGCTTGGCTTTATGCTTCACGACCGCTTTTCCCCAAACAAAGGTGTACCGGTTGGCATTCGCTTCGATCTTCGTGCCGTCCACAAAGTAATGCTCGAGCTGCACGTAGTTCTCCTCAGCCAGAAACTGAAGAACGGCGGTAAACACCGTCTCCAGAACCGTTTTCATCCGCTCCGAACGAAACCGGTTGATGGTGCGAAAGTCCGGCCGTTGTCTGCCTGCGATCCACATGAACATGATGTTTTCGCGGACAGCTTTGGCGATTTGACGAGAGGAGTAGATGCGCTGCGTGTAGGCGTAAATGATGACTTTAGTGAGCATTTTAGGATGGTAGCTGTCTCGTCCGCCTCCGGGGTAAGCCGCGTCGAAGATGGCGTCGTCGAGACGATTGACGGCGGCGTTGACCACGCGAACGAGGTGATTGGCGGGAATGTCCTCTTCTAAATCCATTGGTAAACAGAGTTGATCCATGGTATATTGAATGTACAAAGAAACCGTCTCCTTTTGGTTTATGGTTGGGTGGTACCTCCATTTTACCAGAGAGTGGTTTCTTTTTGTTTGGAGTGCTACGATAAAAATGCAGTCGAAAAACACCCTCGTATGAAATAAAATGAAAGCTGACGAGGGGACGAGGGACAATGAATCGGTACGACAAAGCATTCAAAGAAGAAGCAGTAAGGCTGAGCGATGAGATCGGAACAAAGAACGCCGCCGAGCAATTAGGGGTTGCCTACTATACCTTGCAGGGGTGGAGAAAGCAAAGAACCTTGCACGGCGACGGAGCGCATATCGGGAGCGGACGGGCTTATGCATCTGCCGATAAAACTGCGCGTGAAATCGAATTAGAAAGAGAAATAGGCGAGTTGCGCCGCGCGAATGAAATTCTCAAGGACGCACTCGGTTTTTTCGCAAAAGACCGGAAGCGGTAAAGGCATGCCAGCTCTATGCTTACATCCGCGAACGACGGGATCGATGGACCGTCAAGAAGATGTGCGATGTACTTGCTATCAGCGAATCGGGCTTTTATCGTAGCCTGAAGCCCACTCCCAAACAGGAGCGGCAGCAACGCCTTCTGGTCAATATCAAAGAAATCATCGGAGAACATGAAGACAACAGCAATTACGGTGTCCAGCGTATTCTACTGGCGCTGTCACAAATAGATATCAAGACCAGCTACAGCACCGTCTATCGAATCATGAAGAAACACGGCCTGCTGAAGAAAGCCAAGCGTCATCCAAATGGCATTACACGCGAGGATGCCGCAGCTCAAAAGAGCGAGAACCTGATCCAGGGAGACTTCAGAGCCTCAGCCCCCAACCAAAAGTGGTTATCGGATATCACCGAAGTCCCTTGTTCAGACGGCAAGCTCTATCTGTCCGCTGTACTGGATTGTTTCAACGGAGAGATTGTGGGTCTCGCCATGGACGACAACATGCGCAAAGAGCTCTGCATCCAAGCCTTTGAGAACGCCTGTAAAACAAGAAATGCTCGCGGAATGATTTATCACAGCGATCGTGGCAGCCAATTCACAAGCCATGCTTTCCGGGAGAGTTTGGCTAGACGTGGCGCCATTCAAAGCATGAGCGGCACGGGGCGTTGCTATGATAACGCAAGGATGGAAAGCTTTTTTGCTACGCTAAAGAAAGAGAAGCTATACAAGATCAACACGGAGCGCTATCCGATGGCCTATATTAAATCAATCATCTTCAGATATATCATGGTTTACTACAACAGACGGCGGATCTACACCTCTAATCCAGGGGGCTGGCCTCCATCTATTTATCGCGAAAGAATGCTGTCACAAGCAGCTTAGTAACGGGAGTTCTGTATGAGGGTGTTTTCAAACTGCACTTTTTTTGACAACTCCAGTTTGACGATTATAAAAAAGAGGGTCGCCCCTCAGTCATTTAGGATGACTTCTGGGACACCCTCATTCTCCGGCTATCGTCAGGTTCTCTCTCAAGTAGTGCACGGGGTGCACTACTTTTGCGTCTTTGCCGCCGGATTTCCTCCATGTAGTGCACAGGGTACACCACTTTGGCGTCTCTGCCGCCGGATTTCCTCCATGTAGTGCACGGGGTACACCACTTTGGCGTCTTTGCCGCCGGATTTCCTCCATGTAGTGCACGGGGTACACCACTTTGGCGTCTTTGCCGCCGGATTTCCTCCATGTAGCGCACGGGGTGCACCACTTTGGCGTCTTTGCCGCCGGATTTCCTCCATGTAGCGCACGGGGTACACCACTTTGGCGTCTTTGCCGCCGGATTTCCTCCATGTGGTACACGGGGTACACCACTTTGGCGTCTTTGCCGCCGGATTTCCTCCATGTGGTGCACGGGGTACATCACTTGCGCGTCTCTGCCGCGAGCATCCACCTTAAGCGCCTTTAAAATTACGCCCGCTATATGAAGACGCGCCAAAGAGGATATCTTACTACAGGGCGAAGAATGGTAATATAACGGTAACGATACATCCGAACACGAGGTGGAAAATCGCCATGAAAATTGTCGTCGCTCCGGATTCTTACAAAGGCAGCCTGTCGTCGGAGGAGATTTGCCGGATCGTCGCCAGGGCGGTCGCGGACGAATTTCCCGGGGCGGAGGTCGTAAGCGTTCCCATGGCCGATGGCGGCGAGGGCACGGTCGCCGCCATCGCTTCCGCCACCGGCGGGCGCCTGGTTCCCGCAACCGTGACGGGACCTTTGGGCGAACGGGCGGAAGCGTTGTGGGCGATCGCCGGAGACGGCCGGACGGCCGTCTTGGAGACGGCGAATACCGCCGGGCTCACGATGGTGCCGGAGCGGCGGCGGGATCCGCTTCGCGCCACGTCCGCCGGGCTCGGCGAAGCGCTGCTCGCCGCGCTGGATGCCGGCATGCGGCGGATCGTGATCGGGCTCGGCGGGAGCGCGGTCAACGACGGCGGGATGGGCTTTTTGGGGGCGCTTGGCGCAACCTTTCGCGACGCAGAAGGAAAGGCGCTTCGGGGGTGCGGCGGCGAGCTTAAGAACGTCCGAAGCGCGGATTTCGCCGGGCTGGATCCGCGGCTTGCCGAGTGCGAGCTGATAGCCGCATCCGACGTGCGGAATCCGCTGACCGGCGCAAACGGTGCGACCGCTGTGTTCGGCCCGCAGAAAGGGGTTCGCCCCGAGGACGTGCCGAAGCTGGACGCGGCCATGGCGAACTACGCGGATGCGGTCGAACTTGCGCTGGATGTTCGGGTCAGGAACGAGCCCGGGAGCGGCGCGGCCGGCGGCCTCGGCTTCGCGCTGCGCGCGATCGGAGCCGCCGTCCGGTCCGGGGCCGAAATCGTGGCGGAGGCGGTCGGGCTGGAAGAGAAGCTGCGCGGCGCCGACTGGGCCGTCACCGGCGAAGGGCGGAGCGACGGGCAGACGCTGCAGGGCAAGCTGCCGAGCTTTGTTTCCGAAGCGGCCCACCGTGCCGGCGTGCCGTGCCTCCTCCTGTCTGGAAGCATCGGCGAGCCGTCTGGCGAGCTGCGCAAGCGGTTTGACGGCTGCTTCTCGATCGTGAACGGGCCTGCCGATCTGAAAACCTGCCTGCGGGAAGCGGAGCCAAATCTGTACCGGACGGCCGGAGAGATCATGAAAATCATCCGAGCGTGCGCGAGAACCGGCAAGTCGTCGGGGGCCGGTTCGGCTTTCTGACCCGCTCCCGCCGCGAAGTTTCATGCGCTTCGGCTTCGGGAACGGGTAAGGGAGCCTTTATCGCAGCAAAAAGGCCCCGCTCAGGGGCCGACCTTTTGAATCCTCGAAGGATTGTTGATTTTGTATGGTACCGGGTACATGGTCAATTTTGGGGTGATCATCTTCGCTTCGAACGTCAGTTGGCCTTCTTCGGCCAGCACGATTTCCGGAGCGACGATCGCCACCGCTTCGTACGCGATCACTTCTCCGTCATTACCGGGAAAATAGTCCGGCACCGACATAGCATGCCGAATTCCGCCCCGGAAGGGTAGAGCATCCCCGTTCAGCAGCGTGAATTCGGTCGTCTCTACCTCCACCGTGCCGTGCTCGCGCGCCAGGCGCAGTTCCGCGCCGCATACTGCGGAAGCTGCGGGTTGGAAGGCGGTCTCCGCCGCCGTTCCGCCTGAACAACCTCTACGCTAAGCCATCCTTGCCGGAAACCTCCCGTTCGATCCGGCTCGTTGGATCCGCCTCCTCTCCTCCGCAAACTCTCATGCCGGACGATTGAGCGAATTGGCCGGCTCCTTGCCCGCGGCCGCTTCGATGACGATTTGGCACGTCCGCCGCTTCAACTCTAGCACCGATTCGACGGACACGTAGGACGAATGCGGCGTTACCAGCGTCTGCTCCAGCCCGATCAGCGGGTGGTTCGGTCGCGGGGGTTCCTCCGTCAGCACGTCCAGACCGGCTCCAGCCAGATGGCCCTCCACCAGCAGCCTGCGCAAATCCGCCTCCCGCACGACGCCTCCGCGGCACGTGTTCACCAGAATCGCTCCCCGCGGCATCGTCTTCATCCGCTTGTACGTCAGCAGTTCCTTCGTCTCCGGCGTCAGCGGCACGTGCAGGCTCAGAATGTCCGAACGTTGCAGCAGTTCCTCGAACGAGAGCGGTTCGACGCCGTAAGCGGCGAAAACGCCGCTTTCCACATAGGCGTCATGCGCGACGATCCTGACGCCGAAGCCCTTCAGCTTCTCGGCCACCCTGCGGGAGATGCGTCCGAAGCCGAGCAGGCCGACCGTCCGATCCCTGAACCGATAGATCGGCAGCGTGTCGAGCGGATCCCAGTCCCCGGCGCGAACCTGGTTGTGGTAGGCAACAAGCCGCTTGGACAGGGCGAGCATCAGCGCCACCGCATGATCCGACACCTCCTCAAGGCAATAATCCGGAACGTTCGCGACGATGATGCCTTGCCGGGTCGCCGCCTCCAGATCGACGTGGTTAAAGCCGACCCCCGAGACGGCGATCGATTTGCAGCAGCTCAGCCGCCCGATCAGCTCCGCCCCGCACGGGAAGCCGACCTGCGCGACGACGCCGTCCGCATGAGGCGCGTACAGCGCCGTATCCTCGGCCAGCGTCCCGGAGGTCGTCACCTTGACCTCGAACCCGTTAGCCTCGTATATGGCTTTTTCCACCGAATGATCGGTCCATTCGTCATCCAAAATCCAGACCAGCTTTTTGCCGTTCAGCATTGCAGGTTCCCCCTTGTTGTCCCGTTGGTCAGAGCAAGCCTTTGGTGGAAGGAACGTCCGTCCGCCCCGGCTCGCGGCTTGCCGCTTCGTTCAGCGCCCGTCCGAGCGCCTTGAACACCGCCTCGATCATATGATGCGTATTGCGCCCGTAATGGACGATGACATGCAGCGCGATGCGCCCTTCGGCCGCCAGCTTCGCCAGAAATTCGTGCACGAGCTCCGTCTGGAAGCGGCCCGTTTCCCGGGACGGATAGGCGGCGCGGTATTCGAGATGCGGGCGGTTGCTGACGTCGACGACGACCTGGGCAAGCGTCTCGTCCATCGGAACGAACGCGTTGCCATAGCGCCGAATGCCCCGTTTGTCGCCGAGCGCCTCCAGCAGGCAGCCGCCCAGCACGATCGCAATGTCCTCCACCGTATGATGGTCGTCGATCTCCGTGTCCCCGTTCGCCCGAACCGACAGATCGAACCTTCCGTGAACCGCGAACAGGTGCAGCATATGGTCCAGAAACGGAACGCCGGATTCGATGTCGCAGGCGCCCTCCCCGTCCAGGTTGAACGCGACCGATACGTCGGTCTCTCCCGTCTGCCTGCGGCGGGAGGCTTCCCTTGCTCTCGCATCGCTCAATTCGAATCTCTCCCTTATGGTTGATTGCCGGATGAAAACGCAAAAAAAGAAAGCCTAAAGGGACCCGCGCGCCGGCGGGCTTGCCCTTTGAAAAGCTTTCTTCTAATCGCTTATGGCTAACAAGCTTTTCCGGTATGACGAAAATGAAAACGGTCAGACGGCCGCCGTCATAAAACGGTACGCCCACAGGGCGTAAGCCTTGGCGGCCGCCAGCGCTTCGTCCAGCGGGACGAACTCGTTCGGAGCGTGAGCCGTGTCGAGCGTGCCCGGACCGTACAGCACCGACGGGATGCCCGCCGCGGCCAGCAGCTCGACTTCCGCGTACCCGTTGAAGCCGGCGTATTCCGGCTCTGCTCCGTGCAGGTCGCGAAGCGCGCCGGCCAGTCCGCGCACGACCGCCTCGGAATCCGCGACCGACCAGTTGTCGAACTTCTGGCGCAGGATCAGCTCGACGTCTACCCCTTCCCGCCGCGAGAACGCTTCGGTCAGCTCGCGGATTTCCCGCTCGGCCGCCTCCATCGTCTCGCCCGGCAATACCTGCCGGTCGAACTCCAGCTCGCAGCGGTCGGGCACGAGCGTAACGCCGACGCCTCCGGACACCTTGCCGACGTTGACGGTCGGGTAGCGCAGGTCGGCGTCGTCCGCCCGCTCCTTCAGCGCGTCGTTATACCTGCGAAGCTCCTCCAGATACCTGCCCATCTTGTAAATCGCGTTGTCGCCCGCGAAGGCGATGCCCGTATGCGCGCTGCGCCCGGATGTTCGGGCGGAAAACTCCAGAGCGCCCTTCAGCCGGTTGCCGATCCGCAGGCCGGTCGGCTCCGAGACGCACGCCATCTCGCAATTCGCCAGCTTGCCCTCCGCCAGCAGCGCCTTCGTCCCCTTGAAGCCGACCTCCTCGTCGACGACGGCCGTAAACAGCAGCCCCCGCTCGAACGAAGCGCCGCTAAGGCTCAGCGCCCGGATGGCCTCGATCATCGCCGCCACGCCTGCTTTCATGTCCGCCGATCCGAGGCCGAACAGCTTGCCGTCCCGGACGGCAGCCGCCCACGGATCGTCCGTCCACAGGCCGAGATCGCCGGCCGGCACCGTATCCATATGGCCGTTGAACAGCAGCCGTTCCGGCCGGCTGCCCTCGAGCCCGGCGATCACGTTGAAGCGATCCCGCTCCACCGGCTGCCGCTCGACCCGCAGCCCCGCCGCTTCCAATTCCGCCGCGACGATCTCCGCGACGGCCCGCTCGGTGCCCGTCGGATTTTCGCTGTTTGCCTGCACCAGCCGTTTCAGCAGATCGGTCAGCCGCTCCCCCTCGATGCCGTCCAGCAGCCGTCGTTCGGCTTCAGTCAGCCTCATCCGAAGCGCCCCCCTCTATGACCTGGCGGAAGTAGTCGTACCCGAAGCCGACCTGCTCCGGCTTGTGCGAATCCGAGCCGTAGACGACCTCGACGCCGCGGGCAAGGCACTCGCGGACGAACCAGGCGGGAGCGTAAGGCTTCCCGCAGGTTGCGACGCGCAGCCCCGCCGTATTGACGTCGACGCCGACGCCGGACTCGGCGAGCCGGCGGGCGATCCGCTCCAGCCGACGGCGGATCAGCGCCGGGTCGATCGGGGGCAGCTCGCGCGAAAACTTCTCGATGAGCAGCGGGTGGCCGATTCGTTTGCGCATCGGCAGCCCGGCGGCCCAGGCGATCGATTTCTCGATGTGATCGAAGTATTCCTCCGCCGCCTTGTCCATCGTGCCGTAGTAGCTGAGCAGATTGGCGCGGAAGTCCTCCGCCGTGAAATCGACGCAGTGCATGCCATCCCGCCCGGGAAGAAAGTGCACGGAAACGACGGCGTCCTCGAGAACGTCGAGATACGGCTCCAGCAGCCGGTCGGAGAACGCTTCGCTGCCGTCCAGATAGTCCATCTCCAGTCCGACCGCGAGCTCGATTTTCCCCGCGTAGCGGTCTTTCGTCCGCAGCGCGTATTCGATATACGCCGGAAGCTCTTCCGGCGGCATGGCCAGCTCCGCCATCAGCTTCTCGTCGCGAACCCAGCGGTCGGGCAGCGGCGGATGCTCCGTCACCGAGTAGCGTTCGAAGCCGAGCGCGACGGCCCGGTCCACGTATTCGGTCAGCTCGGCCGGATTGCCGTGATAGCAGAATCGCGTATGCGTATGGCCGTCCCATTTAAGCGTCATCTTACATGTCCCCTTTGCGGTTGCTCGGCCCGGATTCCGGAGCGGTTCTTCTGCTTGCCCAATTGACGCATATCCCTACGATGAAAGCCGCCAGCAGCCCGGTCAACATGGCGACGAGAAATCCTGCGGCATCGTTGCTGAAGAGTACCGCCAGATACGACGGAACGTAGGCGGTCGACCGCAAATGCAGCCCGCCGACGACGGCCCCGGCCAGTCCCGATGCGACGACCGCCCCGGCGTAGACCGCCCTGCTCTTGCGCATGTAAACGTAGGAAGCCTCGATGAAGGTGCCGAAGCCGACGTTCAGCCACAGCGGCTTGAGCACGACGCGGCGCTCGCCGGGATTCGGCGGAACCGCCAGCTGCGCCAGCAGGATGCCGGCGGACACCATCACCAGCCCGGCCATATCGAGCGCTCCGATCAAGCTGTTGCCGTAACGCTCCATCTCGATCAGAATAAGCGGCAAAACCGCGACATGGTACCAGCCTTTCAGGATGAGAGGCCACATGGCGAGGCCGAAAACGGCGCCGACGGCAACGGGGCTCAGCCCGACGGTCCATTCGAGCGCATGCCGGACGGCGTCGCCTGCGGCGGACGTATACGTCCCCGCGGCGAAGAAGAGCAGCAGCCCCGGTGCCAGTCCGGACAGCGCGCCCGCGGCGATGTTGACCGTCGTCGCCGGAAAGCCGCTCCGCACGAAGAGCTGAAACAGCCGCGGCACGAGCCAGCCCGCCGCCAAGCCTCCGAGTGCGGCGCCGATAATGCCGGCGCTGACGCAAAGCAAGCCGCAGACGGCGCCCGCGATCAGCGTCGCTTCCCCCAGATCCGAGAGCCGGCGGGCCGCGAAAATGGCAAGCACGACGCCGGGAAGCGCGGACAGCGCCGCGGCCGCCTCCTCCAAGCCCGACAGCGCCGGCAGCCTGGCGGCGGACATCAGCAGCAGAACGGCGATGAAGGCGGGCATCGCCGAGGACAGCACGCCGCTGATCCGGGCTTGCCCAAGCGTCTTCGTTCCCGCCATCCGATAAGGCAGCTTCCAATGGCGGCTCAAGGCGATGACGAACGAGACCGCCCGGGTCAGGTTGGTCGTGCCGGTCGTGCCGGACAATGAAACGACGTTCGCGCCCATCGCTTTGATCCGGCCCATCGAGGTGCCCCCGGTCCCGACGATCGGGAGCTTGCGCCGGACCGCCGCCTCGACGGACGCGCGATTGACGCCGAGGGGATCGCAGCTCATCAGGATCAGGCCGTCGATTCGGCCCTCCTCGATGCGCCCGGCGATCTCCGCGTCCGCGATCGCGGCCTGCCGGTTCGCCTCGCCCAGGCTGCCCTCCATGGCCCGCCGGAAAGCCCGGGAGCCCCCGTCCCATTCGTACAGCTCGGCCCTGGCCGACGCCGCTCCCCGGTAGTCCATGGAGCCCGATGCGGCGATAAACAGGGCGGCTTCGACGGCGATGTCCGCCGATCGGCATTGTTCGGCGATCTCGCCGAGCAAGCGGGCCGGATCGCCTCCTCCCGAATGGAAGAGGTTGCCGCCGCTGCTGCCTATGATCGCCACCTTTTTCATCGCGGCCGTCGCCCTCCTTCTTAGCCGGGAGCCCAAAGGGCGCCCCGGCCTAACCCTTTCTTCCTCCGCGAGCCGGCTTACCGGATTGCGGAGGCCTTACTTCGCGGCCGCCGACGGCATCCAGAGCCGCTCCAGCATCGCAAGCCGCTCGCCGGCAAGCGCCGTCTGATTGATCCAGACGCGCCGGTCGGAGCCGGCCAGCAGCCGGTTCATGCCTTCCCGCCACAGGATGGGGGAACGCTTGTAGAACGCCTCGGTGTCGAAGGCGATATGGCTCGTCAACGTGACGTTTTCCAGGGCGAGCAGCGGATGCCCGGGCGGAAGAGGCTCCGCGTCGAAAACGTCGAGCGCGGCGCCCGCGAGACGTCCGTCCCGCAGCGCGGCGGCCAGCGCCTCCATGTCGACCAGCCCCGCCCGCGCCGTATTGACCAAATACGCGCCCGGCTTCATCCGGGCCAGTTCGTCCGCGCCGAGCAGCGGCGGGCTGCCCGCGGAATGGCGCGTATGCAAGGTCAGCGCGTCGCTCTCGGCGAGCAGCGCCTCCCAGCTCGCCGGCTCGGCGCCGGCTCCGCGGATCGCGGCTTCCGGCACGTATGGATCATGCGCGAGAACGCGGCAGCCGAAGCCGCCCAGCTTCTTCGCGACGAGCCGGCCGATCTCGCCGAAGCCGGCGATGCCGACCGCAAGCTCCCTCATCTCCGGAATGCGTCCGGAATTCGGGAACTCCTTCGGCCAGCCGCCGGCGCGAATCTGCGCGTGGCACCGGGCGATGTTGCGCATCTCCGCCAGCATCAGCCCGACGGCAAAGTCGGAGACGGCCTCCGACGTGCGGCCGAGCGTATGGACAACCGGAATGCCGAGCGCTTCGGCAGCCGCCGCATCGACGTTCTCGTAGCCGCCGCGCAGCACGCCGACCGCGAGCAGCTGCGGGTTGCGCTCGAGCAGAGAAGCGCCGACCGGGCACATATGAACGACGAGCAGCTCGGCGTCGGCAAGCAGCGGCTCCAGCCCCTCGGGCGCCTGAACGGCGTCGGGGCCGTCCCGCTCCAGCACGAGCAGCAGCTCGTCCAGCTCGTGAAGCGTGGGCGGGCCGAACCGGAACGGGACGACCTCCCACCCGGCGCTTGCGAAAGACGAAAAGCTTTCGGCCAGAAATTCGGGGGACAACAACTCGTCCCCGACGACGACGATTTTCGGTTTTTTCTCCATGGCGGCTTCCTTCCCTTTCATTATGCGAATCAACCGTTCGTCATTGCGGACGAACCAGGCGACGCACGGCCGCCTCCGCGTCGGACCAGGCCTCGTACGCGGCGTACAGGCGGTCGTACGTCTCCCGGTACTCCGCCCTCGGCAGGACGGCCGTCTGTTCGCCCGCCCAGCGGCGCACCGCCTCCGCCGGCTCCGCGAACCGGCCGCAGGCGACCGCGGCCAGCATGGCGGCTCCGAGCGGAGTCGCCTCGCGCGCGGTCGACAGCGTCAGCGGACGCTGCAAAACGTCGGCCAGCGCCTGCCGCCAGACATCCGACGAAGTCGGCCCGCCCGAGATGATCAGCTTGTCGAAGGAGATGCCAATCTCCGCGAAGGCGTTCAGGATGCTGCGGACGCCGTAGCCCGTGCTTTCCATGACCGCCCGCGCCAGATGGCCGGCGGTATGGCCGAGTCCGAGGCCCGCGAACAGGCCGCGGGCCTCGGGATCCCAGCGCGGCGTTCCGGTGCCGCTGAGGCCCGGCAGGAACACAAGCCCGTTCGCGCCCGGCTCCGTGTCCGCGGCCAGCCGGCTCAGCTCGTCGAACGAGACCGCGGGCGCCCGCTCGAACCCGGAGGCTCCTCCGGCGCCCGGGGGCCCGAGCAGGCCGCGCAGCCAGCTCATCGCCCCTCCGGTCAGATAATGGGTGCCCATCATCAGCCACGAATTCGGGGCGGCCGAGATGTTCGTCATCATCCGGGCGTCGACGATGGGCGACGCGAGCGGCGTCATAAAGAACGTCCCGGTCCCCAGGTTGACGACTGCTTCGCCGGGGACGACGGCTCCCATGCCCAGCAGCGCGCACGGCTGATCCGAAGCGGCGGCGATGACCGGCAGCCCTTCCGGCAGACCGGTTCGCGCCGCCGCCTCCCGCGTTACGGCGCCGACGACGGTTCCGGGCGCCACGATATCCGGGAACAGGCCGGGGTCTGTCTCCAGAAAGCGAAGCAGCTCGCAAGCGGGCTGCCGGCTTCGAATATCCATATGGAAGAAGCAGGCGTTCGTCTCGTCGGTGACGAACCGGCCGCTCAGCCGGCCTAGCAGGAAGGCGTCCACCGAAGCGACGCGCCGGATGCGCCCGTACGCTTCCGGAAAGCGGGACCGGAACCAGAGCAGCTTCGCCAGTCCCCAGCTGTCGGAAGGGGGGATGCCCGTCGTCTCGAAAATCCAGTCCGTGCCCAGGCCCTCCAGCTCGCACCGCATCCGCAGTCGGTCGATCTCTTCCGTGCAGCGGGTATCCATCCACAAATAAGCCGGAGCGACCGGCTTTCCCTCCCCGTCAAGGAAGACGCAGGAGATTTGCTGGTTCGTCACGGCGACGGCCGCCAGACCGGAAGCCGCGTCCGGATTCCGCGCCGTCAGCTCCGACACCGTCCGGCACAGGCCGTCCCACCACAGCTCCGCATCGACCTCGGCGGCTCCGGGTTCCGGCACGCTCATCGGAACGTCCGTCTGGGCGTGCGCGAGCGCCATGCCCGCGTCCAGGTCGTACAAATAGCTTTTGATCGCGCTTGTGCTTGCGTCGACTATGATCGCGCGGCTCACGGTTCTCCCTGCCCCCTTCCCCAAAACGCGGACGGCGCTCATGCCTCCGTCCGTTCGGCGGGCGATATCACCAGCCGCGCCAGGCGATCCGTCTCCTCGAAGGCGTCCGCGATTTCGGCCGCCGTGAACGGCCGCCCGACGCTGTGGATCGTCTCTTCCGGAGCGATCGCCCGCTCCCCGGCGAGCAGCAGCCGGGAGCGAATCCCGCCGCCGTTCGGCCCTGCGGCGAGACCGATGTCCGCCAGCGAGGCCGGCAGCCGGATCTCGCGGCAGAAGCGCAGAAACCGGACGGCTTCGTCCGGCTCGCCGAGCAGGACGGCTTGAACCGCCGTGCAGAAGCCGACCTTCTCGCCGTGAAGCAGTCCGTGGCATTCAGGGAGCTCCGTCAGCCCGTCATGCAGCGAGTGAGCGGCCGCCAGGCCTCCGCTTTCGAAGCCGATGCCGCTGAGCAGCGTGTTGGCTTCGACGACGCGTTCGAACGCGTCCGTCAGCTCCCCCCGCTCCGCGTCCCGGTAGGCGCGCACGCCGTCCTCGGCCAGGATGCGCCCGCACAGCTCGGCTGCCGCCGTCCCGAGGCGGGACGGATACGCGCCGAGAATCGTCCGTCCGCCTCCCCGCAAGCAGGCGAGCGCTTCGGGGGCGGTCGCCAGCGCGTCGCCCATGCCCGCGGCCAGGTAACGGATCGGCGCCCGAACGATGATCTCGGTGTCGACGAGCACGACGTCCGGATTTCTCGGATGCGTCTCCAGCTTGACGACCCGGCCATTCTCGTCGTAGATGACGGACAACGCCGAGCATGGCGCGTCGCTGGCGGCGATCGTCGGAACGATGACGACGGGCAGGCTCAGGCGGTACGCGGCCGACTTGGCGGCGTCCAGCAGCTTGCCGCCGCCGATGCCGACGACGACGTCCGCGCCGGCGCGTTCCGCTTCCCGCTTCAGCCGCTCGATTTCCGCTTCCGAGCATTCGCCGCCGAATTCGACGAGCTCCGCCCGCAGCCGCCGATCGTCCAGACGGAGCCCGTGCTCTTCGATTCGCCTCAAGCCTCCGGCCGTCGCCGCGAGCAGCGCCCGCGGGCTCTTCCCGAAGCCGGCGACGATGTCCGGCAGCTCCCGAATGACCCCCGGTCCTTGCCGGTAGCGCAGCGGCATCGCGATCGTCGCCGTTCGGCGTTCCGTTTCGGCCATTTTCTTCCGTCCCCTCTCTTCTTGGTCCAGACGGCTCAGCGACCCGTCAACGGCCGCAGCGCCTCGATAAACCGGCGATTCTGTTCCGGACTGCCGACCGTGATTCGAATATGCTCCGGATAGCCCCACGACCGGCAGGGCCGTACGATAAAGCCCGCGCGCAGAAGCGCCTCGACGACCGGAACGGCGTCCCGGCGCAAATGCGCGAACAGAAAATTGGAATAGGAATCCGTCACGCCGATGCCCATCCGATTCAGCTCGGCGCTCAAATATCGGATGCCCTCCCGGTTCGCGGCAAGCACGAAATCCCGGTATTCGACGTCCTCCAAGCTGGCGAGCGCGGCCGCGTTCGCCATGCGGCTGACCGGGAACGGCTCCCGCACGGAGAGCACCGGTTCCAGTACGTTCTCGGCCGCGATCGCGTAACCGATCCGCATGGCGGCAAGCCCGTACAGCTTCGAGAACGTATGCACCGAGATGACGGGATAGCCCTCGCGCACGTAGTCCGCCCCCGTCTTGTAGCCTTCGATGTCGATGAACTCGCCGTACGCCTCGTCGAGCACGACGACGACGTGCGGCGGCACGCGGGCAAGGAAAGCTTCGAGCGCGTCCGAATCGACGACGGTGCCCGTCGGGTTGTTCGGATTGCACACATAGATCAGCTTTGTCTTCTCGTTCACGCTGGCCAAGATCCGGTCCAGATCGAATTTGTAATCGTCGGTCAGGGGAATTTCCACCGGCACCCCGCCCATCACGACCGTCGAAGTGCGGTACACCGAGAACGTCGGCACGCAATAGACGACTTCGTCGCCGGGATTGACGTAGGCTTGGCCGATCAGCATAAGCACGTTGTCCGCGCCGTTGGACACGAGAATTCGGGACGGATCGACTTCGTACAGCTCCCCGAGCTTGCCCCGCAACTCCGCGCTCGTCGGCTCGGGGTACAGATGGCTTTCGGCCGCCGCCGCGCTCATCGCCGCAATCGCTTTGGGCGAAGGGCCGAACGGGTTCTCGTTCGACGCGAGACGCGTAATTTCGGTCAAGCCGTATTGTTGTTTGACTTCCTCGATCGATTTGCCGGGCACGTATTTTTCCAGCTTCGATACCTCTTGGCGCCATAAGGATGCGGTCATCGCTGCTCCCCCTTGTGTTCCGACTTGTTGTCAGCATGGCTGCTGCGGTCATGGATCATGACGATCTCTAGGATGATCCCTATGGCGGTCTCCGGCATCGGGCCTCACGGCACGAGCCGGGCCAGCTTCTCGAACAGAGCGTCGACGCGGCCGCCGATTTCCCGCTCCGGCACGGTCAGAACGCCCGACGCCGCCTCGTACACGGTGCGCCCGGCGACGACCACCCGCTTCACGGCCGAGGGCTGCATCGCGTACACCATGTTCGCGAACAGCTCGTGCCGCGGCGCAAGCGACAGGTCGAATACGTCGATCGCCGCGAAATCGGCATGATGGCCGGGCTCCAGCGTCCCGACCGGAAGGCGGAGCGCCTTGCCTCCGTTCGCGGTGCCCATCCGATATGCCTGGCTCGCCGTGATGCAGGTGCCATCCAGCCGGGCGACCTTCTGCAGCATCGCCGCCATGCGCATCTCCTCGTAAACGCTGATTCTGTTGTTGCTGCAGGCGCCGTCCGTGCCGAGCGAGACGGTGACGCCGGCCTTGACGAGATCCGGGATGCGCGTCACGCCGTCCGCAAGGAACATGTTGCTGGACGGGCAATAAGCGAGCGAGCCGCGCCGCTTCCCGACAAGCTCGATTTCCGTATCGTCCAGCCAGACGAGATGAATCGCGATCATTCGCTCGTCCAGCACCCCGAGCGAATCCAGATAATGAATCGGCCGCTTGCCGTAATCGCGGAGAATCTCCTCCACCTCGAACATTTCTTCCGCTACATGGATATGGTACGGCGTATCGAGCTCGACCGCAAGTCGGTGGCCGGCCCGAATCATCTCGGGGGAGGCGGCGTGAGGGCTGTGCGGGGCCGGGTGAACGGTCACCATCGGGTCGCCCTGGTATTTGACTGCGAGCGCCCGCGTGCGTTCCACGGCTTCCGGGATCGATTCGCGGTACGAAAGCGGCGCCCCGTCCCAGTCGTACAGGGTCCGGGCAAACACGAGGCGGATGCCGAGATCCCTCGCCGCCCGGATGACCGCTTCGTCGTACGCCGTGCCGCCGTTATGCACGTAGAAAAAGTCGCACACGGTCGTCACGCCGTACCTCAGCATCTCCCCGAACGCCAGCAGCGCGCCGGCGTAAATCGCCTCTTCGTCCAGATGCGGCGTGTACTTGTACAGCGCCTGGTCGCGCCATTCGAGGAACGGCTTGTCGATGGCGATCCCCCGCAGCAGGCTTTGAAACGAATGGTTGTGCGCGTTGACGGTGCCGGGCACGATCGCCTGGCCGTCCCACCGGATCCGTTCCGCGCCCGGATATTGGCGCGCAAGTTCCTCCGAATCTCCGCACGCCCGGATGACGCCGCCCTCGACCAGCAGCGCCCCCCGCTCGCGGAACTCTCCGTTCAAGTAAACGTAATCCGCCGTATACAGCTTCTGCATCGGCATGCTCCCCCTATCGGTTCAATTGTTCGTCCAGCGCCAGCAGCGACCGCAGCAGCACGTTGCCCGCCTTCTCGATGTCGCCGATCCGGCTTTCTTCTTCCGGGCAATGGCTCTTGCCCCCGACGCTCGGCACGAAAAGCATGCAGGACCGGGTCAGCGACGCCATATGCGCCGCGTCGTGGCCGGCCATGCTTCCGAGCGGCATCCACGGATAGCCCAGCTTCTCCGCCTCCCGCGCGCAGACGTCCGCGACGATCCGATCCATCGCCACCGGATGCTGGTCCAACAGCAGCTTGCGCTCCAGCCGAACCCCGCGCCTGGACGCGATCTCGTCGGCCCGCCTCGCCCATTCGCCAAGCGCTTCGCCGATCTCCTCCCGCGACTTGCCCCGCAGCTCCAGGTGGAACTGCACCTTGCCCGGAATGATGTTGGCGGCGTTAGGGAAGTTGGCGATGCGGCCGATCGTGCCGACCGTCTCGTCTGCGGGATGCTCCCGGCAGACGGCCTCGAAGGCGAGCATCAGCTCCGACGCCGCCATGAGCGCGTCCGTCCGGTTCGCCATCAGCGTCGTGCCGGCGTGGTTCGCTTCTCCCCGTACGGTCGCTTCCTCGCGGTAAATGCCCGTGATGGCCGTAACGATGCCGATCGGGACGCCGCGATCGAGCAGCCGCAGCCCCTGCTCGATGTGCACCTCCAGAAACGCCGCCAGCTCCTCCGGCCCGCGCCGAGCCGACTCGAACCGGTCGGGATCGCCGCCGGCCGAGCGAAGCGCGTCGACGAGCGGCGTTCCGTTGTCGTCGCGCACGCCGTCCAGGTGCTCGCGGCGCAGCTTGCCGGCGACCGTCCGGCTGCCGAACGTCGAAAGGCCGAACGGGTTCGGTTCCTCCGCGCTGAAGGAGACGAGCTCGAACGGATGGCGCGTCGGCGTCCCGTTTTCCTTCAGCACCTCCATCGCCTCCAGCGCCAGCAGCACGCCGAGCGCTCCGTCGTAGATGCCGCCGTTCGGCACCGAATCGACGTGCGAGCCGAAGGCGATGGCCGGCAGCTCCGCATCGCCGCCTTCCCGGCGCGCCCAGACGTTGGCCGCCGCGTCGACGCGCACCGCGAGACCCAGCTCCCGCAGGCGCGCCTTCAGCCACTCGCGGGCTTCCAGCTCCGCCGGCGTAAACGTCGTGCGGTCCATGCCGCCTTCGGCGTTGCGGCCGATCCGGCCCAGCTCCTCGATGCGCCGCGCGATGCGGCGGGGATCGACCTGAAGCTCCATCATCGCGGCGCCTCCCTTCGCGGCCCCGTTCGCGCTTTGCCGGCCGGCGGCGAATTCCGCTTCTTCTCCCGCCGGGCGCTCATCGGTCCGTCCTCCGGCGATCCGAGATCACGACGCGCCCCTTCTTGACGACGGTGTCGACCAGGTTGACGGCGTAGTGATACTGCAAGTACAAGTAATTCGGAGCGTCGAAGACGACAACGTCCGCCTGCTTGCCCGCCTCCAGGCTGCCGATCCGGCCGGCCCGCCCGATGGCATGCGCGGCGTTGATCGTGCAGGCCGTCAGCACCTCGGCGGGCGTCATCTTCATCGTCAGGCAGGCGAGGTTCATGACGAAGGGCAGCGATTCCGTAGGGCAGGAGCCCGGGTTGCGGTCGGTCGACAGCGCGACGGGCACGCCCGCCTCGATCATTCGCCTTGCTTCCGCCGGCTTCGTCATCAGGAAGAACGCCGTGCCCGGCAACAGGACGGCGATGACGCCCTTCTCCGCCATAGCTCGGATGCCTGCGTCCGATACCCGCAGCAGGTGCTCCGCGGACACGGCTCCGATCTCGGCCGCCAGCTCCCCGCCGCCGTAGGGCTCGATTTCGTCCGCATGGATTTTCGGCTTCAGCCCCCGCTTCATGCCGGCCTCCAAAATCGCGCGCGACTGCTCGGGCGTAAAGACGCCCTTCTCGCAGAACACGTCGCAATATTCCGCCAACCCCTGCGAAGCGACGGCGGGAATCATCGCGTCCGTCACGAGCCGGACGTATCCCTCGGGATCCGCCTTGTACTCCTTGGGCACCGCGTGGGCGCCCATGAAAGTCGACACCAGGTCGACGGGATGCTCGTCGTTCAGGCGCCTTGCGACGCGAAGCTGCTTCAGCTCGTCCTCGAGACGGAGGCCGTAGCCGCTCTTCGCCTCGATCGTCGTGACGCCGTGCTCGAGGAAGCGGTCGAGCCGCTTCGCCGTCTCCCGCAGCAGCCGCTCTTCGCTCGCCTCGCGGGTCCTCTCCGTCGAGGAGTGGATCCCGCCGCCGGCGTTCATAATTTCCATGTAGGTCGCTCCCGAAAGCCGCATGTTCAGTTCCTGCTCGCGAGAGCCGGCGAAGACGACGTGCGTGTGCGGATCGACAAGCCCCGGAGCGACGAGCTTGCCCGAAGCGTCGATCACTTCGGGAACCGCGCCGCGCCGCTCGACGAAGCGGCGCGCTTCGTCGTCCGGTCCGACGAACGCGACGTTCTCGCCTTCGAGGACGACGCCCCCGTTTTCGACGAGGCCCAGCTCGCTCATCGCCGCGCCCGTTCGCGGCTTGCCGTTCGGACCCGCCATCGTCACGACCTGTGCCGCGTTCCGAATATAGATCATTCCGAGTTCTCTCCTTTCCGTCAGATCAGCATCGGCATGCGGATGCCCTTCTTTTTCGCCGTCTCGACGGCGAGCTCGTAGCCGGCGTCCGCGTGGCGGACGACGCCCATGCCCGGGTCGGTCGTCAGCACGCGTTCGAGCCGTTCCTCCGCATCC
Organism: Cohnella massiliensis; assembly: GCF_900169535.1. Classification (NCBI taxonomy): domain Bacteria; kingdom Bacillati; phylum Bacillota; class Bacilli; order Caryophanales; family Paenibacillaceae; genus Cohnella; species Cohnella massiliensis. The sequence continues at coordinate 27,811 of NZ_LT821242.1, forward strand.
TTGGACCCGTCCGCCACGACGACCATGCCCGCATGCAGCGAGTAGCCCATGCCGACGCCGCCGCCGTGATGGACGGACACCCAGCTCGCGCCGGATGCCGTATTGACGAGCGCGTTCAGAATCGGCCAGTCGGCGACGGCGTCGCTGCCGTCGCGCATCGCTTCCGTCTCGCGGTTCGGCGAGGCGACCGAGCCGGCGTCCAGATGGTCGCGGCCGATGACGATCGGCGCGGACAGTTCGCCGGAGGCGACCATGTCGTTGATGATCTTGCCGAACTTCGCCCGCTCGCCGTAGCCGAGCCAGCAGATGCGCGACGGCAGCCCCTGGAAGGCGATTTTCTCCTGGGCCATCCGAATCCAGCGATGCAGGTTTTCGTTATCCGGAAACGCCTTGAGGACGGCTTCGTCCGTCTTTCGGATATCTTCGGGATCCCCGGACAGGGCGGCCCAGCGGAACGGTCCTTTTCCTTCGCAAAATTGCGGGCGGATATAGGCCGGCACGAAGCCCGGGAACGAGAAAGCGTCGGCGACGCCTTCGTCGAACGCGACCTGGCGGATGTTGTTGCCGTAGTCGAACGCGACCGCGCCCCTGTCCCGCATGGCAAGCATCGCCTTCACGTGGCGGGCCATGCTCGCCTTCGCCAGCTTGACGTACCGGTCGGGATCCGCTTCCCGCAGCTTCTCGCCCTGCTCCATCGTCAAGCCCGCCGGCAAATAGCCGTTCAGCGGATCGTGGGCAGACGTCTGGTCCGTCACGATGTCCGGGATGAATCCGCGCTCGATCATGAGCGGCAGCGCCTCGGCGGCATTGCCGACCAGGCCGATCGACAGCGGACGCCCTGCCTTCTTCGCTTCTTCGGCAAGGGAGATCGCGTCGTCCAGGCTGTGGACGAGCATGTCGCAATAGCGCGTATGAATCCGTTTTTCGATGCGGCTTTGATCGACCTCGACGCCGATGACGACGCCCTCGTTCATCGTGACGGCGAGCGGCTGCGCGCCGCCCATGCCGCCGAGTCCGGCCGTCACCGTGATCGTTCCCTTCAGGCTGCCGCCGAAATGCTGCCGCGCGAGCTCCGCGAACGTCTCGTACGTGCCCTGGACGATGCCCTGGCTGCCGATGTAAATCCAGCTTCCGGCCGTCATCTGGCCGTACATGATCAGCCCTTTCTTGTCGAGCTCGTGAAAATGGTCCCAATTGGCCCAAGCCGGAACGAGGTTCGAGTTCGCGAGCAGCACTCTCGGCGCATCCTTGTGCGTGCGGAAGATCGCGACCGGCTTGCCGGACTGGATCAGCAGCGTCTCGTTCTCCTCCAGGCTCTGCAGCGACCGGACGATCGCGTCGAAGCTCTCCCAGTTGCGGGCCGCGCGGCCGATGCCCCCGTAGACAACCAGCTTCTCCGGATGTTCCGCGACCGCCGGATCCAGGTTGTTCATGAGCATCCGCAGCGCGGCCTCCTGAACCCAGCCCTTCGTATTCAGCTTCGTGCCGCGCGGCGCGCGAACGATCCGGCCTTCGTTGATTGCAGTCATCTTGATCTTCCTCCCTAGATTATAAAATGATTGCCGAATGGGTTGGGCTCCGCCCTTAGGCGGCAGCCTTGGCCGGCCCGACGTCTCGGCGTCCCGGCTGCCCCGTTCGACCCGGCAAGTGTTGGCCGTCCCGGCAACCTGGTCAACCCGGCAGCCCTTGGCCACCCGGCTGTCACGCCGGCAACCTTTGCCGACCCGGGGATCCGGCAGCCTCGGCCGGCCCGGAGTCCGGCCACCCGATTGCCCGGAGCTCCGGAGCCTCGGCCGTCCCCGGAGCTCCGGCCGATCCGCGGGATCGGCCAAACGGTCATTCCGGCGGCTGTGCGCCTTGCGGCCCGAGCCGTTCGAACAGCCCGTCGAGCGAGCTCTCGCTTCTCATCCAATCGGAGATCGTTTTGAAGTCGCCCGACAGGACGCGGTCGCGATCCACGAACGAAACCCGGTCGCGCACCTGCCGGTACAGCCAGGCCGTTCCCGCGCCCAGCGACGCCGGATCGCGGAAATCGGCCGCCTGGGACCCGCACAGCAGCTCGATGGCCAGCACGTTGTACGCGTTGTCGACGATCTGCCTCGCCTTCCTCGCCCCGATCGTGCCCATGCTGACGTGGTCCTCCTGGTTGCCCGAGGACGGAATGGAGTCGACGCTGGCCGGGTGAGCGAGCGACTTGTTCTCCGAGACGACCGAAGCGGCCGCGTACTGGGCGATCATAAAGCCGGATTCGACGCCTCCGTTGTTCGTCAGAAAAGGAGGCAGGTTCTCGTTCAGATGCGGATTCACCATCCGCTCGATCCGGCGTTCGGAGATGTTCGCCAGCTCGGAAACGCCGATGGCCAGATGGTCCATCGCCAGAGCGATCGGCTGTCCGTGGAAGTTGCCGCCGGAGATGACGCGATCCTCGTCCGCGAAAATGAGCGGGTTGTCGGTCGCCGAATTGATCTCGATCTCCAGCTTCTCCTCCACGTAGGCGATCGCGTCGCGGCTCGCCCCGTGCACTTGCGGGGCGCAGCGCAGCGAGTACGCGTCCTGGACGCGTCGCTCTCCCTGGTGCGTCATCAGCTTGCTTCCCGCCGTGATGCTGCGTATTCGCGCGGCCGACTGCCGCTGCCCGCGATGCGGACGAATGGCGTGGGTCGCGTCGTCGAACGCGTCCCTCACGCCGTGCAGCACTTCGCTCGTTAGCGACACCGCGCAATCGGCCCATTCGGCAAGACGCTTCGCGTCCCAGCAGGCAAGCGCCCCCACGGCCGTCATCACCTGCGTGCCGTTGATCAGCGCGAGTCCCTCCTTCGCCTCCAGCGAGATCGGGACCAGCCCGGCCTTGGCCAGCGCTTCCGCCCCGGAGCGCCGCGCGCCTTCGAAATAGGCTTCGCCCTCGCCGACGAGCACGAGCGCCAGATGGGACAGCGGCGCCAGATCGCCGCTCGCGCCCAGCGAGCCCTGCTCGGGAATGACGGGCGTGACGCCGCGATTGAGCATCTCCGCCATCAGCGCCGCGACCTCGGGGCGAATGCCGGAGTAGCCGAGCGCGAGCGCGTTGATGCGCAGCAGCATAATGGCGCGGACGATCTCGACCGCAAACGGACGGCCGATGCCGCACGCATGGCTGCGGATCAGGTTCAGCTGAAGCGCTTTGGCATCCTCCGCCGATATATAGGTGTCGCTGAATTTGCCGAAGCCGGTCGTCAGACCGTACACCACTCTTTTCTCCCGCAGGAGCTTCTCTACGTAATCCCGCGTGTGCCGCATCGCTTGCATGCTGCCTTCGTCGAGAATCACCTTCCACCCGTGTCGGGCGACGCGGACGACGTCCTCGACCGTCAAGGACCGTCCGTCGATGCGTATGGCAAGTTCGGCCGTTGTGAGCATTGGATCACCTGCTTTACGATAATATAGCCTCTCGGAATTAAAAACTCCGCACCGGCTTTGGCCCTTTGGCCAAGGTCTTTTATTGTTTCACCCCCAAAACAGGAGTGCGAACAAACATTCCTCTTGACATTTTCGAAACACCCCAATAATCGCCGAGAAGGCATTTTCTGCCTATCTCTTGAGAAATTGGGTGATCGTTTTGAAAGTTGTTTCTCGTTCTCACCAGGACTACTTGACTTTCGTAAGCAACCAACTTCGAAAGGAGTACGGCACACCGGAAGCGCTACTGTTTTTGCAGCACTTTTACAACGACCTGATCTTCTGGATCACGGCCATCGATCTGTCCGCCACCGCTTCCTTGATGCGTTCGGCTTACTCCTCCAATCCGAAAGGACGCAAGCCTCACGATCCCGCCGACATGCTCCGCTGCTTGCTCCTTATGACCAAGCTCGGGCTGAGCGTCGATGACGGAGTCGTCGCGCTGCGAACGACGCCGGTCTATGCCATTCTCTGCGGCTTTAAACCTGGTGAGACGCCGGGTGTCGGAACGTTCTACGACTTTTTCCCCCGGCTTTGGCGGGCATCCACTCCGCATAAGACCGGGCGCGTCAAACGCCGCTTGAAGAAGCCGCGGAAGAAGGGCAAAAAGAACGAAAAGCAAGAGCCCAAAAACCCCAAGATTACGGAGAAACTCGTCTCCCGCATCCTGCGCGAGGGCAAAATCCACTACGCCCCCAAGGAGCACGACCTGCTGCAACAGTTGTTCCAATCCCTGTTTGTCCTGCCTTCTGCGGCAAAAGGATTGCTTGGCGATACGAGCGCTTTCCGCGTCATCGGCGACGGATCTCCGGTTGAAACCGGCGCGCGTTCGTACGGCAAGTTCCTTTGCGATTGCCGCAAGTCGGGCAACTGGAAATGCTCCTGCAAACGGCAATTTTCCGATCCGGATGCCGATTGGGGCTGGGACAGCTATCGCGAGAAATATTACTACGGGCGTACGCTCTACATGTTCACCGCAGCCGACAGTCCTTACAATTTGCCCGTGTACCCGCGATTGTTTCGCGCCAGCCAACATGACTCGGTGTCATGGATCTGCGGCTACCGCGAGCTGCGTCACTGGTACTCGGACTGGAAGGTGGGAGAGGCGCTCCTGGATTCCGCCCACGACGCCCTCCCGATCTATACCATGCTGGAACATGATGATGTTTCCGCCATCATCGACCTGAATCACAGGCGTTCCGGGCATACGGTATACAATGAAATGAAAATTGGCTCCGATGGCGTTCCTGTCTGCCCCATTGGACGCAAGATGGTCTGCTGGGGCAAGTGTTCGGGGCGACAGCGCATCAAATGGCGCTGTCCCGCCAAAGTCGGCAAATGGGAATGCCCGACTCCCTGCTCGCCTTCCGATTATGGAAGAACCTTCTACACATCCACCGCGGATAACCCGCGCCTTTTTCCGCGCATCCGCCGCGACAGCAAGGAATGGAGAAAGCGTTATGCGCTGCGAACCGGCGTCGAACGCTGCATCAAGCGCCAGAAAGTCGATTACAGGCTGGAAGCTTCGCGCGGGCGCAGTTCCCGCCACTGGAACATTCGCGTGTACTTGATCGCCATGTGCCAGCATGCCGACGCGTGGCTGGAAGAAGCGAAGAAGCAGAAGCAGATCGCGTCTGTTGAACAATGGCTCAAAGAATTAACAGCCGCTTGATGCAAATTGGTTTGCATAGCATTTTTTAAAAAATGCCCTTTTGAGGGTTCTTTGGCATGCACATTCTTGAAATCAGCTTTCATACCTGCCATTTCATCGACATATCCGCCTCATTCACCCCTCATTCGGACTCAGAACCCTGCTTTATTTCCGAGCCTCTATATAATGAAAAAAAGCCCATACCTAACCGAGGTACCGGCTTTCTAAATCACTAATCGCTAAATGGCCGATGCTGTTGTCCGTCTGTCAGTCGTTGGGGAATCGCCTGTCGGGCCGCTGCCCGACCAAGCGGCAAAGAATCAAGTTGGGCCAAGGAAGGCCGAAAGCAACTAGAAGCTAAAGGGAAGGGCCTGTCAAACGATAAAAAACGGAAGAGACTTTCGGTGTCTTGCGTTCCGCTCGGCCGCCCGGCGGAAGACTGCTCGGTTGCGCGCCGCTAACGAAGCGAGAGAACGGAACAGAGAAACGCAAGCTTCGCGGCCTCAGGAGCGCTCCAGCCGGAGCTCGACCGACCGGGCGTGCGCCTGCAAGCCCTCGAATCGGGCCAGGGCCGCTATTTGGCGCCCGTTCTCGAGCATGTCCCGGCGGCTGTAGCGGACGAAGCTCGTTTTCTTCAGGAAGTCGTCGACGGACAGCCCCGAAGAGAACCGCGCCGTCCGGCCCGTCGGCAGCACGTGATTCGTGCCTGCGAAGTAATCTCCGATCGCGACGGGACTGTCGTCGCCGATGAAGATCGCTCCCGCATGCTTGATGGCGCCGAGATGCGCGAACGGATCCCGAATCTGGATCTGAAGATGTTCCGTCGCCAGCTCGTTGACGATCTCGATCGCCTCCTCGAGGCTCGCCGCGACGCAGATCGCGCCGTAGCTCTCCAGCGCCTTCGCGGCGATCTCCCGCCGGTCCAGCCCCTCGAGCTGGGTCGCGGCCTCCCGCCGCACTTCTTCGGCCAGAGACCGGGACGTCGTCACGAGCGTCACGGAAGCGAGCGGATCGTGCTCCGCCTGGGCGAGCAGATCGGCGGCGACGTAGGCGGCGTCGGCCGTTTCGTCGGCCAGCACGACGACTTCGCTCGGCCCCGCGATCATGTCGATCGCCACTTGCCCGAACACTTCCCGCTTGGCCGCCGCGACGAACGCGTTCCCCGGGCCCGTGATTTTGTCGACTCTGCGGATCGTTTCCGTGCCGTACGCGAGAGCGGCGATCGCCTGCGCTCCCCCGACCTTGAACACCTCGCGGATGCCGAGCTCCGCGGCGGCGGCCAGCACGGCCGGGTTCACCTTGCCGTCCTTGCCGGGCGGCGTCGTCATGACAATCTCCTTCACGCCGGCCGCGAGCGCGGGAACGGCGTTCATCATGACGGAGGTCGGATAAGCCGCCGTTCCTCCCGGCACGTACAGCCCGACCCGCTCCAGCGGAAGAATAAGCTGCCCCATGATCGTGCCGCTCTCCTTCGTCGTCATCCACGACTCCCGCATCTGGCGCTCATGGTAGTCGCGAACGTTGGCGATCGCTTGCCGAAGCGCGTCCAGCACGTCCGGATCGAGCGCCCGGTACGCCTCCGCGAATTCTTCCTCCGTCACCGCCAGCCGCGGCAACGCCACCCGGTCGTACTTCTCGGTCAGCCGGAGCAGGGCCGCATCGCCGTCGCGCCTGACTTCTTCTATTATGTGCAGGACGGCCTCCCGGCGTTCCTGCCCGGCCGCTCCGGCCTCGGCCTGGGCGGCGTTCAGTTCGTGTCTTCCCACGATCTTCAACATCTTCATTCACCTCGTCACGTTGAAGTCTTAGCCTGAAGGGCTTGGTGCTTGAGCGATTTCTGCCGTTCCAGTTCAGATACGATTTCCCGCTTGTAATGGACGAACCGGTCGGAGAGCATGTCGTTCCAGTCGCGCGGCTTGCGGATGTCGATCGTCAATTCCTTCGCGATCCGGCCCGGATGCGCGCTCATCATATAAACGCGGTCCGACAGGTAAATGGCCTCATCCACGTCGTGAGTGACGAACAGCACGCTGCACTTCTCCTCCTGCCGGATGCGCATGAGCAAATCCTGCATATCGCGGCGGGTCTGAGCGTCCAGCGCGCCGAACGGCTCATCCATCAGCAGCAGCTTCGGCCGATAGACAAGCGCCCGGGCGATCGCGACGCGCTGCTGCATGCCGCCCGACATCTGGGCCGGATAATGGTTCTCGAAGCCCTTCAGGCCGACCAGCTCCAGAAAGTGATGCGCCATTTCCTTCTTCTGGGCGGCGCTCAGCCCCTTCGACTTCTTCAAGGCGAACGCGACATTCTCCCAGGCATGCATCCACGGAAGCAAGCTGTATTGCTGAAACACGACGCCGCGATCCCGTCCCGAGCCGACGATCGGCGTTCCGTTCAGCGTCAAAACGCCGTCGGTCTTTTCGTCCAGCCCGGCGACCAGCCGAAGGAAGGTCGATTTGCCGCAGCCGGACGGGCCGAGCAAGGAGACGAATTCTTCCCGTTTGATCGTGATATGAACGCTCTCGAGGGCGACGATCTCCTTCTTGTTGCTCGCGAACGTCTTGGATACGTTTTCAGCGTACAGCATCGTTTCCTTGTCCGCGGTGTGCTCTTGAACCAATTGCAAGGCCATCTTCGGTCACCCCTTTGCTTTCTCCAACATTTTCCACGGGAACATTTTGCGGTACAGCCAAGCAAACAGCTGATCCGTAATCAAGCCGAACAGACCGATGACGAGAATGCCGAGGACGATCCGGTCGGTGCTCAGGTAGCGTTGCGCCTGAATGATCCGGAAGCCGAGGCCTTCGGAGGCGGCGACCAGCTCGGCCACGACCAGGTAAGTCCAGGCCCATCCCCATGTCGTCCGGAACGTGTCGACCATGCCGGGCAGGGCGGCGCGGAAAACGATGCTGCGGGTAACCTCGCTCTTGCTGAACCCGAGCGTATGGCCGACTTCGACGAGAGACTTGTTGACGGTTTTGCAGTTGTCGGCGATCATGATGACTTCCTGGAAGAAGACGCCGAGGAACAAGATGAAAAACTTTTGCAAATCGCTCGTGCCGAACCACAGGATCGACAGCGGAATGAAGGCGACAGCCGGCATGTAGCGGATGAGGCCGATCAGCGGCTCCCAAATCGCTTGCCACGTTTTCGAAGTCGCCATCATCATGCCGATCGGGACCGCGAAAATCGTCGAGATGACGAAGCCCATCAGAATGCGATAGAAGCTGACGCCGACGTCCGTGAAGAAGATGCCTTCGTCGATCTCTTCGCGCAGGGCGTTCAGGGTCGCGCCCGGCGTAGGAAGGAACAGCGGATCGATCATTTTGGAATAGGTTACGATGGACCATACCGCGAGCACGACGAGGATGCTTGCGATGGAGAGCAGCGTATATTTGCGCACGGGCATCCCCCAATTAAATTAAATATGATTAAAACCAAAACCGATGGTTTCGTGTTCGAAGCCTTTGATGGGCGCTCCGATCGTACCGTAAACCGCGACCGCCACCCATTCTCCCTCATGCTGAACGGTGCTTGCGAACTTGCCCCGGACGATCGAGAAGGTGAGGCCGACCGTACGGAGAATATTGCCGAACTGCACCTCTCCCCTTCCCACGCCCTGCAGAGCTTCGATAATGGCGTGGTAGACCGCATGCACTTCGCGGTACGATTCGCTGTCGATAATTCGGTTGTTCTTGGCCGCCGTCTCGATGGCGGCAATGACCTTCATCATATCCATCGCGCCGACCCGACCGATCGTGAATTTATAGCCGCCCGCGATTAATTCCTGCTCGACGCTCTTCCGCCATTCGTGATCCTGGAGAACCGCGAGCAATATCGCCAGCTTGCCGACGGGGAAGGTACTCGATCCGCTGTGCATGGGCCTGATCCCCTCTCGATAGCCGTCTTCCTTCCGAGGGCCCGGCCGGAAGACGGCGTTTTTCTTATTTTAACTGGAACATCTGGTTCAAATCTACTTGCTGATCCAGCACTTTCTGATTCGTGAGGATGGTTTGAATGTTGGCGGCCGTCTCCAGGAACTCGCCGGAATCGGCCATCTGCAGTTGATCCTCCGACGTAAAGTAGCGCAGGCCTTCGAGGATGACCGGAAGCTCGGCGACGTCGACGCCCGTCTTTTCGCCAATGATCCGGTTGCCTTCGTCGGGGTTGCTCTCCCAGTAAGCCATCGTCTCGTCCCATACTTGCCGCAGCTTGTCTTTGACCTCGGGGTGCTCGGACATGTACTCGGATTTAATGACGGTCAAGTCGCTGATCAGCCCCGGGGCGTTCTCGCCAGAGTACAGCATTTGCACGTCGCCTTTGGCTTTGACCGTGGAGATGTAAGGCTCGTACGTGACGGCGGCGTCGACATTGCCGGACAGAAGCGCAAGTCCCGCGTCGGAGGCCGGCATGTAGACGACCTCCACATCGTCGATCGTCATATTGTTGTCGGACAACGCCTGGCGAAGCAGCAGATCGGAAGTCGTCCCTTCCTCGAAGGCGACCTTCTTCCCTTTCAAGTCGGCGATGCTCTGGGCGTTGCCGGCGGCGAGAATCGCGTCCGCCTCATTCGATTCATCCAGCAGAATGATGCCGTTCAGCGCGAGGTTGTTGTTGCCCACCATCTTGATTGCCGTATGGGTGGCGATGTTCGCGACTTTGATTTTGTCGGACGCGAAGGCGGCGTTGATGTCGGAGTCCTGGTTGAAGTTGACGACCGTTACGTCCAGGCCGTATTTTTCAAAAATGCCTTGCTCCTGCGCGATCCACCAGGGAGCGTAGCCGACCCATGGCTCGACGCCCATCTGGAACGTCAATGTCTCTTCGGATGCCGCTGCGCTCGCGCTCGGGCTCTCGCCCGTTCCCGACGAGGAGGCATTCTCCTGATTTCCTCCGCCGCATGCGGACAGCATGGCGAGAGCGATTCCCGTTACGGCAAGCAGCGACCACTTTTTCTTCATCAGCGTACTCCACTCCAATCGTTTTTTAGTTGAGTTCGGGTCTCGTTTCCGGTTTGTTCGTTGCGTTCAACTTCCTTCAGGCCAAGCCGACAGCTTCCGACAAATCCCCCCCTAACAAAAAATAAAAATGTGCCAGAAAACAGAGACAAATTCCCTGTAATTCTAAAGCACATCCTATAAACTAACAACTATATTGTACTTATTTCTTACTGTAACCCTCCGTCTTCCCGTTGTCAATAAATCGCGTTACCTTTCATAACATTTTCAGGGGAAATCGCGCGTTCAATCGTCTTAAACGCGAAAATCCGGACAAATCCGGTTCTCTCGACCGATTTTGTGTAAATTATTATAACATGATAAGGAAAGGCGCTATGGCGCCGGCTTCGAACCCGGGAGAAGCGCCGCGAAGTTTCATCCGCTTCAGCTCCGAAGTACGGGGGCCTTTATCGCAGCAAAAAGGCCCCGCTCAGGGGCGCTTAGGGGCCGACCTTTTGAATCTTTGAAGGATTGTTGATTTTGTAAGGCACCGGGTGCTTGGTCAATTTTTTGGCGATCACTTTCGCTTCGAACGTCAGTCGGTCTCCTTCGGCAAGCTCCAGCTTTTTCAGCGTGGCGCTGTAGCTGGACCAGGCCTCGCCCAGCTCGATTTCCGGATCGACGATCGCCACCGCTTCGTACACGATCACTTCGTCGTCATTATCGGCAAAATAGTTCGGCACCGACGCAAACTCCTTGACAGTCGCGACCAACTTCACCTTTTCCTCCGGCAGCTCGACCTTCTTTCGTTTGGCGGGAGCCTTCCCTTTGACCGGCTTCTCCGCCGCGGATTCTTCCTCCTTCGGCCGCCCGGCTTGAGAAGGCTCCCCGGAAGGGCGCTCCGCCGCGACCGGGGACGTCTCGACCATGGCCGCCGCTGCCTCGGTCGGGCTCTCCGGAGCCTGCGTCAGCGACTCCCCGGACACCGCCTCCGCTCCGCCGTCTTCGATGTCCTGCGATTCGCCGGATTCCGTTTCCGCTTTGCCCGCATAGCGCTGGCCGAAATTCGCCGCCTGCATCTCCTTCAAGTATGCCGCGTGAATGCAATGCCGCTGCATGTTGTCGAATTCGATGACGGCGACCGTCCTGTCGGCGTATCCGACGATCCGGCAGCTCTCATTCAAGCCGTTGCCCCGATAATAGAACGATTTTGTTTTCGTCGCTTTTTCCGAAATCAGGCCCCAGTCCTTGCATTTGTCCAGCTGTTCCTCTTCGTTTTCAAACTCGACAAACAGCAGAGGCTCGATGACAAACGAGTATAGCATTTCGTTTCCGCCTTTCCGTTAACGTCGTTAGCGCATAGTTACAGTTTATCATTTTTTCGGCGTTGTTAACGGGGTTGTTCCAATTCTATTGCGGCTTGCTCCGTTGACCGCTCCCTCCCCGCTTGAACCTGGAGGAAAGATGCATTATATTATTTACATACCGAGTGGTATTTATATGTTACAAAAATACGGACATTGCGAGGTGAATCTATTGACGGTTCGGGACAAAATTTACGAAGCGGCCGGGCGGCTGGCAGGCACGAAGCCGTTCGACCGGATCACCTTCGCCGAAATCGCGCAAGCCGCCGGCGTGCATTGGACGGCCGTTCGCCGGCATCTAGGGAATAAGGAAGAGATGCGGCAGTGGTTTAAATCAAGGCAGGCCTCCGATAGCGGACCGGCGGATACGAAATCCCGCGTGCTGGAGGCGGCGGCCCGCGTTTTCGCTGCCAGCGGCTATGCGAACTCCTCCCTGGACAAGGTGGCCGAACACGCCGGGCTGAGCAAAGGCGCGGTATACTGGCATTTCTCGAGCAAGCAGGATCTGTTCCTAGCGCTGCTGGAGCGCAATTTCGAGCAGCAAGCCCGATGGCTTCCGGGACAGGTCGAACGCATCCTGTCGTCGGCCGATCCGATGGCGGAACTCGAGGGCTGGCTGGAATCGCAGTTCGTCTGTTTGGTGCCGGGGGAAGAGAATTCCGGGCTGTTTTTGGAATTCGTCGCGTCCAGCCGCGAACCGGAAGTGCGCGAACGGCTGCAGAAGCTGCATCGCCGCCTGATCGGTCAAGTCGGGGTCCTCCTTGGCGAGATGCAGCGGAGAGGATACGTGGCGGACGATGTCGATCCCGAATCGGTCGCCCTGATGTTCGATGCGCTGTTAAAAGGCGTTCTCGTCGAATGGATGATCGATCCGAGTCCGGACCGCTTGCGTGCGCTTATTCGTACGATTTCCAGAACGCTTTGGCCGGGGGTGGCGGCCGCAAAGCCCTGAAGCCGTTCTCGCAGGGAGACTGCGGGAATTTTTACAGCCACAACATACTATTTGGTATGTTAATAGTGTATTCATGTTATGCCATTCCAACATATGAGGTGCATGATGAAAAAACACGCCGCGACAGCCAAACGAAGGAGGAAAAGAGCGATGATCGTTCTGTCGGCCGTTATCGTTTTATTTGCAGCCCTTTATTTGTACGGCCAATACAAGTTTCGGAAAGCCGAGGCGGGTTATCCTCCGACCGGACAGTTCGTAACCGCAGAAGGAATAAAGCTTCATTATATTAGCAAGGGAGAGGGGAAACCGGTCGTATTCCTCCACGGCGGGGTGCTGACGGGGAATGATTTTCGGGAAACGATCGATTTGGCGGCGTCCGCCGGTTATCGCGGCATCGCCTTCGATCGCCCCGGCTACGGCTATAGCGAAAGGCCGCGCGACGAAAACGTCACCCCGCGAACGCAAGCAAGGCTGCTGCATGAAGCGCTGAAAGCTCTCGGCGTGGAAAAGCCGATTTTGGTCGGGCATTCCTGGAGCGGCGTCCTCGTGCTCGCGTATGCGCTCGATTACCCGGACGACCTGTCGGGAATCGTCACCTTGGGCGCCGGCTTGTATCCGGAAGGCTATCCGGCGGAGAAAGGCGATCCGATCTCAACGCTGGTCACGACGCCGGTGCTGGGGGATGTCGCGATGAACATGCTGCTCGCCGTGCTGGGCCCCCCGCTGGCGGACAACATTTTAAAAGAAACCTTCAAGCCCGAGCCCGTTCCCGAAGGGTATCGCCAGGCGACGCATGCGTACTGGCTTCGTCCTTCGCAGTTCAAAGCCAATCGCGAAGACGTCCTCGCCTTCGTTCCCGCCGCAAAAGAAATCATGGGCCGCTATTCCGAAATCCGCGCGCCACTCGTGATCGCGGTTGGAGACGACGACCCCTTCGAAACCAAGGAGCACAGCTTCCGACTGCACCGGCAACTGCCGGATTCGAAGCTGCTCGTTCTGCCGGACGTCGCGCACATGATCCCGCAAAACCATCCGGAAGCCGTCATCCGGGCGGTCAAAATGCTGACGGAGCCGGAGTCGGAGTGAGTCCGGTTTCGGGTCGGTCGTGCCCGTTCGGGGGAACTAGAGGAAGGCCGCCCCTATTCTCCCCCGAACGCGCCCAACGCGGCGAACACCAAAGTCATGAATCCGACCAGCAGAATGGCAACGCCGAGATCACGTCTTCCTCCCGACATGTTCCTTTCTTCTTCTCTATGCACGCTGCAACCTTCTTCCTTCGCGTTTTTCGCCGGCTTTCGCCTGTAAAGAAACAAAACGGCTGGCGACTTCATCGTATCAAACGAAGGCCTGCGTTTCAGTAATTTGAATTACATTCTGCATAATCCAGGACTCGGAAAAAGGCGCCTTTCATCGGCGTATCGCTGGAGGTGAGATGAGTCGCCACGACTCAACCGGAGCGTTCGCGGGCGGGCAGAGGCGGCGAAACGAGTAATATTTACTCAACTGAGGCCTGCATGTTGCGCTTGGCGGGCCGAGATGAGTCGCCACGACTCAACCGAAGCGTTCGCGAGCAGGCGGCGGCGGTGAGATGGGTAATATTTACTCAACTGAGGCCTGCATGTTGCGCTTGGCGGGACGAGATGAGTCGCCACGACTCAACCGGAGCGTCAGCGGGCGGGCGGAGGCGGTGAGATGGGTAATATTTACTCAACTGAGGGCTGCATGTTGCGGTTGGCGGGACGAGATGAGTCGCCACGACTCAACCGAGTCGCGGAGAGCCGAGCCGACATCCGGAGCGGATAGGGAGATGCCCCCGCAGAAAAAAAACCTCCGCCCGGCAAACCGCGGGAGCGGAGGTTTTGGACAAAAATGAAGCGCTCGGGCCAGAAGTCAGTTTCTCGCCATCTCTTTCATCTGCTCCGGGTAACCGTAGGAGCCATGCTCGCTCAAATCCAGACCGACGATTTCCTGCTCCTCCGTCACGCGAAGGCCGATCGTCTTCTTCAGCGCGAACAGGATGACGTACGATACGGCGAACGCGAACGCACCGCAAGCGACGATGCCGAGCGCCTGAACGCCCAGCTGCTCAAGGCCCCCGCCGTAAAACAGCCCCGGCCGGCCGACGCCGACTCGTTCCGCCAGCTCCGGCGTGGCGAACAGCCCGTTGGACAGCGTGCCCCATACGCCGGCCGTGCCGTGCGCGGACAGGGCGGCGATCGGATCGTCGACGCGCCGCTTTTCGAAAAACCGGATGCTCAGCACGACGAGGACGCCCGCTGCGAGGCCGATCGCGATCGCCGCCCACGACTCGACGAACGCGCAAGACGCCGTGATCGCGACCAGGCCGGCCAGCGCGCCGTTCAGCATCGCGCCGATATCGGACTTGCCGAGCAGAACCCAGCTCGCGATCAGCGCCGCGACCGCTCCGCCGGCCGCGCCGAGCTGCGTGTTGATCGCGATGAAGCCGAAGAAGCTTCCGTCGCCCACCGAAAGCGTGCTGCCCGCATTGAAGCCGAACCAGCCGATCCACAAAATCATGACGCCAAGCGTGGTGAACACTTGATTGTGGCCCGGCATGCCGTTGGCCGTACCGTTTTTGTTATACTTGCCGATGCGGGGCTTCAACAGCAGCGTGGCCGCGAGCGCCGCCATCGCTCCCGTCAGGTGCACGACGGTCGAGCCGGCGTAATCCTGCTTGCCGTGCTCCGCCAGCCAGCCGCCGCCCCAAATCCAGTGCGCGACGACGGGATAGACGAGAGCGGAAAACAAAATCGCGAAAATCAAATAGACCGACAGCTTCGCCCGCTCGGCAAAGCCGCCCCACGCGATGGACATCGAGATGGCGGCGAACGACAGCTGGAAAATAAACAGCACCGTCGGCGCCACCGTCGACCCATCGGGCACGCTCGTCGCGTCGAACCCGAAATAATCGCCCCACCCCAAAAAGCCGTTGCCTTGGGAGCCGAAGATGAACGCGTAGCCGACCGCCCAAAACACGATCGAAACGATGCCGACCGTAAAAATCGTCTTGCCCGCGATGTGGCCCGCGTTTTTCATGCGGGTCGAGCCCGCTTCCAGCAAAATAAATCCGCACTGCATGAACAACACCAAAATCGCGCCGAGCATCGTCCAAATACCGTTCAAACCGAGTTCCATTTAACCTCTCCTCATGATGACTGTACCCGTTCGCTATATCGAAGGTTAAACCGCCGTCAGCCGATCCAAAATGCCGCTCAGCATCGCATGCGAAGCCCGGCTCCGCCCCGTCTGCGCGGCGATGTCGCCGGGCGCCTGAACGTACGGCGCTTTAGCCGCCAGCTCGTCCGCCCAGACGTCGAGCATCGTTCCGATGCAGGCCGGCGTCGTCTCCAGGTGAAACTGCAGCCCGAGCACGCGATCGCCGTACGCGAAAGCCTGATTGCCGCAGGCTTCCGAGTATGCCAGCCGCCTCGCTCCTTCCGGCAGCGTGAACGTATCGCCGTGCCACTGGAAGCTGACGAACGTCTCCGGCATGCCGTCAAAGATCGGATGCTTCTCCGCCGTTCGCCGGACGGGATGCCAGCCGATTTCCTTTTGGTCGTTCCGGCGCACGGTTCCGCCCAGCGCCTCCGCCAGCATCTGCGCGCCGAGGCAAATGCCGAGAACGGGTTTGCCGTCCTCGACGCATTGCCGGACGAACCGCTTTTCGCGGATGAGCCAGGGATGCCGATCCTCCTCGTACACGCTCATCGGACCGCCCAAAACGATCAGCATGCCGAAATCCGTCCCGGGCGGGAACTCCGCCGCATCGGAAGGGTCGAGCACCTGCAGCCGGTGGCGGTTCCGGGCCGCCCAGCCGGCAATGGCGCTTTCGTCGTCAAACGAGAAATGCTTGAGCGCGAGAATATTCATAAGGGCTTCCCTTCTTTGCGGCGTAAAATAGAATGACACGCTGACGGCCAAACGGTTCGTTTGTCAGCTTTTATTTTCGGCTGATTAAAGGTCATGACCGTATATTAGGACAAAAACGGACCGATGTCAACTAACCTCCCAAAACGAACGAATATCCGGCATCCTATGTCAACGTCACCTTGTACAGCTTCAGCGGCCTCCCCCTCGCGCTCGGCGTCTCTTCCCCGACCACGACCGCACGGCCGCTCGCTTCCAGCTGAATGAGAATGCGTCTGGCGCTCCGCGGCATAATGCGCATTTGTTGCGCCAACTGGTTCGAATGGATGACATCGGTTTGCAGCTTCTTCAAAATCGCTTCGATTTTCCCCAGCGTCGCCGCGCTCAGTCCCGTTTGCCCGCTCAACTCCCGCAGCCCGTCGGCAGAATACGCATAGGAGAGCTGCTCCGCCCGGCCGAGCGGACCGGTTACCGTGTTGTCGTCGAACGCGACCGTCCACGAGCCTTTGCCGTAATGACGGGTCTGCATCAGCGCGTGTCCGGCCATCAATTCCGCTTCGTACGCGGTCCGGCCGATTCCGATGCCGCAGGTCAGCCCCGCCCCCAGGTTTTGAAGCTCCGGAAAATCCGGCACTTGCGTAAAATGCCGCGTGACCTCCTTCAGAATGCCCCTCGTCGTAAAAATCGCGTACCGCCCCGGCGAGATCGTCTTCAGCGATCCCTGCACCCGCCTGGAATAATCCAGCAGCGATTCGCTCACGGCAAGGTCCATGCGGAGCAGCTCGTCGGAGCCGTGCCTGTCCTTCGCGATTCCGGCGTAGGGGTCCGTTTCCGCGATTTGCACGGCGATTTGCGAATCCATGTAACGGAGCGCCTCCCACGTCCGGGAAGCCTCCGACAGCGCCGTCTGTACCGACGATTCCGTCGGAACGACCCTCAGCACGGGAACGCCGAGCTCTTTGAGCCGCTCCTGCACGTACCAGACGCACGTGATCGCGTAATCCGTCTTCCCTTGCCGCCACAGCTCATGATGAAAATCGATCAGCTCGCGATACGATCCGCCGTACGGCTTGACGCGCAGCCGGCCGACTTCGCCCAGCATCAGCTCGCCGACGACCTTCGCCAGCTCTTCCTCGGCATACATATCGAAGCTCAACCGGCCGATGTCGATCCGCTCCCGGTAGAAAAGCCGGCACAGCGTCCGGTATAGGGCCGTTCCGTTAAAGGAAACGTAAAACATCGGCTGCCGGACATGCGGAGCTTGCTCACGCGCGATTCGGTACGGAAGCGGGCCGGAGAAAAGCCACATGTCGACGTCGCGTTCGTGCTTCGACAGGATCGTTCCGATGTCCTCGAATCGTTCATGAAGAAAGGGAACGCACGCAAACTCGGCGTTTTGCCGGATGATGCCCGTGACGAATTCCATCGTATCCTCGACGCCGACGTACCCGAGCCTGATTTTCAATCCGTTTTCCCCCTTGCCGTCCCGGCCCGCGCCGCAATGGAAGTCCGATCGCTTTTCGAAATATGACGCCGCTCACTCCAGCGTCTCCGAATCCGAACCGTTCGCGTTCGGCTTCGTCTTGTTCCGCTTTTCGGTCATCTCTCCGAGTCTGACAAAGAACATCGTCACCAGCAGCGAGAATAACACGACCGTATAAAATCCCGCCCCGATCGCGATGCCGACGCCCCCGGCGAAAAAGATCATCGCGGCCGAGGTCAGGCCGATCACCCGCGCCCCGTCCTTCAAAATGATGCCGGCTCCGATAAAACCAAGCCCCGTCACGATCTGCGCCGCAAGCCGCATCGGATCCATCATCGCATGCTCTTCTATGTTCGAATATCTGACTACGCTCTGGATCGAAACGATCGTAATCAA
Source organism: Cohnella massiliensis (assembly GCF_900169535.1). Lineage (NCBI taxonomy): Bacteria > Bacillati > Bacillota > Bacilli > Caryophanales > Paenibacillaceae > Cohnella > Cohnella massiliensis. The sequence continues at coordinate 45,917 of NZ_LT821242.1, forward strand.
AGTGGAAGCCGTCGTTACGTACATGTACGTTTTGACCCCGGCCGGCTTATGCTTGTGGGTGCGGTTCAACCCGAGCAAAAATCCGAGAAACGCGCTGACGAGGATCCGCAGCAGCCATTCGAACTCGCCCAGCCATTCCGCCAGCAATTGATCGATTACGTTCATGTTGCGCTTTCCTTCTTTCCATGAGAATGCCACCCCATTAGACGACACTCTGCCATTATATGCCCGATGCCGAAAAACGATGGCAAATGTTAAGCGATATCATAGGGGGTTCATGGTGTTTTGTCAACCGGAAAGCGGTTCGAAACCAAGATCGTCGGGAGGATGCCGAAAAAAAAAACGCCGCCTCGGCCGAAAGCGGATAATCTCCGTCTTTTGCCGCGCGACGCCATTTTTCAGCTTCTGAGATAAGGGAAACTCGTGTTTACGATCACGGGCAGCATTCTTTCGTCCTTGTGCATGTCAGACTGGCATTGGGGACATACCGGAACCGGGGAAAGGACGAAGTTTTCCCTCATCCATCCGTTGCAGTTTTCGTTCGAACAAGACCATATCGGGGTTAATTCGGTCGGTACTTCTTCCAACGGTTTTTTTCGCGAATTGTACATGCCGATCCCTCTTTCTAGGCGATTTTGTCCTGCGGAGGCGAAAAAAAAACAGCCCCAAACGATAGTTCGGGGCTTTTTTGGCGTTTCGCTCTTACAGTTTTACGACATTCTCGGCTTGCGGGCCGCGATTGCCTTGCACGATGTTGAACTCAACGCGTTGGCCCTCGTCCAACGTTTTGTAGCCTTCCCCAACGATCGCGCTAAAATGCACGAATACGTCATTGCCGCCTTCGACTTCGATGAAGCCGTAGCCTTTCTCGCCATTAAACCATTTTACTGTTCCTGTTTCCATTTCACATTACCACCTTAAATAATTTACGTGATCTTCGCATTCCTTTGGAAATAAAAAATCACATATTGTACAAGGTTATTAATTAAGCTTTAAAGAATAACCCTCTACGATATGTGAATTCGCTAGGTCGCTATCTTAATGGTTCTTATTGTACCACACTCGAGCGAAAAAGGAAATTACCCGCGAATCATTGTCAGTGTCAAGCTAGCGTGGGCAGTCATTTAAGATGCCTGGAACGCGAACCCCGAAGGAACCTCTTCCTTGTAAGCGCTTTGCTTCGTTCTTTCATCAAACACAAGTGATTTGTCAGAATTTTTTGCCGTTATCCGCGAAGTGCTTTGAGTGCCATACCCGTTGTGCTGCTTTGCTTCGGTCCTTGCAGCATGCGAATCATTCCAGCGATACAACCCTTGACCGGTTGCGTCACGTTCTTGAGCAATTGCCGCATGTTTATCGACTGCTGCGGCGTTGCCTGCTTACTCGCTTGTCCTTCAACCGTTCTTACCACCGTGCCCGCTTCTTGAATCCTCATCATCGTCCTCAGCATCGCCCTGACGCCTCGCTCACTCCAACTGTACCCGCCACGCTTCGTCCGCTTGGCGAATATACGCATCTGCGATTCCGCGCTTCCCATCGGGCGCATACCGCTTGTGTCGATCCCCTTCGCCTGGAGTGTTTTTCGGTAGTCGTCCAAATGCTTCTCATGCCGCTTTAGAAATCTTTTATACGGCTTCCAATCCTTCCGGTTCTCTTCCGCTATCTCTTGCTCCGACACGCCTTCCAGGACCGCCATAAGCGCGGCTGCATCCTGTTTGGCCAAAGACCGTCTCACGGTCTCCCACACCTGCGGCAAATGACCAACAAAGCGTTTCAAATCACGCGCCACATGAAAGCGGTCCAGCATGTACAGACATTGGTGAAAGTAGGATGTACATTCCCCGATCCACGCCGCGCCGTCTCCGTTCACCACAAGCCACGTGTTCTCGTCGATTTCGTAACGCTCCACCAGAAAGTCCCCGAACCCTTCCCAGAAGTCGCCGCCGCTCGTATGCAGGTAATGCTGTTTGTTCTTCAGCTGTACCCGCTTGCCGTTCTTCTCCCAGCCTTCGTGTACGACTGCAATTGCGTTCTCCATCCCGCCCTTTTTGCTCCGCTGCAGCTTCGTGTACAGCCCATCCACTTCCACGAACAGCACGCGGGCAGCGCGCCGTTTCACCGCTGGCATCGGCTGTTGCGCACGCTCCATCAGTTTTTCCCTGATCGCTTGGTGGCTCAGCACATTGTAGCCCAAAAGCTGCTCCAGCCTCTTTGCGCTGTCCCGGTACGACGGTCCTTGGCTTGCGAATGCGATTGCTGTCTCTTCCAAATGCGGACTGACTTTCCCGCGCCCTTCGAATTGCAACAGCTGATCCAGCAGATACACGTGTTTGCCGCTTCTACGGTCACAGTACAATCTCCGCTTAAAGCGCACATTCCCGAACACTGTGTTGACGCTTGTTTCACGCTCGTCCTTTACTCGATAACGCTCTCGGTCCCGTTGCTCCAGGATCTGCTGATCCAGCGCCTCCAGTACCTGCTTCATCGCACGAGCGAATTCCTCCTGCATTTTCCGGAAAATCCATTGCTCAATCTCTTTCATCGTCGGCATTGTTGTGGTAAAGTGGCTCACAGGAGCTTCCTCCTTCTTGGTGTGTTGTGCGCAAACATCACTTTACCAAGGGAGAAGCTCTTTTTCTATATCCGCTTTTTCCAATTCCTACACCCACAGAGATTTTACACTATCCGAATCATTTTGTTAAAGACCGAGAACAACCCTATGTCAGTATACCCGTTCCTTCGGATGTTTAGTCATTTCATTTCTTTAATTCGCTCGGAGCCGCGCCCCAGTATTTGCGAAACACACGGGCAAAATAACTGATATCCCGGTAGCCGACAGCGCAGGCCGCATCGAACACTTTGTTCCCTTCGAGCAGCAGCTCCTTCGCCTTTTCCATCCGCCGGGCGAGCACATAGCCGGAAAACGACTCGCCCGTTTCCCTTTGAACAGGCGGCTCAAATAGGAGGAATTCAGTGCCACACTTCAAGGCGCCGGGCGCCCGACCGTGTTGCCTCTAGAAAACGCGCCTCTGAGCCTTACATGCTCATACGGCAGCTGCGGATTGGCGATCCTTCGCAGCATCAGCTCCGCCGCCCGCTCCCCGGCTTCCCGGACGAGCAGCAGCGGTCTCGTCATGCCGGGAAAATGGGGGATCGCCTCGTGCTCCAGCCCTACGAGAGAGATATGGCGGGGAATCTCGAGCTTCAGGAAGTCGGCCGCGACGCATACCCATTCGGCCAAGCCCGGTATCGCGCTGATGACGGCGGTGTACCGCCCGGTACCGAGCTTGTCCCCCAGCTCCTGCATCCAGGCCGCCCGGTCGTCCGGCGAAGACGTCGCATGGTCGCGGGGGTCCGGGGTATCGCCCAGTCCGAGCCTCGCCGTCGCCGACTCGAAGGCTCTCCACCTCAGGCGGAACCCCCGCGTAGGCCCGATGGGGCCGACATACAAAATGCGGCGATGGCCGTGATCGAACAGCTCCTCCATCGACCGGTGAATCGCATGCTCCACATCCCAAATGACGCTGTCCACCTCCGCCAGATCGGGAGGGTAGTTCAGCAGCACCTTCGGAATCGGCAGCGCGAGCAGCTCGGCTTCCATCCGCTCCGGAATGGCCGCGGTAAGAAACAGGCCGTCCGCGAAAAACAGCCCGTTTTTCTCCAGCCATTCCTCCAGCCCCGCTCCTTCGGAAACGGCGGCGGGCACGAGCAGCGGGTACAGCGAATGGCCAAGCTCGTTCAGGCGCAGGCGCACCCCTTCCATCTGCATATGATGAAAGTCCGAGTCGCCGACGATCAGCATCGCAAAACGCCGGGGCTTCGCATGCGTCCAAGGAATGCGTTCGGCGGAAATTCCGGCCTCCTGTTCTTTCGTCCGGTAGCCGAGCTCGCGCGCCCGGTCGACGACCTCCTTGCGCGTCGTTTCCGACATGCCCGGCAGTCCCCGGAGCGCCTTGGAAACCGTATGAATCGACAAGCCCAGCTCGTCGGCGATCGTTTGCAAGGTCACGGGTTTCGGTCGAGGCATTCGGCGCTTCGCTCCTTCCTGAAAGTTAATCGCCTTAATTGTAACAAAAATGAAACTATAAATGAGGTTTCATTTTTCCTACAATGGAGGCGAATAAGAGAACGATGCAAAAACCGAAGGGAGACCTGAGACATGTCCAATCGGGAAGTCACGATGGAGCGAACCGTTCCGATCCACGATTCAGCCGACGTCGTCGTGATCGGGGGGGGACCGGCGGGCACGGCGGCGGCGATCAGCGCGGCGCGCTCCGGCCGGAAAACGATTTTGCTGGAGCATTCCGGCCAGCTCGGCGGGATGGGCACGCTCGGAAATGTAAGCATATTCATGGGAGTCGGCAACGTAACGGGGATTTACCGCGAGATCATTTCGGAATTTCTTCCCGACGCGCTGCCGGATTCGCATCACGAGTCGATCTGGCCGCAGTATTCGCCTTTCGAGCTGCGCCATTACTTGAATCAAAAACTCGAAAAAGAAGGCGTGTACGTCTATTACCACACGAGCTTCGTCGCCTCCGTCATGAACGAAAACCGGGTTGCGGGCGTAATCGCCAATACGCGGGAAGGGCTGCGGGCGTTCGAAGGCCGCGTCTTCATCGACTGTACCGGGGACGCGAGGGTGGCATCGGACGCCGGCGTGCCGATCCGCTCGGGGCGCGACGAAGACGGGTTGACCCAGCCGATGACGCTGATGTTCATGATGCAGGATACGGGCAAGCCGGTGCGCCAGTATTTGCCGGAGGATTGTTACCGCTATGAATCGGTATCCGATTTGCCGCAAGGCCGCCACCTGTACTGGAGCCGAATGGGCAACGGCACGCTGCTCGTCAATATGACGCGGGTCAAGGGGAACGGCGCGAAGATCGAAGACGTCAATTATGCGGAAAAAGAAGCGCTGCGGCAAGTGTTCTCCGTCGCCAACTACCTGCAGCGCCACGAGCATGGAAATTATATCCTCTCCCACGTGCCCGGTCAGGTCGGCGTGCGGGAGACGAACCAGATCGAAGGCCGTTATACGCTGACGGAGGACGATTTGACGAGCGGCAGGCGGTTCGAGGACGTCGTCGCCCAAACCAACTACGAGATCGACATCCACAACCCGACCGGCGGCGCGAATACGGACGAACGCAAGCTGGACGGCTACGACATTCCGTACCGCTGCATGCTGCCGGTCAGCGTCGAAGGCTTGATCGTCGCCGGGCGCAGCATTTCCGCCACCCATGTCGCCATGTCCTCGATGCGCGTGCAGGCGACCTGCTTCGCTCTCGGCCAGGCCGCCGGCATCGCCGCCTCGCTTGCGATCGAAGCGGACGTTCCCGTAGCGGACATCTCCATTCCGCGGCTGCATGAGCGGCTGGCCGAACAGGGCGTGGCGTTTAAAAAATAACGGACCCCAAAAAACCGCGAATGCCGCTCCCCTCGCAAAGCGAGCAAGGAAGCGGCATTCGCGGTTTCGCCATGCCTTTAGCCGTTAACCCAAACTTAACGAAACGTATTTCACTTCGATGAATTCCTCGATGCCCCAATGCCCGCCTTCCCGGCCGATTCCGCTCTCCTTCATGCCGCCGAACGGCGCCTGGGCCGTTGCGGGCAAGCCGTCGTTCAAGCCGACGATCCCGTATTCCAGCCCTTCCGAAATCGCGAAAGCCTCTTGAAGGTCCTGGGTGAAGACGTACGCCGCAAGGCCGTAGCGCGAAGCGTTCGCGCGCCGCACAACTTCCTCCGTCGTGCGGTAAGTCGCAACCGGAGCGACCGGCCCGAACGTTTCTTCTTGCATGCAGAGCATATCGTCGGTTACGTTCGTCAGGACCGTGGGCTGAACGAAGTAGCCTTTGCCGATTGCCGCAGGATCCGCTGCGGGCGTCTCCAGCTTGGCCCCTTTGACAAGAGCGTCCACTAGATGGGCGTCTACCTTTTCGACCGCGGCCTTGTTAATGAGCGGGCCGACGGCAACGCCCTCCTCAAGCCCGTTCCCGACCTTCAATTTCCGCACTTCGTCCGTCAGCCGCCGTACGAACTCATCCCGAATCGATTCATGCACGTATACGCGGTTCGGGCACATGCACGTTTGACCGGCGTTGCGGAACTTGGGGGCCATCAGCTCTCTGACGGCCAAATCGAGGTTCGCGCTTTGCGTCACGATAAACGGAGCATGGCCCCCGAGTTCGAGGGAAATATTTTTCACCGTATCCGCGGCCTGGCGCATGAGCAGCTTGCCGACGCGAGTCGAGCCGGTGAAGGACACCTTGCGCACGCGCTCGTCGGACATCCAGGCTTCCCCGATTTCCTTGTCGTTCCCCGTGACGACATTGATCACTCCCGCCGGAATCCCCGCTTCATGGGCGAGCTCGACGAGCTTGTAGGCGGTGAGCGGCGTAAACTCCGAAGGCTTCACGACGACGGTGCAGCCGGCCGCGATGGCCGGGCCCACCTTGCGCGTAATCATCGCGGCCGGAAAGTTCCACGGCGTGATGGCGGCTACGACCCCCACGGGCTGCTTCAACACGAGAAGGCGCTTGTTCGGCGCGGATGCCGGCACCGTCTGTCCGTAAACCCGCTTCGCCTCCTCCGCAAACCAGGACAGGAAGCTGTTCGCGTAATTCACCTCGCCGATCGCTTCCGGCAGCGGTTTGCCTTGCTCCAGCGTCATGATGCGGCCGATTTCTTCTTTATGCTCGTCGATCAGCCGATGCCAGCGCATGAGCAGCGCCGCCCGTTCGGCCGCCGTCCGGCTTCGCCAGGCGGGCAGCGCCGCCTCCGCGGCTTCGACCGCGCGCAGCGCTTCCGCTTTCCCCGCATAAGCGATCGATCCGACCGTTTCGAGCGTCGCCGGATTTTCCACGTCGATCCGTTTTTCCGTCTCGACCCATTCTCCGTTAATGTACAAGTTCGCGTCCATGGCCGCAGCCTCCTCCTCAGGTTGTTACCGCGATATCCAGGAAGTAGGGTCCCTGGGCGTTCAAGCCTCTTTGCAGGGCGTCCGGCAGCGCTTCGATCGCGGTTACGCGCTCGGCCGGCACTCCGAATCCTTCCGCCATCGGGAGCAAATCCGCGGGTCCGTCAAGATCCAGGCAGTCCAGGTAGTGATCGCCAAGCGGCGCTCCGATCGCTTTTCGACCCGTTTTCAAAACGTGGTAAGCGCGGTTGTTCACGACGAGAAACAAAACGCGGGCCTTCGATTTCACCGCGCTGTATAAAATTTGCGGATAATATAAAAACGTCCCGTCCCCGAGCAGGCTGACGACGGTTCGGTCGCGATCGGCAATCGCCGTGCCGACGGCTTGCGCGGAGCCGTGGCCCAGACCGCCCCCCTTGCCCGCCGTATACTGCTTCGGATCCCAGAGATGAACGTACTCGACGAACGGCATCGCGTTGGATACCGCTTCGTTGACCAGCGTGAACTTGCCGTCCCGCGGCAGAAGCTTCGCCAGCTCCGCGGCGACGATTTTGGCGGAGATCGCCCCTTTTTCGCGGTCCGCCAGCAGCGCCGCCTCTAACGACGTCCGCCGAGCCTGCGCTTTGGAAGCGACCTCTTCGCCTCTGCGCCGGATCTCCTCCCGAAGGGGAGCCGACAATTCGCTGGCGATGCCGATTAACGCGGCAAGACTCGCCTTGATCTCGCCCCAGGCACCCGTTCCTCCGGTCACGTTTTTGCCGATCTCCCACGGATCGTCGTGCAAGTAAACGACCTTCGTGCCGGGTTGTACCAGGCTTCCGCCGTTATCGTACAGCGCGACGGGCGCCTGGGCGCCTACGCCGACGTAGAAAAGAAGGTCGTACTCGCCCAACGTTTGCCGGATTTGCCTTGCGTTCATCGGCAGCGTTCCGACAAAGTGGGAATGCCGGTTATCCGCATTCTGCCTCGTCGGCATGCCTTCGGACATGATGCCGATGCCGAGTTGTTCGGCCAGCCGCTGCACTTCGAGATGGGCATCTGCGTCTCCGACGCCGTCTCCCGCCACGATCAGGGGACGCTTCGCGTCCAAAAGCTCCTTCGCGATCTCCTCCAGAGCCGATCGCTCCGCGCAGAATCCGGAGGCCACCTTCGTCGGAGGGCTCAGGCGCTCGACCGCGGCCGGCGCCAGCGAAATATCGTACGGGATCGAAAGAAAGACCGGGCCGTGCGGCGGCGTCATCGCCACCTTGAACGCGCGATGCAGCGCGGTCGGCAGCTCCTCCGCATGCCGCACCTCGTGCGCCCACTTGGTCATGCTGCGGACTTGCCCGACATGATCTCCCGCCAGAATCGGCTCCTCGATCAGCATGCGGGTATGGTGCTGCCCGACGATCACGACTAGGGGGATGCCGGCCCGATACGCATTGTAAATATTGCCCATGCCGTTCGCCAGGCCCGGCGCGACATGAAGAATGACGACCCCGGGCTTGCCCGATTGCCTGGCGTAGCCCATCGCCATTCCGACCGCGTTCGCCTCATGCAGCGCGGTGACATATTCGATATCCGCGTAATTCGGAAACCCGTCGATGAAGGGCAGTTCGCTCGTTCCGGGATTGCCGAATACGTGGGCCACTTCGTAATCTTGCAGAAGTTGAAACAACAGATCTCTTCCCAACGCAGGGGTCATTGAACTGGCTCCTTCCTTCGCTCGTCTCTAGTTGTGCCGATCATGCCGCTTATTCAAGCACAAAGCCGTGTTCTTTCAAAAAAGGAGCCAGGCCGCGGCGGAATTCGTTGCCGCGCGCCATCCGCCGGGCGGTGTGCTCAGCCCAACCGTAATGCCCGGTATCCTGTTCGGGCTCGGGCGTGACGCCGGGAATGCGAACCCGCCGCCCCTTGTAAATATCGGTTTTCGCCATTCGTTCGTCGTAAGCCGCGATGCCTTCCTCCATCGATTCGGCCGAATACTTTTCCCGGTGTACGACGACCGATTGCGGAAGGCGCGGCTTCACGCCGCTCGGACGGGAAGGATAGCCTACGGCCAGTCCGGCCGTCGCGAACACGCCGTGCGGAAGCTCCAGCAGTTCGGCCACCTCGCGCGCCCGATTGCGGATCGCGCCGACCATGCAGCAGCCGAGCCCCATGCTTTCCGCAGCCAGCGCGGCGTTCTGCGCGGCCAGGGCGCTGTCGATCACGGAGACGAGCAGCAGCTCCAAATAATCGGAGCCGAAGCGATAGCCTTGCTTGGCGGTTACCTGACGATGCCGGTACGTATCCGCGCAAAAGGCAAGGAACAGCGGCGCCTCGCCGATAAACCCCTGATTGTCGCACAGCTCCTGCATTTGCTTTTTCCGCTCCGGGTCGCGGATGACGACGACGCTCCACGATTGGAAGTTGGAGGACGTGGGCGCGCTTTGGGCCGAAGCCATCATCATTTCGACGACCCCTTCGGGAAGCTCGCGGCCTGAATCGAAGCTGCGAACCGACGAGTGGCGCGTCATCTGATCGATGACCGGGTTGCGCAGCGCTTCGAATACCGGAGCGCCGTCGAGCGAGAAGCGATCCATTTCAGTGTCCTCCTTGCGCCGGCATGTCCGGAATGAGTATTTTTTTCATGAAAATCGTAATGTGCCCTTTGCCCAAATCCTTGGTGCCCTGGATTTCGTAATTGCGCCGCTTGTACATTTCGATCAGCCACGGATGACGGTCGGCCGTGCCGAGCGAGACGGCCGGGGATTTCAGCGTATCCCGGACCATCGTCTCCTCGCACCACGTGATCATTTCCCGGCCGATTCCTTTCCGTCCCGCTTCCGGATCGCTGGCAAACCACCACAGATGCGGCACGCCGAACGGCCCCGGGTTCGGTCCCCACGGCATTCTCGCCGATATCGTGGAGACGATTTTCCCGTCCTCTTCCATCACGAAGCACATGTGCTCCCGGATGTTTTTCTCCACCAGAGCCAAATCCGCCGTAGCGGCGGCGAAGTTGATGCCAAGCTCGCGGATCGGCGCATAGGCGCGCAGCGTCAAATCCAGCAAAGCGGGTCCGTCTTCCAAAGTTGCCATGCGAAAGTTAGCCATGTTGTCCTCCGTCCTCCTGCCATTCGATGCCTACGAACGCCACCCGGTCGCCGGTGTCGACCGGCGGGTTTTTCCGGGAAGCGATAATGTACGTATCCTGTTCGGCGCGAACTGCCTGCACGGTGCCGAACATATCGACGATGCGGCAAATCAGTTCCCCTTGCTTCACGATCGACCCGCTCGGGGCGCTGTCGGTCACGATGCCGCCATGATCCGCATAAAGAAACCGCCGTCTCGTCAGCGTAAGCGGTTTTGCGGCAGAGGCCGTCTCAAGCGCGTCCGGCTTCTCCGGCCACATGCCCAAATCGTGCAGAACCGCCATAATGCCTCTTTCCCCGAAAGCGACCATGTCCGGTTGAATGTGGCCGCCGGAGCCGATCTCCGTCATAAAGGCGGGAATGCCGTGCTTCAGGCACTGAACGTCCAGGAATCCGGCCACGTTGCCCGGCAGCTCGTTCAGATTCCCCCCGAGATCGACCCGGCAGTGCGCGGTTCCGCCGAAAACCCTGGCCATTCGTTCCGCCTGGTCGCAAACGTCCGACTCGGCCGCCGGCAACCGCTTGAACACGGTGTAGGGAAGCGCGTCATAAGGTGTGCCGAGCGTATGAAAATCGATCAGATGCGTCGCGAGCCGCCGGATTTGTTCGAACAAAAGGTGGGCAAGCCGCTGGGAAAGCGTCCCTTTCGCGTCTCCGGGAAACTGCATGTCCATGTCCAGCCCGTCCTGGGGCGTATTTTTTTGGCGCGCGTGAAAAGCCAGCGGGTTGGAGATCGGAGTGGCGATGATCGCCCCCGCCAGCTTCTGCGGATCCAGGCGCGGGAGCAGGCCGCGAATCGCCATCGGGCCGTTCAGCTCGTCCCCGTGAATGGCCCCGTTGAGCCACAGGCGAGGCCCCGGCTTCGTCCCGTTCACGATCATGACGGGCATTTGCACCGAGCCGCCGTGAGACAGCTCCGCCACCTTCACCATGCCGGCCGCATACTCGCCCGGCGCCGCTTCAAGCTCTCCCCATGCAATGTTCCGGTTCTCGCTCATCCTTGGTCGTCCTCCTTCAGCCAGCCCGTCGCTTCGGCAGCCGCCAGCACCCGGTCCACCGTTTGCGGAGCTGAGCCCAAATAGGTGGACGGATCCATCAGCCGTTCCAGTTCCTCCCGGCTGACCGACTCCCGGACCCGGGCGTCTTCCATCAGCACCTCGCGGAACGGGATATTTTCTTCGACGCTCTTCATGCACAGCTCGTACACGACTTCGTGAGCCGTCTGTTTGCCCATCGGCTTCGCAAGGGCGAACATGACGCGCTCGGACAGCAGCAGCCCGCCGAGCATATTCAAGTTCCGCAGCATATTTTCCGGCTTCACGACGAGTCCCGCCAGAATCGCCTTCGCGGAGGCGAGCTGCGACGCGAGATAGATGCAGCTTTCCGGCAGCGCGATCCATTCTCCGCGCCACGACATCGCGTCGCGCTCGTGCTCCACGATCATCGACTCTTGCACGAGCGCCGCATTGTAGCGGACCGGCTTGGTCAGGCTCGCGAGCCCTTCCAGCGCCGCCGGATTCCGCTTGTGCGGCATTGTCGAGGAACCGATTTTCCCGGAAGTGAACGGCTCCTCCACCTCGTCGATCTCCGTGCGCATCAAATTGTAAAATTCGTTGCCCATTTTGCCGAGGGTGCCGCTGATCATGCCGAGCAGGCCGGCATATTCGGCCGAACGGTCTCGGGACGAGTGCCAGCTAATGTTCGGGGCTTTGAGGCCCAGTCGCTCCATCGTCAGCCGCTCCACTTCAGGACCTTGCGGCCCGAACGAAGCGTACGTCCCGACGCCGCCGCCCATCACGCCGGCAAACACGCGGGCTTCGGCTTCGCGCAGCCGGTCCAGATGGCGGATGACCTCGTCGAGCAGCACGGCGACTTTGAAGCCGAACGTCGTCGGCAAGCCCTGCATGCCGTGGGAGCGTCCGGCCATCGGCGTTTCCCGGTGCTCGCGCGCCAAGCGGGCAAGCTCGCGGGCTACCGCGCGCAAATCGCGCACGATGATGCGATGGGCTTCCTTCAGTTGCAGCATCATCCCGGTGTCTACGATGTCCTGCGTCGTCGCGCCGTAGTGCACCCATTCCCCGTGCTCGGGACCGCACAGCTTTTGCAGCGCCTTCAGCGTCGGCATCAGGGAATGCTTGACCTTCAGCACTTCCAGCGCGATTTCCTGGATGTTCATCAGCTCTACCTTCGCCTTGTCCGCAATGACCGCCGCCGCTTCGGCGGGGATGAGGCCCAATTCCGCTTCCGCAAGGGCGAGCGCCGCCTCGACGTCCAGATGCTTCTGCAGCCGGCTCTCGTCCGACCACACCTGGCGCATTTCCGCGGTGCCGAAATTGTTTTGAAGCATGATCATATCGATGACATGTGACGGCATGTTGGTTTCCTCCTAGTTGATCGATCTCGAAGTCATATCGCAAATATTCCAACGTTTCACGGTGTACCTATTCCCAGCGGCACTTCGAAGATATCGCGTCCTGCCCGAGGCAACCGGCTTCTTTCGCCGCTTGTCCGTGACCCACCATATCGAATTCGTCGTAATCGGCAAAATCATGAATTCTGTGCGATTTCTCGTACAAATTTATCGATTCCGTCGCTCCGCCGTCGCCACGTCTGACGGCTATGCGCGCGATATTGTATGATTTTTCGTACAAAAGTCTCGCATCTGCCGCTTTCGCGCATGTCTTTGTATGAATTTTCATACAAAACCCTCGCTTCTGCCGGTTTCAAGCGCGATTTTGTACGATTTTCGAAGAAGGACGGCTTTGCCGCTCTCTGCCGGTTCAATTTCATTTGGCGGGCTCGGCTTCGTTGGATTTTGTCCAATCGAAAGCGGCCTTTTCGCGAAAATTCGCCAGCTCCGTTGGATTTTGTCCAATCAGGCAAGGCTTTTTCGAAGATTGCGTCCGGAATTCCCTGTCCTCGTTAGATAAAATCCACTATAGACCGAGGTTTCCTCGTTTCTCACTCCGTCGATTGGATAAAATCCAACATAGGCTCAACCGCCCGGGTCGTTGCAACAAGGTTTCCAGCGACATGAAGCTTATTCTTTCTGAATCGCGAACAGAAACCCATTATCTGCCGCTTCGCGATTCTCATTGTACGACTTTCAATCAAATTCCCCGTTCCCGTCCATATGCCCAGGTCGGCGTTCGAGCGACCCCCCCGCCTTTTCCGAACCGCGCTCAGCTCCCGGAGCGCGCCGGGTTCATCGCATCGCATATGACGGTCGACTCTCGAACCACGTTCTGGGCGACGCATTCCCGTCAGGCCGGCTTCGGCAATCGGATGCGCTCGAACGAACGGCTAGATGTCGGGAATCAACGCAGATAAATCTGCAAGCTGCTCGAACCGGGCCACCCGGCCCGGCAATTCTCTCCAAGCGTCGGGAAGGCCGCGCACGGCGTCCTCGTATTTGGCCGTTCGCTCCGCCGCCGAAAGCGGGCGTCCCGGCGCTCCGCGCGGGCAATCGACCCGCTCCGTCCATGTCGTTCCGTCGGTTAGCGCAACGCTCACGACCGTGAATCGCCCTTTCGGCATCGCGTTCGGCGCGGGGACGAGCTCGCGGTCGCAACGGCGCTCCACCTTGGCCGCCAGCTCCGCAAGATCGGGGCGAATCGGCTTGTCCGAAAACGTCTCGACGCCAAGGTCCCCGTCCGTCAGCGCGGCCGCGACGACGTATTCGACGCTGAACCGCCCCTCCACTCCCGTCTTCGGCTCCCGGATGACGAGAGCGGCGTCTCCGCCGGGCGGAAAGCTGACGGTCACGCTCTCGATGTCCGCCGGCGCCGGCCTGCGGGCCGCCCGGATGGCCAGCGCCGCATCCGCGGCATGGTGCGCCGCGGAGCAGCAGGGATACAGCTTGAACCACATGCCCGGTTCGACGATTTGCCACGGCTGTCCCCAGTCCCGGACGGCCCTGCCGGGAGTTGCCGTTCCCCCGCTGAAAACCGAAAGAAAACCGAGCGGGCCGTCCAGCGGTTCCGCCGCTCCCGCGACTCCCGCGGCGGCCAGTCGCGCGGCCAGCATGCCGGAACGGGCGGCGAAGCCTGCATGAAGCGGCTTGACGTCGCTGCCGAAATGAACCCGGAGGCCGCCGGCCTGCGTGCCGGCCAAACCGAGCGCGCGGCTCGTCGACTCGACGTCCAGCCCGGCAAGGCGCGCGCAGGCGGCAGCCGCTCCAAGCGCTCCAAGCGTGGCCGTGCTGTGCCAGCCGGCCTCGTAATGCCGGGAACCGAGCGCCATGCCGAGCCGGCACATCGTCTCTACCCCGACGATGTACGCCGACAGAAACGCGGCGCCGGTCGCGCGGCGCTCTTCCGCTTCCGCCAGCAGCGCGGGCATGAGGACGGCGCTCGGGTGGCCCCGGACGCTCTCATGAACGTCGTCGTAATCGAGCGCGTGGCTGAGGTAGCCGTTCACGAGCGCAGCATCGGGCGCGGCAAGGCGATACCTCCTGCCGAGCACGGATGCGGCGCCGGCGACCTTCCGATCCGCGCCGACTCCAAGCGCCGACGCGATCTTGTCCGCGCCCGCGTCGTCTCGGGCGGCCAGCGCCGACGCCAGCCAGTCCAGTACGGCGGCGCGGGCGGCTTCCGCCGCCCGTTCGTCGCGCAACGGATCGGAACGGACGATCCGTTCCGCGAGACGGCGCGTGAGGGAATCCGCGCTCATCCGACCGATTTAAGCGCCTGTACGGCCGCTTCGGCGAACAAGGCGGCGCTGATCGAAAGCGCGTCTTCGTTCAGCGTGAACTTCGGATGATGCCACTGCTCCGTCCCGCCGGTTCCCATCCAGATGAAGCAGCCCGGCAGACGCTCCTGATACAGGGCGAAATCCTCTCCGCCCATGGAAGGGGCGGCTTCGACGATTTGCAGCCCTTGGGCAGCGGCGGCCGAATGCATGATTTCCGCCATTCTCGCGTCGTTGTTCACCGCGGGCAGCATCGAAGTCCACTTCAAGCGAGCCTCGGCCCCGTATCCGGCGGCGACGCTTTCGACGACCCGTTTCATTTGCCCGGGAATTTTTTCTCTCGCTTCCCGCTGGAACGTTCTCACCGTTCCTTCCAGAACGCCCGTATCCGGGATCACGTTCCAGGTCGATCCGGCTTGCAGCTTGCACACGCTGACGACCGCCGCATGCTGCGGGCTGGCGTTCCGGCTTACCAGCGTCTGCAGCGCGCCCACGATCGCGCTGCTGACGACGACCGGATCGATCGTCGTGTCGGGCATCCCGGCATGCCCTCCTTTGCCGAACCCCTCGATTTCGAAGCGGTCGACCGACGCCATCAAGGGCCCCGTCCGGATGCCGCCCGTCCCGACGGGAAGCCCCGGCTTGTTGTGCATGCCGAACCCCGCGGCACCGCCTTCGAGCGCCCCCGCCTCGATGACCGCGCGGGCGCCGACAGCCAGTTCCTCCGCCGGCTGGAACAGGATGCGTACCGTCCCATGAAGCTCGCCGGCATGCTCCTGCAGCAGCTTCGCCGCTCCGATCATCGATGCCGTATGGAAATCATGGCCGCACGCATGCATTTTCCCGGGGACGGTCGAAGCGAACGGCAAGCCCGTCTCCTCGTTAACCGGCAGGGCGTCGATGTCGGCGCGAAGCATGATCGTCGGTCCGGGATGAGTTCCCTTTATCTCGGCCAGCACGCCGGTCGGCAGCTTCAAATCCAGCATGCGAATGCCCGCTTCCGTCAACCATGAACGGATCCGCGCCGTCGTATCATGCTCCTCGTTCGAAAGCTCGGGATGCATATGCAGTTCCCTGCGCATCTCGATAAGCCGAGACCCGAGCGATGCGGCTTGCTCCCGGAAAAAAGCGGATATCGTCGTCATTGTGCATTGCTCCTTTGGTTTTCATAGTTGCGAATCGGCCGGCCAAAAGTCTTTTGCGGTTTTGAGCGCGGGCTCCAGCCGCAGCGGACCGTCCGGAACGAGCACCCTGCAGGAAAGGCTGTTTTTGCCGTTGACTTTAACCAGACAGCTCCCGCAAAATCCCCGTTTGCAGGAGTGGTCGTAGAAAGCGAACGTTCCGTCCAACTCGTCCGCGATATGGCGCATCAGATCCAGAACGGTCATTCCTTCCCGATAAGGAACTTCATAGGCCGCGAAAGTCGTCTCTCCCTCGGCGGAAGCCTTGCGCGCAACCTCGCAATTCACGATCGTTCCCCTGGTCATGGGCGCTTCACCTCTTTGTGCCAAAGCTTGCGAAATCGAGCCGTCCCGCCGTCCAAACGGAGCGCGAGACTGCACGTCCATTCTTCGTCCGGGTCCGGAGCATCAAGGCGCACATGCGCCCCGCGGCTTTCCCGTCGTTCCAGGGCGGCAGTTGCCACGCTCCAGCCGGTCTCGACCATATTCCGCAAATCCAGCGCTTTGCCGGCATCTCTATTGTAAACCAACGACGAATCCCGCAAGCCCAGGCGCTCCGGCAGCTCTTCCCGCAGCGCGGCCAAGCGCCGGTTCGCCGACTCCAGGCCTTCGGCGGTCCGGGTCGCGCCGACGAAGCGCTGCATGAGCGACTGGACCTCGGCCCATCCCTCCTGCGGCTTCTCCGCCGCGCCCGCCCCGGCGCCCCGGCGGCTTAATATCCGCCGGACGGGCTCCAGCGCCTCCGCAAGCGCCGGAAAATTCCCGGGCGCCGCGGCCGGAAGCGGATGCCGCAGCGCGAACGCGGCCGCGTTCCGGCCGGCGATGGCGCCGAACACCTGATTTTCCGACAACGCGTTTCCGGCCAGCCGGTTTGCGCCGTGAATCCCGCCCGAACATTCCCCTGCCGCGAATACGCCGGGCAGGCTGGTCGCCGCGTCCGGCTCCATCCGCAAGCCGCCCATGAAATAGTGCGCTCCGGGCGCGACTTCCCGGTCCACGGCGTCCGGGGCCACCCCCAAATCCTCCAGCAGCTTCTGCTGCATCTGCGGAAACTCGTCCGGATCCATCCCCCGGGTGCTGATGTACAAGCCGCCCGCATCCGTCCCTTTTCCCGCGGCAATCTCCTGGGACATGACGCGGGACATCACGTCGCGCGTCGCTTCCTTCAGAGGGCCCGCCCCGTGCCGATCCCAGAAATCCTCGCCGTCGCGATTCAGCAGCCGGGCGCCTTTGGGAATCAAAATGCCGGAATTGAACATCAGGCCTCTTGCGCCGGGCGGGGACACCATGACAGTCGGGTAATGCTGAACGAATTCCATGTCCGCCAATTCGATGCCGGCGCGAAGCGCGAGTCCGTACCCGTCTCCGGTCGCCTCGAGCGGATTCGTATTCAGTTCGTAAATTTGGCTGCCGCCGCCGGTCGCCACGATGGCTGCCGGAGCTTCGTACATCCGAAGCTCTCCGCTGGGCAAATGATACGCGGCCACGCCCCGGAGATGGCCGCCGTCCACGATCAAATCCGTCGCATAGGTAAACGAATGGATGGGGATGCCGGCTTTTCTGACCGCCTTCAGCAGCACCCGGACTACCTCGCGCCCGACGGCGTTTCCGACATGAACCGCCCGGGCGTGCGTATGGCCTGCCAGCCAGCCCAGGTGAGGCTCGCTGCTGCCGGGTTCCGCCGGATCGAAGATTACGCCCAGCCGCTGGGCGAAAGCGACCGCCTCGCCCGCCTGCTCCGCCAACACCTTGACCAGCCGCGGATCCGAAATGCCTTCGCCCGAACGGATGATATCCTCCGCGAACAGCTCCGGACTGTCGCCCGGCTTCGCAGTCGGCAAAACCGCGCAAAATGAATAATGGGCCGAGAGAGTACCTCCCGACCGCTGCGGCTCGCCTTTCGTCAATATGACAGGGCGAGCCCCTTGCTCCGCCGCAGCGAGCGCTGCGCGGAGCCCGGCGCCGCCGCTTCCGATGATCACGACATCGTAACGTTCGCGAGTGATCTCCATAGATGCCTCATCCCTTTTCGTATGATCAAGCTTTGATTCGCCGGGACCGAACCGCTTTGAACAGACGACCGACGACCGGCCAGATCGTCACGATCAGCCCGATGACCAACAGAGTCCCGGAAATCGGACGGGCAAACAGTTGCCACAAATCCCCTTGGAAGATCAGCGCCGATTGGCTGAGCGAATTTTCCAGCGTCGGGCCGAGGAGAACGCCAAGCACGAGCGGCGAAGGCTCCATCTTCGCTTTCCGCAGCAAATAGCCGAGAATGCCGAAAATCATCAGCACGATAACGTCGAACATGCTGCTTCTTACGGAGTAAGCGCCGATAATGCAGAAAATCATGACGATCGGCATCAATACTTTCGGAGGAAGGTTGGATACTTTCGCAAACAACCCGACCATCGGCAGATTCAGAATCAGCAGCATTACGTTTCCGATGTACATGCTCGCGATGAGCGCCCAAAACAGCGTCGAATGCTCCTGCATCATGAGCGGTCCCGGCGTAATACCTTGAATCATGAACGCGCTGAGCAAAATCGCCGGCAGCGGCGAGAACGGAACGCCTAGCGACAGCAGCGGCACCAGCGCGCCGGTGCTGGCCCCGTTGTTGGCGGATTCCGGCCCCGCGACGCCTTCGATCGCTCCATTTCCGAACTCCTCCGGGTGCTTCGAAAGCTTCTTCTCCATCCCGTACGACGCATAGGTGCTGAGAATGTTGGCGGGCCCGGGGATGAGCCCCATCAAAAAGCCAAGCAAGCCGCCGCGGACGATCGGCCCCGAGCTGCGGCGCATTTCCGTCTTGGTGGGCAGCAGCTTCCGGAGCGAAAGATCGGCTTTGACCGGTTTCACGTACGCCTGCTCCATCGATCCCAGCACTTCCGACATGCCGTAAAGCCCCATAATGATCGGAACGAAATCGAGCCCGTCGATCAGATACGGCGAATCGAACACCAGCCGCAGCGAACCGCTCATCTGGTCGATCCCGATCAGGGAAAGCACGACCCCGAACGCGATCAAAAGATAGCTTCTGACGAGCGAAGTGTCCGTCAGTCTCGACAGCACCAGCAGGCCGACGAGAACGATCGCGAAATACTCGGGCGGGCCGAACTGCAACGCCATCCGGGCAAGCGGCGGCGCCAGCAGCGACAGCAAAATCATGCCGATCGTTCCCGCCACGAACGAACCGATCGCCGCGATGGAAAGCGCCGCGCCCGCTCGTCCTTTTTGCGTCATTTTATACCCGTCAAGCGTCGTCACGACCGATGCCGCTTCCCCGGGCACGTTGACGAGGATCGACGTCGTCGAACCTCCGTACATGCCGCCGAAATAGATGCCGGCGACCAGAATCAGGGCGGCAGTCGGCTCCATGGAGAAGGTGAGCGGCAGCAGAAGCGAAATCGCCCCGACGGGCCCCAGTCCGGGCAATACGCCGACCAGCGTGCCGAGAGCGACGCCGACCAGGCAGATCAACAAGTTGGTTAACGAGAACGCGGACGATATGCCCGCCAAGATATCTTCCATTCCGGTCACGGATGCACTCCCCCCAACATCTTCATTTCCAGTTTTACAGCCAGATGCCGGGCGGCAAGGCAATCCCCAACCACAAATCGAAAATGAGCCAGACGGCGGCCGTCGTCGCGACCGTCAACGCCGCAAGCCGCCAGCCTTTGAGCCCCAATAAGTAGGCTGCAACCCCCAAGGATGCGAAGGTCGCCGCTACGAACCCGACAAAATGCGAAACGACGAGAAAAAGAACGAAAATGCCGATGAACGACAGGGCTCCCCGAAGACGGACGGGCTCGTCCGCTTCTTCGTTCGTTTTTTCCGGAGAGGCGTCCCCTTGCTTGCGGGCCTTAAGCAGACCTGCCAGCATGAGGACGCTCAGCCCAGCCGTCAACCCGCCGAAAACGACCGGGAAAAATCCCGGGCCGATGCTTTTGAGCGAACCGAATTTCAGGTCCTGCGATTGCCAAAGGGTAACCAGCCCCAACAGCAAGAACAGGAGCGCGGTAATGACCCGCGCCCTGTAGACCGTTTTGCTCATCATTGGATCTGTCCAAGCTTTCGATAAATTTCGCCGGTCTTTTCATACCATTCTTCGACTTCCGCACGCGCATCGGCGCTGTTTTTGTAGCCCAGCTGATAGCCCGCCTGCTCCATCAATTCCTTGAACTTGTCCGACTCGTATACTTCCTTGGTCAGCTCGTCGATTCTTGCAACGACCTCTTCCGGCACGTTGTTCGGAATAATGATAAAGTGGGCGGCTCCGCCGGCGACGCCTTCGACGCCTTGTTCGGCGGCCGTCGGAACGTCCGGCATCAGGTCGACCCGGTTTTCGCTCAGGACGGCCAGCGCGCGAAGATCGCCGGATTCCACTTGGCCGCGCACTTCGGGAACGTTCATGAACGCCGCCATGACGTGGTTGCCCATGACCGCCGGAAGGAGCGTGCCGCTTCCCTGGAACGGAACGTGCTGGATCTCGGTGCCCGTCGAATCCTCGAGCATGTTCGCCAGCATCGCGACGACCGTAGCTTCGCCGGGGTTGCCGACCGTCAGCTTGCCCGGGTTTTCCTTGGCGTAATTGACCAGATCTTCAAGCGTTTGGAACGGGGAATCCTTCGGAACGACAACGGTGACGACCATGTCGCCGACTTTGTTGACGATCGTGAAATCGTCCATCGTATATTGGGCCGGCGTTATGTGAAGCGCCGAGGAAATGTGGCCGGTCGCCGCCCACAGCCAGGTGTAGCCGTCCGGCTTCGCCTTGACCAGCTCGTAGTTGCCGACCGTGCCCGAGCCGCCGCCGACGTTTTTGATCGTGATCGGTTTATCGATAATGCCCGTAGCCGCTTCGGCGAAGGAGCGCGCCAAAATATCCGAAACTCCGCCCGCGTTGAACGGAACGATCATCTCAATGTTTTCGGTGGGCCAATTCAATTCTTCGGCCGCCGGGGATCCGGACGCCGTTGCGGTCGCACCGCCGGTTCCCGCGCTTTGCTCCGGACTGCTCGTCCCCGAGTTTCCCCCGTTGCTCGAGCATGCTGCAAGCATGACGATCGCCGCGATCAGTACTGCAAGTTTCGATAGCGCTTTTTGTGTTTTCATAACTTTCTTAGTTGCCTCCTAGTTGTGATGATTGCTGAAATGCCGGCTTCCCCTCTGCAACGCAAAAAAACCTACCCGGAGCGATGTTCCTCTGTCGACCCCCTAGATGTACGCTTGCTCACTCTCGCCAGGACGGTTTTTGAAAACTACATCGGAATAGTATGAATTGAATTCGATTCTATAATAGAACTTGTTGAGTGTCAATCCGTTGTTCCTATTTTGCCAGAATGTTCGCGTTTAATCCAGTGCGTAGCGAAAAAAATCGGCCAAGCCGGTACGATCGGGGCAACAACAAACCGCTTGGGCCGCCTCTCCTCGGTCGGATAAAACTCGATCAACGCCGCGCTGCCGGCGGAATGAACGCAGGATCGCCTCTTCCTGCGCCCGATTGGCTCCGCTCGGTGTATTCCCCGCGGGAGATTACGTTGATCTGCAAGTCGGCGCCGATCTCCTTCCACTCGATGACTTAAATGACAAAAAACGTGACTGCGCGTCACTACCCGAGCGGAACGCCCTCGCTTACGATGTGAAGGGGCAAACGCCGCTCCGTCTTGAAAGCCAAACTAAGGATACGGAGGAAATCGATTTGGAAATGAGGCAGGCAATAAACGGCTTGGCGGTGATCGCGATTTTGGGCGGAGTCGCCCGGATCGGCATGGCGCCAAGCGCCTACATTTGGGGAAGCAACAGCATGCAGGAGCTGACGTTCGGCTTTGTCGCCAGCTTGCTGATGGGAATCGGCATCCTCGGCATTTATTTGAATGCCGCGCCGAATGTCGGGATCGTCGGGTTTTTGTCTACGCTTGTCATATCTGCGGGCGGCGCGTTAACGGTGGCGCTCGTATGGTCGAATATGCTGGGGATGACCGAGCCGGATCACGCTTATATCGCCCCCTTGCTCAACGCGAACTCCATTCTGAGTTTAGCCGGCCAGCTCGTCTTCGGCATCGTCATGATTCGGGCGCGCGCTTATCCGTTATGGAGTCTCCTCTTGTTTATGGTTTTTCCGTTCATCTATTTCATTCCCGGGATCTCCGACCTCGGCTCCGTCGCATGGGGAGCCTGCTACATCGCTTTCGGCTATTGCGCGCTGAAAAATCAGAAGCGCGCGGCCGCCCCCCCATTCGTCGGGCGGGCTTCCGCCGGGTAACGCAGCTCCGGCCGCGCAAACAAACGCCCCGCGAGCATCCGCGCGCCCGCTGCCGGACGCAAAAGGCCCTCCGCCGCAAGGCAGAGGGCCGCATTCCTTTATTTGACGAACATGTGGTTGCCGATCGTCTTGACCGCGTCGGCCGTCTTCGCCCGCTCGGGCTCCAACTGCGGATTGAAAAAATAGAGCGCGCCGGGCACGTTGTTCTCGCCGGCAAGGGCCGCCTTGGCCGCGCGGACGCTCTCCGCGGATGCCGTCTCGGTCTTCAGCATCCCTTTCCCCGCCGGAGGGAACTGGCCCTTGGCGTAGATGACGGCTTTCACCGTGTCGGGGAACCTGCCGCTGTTGACGCGGTTGAGGACGACATTGGCGACGGCGAGCTTGCCCTGATAGGATTCGTATCCGGCTTCGACCTCGACCAGCTTGGCGAGCAGCGCGGCGTCCGCCAATTCGGGGTCCAAAAACTCCGGCACGACCACTTTAAGCTGCCGGCCGGCCGCAAGCGCGTCGCCCGGCAGCCCGTTGCGGGCTTTGAGCGCTCCCGCCGTCGTTCCGTAAGCTTCTGCGATCTCCGCAAGGGTGTCGCCGGCCTGGACGGTATATCGGTCGATCCCCTGAACGACCGATCCTTTGCCTTCTCCCTGCCACTCCACGCTGGCGTGCATGGCGTCGGCCAGCGTGCGCAGCGAAACGTAAGCGCTTCCTTCCCTTACTTTGACCGTTTCGGCGATATCGTAGGTTTTGCCGTTAAACGTGACGACCGACGTTCCGGTCCGTACCGTAAGCTTGTCGCCCAGCGCGTTGCCGACGGTAATCGTGCCCGCGTCCCCGTCGTAGGCAAGCTGCCAGCCCATGCGTCCCGCGAGCTCCTTGACCGGCGCGTAAGTCACCCCGCCCGACAGCCACAGCTCCCGGTTCAGTTCGATTTTATCCGTTATGTATGATTCTTTGCCCGTATTCGCAAACGCAGCCCCCGTGCCCACCGTCAGCAGCAATGCGAGGGTCATCAGGGTCATTCCGACGAACCGCTTGATGGCCTTCATCTCCTTTTTGCGGAAAGTAGTCCAATTCGACTGCACTGTTCGATATTATACAGCCAACAAAAAGGAAATTTTTAAATATTAACGATTTTTCATCGAATTCGGCTCGGGTTTGGCGCCGCTTCCAACGGGAACAATTCGGATAAAGGGAAAAAATCACCCCCGCGGATCATTGGAGGCGAGGCATTTGGACTCGGCGCTTTATTTGCTGTTTGCGATTTTGTACGCAGCGTTGTTCGCGTACGGAATGACGGTCTGGGCAAAGGATTCCGCCCGCGGCTTCCGGTATTTGCTGCTGCTCGTTACGGCGGCGCTCCTATGGGACAACGGCGTGCTCGGAGCCGGGAGATGGATCGGGGAGGGCGACTGGCTGGAGCGGCTGAATCGGACGCGCTATTGGCTGCACGCCTTCGTCACCCCGCTGCTTGCGGTGGTCTCGCTGGATTTGATGCGCCGGGCGGGGAGCCCCTGGGCGCGCAAGCCGGCCGCGATGGGGGCGGCCTGGTTGTTTGCCGCGGCCCTGATCGTGCTGGAGGTGACGACCGTAACCTGGTCCGTCAAGCTTAAACCGGTATACGAGCAGGGATTCGTCAAAGTCAGGTTGATAAATGCTCAGACATGTCCTTTGTCGTCTTTAAGCTCCGATCAGTTCCAAAGCCCTTTCTGGTTTTCTGGCACAACGGCGGGTCGCTTTCGCAATGTTGGATTGATTTCCTAAGCGGAACAAGCTAATTGCGAGATTGCGCAAGGTGGCCATGACTCGCGGCCCTTCTTTGGTTCGAATCTGAGAACGGTCTTCGTCAAACGTGACGTCGCGTACCCAATGGAGCCGATTTTCAATCGACCAATGTCCGCGATTCAAATTCAACAATCGAGCGGGATCGGCCCGTTCGACCGATAGGCTGGTGATGCCAAAGACAGTTTCTTCCCGCATCCACTCCCCTTGCAAATTGTAGGTGATTCGGTGGATTCGGCAAACTTGCGCCGCATACGGAAACGTCACGTAGTCGTTCAACTTCGTGCTCGTTTGCAGCTTGCGCACTTCGATGCGCCCGTGCCCTTTATCGCGTGTCACATATTCAGGGGGAAAAATCCTCATCGTCGAGGTCCTCAATCGCTATTTTCAAGTTCGATTGATTCCCTTTGACGGTGAAGAAGTAGTCGGCTTGTTTGTCTTCCACCAAATACCGGGCGTGCTCGACTTGCGTATGCAGCGCATCGGCGGTGACCACTTTCCCTCGCAAGTCCAGAGGGTCCAATACCGATTGAAATTCCCTAATCTCGTTGGTTTTCTTGTCCACCGCCCGTTGCGCAACGACGACGCCTTCCTTGTGCAACAAAGCGGAAAGCAAGTGCAGTGCTTTGCCTTCACCATCTTTGGCACCGCGCACCGTCTTTCCGTCGACCGCGATCGCTTCCGGATCCGTCTGAGCTGTCAGCCACTCGTTCAAGATGCGGTCGAGTTGTTCCGCATCCGCGCTTTGCAGATGTCGTCGCAAGGTCGGTTCACTGGGCGGGATATACCGACGTTGCTCGGGATGGTACCGACACCCCAGGCGACGCAAGAGATCTTGGGACAAATCCGCCGCCCATTCGCCGATTGCCAGAAAACTGCGGGCACCCGAGAGGGTTGCGCAGATTGCGACTGCGAGGGTGGATGTCACGCTGTGGCGAACTCCACGGGGCTTGCGTGGATCCTTGAGCTGTTTCAAACGTTCCAGCAACCCGTCATTCTGATCCAGGTTCACGCCATTCAAATTCACCACAGGCACTCCGCCTCCGCGCAATTCCGGCACCAAAAAAGGAGCGGACAACCACGTGCGGGCGTGCCGATGGAGCGGATACACCAAAACGGTTTTCGTTGTTCCATGATAGTAGTATTGTCCGGCGTTCCGTCCGTAGCCTCGGGTTTGTCCTAGTCGCAACCATCCCGCTGCGATATAGCACGTCCCTGCAAACCGGGCATGATCGACAAACGTTTCGACCAGAATCAACGGATGTCCGTGAACCGCGACCCAATCCGCCGACAACCGTTTTACGTTCAAGGAAAGTACCTTGGAAGCAAGGTTGGGAATGTGTACGCCAGGAAGTATGAGAAAGCGCAGGTTGTTGGCGATAAATAACAACCGGCTCCATTGTTGCTCTTTGGACCAGCCAATCCATTGATCCCGACAGCTGCATTTGAATGCAGCCGTTCCCCAGCCCAGCAAAGCGACCCATCTTCCCTGGATTTCCGCAACATATTTGATCGACTCGCCGACCAATTGGCGAAATCCAAGATAATGATGAGTTCGCATAAGCGTGTTCCATTGTGCTTCCTCGTGAGATTGAATCGGTCGAACGATTAGCGCTGTCAGCTCGATTTGTTTCGTCATACTTGCCCCTTATGGAACCGATAAAATGGGTATTAAGCTCATTGTATCGGTTCTTCGAGGAAAAAGCCAGCGATCTTTAAAATGTTAAGTGGGGCCTCGCATTAGTCTGACTTTGACGAGGCCCTGGGTATACGAGTACGGCGCTTTGCGCTACGCTTCGGCCGGAACGTCTCCGGAAATTCCGTTCATGGTCGTTCTCGTCATGATTCCGCTGCTTGCGGCCGGAGCGGTATTATGGAAGCGCCGCGTCACGTCCGCGCTGTTCTGGGGCACGATTGTGATGGGGGCCGGCAGCGCCATTCGGCTTCCCGTTCGAAGCTCGGCGGTCGCCAACCTATTCGAGCTCGTTCTGATCGGAGCGCTGTGGTTATCCGTGGCGTCCTTGCGTAATCGGCGGCCAGCGAAGGCTTCCTAACGGACAGGCAGGACTACGCGGGAGTCGGCGGACTTGGATTTTGCCCCATCCGGCGGAGCCCTTTCGGAGATTCGGCTCTAATGGCCTGTCTCGCACCCCGGCGGGTCAAGCGCCTTTCCAATCGTCCCAAATGCTCTGAAACTCCCGGACCAGGCGCTCCCTGTCGATGCTGCCTCCGATATACGCCTGAATTTGGGCCGCCATCCGCGACGTGTCCGCTTCGTACCCGGGATAACGCTGCCACATCCACGGAAGCGTCCGTCCCTCCCGCAGCGCCTTCAGCAGGTCGGCCGCCAGCGGACCGAGCCGCTCTTCGGCGACCGGCACGCCCTCGATCGCCGGGATCAGCTTGGCGTCCTCCATAAACCGCCTCCCGGCCTCCGAGGAGGCCAGCCAATCGAGGAAGGCTTTCGCCTCTTTCTTGACCCGGGAGGAGCGAAGCACGACCCAGTAGTTCGCCACGCCGATCTGCAGCTTGTCCATCGCCTCGGCGTCGTCGTTGATCGGCATCGGCAGAAATCCGATGTCGAGGTTCGGGTTGAGCTTGTCGAGCTGCAGCTGCGTCCATACGCCCTGCTGCATCATCGCCGCGCGGCCCGCCGCGAAGTTCGTCACCTGGGTGTTGTAATCGGTTTGCAGCGCGTTGTCCTGTCCGTACCGGACCGTCAAATCGACCAGATCGATCCATTCCGCAAGCGTCGGATTGCCGACCAGCGTTTCCTCCCCGCTCTTCACGGCGTCGATGAAGGCCGACGGATCCGGCTGCTGGGCAAACGCGACGTTCAGCAGATGGTTGCCGATGATCCACCACTCGGCATAGCCGTTCTCGAACGGTTGAATGCCCGCCGCTTCGAGCTTTTCGGCCGCTTCGCGCAGCTGCGTCAGCGTTTTCGGAACGTCCGGAATGCCGGCCTTGCGGAACAACTCCTTGTTGTAAATAAAGCCCCAGCCCTCCAGCGCGAGCGGCATGCCGTACACCTTGCCGTCCTTGACGATCGCCGGCTTCGCAAGCTCGACGATATCGTCGGCCCAGGGCCGATCGGACAAATCCTCCAAATATTCCTGCCACAGCTCGAGATCCGAATAACCCGCCACGAAAAAAATATCCGGCTTGTCGCCCGAGTTGAATCTCGTCTTCAGCCCCGCGCTGTAATCGCAGCCGCCGCCGCACGTATCCACCTCGACGGCCACGCCGGTTTCCGTTTCATAGCGCTTCGCAAGCTCGCTCAGTTGCTCCGCCATTTCGACTTTGAAGTTGAAAATGCGGACCGCCCGGTCCGTTTCTCCGCCCGTCGCCGCCGCATTCGCGCTGTCGCCCGCCGATCCGCCCGCGTTCGGGAGACAGCCTGCCGCGACCGACGCGAGAAGAAGCCAGACGGCGGCCAGCTTCCCGAGCTTGCGCTTCGCCATAGGGTCATTCCTTTCGCTGGCTCATGATGATGTTACGATCAGTATAAAGGGCCGAGGCTATCTCGGCCACCTTTCTTCCTTGGCAATCAATGGCTCGAACGGCCGGTGCGGCTCGGTCTGGTACCAGTACGCGACGGACGCCACGTCGTCCTGGCGCTCGAACAGCCCTTTTTTATAAACTCCGATTTGCTGAATCGTCACCTTCAGGTCCTGGCGGAACCGGATCGGGTCCGGGATATGCCACCGGTAAAACCCCCGCATCGGCGGCACGTCATCGTTGTGGTACGGGTTATGCACAGTATCGTCATGGCGCGAATAGTAAGGATAGCCCATGTACGGCGTGCAGTACGTGTTTTCGACCGTTCTCCCGTCCTTCTGCGTCGCGAAGCTCCAGGCCCCGCCGAAATAATCCTCGGTTCCGGTGCCGCAGATGGTCGGATAGTCGCCGTCTCCGTCGATGTACATTTTGATTTCCCCTTCGCCCCACCAATACCGCTCCAGCGTCGTCAGCGCCATGTACGTTCCGACGTAGTGGCCCGATCCCTTCACCCCGTCCAGAATGACGTAGTCCTCCGCCTTGTTCGTGATCCGCTGCCGCCTCCACAACGCGTGGAAATACGCGGTATGCTCCGGAAGCTCGTCGTGCAGGCAGTAATCGATCTGATAAAACAAGGCGGGAATCGGCGCTTCGTGCTGGTTTTCGATCGTGATTTTCGCCTTGCGCCGGAACGGCATCGGAAAATAGCTGTTGAACCCTCTCGTCGGGTTGACCGCGATCGGGACGGAGTTCACGATGCAGCCTCTCGCGAAGCCGTTGCAGAAGAAATCGCCCAGCGGGCTCTCGACGGAAGGAACCGTCTCGTCGTCCCAGTACATGCGCAGCACCAGGTCGCGCAGCACGTAACAGTCCGCGTCCGTCCGGTCGGTTACGGTGATCCAGATATGCTCGATGACGCCCGGCCCGTCTACCTCGGCCAGCGTCGCCGTCGCGCCCGGCTGCACGTCGCGTATGCAGGGCGAGCCTTTGCGGGAAGGGCCGAGATGGCTCGCGGCCATGCCGCCCTTCCCCTTTTCGCCGCGGGGATTTTCCGCGTTGATCGCCCGGCTGCTGCCGGGCTTGAGCAAAGGAAGGGCCGACAGCCCTCCCATGAACGGGTTCGCATTCATTCTTTTTTCTCCTCCCGAATCGTTTGTTAGCCCTTTACTCCGCCCGCCATAATGCCTTCCATGATCTGCTTCTGAAAAATCGCGACGAAAACGAGGATCGGCAAAATAATGATCCAGCCCATCGCGCTGACGAGATCCCAGGGCACGGCGTACATGTTGTCCCGCAACGGCAACTGCGTAATGGCCGTCGACAGCACCGAGATTCCGTTGGAATAAAAGAGCGGCGTAAAGAAGTTGTTCAGGCACGTGATGAAGTTCACGATGCAGACGGTCGCGAGCGCCGGCCTGAGCAGCGGCAAGGTCACGTAGAATAGCGACTGAAAAAATCCGCAGCCGTCGATCGAAGCCGATTCCTCGATGGAAACCGGAATGTCGTTCAAATAGTTTTGCAAAATGAGGATCGTAAACGGCAAGATGCCGCTGATATACAGGACGATCAGCCCCGTATACGTGTCGTACAGATGCACGCTCCGCAAAAAGTCGTACAGCGGCCGGGCCGTCACGACGTCGGGAATGAGCATGGACGCCAGCAGGAACGCCACCGCGATCGACAGCCCCTTGCTTCGAAAGCGGGCGAAGGCGAAGGCGGCCATGACGGACACGACCATGCCGATCAGAATGGACAAGCCGACGATGACGGCGGTGCTTCCGATTTTGGCCAGCAGTCCCGCGTGCTCGATCAAATACCGGTAGCTTTCCAGAGTCGGATGCCGCGGCCAGTACCGGATCGGCTTCGAGAACAGCTCGCCGGCCGGCGTGATCGACGAGACGAAAATCCACCACAGCGGGAACAGAATCAAAAATGCGACGACGAGCGCGAGCCCCCACATCAACCCTTTCAGCAACCGTTGTTTGAAAATTCCGGGTACCATACGCGATCGCTCCTTAATAATCCACGCGCTTCGTCGCGGACATGCTGATGCCGCCCAGGACGGCCATGACGAGGAACAGGACGATGGCGATGGAAGCGGCGTAGCCGGTGTTCAGGTTCGTAAACGCCTCCGTCGTCACCCGATACGCGATCAGGGCCGTGCTCTCTCCCGGCCCCCCGCTCGTCATCGCGTACACGACGTCGAAGGAGGTAATTCTCCACATCGTGAAGAAAATGCTGAGCACGAGAATGCTTTTGGCGAGCAGCGGGAGCGTCAGCCTGAAAAAGGAGCGGACGGCCCCCGCGCCGTCGATTTTGGCCGCTTCGTAAATATCCGACGAAATAAACTGAAGGCCGGCCAATATCAGAATCGCGAAAAACGGGATGTCCTTCCACAAATCCACCGCGATGACGGCGAACCGGGCCGTGTTCGTATGAATGAGCCAATCGAGCTGAAAGGACGGAGCGAACCAGCGGATAAAATCGTTGACCAGCCCGTAGTCGTTGTTGAACGCCCACTTCGAAGCCATCGCGATGACGACCATCGGCATCGCCCACGGCAGCAGCACGATCGTCCGCAGCACCTTCTGCCCGGCGAATTTCATGTTGAGGATGAGGGCCAGCGCGATCCCCAGGACGAGGTGGCCGGCCATCGAACCGATGACGAAAATCGCCGTAAACGAGAGAGAGGTCAGCATTTTCGAATCGCCGAACAGGTCGATGTAATTTTGCAGCCCGACGAATTCGTTCGTGCCTCGCAGCAGCTTGACGTCGAAAAAACTGATGCGGAACGTCTCGATAATCGGATAGATCGTCGTAAAAATTCGAATCAGCAAGGCCGGCAGCACAAGGATCCACGCGACGGTCAAATATTTTTTGCTCGCATACAATGGGAACGCGCCTTTCTTGTGGATTGTCGGACCCTTACGGTCGGTTTACTTGTAGCGCTCGACGGCTTCCTGCGCTTTCTCGCAGAATTCGTCCAGCGTGATTTTGTCCTGAACGTAGTTCTGGAACAGGGTGCCGATTTCCGAGATGAACTCCATCGTCTGCGGCAGCATCGGGCGGCCGTGCACCTCGTTTGTCGCCTGGATTTCGGAGTAAATTTCCTTGACGTCGCCGGAGACGGCGGGATTGGCCGCAACGTCGGCGCGGGCCGGGTACCGGTCGAAGTTCGTCCAGCCGTTCAGCTCGCCTTCCTCGCTCGCCAGGTATTTCAGGAACTTGACGGCCGCTTCCTTGTTCGGCGAGGCGGCGTTCAGCACATAGCTCCAGGAATCCGTGAAGATGCTTCGCGTCGCGAACTTCGGCATGTTGATCATGTGGATCTGGTCCTTGCCGTACCGGTTCGCCTGCTTGTAGTCGGTTCCGGTTCCCCACATGAACACCATCGCGTATTTGCCGTCGATGAATTTCTGGTTCATCTGCTCGTATTTGTCCGCGATCTGGTCGACCGGCGTCACCTTCCAGGTGTTGGCCATGTCGTACATGAACTTGACCGCCTTCCGGCTGCCTTCGTTCGTCCAATCGAAATAATCGCCGCCGAACAGATTGACGAACGTCGCGATTTCGTTGAACACGTACGTTTTTTCCCAGGAGCCGCCGTAGCCGTATTGTCCGTCCTTGGTGGACGCTTTCATGAAGTTGACGAAATCCTCTTCCGTTTCGATCGAGGTCATGCCGGCGGCGTCCAGCTTTTTCTGGTCGACCCACAGGGCGAGATAGCCGGAATAGCTCGGGACGCCGATAATGTCCCCGTCGGCCGAGGTCAGCATATCCTCCATGTAGCCCTGCGGAAATTGCGGCAGGATGTCGTCCGTCATGACCGTATCCTGCAGCGGCTCCAGCCAGCCGGAGTTTTTAAACGAGGTCGCCATTTCGTCGTTGATCTCGAGAATGTCGACCGTGTCGTCACCGGAAGACAAAATAGTGGAAACCTTCTGCTGGCGGGTGTCCGAATCGGTCGGGGCGGCGATCCAGTTGATTTTGACGCCGCTTTTTTCCTGCGCTTCGTCCAGCCAGGCCTGGAAATTCGGATTCGTGGATTGAATCGTGTAGAGCGTGATCTCGTCGCCGCCGCCGGAACCGGCCCCCGCGGAAGCGGATCCCGGCGCGGAAGCGCCCGTTTCCGGCGAGCCGGTTCCGGAGCTCCCGCTTGAGCAGCCCGACAGGATGACGGATAACGACAAGCCGGCGGTCAAAAGGATGGATGCGATTTTCTTCAAGCGAAACCCTCCCTGTTTGGGCGTTGTGTGGTGTAAGCCCTTACAGCTGAGTATAGCGGCCCGCCCCGGCCCCGGAATACGAACGGATTTGAACAAAAATGTGGAAGATTGTGATCTGCTCGAAAGGAGGTTGATCTTCCCCGGACGCGGTGATAGACTGTTAACCAATTCCGGGAACCGGGGGGCATCCATCATGTTTC
The DNA here is from genome assembly GCF_900169535.1 of Cohnella massiliensis. Taxonomy (NCBI): domain Bacteria; kingdom Bacillati; phylum Bacillota; class Bacilli; order Caryophanales; family Paenibacillaceae; genus Cohnella; species Cohnella massiliensis. The sequence goes on from NZ_LT821242.1 coordinate 77,796, forward strand.
GCAGCAGCATACGGAACAAGCTGAGCGCGTTTTTGCTGGTCGCCATTCTACTGCCGATTGCCGCTTCGATCCTGATCTCCTACTTTTACACCCGGCACTCTCTTAAGGAAGACGCCGTTCGGGAAAACTCGAACGCGGTCCGGCAGGGCGCCACGAGCCTGATGAACCAGCTCCAGCAAATGAACGCGATCTCCTTGTCCATTTATAACAACATCCAGGAGCCCGACAGCCTGTACAACATTCTGGCCAGGGGGCGAAGCGATTTCATCGTCGAAAACAAGCTGTATTCCGGCCTTCACGCGATCGAACAATCGTCCAAAGACGTCCAGCAGGTCTACTTGTATTCGGAGCTGGCCGACCGGTCCTATTTGCTGATCGACGGCTATCTGAAACGCGAAGCGGGCCGAACGGGACTCGACGGCCGTTACGTCCAGCCCCTGAACAAGGACGATCCTTTTTTCGAACCGCCTCATCCTTCGCACAACTACGGCATGGAGGAATTTCCGTACAGTCCCTCCAACACCGTGTTTACGATCCATCGGCCGGTGTACCGCGCCCCGCTGAAAGAGCGGATCGGCATCCTGTCGATCGATTTCAAGCTCGACGGGCTGCTCCGCATCGGCGACATGCTCCATGACAAAAACGACGAAAACATTTATTTGGTGGACGATGCCGGAACCGTTATTTTCTCGTCCGAGGAACGGCTGATCGGCCAAAAGCCGTCCGACGCCTGGCTGCAGCATGCCCGTTACAGCCTGTCCGGCGCGGGGCATTTCGAATGGAAGGAAACCGGATTTCAAGGCATCGTCGTCTACGAAAAATTCGAGCTGATCGGCCGGACGTGGATTCTCGTCAAGCAAATTCCGAACGAATACCTGTTCCGGAACGCTTCGAACGTGCTGCAAATGAACCTGCTCGTTCTCGTCACGTTCCTTCTGGTCGCCGTCGCCGCGGCCTTGCTCGTTTCCGTCAAGCTTACGGCTCCGATCAAGAAGCTGACCGAATCGATCAAAAAAATCAAGCTCGGCAAGCTGCAGCTGCACATCGACTCGGAACGCAACGACGAGGTCGGCGTGCTGGGCCACGCGATCAAAAACATGGTCGATACGATCGACAACCTGATCATGCGCGAGCTTCGGCTCGAGCTGGCCAACAAGGACAACCAATTGAAAGCGCTGCAAGCGCAGATCAACCCGCATTTTATCTACAACACGCTGCAATCGATCGGCTCCGTCGCCCTGCAGCACCAGGTGCCCAAAATTTACGAGCTGACCTCTTCGCTCGGCCTGATGATGCGCTACAACATGAACACGGAGGAGTCGGTCGTGCCGCTTTCGAAGGAAATTCATCATGCGGAGGCCTACCTGGAGCTGCAGAAGCAGCGGTTTAAGGAGCGCCTGCGCTACCGCATCGAGCTTGGCGGACCGGACGCTGCGGGGGTGACGGTGCCGAAAATGATTTTGCAGCCGCTCGTGGAAAATTGCTTCAAGCACGGCTTCCGGTCGGGGATGGAGGAAGCGGAAATAGAGATAACGGCGCAAAGAGCCGGGGATGCGCTGCGAATCGAAGTTCGCGACAACGGGGAGGGCGTTTCCCCGGAACGCGCTCGCGAGCTGGAACGGCTGCTGGAGCGCGAGGCGTTCGGCGGCTCGGGGAGCGGCGCGGGTGGCGGTACGGGGGACGGCGCGAGGGGCGGCATGGTTGGCGACGCGGGTGGCGGAATGGGCGGCAGCATGGGCGACGACGCGGGCAGCATCGGCCTGCTCAACGTCGCATCCCGGCTGCGCCTGTACTTCGACGACGCTTCGCGGGTTTCCGTCCGCAATCTCGCCCCGTCGGGCTTCTCGGTCGTCATTGAAATTCCCATGCGAAAGGCGGTGCTTCCGGCATGAAGGCGTTGATCGTGGACGACGAAACCGATGTCCGGATTTCGATCCGGCTGCTGGTGAACTGGGACGAATTCGGCATCACGGACATTCTCGAAGCGTCCGACGGCGTCTCGGCCATGGCGCTCATTCGGGAAGAAAATCCGGAAATCGTCTTTACCGACATGAAAATGCCGAACGGAGACGGCATGGAGCTGCTGCAATGGATCGAGGCGGAGGCGCCCCATGCGAAACGAATCGTCATCAGCGGTTATGACGATTATACCTACATCCGCAACACGCTGAAGCACGGCGGACTCGATTACTTGCTCAAGCCGATCAACCGGAGCGAGCTGCTCGATACGCTTCGAAGCGCCGTCGGCGCCTGGCAGAAGGAAGAGGAGGAACGGCATCTCCGCATTCGGAAAAACACGGAAATCAACCGCACGATACCGGCGTACCGGGACAAAACGCTGTCGGCCGTCGTTTCGCAGCCGGACGCCTATCGGACCTGCGCCGACGAGCTTCAGGAAGCGTTCGGATGGTCGGACGCCCGCAAGTGCCGGGTCGCGATGCTGCTGACCGACCCGCTGCCGCGGTCCGTCCTGCGGAAATTCGGCCGCAACCTCGACTTGCTGTACTTTTTGATGACCAACATCTGCAACGAGATCATCGGCTCCGGCCGGACCGGCTACGCGTTCAAGCATGCGAATCCGGCTTACGGAATCGTCCTGCTGTTTACCGGCGGCTTCGCGGAGCTTAACCGAAAGCTTGCGGACATGAACGACGCTTTCTCGCGCTTTCTCGGCGCCCGTTTTCATTTCGCTTGCGGGGAGGCGGAAGCGTTTCCCGAAGGGATTCACGCCGCTTTTGAGAAAGCGCTGCGGACGGCCCGTTCCGTTTCGTACGCGAAGGAAGGCGGATGGATCCATTTCGATGCGGAGGCTCCTTCTCCCGCGGAGAAGCAGGTCTCTCTGACCGATTACGGCAGCCAGATTTCGACCGCCGTCTACAGCGGCGACGTTCGCCGGATCGAAGACGCGGTCGGCAAATGGATCGAGGCCGTCGGCCGGCTTCGGCACGTCACGTGGGAGCATTTGCAATACTGGCGGTACGAGTTCGAGCTGCTGACCGGCCGCCTGCTGCCGGATTCGGATTCCGCCGCGGCGGGCGATCCCGTCAAGCCAAGCTCCCCCGGGCTGTTTCCGGTCGATGCGCGCGGGAGACTGTCGCCGGACGAGTGGCGGCGGGAATGGACGGAGGCGTTCGCCCGAATCGCCGGGCGGCTGAAAGAGAAGCGCCATCAGGAACACAACGCGATCTATGCGATCAAGCAGTTTATCGAAACGAACTATGCGGAAAGTTTGTCCGTGCAGGAGATCGCAAGCCGGTTCTTCCTCAGCCGCGAATATGTCTCCCGGCGCTTCAAGCAGGAGTTTAACGAGAATATTTCGGAATATATCGAGCGGGTGCGGATCGAGAACGCCAAGGCGCTGCTGGCGAACGGAGAGTATTCCGTCGCGGATGTCGGAGCGATGGTCGGCTACCAGGACGGCCGGTATTTCAGCAAAATTTTCGGCAAGCTGACCGGCATGTCGCCCCGGGAATATCGGAAGAAAAGGCCGATTTGAGGGCCCGATTTTGTTCCCAGGCCGCGAGATGGGTAATATTTACTCAAGTGCGTGCGGCTGAAGGCGCGGGGCGGGGTGAGTTGAGTCGCCATGACTCAACTGGAGCGCTGGCGGGCGTGCGGAGGCCGCGAGATGGGTAATATTTACTCAAGTGCATGCGGCTGGAGGCGCGGGGCGGGGCGAGTTGAGTCGCCACGACACATCTGAGGCGCTGGCGGGCGTGCGGAGGCCGCGAGATGGGTAATATTTACTCAAGTGCATGCGGCTGGAGGCGCGGAGCGGGGCGAGTTGAGTCGTCACGACACAACTGAGGCGCTGGCGGGCGTGCGGAGGCCGCGAGATGGGTAATATTTACTCAAGTGCATGCGGCTGGAGGCGCGGGGCGGGGCGAGTTGAGTCGCCACGACTCAACTGGAGCGTTGGCGGGCGTGCGGAGGCCGCGAGATGGGTAATATTTACTCAAGTGCATGCGGCTGGAGGCGCGGAGCGGGGCGAGTTGAGTCGCCACGACTCAACTGGAGCGCTGGCGGGCGTGCGGAGGCGGAATGAGTTGCGCGGCGGAACTGCGCGGCGAAATTTAACAAGTCCCCGCGCCTCATCGGCACAGGGACTTGTTGTCGCGCAGGAACGGGCCCGCGAAGCCGGGTCTCGCCGCGCCGAACTTCCGCGAGTTCACGTCGCGTTCCATTCGCGCTCTAGCGCTCTACTCGCGTTCCATTCGCGCTCTAGCGCTCTACTCGCGTTCACCTCGCGCTCTATTCGCGGCCACTTCGCGCTCTAGCGCTCTACTCGCGTTCACTTCGCGCTCTATTCGCGGCCACTTCGCGCTCTAATCGAGTTCTCTTCGCGGTCCTTTCGCTCCCTATTGCTGCTTGCTTGCCAGAAACTCGTCGAGCTGCCGCTGCACTTCCGCGACGTATTCGTCGATGCCCGCTTTCTTTAATTTCTCGACCGCCTTTGGATACCCCGTCTCGAAATCGACGAATCCGGAGCGAATCGCGGCCATGTCCTTCGACGCCTCGCGCAAAGCCGTTTCGATCGCCTTGACGTTCTCGTTGTTGAAACGGAAGCCCAGCGAGTCCGAAAGGATCGCGTTCTCGTCCCAGCTTTTGTACGTATCGATCGCTTCCTGATCCACTTCCGGCGCAAACAGCTGGTAGTTCTGGTTCCGGAACATCCACTCGTAGAAAAATTCGCTCGGGGTCAGTTTGTTGATTCTTCCGTCCACGATCTCGTAATCCTTGCCCTCGACGCCGTACAGCGCGAACAAGTAGTTTTCCTGCGACTGGTAGATCCAGTTGATAAACTTCATCGCGCCTTCGGGATTCGGAGCGGTTATCGGGATGCCCAGCACCTCTCCCCCCGTCGAAGTGATATATCGAGGCTTGTCTTCGGCGAGCAGGTAGGACTTCAGCCTGGCATCCGGCGCGTTCGCCTGCACGGCGCTGATGATTTCCATCTCTTTGCCCAGCGACCCCTCGACCCACAGGTAGAGGCCCGTCTGCATCCGGGAATCGCGCTCGTTGTACTTGATCGTCAAATCCTCGGTATATAATCCGTCTTCGTACATGCTGCGGTTGAATTTCGCCATGTCCTGGAAGGCCTTCGTTTCATAATAGCTGTACGCTTTCTTCGTGTCTTCGCCGAAGACGACGAGATCCTCCACCGCGATCCAGTTGTACTGCTCGTCGGTGAAATACCGGGTCAACGGTTTGAAAATAATGTCCGCGGGTCCCTTCAGCTCGGGAAACTGCTCGGCAGCCTTGGCTGCGAATTCCTTCAGGTCGTCCGGAGTTTTCACTTCCGTCATCCCGACCGCCTCCAGGATGTCCTGGCGAACGGTCACGAGCTGGTACATGGCGGAAGACGGCGCATAGGCGGATGGGATGCCGTATGTCTGGCCGTCGATGACCGCGCCTTGAAGCTGTTCCTTGGGAAGCACCTTCAGCATGTCCTGGCCGTACTGCTCGATCAGGTCGTCCAGCGGCATCGCCTGCTTCTTGTTCACGATGGTGGACAAGTCCGGCAGCCCGTCCCAGTACAGGTCGATCGGCTCGTTCGCGGCGAGCATGATGTCCTTTTGCTCCCAATATTGCGCCCACGGCACGAAGATCACTTCCACCTTCAGCCCGAGATCGGTCGCCATTCTCTCCGCAAACTCGTTTTCCAGAAACTCCGTCATGCGGTCGCTTTCTTCCCCGGGATACAAAATCGTCATCGTTTCCAGTTTCTTGGGCGCATCCCCGGAGGCCTCTCCCGCCTCCCCTCCGTTTCCTTGGCTGCATGCCGACATGACCAAAGCCAGAAGCAGCATCGCGACCGTTAAACCAAGCGTTTTTCTCCTTTTCATCCATAACCCTCCCGCGTTTAGGTTCATTTATGTCAAGCCTTCGCAGGCCGATGACCGCGAGCCCCTTATTCCTTGACCGCTCCCGTCATAATGCCTTGAACGAAATACCGTTGAATAAACGGGTACAGGAAAATAATCGGACCGATCGTAATGACGGTGACCGCCATCTTCACGGTTTCCGCCGGCAAGGTGATGTTGCCGGACGCTCCCGACGGAATGCGTCCCGAGCTGATCGCATTGACGTTCGACAGAATGTTGTACAGGTAGTACTGCAACGGGAACAGCTCTTTGTCGTTGATGAAAATGAGCGCGTGCCACCAGTCGTTCCAATACTGCAGGGCGTACATCAATCCGACCGTCAGCAGCGGCGTCTTGCTGAGCGGGAGCGCGATTTTCCAAAAAACCGTGAAATGATTCGCCCCGTCGATCTCCGCCGCTTCGTACAAGGACGGGGAAATGGCATTGAAATACGTGCGCATGAGGAACATATTCCAAACGTTGAAGATGGACGGCACGATCAAAGCCCAGATCGAATTTTTCAGGCCGTAGTAATTGACGCTGACCATATACCACGGGATCAGGCCGGCGGAGAAGATGATCGTGAAATTGGAAATAAAGGCCAGCACGTTGCGGTATCGCAGCTTGCGGATCGAGATGGCGAACGCCATCATGCTCGTAATCAGCAAGGCGCCGATCGTTCCCGCCACGGTGACGAAAATCGTGACTCCGTAGGATTGCAGAATTTTGGTCCCGCTGTTGACGAAAATATAGGTGTACGTATCCAAAGTCGCGTCCTGCGGAAAGATCGAATAGCCGTTTCTCGCGATCGCTTGTTCGGAGGAGAAGGATACGCTGACGGTAAGCAGAAGAGGGTAGAGGCAAGCGACGGCAAAGCAACCGATAAAAACATAGGCAAGGGTCGTCACCAGTTTATCGCTCAGCAACCTGTTCTTTTCCATGGTTAGAATAGACCCTCTCCGTCGTTTATTTTCTTCGCCGCCCGGTTGGCCGCGAGCACCAGAATCAGCCCGAGGACGGATTGCATCAACCCGACCGCCGTCGCGTAGGAGAAGCCCAGCGTGCGCATGGACTGGTACACGTAGGTGTCGATGACCGTCACGGCGTCGCCAAGCACCGGATTGTTGCCGACAATGCCGTAGATCATGCCGAAGTCGCCGTAAAAGATCCGGCCTACGTTCAAGAGCGTCAACACGATGATCGTCGGCTTCAGCATCGGAATCGTCAGGCGGAGGATTTGCTGCATTTTATTGGCCCCGTCCACCTTCGCGGATTCGTACAAGCTCTGATCGAAATTGACCATGGCCGCCATATACACGATCGAGCTGTACCCGCTCCATTTCCAGACGTTCGCGGCAATGACGATCGCTTTCCAGTACTTCGGCTCCGAATACCAGGAGATCGGTTCCATGCCGAAGAGCGCCAGCATGTTGTTCGCCACGCCGACATCGGACGAAAAAATCCCGTAAATGATCGCGCCGACGACGACCCACGAAAGAAAGTAAGGAAAAAACATCATGCTCTGGGTCAGCTTTTTGAACGCGGCGCTCCGGATTTCGTTCAGGAAAACGGCAATGGCTACCGGAAACAGGATCCCGAATATAATGCCGAAAAAGTTAATAAACAGCGTGTTGTACGTGACCCTCCATCCCATGCTGCCCGACGAGAAGAAATACTTGAAATTGTCGAGGCCGACGAACGGGCTGCCGAAGATCCCGTCCACGACATTGAAATCCGTAAACGCCATCCAGACGCCGGAAAAAGGGATGTAGCTGAACATCAGCAGGACGATCAGCCCGGGAACGCTCATCAGGTACAGGATATGGTGCTTTTTCAGCTCGCGGAAAAATCCGTTCTTCTTCCTGGCCGGCGCAGGCGCAGGCGTCTCGTTGGCGGCCGAACGCATGGCGTCACATCCTTTCCACGGTCGCAAGCGGCTCCGCTGCAATCTTTCCTTGCAGTTCTTCCTTCAATCGATCGATCTCGACCACATGGCCGGACACCCTCGCCCTCTCGGCCGCGAACGCCATAATATGGCTTTCCACGGACTTGTCGATGGACGATCGGCTCGTCTGGCCGCCGTTTTCCATCATTTCGAGAAAATCGGCCATCAAGCCCGCGTCGCCGCCGTTGTGGCCCCCCGATACGGCCGCCGGCCGAATGACGGTTTGTTCGCTGCGATCCGTCATATTGGAGGAGAACCTCGTTACTTCGATGACGTTCAGGCTGTCGTCGCCCCGGATTTCCCCGTGCTCGCACATGATTTTGATCGTCCGGTACATTTTGTTCGTGAAGCCGCTCAGGTTGAAGGTGACCGTGACGCCGTTCTTGAATTCGATCAACGTGACCTGATGGTCGCAAACGTCGTTGTCGCACCGGTAGACGCACCGCCCGTAAGGGCTGGTCTTGAGCGCCTCGAGCAGGCCCGCTTCCGATTGATCCGCCCCGATGACGGTGGCCGGCCATTGTCCCCTTATCGGCAGATAGGCCTTGCGCGCGTCGAACCGGCAATCCGTTACCTTGCAGTCCAGGCACCGGTCGGCGCTTCCTTCCGGCGCATTCTCTTCCTTGAAAAAGGTCAGGTCGCCATAGGAAGAAATCCGCTTCGCCTCGCTGCCGACGAGCCAGGCCAAAATATCCATGTCATGACAGGATTTCTGCATGATCAGGGGGCTGGCCAGATCGCTTCGGCGCCAGTTCCCCCGGACGAAGGAATGCGCGTGGTGGTAATTGCCGATATTTTCGTTGTGCTGGATCGTCACCACTTTGCCCAGCTCGTTGCTGTCGATGATTTTTTTGATTTCGGCGAAAAAGTTCGTATACCGCAGCACATGGCACACGATGACCTTGCGGCCCTTCTCGTTCGCTTTTTGCTGAATGCGCAAGCATTCTTCGGGGCTGGGCGAGATCGGCTTCTCCAGCAAAATGTCGTACCCGAGCTCCAGCGCCTCCATCGTTTGTTCGTAATGGTCGCGGTCCATGGAGGCGATCATGACGGCGTCGGCGATTTTCCCCGAGCGAAAAAAGTCGTTCGCCGTTCGAAATCGCAGCTCCGGAGGAATCCCGAACTCGTCCGCCGCCGCCTTTCTGCGAATGTCGTCCGGTTCGACGACCGCGGCGATTTCGGCCTTTTCTTTCGCGTAGCGGGCGTAAATCATCCCTCGTTGTCCTGCACCGATGAGTGCCAGCTTCAAATCGATTCCCTCCAGCGTTTCGTTGATTTTGTCGCGTTCGTGGCGTTAGATCGGCTGTTCCGGAACCTTCGGGTCCTCAAGCGGATAATAGCCTTCCGGATAGTACGAATCCCAAATATTCAGAAGCGGGTCCGCGCTCGTCCGCTCGACCGTTACGGCGCCGGCCGCGTAAAACCCGTCCTCTCCCTGCCCGTAGATATTCAATTTGAGCGGCGTGCCGTCCCGGAACAACGTCCCCAGACTCACCGTATACATCCCCGGCGACAGATCGGGCAATCGCAGCATCTCGTTATGAACGAGATCGCCCGTAAGCCACGAATCCGTATCGGCCCGGACCGGGATGTCGTACGATGCATCGTCCTTCCGGAGCCGAAGCCATAGTCCGAATTCCCGGTACACTCTCGCGCTCCCCGCATTTACGAACCACAGCCGCAGCGGAAAGCTCCCGCCGGACGATACCGTCTCCGGATACGTCATTCTTCTTAGGGAGAGCCGGGCGCCAAGCGCGCCGCCCGCGTCCGCGTTCGCCAGGCTCGCATGCCAGCGAAACGCCTCGCGCCGCACGTTCGGACCGCAAACGGGGTCGGTGACGTGAAGGATAACGGGCCGGCGTTTCCAGATCCCGTTCAGGTTTTGCCTGGCGAAGGCTTCGCAGCATTCGATCCAGTTCGCCTCGCCGCAAGTTACCCTAAGTCCGAACTCCCGGCCGTTCGCCCGAAGGTGGCGAATGAGCGCGGCATTTTGCAGGTCCGCGAGAATCGGCGTTTCAACGAACGCCTCCATGTACGCGTTCCATTCCTCTTTGCTGTCCGTCGGCCCCCGGATGACGACGCCGGCAAGGCGGCCGTCCGAATCGAACCGGCTTCCCGCCTTGCGGACCAAAGCCGCGAAGCAGGCGCTCTCGGCGGACTTTGCCCACGCGGGCGGCTCGGGCGAAAGCGCAAGCACGGGATGGGCTGCGGCCTCAAGCGCCTTCTCGATCCCTTCGAGCCGGTATTCCCCGCGCTCGGGCTCCAGCTCTTTCCACGAGAGAGAGAGGTAGGTCAGCCGTTCTTCCCCGGCGGAAGCGTCGGCCCGAGGCAAGGGAACGGGCCTGGCGACGACCGTTTTGTATTTCTCGTAGCGGTCAAGCGAGTACATGCACATCGCGTTACCTCCCCGCCAGACGGCCGAGGGCCGCTTCCCGGAATTTCTCGATCTCCTCCGCCTCGACATAAGGCCTGCTTCCGATGCGATCGACATCTTCCTTCAGCACGATCATGCCGGACGTATGAAAGCGGCCGCCCTTTCGCATATACTCCGCAGCCGCCTTCTGCAGCGACGTTCGCGCGGGAGCGGTCAGCGGGTCGGCGTTCCGGTCTCCGAACAATTCGAGGCGAAGCATGCGGTCTCCCTCGGATACCGGATAAACGTACATTTGCCTTTGCACCTGCACGATATTGCTCTTCTCCGGGTCGAGCAGCAGCGACAACGCCGGGTCGTACAGCCAGCTTTCGCTCCAGAAGCCCCTGATCGGCAGCTCGGGGAAATATCGCGCATAAAAATCGAGGGCCATCCGCATCGAGGCCTTCAGCCGTTCGGGCGTATACCCGGGCCCGGACGGAATGTGGAGCGCCAGCAGCATATCCCCTTTGCGCAGCACGGGCTCCCACTCCGACTTCGCGAGAACGACCGGCTCCCGCTCGACGAAGCCCATCGGGTTGATCCGGTTCGCCCGAACGGTTTCGTTCGTTTCGCTCCATTCCGTGACGAAGCGGCCGGCCGCATCCGAGATGCCGTTCACCCCGTCCTTTTGCCCGTCGCCGCGAAACGTCTCGCCCGCATGCCTCAGCGCCGCGACTTTCCCCGTCCGGACATGGCGGAACATCGTAAATTCATCCTGAAAACGGTGAACAATAAAATAGAAGCGGTCGTGAAGAAAAATGGAACAAGTGTAAAAATTCATCTTCCATTGAAAATCGTCAACTGCGGCATCCCCGCGTTCGGCGAGCTTGTCGAGCTGCGGCTTCAGGAATTGAGTCGCAATCTCCTCGTAATGCGCCTCGGGAACGCCGCGGTCGGCCAGAAAGTTCTTGGAAGGAACGACGCAGGCGAGGAGCAGGAGAAAGGAGTAGAGCTCCCGGGAATGCGTCATGCAGCCCGGCGTCATATTCGTGTAGAACGCTTCGTCGCACCGCCAGCGGGCGGAACAAAGGACGTCGACCAGAAACTTGGTAAAATGAAACAGCGTGCCGTCGCCTTCGATCGCTTCGATGCCTCGCAGCAGCGTTTGCCGGACCGTTTCGGGCACCTCGTAACGCGCGAACAGGTCGGTCAAAAAGCTTCGCGGAATCAGCGCCGCGTCTTGATTCGGCACGTATGCCTCGTACTTCTCCTCCAGCCCTTCCGGCAAAAAATCGAATCGGCAATAGGCCAGGCACGTCTGAAAGTCCAAGCGGGCCACCATCACTCTTTTTATCCCCTTTCCAGAATCAACGTTCCCATCGGGTAGTAGCCGTCCGCATTTCCTTCGATCGCAAGATTGAGATTTCCGATTTCCGGCACTCCGGTTTCGATTCCGATTTCCAGACGGTATTCGCCTTCCGCCAGATCCTCGGGAAGGACAAAGCTTTCTTCCCACCAAATATCGCGGTCCGGCAGCCATTCCCGGATATCCTCCCGGGCCCGGAAGGCAAGCGTCCGGTCCTTCCCGGCCAATCGGACGACCAGCGGGTACCGATTGTAGATCGGAGCCACCCCCACATTCGCCCAAAGACCGGCAACGCGCAGCTCCCCGCCCGCCTTGACTTCGGCATCGAACGTGAATTTTCTCAGTTCGAACCGGTAGCCCATCTTCTTGAGCCAGCGCTCGACGTTTTCTTTCCAGGGCTGCGGCACGATCGTCCCCTTGCTATGAAAGGAAGAGATATGCCATTTCAACGACTCGTCGAGGATATAATCGATATCCCAGCCCTGCCGGTACCAGTCGTGCATATGCCAGCAGGCTTCGAAGACGACCGGCGCCTTCTCCCAGGCGTCCCCCATCCGGAAGTTTTGAATATTTTGCGGGTAAAAGTCCGTCATGTGCGACCATCTTTTCCCATGAAAACCGCCCATATCCCCCAGGCAATCGACGCGGAAGCCGACGCTCGCTTTCCGTTCCCGAATGATGGCGCTCGACGCCGGGTCGTGCAGCAGCGATTGCACCGGCGTAAGCTTGAACCCGTCCAGGTACGCGTTCACGATCCGTCTGATCGCGTCCGGCGCCATGAATTCGGTTCCCCCGCCTTCGCCCCACGCCCCGACGATCGTCAAATCGACGGAGCTGATGACGGGGTGTCCGTCGAACCGGGCCGCGAAAGCCCGAATGAAATCGGACCAGTGCTCCGCGTAAGGCGTCGAATTCGGATCGATCCTCCAAAACGGAAAATCGGGCTCGTCCGGGAAATCCGCCCGAAACCAATCCGGAATATCGTCTTCTTCGTTCAACGCGTACGGGGAACAGCGGACGATGGCCGAGCAGCCGGCGGATTTCGCCGCGTCGAGCTTCTCTTCGATGCGCTCCCAGCGGTATTCGCCTTTCGCGGGCTCCAAATCCCTCCAACGGACGCTGAAGAAAGACACCCTGCTGTCCGGGTGATTGCAGGTTTTGCTGTCATCGGTAAACCGGTATTTCTCAACCTTCTCCCCACCCGGATCATAGACCTCGTCCGGATCGCCCATCAGCCCGGGCGCGGCCGTAAATCCGATGCCCGGATTGGGAAACCACTCGTCGAGAATCGAAGGATATACCGTCTTTTGCTTTCTCATGAACCGTGCGCCCCTCCCCTCGAAGCAACAGGTAAACCACTATTTTGTTACGTTATTTGTTACGTTTGTTTAGTAAACCTTATGGCGTAATTATAGCATGAGAGGCTGATCATGCAAGCGTTTTTTTAAGAAATTTGTTCGTTTTGTGTAGTTTTCATTAATTTTTTCCGTTAAAATTGAAAAAGTTTATTGCATTTATGCGAAAATTGTGATGATGTATTGCGTAAACGTTACGTAACATGTGAGGAAACGATTTGCGCAATTATAACCGGTTTTTGTTTCGTAAACACGGAAAGGCATGATACAATAAACTCAAAATAGAGCCGTGCGTTTCGGAAAAGGAGATTCCATACCCATGAGTACAATCAGGGATGTCGCGAATTTGGCCAACGTGTCGACCGCGACCGTGTCCAGAGTGTTGAACAACGACTCCACCTACAAAATTACCGACGAGACCCGCGCCAAAGTGTGGGAGGCCGTCACCCGCCTGAATTACAAAATCAGCTCGAACGCAAAGCGCAGCGGATCCGCGGCGGATATTCCGGCCGCCAGAACGAACATCCGGATCGGATGCGTCTTGAGCGTAACGAAGGATAAATACAACGATCCGTACTTCATGTCCATCTTGTCGGGAGCGGAAGAACGACTGATCGGGGAGGGCTATGACGTGGCCTTCATTCGCACGGGTCACGAATTGAACGACAAGAAGATTCTGTTCAACACCTTCAGCGAATCGGTTACGGGCCTTATTTTGATGGAGACATTGAACGCGGAAACGTATGAATATATGCGCAAGCAAGTTCCCTACATCGTCGGGATCGACACCCAACGGTGGGATATCGACAACGTGGGCTACGACCATCACCATGTCGCTTCCATGGCGGTCGAGCATTTGATCGAAAGGGGGCATACGCGAATCGGCTTCATCGGCGGCAGCGGAATCAGCGGGGATATCAAGCTCAGCCAGCGCTACCGGGGCTATTATGCCACAATGCATGCCGCCGGATTGGAGGTGAACCCGGATTGGGTCATCGACTGCATGTGGGACGAGGCGGTTTGCATCGAACGCGTTCAGCGGCTGATCGAATCGAAGCCGTATCCGACCGCCTTCTTCGCGGCAAGTGACTTGATGGCGATGGCGGCTCTAAGCGGGTTGTACGACAAGGGCATCGCCGTCCCCGACGATGTGGCCGTCATCGGCCTGTCCAACATCGAAATGTCGAAATACGCCAGTCCCCCGCTGTCCACGATCGACGTCCCGACGAGGGAGATTGGCATGGTCGCCGCGGATCTGCTGCTGGAGCGCATCAACGGGGTTCCTCATCTCCCCCGAAAAGTGCTGCTGCCCGCAAAACTGGTCGTCCGCAGCTCGACGTGAGGGGACGATGAACAAATGTACCGCGCACGCGGAAGGGGACTTCCGCATGCGCGCGGTCTGCGGATCAGCATTTCCGCCTTCACGACCGGCGCTTGATTCAACGTTAGCATCCCTTGGCACCCTCCTCTTCGCTTGATATCGTCATTGTATCATGCGCAAAACAGGGGCGTTTCTCTTCGATTGCCCGTATTCACGGACGGAGCAGGATCGGCGATGCGTATTCCCGGAACGCTTGCGTCTCTTGGCAAACCATAAAAAATGAGGGCAATCACACATAATATGGAAAGGAGCCGTGCTGCTAACACGACTCCTTGCACGGATGAGAACGACCAGCGACGCAAACGAAATCATCAGCGTCAGGGTCTCCTATACCTCTATGGCATCACCTCCCTTCCGGGAGACTAGCCGACCGCCCTTGCAAGCCTATTCTGTTGCGACACCCCGATTGTATCCGCAATGATTCCTCATGTACATTAACATGGTGAAAAACTAAATCGATTAAAACCCGCCCACCGGCATCATCGCCGGACGCTCGGCCAGCGGCTCCAGCGCCACGTGGCGCTCGGTCGCCGACGCTTCGAGCAGCCCGTGCATCGCTTCCAGCACGTGCAGCGCCATCCGGCCCGTCGCCCGGTGCGGTCGGCCTTCCGCGATCGCCCGGGCCATGTCGATGACCCCGATGCCTCGCATATTGTCCGCGTAGCCGAACGCGAGCGGAACCTCTTCCCAATCCCCGCCCGGCTTGCGGAGCAGGACGGGACCGCCGAACGTGTTCGGGTCCGGCGCCTTCAGCGTGCCTTCGGTCCCGTGGATTTCGATCGTGTTCGCCAAATTCGAGCCGCCGTTCACGTTGAAGCTCGTGATCAGCGTGCCGACCGCGCCCGACGCGAAATCGAGCACGCCCGAAATATGCGTCGGCGTCTCGACGACGATGCGGGCGCCCGCCTTTGGCTGGCTCTTGATGACGCGCTCCGGCACCGGGATCGTGGCGGAAGCCGTCACCCGGCGAATGCCGCCGAGCAGGTAGATGAACGCGGTCAAATAATACGGCCCCATGTCGAACAGAGGCCCGCCGCCCTTTTTGTAGAAAAACTCCGGATCCGGGTGCCACGCTTCGGGCCCGCCCCCCATCATGAAGCCGGTGGCCGAAACCGGAAGGCCGATCGCGCCTTCGTCCAGCAGTTTGCGGCACGTCTGGATGCCGCCGCCGAGGAACGTCTCCGGCGCGCACGCGATGCGCAGCCCTTTGGATTCCGCGAGCGCCACGACGCTGCGGCCGTCTTCCAGCTCGACGGCGAGCGGCTTCTCGAGGTAGACGTGCTTGCCCGCTTCCAGCGCGCGCCGGCTCACCTCCGCATGGGACGCCGGAATCGTCAGATTGACGACGATATCGATGTCGGGATCGGCGAGCAGCTCATCGACGCTATAGGCCTTCGGCACGCCGAATTCTTGCGCGCGCGCTTTGGCCCGCTCCACGTCGATATCCGCGCAGGCCACGACCTGCACGTCCTTTGACGCCGTCAAATTTTTTAAATAAATCGCGCTGATGTTGCCGCAGCCGATCAGGCCGATGCGATTGCTTTTCCCGCTCATGAGTGAAATCTCCTCCGCAGCTTACGCTAATGTTAATCGCTTTCATTATAACTCCTCGATCGGATGCAATGTTGTCCATTTTTTGTTCCATTTGGCTGTTTCGCGGCTCTTCCCCCAACGCAAAGAAGCGCCTTAGCCGATTAACCGGAAAGGCGCAACGGAACTGGTGCCGCTCGCGATTTCGAATTACTGGTAAAGCTGGTCGCTGGCTCCCGCCGTCGGATTCGGATACTGAGCCGCAAATTGCTGGATTCGTTCTTGTTCCTCGGGTACGACCCGGTACATCGCCCCGATCTTCTGAATCGCGGCAGGGTTCGCCGGCTCCAACGGATAAAACCCTTTTTGAACCATGTACTGCCAAACGTCGTAGGCGTGGGAGCAGCTCATCATGAACGCCGTTTGGCAAAAAGACCGAATTTCCGGATTCGCCATCTCCATCGCAGCCCAAGCGTATTCGCGTCCGGCGCGTTTGAGCGTCAACAAATAGGCGGTTGCCATCTCGCGGTCGTCGAAATTTTGCACGGAAATTCTCGGCTGAACGGGCGGGTACTGATTGAAAGCCGAAGTCGTGAACTCGCCGAGCGTGCCGTTTTCCTTCAGAAGAGGAAGCTCCGTTTTGGCCCCCGTCGCCTCATTCAGAAACTCCACCTTCATATTGTAGTCGCGCACGTGAAGAGGAAAGTGCCTTTCGACGATTTTTTTCAGCTCCGGATCCGTAATATGGTCGATCATATAGGCCATGTTCGTAATGGAATTCACGCAGCTCATCGTCAGCTCGTTCAAATCGTGAAGTTCATGGGCAGCCAGCTTCATTTTACGCATATCTCCTTGCTTGCATGGGATTTTGGCATCCCGGTTATGATGCGGAAAGGCTTCTCTTTTTATCCTCCAAGGCCCGTTCTTTCGGCCAATGTCCCGATGGAGGGCGGCTTCGGAAAAGGTCTTACGGCCGGCTTCGAAAACCTTTCAGCAGGACAAGCAAAGCCTCCTCGGCCTCGTTCATCGCAGTCTCCGCATCCGGATGCTCCGCAATCCAATTCTTGATCGCTCCGGAGAGACAATGCGTCAAGGCGTCGATCGATACCGCCGAGCTGCCGCGAAATGAAGGGATTGATTTCCTCCGTCAAAATGACGGTTTCGCCCAGGCAAAGCGCCCGCCCGTCTCTCCCGACGCTTTCAAAGGAAAAAGCTTGCGGAATCGCCAAAAACGAACGGGTTTTCTTGCCCAGAATCGTCGCCTTGATATTGTTGCGAACCGCGGAAGCGGTGCAAACGCCGTTGATGACCTGCGGCTGCGCCTGGAGGATCGCCGCGAACTGACGGAAAAGCGGACTTGGAGTTAAGGCCATCAAATGAATCCCTCCACACATTGAATAAAAATCTATCCTATGTTATGGAGGGGGACTGCCTTTCGGAAGAGCCATTTATACTTGTCCGAAAACCTATTTTTGAGCCTCGACGAAGAAGATTCGACTCTAGCGAATCATCCTCTCAGCGATTGCCCGCAATTCGGACAAAAGTTTGACCCTTCGTTTTTCGCGCCGCAGTTCGGGCAGAAATTGGGCCTTGCGGCTCCATCGGAGGAGGGAGCGGCGGAAGCCGCAGCCTTTTCGGCCGCCGGCCGGGCATTCGGAGGAGGAACGGCCGGGGTGCCCTGCATATTTTTCAGCATTTCGCCCGCCATGTTCATCCCCATCGCCATGCCCGCCATATCCGCGGCGGCGCCTCCGCCCCGCACGCGAACCGAAGCGATGCCGTCCGTCATGCTTACCTGCTGGTACCTGGACAAATTCCCGATCATTTCGTGGGAAGCCGCCTTCGTGATCATCTCCTGAATTTCTTTCGGGTAGCTGAAGCTCATCACCTGGAAGCCCGTAATCGCCATCCCTTTGTCCATGACCTGCATGTCCAGGTCTTCCCGGATGCCTCGGGCGATATCGGCGGCGTTCGCCTGCAAATTGAACATATCCTTGCCTTCCTTGCTTATCCACTTCATAAGCAGCTGGTCGAGCGCGGACGTGATCAGGATTTTCATCTCTCCCACGAGGTAACTTTCCTTGATGCCGGCGATTTTGTCGATGAACGTCACGTAGTCGTTGACCTTGAAATTGAACGTGCCGTTGGCGCGAATCGGCATGCCGCTGTTAAAACCGAACTTGAACCCTCTCAGGGTCGACAGAAACGGAACGATGTCCGACTCGATCGAATAGGTGCCTTCGTCCTTGAAAATTCCCTCGATTTTGCCGTTTTGGATGAAAATCGCGTCCTGGTCGGCGCGGATCACCAATTTGCTCCCTTTTTTGATCTCCCGGTTGTTCCATTTCCAGAAAATCATATCGTCCCTGATGGATATTGCCGGTCTGACGGATATTGTCGGCTATGTCGTGGAGCAGGACGAAACATTGAAGGACGGAGAAACATTGGCTTCACGGAGGAGCAGAAGCTGCCGATTTCGAGGTCGGAGGGCGTCGGCGTGGGCGAGGCGAGTTTGAAGATCGGGTTTTAAACCGCTTCCCGGAACCAGGGGCCTTGCGGAGCATCCGGCGGACGAGGGCTTCTAGCTTGTTGGGGTTGCTTGTTGGTACGCTTGTTGGGTGCTAGGTGAGCTTCTTGACGGGCTTCTTAGCGGACTTCTTGGGGTTTAACGAAGCTTCGTTGATTTTTGTCCAATCAGGCGAGGCCTTTTCGGACCATCGTCCTTAATTCTTCGTTGCTCGTTGGATAAAATCCACTTTAGCTAGCGGTTTCCCCGCCTTCCCGCCAATCGCACCGCGCGCAGCTTCCGGCACGCGGTGCGGCGTATTTTACCAGGGATCGACCGACTACCCTATTTCCGCATTCGCACGTCGGCGAAAATCGTCATCAATAGTGGCGCGCCGTAATATATCGGCTGCTCCAATAACCGGTATTCAAGCTGGAGATGCCGACGCCTTTGCTGGGCGAATTGTGGATGAATTGCCCGTTTCCTATGTAGATTCCGACATGGTTGATTTGACCCGGCGTATTCACGCTGAACATGACCAGATCCCCGATGGCAAGATGCGCCTTGCTGGCAACCGGAAGCCCCCATCTTGCTTGCGCCTTGGAGCCCCACGGAATGCTCATGCCGTTTTTCTTGAACACGTATTGGGTGAAGGATGAGCAATCGAAAACCAGGCTCGAAGGATTCCGTACGCCGAACTTGTAGGAGACCTTGCCGATGTAAGACTTGGCGATGCTTACGGTGCGGTGCCCGTTCGTCGCATAGATTTCCTGCGCGGAAGCCGTCTGCGCCGGCAACGCAAAGGCCGCGGCGGAAGAGAAGAGAACCGTCAGGGCGAGGGAGGAGGCGGCAACTATTTTTTTCATTAAAAATTTTTCATCCTTTCCCCTATGTTAGTATAATTGGGTGCACTTGGAGTATAGCACGCCGGCAATCCAAATTACTTTAGTAGATTAATGGGTATAAAGTTGATATTATCCTAGCGGCAATAGCCGTACTTCCGCGGGCCCCGCTCGTCCTGCCTTCTATGAAATAAAGCCGGCTCCTTTCGCCCCGAAACTGCAGGCGATAAAGAAGCCGATCGATATCCGGATCCGAGGCGAAAATAAGCGGGATCCGGGCCGCGGTCCAAGCGCCGGTTTTTTCGGCGTCTGCAGGATCATAAATCGGTTTCCCGTTTGTAAAATCGCGGGCACCTTGGGCTCAAACCCAAACATAACCTATTTCGGATAGATCCAATAAGGAGAAGATGACCCATGTATTCGTACGATTACCGTCCGCCCGGTTACGAGTCCTATGGATATCCCCGATCCGAGCTTCCCGACAGAGCGTTCGGCTTTCCGATCGGCCAGCAACAATTGGGTTGAATGGCGCGAACAAGAAGACGGCTGGACCGGGGTATGGCGCAGGCTGGGAAACAGCAACATTTTCGATGCCAGGTGGACGATGCCCGGGGCGCAGGATATTACGGCCGTACTGACGATCAACATTTTCGACAGCAACGTCCAGGTTTTGCGCCGGAACAGCAGCGACGGAAACGACTGCAACTACACCGGCACCATTGCCGCGGATGGCCGTACGGTTACGGGGACTTATTTATGTACCCGAGGCGGAGGGTCCTGGAGAGCCACGATCACGTTTTAGGCGGGCCAAAATTTTGGAATCGGGTAGGAGGCTACTCATTAGTTGAGTAGCCGACCTCCCACACCACCGTACGTACCGTTCGGTATACGGCGGTTCCTAAGTTTACATTCGAACAGACTTGAAATACGCTGAGAAGGTTGTGTAACCGGCTTTCTCCAGAAGTATGTCGGTTACAGTCGTGTGCAGGATTGGGCTTTTGGCTGTTCGCCAATAGCCTTTTCTTGTACTCGCGAACTTGAAGGCGGTGTTGTGGTCGTTTCCGAGTTTACGTAGCATGGCATATCGGGTTCGTACGCGTTTCCAACGTTTCCAAATGTACATGCGTATTCTTCTTCTGAGCCATTGATCGGTTACCTTAAGCAGGCTCTTCATATCCGCGAGTTTGAAGTAATTCAACCATCCCGTTATGAATTGTTTCAGCTTTAATTTCAGCTCGTCATATCCAAACCCTTTGCTTCTTGCCGTGAGCTCTTTTATTCTCGCTTTCATTTTGCTGATGCTCTTGGCGTGGGTACGTAATTTAATTCCGTCCTTGGACGGATAGAATCCGTAGCCCAGAAATTTGATCTTTCCGATGTAGGCCACCACTGTCTTCTCTAGGTTCACCCGAAGTCGCAATTTTCCTTCGATGAATGGCAGAATGTGTTCCAGCATCCGCGCCGCTGACCTTTTCGTCCTTGCGAAAAGGAGCATATCGTCCGCATATCTGACGAACTTGATTCTTCTGCGCTCCAGTTCGCGGTCCAACTCGTTCAGCATGATGTTACTGCACAGGGGACTAATATTGCCGCCCTGTACAAGTCCCAGCTCTGTCTCCTCGAATTTCCCCTTGTTGATCGCGCCTGCCGCCAGATATTTGTGGATCAGCGATACGACTCTGCCGTCTTTAATCGTTCTGGACAGCAGTTCGATCATCTTCGCTTGATTGACTGTGTCGAAGAATTTCTCCAAATCCATGTCTACGACATAGGTGTATCCTTCGTTTGCGTAGGCCTTACATTTCCTTAAGGCATCGTGCGCGCTTCTCTTGGGTCTGAATCCATAGCTGGTTTCAGCAAATTGGGGTTCGAAGATGGGTTGTAGCACCTGTGCCACGGCTTGCTGCAGCATTCTGTCCACTGCGGTCGGTATGCCCAGCGTTCGCATCTTCCCGTTGTCCTTGGGGATCTCCACCCTGCGGACCGGATTTGGACGATATTTTCCGTCCAGAACAAGCTTTACGAGTTCATCTCCGTTGTCTTTGAGATATTGTAGCAATTCCTCTACTTCCATCCCATCGACGCCGTGTGCGCCTTTGTTCCTCTTCACTTGCTTGTAGGCATTGTTCAGATTCTCCCGGCTCAAGATTTGCTCTAGTAGCTTGTCCCCTCGGCTGTTGGTGTTGGTGTTGTTGTTTTCAGTTATCCGCTTGTCGGTAAGCGCTCCCGCATACCCTTCGTGTTCCGCACTATCTCTTTGCGGGCAGCCCTTGCTACAGCAAGGTATTCTGCTTTCTTTTGTCCCGACTTTGGTAACTTTCATTGACTAACACCTCCTTAGGTTCAACCCTTCATAACGCTTGTCGCGTTACTAATATGGTCTCTGCTGACTTCTCACGATAAATCTTGTTTCAACCGCATCTCGCTCATCTGCTTCATGCGTCCGTGAGACCTCCCACGGTAAGACGCGTCGCTTTCATCCCATGTACCCGCCGTATTTACATCCTCGTGTCCGTGCAGTTTATTGGATTTTGTCTTGTTTAGCAGACTCGTCCCACTTTGGATGCCTGATGCGATTCGTGTTCCTCGGGTCGGGACTTTGCCTCCAGCTTCCTTCAGATTCCACCTCGCGATGGACACCCTTGCTCTTGGCTAATGGTTGGCAACTGCCAGCCCCCATAGCGGACTTTCACCGCCTAGCTGCGCGTCATGCGTGGCGCACTAAAAAAGCCCCCTCAGACCGGCATCGGTCCGAGGGGGTGTCGAAGGGATAGCACGCGGTGACGACGAGAACTTCCTCGCCCATCGAACGAATGACCGAAGTATCGTCTTTATCGACGATTTCCGTACTCGTAATTTCGTATATCCAGCAGCTCGTTGCTCGAAACCGCGTTCCATAATGGGACACTTGCGAAGTCATCGAACCGGAGATTTCCGTCTGCAGCGTTCGGATTCCCCAGTTATAGATGACGACCGCCAACGTATACAGCGGCAATAGAATGCAGATGAAGGATAAAATAAGCCGATTAAGCGCGACCCGCTTCCACGGATTCCGAATCAATTTCACGATGAGCGCCTCCCGTGACCGTCACAGTCTTCGTCAAATTATAACACCCGAATAGCCGTGACCGTCAAACAGGCTATATTTCCTTCCGTGGAGGCGCACCTTTCGTCATTTCATCTACCGATCCTGTCGGCCAATCGCCGTATTTCTTCGCTCAGCCTGCGGTTGACGGGATACACTTCTTCCAGGTAACTCAAAATGCAAAGCGCCGATTCGGGGACACGATCGTATCCCTGTATCATGCTTCCTGCAATGGCCGCAAAACGGGGGTATCGTCTTTCCAGGCGCCTGTCATTGCCGAAGGGGTCGGGAAAGCCGTCCGCCTCTTCCTCCAGCAGGTGCAGCACGGAAAGGATGCTGTCCACGGCATACCCTTGAACGAATCTCGTCGCGGACAGCTTCTCTCCCCTGGCATAACGGCAAAGTCCCACATATAGATTGGTCAGCGCTTCATTCAGGGGATGATCAAGGGAATCGTTTCTGATGCTAGGCATATTCCGGGATGATTTTGCTATTCCCGTATTCGCGTACGAAGGAGCCTTCCAAACGACTCGGCCTTCGGCGTAAGAACTATTCTCCAGCTCCCATTCCTCGAACACCGCGTATTCCCCGTAAATGCCGTCCTCGAACAGAATTTTGCAACCGACGCTCGTATTCTTGAAAGAGTAGGCCAAGGGGCGAACTTCTTCCAGCCAGTCCAAACGGTCGATAAATCTGTTCTTCTGTCCGGGCTCTACGATGATGAAGAAATCCAGATCCGAATGCTCATCCAATCGCTCTCTTTCGACGCCGACGGACCCAAGTCCCAACAAAGCCAGAGCTCCTCCTTCCCGCTCAAGGGATTTGCCGATTTCGTCCAGCCGCTGAAGCAACAGTTCCTCTTTTTTCATCCTATGAATCCTCCTCCGGTTTTTTGGAATGCAAAAAAGGGTCCAACCCCCTTTTCAGCGAGGTTGAACCCGAAGGTACATGGCCTTTATGTTGTTAGCCTAAACGATATCAGGGCTTCCTGTTGCTGTCAAGCGTATGCCAATTCCATGTAAAACAGATTTGCCACATTGTCTTTTGTAAGGGTATGCGCGCCCGGCGCGAGAGGTACGCTGACGATGCCGTTCGTCATCGGGTAACTAGTTCCGTCGATCTTGATTTTGGTTCCGTCCGCCGAATTGAACACCAAGGTTAAGGTCGAAGCCTGGGCCGTCGTAAACTCAATGCGGGTCGAGCTCTCGATTTTCAAACATTGCGTCAGGGTGAGTCCGTTATAGACCACCGTGCCCTTCGTTGTGGAAAGACTTCCTTGAATATCGAAAAAGTCGCTTGCCGTTCCGTCCGTCGTAAAGTTATGGACGTATTGTCCGGCCGGCGGAGTCGAAGTGGGCGTCGGCTCAGGACTCTCCGTCGGATTCGGGGATTCCGTCGGGTCTGTCGGGTCCGTCGAATTTCCTCCTACGGACACGAGTTGCGTGGCGTAGCTCTTGATTTTAGCCATCAGTGCCGCATTCACCGCAGACGAGGCGTCATCGACCGAATCGTTGAATTCCCATGCGAAGTCTCCGTTATTCAGCCGCCCGGCTTCCGCCGTCACGATTTGCTTGACATCGCTTACAGGATCAATATCGGACACGTCTACTCCCGTATCGATGCCGCTCGTGTCGAAATTGTTATAGGCTGTTCCGCCCACCAGGGTTTTGTAAGAGCTTGGCACGGTTTCATTTCTCGACGAAGCCAGGTAAGCATCGAACGAGGTCGCATGAGCCGGAGCCGTTCCCGCATTGGAATTGGCATAAATCAGGCTTTCGGCATCCGTAATGATATTGTTGAATGCTTTAATCATGCCTCCGTCTTCGCCCGAGAACGTCCCGTCCCCCAAAGCATCCGTACCTTGCAAGGAACTCATCATTGGATTCGGGGCATGTCGGAAATCATTCGATTCTACAAAGGCCGAACCTCCCGTCGTCACGCCGACGCCGTATTTGGAGATGCCGTCAAAAAAGTTATTGTAAATATGAACGGAAGCCAACCGGATGCGCGGATGACGCGAGTCCGAATGATCGAACCAGTTATGATGGAAGGTCACAAAAAACTCCGACGATTCGCTCAAGCCGACGAGAGAAGCTTTCCCGGAGTCCCAGTAGTGGTTGTAAGATATAGTAATGAAAGTCGATCCTTTTTTAAGATCCGTGGAGCCGTCGCCTTTCGCTTGGTCCGCATCTCCTCCGGCGGTTCCATAGAAAAGATCGTTGTGATGCACCCAAACGTTCACATTGCCGGTATCCATGGAGATGCCATCGTCGGGGAATAACATCAAGCCCAGGTTTCTTACTTCCACATTGCCGACATATCGGAGAAGCAGTCCCCAACCGTAAGCATAAGCGTCTTCGCCGATTCCTTCGATCGTTATGTTCATTTCCGAATAATTGTTTTTGCCTTTGATTTGAAGATATCCGCTGCTATTCAACTGCCCGTTCATGTCGTCGTCCGTAATTTTCCCGATCAGTCGGATGGCGAGCGGCGTTGTGTCGTAGCCCTTTTGCCTGAGTTCCAAAATTTCGCCAAGACCGACGCCTGTTTGCGTACTTCCCGAGCTATTGATTTTCACGTCAAGCGTTACGGTTTGCGCCGTGTCGGCTGTGATATAAAGAACTTGAGCTCCGTTCTTAAGCGTTCCGTTATCCTGGTATGCGCCTGAACCCGTGCCATAGGGGGAATCTGCCGAAAAAGCGAATCCGGATCTGTCATAGGCCGCTACGGACAGCGTGTCGGAAACGGCGCTTGCCGTTGAGCCTCCAGGCAGGAGAGCTTCAACCTTCATCACATAATTTCCGGCGGCAAGGCCTACGGCATCGGCTCTCCAATAGGAAGGGTATTTTCGGATCAATTCGTCATCGAGTTGTCGATATTGGGAGTCTGCGGCGCCTGCGGGCTTAACATATACATTGTAGCCCTCCGCGTTGCTTACGGGCGACCATTCCACATAGGCCGTTTCGTTCCAGCCTCCGCTGTCGGTGATCGCCAGATTGGCAGCATGCACGACCGCGCTTGCCCCCCAGTTGCCTGCGATTAAAGCGATTACAAGAGAACACGCCAATAAAATGCCGGATCCGTTTGCCACTCTTTTCTTCATCAGTTTTCCCTCCCGAGCGTAATTGTAGTGCGGAAACCTTTGAGACCGCTTACAAAAATGCTGCTGCGAAGTTTCTCCGTTCACCTCCCCCTATTTATGACAAGAATGAACTGCATTTCCAGAATATCAGCCGTGAAAGCGGTTCCGAAACAATCATTAGTTCACATCTCCCGCATCCCGCGGCGATTATGAACTAATGATTATAGGGCAGGGAAATGACACGTTTTGGAAAAAAGGTTACGGAGCGCGCAAGGGCCTGCTCGTCAGGATAAAACGTACGCTTTTTGAGATTTCTATACCATTCGTAGTGGCAACGCGAAGGGCGCAGACGGAAGGAGACAGAGGACAGAGGAGGGGAAAGAACTACAGGGAGAATGGCTGGGTCGGTGACGATCGCCGAGTCTGTAAAATACTTTGTGTAAACTCTCAAACCTACTAAAATGAAATCATGGAGAGGTTGGGGAGCACACATGGGATTATGGACGAAAGAGCAGCTGCGGAGTTTCATCAAGGAGAATAATCTGGTCACCGCACAGGATGCGCAGAATGCGCTAAAGGACCTGTTTGCCGAAACGCTGCAAGAAATGCTAGAGGCCGAAATGGATACGCACCTGGGCTATAGCAAGCATGACGTGCAGAACAAGCAGACGAAGAACAGTCGCAACGGTAAGAGCAAGAAAATCGTCACTAGCGAGTACGGCGACCAGGAGATTGCCGTGCCACGGGATCGCCTGGGCGAGTTCGAGCCGCTCGTGGTGAAGAAGCATCAGTCCAACGTGACGGGGATCGAGGATCAGATCGTCGCCCTGTACGCCAAAGGCGTCAGCACGCGGGAGATCCAGGACCATCTGCAGAATCTCTATGGTTTGGAGGTCTCGCCAACCTTTATTTCCAATGTCACGAATAAGATCATTCCGCTCATCAAAGAGTGGCAGAATCGGCCGTTGCAGGGCGTATACGCGGTCGTCTTCCTGGACGCCATCCACTTCAAGGTGAAGCAAGACGGGGCGATCGTGAACAAAGCTGCCTACATGGTCATTGGGATCGACATGGACGGCAACAAGGACGTGCTGGGCATGTGGATCGGCGAGAACGAGTCCGCGAAGTTCTGGCTGAGCGTCTTGAACGATCTTAAGAATCGCGGCGTTCAGGACATCCTTATCACCTGTGTCGACAACCTCACGGGCTTCTCCCAGGCGATCTCTGCCTGTTATCCGAAGACGGAGATTCAGAAGTGCATCATCCACCAGATCCGCAACTCCACGCGCTACGTCTCCTACAAGGATCTGAAGAAGGTGACGGCCGATCTGAAGCCCATCTACAAGGCTGCTACGGAGGAAATGGCTCTGCTGGAACTCGACCGCTTTGAGGAGACGTGGGGCGCCAAGTATCCCCTTATTGTCCGCTCATGGCGCAGCAATTGGGACGAACTCGCCACCTTCTTCAAGTATCCGCCTGAGCTTCGTAAGCTCATCTACACGACGAACATGATTGAGAGCTATCATCGCCAATTGCGAAAAGTCACCAAAGGGAAAAGCATCTTCCCAAGCGACGAGGCGCTACTGAAGATGCTGTACTTAGTCACGATGGACGTCACCCGCAAATGGACCGGTCGTGTTCAAAACTGGGGACAGATGCTCCTGCAGCTCTCCGTCTTCTTTCCGGACCGGATCGGCCAGCACTTACCTTGAGGAGGCTAATCTCCCCTTCGGAGAGATGCCTATAAAAGAGTTTACACAAAATTATTGACAGACCCCGATCGCCGAATACTAAAATTTCTTATTTAGTGACTCAATATTCTTTAGCCTTTAGCCGATGCTTGCAGCCGCAGCTTCCTCCGTACCGTGCAAAGTTAGCTTCATGCCCAATGCGATCGCTATTTTTAACACGGTGTCTAGCCGAGGCACGACTCCCCCGTTTTCGATACGAGCGATGGATTCTTGATGCAAACCCACTTTATCGGCTAATTCCTTTTGCGTCCATCCTAACTCTACGCGTCTTTGATGAATAGCATTCACCAATTGTGCCACAGCTTCGAGCTCATTCATCCTTACGGGATCGATGGATTTCAATTCTTTTTTTTTCTCGCTCCAGCTCTTCATTCTGGAATCACTCCTTTTGTTTTCTTGACAACCAGCTTTGCATTCTCTTTTCAGCTATTGCAATCTCTCTTGGTGGCGTCTTTTGTGTTGTTTTGATAAACTGGTGCAACAGTACAAAGTGGTTTCCGTTCCATCCCATGAATAAAATCCGATTATATCCTGGCCGAAGCTCCCAGATATCACCTGAGATCCGTTTGGTGAACTTTTCACCTGCGCGTGTCCCCTTCTCTTCTAAACGATTCAAGCAATAAACAATCTGTTCTAATTGCACTCGTGCATTCTTATTAGCCCTTATACTCGTTTATTAATCTAATTATAACATATAGATCATATAATCGGATGCTCTCTTATGTCAGGTTCCCCTATCATCCCGCACCAACCGAATCCCCACTACGCCGCTCGCCAAATCCACCTGTTCATGATCCAGCTCGACGGCTACGCGTCCGATTCGCCGCTGCTCGCGCCATTGCTTGATGTCCTCCTCCGTCTCGAGCCGAAGCTCCGCGATCTCCGCGGCCCGGTCGAAGATGTACTTCGACGTATAGAGCAGCCTGTAAATCCCTTGCCTTGATAAAGCGCCACATATTCTAACTGTGTTAATCGTTTATGATCCGAAATATTCGCAAACGGCACGTGATAAAACCTGAACCGAAGCGCATCCTCCAATTGCGATGCGTTTCTCAGGGAACCGACGAGCATGTTTTTCCCCTCGAACTTGTTCCGGTAATACTCAGGGGTTCCCCGAGGACGAGTGGATCGCTCGTAAGCTTTCTCGGGACTGTCATGATGATTTCATCCAGGAACGCTTCCATCAGCTTCGTCGAATTCGGCGAAAAAGGAAACGCCCCGACGTTCACCAGCTCGATGCTTTTGTAGAATTTGTGCTCGCGGAACTTCTCCTCGTCGTGATACGGGAACAGCACGTAAGCCCCGAACATGCTGCGCTCCAGCTCTCCCCGGTTTCCGTCTTCGTACACGATTGCGTCCCGATACCGGTGCATCGTGTTGATGTCCGACTCCTCCGGCCCCGGAAGCCCATAAACCCGATGGTACGGCGGCTTAAGGCTCAGAGAGTAGTAACAGCAACTTGAATTATGACTAATTAATGTTCTAAGAAAAAATATGATAAAATCATAAATATGCCATTAAAATTATTGAAATGTTCTTTTGTGAAAATGAAGGAGGTGAAGTGTGAAAATCTTCAAGCTTGTGTTGACGTTGTTGTTGATTTTATTGGTTATAGTATTTGTGTATTATCGATATTTACTCACAAGTACAATTATTATTGCAACTCTAGAAGTCCGGTGATTTAGGTCAGTTGTAACCGTCTCTTCGGCATAAAAAAAGAGGAAAACAACCCAACCAGCGCCGAAATGAGCAGGTCCGACACTGCCTCCATCATCACGGATTTCGGTTTTGGACATGCCAAAACACCGGTTTGTGGTCGCTTTTTCTTAAACCGGCACAGTCTTTTCAGATTTTGAACGATGGCCGTGAGCACCGCCTGCTCTTGCATGCAGTCCAATCCACGGCTCCGTGCGCGGCCCAGGCCATGCGCGACTTTGCTTTCGGCAAACACATGCTCGCACCGCGTCCGCAACTTTTGCAGATGACGGTAAGAACCCATAAGCTGAATTCGTTTGGCTTTGTTTCGAATTTGGATTTCCCGGATTTTGGCCAGCCGTTTGCGTTGTTTCTCCGGATCGTTCGTTTGACGTTTCCAAGCAGGTACATCTTCCAGTGTCAGGTTGCGAAGCGAAACCAGGGGAACAATCCCTTGCTCGAACAACGCTTGCAGATAATCTGTCGTACCGTAGGCTTTATCGGCAGAAAGCGTCCGAATCCGGATTTGCGGATGGGCAAAACGGATCGCGAAGAGCTGCCGCAAGCTCGTTTCACGCTCAGCCGTTCCGGACGCGATGCTCGCTTGCGTAGACAGAATGACGCCGGATTTGATATCCGTCACATCATGCACCAAATACCGCAAATGCGCTTCCTGACCGTTGCTCTTTTTGTACAAGCGGGCATCCGGATCCGTTACGCTGCGGTGGGTCTTGGTCGAGAAAGTTTTGCCATGAAAATCTTCATGCGTCGCTTCGTCTTCCAGCAGCCGCTCTTTTTGCGCGGGCGGTGCGGGCGGCTGTCGGTCATCATCGGAATCATGGGCGACACCACCGGTCTCTTCATCTTGCCGGGCCATGCGAGCCAAATAGTCTTCAATCGACTCCACCGGGGCCAGGGTGATTTCTTTCAAGCTGTGAATGGATGCGTTGGCCCGTACCTGGGTGCCGTCGACGCCGACATGCACATCGGGTTGGACCAGTCCCGCGGCGATGCACTGATCGACGACATGTTTCATCAGCTTCTCAAAAACACCGTGCGTTCGCCACAATTTCCGGGTCTTCACCAAGGTCGTCCGATCCGGCAGGGACGGCCGCGATGAGTCCGGGCGCACGACGGATTCGAAATCCAGTCCGCAAAACCACAAATAGCCCGCATGCATGGGCAACAGTTGATACAATTCCCGTTCGGAATGGTTGAACAAATACGAAAGCAGCATCAGTCGAACCATCCGCTCCGGGTCAGCCGCCGGGCGGCCGGTACGTTCCGTATATAGAGGCGCCACCCAATCATGAACGATGGAAAAATCAAGCGCTTCGTTCAGTTGGCGCAGGATGTGCTTTTTCGGCACGAGTTCATCCATATCCACGAATTGGAACATCTGAGGCTGGATAGCCGATGACTTGCGGGCTTTCATACCTAATCACTCTTTCGATAGTCGTGTTACGATATTAATTCGACAAAACCGTGATAAAAGCCTGCTTACGCGGACTTTATCACCGGACTTCTAGAGGAAAAAATTGAGACGCCTAAAAATCATATTATTAAAATCAGATCCGAAGACAACAGAGTTGTACAAATAAAGGTTCCAGAAATTGTGTGGCCTTTTTTGGTTGAGGGTTCAGAATATAGTATTAAATATAAGCAAAATGAATTAAGATCTCCTTTTCTAACTGGGATAACTCCAATTGATAAGAAATAAATAAACTGCGGCTGTAAGTAACAGTGGGAGAATTAAGATGTGGCATCCCCCCCAATAATCCCGGCAAGCTCCCCCGGACTCTGCCGGCAACCGGAAGAAATCCAATACGTCAGCACGCTCCACAACCCTCCGGATGTATAGGCGAGTCTAACGGCGAATTCCTCTTCATCTGGAGCAGCTGCTTGATCGTTCAGCCACAAGACATTCGAAAACTGATGCAGGTAATGAATATACAGAGTAAAAACGATATGGATCAATTGATTTTTGCTCAGCAATAACAGCAACCAAGCATGCTTTTCCCAAAATGTAAAATAGGCCGTGACGACGGTTTTGAAATCATCATGAACGTGTGCCTGCATCTCTTTTACGAACTCCTCCATCATGCCGGCGATAGAAAAGGACAGAACATCCTCAATGGTTTCAAAGTTGCGATAAAACGTTCTTCTGGCAATTTGCGCACGTTCGCATAATCGGGTAACCGTGATCTCTTTATATTCTTCTTCTCGCAAAAGTTCGACAAGCCCTTGCGCAAGCATCCTTTTTGAGAGAATGGCTGAAGGATGCGTTTGGCCTTTTCTCATCTGTGTCCTCCTGTCCCCGGTTCGCCTGCGGATTCTGTCACAAAAACGAAGCGAATGTAGCACTTGTCCGGAAAGGATTGTACCGTCCTATTCGCGGCTCTATACTTCTACATGATTGCACAATTGTGACACAATGCAAGAGCTTAAAGCGCAAAGGGAGGCACCACTGGAAATGGATCACGCAAAATCGAAGACGCCATTACAACGAGCAAAGGCACCCTGGCATCTTTACCTCGCAGGAATATTCTTTTTCTTCCTTTATGCGAACGGGATTTACGATTACTTTATGACGCTCGGGCATAACGATGCCTATTACAGCTCCAAAAACTACGGAGAGGAAGTCTATACGTATTTCACGGATTACCTATTTTGCCTCTCGTCTTCTGGACCCTGAATGTTTTTTCCGGTCTGATGGCACCGATTTTGCTTCACATCCGTTCCCGCTGGGCCGTGCAGGTCGCGCTTGTTTCGTCCGTTTCGATTTTGGCGCTAGAGCTTATTACGTTTGCCTTTATGGATCGCTGGAATATCCTTGGCCCCTGGATTTCGCTTTTTGATATCGGAATCCTCATCCTGACGTTTGGGTTGTTCTTCTATTGCAGGGTCATGACCAGGCGCGGCGTATTGAAATAATCTATTTTAAAACTACGACAGCATAATTAACTAACAGGATTTTCCTGGAGGATGTCGAATACATAAGGGACACAAAATAAGTTGGAGTGTGCCCTTATGCTTTCGAAAAATCGCCTCGGCGCCGCGCCGAAAATCTATTTCCGACCCGAGTTGACTAACTGCCCGCATTGCGGGGTCAAGCTTAAGCGATCCCATACCGCCTGGAACAAAAAAATCACTACACTAACTGGTGTTATTCATGCCTGGAGCATGGCCTACATGTGTCCTAATGCAAGCTGCGTTCACACAGGCGTAGCCTATAAATCAGCGGAAGCCGAAATGCTGAGCATGAAGTATTCTTCTTATGGCTACGATGTGCTCGGCCTCGTTGGGGAGTTGCGTTTTAAGCAGCACCGCACGTGTAAAGAGATTGCAGAGTTGCTAAACGAGCGCGGGATTGTAGCTAGTGAGCGATATGCGCAAACACTCTATGAACGCTATCAAACCCTGCTGGCGGCCAGTCTTGACGAGCATGTAAGACAAAGCTTGGCGGAAACCACGGCACAAAATGGCGGCATCATTCTCTCCATGGACGGCGTCCAGCCGGAAAAAGGAAATGAGATGCACTATGTCATTCGAGAGGTGTTCAGTGGCACAGTTTTGGCGGCTCAGAACATGAAAAGCGGAGCCGCTGGCGAATTACGCAGCCTCATCGAGCCAATTATTGAGTTGGGCTTCCCCGTCGTCGGAATCGTCAGTGACGGACAAGTTTCCATTCGTCAGGCATTCGAAACGCTTCTGCCGGATGTGCCGTATCCCAGTACCACTACCTTAAAGATATTGCCAAACCTGTTGTAGATGCGGATCGCAAACTCAAGATGGAGCTAAAGAAGAGCATGCGCGGCTTGCGGGAAGTCGAAAGGAAGATCGAGCAAGTTGAGAAGAATGCCGTGGAAGCTGCTCAAGCAAACGAAGGCGTAGCCACAGACACTTCATGTGTTAGGGCGGAAACCATTGCAAGCGAAGCGCAGGTTGCAAAAGGTTATGTCGCTGCGGTTCGCGCTCTGCTTCTGGAGGACGGGGAACCGCCGCTCAAATTGCCCGGGATGCTTATTTATGAACGAGCTCAAGCCATACAGGCGTCGCTTGCGCGGTGCTTGACTAAAAAAAGAGCCTCATCTCCTCCAAGGTCTGGTCAGAATTTTCAGCAAACTTGATGAGCAGGCTACCAGATATGCGTCTGTCGTTCGCTGGGCTACACCGCTAGCCCATATCGCGGCTACCTTGGCGCCAGACGAAGACAAGACGAGCGAAACGGTTGAGTGGGAAATGACCCAATTGCTCGGGTGGCTGAACAGACTTACATCGATGAACAGGATGCCCCTATGGTGACCACTGTACTACTACTCTCGCGGCTTCTGGAAGGGACTGTTCACTAGTTACGATCACTACCACATCCCTCGTACGAACAACGATCTGGAACAGTTTTTCCGCCGAATGAAGGCTGTTCATCGCCGAATTACTGGGCTACGCAATTGGAACAGCTACATTGTGCGTAATGGAGAAATGATTGTACTTGTAGACGATGCACTTCGACAAAAACACATCATCGCCCGTTTAAGAACGGTGGGCTATGAAAAATATGCAACGCGCAAAGCACGATGGGACCGGCGGCTATCCGAAAGCGTTCAGCGTAGAAGATTTAACCGCCAGCCCATCGCTTTTCTAGAGAAACTGGAGGCACAATGGGATCAAATTATGTGAGTTAGTTAATTGTGCCGTCGTAGTTTAAAAAAGGAAAGGCTGCCGTTAGGCAACCTCTTCCTCGACCTTCCGTTGCCTTGGGTTTAAACCAAGCTCAGCTCGCGCTTTCCGTTCCGGCGCCCGGTTCAAATCGGGTTCCGTTCGTTTCATCCATTCCTCTACTCCGCAGTGCCCTTCCGCAAGCTGCTCCTTGCTCTCCGGTTGCCGGGGGAAGTAATGCGACGAAGCCGGGACGCGGATCCGAACGGCGGAAAGCTTCCGAGTTCGAATACGGTCCTGCCGATCCCACCTTTCCCCCACGTCGGCCAGTGGGAATCCAGCCTTCGCTCGATTTAATCCGCTTCATTGCCTGGACCACGGCCTCTTACGCATAAAGGTGCCAGCTTCTCTTCCGGCATTCTCCCGTATTTTTGCTGTTATCTGTCTAATTCCGTTACTAAGCCTAAATCACAACATCGAACAAAATGGGGAATGATCCGGATCCTCACGTCAATCATCTTTACTCTTCTCAAATTTTTAACAATGAGCTAATATAATCATTGTATGGATTAAACATGTTATTATGGTTTTGGTATTTATTTAATGTTATTAAAAGTATTATTTTAAAAATTTTAAGGGGGTATACGATGGATTGGTTATTGTATGTCGGAATTATTTTTCTGTTTATCTCCGGGATTCTGATTGGTGCATGGACTACAGGTACTCAACAGAGAGGAAATTACTATTCGGAAAATCAAAATGAACGAAAGCTTAAAAGAAAATTGGCCGCAATCACAGCACTTATTTCCTTACTTGCATTTATTATTTACGGTTGTTTTTATTTATTATAAAAAACCCAGCCCATATTTAGGCCGGGGTGGATCATCAAGCTACCAGATTGGATAAATGTAGTTCCCATTCAGAACTTGTCCCTCGTTTTATTGTAACCCATGAGTTTGTACCGAAAATCATATACGATTGCCAAACCGGAACCCAGTTTGAAGGAGCGGTATAAGAATAGGTATCACTAGTAGGGTAAAGGAATCCTGATGATTGGTTAGCAAATCCCCCTTCTTTTGTTGTTCCCGTTGCTCCATAATTCACTTTTCTGTCAGATAATACGTAAGATGAGTCATGACGTTCCCAACCTCCACTAACAGAAGTTAATTTATACAAATATAGATTTCCGTCAATACTTCTATCATAGTTTACTGTGGAATAAGCTCTTACTCCTCCTGCGGTGTCCCATCTAGATTCACTTTTGCTTCCTTCTGCTAAAGGTGCAACGATACCTTCATCTTCGTCTTCATCAGAAACAATTGTCAATGTCACGACCTTATAACTTTCAATAATTTTATCGCCCTTTTTCACGGCACGCAATTTCTGTGTTGTTTCAAGCTGTTCAACAGTGCCGACGCCCTCAACATTAGAAACTCTGTTTTTTAAAATTCCAATAGATCTATCGATTATATCAGCATCTGTAATACCTTTTCTTGCGCGTTCATACAATAAACTCAAATTTGTGATTTCCTCTGCTTCGAAAATGACCTGTTCTTCGATAACATCTGCCGATGCAAGGCTACCAGTTAAGGAGAATGAAAGAATAAACGACATTAGAACAGGAACAAATCTTCTTATCACCATATAAATTACCTCCATTAAATTTTTTTATTATATCAGAACAATTAATTCAATTTAATCAATAGAAATGGAAATAATCACGACCATACTACTATTCATTCGACAGTATTCATCTTATAGGCACAGAAATGTTAGAAATTAAACCATCCGGACTTTTAACGAATACGTCCGCCAAATCTTCCGCTCTGAACACCTTGCTCCGTTGCAACTCAAGCTTAGTGGCCAACTGCATTCTCCAATAAATCCGGTTCGGCATTGACCTTTTTATTCCACTAGTGTTATATTACATATGTGAAATATAAAATGAAGGAGCCCCACCATGCACCCGATCTCGAATGTCGAATTCATGCTGCTGCAAATGATCGCGGAAGGCGGTCAAACTTCGGGGTACGATATCAAGAAGCTGGTCGATCGGCGAGGCTATCGGGAATGGGCGAATATCGGCACGACTTCGATCTACGGAGGACTGAAGAAGCTGAGCGACAAAGGCTGGATCGCGCCCGAGGATTCCGACGAAAAATCCGGCAAGGGGCCGATGCCGACCCGCTTCGCCCTCACCGAAGCCGGCAGGATCAAGCTGAAACATGAAATCCTCGACAGCCTGTCGTCAACGCGGGAACGCGACAACCGCTTCGATCTCGGCCTGGCCGCTTTGCCCTTCATCGGGAAGGACGAAGCGATCGCCGCTTTGCGGAAACGGCTGGACTTTCTTCATGGCGCTTCAATCAAAGTAAGGCGGAAGTTCGAATCGCAAGGCGGCGCTCGATTGCCGCTGAACGTAAGGGCGCTGTTCTTGCATCCGATAAGCCTGATCGAGAGCGAGACAGCGTTCGTTGACCGTCTAATTCAAGAATTGTCGGAGGAGACAGGGGACGATGGCCAAAATCATTGAAGGTTTCGTACCGTACCGAGGCGAACATTGCGAAACGACCGCCCTGGGCAACCTGCTGCAATTTGCGGGAATCCGACTGTCGGAACCGATGCTGTTCGGACTCGGGCAGGGGCTCGGCTTCATTTACTGGGACTCCAAGGGAATGGACTTTCCGTTCATCGGCGGAAGGGTGAAGCCGGATGTATTGACAGCCAACCTGGCCAGCGCGCTGGGTTTGACCGTCCGAACTCAGGAAACGTCGTCCGTCGGCGTAGCGTGGCAAAACGTGCGGCGCTGCATCGATCGCGGAATTCCGGTCGGCCTGAAGCTGGATTCCTATTACTTGGACTATTTTACGAACAAAGTGCACTTTGCCGGCCACTATGCGGTCTTATACGGCATGGATGACGAATACGCCTACATGGCGGACACCGGACAGCAGGGCGGACAGGTGAAAACGAGCCTCGCAAGCCTGGCCGCGGCCCGGAACGCAAAGGGACCCATGAGTTCGCGGAATCGTTCGTTTTCGCTCGATCCGATCAACGCTTTGCCTCCGCTCGTTCCCGCGATACGCGAATCCTTGACCAGGAACGCGCATGATTATTTGAACCCGCCCATTCGCAATGTCGGGAACAAAGGCGTTGTCAAAATGAGCCGCGAAATCCTGAAATGGCCTTCCCGCAGCCGCAATTTCGAACATGATTTAGGCCTGGCCGCTTTGCTGATGGAGCGGGCGGGAACCGGCGGCGCTTTGTTCCGGAATCTGTACCGGGACTTCCTGAAGGAATGCGCCGAGCGCTTGGAAGACCCGAAAATCGGACAAGCTTACCGTATGTTTGCGGAAATCGCTCCGATGTGGACCCGTGTCTCCGCCTCGATCGAACGTGCGGGAAAAACGGGCAGCCACGAGGAGCTGCAGCAGGCATCAAGGCTTCTGCTCGAGATTGCGGATAAAGAGCGAACGGCCATGGAGTTATTGTTGTGAAACCAGACCTGCCGGGTCCGAGACGGGCATGCCGTGCGGAGGGAACAAGCCGAGCGCGGTCCGGATAAAAAGCTTGACGGCGTGGGAGGATTCGGCGATGGAAGGCACCGCGAGCCGAATGTCACGAAACGCTTCCGGCTCCAGCTCGCGCTTGACCAGCCCGGGAGGGAGCGCCTTCAGCGCCAGCTCGGACAGAATCGGAAAGCCGAGGCCTTCTTCCGCCATGCGGAGAGCCATGCTGACGCTTTGAACGATGTACTTCGTTTGCAAGCGGGCTGACGCCCGTTCGAACAGGTCGATGATCGGCGGCTCGTATCCGGCTTTGCACGTAATGAACGGCTCCTTGGCCAACTGTTTGACGGGGATGACGGACAGGTCGCTTAACGGATGATCCGCTCGCAGCACGGCGTACATTTTCTCCCGATAGAGCGGAATCGTCTCCCAGTCGCCATCCGGCGGAATCAGGAACGCGACGTCGATTACCCTCGTCTCCAGCCAGCTCCTCAGCTCGTCGATGTTCCCTTCGTGCAGCTCGAACTCGATGCCCGGATGCTTCTTGGCGATGGCGCCGATGATCCGGGGCAGGAAGTGAGCCCCGGCCACGGGAAAAGCCCCGACGCGAATTGTACCGACCTGAAGCCCCTTTTCGTCGGCGACGACTTGCTCCACCTTGGCGAATGTGCCGAGAATTTCGCGGAACAGCACGAGAATGCGCTTGCCCGCATCGGTCAATTGCACGCCGCTGCGGCGATCGCGCAGAAGCAGCGGAACGTCCAGCTCCGCTTCCAGCGAAGAAATCGCGCGGCTAACCGCCGGCTGCGTCATATTCAGGTCAAGGCCCGCTTTCGTAAAGCTTCCTGTCTCTGCGATCTTGACGAAAAGCTTGATCTGCGTGTTAGTCATAACGTAAACGCTATGCCTCCTATAAGAAACATTCATTTTCATCATGTTAAAAAATAGTGTATCATTCGGGTTGACCCTTTCACAAGGAGAGACCTCTTATGTCAGAAGCTGCTCTATCCCGCAAACAAACTTTTTTCTATTTATTCTTCCTTATCCTGATGTGGGGGATAAACTGGCCTTTGTCCAAATACGCGCTGGAATTCACGCCGCCGCTGCTGTTCGCCGGCCTTCGGACGCTGATCGGCGGAGTTCTGCTCATCGCCGTCGCGCTGCCGCGCTGGAGGAAGCTTCGGCTTCGGGAGACATGGCCGTATTATTTGTTCTCGGCCTTCCTGAGCATCGTTTTCTACTACGGCTTCCAGACCGTCGGCCTGCAATACATGCCCGCCGGCTTGTTCTCGGCCATCGTGTTTCTGCAGCCGGTGCTGCTCGG
This sequence comes from Cohnella massiliensis, assembly GCF_900169535.1. Classification (NCBI taxonomy): domain Bacteria; kingdom Bacillati; phylum Bacillota; class Bacilli; order Caryophanales; family Paenibacillaceae; genus Cohnella; species Cohnella massiliensis. The sequence continues at coordinate 116,040 of NZ_LT821242.1, forward strand.
ATTGTTTGCCTGGATGTGGCTGGGAGAGCGAATGTACGCCCGGAAAATGATCGGCCTGCTGCTCGGCTTCGCGGGAGTGGCCGCGATGAGCATCGGCGGGCTGGAGGGGGGAATCTCGCTCATCGGCATCCTGCTCGCTTTGGCATCCGCGCTCAGCTGGGCGCTCGGAACCGTCTATATCAAGCGGCAAGCGGCCAAGGTCGACTCGCTGTGGATGACGGCCATGCAGGTCACGATCGGCGGCGTCGTCATGACGGCGTACGGCTCGACCGTGGAGAGCTGGTCGGAAATCCGGTGGACCGGTCCGTTCGTCTACGATACGCTGTTCATTTCCGTCTTCGTCATCGCGCTCGGCTGGCTCGTCTACTTCAAGCTGATCGGCTCGGGCGAGGCGACGAAGGTCGGGTCGTTCACGTTCCTGATCCCGGTCGTCTCCATCGTCTGCAGCGTTTTGTTCCTCGACGAGCAGTTGACGCTGAACCTGCTCGCGGGAATGGCGCTCATCGTCGCCAGCATCCTGCTTGTGAACGCGAGGCCGAAAGTTGGTTGACCCGGAAATATTTTACTTGGATATCCCTCTAATTCGCATCTCCATAGGTTCTATTAGTATCCATTTACGCGCCGCAACATTTCTTGTACTTCTTCCCGCTTCCGCAAGGACAAGGATCGTTGCGTCCTGCTTTATTCGGGTTAGTATAAGGTGTGCCTAGGCTACCTTGAAGTCTAGGGCTGGCAAACATCCGATCCACTTCTTTCTCACGCTTGGCCAGCCGCGCTTCTTCCCTATCAAGCTCCTTCTTCCATTGCGGCAATGAAGGATGCGGTGTGTTTGAAATTATGCAGTAAGCATAAATCGACTGTGTGAGGTTCATCAGTCCACGTTCGTAATCTCCTTCCACCATCTCCTGGACTAGCGGAAGGCCCTTGCTTGAGCCCAGCTCACATAGACCATTCGCCAAGTTGGTCGCATAGGTTAGATGCCGCTCTTCCGGCAATAGCGTCAGCAATGCCTCTTCCGAGGCGGGCAGCTTGATTTTACCGAACACATCGGAAGCATATAACCGGAAATATTCCCCGTTAGCAGCAAAATACCGATCGGCCAGCGTCGTCACAACCGAAGTTGTCCCGATATGAATAAGCGCCTCTACGGCCTTCTCTGGAAGCCAATCATCCTCCGCTCCCAAAAAGTTGCACAGAAAAGGAATGGCCGCTTCCAGCTTCATTGCACCCGCCAGCTGAACAAAATACGGGGTTTCATAGCTTAAGTCGTCCGGATTATAGGCATCCAGCTTCTGAAGTATAGCATCGGGATCCATACACGTCCGACGGGACAGCTCATACACGATTTCGTCACCATACGTTGTGTCAAACTCATTTACATATTTATCGGTGGTTTGCTCAATAAACAATTGGAAGGTACTCACGAGTTCCTGATCGTCCATCATCGAAAGATTACGCTTTTGCTGCACCCGATTTTTCCAAAGCGGATCTTTCTCGACGAACTCCACAAAGGGGTCCAACAACTGGGGATCGCTATGATGCAACATCTTTTTCAAATGGAATTTCGTATTATTATCGTATGTCGGCGAAAGACACAAGGCCAACAACCCGCGAATCGTCTCTTCGGTTTGCGGGAACTTATATCCATGGAACAAATGAATGGATCTGGCGTGCTTAGATTGCTTCAGTTTTTCTAGCAATAACGGCATTAAAGCAGGTTCATTTTCGTATAAAAAGCTGTCTTCAAAGTACTTTAGAGCGGTATTGCTTACAGTATACTCAGGATGCAGGATATAACTCTTTACTTGTTCAGGATGGAACATAGGTACCTTCCCCTTCTCATCTAAAGTCGTCATTTTGCTAGATTCTCTGAGCCGACAGCAACTGCGGCAGGATTTTCATAAAAGTTCATTATGGTTATATAACTTCCAATCAAATTATTTATCCAAATTAAATATTTATCCCTATTTGTCTTAAATCAATTTTAGCGTATTAATGATCAATTTAGTTTTCCTGCAAATAGTATAGCAAAAATCCACAACCTAAAGCGGTTGTGGATTTACATGGTGGAGGCGAGGGGATTTGAACCCCTGTCCGAAGATAACGCCACATACGCTTCTACGGGTGTAGTCATAGTTTTGATATCCCCTTAAGAACTCCCCGAGAAATCATTTTCAGTAGAATGTTCTTCTAGAAGATGAGCGATAGCCTCCAATTTATATACTCCTTGTGCAATATCGACTATAAATTCCACTGCATATTTACGTTCCATCCCTAGTTGGTATCCATTCATCATCAGGAATGACTTTGCAACAAGATACGCTGTCCGCTTATTGCCATTATGAAAACAATGATTTTTGACCAGAGAATCCAACAATGCTGCAGCCTTGTCAAATAAGGTTGGATAAGCGTCTTCTCCAAATACGCTTTGCTGCGGTCTATGTACCGCAGATTCCAGCAGGCCGTGGTCCTTCACGCCCGCCTGCTCTGCGTCATTCATTCTTCTCATGATAAAATAGTGTGCTGCGATAATTTCTTCTTTGGTCAGGAAGATCGTCATATCATCGATCCCTTAGATCCTCAAGAATTCCCTCATCCTCTTCAAATACATCAAAGAAAGCTTCCAAAACTTCAGGACGAACATTATCGGGCAGTTTACTTTGTCGTGCTTTTCTCAACAACACTTCGCCTCGATCGTTTTCGATGAATTCGATCTCATCCCCTTGCGAAATATTTAACTTCGCAGCAAGGCTTTTGGGCAAACTTACTCCCAAACTGTTCCCCATCCGTCCTATTTTGCGGGAATAACGAGTCTCCTGCCGTTTATCATTCGTCAATTTGACCACACCATTCATTTTATATTCTCCTCTCTATAGTATGATCAGCACACGATTAGTTATACCTTTGTAACAGTCATAACTTTTATAACGTATATACATTTTAACAAATCTTCCTGTAGATATAAAGCAAAAATCCCAACCTCGCGGCGGCCCAAGACGGAAAAATAAAGTCTTAGACGCCCATGCCGATAGCGCGGCACCATCAGATGATGAAAATGGTAGTCATGCGATATAATTTCCTTGCACTCACGCCGCCATGGAAAGTACAGAACCTTACTGGAAACCGATCTGGAGCTTGAGGAGATTTAGGTATTTGTCGTAAACGCCCAGCACATCAAGAATGTTCCGGGCCGCAAAACCGACGTAAAAGATGCGGAATGGATCGCCGGACTGCTTCGCCACGGTCTATTGAATGGCAGTTACATCCCAAACCGCGAGCTGAGAGAATTGATCCGGTATCGTCGCTGTCCCATTGAACTAACGTTTCCCGTTTGCGTAATGACCTGGCATATGTGATACGGTTTTCATTTCAAGAAGAAGCCATCTTTGCTCGTTTTTACAAGTCATAATGTACTCCGGTTAACTTCTCGGATAGTAACCAAAGTTTTTCCGCAAGCTGCGTGTCCAATGCCTTTTTGGGGAAATCTACAAACTTCGGTTTCTTAGCCTTTAGTGGATTCATTCCTAGCCCTACGTAATGATCTCCGGTGACTGTCGAATCCGTCGCCGCAATAAGTGATGGCCAAGATGATTGATCAGGAGAAGTTCCGAATATTTTCATTAATAGCAGTCCGAATGCTTGGGTTCCCTTCGGTGCGTTTCTCCCGATGCCTGTAGGACTTGTACCAGGATGTACTGCTATAGAAGTGATACCTTTCTTCCTCGCACGTCGATTTAATTCTCGGGCAAACAGAATGTTTGAAAGTTTCGAGCGATTGTATGTAAGCGTCAAACTCTCCCCACCTTCGTTCCTTGCAATAACCGTGAGATAATCCTCCTCATAGTCCAATTGGGGGAGGATTTTTTATGGCCAGAGAAGACGTACAGAAGAAATGGGAAGAACGAATTGCCGCTTTCCGTTCCAGTGGAGAAAAAGCAGCAAGATGGTGCAAAGCCAATCAGGTGGATCGTCGCGGGCT
>NZ_LT821243.1:0-34572 GCF_900169535.1 Cohnella massiliensis
CTCAAAAAGTTATTGCTGGTTTGTCTCGCACAGGCTCAAAGCCTGCATTCGACTTGTTTCCAATTACGCTCGATGTTCAGTTTTCAAGGAGCAATCGCGTTAGCCCGAAGGCCTTCGCTTTCGCGTCTGCTCAAGGAGCCGACAGCCATTAATGATATCAGCTTCTTCAAAGCTTGTCAACCACTTTTTTTGAAGCTGTTTTTCATTTGTTTCGTTCGTGCTGCCCGCTCCGTTCGAAGCGGCGAGATTTAATTTACCACGAATCGACGCGACTACGCAACAACCTTTTTATGGAATTTATTGAACTTCCACTTGACGATCCAAAAGCCGATAAGTTAAGTTGGAATTAATTCAACGTTTCTTCATCCCTTTTGCGAAAACGGAGGCGAGCAAATTGAAGGAGATTCCCATGCCTTACGTAAAAGCGAATCAGGCAGGCATCGTCCTGTTCGTCGTTGCGTCGGTCGTTTTGCAAAACCCTTGGGTGCTTGCCGCCCTGTGGCTCGTTCAGGTCGCCGGACTGCTGACGCGGGGCAAGTACAATTTGTTCGTGCGCCTCGCCAGGCCGTTTCTGCGAACCGAAGGCAAAGAAACGCAGGCGGAAGTGCTGCAACGTTTCAACAATACGCTTGCGGTCGTCTTCCTGACCTTGTCGCTGCTTTGCCATTTCTTCGGCTGGACGCTCGCGGGGACCGTATTCGCGGCGTTTCTGCTGATTGCGGCCGGCGTCGCCCTGCTCGGCTATTGCATCGGCTGCACGCTTTATTATCAATATAAAAGGATATCGCGCAAGCTGAAGCCCGGTTGACGCCTAAGCCGCCCAACCGCAGCCGTCTTCGCTCCCTATTTCAGGCACCGCAGAAGTGGCGAGCTTTGGCAACGGGCGTGAACTTATTTTCGGGAGGAATCGGATATGGCGCAAAAAAGAATCGATCATGTCGGCATCGTCGTTCGGGATTTGGAAAAAACCGTCCGATTTTACACGGAAGTTGTCGGCTTGGAGGTAAAAGGGCGCCTCGTCCACACGAACGGGGTGTTTCAACTCGCGTTTCTCGGCTTCAACGGCTCGGACGAAACGGAAATCGAACTGATTCAAGGCTACAGCGATCAATTGCCGTCGGAAGCCACCATTCATCACTTTGCGGTTCATGTGCCGGATATCGAAGCGGAATTCGAACGGCTCAAGCGGCTCGGCGCGACGTTCATCGACCAGGGGCTGGGCCAGGATATCGTAACGCTCCCCAACGGCCACCGCTACTTCTTCATCTACGGCCCCGAACGGGAGTGGATCGAGTTCTTCCAGCGATAATTCGGACGAAAGAAAGAGACCGTCGTCCCCGACCCGACAACGACAACGGGCCATTCGGACGGCGGTCTTTCGTATTATTAGGTCAGCCAGAATTTCTGGTTGGCCTTTTTTTACGACTCCATGCCCAGCAGCTTGAGCAGCTCCTCCTCGTCCTCCAGCACCTCGACGCCGAGCTCTCGCGCCTTCGCCAGCTTGCTGCCCGCGCTCTCGCCGGCGATGACGAGGTCCGTCTTCTTCGATACGCTGCCCGATACCTTCGCCCCGAGCGCCGCCAGCTTCTTCGCCGCCTCGTCGCGCGTCAACCGCGTCAGCGTCCCGGTCAGCACGACGGTTTTGCCGAAAAGCGGGTGGCTCTCGTCGGCGGCTTCCGACGCCGTGCGCTCCGCCTCGGCGCGCACGCCGGCCGCGCGCATGCGGGCGATGCTCTCCTGCATGACGGGATCGCGGAAAAAGCCCGCGATGCTCTCCGCCACGATGCCGCCCACGTCCGGCAGCGCCGTCAACTCTTCCGCCTCGGCCGCCATCACCTTGTCCAGATCGCCGTAGTGATCGGCCAGCATTTTCGTCGTCGCCTTGCCGGTGTTCGGAATGCCGAGGGCATTCAGAAACGCGGCCAGCTCGCGGGATTTCGACTTCTCGATCGCCGCCAGCAGGTTGCTCGCCTTTTTCTCGCCGAAGCGGCTCAAGCCCAGCAATTGCTCGAGCGTGAGCGAATACAGGTCGGCCGGATCCCGAACGGAGAGCTCCTCGTAAAGCTGCTCGGCCGTTTTTCCGCTGAACGTCTCGATGTCCATGCAGTCGCGCGAAGCGAAGTGGGTGATGCGCCCGATGATTTGCGGCTTGCAGCCGAGCTTGTTCAGGCAGAACAGGTGCGCCCCGCGCATTTCCAGCGGCGAGCCGCAGCCCGGACAGACGTTCGGATACTCGATCGTCCCGCCGGCTTCTTCCTCGTCCGCTTTTCCCAAAATTTCCGGGATGACGTCGTTGGAGCGGCGGATGAACACCCGCGTGCCCAGCGCGTGCTTCAGGTTCTTCCGCTCGATGTCGCCGATGTTGTTGAGCGTGCAGTTTTGGACCGTCACTCCCGCCAGCTCCACCGCTTCCACGCGGGCGAGCGGCGTGATTTTCCCCGTGCGGCCGACTTCCCAGGAGACGGATTCGAGCACGGTCGTCGTCTCTTCCGCCTCGAACTTGAACGCGATCGCCCACCGCGGGAACTTGTCCGTATAGCCGAGCGCCTCGCGGGTCGCGAAATCCGTCAGCTTGACGACCGCGCCGTCGATCAAATAATCGAGTTCCTTGCGCATCTCGGCGACCCGCTCCAGCTCCGCCGACAGCGCTTCGATATCGGAAAAATACCGGACGTAGGCGTTGACGGGAAATTGATTTTCGCGCAAAAACGCCATCATTTCCCGGTGGTTGGCAAGCTGCAGCCCCTCGGAATAGCCGATGTTGTAGCAAAAAGCGTCCAGCCGACGAGACGCGGTAACGCGCGGATCGAGGTTCCGAAGAGCGCCGGCGGCGCCGTTGCGCGCGTTTTTGAGCGGTTCGGCGGCCGTCTCGTTGTACTTCTCCAGCACCGAAAGCCGCATGATGCCTTCGCCCTGCACTTCCACGACGCCGTCCTTGAACGGAATCGCGAGCGGCACCGAGCGGATCGTCCGAACCTGCGCCAAAATGCCTTCGCCGACGACGCCGTTGCCGCGCGTGGCGGCTTGAACGAGCTCGCCGTTCGAATACGTCAAATTGAGCGTCAGGCCGTCGTATTTCAGCTCGACGACGTATTCCGGATCCGGAAGCGGACGGTCCGGGTTTTTCGCGTTGTAATCGGCGATAAGCTTCTTTACGCGCGTCGCCCAGGCGGTCAGGTCGTCCAGATTTTGCGCCTTGTCGAGGCTCCACAGCCGGGACAGGTGCCGATGGGGAACGAACCCCTTCAAAATTTCCCCGCCGACCCGGCGCGTCGGCGAATTTTCCAAAACCGTTCCGGACGCTCGCTCAAGCTCCGCCAGCTCGTCGTACAGCGCATCGTATTCCTTGTCGCTGATGGTCGGACTGTCCATCGTATAATAGCGGCGGGCGTGCCCGTTCAGCACCTCCACCAGCTCCCGCATCCGCTCGATCGGTTCCTTTGCCGTCATAATCGACCGTCCTTCCTATGTACTCTTATGTTCTCCAATGGGCCGCGCATAAAATCACCCCGTGAGCCTGCGATATGGAACACGGGGTGATAACGCGAAAAGATTATATCTTCGTCACCGGCGCGAATGCCGCGAGCAGCCGCTTCACGCCGACCGGCGCCGGAAACGCGATTTGCAGCTCGGTATCCTTGCCCGAGCCTTTGACGGCGATGACCGTGCCGACGCCCCATTTGGCGTGCTGCACTTTATCGCCCGCGGACAGCTGCGCGTCGGCCGCTCCGCCGGCTTGCGGCGCGGAACCGCCGCCCGCGGCCGTTCGTCCGGCCCCGGTCGCTCCGGCGGCCGCTCCCGGCCGCGAGCCGAACACGCTGCCGCCCGAGCCCGCCTGCGCCCGGCTCCCGAAGCCGCCGGCCGTCGCCGCGCCGCTTCCGAACCGCGAGCCGCCCGGACGGGCGCCGAAGCCGCCGCCTCCGCCGATCGAGCCGTAGCGCCCTCCGCCAAACGAGCCGGCCCGCTCCTTGAGCGGCTCCGGTATTTCCTCCAAAAAACGCGAAGGCGAGTTGCTGTTCGTCCGGCCGTACAGGAGCCGCGAGCGCGCGCACGTCAAATACAGCTTTTTCTCCGCGCGGGTGATGCCCACGTAGGCGAGCCGCCGCTCCTCTTCCATCTCCTCGTTGTCCAAAAACGCCCGTCCGCCGGGAAACACGCCTTCCTCCATGCCGACGATAAACACGACCGGGAATTCGAGCCCTTTGGCGCTGTGCATCGTCATGAGGACAACGGCGTCATTTCCCGCTTCCGGATCGTCGTTCATCGTATCGATATCGGCGATGAGGGCAAGGTCGGTCAAAAACGCGAGCAGCGACTTGTCGTCGTTGCGCTTCTCGAAGTCCTGCGTCACCGACAGAAACTCGTCGATGTTTTCGAGCCGCGCCTGGGATTCGAGCGTGTTTTCGCGCTGCAGCTCGAGCCGGTAGCCGGTTTCCTCCAGCACCTTTTCCGTCAGTTCGGTTACCGACAAATAGTCGGCCATTTTGCTCAAGTTCGCGATCAGGTTCCGGAATTCGGTCAACGCCGTTTTCGCCCGCGTCTGAATGTCCAAATGATACAGCCCGTCCCCGAGCAGGCCGTCGCCCTCGCTCAGCAGGCTGTACACCGAAATCCCCCTGCGCCCCGCTTCCTCCAACACCTTGGCCATCGTCGTATCGCCGATCGACCGCTTCGGAACGTTGACGATCCGCGCCAGGCTGATGTCGTCGTCCGGGTTGGAGATCAGCCGCAAGTACGCGAGAATGTCCTTGATTTCCTTCCGGTCGTAGAACTTGACGCCGCCGACGATCTGGTATGGAATTTCCGACTTGATCAGCACTTCTTCGACGACCCGGGACATCGCGTTCGTCCGGTACAAAATCGCGTGGTCCCCGTAGCTGCGGCCGTTCTGCCGGTTGTTGCGGATTTCGCGCGCGATAAAATAGCCTTCGTCGTGCTCGGAATCGCCCTGGAAGACGGTGATTTTGTCCCCGCCGGCCTTGTCTGTCCACAGGTTTTTAGCCTTGCGGCCCAGGTTGTTCTGGATGACGCCGTTCGCCGCGTCCAAAATGTTGGACGTCGAGCGGTAATTTTGCTCCAATAAAATCGTCTGCGCTTCGGGGTAGTCTTTCTCGAAGTTCAAAATGTTGGAAATGTCCGCCCCGCGCCAGCGGTAAATCGACTGGTCGCTGTCGCCCACGACGCAAATGTTGTGGTGCCCTTCCGCCAGCATCCGGCAAAGCACATACTGCGCCCGGTTCGTATCCTGGTATTCGTCGACGTGGATGTACCGGAATTTGTTCTGATAAAACGCGAGCACCTCCGGCACGTCCTTGAACAGCCGAATCGTCAGCATGATCAGATCGTCGAAGTCCAGCGAGTTGTTCGCCTTCAGCCGTTTCTGATAGACGCCGTAAACCTTCGAGACGATCGTCTGAAAATAGTCCCCGATTTTCGCCTCGTATTGCTCCGGCGTGAGCAGCTCGTTTTTGGCGGCGCTGATGACGGCCTGCACCGCCTTCGGTTCGAACTTTTTCGTGTCGATGTTTTGCTCTTTCATGATGGTCCGGATGACCGACAACTGATCGCCCGAATCCAGAATGCTGAAGTTGGACCCGTAGCCGATCCGCTCGATATCCTTGCGAAGGAGCCGCACGCACATCGAGTGAAACGTGCTGACCCAAATGTCGCGGCCTTGCGGACCGACGAGCTTGGACACCCGGTCCTGCATCTCGCGGGCGGCCTTGTTGGTGAAGGTGATGGCCAAAATGCTCCACGGCGCGGCCAGCCGCTTGGCGATGAGGTACGCGATCCGGTGCGTCAGCACCCGGGTTTTGCCGCTGCCCGCGCCGGCCATGATCAGCAGCGGGCCGCTCGTCGCCAGCACCGCTTCGCGCTGCTTCGGATTGAGCCGGCCGACCGCGCTCTCTATGTCGAACGATTCCGTATCTTGGGGTACAGGTTCAAAAAACATGGTCTTGCTCCTTTGCGCTGTTGATTACGGCATCCACCGTCGAAAGCGCCGCCTCCAAATCCTCGTAGACGACGTTGCCGACGACGACCGTATGCGCGGATAGCGCCGCCTGCCTCGCCTGTTCCGCCGAACGGATGCCGCCGCCGTAAAACAGGCGCGCCTGCGTCAGCTGCCCGCGCACGCTGCGGACGGTCGCCATATCGCCGAACGTTCCGCTGTATTCCAAATAGACGACCGGCGCGCGCCAGAGCCGGTCCGCCACCTGCGCGTAAGCCGCGATTTCGGCCGCGGACAGGTCCGCCTTCGCTCCCGTCACTTTCGCGGCGGTCGAGTCGGGGTTCAGCACGAGATAGGCTTCTCCCGCGACATGCTCCCACGGGAGCAGTCGCCCGTAGTCGCGAAGCGCTTCCGCCTGCCGGCGGGCGATCCATTCGCCCCGGTCCGTGTTCAGCATCATCGGAATGAAGTAGCCGTCGAAGCCGGGCACGCCGCATTCCGGATCGGACAGCTCCAGCGCGCACGGCGTCTCGAATCGGCGGACGCGGGAGAGCAAGTCCACCGTATTGTCGAACGTCAGGCCGCTCGAACCGCCGACGAGGATCGCATCCGTGCCGGACGCGCAGACGGCGGCAAGCCGGTCGTCGTCGATCGGGCGGTCGGGATCCAGCTTGAACACATGACGCCATTCGCTGTAAAAAGGGGAATTCATGCCGTCCTCCGTCGGTCGTTTACCCCTAGTCTAAGCGTAGGCAAAGGGTGTGTCAATTTGCTTCCGCTCCCAATTTCCGGGGACCGGGGGGCTTGTTCTGCCGCGCGCTTCCGGATGCGGCAACATCTTCCCGAAAATGAAAAAGCCCGGCTCCATAAGAACCGGGCTTCGGCCTGCGCTCCGGAAGCGGCCGCCGCATCGTCGGCGGATTCCCTCGTTTCCGGTTATTCGCTTAGCTTCGTTTTCAAATAGTTCCGCACGTCTTTCGCCAGATCGGGGCGCTCGAGCGCGAAGTCGATGATCGTCTTCAGGTAGCCGAGTTTTTCCCCGGTGTCGTAGCGCTTGCCTTCGAAGTCGTAGGCATAAATCGATTCGCTTTCCATCAGCCGGTAAATCGCGTCGGTAAGCTGAATCTCTCCGCCCGCTCCCATCGACTGGGTCTCCAGCAAATCGAAGATGGCCGGGGTCAAAATATAGCGGCCCATGATCGCGATGTTCGAAGGCGCGTATTGCTTGACCGGCTTTTCCACCACGCCGCGCACCTTGACGATCTTGTCGCCGTCCGCCGTGCCCGGCGCGGGATCGACGATCCCGTAGCGAGAAATTTCCTCGTCCGGCACGCGCTTGACGGCGAGCACGCTGCTGCGAACTTGGTCGTACACGTCCATCATCTGCTTGAGGCACGGCACCTCGGATTGCACGATATCGTCCCCGAGCAGCACGGCGAACGGCTCGTCGCCGATGAACTTCCGCGCGCACCAGATCGCGTGGCCGAGTCCTTTCGGTTCCTTCTGCCGGATGTAGTGAATGTCGGTAAGCTCCGTCGCCTTTTGCACCTCGGACAGCAGCTCGAGCTTGCCCTTGGTGAGCAGATTTTGTTCCAATTCGAACGAACTGTCGAAATGATCCTCGATCGCGCGCTTGCTTTTGCCGGTTACGATAATAATGTCTTCGATTCCGGAAGCGACCGCCTCTTCTACGATATACTGGATCCCCGGCTTGTCGATGATCGGCAGCATTTCCTTGGGCATCGCTTTGGTCGCGGGCAAAAAACGGGTTCCGAGTCCCGCCGCGGGAATGATGGCTTTGCGAATCTTCATGAAACGAGTATCCTCTCTCTACGACAATAATGACGAAGGAAAATCCGCCGCAGCCGCGTCGAGTTCGGCCGTCGCCTCGGGCAATCTTCCGATGCCGATGCAAACGACGCCTTCCGCGTTCAACCCGACGGCGTCCAAATGGTTTCGTCCATCTAGTATTATCGCTCGTTTCATCCATTTTTTAAAGTCATTTGCGGAAATATGGCGAAATTCCGGCCAATCCGTCACCACGATCGCCGCATCCGCTTCATGCAGCGCTTCTTCTGCCGAACCGCAAATCCGGACGGCGTTCGGCAGCATCCTCTTCGCCGACTGCCCCGCGGCGGGGTCGTACGCCGAAAGCCGGATTCCCGGATGCCGGCGCAGCAGCTCGGTCGCCAGCCTCAACGAGGGAGCCTCGCGCATATCCGCGGTCCCCGGCTTGAACGCAAGGCCCAGCAGCGCGACCTTGCGCCGCGAAGGACCGGAGATCGCGGCTTCGAGCTTGCGGACCATGCGCAGCGGCAGCAGCGCGTTCGCGCGGATCGCCGCCGACACGACCGTCTGCGGCGCCCCGGCTTCGTCCGCGAGGCGCACGAGACCGCGCGCGTCCTTCGGCAAGCTCGAGCCGCCGAAGCCCAGGCCGGCCCCAAGAAATTGCGGCCCGATTCTCGGATCCAGCCCGAGCGCCCGCGCGATGGCCGGGTAATCCGCTCCGGTATGCTCGGCGAGGGAGGCCATCTCGTTGGCGAAGGACAGCTTAACCGCCAGCGCGCCGTTGGCGGCCAGCTTGGAAAGCTCCGCGCTTCTCCGGTCCATATGGACGACCGGGGCGCAAAACGGCCGATGCAGCCGCTCGAGCTTCGCCGCCGTCTCCGGATTCGCCGCGCCGATCACGATTCGCGACGGCTGGAAAAAGTCCGCCACCGCATGGCCTTCGCGCATAAAATCCGGCAGCGAGGCGACGTGAACGGGACAGCCCGCGGGCAGCCGGCTGCGAAGCCGCGATTCCAGCCGGTCCGCCGTCCCGACGGGAACGGTGCTTTTGACGACGACTGTCCGTTCTTTTCCGTCCGCCCACTCCCCGATCCGTTCCGCCGCCGCCCACAAAAAAGAAAGCTGCAGTTGGCCGTCATCCGCGGACGGCGTACCCACAGCGAGAAACACCGTTTCGGCCTCGTGCATCATCTGCGCCGGATTGGAGCCGAACTTCAATCGCCCGGCTTCCGCATTGCGAGCGACAAGCGCTTCCAATTCCGGTTCGACATAAGGCATCGTTCCTTGCGTCAACAACCGAATTTTTCCCGAATCCGCGTCATAACAGTCCACGCGATGACCCAATTCCGCAAAGCCGGCCGCCGTCGTCAATCCGGCAATCCCCGCTCCGATCACTGCCATATGCATCGCGGAAGCCTCCTTACATCACTTTGGTTTCGATATACCGCGATGATAGCATGGAGGCAATATCGCATTTCCCTTTTTTCGTTAACGGAGTGTAAACTTTTGCGCGCGTTAACGAATCGGTGCGCCCGACATTGCGCTTCGGCTCCCTGAGCGAACGGGATAGCGGCGCCAGGCTGTGAAATAAAATACCACATAAGGAAACGCTTGACGGGGGCCTTGGAAACACGAACGAGACTCCCGGGATCGTGAATCGGAGGAAACTTCGGACGGACTAACCGAAACGCGGCCGTAGGCGGAAAGAGGTTCGGATAGGTAATTTTTACTCAACTGAGCAGGGTTATCGGCGTTTGGACGGGACAGATGGGTAATTTTTACTCAACTGAGCGCGGTGATCGGCGTTTGGATGGGGCAGATGGGTAATTTTTACTCAACTCGGCGCGATGATCGGCGTTTGGCCGGGGCAGATGGGTAATTTTTACTCAACTCGGCGCGGTTATCGGCGTTTGGACGGGGCAGATGGGTAATTTTTACTCAACTGAGCGCGGTGATCGGCGTTTGCGACAGCGGACGCATGGGGGAGCTGGGTGCGCCCGCTGTCGCCGGAGATGCTCGCCGGCTGCGTCGGAAATATTCGTTTCGTCCAATCCGGCGAGGCCTTTCTCTTGGCTTCCGCTAAAACGGCAGCGGGCTCCCGTCCGAGTGGATGAAGAAGCGGCCGTGCTCCGGCCTCGTCTTCCCTTCCAGCAGATCGCACAGCTGCGCGGCCGGCTCGGACGGGTCCAGCGGCGCTTCCATCCCGCCCTGATCGGTGCGCACCCATCCCGGGTGCACGGCGTACACCGACACGTTTCGTTCCGCCAGCTGATTGCGCAAAATGCCCGTGAACATATTGAGCGCCGCCTTCGACATCGCATACGAATAGTCCTTCGACCCGCATTTTTCGATAATGCCCGACGCGGAGGACATGTTGATGACGAACGACGGCCCGTCCCCGGCCCTCAGAAGCGGGACGAAATGCTTGCAGACCCGCACCGGACCGAACGCGTTCGTTTGAAACGTCCGCTCGAAATCGTCCAGGTCCGCTTCCTCGATCGAGCTTTTACGGCCGACGGCGATGGCCGCGTTATTGACGATCGCGTCGAAACGAACGCCGTTCGCCCGCATCGTTTGCGCGGCGGCCCGGATCGAAGCCTCGTCGCCGACCTCCGCTTCGACCGTTTGCAGGGCGTCGGCCGGATATCGACCCCGCAACCGCTCCATTTCCTCCAGCCGCGAAGCCGGACGAATGCCCGCCACGACCCGATGTCCCCGCTCCAGCAGCGCTTTGGCGATAGCCAGTCCGATGCCGCGGTTTGCGCCCGTAATGAAAATGTTCATCCCGTATCAACTCCTGTCCAGTATCGGCTCGCAAGAGCCTTTCCCCGCAATTCGCCGATCATGTCGAATGCGGAAAATTACGGATGTTGCCTTTGGACCTGGCAAATATTCTTTCTCGGCGTCCGGCCTCGTCTTCCCGGCCGGGCCAAGCCTCCCCGCCATTTTATTGCAAGCGCTTTACTTTGTCCATGGAAAATTCGGCAGCGCCCGGCGCTTGGCGCGCGCCTATCCCCGTCCGCCTTTGAAATACGACTCCGCGAACTGCAGCCATGCCCGCTCCGCAGGGGACAAATATTTATCCTTTCGCCAAATCATCGCGAGCGCCCACGGAATCGAAGGACGGACTAGGCGGATCGCCCTCGCCTTGTCCGAAACGACCTGTCGGCAGATCGATTCGGGCAAAAGCGAAATGCCGAGCCCCGCCGCCACCAGCTTGCCGATCAAATCCCACTGCGAGCTTTCGCAAACGATCGCCGGCTCGAAGCCGGCCTGAATGCATGCCGAGCGGATCCGGCCCCGCAGCGCGAATTCCTGGCCGAACAATATAAACGGCTCGCCCGCCAGCTCGGCGAGCGACGCCTCCTGCCGCCCGGCAAGCCGATGCGAGCTGGGGACGAGCAGGTGGACCGGCTCCTCGGAAATCGGAATGGAATGATAATCATCCCGTTTGGTCGGCAGCAGCACGACGCCGATATGGAGCGTTCCGGCGGCAATGTCGGCTTCCATTTTTTTCGCGCCGTCTTCCACCAGCTCCAGCGCGATGCCGGGATGACGCTCGTGAAACAGGCCGAGCGCTTCCGGAAAATAGCCGGCTCCCGCCATCGGGGGCAAGCCGATGCGCAGCGTCCCCTTTTTCAGGTTCAGCAAATCGTCCAAATCCGAGGACAAATGCTCGAACGAGCGAACGATATTTTCCGCCTGCGCCAAAATCATCCGTCCCGCGTCGGTCAGCTCGATCCTTTTGCCCGAACGGTCGATCAGCTCGGTTCCGAGCTCCTCCTCGATGCCTTTGATCATTTTGCTGATCGTCGGTTGGCTGACATGAAGCTTTTCCGCGGCTTTCGTGAAGCTTCCCTGGCGCGCCGTCTCCATAAAATATTGCAAGTGCCGGATGTCCACCGATTTCACCGCCATGCACGAATGGAATGATAAACATTCATTATATGTATTTTACCTATGAAAATAAGCAGCGTATACTTTTCATTATTCATTTCGCCCGTTCGAAGGGAGGCAAGCTCGCATGAAGTGGCACATCCGAATCCTCAATGCCGCCACCGCGTTCGTCCAAATTGCCGCTTTGGCCGGCGTCGCGCTGGCGATGGACAAGTTGGCCGGCCGGCTCGGCCTGCCGCTCCCGGGCAGCATCTTGGGCGCGATCGCGGTGTTTCTGCTGCTGAAAACGAAGCTGCTGCCGCTGCGCTGGATCGAACGGGGAGCGAATTGGCTGCTGGCGGAATTGCTGCTGTTTTTCGTTCCTTCCGCCGTCGGCATCGTCCAATATCCGTCGCTGCTCGGAAGCGCGGGCTTTCGGCTGCTGCTCGTCATCGCGGCGGGGACGCTTCTCGTTCTGGCATGCGCCGGCGCGGTGACGAAGCTCGTGTTGCGGCCGCGCGCGCGGAAGGAGGCCGATTGCCGATGACTCCGCTGGCTTTGCTCGGGGCCGGGATGACGGTCGGCTTGTACTTCGGGATCAAAAGCGCGGCGAAGCGGCTGCGGTCCCCGCTGCTCTCTCCGCTGCTGGTCACGCCCGTTCTGCTGATCGCCTTCATCCTGATCGCGAACATTCCTTACGATGACTACCGGGCCGGGACTTCCTGGCTGACCGATCTGCTGCAGCCCGCGACCGTCGCGTTCGCCGTGCCGCTGTACAAAGCCTATCCCGTGCTCAAAAAACATCTGCGAGCCATCGCGGGAGGCGTCGCCGCCGGCAGCCTGATCTCGCTTTTTTCCTGTTTGCTCATCTCCGGCATGCTGCGGCTGGATGTCCGGTTGACCGACAGCCTGCTGCCGCGCTCGGTGACGACGCCGATCGCCATCGGCCTGTCGCAGGCGAACGGCGGCATCGGCTCCGTCACCGCCTGCGCGGTGCTCGCGACGGGATTGCTCGGCTCGATGATCGGTCCTTCCGTCATCCGCCTGCTGCGCATTCGCGACGACGTCGCCCTCGGCGTCGCGCTCGGGACCGGCGCCCACAGCGCCGGCATATCCAGGGCGCTCGAGCACGGCGATGTCGCGGGAGCCGTCGCCAGCGCATCCATGATTTTGTCCGCGCTTTTTACGCTGTGCGTATATCCTTATCTCGTTCCCGTCCCGTGAAAAAACGGCCCGCCGAATCGTATCCGATCCGCCGGGCCGCTTTTCGTTCGTTTATTTGATCAGTTGCCCGCGCGTGACGCCGAGCTGGTTCGTCGCCTTCAGTTTCTTCCAAACGTCGCTTCCGGCAACCCGGCCGTCGATCGCGGCCCGGTAAAGCGCGAGCACTTCCCGCACCTTGTCCGCGTTCTCCTCCAGAAACTCCACCCGATACGAGGCGAGCCCCAATTCCATAAAATGGCTCAAATATTCCGCTCCCGATTGCTCGATCGCGTTGTACACCGTGTTCCGGCAGCCTTCGTCGACGCGGACCGGATGCGACATCCCAATGCGGTCCTGCAGCGACGCGCGTTTCTCCTCGCAAGGACGGCCGCAGTTCGTGTAGTCGGTCCCTTCGCTCAAAAACGTGCAGTACACGCAATGCTCCGTATGGAACATCGGCATATGCTGGTGAATGACGAGCTCCAGTCGCGACGTGTCGGACTCGCGCAGCATATCGACCATTTGCTGGATGTTCAGGTCGTAGGATGGCGTCAGCCAATCGAGGCCCGCTTCGCGGAACAGCTCGATCGTCTTGTGGTTCGCCACGTTCAGCGAGAAATCGCCGATCAGCAGCGGATGACGCTCGCCCGGCTTCTCCGCGCGCTCCTTCAAATAATAGTACAGCGCGCCGGTATTGCGAACGAGCACCGCGTCCGGCTTCAGGTTCAAAATGTTCCGGTGATAGCCGTTCTCCCCGGGCATATGAATGCGCGGCGTCGCCAGCGCGATCGGCTTGCCGGCTTCCCGGCAGACGGCGATCGCGTCCGGGAACTGCTTGATGAATTCGAAGTCGGCGTAGATCATCGCCGCGTCCGTTTCCGCCGCCGCGCGCACCTGCTCGAGCGTGCGGCAAAGCACGGTCAGCCGGGCGTCTTCCGGGCGAACCGGCTTGGCTTGCGCCTTCGGCGCGCGCGGCGGCAGCGGCCGCTTGACGTACCGCGGCGGCTGCTCGCGAAGCCGCTCGAGCTGCTCGACCGCGACGCGCCGGATGCGGTTCAGCTCGCTCTTGGGCACGATCACGTCCCCTTCGAGCGCGACGGCCAGCTCCTCCAGGCGGTAAAGCGAGCCGCCGAGACGGCCGAGCTGCTCGGCCAGCACCTCCGGGCCCAGAGGCCTTTTTTCCGCGCGTTCGAGCGGCATTTCCGACGGCACGACGACCGTCGTCCCCCTTGCCGCATCCGTCCAGATCGTCCGCAACGGCGCGCCCTCGCGGCCTTCGACCGTAACCGTCACCGGGAACGTGCGGTACGGCTTCTCCGTCTCGAACGTGCCGCGCAGCCGCTTGTCCAGCGCCGGATCGCTCGTCTTCCAGATCCGGTCGCCTTCATGCACGCGATGGAGGTCGACGTCGTTGCGCCCCATCACGATTTCGACGCGGCCGCCTTCCGGCGCTTCGCCTTCGAGCTTGGCGCCGTTGCTGCGCAAATCGTAGACGCGCCCGCCCTCTTCCTTCTTCGTCGGGTCCCCCGCGTCGAACACGATGCCGTCGCCGCGCTTGAGCGGCGCTTCGATCACGCAAACGACGCTGTCGCGCAATATTTTCTCCACGCGCCCGAGATAGACGCCCCGGCTTTTCGGAAACGTGCCCTCTACGAGCTTCTTGTTGTTCGTACCTTCCAGAAAGCCGTGCGTGAAGCCGCGCGAAAAGCTCTGCTCCAGCTCGCGGACTTCCTCGCGCGACGGCTTGCTTTCGTCGCCCTCGAAATAGCGGTCGATCGCGCGGCGATATTTGCTCACGACGTTCGCCACGTATTCCGGCGACTTCAACCGGCCTTCTATTTTAAAAGAAGTAACGCCGGCCTCGATCAGCTCCGGCATGATATCGATCGCCGCCAAATCCTTCGGCGACAGCAGGTAAGCGATATTGCCCATCTGCTTCTGGACGCCGTCGACGATGAGATCGTACGGCAGGCGGCAGGCCTGCGCGCACTCGCCGCGGTTCGCCGAGCGGCCGCCCCACACTTCCGAGGTCAGGCATTGTCCGGAATAGGAAACGCACAGCGCCCCGTGCACGAACACTTCCATCGGCAGCTTCGCCTGCTCGCCGATTTTGCGGATTTGCTTCAGATTGTTTTCCCGGCCGAGCACGACGCGCTCGATGTTGAACGGCTTCGTAAATTCCACCGCTTCGGGCGACGTGATCGTCATCTGCGTCGATCCGTGGATCGGGAAATCCGGCGAAAGCTCGCGAATGAGCTTCACGAGGCCCAAATCCTGCACGATGACCGCGTCCACGCCCGCGTCGATGCAGGCTTCGACCAGCGTTTGGGCATCCTTGAGCTCGTCCTCGAAAACGAGAATGTTGAACGTCAGAAACCCTTTGACTCCATAACGGTGCAAAAACGCCATAATTTCCGGCAGCTCGTCCATCTTGAAATTGTTCGCGCGGGCGCGGGCGTTGAACTTTTCCACGCCGAAAAAGACGGCGTCCGCCCCGTTCGCCACGGCGGCCCGCATGCACTCCCAATCTCCCGCCGGAGCGAGCAGCTCGATATCTTCACGCCGAATAACGGCTTTGTCTGTCATTTCGTTTACCTCCATACCGCCCTGCCCTCCCGGGCAGCCAATACCCCAAGTATACCAAACCGCGCCAACCGGGGCCAAAAGAAAATAAAGCCTCCGCTTTGCCGCAAACAGAAAAAACGGGCGGAAGCGCTCGGCTTCGGCCCGTTTCACACCCCTATCATGCGATCGTTTAAAACCAGCCGCTGACCATCTTGACGTCCGCGATGAGGAACACGATCAAAGCCACGAGCGCGAAGCCGATGGCGAACACGTTCTTCTTCCCTTTCTCCATGAGCAGACGCACGAGTCCAAGCGCGATGAGCACCGTAAAAATGACCATGAATATGTCGAACGGAGTGTAAAGGCTGGCCGTTTCCTCCGCCGCGTTTGCTGCATTTGCCGCCAGGAACATTGGGTGGGACCTCCTTTTGTTCATAACCTTCCCATTATCCTATATGTTATCCGCAAAAAGCGAGGCTTGCAAGTCCGAGTTTGCGCGCGTAACAACTTTGTCACAACTTGGAAGCGCTTTTGTTTATAACGATCCGTTAAAGCAGCCATCAGTAAGTTTTATAGATGAAATCGCGTCATGCATTGTCGGGGGTAGTCAAATATGATACGATCAAAACATACTGGATAAATCGGAATTAGCTGCCGATTCGATTCAACAAGGGGGAATATCGCAGTGGCCTACGAAGCGGTATGGATGAAGAATCCGGACAAGCTGAATAAATTCGAATTTTATAAAATGGAAAAAGACGGCCTCGACATTATCCGCGACATCGTGGAAAAGTATGCGAAGGAAGGGTTCGCGTCGATTCCTCAGGAGGATTTCAACCTATTTAAATGGGCCGGCGTATATCAGCAAAAGCCGAACAACGGCCACTTCATGATGCGCATCCGGATTCCCGGCGGCGTGCTGACAAGCGCCCAGGCCCGGGTACTGGCATCCATCGGCCGCGACTACGGCCGCGGACTGATCGACGTGACGACCCGTCAGGCGATCCAGTACCACTGGCTGGAAATCGAGCATTTTCCCGACATTTTCGACCGTCTCGCTTCCGTCGACATGTCGGGGGTCGAAGCTTGCGGCGACTGCCCGCGGACGATCGTCGGCAACCCGCTCGTCGGCATCGATCCGGACGAATTGATCGACACGGCGCCGATCGTCGACCGGCTCGAGAAGTTTTTCCTGAACAATCGGGACTTCTCGAACCTGCCGCGCAAATACAAAATGTCCATCTCGGCCAACATTTACAATAACGCCAGCGCCGAAATCCAGTGCCTGGGCTTCGTCCCGGCCTCGAAAGTGATCGACGGCAAAGAAACGATCGGCTTCCACGCGCTCGTCGGCGGCGGCCTGTCGGCCAAGCCGCACTTGGGCAAACAGCTCGACATGTTCATTTTGCCGGACGAAGTGCTGAAGGTCGCCATTGGCGTTACGACGCTGTTCCGCGATCACGGCTACCGGGAAAAACGCCACTACGCGCGCCTGAAATACCTGGTCGCCGACTGGGGCGTCGAGAAGTTCCAGGAAGAGCTGGTGAAGCTGATCGGCCCGATGCCGTCCCGCGGGGAAAACCGGGTAATCGGCTGGAACGGCTCCTACTTCGACGGCGTGCACAAGCAAAAGCAGGAAGGCCTGAACTACATCGGCCTGAACGTGCCGGTCGGCCGTACGAGCAGCGAGGAGTTCGAACAGCTGGCCGATATCGCCGACAAATACGGCGACGGCACGATCCGGACGACGATTTCGCAAAATATTTTGCTGCCCGGCATCCCGGACGCCAAAGTCGAAGAAGTACTGCAGCACCCGCTGCTGGAGCGCCTCACGCCCAACCCGAACCGGTTCATGAGCCGGACGGTGTCGTGCACGGGGAACGAATTTTGCAACCTGGCCATCGTCGAAACGAAGGAGCGCGCCCGCCGCGTCGCCCAATATTTGGACGAACACGTGCAGCTCGACCAGCCGCTCCGCATTCACTTCATCGGCTGCCCGAACGGCTGCGGCCAGAAGCACATCGCCGACATCGGCTTGCAGGGCTCCCTGATCAAGACGCCGGAAGGCATGATCGACGCCTTCGATATCGCCGTCGGCGGCACGCTCGGACCGGATCCGAAGTTCAATTCGGTGCTCAAAGGCCGGGTCAAGGGCGAAGAAGTCCAGCAGGTGCTCGCGCAGCTGATCGAATTTTACAAGGAGCAGCGCAGCGGCAACGACGAATCGTTCCACGATTTCGTCCACCGCGTGGGCGTTCCCGTTCTGCAGGAGAAGCTGACGGCGATTTTGGCTGCGGCTTCCTGATCGGGGCGGCGAACTGATCGGCGCTACGTTCTACGTTCTGATCGAGGCGTTCTGATCGAGGCGGCTATTCTTCTCCCGGCGAACCTTCCGTTATCGCGGCATCGGATTCATTCCTATCCTCGAGCAATGCGCCCCCCCCTTCGCTTCGGCCTCTGCCGCGGAGGAGGGGGTTTTCCATTTCGTGGGCTGGGAGATTTTAGTGCCTCCGCGATTTTCTCGGCCGGCAGGATTGTTACCTCTTTCGCTCAAGACTGGCCATAATGCCCCCCTTCCCGGGAGGAAGGCTCTACCTTCGTTGGATTTTATCCAATCTGCAGAGGGAAAATTCGCAAAACCGGTCCCTACGTTGGATTTTATCCAACGAAAAAGCTCATTTTTTCATTCGTCACAAGGAAATGCCGATTTTGATTGGACAAAATCCAACGTAGGCGCGTTTCTGGTGCAAATCAGGCTTCCCCGTTGGATATTTTCCAATGTAGCCGACTGCAGCCGGTATCCGGTTCACCCGAACGATGAATTTCTCGTTAAATCCCCCCGCATTTTTCGACCGCAGTGTACTCTAAAATCCCGAATCCCGCCGTCTATATCTTCTCCATTCAGCCCAACAGTCTACATCCAGCAATCCGGCATCCTCACACTATTATCACCTCTTGCCCTGTGGCCGTCCTTTCGCTATACTGGTGGCAAGACGAAGAACGTCCCGAAGCCTTTTACAGGTTCCGGGGCGTTTTTTATTTTCGAGGGGGAATCGGGAATGGCTCATGTTGACCAAGCGGTTGAAGCTTTCATTGAACGCCACGTTGCAGCGCGCCAGGGAGAACGGAAAGGACGGCTGCGGAGAGGAAACCGTTATGCGGAAAACCTGTTTCTCCGCAATGTCTGGTGGCCGTTGTTCGGACAGTTCGACCATTTGCACCCCGAATACGAGGTCTATGATTGGAACCGCAAGTCGCAATTCATCGATTTCGCCTTTATGCCTCCGTATGGGCGATTCGGCATCGAGGTCGACGGGTTTCAGACGCACGTCAAGGATATGGACCGCGAAACGCACAGCTACAGCCTGAACCGGGACACTTTCCTGACGGGACTCGGCTGGACCATGCTTCATTTTTCCTTCGATGACGTGCAGAAACATCCGGAAATCAGCCGCATGCTGCTGCAGCTTGCGGTTGGCACCGACTCGCTGCGGCCTCTCGCGTTGACGTCGGAAATCTCCCATATGGAAAAAGACATCCTTCGAATGGCCTGGAGGCTTGGTCGGCACATCCGTCCGCGGGACGTTCGCGAGCAGTTCGGATTGGATTTTCGCACGGCTCGGAAGCATCTCGCCTCGATGTGCGACAAGGGGCTGCTCCGTCCCGTTTCCTGCGGAGGAGCCGTTCGCCGCTATGAACTGGAGCCCGACTCGCTGAAAAGGCTGCTCTAGCTGGCACCGTGCGTCAGAACGCAGCACGATTGCGGCGGTCTCATACCATCTGCGTGCCCTGACCGAGTTGCGATTGCTTGACAAGCTTTTATCTAATGAGGGAAGACAGTTATTACAGAATCTTAATCCCCTGCAATAGCGGCCTCGAGGCGCGTGTCGCCCCCAAAGAGATTGCTTGACCCGCAAGCTGAACACCACTCCCCTGCAGCTCTGCTTGGCCCGAAAGCTGAACGTCGCTGCAGCTACGAGCCCGACGCCGCTTCCCGTCTCCCGAAGACGAAATCGGCGAGCCGGACGACGCCGAGCAGCAAGAAGCAAAACGCCGCCGCCACGACCTCCAGCTGTAAAATGTACCAGGGCCATGGGGCCAGCAAGTCCAGCAGCGACCCGGTTGCCGGTTTGCGGGCGAGAAACATGAAGTTGGTCCCCTTCCACGCGTTGACGATGCCGGCGGGGATGGCAAGCAAATTCAACCAAACGAGCGCCCGGACGACGGACCGGACGGTCGGACGGAAGCCGGTGACGGCGGTCATGAACACGTTGGCCGCGATAATGGCGATATGCGCGATAAAAAAGTGGAAGTAGCGGAACTGCGGGAACGTTTCGTCGAGCGCCGGCGTCAGCATTGCCTGCAGCGCCCCGAGAATCCCCAGGAAAAAGGTAATCTCGTACAGCCTGTAGCTGGACGTCAGCAAAGTCGCGCAGGACAAGAAGACCATCATGCTGCAAAGCTGCAGCGGCAGCGACCCGAACGTCCAGGAATCCGTCAGAAAATAGGACGCCTGCAGCGACAGCTCGCTCGCCGCCAGGACGGCGGCAATCGTATAGGCGACCGCCTTGCTCGCGCCCGGCCGTCTCAGCCGCCCGCGAAAAACGACGATCGCGGCCACGGCCGCGGCGCAAGCGGCCATCGCCGCGACATGAGCAGCCGAAAACGCTTCGAATTCCATCCTGAACGCCCCCCGTGTTCCCGGATTGAAAGCCTCTTTCTCTATTATCCCCATTGTAAAAAAGAGGAAGCGAAATGAACAGGGCAAAAAGAACGCAAAAAGCTCCCGGAACCGCCGCAAAGCGGCGGCGCCCGGAAGCCGGTTCATCCCGTATGAAATTAACGGGGCGAATGGTTAAACCTGTTGAACTTTAATGAGGTTCGTCGTTCCCGACTGACCGAACGGCACGCCGGCGGAGATGACGATCGTGTCGCCCGGCTTCACGACGTCCGTTTGCAGCGCTCCGCGGACGGCGGACTCGAACATTTCGTCCGTCGTCGAGACGGCGCCGCTCTTGACCGGAATGACGCCGGACAGCAGGCTGATTTTGGACAGCACCTTTTCATGCTGCGAGATGGCGATGATCGGCGCCTGCGGCCGGTACTTGGACACCATGCGGGCGGTAAAGCCGCTTTCGGTGGCCGCGACGATGGCCGCCGCATTCAGCTCAAGCGAAGCGCTGACCGCGCTTTGGCTGATGATTTCCGTCGTGTTCGTCGCGTGATGGGCGATCTTTTTGTGGAACTGCTCTTTGTAGTCGATCATGCCCTCCGCTTTTTTCGCGATCGTCGCCATCGTCCGTACGGACAGGACCGGATATTTGCCGGCGGCCGATTCTCCCGACAGCATGACGACGTCGGCTCCCTGAAGCACCGCGTTGGACACGTCGCTGACTTCCGCCCGGGTCGGACGGGGGTTCACCTGCATCGACTCCAGCATGTGGGTCGCGACGATGACCGGTTTGCCCGCGAGGTTGCACTTTTCGATCATTTCCCGCTGAATGAGCGGCACGTCCTCGATCGGAACTTCGACGCCCAGGTCGCCGCGGGCGACCATAATGCCGTCGGACGCTTCGATGATCGCGTCGAGGTTCGCCACGCCCTCTTCATTTTCGATTTTCGAAATGATCTGGACGTGGCCGGCGTTGTTTTCCTCCAAAATGCGGCGGATTTCCAAAATATCTTCGGCTTTGCGGACGAAGGACGCCGCGATCATTTCCACGCTATGCTTGAGCCCGAAATGAATATGCTGAACGTCCCGCTCGGTCACGCCCGGCAGCGACGTTTTGATGCCCGGCAGATTGACGCCTTTTCTCGGCTTGAGCGTGCCGCCGTTGACAATGCGGCAAGCAATTTCGGTCCCCTCAACCCGCAAAACCGTCAAGTCCACGAGCCCGTCGTCGATCAAAATCCGGTCGCCCGCTTTGACATCGTTCGGCAGATCCGCATAGTTGACCGGCAGCCGAGCGGAATCTCCGAGCACTTCCTCCGTCGTCAGAACGAGCTCTTCGCCCGCCTTCAGCTCGCAGGAAGCTTCCTTCAGCTTGCCGATCCGAACCTCGGGACCCTTGATATCCATCATGATCGGAACGAATGTATTCAGGTCGCGAGCGGCCTGGCGGATTTTGTCGATCCGGCCGGCATGGTCCTCGAGCTCGCCATGAGCCATATTCAAGCGGGCTACCGTCATCCCCGCCTCGATCATCTCTTTCAGGATGCTTACGTCCTCGCACGCGGGTCCCATCGTGCAAATGATTTTCGTTTTGCGCATGATTGTCCAGTCCTCCTCGTCATACCGCTATTGTACGACGAAAGTTCGGCATGAACTATGAAAAATAGTATAATGAATGAAAAATAGTATGCTTCGGGAGGACGTTCTTTTTGCTAAAAATCGAGGAATTTCGCCAGGACAGCGGTTTCGATTGGTATGAGGAAGGCGGCGCCGCGCGGGATACGCATTATGCCGGCCTGGCCACTTACGGGAAGTGCGTTTATTGGGCGGAGGACGAAAAGTATATTTTGGAAAAGGGCGAGCTCCTCCTCATTCCTCCGAACGCCGCGTTTTACGGGAAAAGCATTCCGTCCGTCCTGCACACGAAGTTCGCCGTTCGGTTTTCCGTTCCGGAAGCCGAAGCGAAACTTCCGATCCTGAACGTTCGGAAGCCGCTGAAGCTGAAGCTGGGCGGATACGATTTGATTCACGACCGGGTGCGCGAGGCCTGGAGCCAGTGGCAGGAGCATCCGCCCTATTTCGAGACGATGGCGGGGGCGCTGCTGACGGAAGCGCTCGTCCATTTCAACCGGGAGCGGGATCGGGGCGCCGTTCCCTCCGAAAAGCATCGTCATGCGGAAGTGATGAAGGAATACATTCATAAACATTACCGCGAAAAAGTGACGAAGCAGGAGCTTGGCGAAGCGATCAAAAAAACGCCCAACTACGCGGCGGCCCTGTTCCGCGAGGTGACGAACCAGACGATCAGCGAATACGTGCATCGGCAGCGGATCAAAACCGCCGTCTATTTGCTGACCGAATCGAGGCTGACGATCGGCGAAATCGCCGCCTTCGTCGGCTACGGCGACGTTTCGTATTTTTTCCGCCTGTTCAAGCGGATCACGGGGAAATCGCCTTCCGAAATCGCGGACGATCGGCGTCCCGGCGTTTAAAAATCGCCCGAAGCGGGTAACTTTTCGCACGGCTCGTTCGTCCCGATTCTTCGTCGGGAACGGTGACTGCCTGGCGCTAACGCAAATTCGAAGCCGCGGCGGCGCGGGCGGCGATACGCTTCGCGTAAGCGATCGTATGGACGGCCCGCTCCGGCTCGTGGTCGGCGGCCTGCGGCGACGTGTCGGCCTCGTAAAACCACGTCCGCAGCCCTTCGTCGATCGTCAGATCGATCTCCAGCTCGTCCAGCGGGAAATCGGAGCCGCCGTCCGCGCAAGCCGCGATTTCAAGGGCGAGATGGCGGAGATGGCGCTCGATAAACGGATGCTGCTGCGGAAACCGTTCTTTCAGAAAGGGCTCCAGTTCGATCGTCCTTCCGTTGCGGCCGCGACTGTTGCTCGCGACCGCCCCCGGTTGGCCGAGCCTCGGATAAATGCGGGTCACGGTCCATCCCCCTTCCCCGTTTCGCTGCGCGCGAATGCGGAAATCGAACGGTTCCCCTTTTTCCGTGACGCAGTTGATATACGGCTGGACCAAATACAGGCCGTTCCGGCCAAGGGCGCGGACGGCGCGATCCAGCATGGCAAAGTCCAGCTTCTGAAGCCTGAAGCCTTCCAGCCAGCGATAGTAAAGCCCGTCGGCTTCGACCGCGACGATGCCTTCCCCCTGACGCCCGTTGTCCGGCTTCAGCACTACGCGTCCGTACGCTTCGAGCGCCCGCAGCACGTCCGACGCATCGCGCGCCGGCGCGGTCGGAATGAGCAGTCCCCTCAGACTGTCCGATCTTTGCAGCAGCTCCATCGTGCGCAGCTTCCCCTGAATCGCATGCGACGCAAAGGTCACTCTCCGGCTCAGGCTTTGCTCGATCGGCGAGCGGTCGGCCGGCGGCCTCGGCTGCTCGTCGATGACGACCGAAGGAAGCGGCAGCTCCCTTTCCGTCCATCGTCCCCTCTCGAACGTTTGGCCTTTGACGAGATTCCGCTTCAGGTCCACCCCTTTTTCATCGAAAAAAACGAGCTGAACGTGCTGCCGGACCGCTTCGGCCGCAAGCGCTTCGAGCCGTTTGCCCGGTAGCCGCCCGAGGGGAGATTCCGGATAATAGACGCCGATTAACACGGTAGGGTCCTCTCCTTGAACTCTTTTAACGAGTCATGATAGCAGACCCCGCTTAAAAGATACTTAACATGCGTCCACGCATGCCTCGGCGCGCGTCAGGCTTCCAGCAGCGCGGCCGCCAGCTGGGTGCGGTTTTTCAGCCCGTATTTGGACAGCATCGAATTGACGTGCTTTTTGACGGCGGCTTCGCTGATAAACAGCGAGGAGGCGATCTCCGCGTTCGTGTACCCTTGCGCCAGCAGCCCGGCGACCTCGCGCTCCCGTTCGGTCAGGCCGCCGTGCTTTTCCGGCATCGGCATCGGCGGCGTAGAAACGCGTTCGCTTCCGGCCGCTTTTTCGCCGGTCAGACGGCAAATGTAGTCGTACAGCCGATGCTGCCTCGTATCGAGTACGTACGTCGGCGCGGGATCGTCCCCGCCGTAATCCGCGTGCTCCACCCCGGGAAAAACGTCAAATCCGAGGCTGAGCTTGGCCAGGCGATAGTAGTCGTGCGGAGGCGGCGATTCGATGAGCAGGCATCCGCTCAGCAGCCGTTCGAACACCGCATGAAGCGAATCCGCGCGATACGTCTCCTCGCCCAAATCCTCGACGTCCATCGCATAGACGTACCAGGTGTCGGCGGGCGCTTCCGCCGCCTGCAGCCTGCGTTTTTCCGCCTCGGGCAGCGCCGCGAAATACGCCCGCGAAACTTTCGCTTCCGCCAGCAGCCCGAACGTCCGGGCATAAACCGGGACGATCGCGAACAGGCCGACGACGCGCCCATCCCTCCCCCGCAGCAGCCGGACCGCGTCGGGACTCGCCCGGCAAAGCTCATCCAGCGGCGGGAGCAGCTCCAGCCGGCTCCTGTCCACGGCGGACGGGAGCGCGAACCGGAACATCCGGCCGGATAACGGATCGGAGCACCGGACCTTGCGCGTTTCGTTCATTTGCAGCCGGCGCCGCACGTACGCTTTCGCTTCCTCCCGATTAAACTCGTCGAGCGGCTCGGTAAAATGGTTCGTCTCCCATACCTGCCGGTAATGCGCGCGCAAAACGGGATTGCCCGAACGATGCAGCAGCTCGGCAAGCGGGCGCAGAATCGATTCGCCGCTGGCCAGCCCGCGTTCGACGAGCCCCCGGTAATAGCGCATCGCTCTCGCTTCGTACGAGGCGAACGTGTTCGGCCTTCTTTTCCGAAAGCTCCGGCGAATCGTTTCGCGGACGAGCTCGTGAATATGCCAGCCTCCTTCCGAAGCGGCGACGAACGACAGCCCGATCAACTCCTCGAACAGGTCGTCGGGCACCGTTTTTTCGGTCAATTCCCCCAACAGCTCCTGCTGGAACGTAAACACGGTCGATGCCGCGTAGACGAGCGTTTTCAGCTCTTCTCCCCTTACCTCCCGCATCCAATCGTCCAACAGCTGCTCCAGCGATTCGTCAATGGACAGGGAATCCGAAGACGGCGACCGGTCCGGACGTTCCTCCGCGCTGACCGGCGTAAGCAGCGACAAAGCCAGCGGATGGCCTAACGTTTTGAGCCAGATCGTATCGACCTTGGCTTCGTCCGCGATGCCCCATTTTCCCAAGTACTCCCTTATGTCCTCGTAGGACAACTCGGCAAGCGGCAAGCGAACGACGAGCCGCTTCCAGGCGGGAAGGTGCTTCCAGGGCCCTTCGAGCGGATGGCGGCCGGCAACGACGACCAAAATGTTCGCGTGCAGCCGCGGCAGCAGCATCGTCCGCAGCCAGTAGTCGAGGTCTCCCATTTCTTCATAGCTGTCAAAAGCCAATACGATACGCTGCCGGCCGGCGCGCTCGTTCAGGAGCGCGATGCAGCGTTCGCCCGCATCCGTCTCCGTCCGCGGCCCCGGGTCCCGCTCCGGCTCCGCCCGTTCGGATTCCGCCAATCGCCCGATCATTTCGCGGCAGAAGGACTCGGGCTTTGGGGCCGTATAACGGGCATCCACCGTAATCTGCAGCGCCCCGTGCCGCTCCGCAATGGCCGCATACCGGCTCAGCAGCAGCGTTTTGCCGATTCCGGCCGTTCCGTACACATTCAAAATGCGCTCGACGGTTTCGTTCAGCCGGGTCAGACAGCGTTCGAAAAACGCCGTTTCAAACGAGCGCCCGACAAAATCCTTCTCCATGAAACGGCCGAATCGTTCCCCGATCGTCTGTGCCACGACCTGCACCCCATCCGATTTTTATCGAAAAGTATACTATCAAAGTAACCGAAAGGATAGCCTCTTTTCCACCCCTTTCATGTTACCTTAACGAAAGAATGGATTGAAGGAGGCAGCGAAAATGACAGACGAACATTGGCTCGACGAAGAGACGAAAAAACGGCTGCGGCAGCCGGACCCGGTGTCGGGCTCGGAAATTTTGCTCCGCATGCTGCTGCTGGAAGGCGTCAGGTGCGTATTCGGCTACCCGGGAGGAGCCGTTCTTTACATTTACGATGCGATGCACGGAAATCCGGATTTCCGCCATTTGCTGACGCGGCACGAGCAAGGGGCGATTCACGCGGCGGACGGCTACGCGCGGTCGACGGGGCGGACGGGCGTCTGCCTCGCCACTTCCGGACCGGGAGCGGCCAATCTCGTCACCGGCATCGCCACCGCGCACATGGACTCGGTGCCGCTGGTCGTCATTACCGGCAATGTGGCCACCTCGCTCATCGGCACCGACTCGTTTCAGGAGGCGGACATCGTCGGCATCACCCAGCCGATCACGAAGCACAGCTACTTCGTGCGCAACGTCGAGGATTTGGCGCATACGATCAAGGAGGCTTTTTATATTGCCGGAACCGGCCGCAAAGGCCCGGTCCTGATCGACATCCCGAAGGACGTGTCGGCGGCCGTCACGGATTTCGCGTATCCGGAGGATGTCTCGATCCCCGGGTACGATCCGGAGCCGCCGGTCGATTCGCTCTCGGTATCGAGGCTGGCCGAGGCGATTCGCGGCTCGCGGAAGCCGCTGCTGCTCGCCGGAGGCGGAATCGTGCAGGCCGGAGCGTCGGCCGAATTGGAGAAGCTCACGGAAACGACCGGCATTCCGGTGACGACGACGCTGCTCGGGCTTGGCGGCTATCCCGGCGACCGGGAGTTGTGGCTCGGCATGCCCGGCATGCACGGAACGTATGCCGCCAACCAGGCGCTGCTGCAGTGCGATCTGCTCATCTCCGTCGGAGCCCGGTTCGACGACCGCGTGACGATGAGGCTGGACGGGTTCGCGCCGAACGCGCGGATCGCCCACATCGATATCGACGCCGCCGAAATCGGCAAGCTCGTGCCGACGGCGATTCCCGTCATCGGCGACGCGAAACGGGCGCTGCGCGAGCTAAACGAACGGCTCGCCGGCTTTTCGTTCGACTTCTCGCCATGGACCGATTTTTTGAAAGGGTTGAAACAAACGCATCCCTTGCGCTACGCGGACGCGGAAACGCCGCTGAAGCCGCAGTACGTCATCGAAATGATCTCCCGCACGACGAACGGCGAAGCGATCGTGACGACCGATGTCGGGCAGCATCAAATGTGGACGGCGCAATTTTACCGGTTCCGGCACCCCCGCTCGCTCCTTACGTCGGGCGGCCTCGGGACGATGGGCTTCGGGTTCCCGGCCGCGATCGGCGCCCAGATCGGCAATCCGGGGCGGACGGTCGTGTCCGTCAACGGAGACGGGGGCATGCAGATGTGCGCCCAGGAGCTGGCCATTTGCGCGATTCACCGGATCCCGGTCAAAATCGTCGTCATCAACAACGGCACGCTCGGCATGATCAAGCAATGGCAGGAGTTGATTTATGAAGGCCGCTTCAGCCATATCGACCTGTCGGGAAGCCCGGACTTCGTCAAGCTCGCCGAAGCGTACGGCGTCAAGGGGCTCCGGGCGGCATCCCGGTCCGAAGCCGAGCGGGCATGGCGCGAGGCGCTCGACACGCCGGGACCGGTGCTGATCGACTTCGTCGTCTCCCGGGACGAGCTGGTTTATCCGATGGTGCCCCAGGGCATGGCGCTGCAGGACATGATTCTGGGAGAGGAGGAAGGAGCATGAGGGAAAAGCATTTCATTTCGGCGCTGGTCGCCGACCGGCCTGGCGTGCTGCAGCGGACGGCCGGGTTGTTTTCCCGGCGCGGCTACAACATCGACAGCGTCGCGATCGGATCGTGCGAACGCGAAGGGATGTCCCGGATCGTCGTGACGGTCGACGGGGACGAGCCGCTCGTCGGCCAAATTTGCAGCCAGCTGCAGAAGCTGATCGACGTCATCGAGGTCCGGCATCTGAACCGGCACCCTTCCGTCGCTCGGGAGTTGATGCTCGTCAAACTGGCGGTTCGGCCGGACCAGCGAAACGAAGTGGGAGCGCTGGTCGACCGTTTCCGCTGCAGCATCATCGACGTCGGGGAAAGCTCCATGATCGTCCAATCCGTCGGCGAGCGCGAAAAAAACGAGGCGTTCCTTCGCCTGATTCAACCCTACGGCATATTGGAGATGACCCGAACCGGAGAAACGGCGATGACCCGGGCGTAGACCTGCGGCGTCAGCCCGGGTTGACCTCCGAAACGCCGATGACACGGGCACTGCGCTTGCGCCGTCAGCCCGGCTTGACCTCCGAACGTCGATGGTTCGGGCACGACGCTGCGGCGTCAGCCGGGCTTGACCTCCGAAACGTCGATCGTCCCGTCGCTGCGGCCGAAAACGACCGCCGAAGTCATGCCCGCGAACAGCCCGTTTTCCACGACGCCGGGAATTTGGTTCAGCTGCACCGTCAGCCGCTCCGGATCCGGAATCGAACCGAACTTGCAATCCGCGATCAGGTTGCCGTTATCCGTCCGGTATGCCTGGTCCTTTTCCGTTCGAATGACAGGCTCGCACCCGAGCTCCTTCAACCGGTTCAGCGTCAGCCGCGTCGCGAACGGAACGATTTCGACGGGCAGGGGAAATTGCCCGAGCGTTTCCACCCGTTTCGACTCGTCGGCCACGATATAAAGCTTGGCGCTGCTTGCCGCGAGCACCTTCTCCCGCAGCAGCGCCCCTCCCCCGCCTTTGATCAGATTGAACCGGGAATCCACTTCGTCCGCTCCGTCGATCGTCACATCGATGCGGTCGACTTCCTCGATCGGGACGAGCGGGATTCCCCATTCGGCCGCCAGCTGCTCGGAACGGACGGAGCTTGCGACAGCCCGAATATCGAGCCCTTCCTTCACGCGTTCCGCGATCCGCTTGATCGCCCAGTAGGCGGTGGAGCCGGTGCCGAGGCCGACCAGCATTCCCGGCTCCAGCCACTCGACCGCCTTCTCGGCGGCCAGCTTTTTCATATTCGGTTCCATATTGGCAGCCCCCCTTATCGTATTCGATTCCCTTCCGCTTTCGGCTGAATGCTCAAAGAGACGAAGCCGCCCGGCAAGGCGTTTCGTCTCTTTCGCTTGGCTCAAGCTTTGGCCATCGCCGCTTCGGTGCGCGCGCGATCCCGTTCCAGTATCGGCGCGAGATACTTGCCCGTGTACGAATTCGGATTGGCCGCGAGCTGCTCCGGCGTGCCGGTGCCGACCAGCGTGCCGCCGCCGCTGCCGCCTTCGGGCCCCAGGTCGATCAAATAATCGGCCGTCTTGATGACGTCGAGATTGTGCTCGATGACAAGCACGCTCTCGCCCGATTCGACGAGCCGCTGCAGCACTTCGAGCAAACGGGCGATGTCGTGGGCGTGCAGCCCCGTCGTCGGCTCGTCGAGAATGTACAGCGTCTTGCCGGTGCTCCGGCGGTACAGTTCGGCCGCCAGCTTCACGCGCTGCGCTTCCCCACCGGACATCGTCGTCGAAGGCTGGCCCAGCGTCATATAGCCGAGCCCGACATCCATGAGCGTTTGCAGCTTGCGGTGGATGCGCGGGAGGTTCTGGAAAAATTCCGTCGCGTTCTCGATGGTCATTTCCAGCACTTCCGATATGTTTTTGCCCTTGTATTTGACTTCGAGCGTTTCGCGGTTGTAGCGTTTGCCCTTGCAAACTTCGCATGGGACGTAAACGTCCGGCAGGAAGTGCATCTCGATCTTGATGATGCCGTCGCCCTTGCACGCCTCGCAGCGGCCGCCCTTGACGTTAAAGCTGAAGCGTCCCTTTTTGTAGCCGCGGACTTTCGCTTCGTTGGTCATCGCGAAAACGTCGCGAATATCGTCGAACAGCCCGGTATACGTCGCCGGATTGGATCGCGGCGTGCGTCCGATCGGAGACTGGTCGATGTCGATTACCTTTTCCAAATGTTCGAGCCCGGTCAATTCCTTATACTCGCCCGGACGCGTCTTGGCCTTGTTCAAATCCCGGGCCAGCGTTTTGTACAAAATCTCGTTGACGAGCGTCGACTTCCCGGACCCGGAAACGCCCGTAACCGCCGTAAATACGCCCAGCGGGAACTTGACGTTCAAATTTTTCAGGTTGTTTTCTTTCGCGCCCTTCACTTCCAGCCACTTGCCGTTCGGCTTGCGGCGTTCCAGCGGAACGGGGATAAATTTCCGCCCGCTCAGGTAGGCGCCGGTCAGCGAATTCTCGTCGCCCATCACTTCCTTGGGCGTTCCGTGGGCGATGACCGTCCCGCCGTGAATGCCCGCCCCCGGTCCGATGTCGATCAGGTAATCGGCCGCCAGCATCGTGTCCTCGTCGTGCTCGACGACGATGAGCGTGTTTCCGAGATCGCGCATATGCTCCAGCGCCTGAATAAGCCGGTCGTTGTCGCGCTGG
Source organism: Cohnella massiliensis (assembly GCF_900169535.1). Taxonomy (NCBI): domain Bacteria; kingdom Bacillati; phylum Bacillota; class Bacilli; order Caryophanales; family Paenibacillaceae; genus Cohnella; species Cohnella massiliensis. The sequence continues at coordinate 30,367 of NZ_LT821243.1, forward strand.
TGGAGTCCGATGCTGGGCTCGTCCAAAATGTACAGGACACCCATCAGGCTGGAGCCGATCTGCGTCGCGAGGCGAATGCGCTGCGCTTCGCCGCCGGACAGCGTGCCCGCGGCCCGCGACAGCGTCAAGTAGCCCAAGCCTACGTTCACGAGGAAGCCGAGCCGGCTGTTAATCTCTTTCAAAATGAGGTTGGCGATGGCCTTCTCCTTCTCGTTGAGCGACAACCCGGCGAAAAACGACTGCGCCTCCCCGATCGATAACGACGTCACGTACGAAATGTTGCGTTCGCCGACCGTCACCGCGAGGGATTCCTTCTTCAGGCGATGCCCTTTGCAAGTTTCGCAAGGCTTCGAGCTCATGTACTGCTCGACGAATTCGCGAATAAAGTCGGACGCCGTTTCGCGGTATCGCCGTTCCAAATTGTGCACGACGCCCTCGAAGGCGACCATCGCATCGCGCGTATGGCCGAACTCGTTCTCGTAGCGGAACCGGATTTTCTCCGAGCCGGTCCCGTACAAAAGCATGTTCAGCTGCTTGTCGCCGATTTCCGAAACCGGCGCGTCCATCGGGATGCCGTAATGCGCGCATACGGCCGCCAAAAACTGCGGGTAATACGTGGAAGCGCCCCCCGCCCAAGCGTCGAACGCTCCTTCGTTAATGCTCTTCGAGCGGTCCGGGACGAGCAGATCGGGGTCGACGACCATTTTCACGCCTAACCCGTCGCAATCCGGACAAGCGCCGAAAGGCGAGTTGAAGGAAAACATCCGCGGCGTCAGCTCCTCCATCGAAAAGCCGCAAACCGGGCAAGCCAGCTTGGAGCTGAACATCAGCTCCTCCTTGTCCATGACGTCCACGATCACCTGTCCCTCGGACAGCTTCAGCGCCGTTTCGAGCGAATCGGCGAGCCGGGGCGCCACGTCCTCCTTGACGACAATGCGGTCGACGACGACCTCGATGGAGTGCTTCTTGTTTTTCTCCAGTTCGATCTTCTCGGACAGGTCGCGAATTTCCCCGTTGACGCGGACGCGAACGAAGCCCTGCTTCTGCACGTCGGCTAGCAGCTTCGCATGCTCTCCCTTGCGTCCGGACACGATCGGGGCGAGAATCTGCAGCCGGGTGCGCTCGGGATATTCCATAATGCGGTCCACCATCTGCTCCACCGTTTGCGAAGCGATTTCCACCCCGTGGGTCGGGCAATGGGGCCGGCCGATGCGGGCATACAAAAGCCGCAAATAGTCGTAAATTTCGGTTACCGTTCCGACCGTCGAACGCGGGTTGCGGCTCGTCGTCTTCTGGTCGATCGAAATGGCCGGCGACAGCCCCTCGATCGAGTCGACGTCCGGTTTGTCCATCTGCCCGAGGAACTGGCGGGCATAGGCGGACAACGATTCCACGTAACGCCGCTGGCCTTCCGCATAGATCGTATCGAACGCGAGCGAGGATTTGCCGGATCCGCTAAGTCCCGTCAACACGACAAATTTATCCCGCGGGATGGTTACGTCTATATTTTTCAAATTGTGGGCGCGAGCCCCTTTAATGACGATATTCTCGTTGGCCAACGTTCAAGCCCCTTTCGCTTACGGTCACGTTCGGGGCTTCCATCGCCCGCCATTGTCCGTACATAAGAATATGTGTTCCCATCCATTATAACGGAGCCGCTTTTAGGATGCAAATGGAAATGTAACCCCTTGGAGGAGCGGCTCTTCGGCCGGAGGCGTCCGCCGCGGGAGCAGTCGACGGCGCCACGGCATATTAATTTGCCGGAATCCCCCCGTTGCAAAACGAGCGGAAGCTGGGATGACGCACTAAAGACGGCGGCTCCCGGCAAAAGTACCGTTGTTCTTTCTCGTTATGGCGCGGTAAAATGGAGGATACGAAGAAGTTCGCGCGAAGTTCGGAAAGGGATGAATCGCGACGTGAACGCGGAGAAAAACGAACGACCGAAGATCTCGCTCGCCCGCCCGGAAGATCTGCCTGCCATTGTCGACATATACAATAGTACCGTTGCGAGCCGGCAAGTCACGGCCGATCTGGAGCCGGTATCGGTCGAAAGCCGAATCCCCTGGTTTGAAGCGCATTCGCCCGAACGCAGGCCCATTTGGGTCGCCAAGCGGGGGGAGCACATTGCCGGTTGGGCCAGCTTGAGCGATTTTTACGGACGTCCGGCTTATGACGGCACAGCGGAACTCAGCATCTACGTAGGCGAAACCGACCGCGGCGCCGGCGTCGGCAGCCGGCTGATCGAGCATGCCATAGCGGAATGTCCGAGGCTCGGGATCAAATCGCTGCTCGGATTCGTGTTCGCCCATAACGGACCGAGCCTCGGTCTGCTGGGCAAATACGGCTTCGAGCGCTGGGGCTATTACCCGAGGATCGCCGTTCTGGACGGAGCGGAACGCGACGTGGTCGTGCTGGGCAAGCGATTGGGTTGACAGAAATCGAGCGGACAAAAGCATGCGGTCCAAACGTACCGGAGCCGCCGATTGCGCCTTATGTAGCGCACTGGGTGCACTACTTGGCCGCCTAGCGCGCCGATTGCGCCTCATGTAGCGCACTGGGTGCACTACTTGGCCGCCTAGCGCGCCGATTGCGCCTCATGTAGCGCACTGGGTGCACTACTTGGCCGTCTAGCACGCCGATTGCGCCTCATGTAGCGAACTGGATGCACTACTGGCCGCCTAGCGCGCCGATTGCGCCTCATGTAGCGCACTGGGTGCACTACTTGGCCGTCTAGCGCGCCGATTGCGCCTCTTGTAGCGCACTGGATGCACTACTTGGCCGGCTAGCGCGCCGATTGCGCCTCATGTAGCGCACTGGATGCACTACTGGCCGCCTAGCGCGCCGATTGCGCCTCATGTAGCGCACTGGATGCACTACTGGCCGCCTAGCGCGCCGATTGCGCCTCATGTAGCGCACTGGATGCACTACTGGCCGCCTAGCGCGTCGATTGCGCCTCATGTAGCGCACTGGGTGCACTACTTGGCCGCCTAGCGCGCCGATTGCGCCTCATGTAGCGCACTGGATGCACTTCTTGGCCGGCTAGCGCGCCGATTGCGCCTCATGTAGCGCACTGGATGCACTTCTTGGCCGGCTAGCGCGCCGATTGCGCCTCATGTAGCGCACTGGATGCACTTCTTGGCCGGCTAGCGCGCCGATTGCGCCTCATGTAGCGCACTGGATGCACTTCTTGGCCGGCTAGCGCGCCGATTGCGCCTCATGTAGCGCACTGGGTGCACTACTGGCCGCCTAGCGCGCCGATTGCGCCTCATGTAGCGCACTGGATGCACTACTTGGCCGTCTAGCGCGCCGATTGCGCCTTATGTAGCGCACTGGATGCACTACTTGGCCGTCTAGCGCGCCTATTCCCCCCCAAGAAGTGCACTGGGTGCACTTCTTGGACCATCCACGGGATTCTTGCATCAGCGTAAAGCTGCTTCACGTGCTCATCCCGCACCGCACGCTCATGCCGTACCAGCGACTCACAAGCTCATGCCGCTCCACTCTCTCGTACCGCCCGAGCGACTCCGCACGCTCATGCTATGGCTATCTCCCCCCTGCCAACGAAGCGCAGCAAAATCGAGCAGATAGGGGCGACTACCCCCTGACCTCTCACACCACCGTACATGCGGGTCCGTACGGCGGTTCCTAAAGGTTAACGAATTTCAAGATAACGAGATGTCAGACTCAACAGCCCTTGGTCGTTCCAGGAGCGATTGAGGGCGTTGTTTGTGTTTCGGGACATCTCCCAACATCCACGTCGGGAATTAGCCATCATTCTTGCCGCCCATTCAGGCGGCTTGCTGGATCAGGCGATCCATTACGGTTGGGATACCTAGCAGCCGCCCCCCGCCTCCGGGTTTGGGGATTTCCACCCGCTTGACCGGCACCGGTCTGTACCTACCCGATTGGAGTTCCGTTTTCACGGTTTCCCAGCGTTCCCTTAGGTGAGCTTGTAGAGTTTCTACCGTCACTCCATCGACGCCGGGCGCTCCCCTGTTTTGTTTCACTGTAAGCGTCAAACTCTCCCCACCTTCGTTCCTTGCAATAACCGTGAGATAATCCTCCTCATAGTCCAATTCGGGGAGGATTTTTTATGGCCAGAGAAGACGTACAGAAGAAATGGGAAGAACGAATTGCCGCTTTCCGTTCCAGTGGAGAAAAAGCAGCAAGATGGTGCAAAGCCAATCAGGTGGATCGTCGCGGGCT
>NZ_LT821244.1:0-109822 GCF_900169535.1 Cohnella massiliensis
ATGAGATTTCCCAATTCGTAAGACCCCTGGAAGAACACCAGGTTGATAGGCTCGGGGTGGAAGCGCGGCAACGTGTGGAGCTGACGAGTACTAATCGGTCGAGGGCTTATCCTAAAGCGAAGCGCCTTCGGGCATGGAGCGGACGGGAAGCAAGCCAGCAAACAACCATGCGCATTCGTTTCGTATCCGGTTATCAAGGCGCAAGCTTTGAACGATGACTGCAAACACATCTGGCTCGTCCGGACAAGCCGTCCGTTCGCAGCGAGGTATGGCGGCGTAGCTCAGCTGGCTAGAGCGTTCGGTTCATACCCGAAAGGTCGGGGGTTCGATCCCCTCCGCCGCTACCATACTTATTTTCCTTCATGGAGGCTTAGCTCAGCTGGGAGAGCATCTGCCTTACAAGCAGAGGGTCGGGGGTTCGATCCCCTCAGCCTCCACCATTCATATCGATCATGGAGCTGTGGTGTAGAGGCCTAACATGCCTGCCTGTCACGCAGGAGACCGCGGGTTCGAATCCCGTCAGCTCCGCCATTTTTCTAAAATCGCATAAAATGTACGGCTCGGTAGCTCAGTTGGTAGAGCAGAGGACTGAAAATCCTCGTGTCGGCGGTTCGATTCCGTCCCGAGCCACCATTTGTTTTTACCGGTATAAGCGAGCGCTCGGGTGCTAAAGCTATCCGGAGGTCACGTGGAGGGTTAGCGAAGTGGCCAAACGCGGCAGACTGTAAATCTGTTCCTTCGGGTTCGGTGGTTCAAATCCATCACCCTCCACCATTTACCCGAGCCATTAGCTCAGTTGGTAGAGCACCTGACTTTTAATCAGGGTGTCGAAGGTTCGAGTCCTTCATGGCTCACCAGTTCACGAACGGCAGACGTGCGAACGTCTGTTTTTTTGTGTTTTCGCCTTTTGGTATGGCGGTCGTCTTATCGGGCAAATTAAAGGTATCCTGTCCGCCGGAGGGCCTGCCATGATGTACATATACGCATTGGGCTTTTCATTTTTGTTCGTTTTTTTGCTGGTTCCTTTTGTCAGGGCCGCTGCGCTTCGCATCGGCTTCGTCGATCGGCCGGCCAGGCGCAAAATCCATAGCCGCCCCGTTCCGCTCAGCGGCGGGGTTGCCTTGTACGCGGGCGTTGTCGCGACGTCTTTCCTCTGGCTAGGGGACTCTCCGCTCGTGTGCACGCTTGCCGTCGGAGGAGGGGCGCTGGTTGCGATCGGGTTGGCCGACGACGCTTTCAAATCGCGCGGCCGGGAATTTCCCGTATGGCCGAGACTCGTGCTTTACGTTGCCGTCGCCCTGCTGCCCGGAGCTTACGGTATTTCGATATCGGGCATTTCCTCCCCTTCCTCGTCGGCGATGATCGTGTTTACCGACGGCTGGGGCCTTTTTTTTACCGCGGTATGGGTGTTTGCGCTGATCAACATGATGAATTTTATCGATGGCATGGACGGCCTCGCTTCCGGCGTTTGCGTCATATCCTCGCTAACCTTGTTCGCGGCGTCGCTGATCGGCCGCCAGGAAGTGACGGCTCTGATCGCGGTCGCGCTGGCGGGCTCGTGCCTGGCGTTTCTGGCGTACAATTTTCACCCGGCGAGAATTTTCATGGGGGATGCGGGGGCGACGTTTCTCGGCTACACGCTTGCGGTGACCGCCATCGAGGGCACGCTCAAGGGAGCGACCTTCCTGTCGCTGCTCGTTCCGCTGCTGGCCTTGGGCGTTCCGATTCTGGACACGGCGGTCGTCTTTACGAGAAGACTGCTGGAGGGCAAAGGACTTCACCGGGCGGACAATTTGCACACTCACCACAGTCTGATGAAATGGGGGCTGACCCAGGTTCAAACCGTTTCCTTCCTTTATTTGATCGCCTCCGTTTTTGCCTTGACGTCCATCGTCATTCTGCTCATTCTCCGTTAGGATGGGTTTAAAAGCCTTTGCCCCTTCGATTATGTTACAATAATGGTAACGAATCGGGGAAAGGGGCGGACCATGGCGTTGATCAAGACGAAGCTGCAGCAGCTGCAGCATTTGTTGGGCGCTCCGGTGACGGCGGGGACGATGAAGAAGGCCGAATGGGAAAGCATCGGCGGCAAAAAGTTTCCCGAGATCGGCGACTACGTTCAACTGGAAGGCGGATGCCTGCTCGCCACGAAAATCGAAACGAAGGAAATCGGCTATATCCGGACCGAAGCCGAGCTGACCCCGCTCGAAAAAGAGCTGCTCAAATGGGCGCTTCAGCAGCAGTCGGGCAAGCCGTCCCCCGTCGCCGGCAGCGACCAGGAGCGTCAGGCGCGCCGCTTGGGCGAATGGATCGAACAGTGCATTTTGTCGGGAGAAACCCGGGTCGAAGTCCCCGATTGGCTGGAAACCCGCGGCAAGCTGTTCGACGGCATGATTCCTTTCCTTCTGCTGAACGACCAAACGGACGAGCGCGAGCCTTCCTACGCCGAACTGGAAAAAGTGCTGCGCTCGTTTATTTCCGACGAAATGATGCTGGTTCCGCTGCAGGAGAGGGAATGGCTTATCCTCGGTTCGGATCGGCTATTGGCGGAAATCGACTCGGGGGAAGGCGACGTGATCGACCGCGAAGAAACGAAAGAGGCGCTCTTTTCGCTGGCTACCGGCTTGCAGCAAATGTTCACCGAGCAGTGGGGCGGGGAATGCTACGTCGCCGTAGGCGAGCCGATGATTCCTACCGAAAGCTTGATCCAGGCCGTCGGCATGCTTCGCGATACGATTTATTTGGGACGGAAGTATCACGTCGGCACGCAAGTCCACGTCCCTTGGGCCATTCACCTGGAGCGGCTGCTGAACGAAATCCCCGACCCGGCGAAAGCCCGGTTCATGGAACAGATGATGCCGCGGCTCGATCTGTTCAACGACGCGGAAACGGTGTCGACGCTGGACGCTTTTTTCGCCATGGATTGCAACGTAAGCGAAACGGCGAAAAGACTATTCATTCACCGCAATACGCTGCTGTACCGGCTCGACAAGCTGAAGCAGGAGACGGGACTCGACGTTCGGTCCTTCAACGACGCGGTTCTTGTCCGCATTATGCTGCTATTGTACAAAGTTACGAAAAGGAAATGAATTTTTTGTACGCTTTGTGCATAGTCATTCGACACCCCTCTGCGGTAAGATAAGAACGTACCTTAAACGAGTCGTTAGGGGGAACTATAAAATGGCAGGCGTACGTTTAGAGCATGTTTATAAAAAATATCCGGGTTCCGACAAAGCTTCGGTAACCGACTTTAACCTCGACATTCAAGATAAGGAATTCCTGGTGCTGGTAGGTCCTTCCGGCTGCGGCAAATCGACTACGCTGCGGATGATCGCAGGTCTCGAAGAAATTTCCGAAGGCAAGCTGTACATCGGCGACCGCGTCGTGAACGACGTCGCTCCGAAAGACCGCGACATCGCGATGGTATTCCAATCCTACGCGCTGTATCCGCACATGAACGTATATCAAAACATGGCTTTCGGCCTCAAATTGCGGAAATTCCGCAAGGACGAAATCGACCGCCGCGTTCGCGAAGCCGCAAAAACGCTGGAAATCGAGCATTTGCTCGACCGCAAGCCGAAGGCTCTGTCCGGCGGTCAACGCCAACGGGTCGCTCTCGGCCGCGCGATTGTCCGCGAACCGCAAGTGTTCCTGATGGACGAACCGCTTTCCAACTTGGACGCCAAGCTGCGTACGCAAATGCGGGCGAGCATCTCCAAACTGATGAAGCGTCTTGAGACGACTTGCATCTACGTAACCCACGACCAAACGGAAGCCATGACGATGGGCGACCGCATCGTCGTTATGAAAGACGGCTTCATTCAGCAAGCGGCTACTCCGGAAGAGCTGTACAACCATCCGATTAACCTGTTCGTCGCAGGCTTCATCGGCGCTCCGGCAATGAACTTCGTAACGGGCCAATTGACGGAAGAAGGCGGCGCCGTTCACTTCAAAGCAACGGGCATCAACGTCGAAATTCCGGAAGGCAGAGCGAAAGTGCTCCGCGGCAAAGGCTACATCGGCCGCGAAGTGATCCTGGGCTTCCGTCCGGAAGACATTCACGAAGAGCCGGTCTTCATCGAGGCTTCGCCGAAATCGATCGTTAACGCAAACATCGAAGTATGCGAAAACCTCGGTCACGAAACGCTCCTGTACTTGGCCGGTCTGGGCAAGGACAGCGTCATCGCTCGCGTCGACGGACGGACCACGCTGCAAGAAGGCCAAAACGTCAAGCTGGCGATCGACATGAACAAGGTTCATCTTTTCGACAAGGACAGCGAGCTCAACATTCTGGAAACGGAATAATAAGCTCTTACCCCCAAGCGCTCGGCCAATCGGCCGGGCGCTTTTATTGCGGTCGGCAGGGATGGCGGACTTTCGACCCCGACTTCAAGCGGCGATTCGGAGCGAACGAACGTTGCTGGCGCTCGTTTTGCGAAGGAATGCTATAAACATTATAACGTTATGTTTAATTTTTCGTTCCGTTGTGTTATCCTTATCCTGAACAAAGGAGCTCCATATGAAAACCGGGCTGCGGAAAGTTGGGATGAGGGAAGTGAACGGTTCTTTCGTGCTGCAAAAAGTGAAGCTGCCGGACGAGCGGGAAATCGACGTCGTCATCCGGAACGGAATCGTGGCGGAAATCGTTCCGGGAGGGAAGGCGAAAGGGGAAGGCGGATTCGACGGCACGGGCCTGTACGTCTCGCCCGGGTGGATCGATCTGCACGTGCATGCGTTTCCGGAGTTCGAGCCGTACGGGGACGAAATCGACGAGATCGGCGTGAAGCAGGGGGTCACGACGATCGTGGACGCAGGCAGCTGCGGGGCCGACCGGATCGCGGAGCTCAGGAAGAGCGCGAAGGGGGCGAGAACGGGCGTATTCGCCTTTTTGAACGTTTCGCATATCGGGCTTGCGCGTGTCGACGAGCTTTCGCGGCTTGCGTGGATCGACGAGGAAAAGGCCGCCGCGGCGGTGCGGGAGAACGGCGATTTCATCGTCGGACTGAAAGCGCGAATGAGCGGCAGCGTCGTCAAGGACAACGGGATCGAGCCGCTGCGGCTGGCGCGCCGAATATCCGGGCGAACCGGGCTTCCGCTCATGGTCCATATCGGCTCGGCGCCTCCCGCGATCGAGGACATTCTTGCCCTGCTGCAAGAACGCGATATCGTCACCCATTATTTGAACGGGAAGCCGAACAATCTGTTCCGCCCCGACGGGACGCCGGTCGAAGGGCTCGCCGACGCGATCCGAAGGGGCGTCCATTTGGACGTCGGGCACGGCACGGCGAGCTTCTCGTTCCGGGCGGCCGAGCAGGCGCGTCGCTGCAGCATCGGGCTGGGGACGATCAGCACCGACATTTACCGCGGCAACCGGCTGGAAGGACCCGTATATGGGATGGCCAACGTGATGAGCAAGTTTCTGAGCCTCGGCTATTCGCTACGGGAAGTCGTGGACGCGGTGACCGTTCGCGCCGCCGCATGGCTGAACAAGCCGGAGCTGGGCCGGATCCGGGTCGGCGACAAGGCGAACCTGACCTTGTTCGAAGTGAAGAAAGGAAAGCGCGTGCTGGTCGATTCCGAAGGGGAGCGCCGATTGGCGGAAGCATATGTCGAAGCGAAAGGGGTAGTGATCGGTGGCAGCTACTATACTTGCTAAATACGGATTGAAGAGGGTCGTGAACGCGAGCGGCCGGATGAGCATTCTGGGCGTCTCGGCGCCGACCGATACGGTGATGGAAGCGATGAAGGAGGGCGGCCAAAACTACGTGGAAATGGCCGATTTGGTCGACAAGGCGGGCGATTACGTCGCCGAAATTCTCGGTTCGGAGGCGGCCGTCGTCGTCAATTCCGCCTCGAGCGGCATCGCGCTGACGGTGGCGGCCGTCGTGACCGAAGGCGATGTCCGCAAAAGCTTGCGCCTCCATCAGGATCCGCTGCCGAAAAACGAGATCATCCTGCTGAAAGGGCACAACGTGCAGTACGGCGCTCCGGTGGAAACGATGGTCTACCTGGGCGGAGGCCGCCTGATCGAGGTCGGCTACGCGAACGAAGGGCGCAAGGAGCACATCGAAGCGGCGATCTCGGAGCGCACCGCCGCCATTCTGTACGTGAAATCCCATCACTGCGTACAGAAAAACGTGATTTCCGCGGAGGAAGCGTGGGAAGTCGCCCAAAGCCGGGGCGTTCCCCTGATCGTGGATGCCGCCGCGGAAGAAGAGCTCCGCAAATACGTGACCTGCTCCGATCTCGCCATTTACAGCGGCTCCAAGGCGATCGAAGGGCCGACTTCCGGGCTCGTCGCCGGCAAGCGCAAATACGTCGACTGGGTGAAGGTCCAGCTGCACGGCATCGGACGCAGCATGAAGGTCGGCAAGGAATCGACGTTCGGCCTGCTGCAGGCGCTGGACGAATATATGCGCAAGGAAGACCGCAGCGAGCGGGAGAAGGAAGCGCTCAAGGCGCTGGACGCGTTGTCCGGGCTGCCCGGCGTGACGGTTTCGATCGTGCGGGACGAGGCGGGACGAGCGATTTATCGCGGGCGCGTTCGGGTGGACGCCCAAGCGGCGGGGGTGACCGCGAAGGAAGTGAACGACGCGCTGCGCGAGGGCGCCATTGCCGTTTACACAAGGGATTACGGAGTCCGGCAGGGGTACTTCGACATCGATCCCCGCTCGCTGCAGGGAGACGATATGGCGGTTATCGTAGCGAGAATAAACGAAATTATCGGAGGGTCGGCCCATGGCTGATTTGCAGAACCGTCTTTACCGAGGCCGCGCGGCGCTGAACGTGCTGGCCGGCAGCGTGCGAAACGCCAAAGAGGTGTTCGCGGCGGCCCGGGGCCATGTCCTCGTCGGCGTGCTGTCCAAACATTACCCGAATGCCGCGGAGGCGGTCGCCGGCATGAAGCGGTACGGGGAGGCGATCGAGGATGCCGTGTCGATCGGCCTCGGCGCCGGCGACAGCCGCCAGGCCGAGGTCGTGGCCGAGATCGCGAAATCGTATGCCGGGGCCCACATCAATCAAGTGTTTCCCGCCGTCGGCGCCACCCGCGCCAACCTGAACGGCTGTCCCGGCTGGATCAACGGCCTCGTTTCGCCCAGCGGCCGCGCCGGCTACGTCAATCTTTCAACCGGGCCGATCAGCGGAAGCGCCTCCGAGCAGGCGATCGTCCCGGTGAAGGCGGCAATCGCGCTCGTGCGGGATATGGGCGGCAACGCGCTGAAATATTTTCCGATGCAGGGCCTGAAGCTGGAGGACGAATACCGCGCCGTGGCGAAAGCGTGCGGGGAGGAAGGCTTCGCGCTGGAGCCGACGGGCGGCATCGACCCGGACAACTTCAGGCCGATCGTCGAAATCGCGCTGCAGGCGGGCGTGCCCCAGGTCATCCCGCACGTCTACTCGTCCATTATCGATCCGGCGACCGGCGATACGAGGACAGGCGACGTGGAAGCGCTGCTCGAGGCGCTGACGGCGCTGGTGGACCGCCATGCCTAAAAAAATCGCGGCCTTCGGAGAAGTGATGATGCGCCTGCAGGTGCCGGGCTTCGATTCCCTCGCGCAAAGCGATACTCTCCGGTACACGTTCTCGGGAACCGGGGTCAACGTCATCTCGGCTCTGTCCCGTTTCGGCCATGAAAGCTACCTCGTCACGACGCTGCCGGACAATCCGGTCGGCGACGCGGCGGTCGCCTTCCTCCGCAAGCTCGGCATCGCGACGACGTACGTCAGCCGGGGAGGGAAGTACATCGGCATGTACTTTCTGGAGAACGGCTTCGGCGTCCGGCCGAGCCGCGTGACGTACGCCGACCGGCAGGGCAGCAGCTTTAACCGGGTGGCGGCCGGGCCGTACGATTTTTCCGAAATCGCCGGGCTCGCCGATTACGTTCATTTCTGCGGCATTACGCTCGCGATGAATGACGGCGTCCGAGAGCAGATGAAGCGGTTTGCCGCGGAAGCGAAGCAAGCCGGGGCTGCGGTCGCGTTCGACTGCAACTATCGGCCGGCCTTGTGGGGCGAGGAAGGCTATGCCGCGGCGAAGCCGCATTACGAGGAGATGCTGGCGCTTGCCGACATCGTGCTGATGAACGAGCGGGACGCGATGCTGACCCTTGGCATGCGGACGAGCGAACGGGATCGAACGGGGCAGTTGAAGGAATTGATTCCCCAGGTCGCGCGGCGATACGGCATCGGAACGATCGCCGGAACGCACCGCGGCGTCAACGGCGACAATTCGCACTCGCTGACCGGCTTTATGTACCGCGAAGGGGAGTTCGTCTTCTCGGACACGCTGACTTTTCAGGTGCACGACCGGATCGGCGCGGGGGACGCCTACGCAAGCGGGATCCTTCACGGCGCGGCAAAGGGGCTTCCTCCCCGGGAGACGGTCGAGTTTGCGGCGGCGGCGGCGATGCTCGCCCATACGGTGGCGGGAGACACGCCGATCGCCACCGAAGCGGAAGTGCTGCGGGCGATGACCGGCGCTTCCCGGGATATCGAAAGGTAGGGAGAAGGCTTGTCGATAACGCGTAAAAAAGGCCCTTTATATTTGCAGGTCAAAAAGATCATCAAGGACCGCATTTTGCACGGAGTCTATCCGCTCGGCACGAACATTCCTTCGGAGCCGCTGCTGGAGAAGGAATTCCAGGTAAGCAAAATGACGATCCGCAGCGCCATGCAGGAGCTGGCCCAGGAAGGCTACGTCGAGAAAAAAAGCGGCGTCGGCACGATCGTGCTGCGAAACACCTCCTTTTCCAAGCTGTCCAAGGGGAAGCGGTTCACGGAAATTTTGGTCGAAGAAGGCCACAAAATCGAAAAAAAAGTGCTGGGCGCAGCGCTCGCGGACATCGAGGAAGGGACGGAGCTCCGCCGTCTGTTCGGAGCGCGCTGCCGGAAAATCGAGCGACTCTACTTTCTGGACGGGGAGCCGTTTATCCATTACATTCATTTCTTTTCCGAAGCCGTATGGCTGGACGAAGCCGCGGGCTTGCCCGACATGCAGTCGCTGTACGATCTGATCGAGGAGAGCCGGATCGAGCTGGAAAGCTTCCGGGACCGCTTTACGGTCGGCTTCGCTTCGGCCGAGACCGGAAAGCTGCTGGGGGTGCCCGAAGGCGCGCCGCTGCTGAAGCGGCTGCGGTATTCGTTCGACGTCGAAGGCAACGCCGTCGAGCACAGCGTCGGGTTCTACAACACCGAGCTGCAGCATTACTTGGTAAACTACGATGCGTAAACGCCGTTGTGCCGCCGCAACGGGCGCGCCGCGAAAATCAGGCGCGCCCGTTTTCGGCTATCGGCTTCGAACGGCGCTTAAGCCCGCTCGCCTTCGGGCAGCAGCTCCAGCTCGATAACCGTATCCCATTCGTCGGGCAGCTCCGCCCCCTTCAGCAGGATGAACGCTCCGGTGTCGGTGTCGGAGTAGTGGTCGGCCATCCACGGCACCGATACGCTCAGTTCGGAGCCGTCGCGGAGCAGGCGGGCTTGTTTGATTTTCCCTTTGAGCCCCTGGAAGTAGATCGGTCCGATGCCGCGATCGTAGACGTGCGCGTACAGCTTGTCGCCCTTCCGCGTATAACGGCCCCATTCCGGCTTCGGCAGCTCCGACGCGCCGCACCCGTAAATGCTGTCGCCGTTCCGCCGCAGCCATTCCCCGACCCCGGCCAGCGCGTCCAGCGATTCGCGCGGAATTTCGCCCTTCGCGTCCGGACCGACGTTGAGCAGCAGGTTGCCGTTTTTGCTGACGCATTCGACGAGCGCGCGGACGATGTGCATCGGCGGCTTGAACGCCCGGTCCTCCGCGTAATAGCCCCAATTTTCGTTCAGCGTGATGCACGCCTCCCACGGAAGCGGCCGGCCGTTCGCATCGACGATGCCGCCCGGCGGAATGATCTGCTCCGGCGAATAGAAGTCGCCGGCATACGATTCCGGCAGCTTCGCATTGATATTGCCGAGCCGGTTGTCGATGACGACGTGGGGCTGAAGCGACCGGATCATGCCGACGAGCTCGGACGCCTTCCACTTTTCGCCGGTCATGTCGTCGTAGGAAAAATCAAACCACATGATGTCGATTTTGCCGTAGGTCGTCAGCAGCTCCTTCACCTGGCCGTGCATGTACGCGACATAGCGGTCGAAATCGATCGGCTTGTCCCTGAACGCCTCATTGTCCCGCTCGGGATGGTAGCGGTCGCCGTAAGCCGGATAATCGTCATGATGCCAATCGATCAGCGAATAATAAAAGCCGATGCCGAGTCCTTCCGCCCGGAACGCGTCGACGTATTCCCGCACCAGATCGCGGCCGGCCGGCGCGTTCGTCGCCTTGTACTCGGTCAGCCCGCTGTCGAACAGGCAGAAGCCGTCGTGGTGCTTCGTCGTCAGCACGGCGTACTTCAGCCCGGCCTCCCTGGCCGCCCGCGCCCAGGCTTTCGGATCGTAGCGGGACGCGTCGAATTCCGCGAAATAGCGCTCGTATTCCGCCTTGCTTATCCTTTCGTGACTGCGAACCCATTCGCCTCGGGCGGGAATCGCATACAGCCCCCAATGGATAAACAGGCCGAACCGGTCATGCAAAAACCGCTTTGTTCTTTCTTCTCTCGTCATCAAGCGCGTTTCCTCCCGTCTTGTCGGAAGGTCCGCTCCGCAAGGGGAGCGGGGCCTTCCGTTCGTCAATAAGCTTTACTGCATCGCCGAGTAGGCTTCCTGATAAATTTCGATCAGCCGGCCAAGGTTCATGTTGTCGAGCGTTTTGACATAGGTGTCCCAATCCTTGTCGAGATCGGCGTCGCCGAGAACGAAGCGGGCCATCATTTCATCGACATAGTCGTTGATCGTCTTCGCCAGATCGGCGGATTCGGTCGCCTGTTCGTTCGTCATGAACAGCGGCGGCACGGAAGAGACGTCGGTCGGTTTGTACGGCTCGTAATTGTTTTTCGTTTCGTTGTACAGGATGACTTCCAGATCGTCGTCTCCCTTGGCGACCGCGCTCAGGCGGAACTCGTTGGAGCGGAGCGACGGGCCGGTCTGCGCCCAATGAACGTTTTGCACTTTTCCGAACGGCTCGACCTCCGCCCACTTTGCCGGTTCTCCGTTGATGCCGAGCTCATCGGCTTCCGCTTCGCGCCATTCCGTGCCCGGGCGGCCGTAGTTGCTGCGCAGCGTATGCTCGTACTCGTACAATCCGTCCGCCCAGCGGAAGGCGATTTCCGGATTTTTGGCCTTGTCGGTAATAATGAAGGTTCCGGGCACCAGGATCGCGGGATCGTTCGGCGCGTACCGGACGCCGGCGGGTCCTTCGAGCGGCGGCACCGTTACGTATTCCGCCCATCGGCCGCTGTCGCCGAGCAGCTGCGTGAACGCGGCCGTCGTGCCGCCCGTCGAAGCGCCGAGCAGCACCGTATCCGGGTTTTCGCCGAGCTGAATGAGCTGGTTGTTGTCCTGGGTGAACGATTCCGAGGTCAGCAGGCCGTCTTCATAAAGCTTGTTCAGATATCGAAGCCCTTCCTTCCATTCCGGCTTGTTGTACGCGACGTCTAGCTTGCCGTCCTTTACGAACAGATGCTTCGTGTCGCCGTACATCGGATTGTAGATATAGGAATTCATCAGGTACGCGTCGATCGGCGATCCCCACGCTTTGTTCGTGATAGAGAGCGGAACCTCGTCCGCTTTGCCGTTGCCGTTCGGGTCCTGCGTCTTGAACGCCATGAGCACGTCGTAAAATTCGTCGGTCGTCGTCGGGACATCGAGTCCGAGCTTGTCGAGCCAGGGCTTGTAAATCCACATTTTCTGGTTCATCGAGCAGTGGTAGCATTCGTTGATTTCCGGCAGCGAATAGATGGAGCCGTCCGGCGCCGTAATCGCTCTCTTGACCTCGGGTTTGTCCGTGAACAGCTTCTTCGTCTGCACGCCGTATTTCTCGATCAGATCGTTCAGCGCGATAAAGGTGCCCTCCGAACCGTAGATCATTTGCTGGGAAGGCGGAACGTTGAGGCCAAGAATCACATCCGGATAATCCCCGCCGGCAAGCACAAGGTTCAGCTTTTCCTGCAAGCTTTGCTCCGGCACGACTTCCCATTCGATATGGACGTTCGTTTTTTCTTCGTACCACTTCGTGAATTCGTTCGTCGCGAAATCTTCGACGAGCGGATTGCCGCGGACCATCACTTTCAGCGTCGTTTTTTCCTTGACGATCGGGTACGTTCCCGCCTCGGTCAGATTGGCGGCGGCAGAGCCGGAAGCCTCGGACGAGCGGGATGTCCCGTCGCCGCCGCCGGAACAGGCCGCGAGAACGAACGTCAACAGCAGAATGGCGGAAAGAAGACCCGGGTAACCTTTTTTCATAGATATCCTCCTATACGGGCTTGAGTTGCCGTCGGGCATCGGTTCCCGCCGCGGGCGTTATCCTTTGACGGAACCGATCATGACGCCCTTGACGAAGAACTTTTGCACGAACGGATACACGATAAGCAGCGGGAGCGACGTAACGACGATCAGGGAATATTTCAGCAGCTCGCGCAGCCCCTGTCTGGCCGCAGCGGTTTTGACGTCTCCGAGCATGTCGACGTTCACCTCGTTTTGCACGAGAATGTCGCGCAGAATGAGCTGCAGCGGATACAGGTCGGGATTTTTCAAATAAATCATTGCGTTGAAATACTGGTTCCAGTGCCCGACGGCGTAGAACAGCGCGATAACGGCCAAAATCGGGCCGGACAGCGGCAGCACGATTCGCGTAAGAAACCGAAAGTCGCTACACCCGTCAAGCTGGGCCGCTTCCAGCATTTCGTAAGGAATCGTCGTCTGGAAGTAAGTTCTCATAATGATGACGTTCCATACCGACAGCGCCGTCGGCACGATCATCGCCCAGATCGTATCGAGCATGTTCAGCTCCTTGACGAGCAAGTAATTCGGAATAAGGCCGCCGTTGAACATCATGGTGAAAACAAACAGCAGCATGAAGCCGGCTCTTCCCCTGAAATCCCGGCGCGACAGCGGGTACGCGGCCATGATCGTCAGCGCAACGTTGAGCAGCGTGCCGAGCGCCGTATACATGACCGTATTGAGAAAGCCCCGAACGACATTGCCGTTTTGGAATATCGCCTCGTACCCGTCCAGCGACGGTTCGACCGGCCACAGCCAGACGCGTCCGGACAAAACCGCGCTCGTGGAGCTGAACGACGCGCTGAACACGTAGATCAGCGGATAGGCTACGGCGATCAGCGCAAGCGTAAGCAGGATCGCGTTAACGATATTGAACAGCCGATCCCCTTTGGACTCTTTGATGACCCGTTGATTCATCCTGCCATGCCTCCTACCATAAGCTTTCCTGGCCGAGCTTCTTGGCCGAGGCATTGACGACGACGAGCAGGATGAAGCCGATGACCGCTTTGAACAAACCGATCGCGGTCGCATACGAGAAGTTGAGCGCCTGCGACACGAGCCCCACCTTGTACACGTAAGTGTCGATCACCTCGGACGTCCGCAAATTCAGCGAATTTTGCATCAGCAAAATTTTTTCGAAGCCCGTCTCCATCACCGAGCCCGTATTAAGAATGAGCATGATGACCGCGATCGGCATAATGCCGGGGATATCGATGTGCCAGATGCGCCGAGCTTTGGAGGCGCCGTCGATGACCGCAGCCTCGTGAAGCGAAGGATCGATCCCGGAAAGCGCTGCCAAAAAAATGATGCAAGAGAATCCGACGTTTTGCCAAATGTGCGACCAGACGTAGATCGACTGGAACAACGACGCTTCGGCCATAAAGTTGATCGGCTCGACGCCGAACAGGCCCAGGATCTGGTTGACGACGCCCGTGCGGGGGTCGAGGAACTGCAGCAGCAGCCCGACCAGCACGACGAGCGAAATAAAATACGGGGCATACGTGATCATCTGCACCGTTTTTTTGAAACGCTCGCTGCGCGCGTAATGAAGCCCGACCGCGAGCAAAATCGGAAAAGGAAAGCCCGCGATCAGCATATAGAAACTGATGGAGAGCGTATTGCGCAGCAGCCGCCAAAATTCGTACGAATTGAAAAACCGTTCGAACTGGTCGAAGCCGACCCAAGGACTGCCGAAAAAGCCTTTGGATATCGTGAATTGCTTGAACGCGATGACGTTGCCGAACATCGGCACGTATTTGAACAAGACGATATACAGAAGAGGCAGCGCGAACAGCGCGTACAATTGCCAACCCCTTCTCCAATCCTGCACCCATCTCAAGCGGCGGTTCCCCCTTTGCGCCAGATGAAAGAAAGCTTCGTTTGCCGGCCGGCGATTTGAAGTATAAGGGGGGGGCATGGGGAGCGTAAAGCGGAAGATTTCATCCGTTGCGCAATCGTTTAGAATCGCATGAAAGCGCTGTTATTCCATATTCAAGCGCTGTGCGTTTTTTTAGAACCCGCCCGGGGCGCGGGGCTTTCGCATTTTCCGGTATTCGGTCGCGCTCAGTCCGTTGGCCCGCTTGAACGCCCGGCCGAACGTGTTGAGGGAGTAGTAGCCTACCCGGGCGGCTACCTCGTTCACGGGCATGTCGCTCTCCTCGAGCAGCCGCTTCGCGTGCTTCATGCGTTCGTTTTCCAGATAGTCCGAAAAGTTGACCCCGGTTTGTTCTTTGAAAAAGTAGGAAACGTACGCCTCGGAAATGCCGAACCTTTCCGCCAGCTTGCTCAAGCTTAGATCGGTTTGCATGTAATGCTCGTCGAGATGCCGAATCAGCTCTTCCTTTAATCGCGTGTTGTGGCTTTTTTTGCGATCGTTCATGTTGCGGCTCATCTGCAGAAACGCGTCCGCCAGTTCCTTGAACGCGTCTTTGGCCGAACGCCCGGATTCGGCGGCCGCAAGCGCCCTGTCCAGCTCCTCGGAGCCGAGACGGTCGTCCGGCTGCGTCTGCTCAATGCATTTGAGCAGCGTGCCGCTCATTTCGCCGAGCAAAATGCGGCCGACGCCCGCGGGCATGCCGCTTCCCTCCAGGTTGCTTTTCCGGATCAGCTCGAGCAGTGCCCCGGTTTCTTCGACATCGCCCGATTTGACCAGATTGATCAGCCGCTGCTCGACGTCGGGCGGATAATAATACGCCGGCAGGGGAGGAGCGTCGTCGTCGCGGCAGACGACCGGACGCGCTTCCGTCCAGGTTGTCCGCTGCAGGAGCAGCCGGGCCTCCTCGTAAGAACGGCTGATTTCCGTCAATCGGGAATAGCAGCCCCCGACGGCCGCGTATGCGGCGATGTTGAGCGTTCCGGCGAGCCGGGCGCGCAGTTCCTTGAGCTTGTTCAGGCATTCGGAAAGAAAGGCGGCGGATGTCGGAGCGTCGCCGTTGAGCACCAGCGCGACCTGGTTTTCTCCCAGATCGTGCGCCGACATTGAGCCCCCGTACGCTTGGTCGACGACGTCGCGAACGGCCATTTTGCGAATTTCGAGCTCGGTCAGCATTTCCTCGTTGTACGTGCCGTCATAGCCGGAGATCGCAAGCACGGCGACGGCGAAATAGTCCCCTTCCCACTGCAACCTCGAGTGCTCCATGGCCAGGACGATATCTTTGTCGGAAGCGAACTGCCCCCGCAGCAGCCGCTCGTAAAAACCGCTGCGGATCAGCGGCGCCTGCTGCTCCAGCTTTTCCTCCAGGGAGTTGTTGCGATAGACGAGACCGGCGACCGAGGTTCGGACGTCATCCCAGGTGCTCCGGGGCTTCCCGTTCGTTCCGTTGGCGTGCTGCGCCGGCAGCGCGCGAAGCAGCAGCCACAGCGGCCGGCTGTTGCGGTAGGCGAACAGCGCCGCGGCGATAAGGCCAAGGGTGACGCCCAGCGCGATAATCGTCAGAATGAGCTGTTCGAAATAGTGCACCTTGTGCAGCACGACCGATTCCGGCTGCGCCGATACGTAAGTCCACCCGTTAATTTGCGATGTGGTGCGGGTAACGAGCATGCGGCGGCCGTCGATTACGACGGAAGAGAAACCGTCGGGCAAATCGGCCGCCCACGCGATGGAGGCGAAGCCCCCCGTGCCGCTGATCGCTTGCCCTCGGTCGTCGGTAATGAACGCGAACCCTCCGGAACCCGGCACCAGCTTGCGAAGCATGCTCTGGATCTGGGAGTTGTCGATGAGCATCAGTACGAGGGCGGCGCGGTCCTTCGTGCCGAACGACTGCAGGTAGGAAACGACCGACTGCCGCTTTCCGTCGTAAACGGCGGACTGACCGGGCATGAACGTCCGATACCGGTACCGGTCGGACAGCTCGCTTCTCCACCGTTCGAAGCTGAAGCCATCGTATTGGAATTTCAAATCGTAAAATTGCCGCAGCGTATATACTTTGTGGGGGGATACGGCGAGGTCTATGTCGGGGTAGACGATGTAATAGTCGAGAATGAAATGGTTGAACAGCGGATAATCGAACAAGCCCTTCTGCAGCTCGAGAATGCGCGCCGGATTCGTTCCGGCGAACGGGTCGCCGACATAGGGGAACGATCTCGCTTTCGTGCTGCCGGCGACTTGCTCGGAGATCGTTTCGATTTCCTCGAAACGCCGATCGAGGGTTTCCTTGGTTTGCGCCATGATAGCGTAAGCGGTTTCATTTGTTTGATTTTCAACGAGCGCCGCCGTGCGGCCGTAAGCGTACAGCCCGACGGCCACGAAGCCGGCCAGCAGGACCGCGTAGGGTACGAAAAAATGCGCCAACACTTTCACTTTTCGATTTACTTTGGACATAAGGAGATCTCTCCCGGGCTCGGTGTCGATACGGCCGTGACCGATAAGGTTCAGTGTAAGGAAAAACGACGGCCTTGACAATAAAGAAAATAAACGGGCGCGCGAAAGCGAATCGTTCGGCCGGCGAGCGGATTGCATTGATTTCCGGCGGTATTTTCGATACGATGAATAAATAAACGGATGGGAAGGGAGCTGTACGATGGCCAAGAAAGTAAGAGTATCCGAACTCGTGCAGCAGTTCCAATTGGAAGTGGTGGCGGGCGCGGACGGCCTGCGCCGCACGATCGAGACCGACGACCTCAATCGGCCCGGCTTGGAGATGGCCGGCTATTACGATTATTATCCGGTGGATCGCGCCCAAATCCTGGGCAAGACCGAGCTGGCCTTCCTCGAAACGCTCACTTCCGACGAACGGCGGGAGCGGCTCGAGCGCATCTGCGCGGACGAAACCCCCTGCATCATCATCACCCGCGGCATCGAGGCGCCGGAGGAGCTTGTCGGCGTGGCGAACGAGCGCAATTTCCCGGTGCTGCGCAGCGGAATGGCCACGACGATTCTGATCAGCCGCATCACGAACTTTCTCGAAAAGAAATTGGCCCCGACCGCCACGATCCACGGCGTTCTGGTCGACGTGTACGGGGTCGGCATGCTCATCACGGGCGGCAGCGGCATCGGCAAAAGCGAAACGGCGCTGGAGCTCGTCAAGCGCGGCCACCGGCTGGTCGCCGACGACGCGGTCGAAATCCGCCAGACGGCGGACAACCAGCTGTACGGCAACGCCCCGGAGCTTATCCAGCATTTGCTGGAAATTCGCGGGTTGGGCATTTTGAACGTCATGACGCTGTTCGGAGCCGGCGCCGTCCTGACGCAAAAGAAAATCAGCCTCGTCATCAAGCTGGAAAACTGGCAGCAGGAGAAGCAATACGACCGGCTCGGCCTGGACGAGGAGACGACGCGCATCATCGAGTCGGATATTCCGCTCGTTACCGTCCCGGTGCGTCCCGGACGGAACCTGGCGGTCATCCTGGAAGTGGCCGCGATGAATTACCGCCTCAAGCGGATGGGCTTCAATGCGGCCCAACAGTTTACCAACAAGTTGACGGAAGCGATCGCGGACGAAGACTACGATTAATTACGGCCGCCCGCGGCATCCGCGGGCGGGAGGAGACGGAGGAGACGGATGTTGCCGTTGGCGTTGAACCCCATTGCTTTTTCGATCGGGCCGATTTCGGTGCACTGGTACGGAATTATTCTTGGATTGGCCGCGCTTGTCGGGTTGCTGCTCGCCATCCGGGAGGGGAAAAGGTTCGGAATTCCTTCCGATTTTTTCCTCGACCTGCTGCTGTTCGGAGCCCCGTCGGCGATTATCGCCGCGCGTTTGTATTACGTCATCTTCAAATGGGACTACTATAGCGAGAATCCCGGGGAAATCATCCAAATCTGGGAAGGCGGCATCGCCATTTACGGCGCCATTATCGGGGCGCTCATTTGCGGGTACATTTACAGCCGGAAAAAAGGGTACTCTTTTATCCGCATTCTCGACATTTGCGTTCCGTCCTTGCTGGCGGGGCAAATGATCGGACGCTGGGGCAACTTCGTCAATCAGGAAGCGTACGGCGGGGAGGCCGGCGAATCGTTTTTGCGGGATACGCTGCGCCTGCCCGGTTTCATCGTCGACCAGATGAACGTGAACGGCACGTATGTTCACCCTACTTTTTTGTACGAGTCGTTGTGGAGCCTTGTCGGCCTGATCCTGCTGTTCGTCGTAAGGAGACGGAAATTCCTCCGGGTCGGCGAGCTGTCCGTCCTCTATTTCGCCTGGTATTCGATCGGCCGTTTCTTTATCGAAGCGCTTCGGACGGACAGCCTTGCGTTCAAGGGACCGGACTGGCTCGCTTCGCTGCTGGATTCGATCTGGTCGCCGATGGGCTGGCTCGGCTTCGAGCAGGGCTATCTGGACCCGGTGTACGGCAATGTCCGCAGCTCGCAGCTGCTGGCGTTGCTCATCGTGATCGCGGCCATCGTCTTTATCGTCGTGCGCCGGTCCAACGGGACGGCTCAGGAGCGCTACTTGGATCCGATCGAACGCCGCGTCGCGCCTTCGGCGGGCGGCGCGCCGGCTTCGGATCGGGGGAGCGACGCCTACGCGGGCTCGACGATCGCGAACGACCCGAATGCCGGCGCATACGGGGACAGGGACGATCGCCGTCCTGACGACGATTCGAAAACATCCGGAGGCGCGGACGACGCCGGCAGCGGCGGCTATTCCGGCCGTTCCGGGTCCCGGTCCGGAGGCGATCCCGCCGACTCCCGGTCGGATTCCGATTCGCGGTCGGGCTCCGATTTTTCCGGCAGCTCCGACAGCGGATCGAGCTCCGGCGGTCATAGCGGCGGTTCGGACTCCGGCGGCGGCGGCTCGGATGGCGGCGGAGGCGGCGGAGGGGACTGAGCCCTCGGCCGAAGCCGGAGCCGCGACGAATGATTCGTCCCTCAAGATCCGCTTGGACAGCACGATGGAAATAAGGAGCAGGAATGATGAAACAAGCGATTACGACCGTTTTGTTCGATCTGGACGGGACGATTATCGATACGAACGAGCTGATTATCGAATCAGTTTTGCATGCGCTGGAGGGCGTCGTTCCGGAAGGGTTCTCCCGGGAACACATCATCCCGAAAATGGGACTCCCGCTCGCGATGCAAATGCAAATCTTCACCGGCAGGGATGAAGTCGAAGAACTGACGAAGAAGTACCGGGCCTACAACTTGCAGCGGCACGACGAAATGGTGACGCTGTTTCCGGGAGTGGCGGAAGCCGTCCCCAAGCTCAAGGCGGCGGGCCTCAAGCTCGGCATCGTCACGACCAAAATGCGCGAAACGTCCGTTCATGCCCTTAAGCTGCTCGGCATTTTCGACGATATGGATGTCATCGTGGCGCTGGACGACGTGCAAAACGCCAAGCCGCACCCCGAGCCGGTGCGCAAGGCGATGGACGCGCTCGGCGCCGATCCGCGCCGCACCGTCATGCTCGGCGACAGCGCGGTCGATATCGAATCCGCGCGGCAAGCCGGCGCCATTCCGGTCGGCGTCGCCTGGTCGCTGAAAGGGAGCGTAGCGTTGCGGGAAGCCGGCGCGGAAGTCGTGATCGAAAGCATGGACGAGCTGCTCACCTTATGCGGAATCGAGGCGGAGCCCCGTTGAGACAGACCGAACGGTACCCGGTGGACGGACCGAATGCGTTATGGCAGGTATACCATACGGTTTCCCGCTGGAAGGCGGTACGCAATTTCGTGTTTATTCAGTTGGCCCGGTACTGTCCGGAGCTTCGCGTCAAAAACTGGATCTACCGCCGCGTTCTCGGCATGAAGGTCGGGAAGCAAACCTCGTTCGCGCTCATGGTGATGGTCGACGTCTTTTTTCCGGAAAAGATTTCGATCGGCGACAACTCGATCATCGGCTACAATTCCACGCTGCTGACGCACGAATATTTGATCAAGGAATACCGGCTCGGCCCGATCCGGATCGGCTCCAACGTCATGATCGGAGCGAACGTTACGGTGCTGCCCGGCGTGACGATCGGAGACGGCGCCGTCGTGGCGGCCGGCTCGGTCGTCCATCGGGATGTGCCTCCGGGCGCCCGCGTCGGCGGCAATCCGCTGCGCGAGCTCGGGTCGGACGGCAAACCTTGATTCGTTTCGAATAACGGTCCTTCGCGGCCGTTATTTTGTTTTTTAGGGGCGGGATTTGGCGGATACCGGTCTCCGAACGGCCGGGCAACGGTTGGCAGCGGTTGCGAACGGCCGGGTAACGGTTGGCGAACGGCTGGGCAGGTGCGTACTCAAATTGCCGGGCCTATGTTGGATTTTATCCAACGGGCAGTGCGAAAAACGGGGAAGCTTTGGTCTAGAGTGGATTTTTCCAACGGAGAGCGGCGATTGTGGCCGAAAAGTACAAAATGGCCTTGCCTGATTGGACAAAATCCATCGTAGCCGGAAAGTTTCGCCAAAAAGCCGGTTTTGATTGGATAAAATCCATCGTAGCCAGCGAGTTTCGCCAAAAGGCCAGGGTTAGTTTTCACAAAATCCATCGAAGCCGGAGAGTTTTGCCAAAAGGCCGGTTTAGATTGGACAGAAATCCACTTGAAGCTCCGCGCATTAGGCCAGCCCACGAAGTCCTCGGACAGGCCGCGTTCCGTTTGGTCCCGAGGGTGCCGGGGCAACGGGGCAAAAGGGATGAAGCCCGCTTGACTGTGGGCATATTTACATGATAAAGTACATTAAAAGTCTTTATTTTGGCAGTATGGTAACATGTTAGAACTTTAATGTGATAAAGTGAACGGGCGGCTTTCGTCGATTTAACGAACGATGCGGACGATGCTTCGCAGCTTACAGAAACGAGGTTTGTTAGCTTATGTCCAAGCCAAAAGTGTTTGAAAAGCCGACAGGCGTTAAGGATTATTTGCCTCATGCCGTGGCGAAGCTCCGGCGGATCGAGCGGGACGTGCTGGAGTGCATGCGCCTGTGGGGCTACGAGCAAATCGTCACGCCGACGATGGAATACTACGACACGGTAGGGGTAGCCAGCTCCACTTCGGATCGGAAGCTGTTCAAGCTGCTCGACCACCGCGGGACGACGATCGTGCTGCGCTCGGATATGACGGCGCCGATCGCCCGCGTCGTTTCCTCGCTGCTGAAGGAGACGCCGTTTCCGCTGCGGCTCAGCTATCACGGCAACGTTTTCCGGGCGTTCGAGGAGGAGGGAGGCCGCGACGCCGAATTCGTGCAAACCGGCGTGGAGCTGGTCGGCGACCCGTCGCCGGAAGCGGACGCGGAGACGATCGCGCTCGCGATCGCTTCCTTGCAGGCGGCGGGCGTTCCCGCGTTCAAAATCGCCGTCGGCCACGTCGCGTTTTTGAACGGGCTGTTCGAGGAGGCGCTGCCGGGCCGGCCGGACGATCAGGAGGCGCTGAAGGAAAGGCTGCTTCAGCGCGATTACGTCGGCTATCGCGGCGCCCTGCGGCAATTGTCGCTTGCGGAACCGGTGCGAGCAGAACTGGAAGGCCTGCTGCGGCTGCGCGGCGGGCAGGAGGTTTGCGCGCAGGCGCTGGAGCTCGGCGGCAGCGAAGAGGCGAAAGCGGCCATCCGCCACCTGTGCGACGTGTGGGACGTGCTGAAGGCGTACGGCGTGCAGGAGCACGTGCTGATCGATCTGACGATGATCGGGGATTTTTCGTATTATACCGGCATGACGTTCGAGGGCTATGCCTCGAATTTGGGCTTTCCCGTATGCAGCGGCGGCCGGTACGACAACCTGCTCGCCCAGTTCGGGCGTCCGGCCGCGGCGACGGGCTTCGCGCTCAAGACGACCCGCATTCTCGAGGTCGTGAGCGACGAGGCGGATCAAGAGAGCCGCACGCTTATCGTCTACTCGCAGGAGAAGCGGGACGAAGCGCTGGCGGAAGCGGCGCGGGAGCGCGCGGAAGGCCGGGTCGTCGTGACGGAATTCGCCGCGGACGGCGGACGGCAAGCGGCCGAACTGCATCGGCAGGCGTCCGCGGGCGGAACTTTTTTCTATAAAGGCAAAGATTTCGACCGGTTCATCGCATTCGGAGCCGACAAGGAGGAGCGGGCATGACGGACGGCGGCATTTTGAAAGTGGCGATGCCCAAAGGCCGCATTTACAAGCAGGCCAGCAAGCTGTTTCGCGAGGCGGGGCTGCCGATCCCCGAGGATTTCGACGACTCGCGCCGGCTGATCATTCCGGTTCCGGAAGCGAACATGGAATTCATCATGGCGAAGCCCGTAGACGTTCCGACTTACGTGGAATACGGCGTCGCGGATATCGGCATCGTGGGCAAGGACGTGCTGATGGAGGAGAATAAGGACGTCTACGAGCTGCTCGATCTCGGCATCGCGAAGTGCCGGATGTCGGTCATCGGGCTGCCGGGCTGGAAGCCCGTCATTCAGCCTCGCGTCGCGACCAAGTATCCGAACGTGGCTTCGCAATATTTTCGCGAGCGAGGGCAGCAGGTCGAAGTGATCAAGCTGAACGGCTCGATCGAGCTGGCTCCGCTGATCGGGCTTGCCGACCGGATCGTCGACATGGTGGAAACGGGCCAGACGCTTAAGGAGAACGGCCTCGTCGAGATGGAGACGTTGTTCTCGGTGACGAGCCGGCTGATCGCGAACCGCGTCAGCTACCGGCTGAAAAACGCGCAAATCCAGGCGCTGTGCGACCGGATCGGCCAGAAGGTGCCGGCGTCGCTGTAAATGACCGAAAGCCGGATAACCGGCAGGCGCGGGCGGGACGTCCGTAAGGGCGCTTCGAATTTCGGTTCGCGCTTCCGAAGCATGCGTGCGGACTCCTGCTTGCGCGGGAGATCAAGATCAATAGAACGGACGATCAGGAAGGGGGACGATCCTCATGTATATCGGTTCGGCGGAAGGGTTCCGGCTGGAGCGGGAAACCGAATACGGCTCGGCGCAGCAAAACGAGACGGTCGCGGAGATCGTCGCGGCGGTTCGCCGGGAAGGCGATGCCGCGCTGCTGCGCTATACGGCGCAGTTGGACAAGGTGGAGCTTGCGCCGGGCGAGCTGCGGGTCGCGCAGGAGGAAATCGAAGCGGCTTACGGCAAGGTGGAGCCGGAATTTATCGCCGCGCTGCGGCAGGCGGCAGCCAACATAACGGCCTTTCACGAAAAGCAAAAACGCACGACCTGGGCGGACGCCCGTCCCGACGGCACGCTGCTCGGGATGGTGTTTCGTCCGCTTAAGCGGGTCGGCCTGTACGTGCCCGGCGGAAAGGCGGCCTACCCTTCGTCGGTGCTGATGAACGTGCTGCCCGCCAAGGTGGCCGGCGTGCCGGAAATCGCGCTCGTGACCCCGCCGTCGACGGGGGGGAGCGCCGGCATCGACCCGTACATTCTGGTGGCGGCCGCGGAAGCGGGCGTGACCGAAATGTACCGGGTCGGAGGAGCGCAAGCGATCGCGGCGCTTGCGTACGGGACGGCGAGCATTCCCGCCGTCGATAAAATTTGCGGGCCCGGCAACATCTACGTGGCGCTGGCCAAGCGCGCCGTGTTCGGCGCGGTGGACATCGACAGCATCGCCGGGCCGAGCGAAATCGCCGTGCTTGCCGACGATACGGCCGATCCGCGGTACGTGGCCGCGGATATGCTGTCGCAGGCGGAGCACGACGAAATGGCGTCGGCGGTGCTCGTCACGCCGTCGCACAAGCTCGCGCAGGCGGTCGCGGCCGAGCTCGACCGCCAGGTCGCCACGCTGCCGCGCCGCGAAATCGCGGAGAAGTCGCTCGCGGATTACGGCGCGATTTTGACGGTGGCCGACCTCTCCGAAGGCGCGGAGATCATCAACAAGCTCGCGCCGGAGCATCTGGAAATCATCACGGAGGACCCGATGAACCTGCTCGGGGCGATCGAGAACGCGGGCGCGATTTTCCTCGGTCCGTACAGTTCCGAGCCGGTGGGCGATTACTATGCCGGACCGAACCACATTTTGCCGACGAACGGGACCGCGAGGTTTTCTTCTCCGCTCAATGTGGACGACTTTTTGAAAAAATCAAGCCTGATCCGCTACAGCCGCGAGGCGCTGCAGCGCGACGCCGCCGGCATCGCGACGCTGGCGCGGCACGAAGGGCTGGAAGCCCACGCGAGAGCGGTCGAAATCCGATTGGAAGGTGGAGAAAGCAAATGACGCAGCAGGCAGGAGCGCGCGCGGCGGAAATCGCCCGCAAGACGAACGAGACGGACATCAAGCTTTCGTTCGCGGTGGACGGCACGGGGACGGTCGACATCGAAACGGACGTGCCGTTTATGAACCATATGCTGGACCTGTTCGCCAAGCACGGCCAGTTCGACCTGAAGGTCGAAGCGCGGGGCGACGTGGACATCGACGACCACCATACGGTCGAGGACATCGGCATCTGCCTCGGCCAGACGCTGCGCGAGGCGCTCGGCGACAAGGCCGGCATCAAGCGGTACGCGAGCGTGTTCGTGCCGATGGACGAGGCGCTGGCGCAGGTCGTCATCGACGTCAGCAACCGGCCGCATTTCGAATACCGCGCCGAGTACCCGTCGGCGACGGTCGGCAGCTTCAGTACGGAGATGGTGCACGAGTTTTTGTGGAAGCTGGCGTTGGAGGCGCGGATTACGCTGCACGTTATCGTCCACTATGGAAAAAATACCCACCACATGATCGAAGCGGTGTTCAAGGCGCTCGGGCGTGCGCTGGACGAAGCGACCTCGATCGATCCCCGGGTGAAAGGCGTGCCTTCCACGAAGGGAGTGCTGTAACGTGATCGCGATTATCGATTACGGCATGGGCAACCTGCACAGCGTCAGCAAGGCGGTGGAGCGGCTCGGCTGCGAGGCCGTCGTGACGTCGTCGGCCGACGAGATCATGGCCGCTCGCGGGGCGATTTTGCCCGGCGTCGGCGCTTTCGGCGACGCGATGGGCAATTTGCGGGAGACCGGGCTGCTGGATACGGTCAAAGCTTGCGCGGCGTCGGGCAAGCCGCTGCTCGGCATTTGTCTCGGGATGCAGCTGCTGTTCGAGGAGAGCGAGGAGCACGGCGTCCACGAGGGGCTGGGCTTGCTGCCAGGCCGGGTCGTCCGTTTTCAAGGCGATTACAAGGTGCCGCACATGGGCTGGAACAAGCTGGAGTTCAGGCAAAAAAGTCCGCTGTTCGAGGGGCTCGAGCCCGGACACGTTTATTTCGTCCACTCGTACCATGCGCTGCCGAAGCGCCGCGAGGATCTGCTCGCGACGACCGACTACCATCAGCCGGTGACGGCGATCGTCGGCCGGGGGGCGCTGCTCGGCATGCAGTTCCACCCGGAAAAAAGCGGCGACCTCGGCATGGCGCTGCTGCAGAGGTTCGTCTCGGCCGCGGAGTCCGGGGCGGAGACGGTTTCGTTCACGGTTTGATTACAGAGGAGGCAACGGCCTATCATGTCCAACTTTATATTATATCCCGCGATCGATATTCGCGGCGGCAAGTGCGTGCGGCTCGTTCAAGGCGACTATAATCAGGAAACGGTGTACGGGGAAGATCCGGTCGCCGTCGCCCGGGACTGGGAAGCGCAAGGCGCCCGGTGGATCCACCTGGTCGATCTGGACGGGGCGAAGGCCGGCCGCCCGGTCAACGACGAGCTGATCGGCCGGATCGCGCAGGCGGTGAAGGTGCCGGTGCAGGTCGGAGGCGGCCTCCGAACGGAAGCGGACGTCGAGCGGCTTGTCGGCCTCGGCGTGTCCCGCGTCATTCTCGGCACGGCGGCGATCGAAGACCGCGCGTTCGTGACGAAGGTGCTCGAGAGCTACGGAGAAAAAGTCGCGATCGGCATCGACGCGCGGAACGGCTTCGTGGCGACGCGCGGCTGGCTCGAGACGTCCGAGGTGAAAGCCGAAGAGCTGGCGGTTTCGCTGGCCGCGGAAGGGGCGCAAACGTTCATCTTCACGGACATTTCCCGCGACGGCATGATGGGCGGCCCGAACGTGGAGGCGATCGTCCGGCTGGCCCGGGTTTCCGGCCGCACGGTGATCGCGTCCGGAGGCGTCAGCAAGCCGGAGGATTTGGAGCGGCTCGCGGAGCAAGCGGATCAAGGCGTCGGCGGGGCGATTGTCGGCAAAGCGCTGTACACGGGAAGCATCAAGCTGGCGGACGCGGTCAAGCGGTTCGCGGCGCAACAATAATCATGCAGCCGGCCGGGAGCGGCCGCCGGAGAGCGATGGTTTCCGGCGGCCCGGCTCGTTTGGGCCGGCGGGCGGAAGGGAGCCAAGCGCGCTATGCTGGCGAAACGCATTATTCCATGTCTTGACGTCAAGGACGGACGCGTCGTCAAAGGCGTCAATTTTGTCAATTTGCGCGACGCGGGCGATCCGGTCGAGCTCGCCGCGACGTACGACCGCGAGCATGCCGACGAGCTCGTCTTTTTGGACATTTCGGCTTCTCACGAAGGGCGGGCGACGATGGTCGACGTCGTGCGGAGAACCGCCGGCGAAATTACGATTCCGTTTACGGTCGGCGGGGGCATCGCCTCGGTCGACGACATGAAACGGCTGCTGCGCGCCGGCGCCGACAAAATCGGCATCAACACGGCGGCGATCCGCAACCCCGACCTCATTACGGACGGCGCGAAAATGTTCGGCGCCCAGTGCATCGTCGTCGCCATCGACGCGAAGTACAACGCGGAGTGGGGCGAATGGGAAGTGTATACGCACGGCGGCCGCAACGCCACCGGCATTCGCGCGCTCGAATGGGCGAAGGACGCCCAGCGGCGCGGCGCCGGCGAGCTGCTGCTGACGAGCATGGACGCGGACGGAACGAAGGACGGATTCGATCTCAAGCTTACGCGCGCGGTGTCGGAGAGCGTAAGCATCCCGGTCATCGCCTCCGGGGGCGCGGGCAACTCCGGACATTTTGCGGACGTGTTCGCGGAAGGCAAGGCGGACGCGGGGCTGGCGGCAAGCATTTTCCACTATAAAGAAGTGACGATCCGGGAAGTCAAGGACGAGCTGCGGGCAAAAGGAGTGAACGTGCGATGAATACGACGTGGATCGAAGAGGTTCGCTGGAACGCGGACGGCCTCGTGCCGGCCGTCGTGCAGGATGCGGTCAGCAAGGAAGTGCTGATGCTGGCCTACATGAACGAAGAGTCGCTCAAATTGTCGCTGGAAAGCGGCACGACCTGGTTCTGGAGCCGCTCCCGCGGGGAACTGTGGAACAAGGGCGCGACGAGCGGCCACACGCAGCAGATCGTGTCCATGCACTACGACTGCGACGGCGACACGCTGCTGGTCAAGGTGAAGCAGAAAGGACCGGCCTGCCATACGGGCGCCTACTCCTGCTTCTATCGCGACGCGGAGCTCGGCGGGGCCGCCGCGGAGCTTGGGGAAGCGGACCGCTTCGCCCCGCTGTCCAATCTGGAAGCGACGATCGCAAGGCGCGAAGCGGAACGCCCGGAAGGCTCGTATACGACCTATTTGTTCGAAAAAGGCCTCGACAAAATCCTCAAAAAAATCGGCGAGGAGACGGCGGAAGTCATCATCGGCGGCAAAAACAACGACCGCGCCGAAATCAGCAGCGAGGCGGCCGATTTGATTTTCCACTTGATGGTGCTGCTGCGCCAGCAGGGCATTCCTTTTGACGATGTCTTGAAGGAACTGGAATTCCGCCACCGCAAGCCGGTCAAGAAAAACTAGGCGGGGGGATCGCGACGCGCATCCATGCGGCGGCCAGGGAAATGTATCCTTCCCGAAGCGCATCATCCCGAAAAAATAGGACAAAAATGGGAAGAAGCGTCCGCGATGTTGAAAAACGTCGGATATTCGCGCTTGGCGACGTTTAACGGCTGCAAGCGGGGCGCAGTCGATTTTTGAAATCGCGTCTCGCTGTTGTATAATATTCTAGGCAATTTTTAATAGCTTTTATTTAAATGATAGATGCGATTTGACCGAACCGTGGAGGGGCACATGCACAGCAGTAAGCTTCGCATTTTTTCGGGGTCGTCGACTCCGCTGTTAGCCGAGAATATCGCCAATCAGCTTGGGCTGCCGCTCGGAAAGATCAAGCTGTCCCGCTTCAAGAGCGGCGAGATTTACGTTCATTTCGAGGAAACGATCCGCAACTGCGACGTCTTTCTCGTACAGTCGCTGTCTCATCCGATTAATGAATTTTTTGTCGAACTGCTGGTCATGATCGACGCGGCCAAACGGGCCTCCGCCCGGACGATCAATGTCGTGCTGCCGTATTACGGGTATGCCCGCCAGGAGCGCAAGGCGGCCCCGCGCGAGCCGATTTCCGCCAAGATGGTGGCCGACGTGCTGACGACGGTCGGCGCGAACCGGGTCGTGACGATCGACCTTCACGCCGCCGCGATTCAGGGCTTCTTCAACATCCCGGTCGACCATTTGACCGCCCTGGACCTCATCAGCGACTACCTCAAGGCAAAAAGCATCCGCAGCCCCGTCGTCGTGTCTCCGGACGCCGGACGCGCATCGACCGCGGAGAAGCTGGCGAACCAGCTCGACTCGCCGTTCGCGATCATGATTAAGAAACGCCCCGCCCACAACGAATCGGTCATTACGCACGTTATCGGGGATGTCGAAGGACAGACGCCGATTATTATCGAAGACTTGATCGACACGGGCACGACGATCGTCAACGTCGTCGAAAGCCTCAAGGAACGCGGCGCCGAGGACGTGTTCGTCTGCGCGACGCACCCGCTGTTCTCCGGCGACGCGCTCCGGAAGCTGGACCACCCGAATATCCGGGAGGTCGTCGTCACCGACTCCATCCAGCTGCCGCTGGACCGGCCGAGCCGGTTCAAGGTGCTGTCCGTCGCGCCGATGCTGGCCGATGCGATCCGCATCATCATGGAGGGCGGCTCGATCAGCACGCTCTTCAAGGATGCGGGCGTATGATTTTCGTTGTCGCCGAGCGACAGTGCGCATAGGAAATGGCAAGCTCCGGCTTCCGCTTCGGCGGGCCGGGGTTTTTTCGTTGCGCGCGCTGACTGGCAGCCGCGTTACCGATCAGCGAGCGGAGGTCTTTGTTGGATTTTATCCACTCTATGGAGCGAAAAACGGGCGAACCGCGGTCTATCATGGATTTTATCCAACGAGAGACGCGGGATACGGGCAAAATCTCCGAAAAGGTCTCGCCAGATTGGACAAAATCCAACGGAGATGGCGAGATTTCCGAGAAAGCCGGTTCTGATTGGACAAAATCCAATGAAGTTTCGCCACGTCTTGCTGCAGTTCGATTCGCTGAAAGACAGGCCCGGATCGTGAAGGGACTCGAACGGACTACAAGGGACAGTAGCGGTCGTTCGGAGGCCGAGAAGAGAACCGGACGGACTCCAAGGGACAGTAGGCGGTCGCTTCGGAGGCCGAGAAGAGGATCGAACGGACTACAAGGGACAGTAGGCGGTCGTTCGGGGGCCAGGAAGGTGACTGGACGGACGACATAGGGACGCTAGCGGTCGTTTGGGTGAGAGGAAGGAGCTGGAACGGACGACATGGGGCCAGCGTAAGCCTCCGTCTTCTCCTGCGGAAACTGCAGGTCGTGCAGCTGCCGGTACCGGCCGTTCAGACGCAGCAGCGACTCGTGCGTGCCGGATTCGACGATGGCGCCGGCCTCCAGCACGACAATCCGGTCGGCCCGCTGAATCGTCGACAGCCGGTGGGCGATGACGATGCTCGTCCGCCCGGCCAGCAGGCGCGACAGCGCCTCCTGGATCTGCTGCTCGGATTCGGTGTCGAGCGCGGACGTCGCTTCGTCGAGAATGATGAGCCGCGGGTCGCGCAGCAGCGCGCGGGCGATCGACAGCCGCTGCTTCTGCCCGCCGGACAGCTTGACGCCCCGCTCGCCGATTTGCGATTCGTACCCGTCGGGCAGCGCGGCGACGAACTCGTGCGCCGCGGCCGACCGCGCGGCAGCTTCCACTTCCGCGTCGGTCGCGCCCGGCTTTCCGTACGCGATATTTTCGCGGACGGTTCCGTTCAGCAGCATGACGTCCTGCGAGACGATGCCGATCTGGTCCCGCAGCGAGCGGATCCGGACATCGGCGAGCCGGTATCCGTCGATGGCGATTTCGCCGCCCTGCGGGTCGTAGAACCGCGCGAGCAGATGCGCCAGCGTCGTTTTGCCCGCGCCGGAGGAGCCGACCAGCGCGGTCATCGTGCCGGGCGCAAGCTCCAGACTGAAATCGCGCAGCACGGGAACGCCGTTGCCGTAGGCGAAGTCGACGTGCCGGAACGAGACGGCCCCCCGGATCGGCGGCAGCTCGATCGCGCCTTCCTTGTCCCGGATTTCCGGAACGAGCCGGAGCATCTCCTGGATCCGTTCGAAAGCCGCCGACGATTGCTGGACGGTGTTGAGGGCCCGGCTGAAATGGCGAACGGGATTTTGCAAAAGCCGCAAATAGGCCAAAAAGGCGACGATTTCGCCGACCGAGAGCTTACCTCTTATCGCTTGCAAGGCTCCGACCAGCAGGACGGCGTCCATCCCGATATAATTGAGCAGGTCGATCAGCGGCTCGTAAACGGCGCGCAAGCCCGCGGCTTGAACGCTCGCCTCCATGTTGGCCCGGCTCTTGGCGCCGAAGCGCACCGCCTCGTAATCCTCGGTCGTAAACGACTTGATCAGGCGAATCGAGGAAAAACTGTCTTGCAGATGGTTGTTCACTTCCGCAACCGATTCCTGCACCTTCCGGGAAGCGCCGCGGATGCGCCGCCCGAACTTGCGGGTCGCAAGCGTCATAAACGGAAAAGTGGCGAGCATGATGCATGTCAGAAGCCAATCCTTGTAAAACATATAGCAAGCCACGGCGACGAACGTAAACGCGTCGGTCAGCAGCGACAGCATGCTGGACGAGACGAGCTGCTGCAGCATGTTGACGTCGCTCGTCACCCTGGACATCAGGTCGCCGGTGCGGTTGCGGTCGAAAAAGCCCAAATCCATCCGCTGGATGTGGCGGTACAGCTGATTGCGCAAATCGTAAACGACGCGCTGGCCGACGGCGGACATCGTATAGCCGCTCGCGAAGTTGAAAGCGCCGAGCAGGACGGCGGTGCCGACAATCGCGGCCGCGATAAGGATCAGTTGATCGGAACGCCGTTCGGGAATGACGCGGTCGATCGTATACGCGGTTAGCTGCGGAATGACGAATTCGAGCAGCGCGATCAGCAGCATGCAAACGAACGCGATCGCGATCCGCCCTTTTTGGGCGCGAACGTGCGGGTATACGTAACGCAGCATATTCCGGATCCGGCCGTAACGCGGCGCCGGACCGGACGGAGCTTCGCCTCCGCTTCGGCGGCTGTTTTCCCGCATGAGTTCCCACCTCCCCGCAATCGTCAAGTGCATTAAACGACAGATCGGCAGGATTGTCAACAAAGCCGCCAGGAGCGGGAAAGCGCCGGCAAACGGCGCGCGGCGCCGGGACGCGGCGGCGGCGGAAACCCGCGTTCCGCTTCTCGGAGCATTTTATTTTAAGGATGCCGCGCGTATGGTATAATCGTTGTGATGTGGGCCGACCGAAACGTGAAACGCTGGCAGGCCCGCGAACCCATTCCCAGGATCGGAAGGAGCCTTGCCGATGAATCAGCGCAAACGCGCGGTGAAGAACCGTCGACCCAAAGTCATCCCCTTTTCCCCCGACGCCACATTCTTCTTCGAACGGGCCGTGCAATCGCTGGATCGCTATCGTTACGACAAGGCTCTGAAATATTTCCGCCGCGCGGTGGAATACGAGCCGGACAATCCGGTCAATCACTGCAACATGGCCGGCATTTTGTCGGAGATGGGCCGTTACGAGGAATCGAACGACATTTTGCGGTCCGTGCTGGATCGGATCGATCCCGCCATGACCGAATGCTATTACTATTTGGCCAACAATTATGCCAACATGGAGCTGTACGAAGCGGCGGAAGACGCGCTCGTCCAATATTTGGAGAACGATTTGGACGGTCATTTTCTCGAGGAATCCGACGAGCTGCTCGACTTGCTCAACTACGAGCTGAACCGTCCGACGAAGCTGACGACGATCAAATCCCGGGAAAATCTGTATGCCCACGACAAGGCGCGCGAGCTGCTCGAAGCCGGGCGCTTCGCCGAAGCGGTCCGGATTCTGGAGGGCATTCTCGAACGCCAGCCCGATTTCTTGGCCGCCCGCAACAATTTGGGCTTGGCTTACTATTACATGGGACTGTTCGAAAAGTCCGTCCAGACGATCGACCTGGTGCTGCAGGCCGAACCCGGGAACCTGCACGCGCTTTGCAATCTGGCGATCTTTTACCAGCATTCGAACCGGGCCGAACTGCCCGGGCTGATCCGCCTGCTGAAAAAAACGGTCCCGTTCCACCCCGAGCACGTCTTCAAGCTGGCGACGACGCTCGGCATCGTCGGCGAGCACCGGGAAGCGTACGGCCATTTTCGGCGGCTGCTGCGGTCCGGGGAGCTGTCCGACGAGCCTTGCCTGCATCATTTCGCCGCCGTCGCCGCCGTGAACATCGGCCGGTTCGACGACGCCGAGCGCCATTGGCGCCAGGCCGACCGGCTCGATCCGGAGTCGGAGGTCCCGGCGTTTTACCTGGGCAAGCTGGACGACATGCGCAGCGGGGCGTACGCGACGCCGTCCCACTACCATTTCCATCTCCCGTTCGACGAGCAGTTCCGGCAATGGGAGCAGGATCCGCAGATGGTGCCGAACGCCCTGAAGCGCAACCCGCTCATCCGCTCGTCGTTTTTTTGGGCTTTGCGCCACGGCGACCGCCACACGAAAATCCAGGTCATCCAGGCGCTGGGCCTCGTGGCCGACGACGAGGTGGTCGACGCGCTCAAAGCGTTTCTGATCGATCCGGAGGAGGAGGACGAACTGAAGCGGGTCGCCGTGCTCGTGCTGCGCTCGATCGGCGTGCACGATCCGTTGCGCGTCGTTTACGGAGGGCGTTCGCTGACGCTGGAATCGAGGCGGAAATCCGTCAATCTTCCGATTTGGGACAGCTCCTGGCAAACCGTGCTGGAAATCGCGACGGAACGGATGTCGGGCCGCTACGACGTCGTTCAGCAGCACGACCTGATGACGCTTTGGGTCGACTATCTTTCGCGGGTGTATCCGAAAGTGCCCAAGCTGCTCAAGCCGTACGGCTGGGCTGCCGCGCTCGAATACTGGACCGCCAAAATGCACCGCAAAGCGATCACCTACGCCGACCTCGTCAGCCGTTACGGCGCTTCCCAGGCAAGCATCAGCCGTTACGCGAATCTGATCGACGAAGCTTGCGGCATCCGGGAGAAGCTCAAGCGAAGCAGCGCGACTTTCGGCGAATAAGGTTCGGGCAAATCCTGATCCGG
Organism: Cohnella massiliensis; assembly: GCF_900169535.1. Taxonomy (NCBI): domain Bacteria; kingdom Bacillati; phylum Bacillota; class Bacilli; order Caryophanales; family Paenibacillaceae; genus Cohnella; species Cohnella massiliensis. The sequence goes on from NZ_LT821244.1 coordinate 33,557, forward strand.
GGACGTTCGAGCCTCGGGACAGGTTGCGCATAGAGAAAGTAACTGTTATGGTTGGAATTACAGATAGTGATCAGCCAAGAAACTTGCATCGCTAAGCGGATACGACCGTTTTAGCCGGGAGACACGCCAAGGAGGAGAGCAACCATGTACAAAACGATTGTCATCGGCACGGGCCCTGCGGGGTTGACGGCCGCTATTTACCTGGCTCGCGCGAATTTGAAGCCGCTCGTCATCGAAGGCCCCGAGCCCGGCGGACAATTGACGACGACGACCGAAGTGGAAAACTTCCCGGGCTTTCCGGAAGGCATTATGGGCCCGGACCTGATGGCGAACATGCGCAAGCAGGCGGAACGCTTCGGAGCGGAATTCCGCACCGGATGGATCCATTCCGTCGAAACGGCATCGCGCCCGTTCAAATTGTCGCTTGAAGGCGGCGAGACGCTCGAAGCCGAAACGCTGATCATTTCGACGGGCGCATCCGCGAAATATTTGGGCATTCCCGGCGAGAAGGACAACGTCGGACGCGGGGTCAGCACGTGCGCGACATGCGACGGGTTCTTCTTCCGCGGCAAAAAAATCATCGTCGTCGGCGGCGGGGACTCCGCCATGGAGGAAGCGAACTTCCTGACGCGGTTCGCTTCCGAGGTGACGCTCGTGCATCGCCGCGAAGAGCTGCGCGCTTCGAAAATCATGCAGGACCGCTGCCGCGAAAATCCGAAAATTTCGTGGAGCCTGAACCGCGCCCCGCTCGAAGTCGTCGCGGGCGAAAGCGGCGTTACGGCGCTTAAGGTGAAGAACAACGAGACCGGCGAGGAAGAGCTGATCGATACCCAGGGCGTATTCGTCGCGATCGGCCACACGCCGAACACGAAGTTTCTCGGGGGACAAGTCGAGACGGACGAGCACGGCTACATCGTGACGAAGCCGGGTTCGACGGAAACGAGCGTGCCGGGCATTTTCGCCTGCGGCGACGTTCAGGATACGAAATACCGCCAGGCGATCACGGCTGCCGGAAGCGGCTGCATGGCGGCGCTCGACTGCGAGAAATTCCTGGAAGGCTCTTCCGTTCACGATTGGAGCCATACGCTTTAAAGTTCACTTTTATTCTATTCATTCGAGGTGTCAACCATTATGTCTCAAGCTTTATACGTTGGCGTCGATTTGGGCGGCACAGCGATAAAAGTCGGTTTATGCAACGCCGACGGGCAACTGCTTCGCATCAACGAAGGTCCGACGCAGACCGAACTCGGAACGGATGCGATTTTGGAAAACATCGCGTCGTACGTGCGGGAGCTCGTTCCGCCGGGCACGCCCGAATGGGAGAAGGTTCAAGGCGTCGGCATCGGAATCGCCGGCTTCCTTGACATTCCGAACGGCATCATCGACTTTTCGGCGAATCTTCCCTTTCGCAAAGTGCCCGTGAAAGCGATCGTGGAGGAGAAGCTGGGCAAACCGGTCAAAATCAATAACGACGCCAACGTGGCCGCTCTGGGCGAAGTTTGGGGCGGCGCGGGACGAGGGGTCGCCGATTGCGTCTGCTACACCCTCGGCACGGGAGTCGGCGGCGGCATTATCGTCGGCGGCCGGCTGATCGAAGGCTTCAGCGGGATGGCCGGGGAGCTCGGCCATATGTCGGTCGTTCCCGACCTTGAAGCGATTCAATGCGGCTGCGGCCAGATGGGCTGCCTGGAGACGGTGTCCTCGGCGACGGGCATTATCCGGATGGCCCGCGACGCGGTCGAGCGGGGCGACAGAACGTCGCTCTCGTATATCGAGGAGCTGACGGCCAAGGACGTGTTCGACGCGGCCAAGGACGGCGACGAGGCGGCGCAGCGAATCGTTACCCGCGCGGCGTTCTACCTGGGCAAGTCGATGGCCGCGATCGCCCTGATCGTGAACCCGCAGCGCTTCATTATCGGGGGCGGCGTGAGCAAGGCGGGCGAATTCCTCTTTTCGCAAATTCGCGAGTCGTTCGCCAAAATGACCCCCGAAAGAGCCCGCAGCGGCGTCGACATCGTCGCGGCGGAACTGGGCAACAACGCGGGCGTCGTCGGCGCGGCTGGCTTGTTTCTCCGGGCATAATCGAAAATGCGCCGCTTGCCGGTGAACGCTGCCGGCTCGTTGGCGCATTATTGTCATCATTCGACCATTTTCGGACTTAAGGAGACTGCTCATGGAAACGCTAGGAGCGAAACCGACGCTGGTCATCATTACGGGAATGTCGGGCGCGGGCAAAACGATTGCCGTGCAGAGCATGGAGGACCTGGGCTTCTTTTGCGTCGACAATTTGCCTCCGGTGCTCATTCCGAAATTCGCGGAACTGATCGACCAATCGCAAGGCCGCATCGCCAAGGTCGCTCTCGTCATCGATTTGCGGGGAAGAGAGTTTTTTACCGCATTGTCCGAGTCCCTTCAATACATCAGCGAACATTATACGATACGCAGCGAAATTTTATTTCTCGACGCCACGGATTCGGTGCTCGTCCAGCGCTACAAGGAAAGCCGCCGCCGGCATCCGCTCGCTCCGGAAGGCATGCTGCTCGAAGGAATCCGTTCGGAACGGAAGCTGCTTGAGGACTTGAAGGGCGGGGCTTCCCAGGTAATCGACACGAGCAATTTGAAGCCGGCCCAGCTCAAGGAACGGATCGTCGGCCGGTTTACGAATCTGGATCGGAATACGATTTCGATTCAAGTCACCTCCTTCGGATTCAAATACGGAGTCCCGATCGACGCCGATCTGATTTTCGACGTCCGCTTTTTGCCCAACCCCCACTATGTGGAGCAATTGCGGCCGAAAACCGGGCAGGATGCGGAAGTGTACGATTATGTCATGAAATGGCCCGAAACGCAGACCTTCCTGTCCAAGCTGCTCGATATGCTGCAATTTTTGCTTCCCATGTACCACAAGGAAGGCAAAAGCCAGGTCGTCATCGGCATCGGGTGCACGGGCGGCAAGCATCGTTCGGTGGCGCTCGCCGAATATCTCGGACGGATGCTCGGCACGAGCGAAACGGAGACGGTCCGCGTCAGTCATCGGGACGCGGAACGCGATCGTCACGGATAAGGCGGTGAGGCAATGAAGAGACCGGCCAAAGGGGCCGAGCGGAATCCCCGGATCGTCGTGATCGGCGGCGGTACGGGACTGTCGGTTATGCTTCGGGGGTTGAAGCAGAAACCTCTGGATATTACCGCCATCGTCACGGTCGCGGATGACGGAGGCAGCTCCGGCATTTTGCGGGAAGAGCTGAGGATGCCGCCTCCGGGCGATATTCGCAACGTGCTCTCGGCGCTTGCCGACGCGGAGCCGCTGCTTGCGGATATGCTTTCGTACCGTTTTCAGAACGGGACAGGACTAGCGGGCCACAGCTTGGGCAACCTGATATTGGCGGCCATTACGGATTTGTCCGGCGATTTCGTGACCGGCATCCGCGAACTGAGCCGGGTGCTTGCCGTGCGAGGGAGGGTGCTTCCCGCGGCGAACCAGGCGATCGTGCTCAAGGCGGAGATGACCGACGGCACGACGGTGACCGGAGAATCCGCCATTCCGAAGTCCGGACGAAAAATCCGGCGCGTCCTGATCGAGCCGGCGGATGTCGAAGCGCTGCCGGAAGCGGTCGAGGCGATCCGGGAAGCGGATGCGGTGCTCATCGGTCCGGGCAGCCTGTACACGAGCATCATTCCGAATTTGCTCGTTCCGAAGCTGGCCGAGGCGATCGTGTCCGCGAACGCCGTGAAAATTTTTGTCTGCAACGTGATGACCCAGCCGGGGGAAACCGACAATTATTCGGTAAGCGATCATTTGAATGCGGTTCATGCGCATGTCGGGCATCATTTATTCGATTACGTGATCGTCAACGACGGGGAAATACCGCCGCAGGTGCACAGCATGTACGCGGAGCAAGGCGCCAAAGCGGTCCACCTGGATCTGGACGAAGTGACTCGCCGGGGCTACAAGGTCATTGCCGACCGTCTCGTTTTGTTCCGGACGTATTTGCGGCATGATGCCGTGAAGCTGAGCGAGCACATTTATCAGCTGGTGGAAAACTGGATGCTTAGAAAGGAGTGAGCGTCGTGTCTTTCGCGGCCCAAACGAAAAAAGAACTGACGATGGTGGACGCGGAGCCGTGCTGCGAGGTCGCGGAGCTGTCCGCGCTCATTCGGATGAACGGATCGGTTCAATTGACGAACAAAAGGATCGTCCTGGACATCTCCACCGAAAATGCCGCGATTGCGCGTCGGATATACACCTTGATGAAGCGTCATTTCGCCGTGCCGACCGAGCTGCTCGTTCGCAAGAAGATGCGACTGAAAAAAAACAACGTCTACATCGTGCGCGTGCCCGCCGGCGTCGAGCCGTTGCTGAAGCAGCTTTACATTACGAGCGAAGGGTTTCAGTTTCATCCGACGATCGACAAGGAGCTCGTCCGCAAGCCCTGCTGCAAGCGCGCCTATTTGCGGGGAGCTTTTCTCGCGGGAGGCTCGGTCAACAATCCGGAAGGCTCGTCCTACCATCTGGAGATCGCTTCGATGTATGAGGAGCATTGCCGTTCGCTCGTCGAGCTCGCCAACAAGTTTCAGCTGAACGCCCGGTTCATCGAGCGCAAAAAGGGCTTCATTCTTTATATCAAAGAAGGCGAAAAAATCATCGAATTTTTAAGCATCATCGGCGCGCACCAGGCGCTGTTCAAATTCGAGGATGTCCGAATCATGCGGGATATGCGCAATTCGGTCAACCGGATCGTCAATTGCGAGACGGCGAACCTGAACAAGACGATCGGGGCGGCCATCCGCCAGATCGACAACATCAAGCTGCTGCAGAAGGAAGTCGGGCTCGAGAACATGCCCGAAAGGCTTCGGGAAGTGGCTGAAATCCGCCTCAAGCATCCCGATTTGAATTTGAAAGAAGTCGGAGATATGCTTAAGGGGCAGGTGAGCAAGTCCGGCGTCAATCACCGTCTCAGGAAAATCGACGAGTGGGCCGAAAAAATCCGCAACGGCGGGGCATAACCGTATGGCGCAACCGTTCCAAACAATGCTATAATAGGTGACAGACTACACACGCGGTGGGTCCCGGGTTCGGGACGACGAAATTTGACAGGGGGTATCCGTTCCATGACGAGACAGCCGGTGGTTGTTCGGCTTAAGACGGGGCTTCACGCCAGACCGGCGGCTTTATTTGTACAAGAAGCCAATAAATTTTCCTCTGACGTCTTTGTTGAGAAAGACGACAAGAAGGTGAATGCCAAGAGCATTATGGGGATTATGAGTCTGGCGATCAGCTCGGGCACGGAAGTATTCATAAGTGCCGAAGGTTCGGACGCAGAGCAAGCTGTAACCGCTTTAGTCCAATTGGTCAGCAAGGAAGAACTGGAGAACCAGTAAAATCCTTTAGCATCAAGCTCCCTCGAGGGGGCTTTTTGCATTTTATGGACGATTTTGCGTATGCTTGCAACCTTTTCCGCCCAAGATGCGTTTGTGAAGACAAACAGGCGAAAGGGGTTCCGAGATGAGGATGAAAGGGATGAAAATCGCGGCGGTCGTTCTGGCCGCGGCGGCAATCGGTTGGTACGGATTCGGACGAGGGGAGGCCGGTACGGTGGCGAATGCGGAGACGGCGACGGCAGCATCGGGTTCGGCATATGCGGTGAATACGGTAACGGTCGGAGCGGAGGGTTCGGTCAAGGCGGAGCCCGACGTCGCATACTTGAACGTCGGCGTCGAGACGCGCGGGTCGACCGCCCAGGCGGCGCAGCAGGCGAATGCGGAAACGTTCGCCGCCGTCGAGAAGGTGCTGTACGAAACGTTCGCAATCGACAAAAAGGACGTCCAAACGACGGGGTTTCATGTAAGCCCGGAGTATAATTATACGGAGAAGGACGGCCAGGTTTTGAAAGGGTACGTGGCGGTCCATGAGATCCGGATTACGTACCGCAAGCTCGCGGACATCGGCAAGCTGCTGGACGCCTTGTCGGGAGCCGGCGTGAACCGGATGCAGGGCGTGACGTTCGATACGGAGAAGCGGGACGAGTACGAGCTGGAGGCGCTGAAAAAGGCGATGGAGTCCGCCGGGGCGAAAGCGGGCGTGCTGGCCGCCTCGGGCAATCGCCAGCTGGGAGGCGTCATCAACATCGTTCAGGGCGACGCCGCGCCGGTTCCGGTTCTCAGAGCCGGAACGATGGCCGAGGCGAAAATGCTGGCGGGCGACAGCGCGCAATCGTCTTCGGTGCAATCCGGCCAGATCGAGATTTCCGCGAGCGTAACCGTGCAATATGAGCTGAAATAATCGTGGCAAAGGGCAGCAATAGGGGGAAAGCCCCGTCGCTCCGGCATTCGGGCGGCGGGGCTTTCCGTGTTCGATGGCTCGGTTTCGCAGCGGCAGCCCGGAGGGGGGAATTAGCCCCCTGTTCGCGATATCCCGTTCGCTCAGAGGGCCATCCGAACGGGCGCGCTTGTCCCGATGTCAAGGCAAAAGTAAAAACCCCCCGTTCATTCGAACGGGAGGCGATTACGCGTTTGGTGGAAAGGCAAACCGTCAGAAAGGCAAACCGCAGGATTTATCTTGTCTTGCTTGGTCCGAATTTGTCAGGTTCAGGCTTTAAGCCTATGCTCCAACTGGCGGAGCTCGATGGCGTCTTCCAGCAGCTCGATGAATTCGGCCGACAAGTTCATCTTCTTGGCTTCCCGGTACACTTCCAACAGGTGTTCGTCTTTCAACGGGCGAAGCAGCGATGCTTTGTCGCTAAGGCTTCGCGCGGCAATCGCGTCGGAACTGCTCTTGCTGGTCGTGACTGAATCGTTTGCGGATGAGTTTCGCGGTACCAGCCGAATGATGTGGGACGTGCGGCTCATGGGGATCCCCCCTTTGCAAGATTCCTAGGGTTTAGCTAGATATGGTTGTTTATGGAATGTTTCTTGAGTTTAGAATAACACGATACAGGTTTTTCGCAGAGGGGGGATTCGCAGATTTGAATTCTTGTTGACAAAGGAAAACGTTTATGATATTAAAAGCCTCCCCGGCTCCAAGGGGAGCGGGGAGGCAACGGGGGCGGACATCCGCCGCCATGCAAGCAAAGCGGACGCGAGCGTCAGATTTTCTCGATGACTTTGTCCACGAGGCCGTAAGCTTTCGCGTCTTCCGCATCCATGAAGTTGTCGCGGTCGGTGTCTTTCTCGATTTTTTCCAGCGGTTGCCCGGTGCGCTCGGACAAAATGCGGTTCAGCTTGTCGCGCATCTTCAAAATGCGGCGGGCCCTGATTTCGATGTCGCTGGCTTGGCCTTCGGCGCCGCCCAGCGGTTGATGGATCATCACTTCGCTGTTCGGAAGCGCGTAGCGTTTGCCTTTCGCGCCGGCGGCGAGCAGGAAGGCGCCCATCGAGGCGGCCATGCCGACGCAAATCGTGGAGACGTCCGGCTTGATGAATTGCATCGTGTCGTAAATCGCCATGCCGGCCGTGATCGATCCGCCGGGGCTGTTAATGTATAAGCTGATGTCCTTCTCCGGATCGTCGGCGGCAAGGAACAGCATTTGCGCGATAATCGAATTGGCGACGACGTCGTTTACGCCCGATCCGAGAAAAATGATTCGGTCTTTAAGCAAACGGGAATAAATATCGTAGGCCCGTTCGCCTCGATTGCTTTGTTCGATGACCATGGGTACGAAACTCATAACATAACCTCCTTCAGTTAGGTGACGAAGTGATTCCATCATAAATCATCCGAAACCAAAAGTCAAAGAAAGTCAAACTTGGACAAACAAAAAAACCGCGCCTCTTCGCGAAGGGCCGGTCGTTCGGTCGTGCTTATGATGAATATTGGCGCGCCCGTAGGGAATCGAACCCCAATCTCAGGCTCCGGAGGCCTGCGTCATATCCGTTGGACCACGGGCGCATACTTGAGAAGATTAACACGCTGAAAGTTTGACAGCAAGAGTTATTATAGGCCATTCCCTGATAAAAAGCAAGGGTTCGACAAAAATAATTAGGCCGGGAGGAAACGGCGGCCGCTCTTGCAAGAGACGGCGAGTTGCATTAAAATAAATGTGGGACTTAAAACGTAGTGGCGGGACATTTAACGTCCAGCTAGACGGACCCGCATTCGTGCCGACTCCATCCGGCATTTGGGGAGGCCGGACTCTTGCAAAGCATCGTCCATATTCAAAAGAAGCTCGTGCCCGACTTGGTGCAAGTCATGCAGAAGCGCTACGAAATTATGCGGCGCATTCTCGTCGCGGGCACGATCGGCCGAAGAACGCTGGCCGCAAGCCTCGACCTGACGGAGCGGACGCTTCGCTCGGAGCTCGACATCCTGCGCGAGCAAGGCCTGCTCGAAGCGGGCGCGGCGGGAATGTCGCTAAGCGAGTCCGGCAAGAAGCTGCTGGAGGAGCTGGAACCGATCGTCAAGGAGCTGTTCGGGCTGTCGGAGCTGGAAGAGGCGGTCCGCCAGAAATTCGGCTTGCGCAAGGTCGTGGTCGTTCCCGGCGATTCCGACGTTTCGGACGACACGAAGAGGGAAATCGGCCGAGCCGGTAGCAGGGTGCTCAGCCAGTCGCTTTCGCCCGGCGACATTGTCGCCGTCATGGGCGGAACGACGATGGCGCGATTGGCCGCCCAATTCAAGGTTTCGGAGCCGCTCGCGGACAACTGGTTCGTGCCGGCCCGCGGAGGACTCGGGGAAAGCGTCGACTACCAGGCGAACACGATCGCTTCGGAGCTTGCCAAGCGAACGGGAGCCCGTTACCGGATGCTCCATGTCCCCGATCATTTGAGCGAGGAAGCGTATCAGTCGCTCATGCAGGAGCCCAACGTGCGCGAAGTGGTCGATATGATCCGCAGAGCCCGCATCGTCGTTCACGGCATCGGCGACGCGATCACGATGGCCAGGCGGCGGAAGCTTGCGAAGGAGACGGTACAGGAGCTGCTCAAGGACGGAGCGCTGGCCGAAGCGTTCGGCTATTACTTCGACAAGAACGGAGCGGTCATTCATCGGATGGCGACGGCCGGACTCCGGCTGGACGACATCGAAGCCGCCGAAACGGTCATCGGCTTGGCGGGCGGCCGCAGCAAGGGCGAGGCGATCGCCTCGGTGTTAAAGTTCGGCCATGACGACATCCTCGTGACCGACGAGGCGGCGGCCGAAGAAGCGTTGAAGAACGGCTAGCCCGAAGGAAGGGCGAGGAAGCCGGTCGAATCGGTGGTCTCGGCGCAATATTCATGCGCTTGACATAGATCAAATTTTAAAACAGATGTTCAAGGAGGAACCATTCATGAGTGTTAAAATCGGCATTAACGGTTTCGGACGGATCGGACGCAACGTATTCCGCGCATCGCTGAACAACCCGAACGTAGAAGTTGTCGCGATCAATGACCTGACGAGCGTTGACACGCTGGCTCACTTGTTGAAATATGACACGACGCACGGCAGACTGAACGCTACGGTAGAAGTAGGCGAAGGCGCGCTGGTCGTCAACGGCAAAACGATCAAAGTATTCGCGGAACGCGATCCGGGCGCGCTGCCTTGGTCTTCCGTAGGCGCTGAAATCGTCGTCGAATCGACGGGGATTTTCACCGCGAAAGAGAAAGCCGAGCTTCACCTGAAAGGCGGAGCCAAGAAAGTCATCATCTCCGCGCCGGCAACGAACGAAGACATCACGATCGTCATGGGCGTCAACAACGACAAGTACGATCCGGCCGCTCACACGATCATCTCCAACGCATCCTGCACGACGAACTGCCTGGCTCCTTTCGCCAAAGTTCTGAACGACCAATTCGGCATCGTCAAAGGCATGATGACGACCGTTCACTCCTACACGAACGACCAGCAAGTGCTTGACCTGCCGCACAAAGACCTGCGCCGCGCCCGCGCTGCCGCAGAAAACATCATTCCGTCCACGACGGGCGCCGCGAAAGCCGTTTCCCTCGTTCTGCCGGAACTGAAAGGCAAGCTGAACGGCATGTCGATGCGCGTACCGACCAAGAACGTTTCCGTTACCGACCTCGTGGCCGAACTGAAAGTGAGCGTCACGGTCGAAGAAGTCAACGCAGCCCTGAAAGCCGCTGCCGAAGGCCCGCTAAAAGGCATCCTGAACTACTCCGAAGAGCCGCTCGTTTCGAGCGACTACAACGGCGATCCGGCTTCGTCCACGATCGACGCCCTGTCCACGATGGTCATCGAGGGCAACATGGTCAAAGTCGTTTCCTGGTACGACAACGAGTGGGGCTATTCCAACCGCGTCGTCGACCTGGCCGCTTTCATCGCAAGCAAAGGCCTGTAATTCGCCTTACAGCTATATAGTCGTTACGGAGAAGAGGAGACGCGTCTCCTCTTCATCCGCGATTCGGGATCGATTGACGGTACCGTCGCCCTTTCCGAATCGGCTCAAAATCGGCTCCAAATAAAACGGGTGCGTCTTGGGAAAGGCTAACGCAGCCGTTTTACTTGGATATAAGGACATTGCCGCGGACTTGTCTTTTTGAGGACGGTTCGCTTTAGAGCACGACCTATCGGGAGGAGATTGGACCTATGAACAAAAAGAGCGTACGCGATGTCGACGTTCAAGGCAAAAAAGTGTTTGTCCGCGTCGACTTTAACGTCCCGCTTGAAAACGGCGCGATTACGGACGACACCCGCATCCGCGAGACGCTGCCGACGATCCGCTTTCTGATCGAGCGCGGCGCCAAAGTCATTCTCGCCAGCCACCTCGGCCGCCCGAAGGGCGCGGTTGTCGAAGAGCTTCGCCTGACTCCGGTCGCGGCGCGCCTTTCCGAGCTGCTGGGCAAGCCCGTCGCGAAAGCCGACGAAGCGATCGGCGACGCCGTCAAGGCGAAAGTCGCGGCTTTGAACGACGGGGACGTGCTGCTGCTTGAAAACGTCCGTTTCTACGAGGGCGAAGAGAAAAACGACGCGGAGCTCGCGAAGTCGTTCGCCGAGCTGGCCGATCTGTACGTCAACGACGCGTTCGGCGCCGCTCACCGCGCCCACGCGTCGACCGAAGGCATCGCGCATCATCTGCCGGCCGTCGCCGGCCTTCTGATGGAGAAGGAACTCGACGTGCTCGGCCGCGCGCTGAACGATCCGGAGCGTCCGTTCACCGCCATCGTCGGCGGCTCCAAGGTCAAGGACAAAATCGACGTGATCAACAAGATGATCGAGATCGCGGACAACATCATTATCGGCGGCGGACTTTCCTATACGTTTTTCAAGGCGCAAGGCTATGAAATCGGCCAATCGCTGTGCGACGATTCGAAGCTGGAGCTGACGAAGGAATTCGTCGAAAAGGCGAAAAAGCTCGGCAAAAATTTCTACCTGCCGGTCGACATCGTCGTTTCCGACGACTTCAGCGCTTCGGCGAACACGAAAATCGTCGGCGTGGACGGCATCCCTTCGGACTGGGAAGGCATCGACATCGGACCGAAAACCCGCGAAATTTATGCGGACGTCATCAAAAATTCCAAGCTCGTCGTTTGGAACGGACCGATGGGCGTATTCGAAATCGAGCCGTTCTCGCACGGCACGCGGGCGGTCGCCCAAGCTTGCGCGGACACGGCGGCTTATACGGTTATCGGCGGTGGAGATTCGGCGGCCGCGGCCGAGAAGTTCCACCTGGCGGAGAAGATGGACCACATTTCCACCGGCGGCGGCGCGTCCCTGGAGTTTATGGAGGGCAAAGCCCTGCCAGGCGTCGTGGCGCTGAACGACAAGTGAGGTTGAGAAGATGAGCAGAACCCCGATTATCGCAGGCAACTGGAAAATGTTCAAAACGGTTTCCGAAGCGGTCGCTTTCGTGAACGACGTGAAGGGCAAGGCGGAGGTCGCCGGCGTCGAGAGCGTCGTCTGCGCTCCGTTCACGGCGCTTCCGGCGCTCGTCGAAGCCGTAAAAGGCACGTCCATCAAGGTCGGCGCGCAAAACCTGCACTTCGAAGACAACGGCGCGTTCACCGGCGAGATCAGCGGCGTCATGCTGAAGGATCTCGGCGTCGACTACGTCATCGTCGGCCACTCGGAGCGCCGCCAATATTTCAACGAAACGGACGAAACCGTCAACAAGAAGCTCCATGCGGCGTTCAAGCACGGGCTCGTTCCGATTTTGTGCGTCGGCGAAAAGCTCGAAGAGCGCGAAGCCGGCAAAACGAACGAAGTGAACCGCGTGCAGACGGAAGCGGCTTTCGCGGGCTTAAGCGCGGAGCAAGCGGCGCAAGTCGTCATCGCGTACGAGCCGATCTGGGCGATCGGAACGGGCAAATCGTCGACGGCGACGGACGCGAACGAAGCGATCGCGTACATCCGCAGCGTCGTCGAAGGCCTTTACGGCGCCGACGTGGCGGCCAAAGTGCGCATCCAGTACGGCGGCAGCGTCAAGCCGAACAACGTGGCCGAATATCTCGGCCAATCGGACATCGACGGCGCGCTCGTCGGCGGAGCCAGCCTGGAGCCGGCCTCGTACATCGCGCTTGTCGAGGGGGCGAAGTAAGATGAGCAGCGCTCCGAAACCGGTTGCCCTCATCATTCTCGACGGCTTCGGCCTGCGGAACGACGTCACGGGCAACGCGGTCGCGCAAGCGAACAAACCGAATTACGACAAGTACTGGTCCGAATTTCCCCATACGCAATTGACCGCGCAAGGGGAAGCCGTCGGATTGCCGGAAGGCCAGATGGGCAACTCCGAGGTCGGCCACCTCAATATCGGCGCTGGACGGATCGTCTACCAGGACTTGACCCGGATCACGAAGTCGATCCGCGAAGGGGATTTTTACCGCAACGAAACGCTGCTCGCGGCGGCTCGCCACGCCAAGCAAAACGGCAAAAAGCTGCACTTCTACGGCCTGCTGTCCGACGGCGGCGTTCACAGCCATATCGCGCACCTGTTCGCGCTGCTGGACCTGGCCAAGTCGGAGCAGCTTGACGAAGTTTACATTCATGCGTTTTTGGACGGCCGCGACGTTGCGCCGGACAGCGCGGTCGGGTACTTACAGCAGCTGCAAGCGAAGATCGACGAGGTCGGCATCGGCAAAATCGCCACGATCCAGGGCCGGTACTATGCGATGGACCGCGACAAGCGCTGGGATCGCGTCGAGAAATCGTACCGCGCCATGGTGTACGGCGACGGTCCGACCGCCGTCGATCCGGTTCAGGCGGTTAAAGCTTCGTACGAAAGCTCCGTCATGGACGAGTTCGTGCTGCCGACGGTCATCGTCGGCGCGGACGGCAAACCGGTCGGCCTCGTCGAATCGGGCGACTCGGTCATTTTCTTCAATTTCCGTCCCGACCGGGCGATCCAGCTTTCGCAGGTGTTCACGAACGAAGACTTCCGCGGCTTCGACCGCGGCGAGAAGGCGCCGAAGGATTTGCACTTCGTCTGCCTGACGCTGTTCTCCGAGACGGTCGGCGGCTTCGTCGCCTACAAGCCGAAGGAGCTCGACAACACGCTCGGCGAAGTGCTCGTGCAGCAGGGCAAGAAGCAGCTGCGGATCGCCGAAACCGAGAAGTATCCGCACGTCACGTTTTTCTTCAGCGGCGGACGCGACGTCCAGCTGCCGGGAGAGACGCGGATTCTGATCAATTCGCCGAAGGTGGCCACGTACGACCTGAAGCCGGAAATGAGCGCCTACGAGGTCGCGGACGCCGCGGTGAAGGAAATCGAAGAAGACAAGCATGACGCGATCATTCTCAATTTCGCCAACCCCGACATGGTCGGCCACTCCGGTCTCCTGGAACCGACGATCAAAGCGGTGGAGGCGACCGACGAATGCCTCGGCCGCGTCGTCGACGCCGTTCTCGCGAAAGGCGGCGTGGCGGTCATCATCGCCGACCACGGCAACGCCGACATGGTCATCGACGAAAACGGCCGTCCGCACACCGCGCATACGACGAATCCGGTGCCGTGCATCGTGACCAAGAAAGGCGTCGCGCTGCGCGACGGCGGCATTCTGGCGGATGTGGCGCCGACGCTGCTGACGCTGCTGGAGCTGCCGCAGCCGGCGGAGATGACGGGCCAAACGCTGATTCAAAACGCTTAAATCGCCGACGCCGCGTTATCCAGCGGTCCGGACGAAATAAAATACGATTAATAGGAGTGTTTTCACGATGACGATCATTTCCGACGTTTACGCACGCGAAGTCCTCGACTCCCGCGGCAATCCGACCGTTGAAGTCGAAGTAACCCTGGAATCCGGCGCTCGCGGCACGGCCATCGTGCCGTCCGGCGCTTCCACCGGCGCTTACGAGGCCGTCGAACTGCGCGACGGCGACAAGGACCGCTACCTGGGCAAAGGCGTACTGAAAGCCGTCGAAAACGTCAACTCGATCATCGCGCCGGAAATCATCGGTTACGACGCGCTGGATCAAGTGGCGATCGACCGCAAAATGATCGAGCTGGACGGCACGCCGAACAAGGCGAAGCTGGGCGCCAACGCCATCCTGGCCGTCTCCATCGCCGTGGCTCGCGCAGCCGCCGACGCTCTCGACGTTTCGCTTTCCGCTTACCTGGGCGGCTTCAACGCCAAAGTTCTGCCGGTTCCGATGATGAACATCGTCAACGGCGGCGCTCACGCCGACAACAACGTCGACGTGCAAGAGTTCATGGTCCTGCCGGTCGGCGCTCCTTCCTTCAAGGAAGCTCTGCGCACGGGCGCGGAAATTTTCCATGCTCTGAAAGCCGTTCTGAAGGCAAAAGGCCTGAACACGGCCGTAGGCGACGAAGGCGGCTTCGCGCCGAACTTCGGCTCCAACGAAGAAGCTTTGTCCACGATCATCGAAGCGATCGAAAAAGCGGGCTACAAGCCGGGCGTCGACGTGTTCCTCGGCATGGACGTCGCTTCCACCGAATTTTTCAAAGACGGCAAGTACCACCTGGAAGGCGAAGGCAAGTCCTTCACCTCCGCGGAATTCGTCGATCTGCTCGCGAGCTGGGTAGACAAATACCCGCTGATCACGATCGAAGACGGCTGTTCCGAAGACGACTGGGAAGGCTGGAAGCTGCTCACCGAAAAGCTGGGCGACAAAGTCCAACTCGTCGGCGACGACCTGTTCGTCACGAACACCGAGCGCCTGTCCCAAGGCATCGAGAAGGGCATCGGCAACTCGATCCTCGTCAAGGTCAACCAAATCGGCTCCCTGACCGAAACGTTCGACGCGATCGAAATGGCGAAGCGCGCCGGCTACACGGCCGTCATCTCGCACCGTTCCGGCGAATCCGAAGACAGCACGATCGCCGACATCGCGGTCGCGACGAACGCCGGCCAAATCAAAACCGGCGCTCCGTCCCGTACGGACCGCGTAGCGAAGTACAACCAGCTGCTTCGCATCGAAGACCGCCTGGGCAGCACCGCGCAATACGCCGGCAAGTCCGCGTTCTACAACCTGCGCAGCTTCAAGTAATTTCGCTTTTCGAAGCCCGCGCTTGCGATACATTTCCTTCGAAAGACGGATCCGACCGCGTTTACGCTCGGGTTCGTCTTTTTTATTCGAAAAGAATTTCCGGGACAAAGTTCATCGCGGCCTTGGCGGCAATAGGCGGACCCGATCGGTGAACCAAATGCCATAAGAACACGGCCAAAACGGCGGTTTCGCGAAAGAAGGCGTTTCCCTATAATGTGAGGTAGACATGCGCTTCGCCCACGCGGGAAAGCGCACGAATCGAATCGATACGTTCAGGAGGTTTTTTCCGATGAGCAAGCCGCAATTGGGCATTCAGCTTTATTCCGTTCGCGACCGGAGCGAGCGCGATTTTCTCGGAACGATCCGCGAGATGGCGGAAATCGGATATCGCAACGTGGAATTGGCGGGAATTTTCGGCCACTCGGCCCGCGAGGTTCGCCAAACGCTTGACGACGCCGGACTTAAGGCGCCTTCGGCCCATATCGGGCTGCCGTTCAAGGAGCCGGAAAAAATCGGCGAGCACTTGAAGCAGCAGATCGAGATCGCGTTGGAAATCGGACTCAAGCGCTTCATCGTGCCGGCCTATCCGCTTGCGGAAGTGCCGACGGAGGACGACGTGGCGAAATTCGCGGCGGCTTTGCAAGAAGCGGGCGAAACCGTGAAAGCGGCCGGCCTCGAATTCGGCTATCACAACCATGCTTTCGAGTTCAAGACGGTTAATGGCAAAGCAGTCATCGATCATCTGCTGGAGCGGGTTTCCCCGGACTTGCTGTTCGCGGAATTCGACCTCGGTTGGGTTAAAGTAGGCGGCCAGGATCCGGCGGCTTACGTTCGCAAATACGCGGGACGGGTGCCGGTCGTGCACGCCAAGGATTTCAAGGATGACGGCGTCGACACGGAAATCGGACGCGGCTCGGTCGATTGGGATTCGGCGCTCGCGGCTTGCGAGGAAACGGGCGTCGAGTATGTCATCATTGAGCAGGAACGCTACGACGTGAATTCCCTGGAGAGCGCCAAGCTGAACTACGCTTGGTTCAAAGCGCGGGGCTACGAGTAAAGATGCGAAAAAGGTTCGGCCCATTCCGGCAGGCGCTGCGGCGGGCCGGGCCTTTTTTGTTTTGTGGGGGAGCCGAGATAATGGGGGCTGGACAAAAAGGGGAGCAGGCGGACTACATAAGAGGGTGTTGCGGCGGATACCGCCAAAGTGGTGCACGGGGTGCACTACATGAGAGGATGTTGGGGTGAAAACCGCCAAAGTGGTGCACCGGGTGCACTACATGAGAGGGTGTTGCGGCGGATACCGCCAAAGTGGTGCACCGGGTGCACTACACGAATGGAATTGGCGCGTTAGGCCGAATTTTTTTCCGTTTTCCGCGTATACATCGCTTCAATTTTTTTGCTGATCCATAGCGACGCCGCGATAAAGGCGACGACATACAGCAATTGCAGCGGATGCTCGACGAACCGGGACAAATCGTATCCGATGATCGATACGGACATCACCATAATCGCTTTGCCGAAGGCGATCGCGATCAGGAAAGACCCGAACCGCATGCGCGCCAAGCCCGCCGCGATATTGATGACGACGAACGGACCGACAGGAAAAAGGCTGAGCAAAAAGACGTAGCTGAATCCGTTTCGCCGGATCCAAACCATGCTTTTTTGCACTTTGGGCTTGCGGGCCCAGCGGTCCAAAAAGGGGTGGCCGGCGATTTTTTTCACGATCCAGAACGTCGTCAGGCAACCGGCGACGATGCCGATCCAGGAATAAAGAAAGCCGAGCCACAGCCCGTAAACGGCGGCGTTTACTCCGACGATTAACAGCGTCGGCAGCGGCGGCACGAACGATTTGGCGAACGTAAGGAGAATGCCGGGGAGAGGGCCGAGCGCGCGAAATTGCTCCAGCCAGCTTTTCAGGTCCTCTTCGGTCAAGTTTTTTAAGGTATCGACAATATCCATCGGTGCACGTCCCTCTAAGGATTGAAACGCCGAACGGGCGGCGCGAACCGCTGCGCAACAACAGGCCGCATGCGATCCTAAACAGAGTTTACACTACATGGCACAAGTTGCAAATGCCGACCGGAGGACGACGATGTTCATCGTTCATTCGTCGGCAAGTTCCCGCGAGCGGCCGCTGATCGGAAGAAAGACGGAGATGGCGGAGGAGCGGAAAAAATTTGCGGCGGACCGGAGACGAACCCGAAAGCAGGTATGCAAACGTACGGAGGAGACAAGTCAAAAAAGCCGGGATTCGTTAGAAACATGATCGAGCCCATCGCGGCAAGCTATGAGGAATTTCCGGCATCGGCAGCGTCTGCCGAAGGAATGAAGACGATTCCGATGGATGAGGAGGCGATATTTTGCCGGGTGATTTACCGGCATCCTTACTGTCAACGCGACGGCTACCCTCTGCATATGCACCTGATTTTGCCCGCTCAGCATCAGAAGCCCGAAAAGCGATGGCCGCTGCTCGTTTATGTGCAGGGTTCGGCCTGGCGGAAGCAGGAACTGGACCTGAACCTGGCTTCGCTCTCGTGGGTCGCCCGACGCGGCTATGCCGTCGCGATCGCCGAATATCGCCCGTCCGACGTGGCCCCGTTCCCCGCGCAAATACAGGATGCGAAAACGGCGATCCGTTATTTGCGCAAATGGTTCGGCGAGGATTGAGCAGGCAATCGACGCCGCGCCGCGCGCCGTTCCCGGCATGCGGCGCGGCTTGCGGAAGGCGAGGAGTCCTCCGAAGCGGGGGGCGGGTGCCGGTCGTCACTTGCCGATCCGCCGCCCGTCGGCGGCATGGACCGGATAATGGGACCGGGGGATGCCCCGTTCCGCCATTTCGGTCACAAAATTGCCTCGAATGACGGCGGATTCGGTCTTTTGCGCCGCCTGCGCATTCGCTATTCTGAAAGAAGAAGATCCGCGCCGGCCGGGCCCCGCAAGGGCTGTGCGCCGCCTGCCGCCGCCATCGCGCCGCGGCCTGGCGCACGGCGCCTTCGGTGCCGGAACGCGCGTGACGGGAGGCCAAGATGTCGACTTCTTACCGGCTGTTCAAATGGGTCAGCTACGCCGAAGGCATATCCTTTCTCGTGCTGCTGCTGATTGCGATGCCATTAAAGTATATGGTGGATATTCCCGAGCCGGTCACGGTTATCGGAATGATTCACGGCGTTCTTTTTGCCGCGTACGTGGCCGGGATCGCCTGGATGACGATTTTGCACCGCTGGCGGTGGGTTTGGGCGCTCGGGGCGCTGGCCGCCGCTTTTCTCCCGTTCGGTCCGTTCGTTTTCGAGGCGTTTTTGAAGCGCAAATGGGCATCGTGACCCGCTGCGAAAGCAGGTTGTCACCCAGGTGCGGCTATGGTAGAATAGAAATACTGTTGTCTGCATAGCGCAATGGAGGTGGAAGCAATGGAAGCACTTGAAGTAATCTTGAAAATTTTGCTGATCATTTTCTCGCTTGGCCTGATTACTGTCGTCCTTCTTCAACGCGGGAAGAGCGCGGGGCTGTCGGGCGCCATCTCCGGCGGGGCAGAGCACTTGTTCGGCAAGCAGAAGGCACGCGGCCTGGACCTGTTTTTACAGCGTCTGACGGTCGGACTGGCGGTCGGCTTTTTCGTTTTGTCGCTGGTCGTAGCCTATGTCGTAAAAGCGTAAATCGGACGGGAACCAAACGGGGAGCGATCGCTTCTCGTTTTTTTTATGCGGTTGACAGGGCGGCTGATCTGATTGCAACCGGCCGAAAGCGTGTATACTATAGCAGGACGAGGTGATGCCGGTGCCATTGTGTACGGAGCAGGAGCTGCTCGATTTCATGCGCGAAAGCGCGTATAAACCATTGACGTACCAAGAGCTGGAAAAGCATTTCGAATTGGAGGACGCCGCGGAATTCAAGGCGTTTTTGAAGCTGTTGAACGAACTGGAGCATCAGGGAAAAATCATGCGGACCCGCACGGAGCGCTACGGCGTGCCCGAGCGGATGAATCTGGTGCGCGGCAGGCTGCAGGCGCATGCGAAAGGCTTCGCCTTCCTGCTGCCGGACGAGCAGGACCATCCCGACCTGTATATTCACGCCAACGACTTGAAGGGCGCCATGAACGGCGACATCGTGCTGGGGCGCGTGACGTCGAAGAGCGAAGGCGGCTCCCGGATGGAAGGGGAAGTCGTCCGCATCGTCAGGCGCGCGGTGACCCAGGTCGTCGGCACGTTTGAAAACCACGAAAGCTACGGCTTCGTGCTGCCGGACGACAAGCGGATCAATAAAGATATTTTTGTCCGGCCCGAAGGGTTTCACGGCGCGGTGACCGGGCAGAAGGTCGTCGTCAGCATCATTCATTACCCGGAAGGCCGTTCGGCGGCGGAAGGCGAAATCGTCGAAATTCTCGGCCATAAGGACGATCCGGGCGTCGATATTTTGAGCATCATTCGCAAGCACGGACTGCCGGAAGCTTTTCCGGCGGAAGCGCTGGCCGAGGCGGAGGCCGCTCCGGATACGATCCGGGAGGACGAAATCGCGGAGCAAGGCCGCCGCGACCTCCGCAACCGGGCGATCGTGACGATCGACGGCGAGGACGCCAAGGATCTCGACGACGCGGTCAACGTGGAGCGGCTTCCGAACGGAAATTTGCTGCTCGGCGTCCATATCGCGGACGTCGGCTACTACGTCCGCGAGAAGTCCCGGCTTGACGAGGAGGCGTACAGTCGCGGGTGCAGCGTGTACCTGGTCGACCGCGTCATTCCGATGCTGCCGCACCGGCTGTCGAACGGCATTTGCTCGCTTCACCCGAAGGTGGACCGGCTGACGCTGACGTGCGAGATGGAATTCGAGCCGAAGACGCTGCGGCGGGTTCGCCACGACATTTATACGAGCGTGATCCGCACGGCGGAGCGGATGACGTATACGAACGTGCGCAAAATTTTGGTCGACAAGGATCCCGAGCTGCTGGAGCGCTACGCGCCGCTGGTCGACATGTTCCGACTGATGGAGGAGCTGGCGATGGGGCTGCGGAAGAGCCGGATGCAGCGCGGGGCGATCGATTTCGATTTTCAGGAATCGAAGGTGATCGTGGACGAGGAAGGCAAGCCGGTCGATATCGTGAAAAGGGAGCGCTCCGTCGCGGAGCAGATCATCGAGGAGTTCATGCTTGCGGCGAACGAGACGGTCGCGGAACACTTTCACTGGCTGAAGGTGCCGTTTCTGTACCGGATTCACGAGGAGCCGGACAGCGAAAAGCTGATGACGTTCGTGCAGTTCGCGAGCAACTTCGGCTACGCCGTGCGCGGCAAGGGCAATTCGGTGCACCCGCGCGCGCTGCAAACGCTGCTGGAGGAAATCCGCGACACGAAGGAAGAGACGGTCATCAGCACGATGATGCTCCGCTCGATGAAGCAGGCGAAGTACGACTCGCAAAGCCTCGGGCATTTCGGGCTGGCGGCGGAGTTTTACACTCACTTCACGTCGCCGATTCGCCGGTATCCGGATCTGGTCATCCACCGGATTATCCGCGAGACGCTCGAAAGCGGCGGCATGCCGAAGGAGGACCGGCTCGATGCGCTCGCGCAGCGGATGCCGGATATCGCGCAGCAGTCGTCCGAACGCGAGCGGGTGGCGGTCGACGCGGAGCGCGACACGGAGAAGCTGAAGAAAGCCGAGTTCATGCTGGACAAAATCGGCGAGGAGTTCGACGGCATCATCAGCGGCGTGACGGGCTTCGGCATGTTCGTGGAGCTGGAAAACACGGTGGAAGGGCTCATTCGGCTGAGCGACCTTTCCGACGACTACTACCACTTCCACGAGCTGCACATGGCGCTCATCGGCGAGCGCACGTCGAAAATGTACCGCATCGGCGACGAGGTCCGCATTCGCGTCGCGCGCGTCAACATGGACGACTATAACATCGACTTCGAGATGGTCGACATGAAGCCTCGCCGCGCAGGCAAGATGAACGTCGTCGGCGCCGGAGCGTTCGGGGGCGGCCGCGGCGGATTCGGCCGCAAGAAGCGCAGCCGCCGGGAAGAGCCGGCGGCGTTCGGCGGCGCGGCCGCGGGCGGCGGCAAGCGCCGCAAGGGCGCCGGCGTCGCGGCTGGCGCGGCCGCGGCGGGGCGCAAGAGCAAGCAGCGCCGGGGCAGCGGCGGCGTTGCGCTGGGGGCGGCGCCGGGAGCGGGCGCCGCAGAGCCGCCGCTCCGCGCGAAGCGGGGCGGCAAGGGCGGCTCCGCCGCCGCCGGAGCCGGCGGCGGGAAGGGAGCCGGCCGGCGCGGCGGGCGGCCGGCACCGGCGGAGGCGGCGGAGTTCGCCGTCGAGCCGCCGGTGAACCGCGACTCGGCGGACTACATTCCGCCGGCCCCCGCCCGCAAAGTCGCGCTCGACATGTGGGGCCTGCCGATCCCGCCTGCCGGCCGCCGCTCCCGGAACCATGACGACGATGAGGTCGGGTTCACCGTTTCCCGGGGCCGAAAACGGGGGTCCGGCGAGAGAGCCGCGGGCACCGGCGGATCCGCGGGTATCATCGGTGCCGTCGGTGCCGTCGGTGGCCGGAAACGGAACGGCAGCAAGAAAAAACCGGCCCTGACGCTTGCCCCCGCAGGCGAAAAGGCCGCCAAGCCGTCCAAACGCAAAAAAACGAAAAAGTAGCGAAAACGCAACGTCGCAGAGAGTCGTCCGCTCGTCCGGACGGCTTTTTTTGCATAGACTTGCGTTGCGGCGGGCATGACGTTCCGGTATCCTCAGGCAGGGAGGCTGGTCGGGCGGGAACGAACGACGGACCGATCCGCAAAGCCGAAGCCTCTCCGGGCAGGATCCGCATCGGGAATTCTGCACGGAGAGGCGCAAGGCAAGCGAAAATTCGGTTTTAAAAATCGAAGTTTTCCGGATCGGGACCGACGCGGCGGTTTTCGTTCAAAGCGTCGATGCGCTTCATATCGTCCTTCGCGAGTTCGAAGTCGAAGACGTTCGCGTTTTCGGCGATGCGGGTTTCTTTCGTGGACTTCGGGATCGTGACGACGCCGTGCTGCAGATCCCAGCGCAGAATGATTTGGGCCGCAGTTTTGCCGTACTTGGCCGCAAGCTCCGCCAGCAACGGATGATCCAGCAGCTGGCCTTGCATGAGCGGCGACCAGGCCTCCATTTGGATGCCGCGTTCTTCGCAGTACGCGCGCAGAGGCTCTTGCGTCAACAGCGGATGGAATTCGACTTGGTTGACCATCGGCACGATCTCGGCGCTTTCCTTCAGCTCTTCCAAATGCCGGATTTGAAAATTGCTCACGCCGATCGCCCGGACTTTTCCCCGGTTATACAGGGTTTCGAGCGCCTTCCAGGCTTCCTTGTATTTTCCCTCCACCGGCCAATGGATGAGGTACAGGTCCAAATAGTCGAGGCCCAGCTTTTGCAGGCTCGCCTCGTACGCGGCCAATGTTTGCTCGTAGCCCAGGTCGGTGTTCCACACCTTGGATGTTACGAACAGGCTTTCTCTTGCCAGTCCGGTTTCCGCGAGCGCTTCGCGGATCCCCTGCCCGACGCCGGTCTCGTTTTGATAGATCGCCGCGGTGTCGATGCTCCGGTAGCCGAGCTTGACCGCCGACCGGAGAGCTTTCACGAGCTCGCTTCCTTCTTGAACCTGGAAAACGCCGATGCCAAGCCAAGGCATGTCGACTCCGTTGCGAAGCTTAATCGTATCTTGCAAATGTCGTGCTTTCATTGTTTGTATCCCTCCTTATTTATTGAGAGCCGGCCGAACGGGCATCCCGGTTTTCGAGCGCGCGAGCCCGGAACGTCAGCGCGACGGCGGCTCCGACCATCAAGGCGCCTACCCAAGGCGTATGAATCAGGCCCAGCGTATCCGTTACGATTCCGCCCAGGTACGCTCCGAACGCGATTCCGGCGTTAAAAGCGGCGATGTTGATCGCCGAAGCGACATCCACCGCTTTGGGCACGAACCGTTCGGCCAATACGACGACGTAAGACTGCAGGCCGGGCACGTTCATGAACGCGAGGAGCCCCATCAGAAAGACGGTCGCGAGACTGGCTGCCGGATAAGGCGCGGTAAACGTGAAAACGAGCAGCACGACGGCCTGAACGGAGAACATGACCAGCAGCGCGGACACGGGGTTCCGATTGGCCGTTTTCCCGCCTACGGCGTTGCCGATGGCGATCGCCGCGCCGTACAGCACGAGGATGAGCGCCACCGTTTTTTCCGGAAAGCCGCTGATTTCGTGAAGCATCGGCGACAGATACGTGTAAACGACGAAGGTGCCGCCGTATCCCAGCGCGGTGATGATAAACATCAGCAGCAACCGGCCGTTCGCAATTACTTTCGCCTGATCCCGAAAGGAAACCGACGTGCCCTTGCGCAAACCCGAAGACGGAACAAGGGTCAGATTGGCGAAAAAGGCGACGGCTCCGACAACCGTAATGAGCCAAAACGCGATTCTCCAGCCCAGTTCCTGGCCGATATAGGTTCCCAGCGGCACGCCGGCCACGGTGGCGACGGTCAGGCCGGAGAACATGATCGAGATGGCGCTGGCCCTGCGGTTCTCGGGAACGAGGTCGGCGGCGATGGTCGACCCGACGGACATGAACACGCCGTGCGAGAACGCCGAGACGACGCGGGCGGCCAGCAGCACGCCGATGCTTCCGGCGGACGCGGCCAGGGCGTTTCCGGCGATGAAGACGAACATGATCCAGAGCAGCAGCGTTTTGCGCGGGACGCCGGAAGTCAGAGCGGTCAAAACGGGAGCCCCGAACGTTACGCCCAAAGCGTAGAGGGTTACGGTAAGGCCCGCAGCGGTGACCGATATATGCAAATCATCGGAAATGAGCGGCAGCAGCCCGACGCTGATAAATTCCGTCGCTCCGATGGCGAATGCGCTGATCGCCAGCGCCAGCAGCGCCGGCGCGCTTGTTTTTCGGTTATGCGTCATCTCTCTCTCTCCACTCCATAGGTTGTTGTTGCCGGCCGGCGAATGTTATTATGAATTAAACGGACAATAAATAACAGTACGTACTTTCAAGTGCTATAGGCACCAAAAAGTACCCTCATCCTAAAGGAGCTGTCATCGATGAACTCTAAAAGATACAACATCGGAGTGGAAGCTACGCTTGAAGTCCTCGGAGGAAAATGGAAGTGCGTCATTTTGTGCCATCTGACGTACGGCAAGAAACGGACCAGCGATTTGAAGCGCCTGATCCCGAACATCGCCCAGAAAATGTTGACGCAGCAGCTCCGGGAGCTGGAACAGGACGGCATTATTAAACGGTTCGTGTACGATCAGGTTCCGCCGAAGGTGGAATACGAGCTGACCGAATACGGCTGGAGCTTGAAGCCGATTCTGGACGCGCTTTGCGCCTGGGGAGATTGCCACATCGAACGGGAATACGGGGACAAGTTCGCGGTTCTGGAGGAGAGCGTCCTGACCCGCAAGCCGGAGGAGATCCGCTAAAGGATCGGCCGGCGAATGGCCGCGGCGGGCGCGGAAGCCGATTTACTTTTGAGGGCGTATCCGATAGGATAGAACATGGTGTATTTCAGGATACGGACGAGGGGAAGGATCCGATATGGAACCGAAATTGTATCACGTTCTCGGGGCGAAGCAGTTCAGCCGGCCGGAGCTGGACCGGCTGTTCGAGGAGGCCCGGGCGATGGAGGAAGTCGTGCGCGGCGGCGGGAGCCGGAAATACGAGGGACGGATCATGACGACGCTGTTTTTCGAGGCGAGCACGCGGACGCGGCTGTCGTTCGAATCGGCGATGACCCGGCTCGGGGGAAGCGTCATCGGCACGGAGAACGCGGCGCAGTTTTCGTCGGCGATCAAGGGCGAGACGCTGGAGGATACGATTCGCATCGTAACGGGCTATAGCGACATCATCGTCATGCGCCATACGGAAATCGGAGCGGCCAAGCGCGCGGCGGCGGTGGCCGGCGTGCCGGTTATCAACGCGGGGGACGGAGCGGGCGAGCACCCGACGCAGGCGCTGCTGGACGCGTATACGATCCAGAAGGAATGCGGACGCATCGACGGCCTGCGCATCGCCATGGTGGGCGATCTCGCGTACGGGCGGACGGTGCATTCGCTAAGCTACATTTTGGCCAACTATTCCGACGTTTCGATCTACTACATCTCCCCGGACAACGTGCGCATTCCGGAAAGCGTCAAACGGTACATGGACGAAAAGGGCATCCGCTACCGGGAAACGGCCGACCTGAACGCGGTCGCGGGCGACATCGACGTGCTGTACCAGACGCGCATCCAGAAGGAGCGGTTTACGTCGCTGGAGGAGTACGAGAAGGCTTCCGGCAAATATATCGTCGATCCCGAGCTGATGGACGGCCTGAACCGAAACGCGATCGTGCTGCACCCGCTGCCGCGCGCCGGGGAAATTTCCGAGGCGGTGGACAACGATCCGCGCGCGGCGTATTTCCGCCAGGCCGTGAACGGGCTGTACATCCGGATGGCGTTGATCGACAAGGCTTTGAGCTAGACCTTCGCGACGGATCGTCATCAAAGCAGATTATGCGGGAGCCGGCGAGTGGCCCGCAGGATGAGCCTTCGGCTGCGATTCGTTAACAGGCGAAACGTTCGCGCGGTTAATCTTCGGACAAGTTGATGTTCGGCGTTAACGGGGTTTATCTCTAATGGGGTTAAGGATCGGCGGGGGCGAGGCGCTTGACGAAAGAACGCGATTCGGGCCGAAACCCCGGTTCCCGACGGAGAAGCCCCCTTTGCCGCGGGCGTTCCGGTCGTGGTATAATGAATGTCCGGCTGGCTGCAATTCAATCGTTGCGTGAAGGAGATGGAGCGGAATGGGCAAAAACAGTCAAACGGACAAACCGTTGGCGCAAAACAAGAAAGCGTCCCACGACTACTTCATCGAGGATACTTACGAAGCGGGAATCGTGCTGACCGGCACCGAAATCAAGTCGCTCCGGCGCGGCCGCGCGAATTTGAACGATGCGTTCGCGACGATCCGGAACGGCGAAATCTTTTTGCACAATATGCACATCAGCCCGTACGAGGAGGGCAACCGGGCAAATCCCTCGGACCCGACCCGCGCGCGCAAGCTGCTGCTGCACAAGGTGCAAATTCACAAGCTGCTCGGGCTGTCCAAGCAGGAAGGCTTCACGCTCGTGCCGCTGAAGGTGTACGCGCGCAACGGCTACGCCAAAGTGCTGATCGGTCTCGGCAAAGGGAAAAAGCTGTACGACAAGCGGGCCGTCGCCGCCAAGCGCGACGCGGAGCGCGACATCCGGCGGGCTTTGCGCGAGAAGCAGAAGGTTTAAGATAATCGTTTTATATGCTCAATACAGGGAGCCCTTCCATCGGTCCGAATACGGCCGGGGAGGGCTTCTTTTGATTTCGGCGGGAAACGAGGACGCGGATTGGCGTGAGAATGCGGATGGGCGGTTCGGTGTGGCGCAGCGTGGCTCGGTGAGGCTCGGCGCTACGTTCCCCGCGCTAACGGCTCGGAGCCGAGCCAACGCCTTGCCCGCGTCCCCGCCTGCTAAACCGCCGACTCGCGGGCGGAAGGCTCGAGCGCGAGCGTTTCGAGCCGGGCGATTTGCTTCAGCAGCTTTTTGAGCATGATGGACGCTTTCACTTGCACCGGCAGCGTCTCGGCGACGCGGATGTCGTAAGCGCCGTCGGCGATGGCCTGCTTCAAGTCCGCGACCGAACGGCACGGACGGCGAAGCTCGTTGTACACGCTGCCGTATTGCAGGCATTGGTGGGTGTCGCTTCCGGCGGTCACCGGCTTGCCGAGCTCGGCGGCGAAGCGTTCCACGCGCCGGCGGTTCGTTTCGCTGCCGTACTCGTACATATCTTTGGCGTTCAGGTCGAAGGCGTCCAGCCGCCGAAGCTCGGACCGGTCCAAATGATGAAGCGGGGTCGATTCCCGGAACGGGTGGGCGCCGATTTTCAGCAGCGGAACCTCCTCGGCCAGCGTCATCAGCTCCGCGAACGGGATGAAGGCGTCTTTTTCCGTAAAAGGTTCGAGCCGGCGCCTGACGTCCAGAATGTGCTCCTTGCGGCCGATCAGCAAAATATGCCCGGTCTCCCGGACGTCCACTTCCATGCCGGGGAAAATTTTGAGGCTGCCGGCTTCATAATGCTCTCCGTTGTAAGGAAACAGCCGGTCCAACTGGTCGTACACGTCGAAAAAATGCCGCGTATTGAAATGCTCGGTCAAGGCCAGGGCATCGAGCCCGTTCGCCTCGGCTTCCCGAAGCATCTCGTCGTAATAAGCGGGCGAAAAGTCGCTCGCTTTGGACAGCTTGGCGTGGGTGTGCAGGTCGATTCGCATGATGCAGCGCTCCTTCTTTTATATAGGGGTATGGCTTTGCGGCTTCAGCCCAGCCAAAACAGGACGGCCACGTACGCCGCCGATCCGGCCAAAAACAAAACGTCGCGCGTTCGGAATTTCAGGTGCGACAGCTTGAGCTTTTTGGCTGCCGGATTTTTCAGCCCGTAGGAAAACCCCCGCGTCTCCAGCGCTTCCACCGTCGTGCGGGAACGTTTGGCGGTCGCGAGCATTAACGGGTAAAACGAATAGACGAGCAGCCGCAAATAGTAGGCGCCGAGCCGCCAATAGAGCAAGCCGGGACGCTCCGGCGCTTTGCCGCGCAGCCGATAGGACAGCAGCACGTTGCGGAATTCCTGGAACAGCACCGGCAAAATGCGGTAGCCGTAGGACAGGCTGAAGGAAAACGCCGCCGGCATCCCGAGCGCCAGCAAGCCGTCGCTGATTTTCTCCGGATCCAGGCCGGAAAACACCGTGATGCTCGCCAGCGACACGATCGACAGCTTAAGCGTCAGCTTCAGCAGCGGCAAAGCCGAAGAAACATCCCCGCCAAAAAACAGCGACAGCACAAACAGCCACCCCACCTGCCCGATCAGTCCCAGGCACAGCACGACAATGATGAGAGGCGTCACCCGCGACAGCACGGTCGTGACGATCATGAACAGGCACATGCCGGCCAGCACGACATAGCTTCCGACAAACCACGGGACGACGGCGAAAAAAAGATACCAGACGAGCAGCCCGCGCGGGTCGAGCCGCGAAAGCGAGGCATGCCCGGTGCCGTAGGCGGTGTTCATCAGTTCGAACTGAATCCGGTCGAGCGACAGCTTATGGAACCAGTTGCGGACGAGCTGCATGGGGTCGGTCCTCCTTTCGGGCGAGCATGGAATGCAGGCGTTCGGCCAGCTCCTCCGGAGAGGCGCACGGCGGCGAGAGCGCGAGTTGCGCCGACAGCTCACGGCTTTGCGTCGGCGCGAGCCCGGCGCGGCGGATGAGATCGGGATCGGCGAAAATGTCGGCGGGCGTCCCGTCGGCCGCGACGGTTCCCTCGCTCATCACGATCGCTCTCGTCGCCCATCGGCTGACGAGCTGCATGTCGTGCGTGGCGATGATGACGGTGCGGACGTGATGCCGAAGCTCCTCCAGCGTGCCCAACAGCTCCTCCCGTGTCGCCAAGTCGAGATTGGCCGTCGGTTCGTCCAGCAGCATGATTTCGGGCCGAATGGCGGCGCCGATCGCGAGCGTCACCCGCCGCTGCTGGCCGCCGCTGAGCAGCCGGGCGTCGCGATCCCGAAGCTCCTCGAGCCGGAAGCTGCGGAGCATTTGCTCCACCGTCGCCTCGGCGTCTTCGTGGCCGCGTTTTTGCAGGCAGTAGGCGATTTCCTTTCGCACATGGTCGTCGATGAACATGTCGGACGGGTTTTGAAACACGAATGCCACATGTTCGGACAGCCGTTCGACGGATACGCTTCGCGTGTCGAGGCCGAGGACGGACACGGAGCCCGCGGACGGCCGGGAGATGCCGGCGATGAGCTTCAGCAGGGACGACTTGCCGGCCCCGTTGTTGCCGATCAGCGCGATGCGCTCGCCTTCGCGAATGTCGAGCCGGATGCCGCGCAAGACGGGCCGTTCGTTTTTGCGCACGGTGCGGTAGGTTAAGCCGGCGTCGCGAAAGGCGATGACGGTGCGGCCTTCCCGCGGAGCGCTCGAGCTGCCGTTGTCCGTCCGCACGATTGCGTTGACGTTGTCGGACGGTCGATCGGTCGCGCCCGCGCTGCGAAGGAGGCCGGCGAAATACGGCACGGCCGCTTCGGTCGTGACCGGATAAGGCCACGGCAGCGCCGGGAAAGCCGGCCGGGCGTCCTTGTCGGGAGCGGCTTGCAGGAGGGCATCCAGCTTGGCCGCGGCCTGGGTAACCTCGGGCGGCTGAATGCCGAGCCGCTCCAGATCGCCGATCCGGTTGAGAGCCTCAAGCGTCGGCAGCTTCCACAGCACGCGGCCCTGCTCCATCAGGCAAACTTCCCCGCAGTAGTCGGCGATAAATTCGGGATGATGCTCGATGACGACGACCGTTTTTCCGTTATCCCGGTTCAGCTTCCGCAGCACTTCGTACACCTGGCGGGCGTGGCTCGGATCGAGCTGGGACACGGGCTCGTCGACGACAAGGACGTCCGGCGCAAGCGACAGGGCTCCGGCCAACGCGAGCAAATGCTTCTGCCCGCCGCTCAGCTCCCAAATGTAGCGGTGCCGGAATTCGCCGAGCCCGCACAAATCGAGCGCCCGGAGCGCGCGGTCCCGGTAATCGGGAAGCCCGTAGTTGAGCGGGGCGAAGCAGGCCTCGTCCAGGACGGTGGGGCGAACGAGCTGGTTTTCGAAGTCCTGGTAGACGTAGCCGACTTTGGCGGACAGCTCGGCAACGCTTTTCTCCTTGGACGAGAGTCCGCATACGTTGACTTCGCCGGCAAAATCTCCCGAATAGTAATGGGGGATGAGGCCGTTGAACAGTTTGCAGAGCGTCGATTTGCCGCAGCCGTTGCCGCCGACGATCGCGAGGAAGCTGCCTTGCTCGACGGCAAGGGTCGCGTCGCTTAGCACCGGAACCTCGGAGCCGGGATACGTAAAGGTGACGCCGGAAATGTCGATGGCGAGAGGCTTAGGCATACGGCACGCCCTTCGGGTCTTTTGGGCCGTTGCGCGTTTTTTTCGCTCGCATGAGGAGGAGAACGGCGACGGCGACGACGGCGGCCGCGGCAATGCTCAGCCAGATGGCGCCGTTTCCGAGGCGGTCGGCAAAGCCGCTGTCCCATTCGCCGAAATTCCAATCCGTTTCGGACAACGCTTCCGCGCCGAACGCGATCAGAGCAAGCGCGATGCCGCCCGCGACCAGCTTGGGCGAAACGACGCCCGCCGCTTCGTAGCGGTCCGTCTTGGCGCGGGGCTTGATGCCGAGCAGCGGTTCGATTTTGCCGTACAGTCTCGGAACGAGATACAGCGTCGGAAGCAGCGCGAACAGGATGCCGGAGAACAGCACGTCGTTCAGGAAGCCGACGCCTTCCGCCAGGACGACGCTTTCGGCGAGCCCAGGCACGGCTTCGAATTCTTCGACGCCGATCCACACTTTGCCGATGTCGACCAGGCTGCTGCACAGTTGGTGAATGACGACGCCGGTCATTGCGGCGGTGCCGACCTGCGCGCGGCTTTGCGGATCGCGGACGAGGCGGCCGGCGACGTACATGGCGAACGAGAAGGTCAGAAATTTCTCGAGCTCGCCGAGGCCGCCGAACTGTCCCAGCATCAATTCGCCGAAAATCACTTCGCCCAGCGCCGCGCCGACAGCCGCGTAGAAAGGATGAAACAGCATGCACAGCGTAAGCGGGATAAAGGCGAAATACTCGACGGACAGCTCGACGGGACCGAGCCGGAAGCTCGGGATGAGCTCGGTGAACATGTTGGACAAGCCGTACAGGGACATGGACAGGACGAAAATCATCATTTTCTGCGAGGACGTGAGGGTGTACATGGTTTTGCCTTTGGCACTCATGGGGACCGCCTCCCGATCGGAATTTGTTTTTAGTGTAGAGACGGAGTATTAAATGAAAAGAGGCAATGTGTTAACTGGCTGTAATATTTTTTACATGGTGATAACCGTGAAATATTTCTTACATAACAAACGTTTGCTACGATGAGTAAGGAATCGAGGGAGAGGGAGAATAGAACGAATGCATCTAACGAAAAAGCAATGGTTTCCCGACAAAAACGGATTTTCGCCGGGTCAGCTCAAAATCGCCGATTTCATCGAGCGTCATCCCGACGAGGCGCTGTTCATGACCGAACAGGAAATCGCCGACCGGATCGGGACGAGCATCGCGACGGTGTCGAGGTTTTGGCGCGCCGCGGGCTACGAAAACGGGAAGGACTTCAAGCAGAAGCTTCGGTCCGCTTCCGATACGACGCCGGCGTTGAAGCTGGAGACGACCATTTCCAAACTGGACCCTTCCAGCTTGCCGATGAAAATGCTCGAACAATCGCTCGCGCACCTGCAGGAAACGGCGGAAAAAACGGACCCGGCCGAATTGAAGCGGGCCGCCTCGCTGATGGCAGGAGCGAGACGGATATACGTGCATGCCCCGGGACCGGCGATGGCATTGGGCGAATTGCTCCATTACCGGTTGTCGCGATTCGGCATGTCGGTGCGTTTAATGGCGCCGAGCGGCCACGAGCTGCTGGAATCGCTCGCGCGCGTGCAGCGGGAAGACGTCGTCGTCATGTTCAACTTCGCGCGGCTGCTGCCCGAAACCGAGGTTCTTCAGGATTGCGTGCGCCGGATCGGCTGCTCGGCCGTCCTGATCACCGACCGGGAGGAGTTCCGGTACGGGGCGCAGGCGGATGCGGCCTTTTATGTGAGCCGGGGGGAGATGGGGGAATTCCACTCGATGGTGACGCCGCTGCTGCTGATCGAGCAGCTGATCCTGAGCATCGGACTGTTGAACAAGGAGAGCGTGCTGTCCAAGCTGGAGTATCTGGGCGAGCTCCGGGCCCGGTACGCCGAGAAGCTTCCGCGCGGGAAGGCTTGATTACGCCGGGCAAGCTGGATTACAAGCTTGGCGTGCAACACCCCGGTGTCCTTGATTTTGAGCCGCGGAGTTGATAAAATGAATGTCCGGCGTGAAATTTCGGCGAGGGCTTGCGGATTTTGGGCGTTTGCCTCGGGACGTCGGACACGATCGCTTTTTTTCCGGATTCGGGGTCGGCCGGCGCTTCCAAATGCGTTCGCGGCTGCCAAGGCAATGCGGACCAAGCTTGCCAGCAACCTCTGGCGGTTTTCGAACGCGAATCGTGTTATACTAAGAATGTGTTTGATTGACGATTTTATTCGCTTGCGCGTTGTGCCGCTTTTTGCCGGCACGGCGGAATCGATCCGGTTCGTTCGGGTTCGGGAGCCGCGCAGCGAGTTCTACCAAGCCGATTGGCCGTCTGCGGACGCCGAGGGCGCTTTTACTTGGGGGCGTTTTTGGATTCGACGGGGATAGATCGAGCATGGGTAGCGGGTAGTAGGGCTGCGTCTGCTTCACTAACGCGGAAGCCAATTAAACGGCAAAGCTAAACAACCTTCTCTGGCTCTGGCCGCCTAATAACGGTCACCAGGCTCTTGCCTTCCATCGCCCATGTGGCGGGTTGAGAGCTCAACTTTAGTGGGATACGCTGTCACATCTCCGCCTGGGGTGTGCTGAAGAAGACAATCAGGCTGACCCGAAGAGCAGCCGGTGACGGGGCGTCTCTAGGGTGACATCAAATCTGTCACTACACCCGTAGAAGCCTGTGTGGCGTTGTCTTCGGACAGGGGTTCGACTCCCCTCGCCTCCACCATGAAAGCCCAGTCCGCATGAGGACTGGGCTTTGCTATGTCTTGAAATTGTAGACGAATTGTAGACAAGAGTTTTTGTAGGTCCAATATTGAGAAAAGTTGTAGACAAATTGTCTACAGCTAGAATTTAGAAATAAATATGCTCTGTATGCGGGAAGCGACCTTATTATTGTCCCTTCTGTTACAGACCGTTTAAATCACGTAGAATCAAGTTTTATTAGTTTGCTTCACGTTCTATTCACTTGATTTACCGTAAGTTATCATGAATTTTTGCGGCAGTTTTACGGCAATTGCGACCAAGTAGCGGTCTGTATCATATTCCTAGTATCCATCGGTTGGGTTTTATCGATATTGAACGACTGTAGAGTATACACACGGAATTTTTAAGAGAAATTTCGTACAACTGAATTTTGTATTTTAGTTTGTGTATAAATGTGGTATTATTATTTTAATCTATTTTTATTTTTTGGAGCAAAGCATGCCCATCCTTTAGGCATGCTTATTTTGCGTTTGGGAGGTAATATATGAAAAGCGTGATCTCTTATCCGAATCGAGGGAACTGGGGGGATACTGCCTATAGAGGAAATTGCTCAGGTTTTGTTATTAAAGATTTACTTGAGTTTTATAAGCCTCATTCGTTTCTGGAGGTTTTTGCAGGGGGAGGTACTGGTTATGAGGTGGCGAGAGAATTAGGTTATTCCGAATCAGTACATCTGGATTTACACCCTCAATGGGGCGGGTGGAATGCATTGAAAGATGATGTTCCAATTAACTCCGACTTTATTTTCTGTCATCCCCCCTATTTTGATATGGTCATTTATTCAGGTGAGGTATGGGGAACGCCGCATGATGATGATTTATCACGGGCAAAAGACTATCAAGATTTCATTACGAAATTAAACTTTGTACATGAAAAACTATTCAACAGTCTTCAAATAAACGGAAGGCTGGCAACTTTGATCGGAGATTGTAGGAAGCAGGGAATTTACTATTCTATCATTAAAGATATGAAGTTTTTTGGGACACTTGAATCTCACATTATTAAGGTGCAACATAATATGAGTTCCACAAGAAAAAAATATCAGGGAAAATTTATACCGATTATTCATGAACACCTTCTTGTTTTTAGAAAATGATAAGAAGATCGAATGAATGATTTCACTTGCTTTCTAATTTGAAAAAATATAGAATGTTCGGATTAAAGTTTCTACTCCTTGTGTTACAATGATGATTAAATGAACGAAATTGAAGGTGGTTTAAATTATGTCTGTCCTAAAGGCACAATTATTCATACAACAAGTGGATAAACCTGTAGCAAAACCTATATTGAAATGGGCAGGCGGAAAACAACAATTATGGAATGAAATCGCTCGGCACGTGCCAAATAGCTACGGAAAGTATATCGAACCCTTTTTCGGTGGTGGGGCAATATTTTTCGGTTTGCAACCCGACAATGCAGTTCTTTCAGACACCAATCCCGATTTAATAAACCTTTATAAAACTGTTCGAGATAACGTCGAAGAGCTAATTGATTGTCTTAGGGATTTCGTTAACGAAGAAGAATTTTTTTATTTTATTCGAAGCCAAGACCCTACACTTTTGAGTCAAGTTGAGCGGGCGGCAAGAACGCTATATTTAAATAAAACGTGCTTCAACGGACTTTACCGCGTAAATAAAAAAGGTCAGTTCAATGTTCCATTCGGGAGATATAAGAACCCTAATATTTGTGATGTTGAAGGGCTTAAGTCCGCGAGCTCAGCTTTAAATGGTAAAACTATCGTTGAAGGCGATTATCTTCAAGTGTTGAGAGAATATGCCGAGCCCGAAGATTTCATTTATTTAGACCCGCCTTACCTGCCCATATCTACATATTCTGATTTTAAGCGATATACAAAGGAATTCTTTTACGAAGAAGACCACATTAACTTAGCAAACGAAGTACGCCGACTTTTCGAATTAGGTTGTACCGTTGTTTTAACGAATTCAAACCATCCGCTTGTATATGAATTGTATCGTGATTATAAAATTGAGGTCCATAGGACGAAACGTTATATCAACTCGGATGCTAGTAAACGGAGCGGACAAGACGTTCTGGTTGTCGCACAACCCCGTCGAAGAAGTTTCAAAGTAGTAAAACCAGAAATCCCAAATACGCAATTAGACCGATTCCCAGGCACTAGATATATGGGAAGTAAGTATAATTTGCTTGATAGTATCTGGGATGTTGTTTCGGAGTTTCGATTTGATTCCGTGCTAGACGCGTTCAGCGGAAGTGGCGTAGTAAGCTATATGTTCAAAACGAAAGGCAAGACTGTTTTCTCCAACGATTTTATGGCATTTTCAGCTAACGTTACAAAAGCGATTGTTGAAAATAATTCCGTTACTCTTGATGCTAATGACGTTAAGTTTTTACTGAAAGAAGGCGGCGGTAATGGATTTATATATGAAACATTTAAGGGGCTTTATTTTACCGACGAGGAAAATATTTTCATAGACGATTTAAGAGCACGTATTGATAAGTTGCAATGTCCATATAAAAGAGCGTTAGCTATCGCAGCTTTAACTCGTGCCTGTTTGAAACGGAGACCCAGAGGGATTTTCACTTACGTTGGATATCGATACGATGATGGGCGTAAGGATTTGCAAAAAAGCCTCAAAGAACATTTCCTTGAAAGCGTTGAAGCATACAATAACGCTGTTTTTGATAATGGCAAACAGAATATATCCACAAATAGAGATACTATGGAGCTTAGGCGTCATGCAGATTTGGTTTATATCGACCCGCCATATTATAGCCCATTGAGCGATAACGAATATACAAGGCGCTATCATTTTGTTGAAGGACTTGCAAGGCGCTGGGAAGGTTTAGAAATACAATGGGATACAAAAACAAAGAAGTTTAAAAAGTATCCAACGCCTTTCGGTACAAAGGTTGGTGCTTATGATGCATTCGATAAGTTGTTTGCAAAACATAAGGATAGTATTATTGTTGTTTCGTATTCTTCCAATGCGTTCCCTTCGATGGAAGAAATGATAGAGTTGCTATGTAAATACAAAGATAAAGTGGAAGTCAACCAAGTCGACCACAGATATTCTTTCGGTAATCAAGGTCATAAAGTTGATGATAACAATAACGAAGTACAGGAGTATATTTTTGTCGGATACTAATTTTCGTCGAGGTGTCTTATGAATTCTCCGTGGCATTTTGGTAATACAACTGTAAGGAATCCCTTGCGAATCCGTGAAGGCTTGATTGTATTAAAGAATACGTTGAACGGTAATATTATCGGAAAACAGCAAGAACGTTTATTTGCTGATGAGCTTGAAAGGGCAGGTGTAATAGAAATCGCAAATAAACAACGGGATTACAGTGATATGGGACGTAAATGGCGTTCCTGCTTATCTCAATTGGGGTTCATTACACATAAGTTCAAACGCGACTTGAAATCAGGGGAAAAAGACCCTGCAATATTTGAAATAATAAATGAACATCCAGAGTATGGCTTGACGGGATACGCTTACGAGATAACGCCAAGTGGTCATAGAATGATAAATGCCGAAACGGTTCAAGAACAACAGGAATGTATGCTTAGAGCATTATTAGCATACGAAATCCCCTCAGTCATTGAACCTAATAACGGTGATGATAGTTTCAAACCATTTATTTTCATCTTACAAGTACTTCAAAAATTGAGTTCTTTCGAAAACCCAGAAGGGTTATCGCAAGTCGAAATGGGAATTGTACAAATTTATCGCGACCATGATTCTATTGACGAAGTGGTTGAAAAAATTCTTGAATTTCGGGCTGAAAGAAATGCCGTTACAGGTAGGGTTGCGAAACGGAGAGTTGACAACGCATTATTAGAAAGGATTGCCGCTTCAGTCGACTTACAAAGAGATTCGTTGAGAGATTATGCAGACGTAAATTTCCGATATCCACGATTGACGGGACTTGTTTCGTTGAAGGGTAAAAGGCTTATTCTTAGTGATAAAAAGTTACCAACAATAAACGCCTTAATTGCCGGTGAGCGACAAATTATTGGTAAGGATAATGGTAAGGCATATTTGACCCGTCTATGGAAAGGCGCAGAATTACCAACGGATAACGTAATTACAGCACGAGAAGAAATCTTTAGATTCCGTAAACTTCTCATGGATTCTGGGATGACAGAAACACTCATTCCTGTCATTCCAGACACACATGATATAGCCGAATTGAACCAAGTACGTATACGACTTGAAGTATTGTATCAACAAGTTCTTGAAAAGAATTATGCGGCTGAACAAGACGAGGTAGAACAGGTAAAAGAAATAATCGCTTACCTCAAAAAGATTGATAAGCAACCGATTGATGAGGAAACATACGAATTTGATATCGATGATGAACCTGCATATTTGGAATGGGCGGTTTGGAGAGCATTTTTAGCAATAAATCAGCTTGTAAACGAGCCGCATGAAGCACGAAGATTCAAAGTTGACCAAGACTTCTTCCCGTTAGGTTGCGCCCCAGGCGGTGGCCCAGATATGATATTCGAATTCGAAGATTATGTTTTAGTTGTTGAGGTAACGTTAACTTCTTCCTCACGTCAGGAAGCGGCGGAAGGCGAACCTGTTCGCAGACACGTTGCAAAAGAGAAGGCGAAAGTCGCCGCGGCAACTGGAAAACCTGTTTATGGATTGTTTTTGGCGCGTTCTATTGATAATAATACCGCAGAAACATTCCGTGTTGGCGTTTGGTACACGGGCGACGAGCCTGATTTTATAAACATCGTACCGATTACGCTAAAACAATTCATCCTTATAATGGAAAAGTTTCTGACTAATCGTTTTGATAATAAAGTGTTTAGAAGGGTTTTAGATAATTGTCTAATACCAAGAAATGCCCATGCACCTGCATGGAAAAAGGAAATTCAAAAAGTTGTAGATATCTTCTTAGCATAAAGTATCAAGCTCCTACTTTCGCCCTGCCAAACACGGTGGGGCTTTCCTGTACGTATATGAAACTTTAGGAAAATTTCAATCTTGTTGAAAACTAGGATTGCTGAAAATAAAAAGGGGGACGGTCAATTCCCTATCCCCTATATTATATTGACTCTGCTTCTTCTATTTTTTAAGTTTTTTAACTTGTCAAACCAACGTATTCATCCAATTGTTTTTGTTCCCAATAATTTAATTTGTTGTAAACACTTGATAAAAGCTGTCTCAGAGATTTTTCGTCTATATCATTTTTAAAAGAAGTTGTGTTAGAGAGATTAACTATTCTAATTGCAGTTTCTCTAGGTAAACCTAATTCAATGATTCTTCTTGTTAAAGGTTTCCAAGCCCCCATTTCTATGAAACTTAGAATTGGATTGGTCTGGTTTTGCAATTGGACAATTGGTTGTAATAATTTGGGGATTGAAAAAGAAACGTCTCTTAAAATCGTATCGATTGCACTATCGATCATGGATTCTTCCACTATTCCTTTATCAACCACAGCTTCAATTATCTCACGCATCGGTTTTTCATTCGCCCAGCTATATGTATATAGTGCTAAAGATAGAATTCTTGATGTATTATCACCTAATTGTTTGAAATAGTAGTAGGGAGCGAGTGTTTGAAGCTTTTGTAAGTTTGATACAATAGAATTAACCAAATTTGAATCCATCGGTTTTGATGGTATGACAGACCATTTTGAATTATATATTTTTTGTAATATTAGAGGGTCCCAATATCTATTTTGAATACAAAAATCTTTTGGAATGTCTATTGCTTCAACTTCACTTTTTATTTTTTTGAAAATTTTGGGATCGATCTCGATTCCAACTCTTTTTAAAAATAAGTTAGCTCTTTCACCATTTCTGATTATTGATTGGCGAATGTATGTAATTAGATCATTATAACTTACATCAGGATTAGGTTCATCTGAATCGACTAAAGCACCAATGATTTCTTCTTCATGTTGCAAATATCGCTCATGATAACTAGAAACTAATTCCTTATTTATTGTCTTTGAAAAATCAAATTGTTCTTCAAATGAATTTTCGTCTAAAACAATAGCACGTCCAACGAAATCTTTCATAAGCCTTCCGGCTCTTCCTCTTAAATTTGCAAACTCGTAGGTTGATAATTTTGGCGAACCATTTTCTTTTGTCGCTCTGAGGTATAAATTTGGATTTCTAATAATTAAATTCTTAGCAGGTAGATTGACTCCTTGCATTAATGTCGTAGTACATGTAATTGTACGAATTGTTTTATTTATATACGCTTGTTCAATAGCAATCCTAATATGTAGGGGCATTTTTCCATGATGGTATCCAATCCCATTGTTTAATGTTTTTACTAAATTATATTGAGGATGAACTGTTTCCTTCACGTACTGAATTAGCGATTGCAATTCTTTTCCGATTGCCTTCTTTTGAGATAAAGTTATCGCTTCAGCTGTTCTCGATGCTTGTATGGCAGTCGGAGAAAAAATAAGTGTACCTGAATCCTGCTCAATAAATTTGTTTATTAATTGAGAGACAAACTCGTGGAATCTTTCATCATACAATTTCTTGCCAATATATTTATAGAAGTCATTATTATTGATTTCAATTTTTATGGGTTCATCCCTTAGAGTCGAATATTGCTTAATAAATAATTTTTTCTTCTCTTTAGAAATAGTATAAGTGATGTTAATTACTGGTGGTACCTCCTCATTAACATCAACACTATTCTCACCAAAAAAATTATTTGAAACCTGCTTCATATTGCTAATCATCGGACCGCTAATAATTACTTTTTCCGGGTTCACATTGTTAAGAAACTCGTGAATTACATCATATAAAATACGAGATCGTTCCTCATCACCGGATTCAATTCGTTCGATATTTTGAACTTCATCTATTATCAGTACTTTGAGGTTTCTAAATGGGGAACTATTTTGTGTAAATGCTGCTAGCGCTCTCTCTTGCGTTAATACATAAATAACCTTTTCAAACTGTTTGTCAAAATCATCAGAATATGTTTGCAATATTTGATATTCTGTTAATTCATATTCAAATAGTGCCTTCCTGATATCACGACAAACTTGATTTATTAAACTAATAGTCGGAACTATAAAGACTACCTTTCCATTAGGATACTGCTTTAAAATGTTTACTAATTTTGCTACGAGAGTAAATGACTTTCCGGCTGATGTTGGTGCTGAAATTCCAATCCGATCAAAGCGATCAATCGCATCCCATACATCTTTTTGAAATTTAGATAACAGCAGGGTATGATTTTCATCAACCTGTACTTCATAATTCAATAGCTTTAGACCAGTCCTAAGTTCAAGCATATAGCTACCTAGGCTAGAAAATTTATTTTCATTATATGATTCATCGACCATAATCGCAGAAGGTCCAAGTCCTAACCGTGATAATATATGGACTAAGAATGGCGTTAGCCCATTCCATTCTTCCTTTTTATATTCCCAAATAATCCCAATTATAGAAAGACACTTATTTCTTGTATCGTTTGATAAATTGCCTCTTGAGAGTTTTTCGATGTAATTTAATAATTTAACGACATCTTTTACATCTAATTCCATTTTAGCATCTGATAGCCCTAAGTTATTTGCGAATGTTGTGAGATCATATCGTAGTAGTTTTTCTATTAAAAATTCCACCACTTATACACCTAGTTCCTTTTTAAAATCTGTAAGTAGATCATTAAGCTTATTAACCGGAAAGATAATATAGCTTATTCTCGGATATAAATATTTGGGTAACGCATCGTAAGATTGTATATTAATTGACTTAATATCTTTTTGGATTGATTGAATTGTACTTTCAATCAATTCTTCTCTATTGCTTCCAGTTAGTGAGTTTTTGTTGTCATAAGTAACCATGCAAATTAATCGAACTTCTAAGTTCAAACTTCCTTGTAGGTAAGCCTCGGCGATCGATTCTAATTCCTTAGGCAGAAAATCCTCGTAGATATATAGATTTAACTCTTTTCTATGGGCATTATAGTGTTCAACTATACTTGAGAGTGAATCTCGGAGAGCTTGATTCAAACCATAACTTTTGCGATCATATGTTTTTGCTTCGCCTAAATAGATAACGTATTTACCGTTTTCTAGAGCAATATGTAAAGCATCAGCGCCATTTCTCTCAAGATTCGGATTTGTAGTTATTGGCATTTTACGTAATATAGGCACAGCCTTAAAGTGATATTGCAACAAATTGTAAAGCAATAATTCTGAAAATTGTCCTTTTAAATCCGTTTGTCTAAATTTTGATTGAGCTAATTTCCTAATTTTCATGTATGCAGCAGATATATCTCGGCCTTGGGCAGTAAATTGTTGTAAAAGTTTATTTTGTTTTTCCGTTGAGTAAACATATTGAATTATCGTAGACACGAGCTCATTTACAAATTCATCTCTCATTTCAATAAGGTCACTATAATTGATACAGGTAGCAATATGTTCTTTTCTAGGTACCAATGCAAACTGGTCGGTTTTAACATAGTACATTGTATTTAAAAACGCTTCTGTATTAGAAAGTAAAGAGTCGAGGTCAATCGGCTTCAGATGTGCTTGCCTTTGAATTGGGTTATTTTGAAGATTCAAATAATTCCCCTCCGTTCTACACGAATACAATATACGACGGCGGTTATCAATATCCTTTTTTTTACACCCAAAAAGTGAATAAACAATTATTTATGCGTAAATCTTCAATTATCAAATCTATATTATACCATTGACAATAAGTAGAAATGGAGATGGTTCAAAATGACAGCAAATATCGAAAGTATGTTTTATGTAAGGCAAGCCCCTTGGCACGGACTTGGCAGACGTGTGGAAGAAGCACTATGTTCCGAGGAGGCTTTAAGGGAAGCTGGGTTAGATTGGATGGTAATTCAGAAGCCAATTCAGACTGAAGACCAATTGGAGATTACAGGGTACAAAGCAAACATCCGGGCATCAGATAACCAAATACTGGGGGTTGTCACCGACCGTTACAAGATCGTACAAAATCATGAGGCTTTTGCATTTACTGATGACCTTTTAGGTGAAGGAGTCCGCTACGAAACAGCCGGAAGCCTACAGAATGGTAAGAAAGTGTGGCTGCTTGCAAAATTGCCGGATAACTACATTATTTCAGGAGACCGCATCAGTCCGTATCTCGTTTTCTCCAATAGCCATGACGGAAGCGGAAGCATCAAAGTCGCCATGACTCCGATTCGGGTGGTTTGCCAAAATACCCTGAACCTTGCTTTAAGCAACGCTAAAAGAATATGGACAACGATCCATACCGGCGATATCAAATCCAAGCTGGATGAAGCGAAAAAGACGTTGTTGCTTGCCGAATATTATATGGACAAGTTAGGGGCAGAAGTGGACCGGTTAAATCGAGTCAAGATTCCCGATCACAAAGTGATGGAGTTTATCGACCTTCTCATTCCTATGCCGGACAACGCAACAAAGATTCAAGAAAAGAACATTCAGCATCTTCGGGCAGATATGAAGCTTAGATATTTTGAAGCCCCTGACCTTGCCCAAGTGGGGAAAAATGGATACAGATTCATCAATGCGGTATCGGATTTTGCGACACACGCGAAACCTCTTCGTGAGAGTGCATCCTACAAGGAAAACCTGTTTCTGCGGACGATGGAAGGCAATCCGTTAATCGATAAAGCCTATGAAATGCTGTTAGCCTCGGCGTAATTGCTTTAGAACGCCGGGGCATTTTTATTTGAGCCGTACACTTTCGATGTTTCGAAGTGTTCGGCTCATTCTATTTTCCGCAAAAAATTTAATGAATTTTGGAGGATTGAGAAATGCGCGAAGATATCCGCACAGATTTGAAGTCGTTATTAGCGCATTCGCTGCGTGAAAAACCGGACAGTTACATCATCGACGAGATTTTCAACCGTTATCCGACTCCCGGCGACCTTGTTGATGTTACCGAGCAGGAGCTTTCCAAGATTAAAGGAATCGGCAAGGTGAAGTCCCGGCAAATTGTCGCCGCGCTGAAACTGGCACTAACGTTGGCAAAACCGATTCAACAAACGCATCCGAACATTATTCGCTCTTCCCATGACGTATACCAACT
Organism: Cohnella massiliensis; assembly: GCF_900169535.1. NCBI lineage: Bacteria > Bacillati > Bacillota > Bacilli > Caryophanales > Paenibacillaceae > Cohnella > Cohnella massiliensis. Next base: position 76,644 of record NZ_LT821244.1, read on the forward strand.
GCTGGAGCCTGAATTTCGCTATCTGAAAAAAGAGCATTTTGTTTGTATCTTCCTGAATACCAAGAACTTTGTCATCTCTACAGAAACGATCTCCATTGGCTCTCTCAATGCAAGTATTGTTTAAGCGTTGCCCCTTCTGCCGCTAATACGGTGTGCGAAGGGGTTTTACATTTTGATGGGAAAGCCCCGAGTTTGAAACAAAAATTGACACCTTATTAACTAACAGCCACCAATTTCTTATTTTCATTTATCGTTCAAGAGAGGAAACCTTCTTAGGCCTGTCGAATTTTCAAGAAACAGAACCTATGAGGAGTATTCGGTAATGATACAAAAAACCATTCGACGAGCAGGTAGCGTCACCATTTTCCCTTCTCTACCAAAGGGTTTGGGAATGAACTTGACAAGAGATTTCTTAGATCAATTAATATGCGGATTTGCCAGACAATGCGAAAAATATATGACCCTGACTGGCGAAGCTCCTTTCGCTTTTCGTGAACGTCAGCTCCACTCATTTCTAGCTCCAGCGCTTTCTCAGTTCTCAGACCTACTTTTGATGGAGACTCCAGTAAATAGAAAATGGAGCGATCTCAACAAAAAGCAAGCCGATTCACATGGCTGGCTAGATTATTGGTGTCTTTGGAGAAATATCGTACTATTGATTGAACTGAAACACAGCTTTTGTTCCTTGCGTTCGGGCATAGCGAATCAAAACCTTCAAAGCGACTGGAAAAAAGCGATCGAACAACTGGACTCTATTAAAGATGAAGCGTTGACACAAGGCAAATGGTGTAACGCCGCTGTCAGAATTGCGCTTCATGTCATCCCGGTCTTTGAATCTTTTACAAAGGCTTCTCATAAATCCACCGCAACTACCGAACGATTAAATCAAGTGACAAATCAGGTCGTCAGGTCATTAAACCCTGCTCCAAACTGGTCTGGATTATGGGTGTTGCATCAAAATCTTGTTGGCCCGTATGAATACGGTGTACGAAAAGAGTTTTACCCTGCTGTATTATTCGCTGCTTACGTTTACGAAATATCTTCAGCTGATGTCCAATGAAGTCCACCAAAATCAAAGCGGGGCGCAACCTGCAGGAGCCTTGTTTTGGCCTGCACGAGCCCGCTTGCCGAGCGATCTTTCCCTAAGGTGGCCTCACCTCCACCTGCCCCCCTCGGGGGCGACTTTCTGCGCCCCGAGCGCGGTTAAGGCCAAAATTGTACTTTAAGAGAGAATTGTAAATTTATTATGGTATAAGTCTTTGTCATAGGAATATTGACTTAACTCGCCGGTATCATAATAAAGCTTTCCGTATTACGCTTGTTTCCAAACTTCCTTTGTGTTTAGATAGCCCATTCGGGCAGTTCACGTTCCCATGTTCGACAAGACCGCCTTATTTTCTTTTTAAATGGGAAACACCACTCTTCCCGCTCATGAATCAATATTTGGCGATCCGTTTCATTTTCGTTATAATATCGAATCCATTCATCCAGTTCGTCAACCGAATATACGCCATGATGATCCGATTCTTTGCACGAATAACAATAAAACCAGCCGTTTACATACGTATCTGCATCAGCTTCCAATATGTCCCTGCAATGAGCTTCGCATTTATGGGCATTCACCATCCTCAGGTCAACTCCATGCTTATCACACACTGTCAACAAAACCTCATACGCCTCTTGAGCCATTTCCAGATTATCGAAAATATAATTTAGTCCCCAATGGTAGGGATGCTGAAGATGTTCGGTCACATAGAGGATGAACTCTTCGTATCCAGCCAAATATAAATCTGTGCAAATCTTCTGATAGACTTCTTCTCCTGCTTCCCCCAAATCTCCATAATTGCCATGATCAGAAGTAATCCAATATAGCGTTTTTCTATTTGGCCGCCAAGCAAAAATGCGCTGCTGAAGCTCCTTCAGTTTGTTCGTGTACTGGTAGATTTCCCAAGCATAAGGGCCGTCGTCGCCTTCGGATAGGATAAAGTCATAATGATCTTCGATTAGACTGTCAATCTCCTCCATCAATTCATCTACTGCATCTTCTAAATCGATGGTTGCCCGGTTAAGCGTGCTTTCCCAACCATCCAAAAGCTCGATATACGAGTTCCGCAACATCAGGTAGGTATCCTCGTAAGGATACGGAGGAAATGAGATATCATTCGCTTCCATATACTGCTCCATACAGTCTTCTGAACAATATCGATTACCTTTCGCATCAATGATGTATTTTTCATCGTATTCCTTTTTGCAATGAATACAAAACATCTTATTATCTCTCCTCTGTATCATCTTTTTTTAACATTGGTGAACGACCAAGCAAAGTAAGTCGCCATTCCAAGAAATTTTCGTCTCCGGGCTCTAGTTGATATTTTTCTTCGATAATATTCATCGCATGGATATATGCCTCTCGCGACACCCACAATTCAGATGGTTGCTGCGGCACTGAGCCAAACAGCAATACCAAGAATTCCTTATACGCAAGATGAATTCGCTCCGCCGCGGAGTCCCCCAGGATGGCTTGAACGATTTCCTTTATAGCTTGTTTTGCAATTTTACGCTGATTGATCGTTGAGTATGATCCTTCATATGTATCTGCATGCACAGGGGTAAATGTCATAATCTTTTGACCCGGGTTCGACAGTAACCCTCGAAAAGTAGGCACCCTTTTGGGTGCTGTGGACAACTGAAATCTAGATTTGACGCGGTTTTTCGGACTTTTCCACAGGCACTACGACGCGAAAAAATCCAAAAAACTGTAGGCACTAAATTTTTGTGGATAACTAGATATTTTTGTTGCATTTCTTGTAGTATATACTTTATCCTGTAGATATGTATATACGAACAATCTCTCGTAAAAACAAAAACGGTTCGATCACCCGTTACGTACAGCTCGCCCATAATGAGCGAAATCCTGTGACCGGAACTCCACAAGCGAAAGTCCTGTACCATTTCGGCCGCGCTGACGAACTGGACATGGAGGGCTTGAAACGTCTTGCCGCCAGCATCCACCGTTTTATTGGCGAGCCGCAAGCGCCCTCTCCATCTTCAGCGCAACCAGCTTCGGTTACGTTCCTTAGCAGTCGTTCGCTGGGCGGCGTATGGCTGCTCGATCAACTTTGGAAGAAGCTTGGTATCGGAGAAGCGATTACACGGCGGCTGGCCGATCGGGAATACCGCATGCCGGTTGAACGCGCCATCTTTGCTATGGTGGCCAATAGGGCGCTGGCACCCAGCAGCAAGCTTGCGATCGAAGATTGGGTGGCACGTGAAGTGGTCATTCCGGATCTCCCGGCGTTTGACGTGCAGCATGGTTATCGGGCAATGGATTTCCTGCTCGAGTCGGAAGAAAGCATCCAGCGCGAAGTGTTCCATACGGTAGCGGATTTGCTGAACCTGGAAGTCGATCTGTTGTTCTTCGACACGACCTCAACGTATTTTGAAACGGAAGAGGACGAGGAAGACGACTTTCGCAAAACCGGTTATTCGAAAGACCATCGCCCCGACCTTCCTCAGGTGGTCGTCGGTTTCGCTGTAACGCGCGAGGGAATCCCGATTCGTTGTTGGGTGTGGCCGGGCAATACGTCGGATATGAACGTCGTGCCGCAGGTGAAGAAAGATCTGACCGGGTGGAAACTCGGGCGTGTGATTACCGTCGTCGACCGCGGTTTCTCCTCCGAAGACAATCTGCGTGTACTGCAACAGAGCGGCGGCCACTACATTGCCGGGGAGAAGATGGCATCAGGCAAGCCGGCCGTTGAAGCGGCACTTGCCCATCCGGGACGATTCAAGACGATCCGAGAGAACCTGGAAGTTAAGGAAATCGTCGTGGGGGATGGCGAAGCGCGCAAGCGATACGTGCTCGTCCGAAATCCGGAGGAAGCAAAGCGGGATGCCGCCCGGCGCGAAGCGCATCTGGAGCAGCTGCGCACGGAGCTTGCCCGGTTGAAGGAACTGGACGGCGAAGCGCATACCGGGGCACACTGCCGTCTGCACAGCCATCCGACGTACAAACGGTATCTCAAGACCGACAAGCGCGGCAATCTGCGTATCGATCTGGCCGCCGTCAAAGCGATGGAGCATCTGGACGGCAAATACTTGCTGCGCACCTCGGACGACACCTTGTCCACGGAAGATGTGGCACTTGGGTACAAGCAATTGCTTCAGGTGGAAGCAGCGTTTCGGACACTCAAGCAATCGCTGGAACTGCGGCCGGTCTACCACCGGAAAGAAGAACGGATTCGCGCACATGTCCTGCTTTGCTGGCTGGCCTTGATGCTCATCCGGATTGCAGAAAACCAAACCGGCCAAACGTGGCGCGAAATTCGTTCGCTCATGCAGACGCTGCATCTGGTTGAGTACCGTTTGGATGGCGGAAAGCTGCGGCAACGGACGGAATTAACGGACGAACATCGGGCAATTGTTTCGGCTTTGCAAATCGCAGAACCCCAGCAAATATGGGATATTTCGCTCTCTTGACCCCCAAAAGATGTAGGCACCACACGTAGTTATCCACAACCGTCGCATCCCTTGTCCCACTTGGGCTTGTGGCGGTTTGTGCATCTACTGACTGTCGAACCCGGGTTTGATGAAAATTTCCGATTATTGTGCCTCGATAACGAAACGTGATGATCCTTTCTTGGTGATCCACGAAAATCTCAATATTGCTTCTGCGATATCGATCTTGCAGAATAGCGACTATCACTTGTTTAGAACGCAACTTCCGAAGTCGTGTAATTGACATCCACTCTTTTTCAATATCAGGCAGTTGAAAAAAGCGTTTAACCTTATCCCAACGTAAATCATCGGCAGGAATAGATAGCAAATAAGCATGTGGGTTTTCAGGCAATAGTGAATCATGAACGTCCATTTGCATTCTCCCTTATTGGTTTTGGTTGATCCATTGAGCGTAAAGGATGAATCACTTTCCTTTATGAATTTTCGCGATATTTCCAACCTCGTCATATTCAATACCTGAAAGAAATGATTTTGAGCCTTTAAAAATCGGGTAGCCCATGCTCCCATGTTTTTCAATATCAAATGTCCCCTCATACCATAACCGCCCTGATTCATAATAAAGTTTTCCTTCAACAAAATATCTTGGGCCGTAATAGGTTCTCGGCCCGGAATTATATTTCCCTTCAAACTTTAAATTTCCATTCTTGTAGTACTCCTTGCCTTCCTCAATGAACCAATCCCCAAACCGGCCTTCCATATGTTTTCGACCGTTTTTAAAATAACTGATTCCTTGTCCGCACGGCATTTCATTCTGAATAAATCCTTCATAGCGCAATTCGCCGGAATCATAGTAGAGTTTTCCTGAATAAAAATTGTCCATAGTAATACACTCCTGCGATTGAAATGAATTTTCATGTAATCGAATCTTCCGATCCTACTGGAATAAAGTAAATTGATCGGTAATAAGTACCCCTTTTATCGATAACATACACATGAGTTTTTTAAAAATCTAAACCCGCGCATATCACGACAAATCAAATCTATATTATTACTTTGAAACAGCCATATAGCTGATTTATAAAATCTACAAGGGAGATGTTGTACATGCCAGCAAATGTCGAATCTATGTTTTACGTGAGGGAGGCACCATGGCACGGACTAGGTAATCGAGTCGAACATGCACTCAGTTCGGATGAGGCTTTAAAAGCCGCAGAACTGGATTGGACAGTCATTCAAAAGCCGATTTTAACGGAGGACATGGCCGTGATTCCTGGCTATAAAGCAAACATCCGAGCATCCGATCAGCGGGTGCTCGGTGTCGTTACGGATCGGTACAAGATTGTTCAAAATCACGAGGCATTTGCCTTTGCCGATGAATTGCTCGGTGAGGGGGTTCGTTTTGAAACAGCAGGTAGCTTGCAAAACGGCAAGAAGGTATGGCTGCTTGCTAAGCTCCCAGCGAATTACATTATTACCGGAGATCGCATCTGCCCTTATATGGTATTTTCCAATACCCACGACGGCAGCAGCAGTGTCAAGGTCGCTATGTCCCCAATTCGTGTCGTTTGTCAAAACACATTAAACCTTGCGCTTAATAGCGCCAAGCGTATTTGGACAACCGTTCATACCGGAAACATTCAATCAAAACTGGAAGAAGCCAAGAAGACGTTGCTCTACGCTGAATTATACATGGACAAGCTTGGAGCCGAGGCTGAACGACTTCAGCGAATCAAAATACCGGATCATAAAGTGCTCGAATTTATCGAGCTTTTGCTCCCGATGCCAGATCAAGCGACGAATGTGCAACAAAAGAACGTCCAGCATTTGCGGGAAGATTTTCAAGCCAGATATTTTGACGCACCTGATCTTCAAACAGTCGGCAAGAACGGATATCGTTTCATTAACGCAGTATCCGATTTTGCGACCCATGCCAAGCCACTGAGGGAAACCGCAACATATAAAGAGAATCTGTTTCTCCGTACGATGGAAGGAAACCCACTGATCGACAAGGCATATGAACTTATTACCGCTGTAGCATAATCCAACGAAATCTGCCACCATTCTGAACTTTGGAGGTAATTTATTGCATGAGTGTTTCGCAACTCGAATTAAAATTGTTACTCGCCGATTCTCTGCGTGAGAAGCCGGACGGTTATATCATCAACCAAATTTTTAACCGATTCCGTACAATAGAAGAACTGATCGATGTCACAGAACAAGAACTACTCTCAATAAGAGGCATTGGACATATGAAAGCGAGGCAAATTGTCGCCGCGCTGAAACTCGCCCGTACATTAACAGCGTCTAAGCCGCCTACTAACAAAATCAGTTCCCCTGCAGACGTCTATTATCTGGTTGAGCCTGAAATGCGCTTCCTGAAAAAAGAACATTTTATCGTTTTGCTGTTGAATACAAAAAATATGGTGATGTCAAAGGAACTGATCGCGATGGGCAGCCTGGATGCTTGCATCGTTCATCCAAGAGAAGTGTTCCTCCCTGCAATAAAACGCAGTTGCGCTTCCATTATCTGCGTGCATAATCACCCCAGCGGCAACCCGGAACCGAGTGAGCAGGATATCATGATCACAAATCGGTTAATAGAAGCCGGAACGATCATCGGTATCGAAGTACTCGATCATGTCATTATCGGTCATACGTTTGTCAGTTTAAAAGAGCGAGGGCTAACGTCAATCGTACATTAGTCCTCGCCTCATTTTGGAGGGAGCCAAATATGGCTACAGCAATCAAGTTTCATGCGGATGTTTTTGTTGAAACGGACAATTTATCACATGAGCAGTGGCTCGCTGCTCGTCGCAGTGGCATCGGCGGCTCCGACATCGCGGCGATCTGCGGCCTCTCCAAATGGCGCACCCCCATTCACGTTTACTTGGAGAAGCTGGGAGAAGCACCGGAAGAGCAAAAGAGCGAAGCGGCGGAATGGGGAACGCGGCTCGAACCGCTCATTGCGGATAAATTTGCGAGCGAACGCCCCGAATGGGCCGTCACGGAGAAAAAGGTGATATACTGCCACCCCGAGCATCGCTGGGCGTTAGGCAATTTGGATCGCATGATTATTTGCCCCAAACGCGGCCGCGGCATTCTGGAGATCAAAACGGCGAGCGAATATCTCCGTCATGAATGGGATGACGGGAATATCCCCGACTATTATTACGTCCAATTGCAATGGTATTTGTTCGTTACCGGACTGGATTGGGGCTATTTCGCCACGCTTATTGGCGGCAACAAATACCGCGAGTATGAAGTATTTCGCGATGATGAATTGATTCGTCAACTTGTCCGGCTGGCCGGTGACTTTTGGCATAGTTATGTGCTCGAAAGAAAGTGTCCTCCTGTAGACGGTTCGGAAGCCTGTAAAACCCTTTTGAACCGTCTGTATCCCGAAGGTCAGAACAGCACGACACTTCCGCCGGAAGAAACCGAACGGATTGAGACCTATTTATCCCTCAAAAGCCAGATGAAGCAGTTGGAAGAGTCCATCGCCGGTATCGAAAATCACTTCAAATCCCTGCTGGGCAGCCACGAAATCGGAATTGCCGGAACGTACAAGGTAAAGTGGGAAAACCGCAGCCGGACCGGTGTGGACAACAAACAACTGAAGGAACGCTTTCCGGCCATTTATGAAGAATGCATGAAGCATACCCATTTTCGGCAGTTCAGTATCAAGCAGGAGGCGGTAAACCATGGCGAATGAAGCAATGAGTTTATTCGAACGATTGAACGCTCCTTTCCCTTACTCCGCATATCAATACGACAGCTTCGGAGACCGTTGTTATATTTCCGGCCAATCCGTCACGGAGCGGTTGAACGAAGTGCTTGGCGTAGGTTTCTGGAAATATCAAGGACTGTACGAGACGGAGAAAATTGTCCAGGACCCGAACGGTAAAAATCCGCGTGTGAAGATTTATGTCGAGTTCAGTTTCTTTAATCCTGATCTAAAAGAATGGATCACCTTTATCGATGTCGGCAGCGAGCAGGTGAAATCAGGTATGCATGAAGGCGATGCCACCAAATCCGCGATTACCGACGGCATGAAGAAGTGCGCCAGCCGGATCGGAGTGGCAAGCGATTTGTACAAAGGATTGATTACATGGGACAAACAGAAACAGGCGATCATTGTACCGGATCATTATCATTCATATTACCATGAACAAGGTTGGGAATCGAAAGCGCCGCATTCCAACCATACCCGCAACTCCAAGAAATCGGAATTAACCGAAAAACTGAAGAACAAGGCCTCCGCACTGCAAAATCAAATGAAAACGGCGTGGCAGGAACTGGCGGGAAGTCTCGACGGCTTTGATGAATGGTACGCGAAAAAGCGGCAGGAAGGTGTCACGGAGCAACAACTGGTCAACTGGTTGAAAAAGAAATTACAGGAGAAACGCAGCGCGGCGAGCGCGTAAATGAATGGTTTACCGCAAACGGTCAGGCTTACGTCTGGCCGTTTATTTTTCTGTTTCCAAGGAGATGAGAACGTGTTTACCGGATCGAAATTCATCACACAAGGGATAAGAGACAATGTGCCTCCCTTCCTGCAACATATCCTCTGGTACCTGATCGAAACGATGGAAGTCGAGGCGAAGGACTATTTGCAAGTCTTTCATCTGGAAAGCAAGATGGAAAACGGAAAGAACAAGCAAAAAATCGTGCATACGCAAGAACAGCCCGAATACCGAAAAGAGTATGCCATATGTTCCAGGCACATGGTCAATGCCAAAATCTTTGTGATCGACGATGCGACCCACTGTACGATGCTGCTTGCGGAGGAGTATTAAGAACCTGACCGATCAAACGCAAGACTTGTAGCTTCAAGTATATATTATTCATATAGACGCTATGCTAGATAGCGGTCTTGGGCCAAGGAACATAGAAGAAGGAACAGAGAAAAAAGCGCCTGGAAATCAACTTCATCATGGAGGTTGAAGATCATTGGAGATTGTTTATTCGTGTGAAAATGGCGGGGATTATACCAAAGAGCGTATAGAAGACGAAATCCGCTTTTGGATGTCGTATCGGCAACCTTTTCGGGACATGTCCGAAGACAAGAAACAGCGGATTGTCGAAATCGTTTATCCGCTCTTGCTCAGTCTGCTCGACTGGGAATGTCCGTTGACCCGTTTGGAACAATTCGAAGATGAAGATGTGGAGACGATCCTTGAACGGTTAGGGAATTAGACCATCTTTGCCCGTCATGGGCGGGGCAAGTTCGTCCGTAGTCAAGGGTTCATTCGGAATTGAATTTTGGTCTTGATCGTCACTTCAAAAATGAGTATGCTAACATTAGTATTGTTTTTGAAATGAACCGATAATTGGTTGGCCGGATATACCCATCCCGGTCAGCCCAGCCGCAAAAATATCATCTGTTTATTTTTGCACTGGCTGTCAATCATAATCGACATTTAGACGCAGACACAAGACAACAGGAAAAGATTCGTAAGAGGAAGGTTTCTTTCTCATGCAATCCGGACTGGTGTTTCGTGGCTTGCGTCTTTTTTGTTGCCAATAAAGGGGGTGCATTTAGCCACTCATTCAAAGAGAATAGTCAAGACATCGCGCTTATATCCACTGATTTCGCGACTATATCCTATTGAGGCACACAGTAGGAAAACCTATCCTTTTCATAGAGATAGAGGCTCGGAAATAAAGCAGGGTTCTGAGTCCGAATGAGGGGTGAATGAGGCGGATATGTCGATGAAATGGCAGGTATGAAAGCTGATTTCAAGAATGTGCATGCCAAAGAACCCTCAAAAGGGCATTTTTTAAAAAATGCTATGCAAACCAATTTGCATCAAGCGGCTGTTAATTCTTTGAGCCATTGTTCAACAGACGCGATCTGCTTCTGCTTCTTCGCTTCTTCCAGCCACGCGTCGGCATGCTGGCACATGGCGATCAAGTACACGCGAATGTTCCAGTGGCGGGAACTGCGCCCGCGCGAAGCTTCCAGCCTGTAATCGACTTTCTGGCGCTTGATGCAGCGTTCGACGCCGGTTCGCAGCGCATAACGCTTTCTCCATTCCTTGCTGTCGCGGCGGATGCGCGGAAAAAGGCGCGGGTTATCCGCGGTGGATGTGTAGAAGGTTCTTCCATAATCGGAAGGCGAGCAGGGAGTCGGGCATTCCCATTTGCCGACTTTGGCGGGACAGCGCCATTTGATGCGCTGTCGCCCCGAACACTTGCCCCAGCAGACCATCTTGCGTCCAATGGGGCAGACAGGAACGCCATCGGAGCCAATTTTCATTTCATTGTATACCGTATGCCCGGAACGCCTGTGATTCAGGTCGATGATGGCGGAAACATCATCATGTTCCAGCATGGTATAGATCGGGAGGGCGTCGTGGGCGGAATCCAGGAGCGCCTCTCCCACCTTCCAGTCCGAGTACCAGTGACGCAGCTCGCGGTAGCCGCAGATCCATGACACCGAGTCATGTTGGCTGGCGCGAAACAATCGCGGGTACACGGGCAAATTGTAAGGACTGTCGGCTGCGGTGAACATGTAGAGCGTACGCCCGTAGTAATATTTCTCGCGATAGCTGTCCCAGCCCCAATCGGCATCCGGATCGGAAAATTGCCGTTTGCAGGAGCATTTCCAGTTGCCCGACTTGCGGCAATCGCAAAGGAACTTGCCGTACGAACGCGCGCCGGTTTCAACCGGAGATCCGTCGCCGATGACGCGGAAAGCGCTCGTATCGCCAAGCAATCCTTTTGCCGCAGAAGGCAGGACAAACAGGGATTGGAACAACTGTTGCAGCAGGTCGTGCTCCTTGGGGGCGTAGTGGATTTTGCCCTCGCGCAGGATGCGGGAGACGAGTTTCTCCGTAATCTTGGGGTTTTTGGGCTCTTGCTTTTCGTTCTTTTTGCCCTTCTTCCGCGGCTTCTTCAAGCGGCGTTTGACGCGCCCGGTCTTATGCGGAGTGGATGCCCGCCAAAGCCGGGGGAAAAAGTCGTAGAACGTTCCGACACCCGGCGTCTCACCAGGTTTAAAGCCGCAGAGAATGGCATAGACCGGCGTCGTTCGCAGCGCGACGACTCCGTCATCGACGCTCAGCCCGAGCTTGGTCATAAGGAGCAAGCAGCGGAGCATGTCGGCGGGATCGTGAGGCTTGCGTCCTTTCGGATTGGAGGAGTAAGCCGAACGCATCAAGGAAGCGGTGGCGGACAGATCGATGGCCGTGATCCAGAAGATCAGGTCGTTGTAAAAGTGCTGCAAAAACAGTAGCGCTTCCGGTGTGCCGTACTCCTTTCGAAGTTGGTTGCTTACGAAAGTCAAGTAGTCCTGGTGAGAACGAGAAACAACTTTCAAAACGATCACCCAATTTCTCAAGAGATAGGCAGAAAATGCCTTCTCGGCGATTATTGGGGTGTTTCGAAAATGTCAAGAGGAATGTTTGTTCGCACTCCTGTTTTGGGGGTGAAACAATAAAAGACCTTGGCCAAAGGGCCAAAGCCGGTGCGGAGTTTTTAATTCCGAGAGGCTATTAGAGGTGAGAAGAGGTGAAAAAACATGAACACCGCGCAAAATATTGGTGAAAAAATTCGGTATTTGCGTCTAAAGAAGGGGTTGAGTCAAGAACAGTTGGCGCTTCACGCCGGAGTCAATACCTCCTACCTGGGACAAGTTGAACGCGGGGAAAAAAATCCGACGATCAAGACGTTGGAGAAAATAGCCGGTGGTCTTGACACTACCCTAGAAAGTTTGATTGTGCCTACGAAACAATGCGCGGAGACTCCAGTCGAGAAAAAGGCGGTGCTTACCGTACTTTCGTCCGATGAACTCAAGCAGATCATCATCGATACGATCAAGACGAATGTGTCGGCAAATCAAACCAAAAGCACGAACGAAGACTAGAAATTATATGAAAGGAAGGTTTAACAGATGAAAATTATTGGAATTTTACTTGTTATCGTTGGCGTAGCCGGAATGGCAATGGGCGGCGCCATGTTTGGGGATATCGGAATTGCGGCGATGATCGGCGCATCTTCCGCATTGCTTTCCGGCATCGGGTTTCTCTTGAAAATGGCAAAAGATAAAAAGACGCCATAATCGGGGGACTGAAATGAGAATCATTGGTATTTTGCAACTATTGATAGGCATATCAGGTTTAATTTTAGGCAGCATGATGACAGGTGATATCGGCATTGCCGCTATGATCGGTGCAGTTACTTCCCTGTTGTCCGGCGCAGGATTTTTGTTGCCGGAAAGTAAATCGCGCAAAATGGGGCGAAAAACGAAATTAGGGATGATTATTTCAGGAACTGCTGCTTTGTTGCTTGTGGTCATTGGATTAGCTTTAAGTAGTGTGAACGATAAAACGGTGAGCCGTGAGGAGTTTTTGACGGAACAGCAATTTGTCCAACTTTATACGGATGCGAAGCCGTTTAAAGGCTATCAGGTTGACTTTTATGGGCGAGTGTTCCAAGCACCAGAAAAAACGGAAAAGTATCAATCATTCCAAGTATACGCCCAAGATGATGACAGCAAGAATACGATTGTTCGTCTGGACGACATGGCCGTTGACATTCAAAAAGGAGATATTTTACATATTGTAGGCGAGGTTCACGATATGTTTCAAGGGAAGAACGCCTTTGGGGCCATATTGAAACTCCCCGCCATCATAGCCAAAAAGGTCGAAAAAACGGATTACGCCACCGCGTTTGCTCCTGCCTTCAAGACGATTGAAGTGAATCAGGAACAAAATCAGAACGGCTACGTCATGTCGGTAACCAATGTGGAACTGGCGAAACAGGAAACCCGCGTACATCTCAAAGTAAGGAACGAATCAGCAGATACCATCGATTTTCATACCTACTCTTCCACATTGATTCAGGGTGACAAACAGTACGAGAGGATTAGTAACTTTCACGCCAATTATCCTGAAATCAATAGTGACAATATTCGTCCTAGCGTTACGACGGAAGGAGTGATTGTTTTTCCGTCTGTTGACCCCAACGGAGATAATTTCACGGTTACGTTTGAAGGTAGCAGCGATAACTGGGAAGTGCGTATCGAGCCGTTTACGTTTGAAATCCCGTTGAAGCACGAAGTCACTGTTGCAAAGGATGAACTGACTAATCGTGTTCATAACGATAAGGAATCGCCGCTGCGTGTAACGGAGAATGGGCCCAAAACCCCAATCGATACATGGCCGTCGATGAGCTCGGAGAAACAGGTCGAATTGAATCGATTCTTTAGTGATCTCAGTTCCGTAAACTTCGGTACATCCCCCTATATTAGAGATAGCAAGATCAGTCAATATAGCACGGATGAACTAATTCGATTTGCGATAGAGCGAAATCAACAATTCGGCCTAGACAATAGCTACGTTTTTAACCCGGATAACGAAAATGAGTTAATGATGCATCAGGACTTGATTGCTGAAACGATCGAGCACTTCTTTGGCATTCAAATTAAACATAAATCCATTTCCGGGTACCAATATAAAGACGGCTATTATCGATGGGATGCATACAGATGGGCATATACCGATTCGAACCTGTTTTCTCAAGTACAACAGTTGTTCGATAATCAGGATGGTACGTTGACGGCTGTAATCAGCGTGTACCAAGACTTGAGTGACTACGGTTTTTTTAACAGTGATGATCCCGATCATTTGCAAGCTAAAGCCATTCGCTATCAACCTCAAGCTGCTTGGCCGGACTCTTCAAACTTTTCTTATGTCGGCTCAGTCGCAGCAACGATTAAAAAGTCGGAATCGGATGACTGGATTGTGATTGACTATAAAGTGGAGAGCATGTACTAAGTTTCAACTAATTTCAGGAAGGGAGGAATAGCCTTTGATCTCCGCTTATGTGCTTCTCTGCATTCCTTTCGGTTGGGCCTTCATTAGCAGATTGCAACGGAATGTTACCGTATTCACTTCGATTTCCAACTACATCATTTACAAAATTATTCTGGCCACTTTCATCGGATGGGCCGTTACTCCGTTTTACTTGATCTATTTAATTTTCAAAATGGTACGGTCTATCACAAAAAGTAGTCGCTAGCAATCTTAAAGAAATGGAAAATCCAACAGGATTGCATCAACACTCTGGAAGAATCAGCAAAGGAGTGCTTTCCCATGCACATTGAAAACCATGAAGATCGAGTATTCACAGAAACTCTCTCGCCCTCTCCAATTCAACTTCATGATCCATTAAAGGCATACCGGAAAGTGTACTGGTTTCTTATTCCCATTGGAGCTATTGGACTTGCTGTTACCGGGGGACTAGCTGGCCTTCTCATTGGGAGCGTCATCGGATGGGCCGCTGCCTACCTTTTTATGCAATTCATTTCCGCAATCAAGTTATTCCGTTTAAACTGGCAGGATTATCCCTTGCCCTTTTCGGTCACTACAGAAGAGCTTTACAAGCAGCTATCGTCCATGAATCTCCATCCGGATTTTACAATTGAGAACAGATCATCTGAAATCCGAATCATCTTTAAGAACACAACAACTCACAGGGTAAAAATCGACCAAGACAAACTGACCTATAACATTTTTTCTAGACTAAATACAAAAAATCTGATTAAAAGACGACATAATCCCGCGGTGAGAGAATACACCCATGCAATGACTGCCGTGCCGATCATTAGGCAGCTAATTGATAACGCATCTGCAGAGCTCGCTTCCAACGCACTGCACGATGGTTCGTAACCAAGAAAACACACATCGATAAAAATTCCTAAATAATCCAGAGGAAAGAGGTTCTTTCGATGAAAAAAACACTTCTTAGCTTTGTTCTGCTCATGGTTCTGTCACTCACCATGCTTCAATCAGCGTTTGCGGCCGATATACCGATTAAACTGGGTCAAAATGAAGGATGGGTACATACTCCTGTTGAACGAAACGGGGTTGAAATCTTCCCCATTGGTCAAATCCTGAAGTTTCTTGACATAAGCGGAACGGAGACAGTCTATTACAACGAATCTCCAGCTTATTCCTTTGTCACGTTTCAAGGCCAATGTTTCAAAATTACCCAAGGGAAAACCGAAGTGCAAGAATATGAGCTTGATGAATCTGGAAGCTGTTTAGTACAAACCGGCGAATCTTACCAAATGGAAGCCGCGGCAGGTTATCTAGATTCTTATGATCTCGGCATTTTTGTTCCGCTTAGTTTTATTAGCGATATTCTGCAAAACTCAAAATACGGGAATCGATTTACCACGAAATATGACCCGGAAGAGCGCCAATTAGAGTTCGCGAAGGTTAATAAGGACGGATCGGAAAAAATGCAAGCAGTTCAACCCGTCACGCTAGCTATGGTCGTCAACAGTCCATGGTTGCTGACACCAAATGATGGCCAATTATTTGATGAAGCCGATCATACGGTCACGCCGGTCATCCAAAACGGCAGTACCCTGCTTCCCATCGCTCCAATCGTCAATCAAATGGGCGGAACGGTCATATGGAACGGCGACGAACGAAAGGTTACAATTACGCTGAATGAAACCAATATTGAACTTTGGATTAACCGGACAACGGCTACTGTGAACGGAGTAATCCAAACGCTTGATGTCCCGCCAGAAATTATTAAAGGAAAGACTATGATTCCCGTTCGCTTCGTTGCAGAAAATTTAGGAGCGGATGTCATGTGGGATGGAGAAATGCAAATGATTCTGATCTACTACGGCGGAGCAGAACCAAAAGAATCGGATTGGTTTGAGTACGGTTATAAAATTTCTCTGCTCAATGCATTCCAAAAACAAGAGGATAACCGTCAGACACTAGCCGATGTAGTGGATGAGAACCAAAAAAAGCATGATCAGGTTCAATATAACGATACCGATCCTCTAGACTATTATGGAAAATGGATAAACGTCGGAGATCGGGTTGGATTAGGTACATTCAGCGGTTACGTAAAGGAAGTTCGTGGAACGAAAGTGCTTGTCTATTGGGACACGGCTTCTTTCCTGGTTGACCCCGGTAAAGAACGAGAAACCGCCAAAATGTTCGGCATCACATGGCTAGCTGATCAATGGATGGATGCTAAGGTTGTTATTTTGGAAGATTAATACAAAATAGTCTTTAGAGGCATAAATATGCCTCTTTTTTTTGTGCTCATGGAGATTCATTTTGGAATATATAACATCCATTAATGAAGAATGACAAAAAATAACAAAATTTAACAAACATTACGATAATGATTTAGGAGGGGGTTTTAATCATGTATGATGAATTTTATGGTGAAATTCTAACCGTTAATGAACTAGCCGAGATGTTGAAGATAGGATTAAATACAGCTTATAATTTGGTCAAATCAGGTGAGATTCAGTCATTTAAAGTCAATCACTCTTATCGTATTCAAAGAAGCGCTGTTATTGATTTCATAATTGAAAACCAGAAGATGAAAAGGCGGAAGATATAATTGTTGCATATTAGATCAAACACATTACCAGCTGATACTTTCGAATACTATAATTTACCTAAGAAGTGTCCTGACGGTATAAATACACTTGAAGAAATTGCTGATTTTGTATTTGAGGAATGCTCAGAATTTATACCTGAGGGTTTATTTTGGTTTTTTTCTGATAGCGAAGACGATTTCTTCAAATACGATCTAGTAAACCATATCATAATCAATGCTTATATGGGTTATTTATTAGAAAAAGATGAGTATGTTCAGGATCGAAACGGATTATTGAAAATAGTTGATTCTGTAAACTTTGAAAATTTGATTATGGATGAAAAACGTGGGTTTTTCAGAAATGCAGCCAGACAATTTGAAAAAATTGGTGCTTATTTTGATCTTCCTAAGTTAGAAAATAAATATCGTATTCCAAGGTTTTTGTCAGGATTTTTAGGTTTTTCAATTTTTTACAAAGACATACATAATATTTTAAAAAAAGAGAAAATAGAAAATAATCTTTATAGTTATAAATTTATTTCCGAACATATTACAACAAAGTATTTTCATGTATATTTTTACAATAATTTTTGCAGAGTGTTGGAACTACATACTGAATTTACTTTGTTTAACCGGTTGTTATTTGAACGTGAATATAATTTTGCACTTGCTTCCGAGATCGCAATTCTTAGTACACAATTTTCGGACTTTCCAGATTTATTAGATGAATACGAGAAATTACTCAGCCTTGCAGCGTTGTTGCCTAATATCATTGGCAGATTACACTACATAAAAAGTATTGCTTTTAGCGAAGAGATAATACAACAAAGTTTGTCGGGAAGAATCGATACGACTCGAAAATGGATAAATGATTTAATTGAATTAGCGCTGATCGTAATCCCACTAATGGAGTCTTACTTCTTATACTTGATAAAAAACTCAAGTGTTGATCTTGACGAAGAATGGTTAAGCACAGTATTTCATAGTTATGAAAGTAAGTTCTTTTCTAATGAAGTCTATGAGGAAGAAAACAATATACTGGGTTCAATAATGGATAAGAAGTGGAGAATAGCCAAGGTGCCATTTAAAAAGATTAAGAGAGTGTTGCAGCGAATCAACAAAGCTACATCACTTCAGACATTAGAATATCAGCAGGCATTCCTCAATCCGTTGGATTTTTTACGAAGAAAAGGAGCAGACAAGTATACGTTATTGGCTATGCAAATATCTCAGAGATACGAAATTAGCCGTACATTCTTGGCAGATTATATGAAGGCTTAATTGGAACCAAGCTTTGTGCTGAAATACCGGCACAAAGCTTGGTTTTTATATTGTCAAACTAAAGTCAATCCAAGAATTTTATCTCATTTTTTATACTGTGTAAATACCAATATCAAAAAAAAAATGATCTTCGCTGGTAATACGAATTGCTGCACCGGCTGATATATTTAGCTCATGAGACGTCTCATTAACAAGTGAAGGGAGAGAGGGCAGTTGACCTGGCGAACTGGTAATGAAGGACTGCTGCGAGTTGAAATTCCTGACCTAAAAGATGAAATGCTGCGAGTTGAAATTCCTGACCTAGAAGATGAAATGCTGCGAGTTGAAATCTCCGAGGTAGATTCTGAAAAAGAATCGCACAACGAAATACTGCAAATGCATAACCAGAACGCTGGTCGGCTAACAGTAAAAATCCCTGACACCGAGGAAAGCGCAATTCAGTCCACAGTTCAAGTTCAGGACAGAGTAACAAATCCGACTAAACCAATTGAACCATCTGGCAAACAATTGAGTAGTGCGGTTAGTCAAGAAGAAGAGAAGAATAACGACGCTTTTACCTCGCATGTCCCAATTGATTATGTAGTTAAGCAAATTTTCGTTGAGCGACATATTATCAGATGTTGCGCTGGAAATGTGTATTTGTATAACGGTCGATGTTTTGATGAAAAGTCGGATCAAGAACTTTACATTGACATACGTAAATCACTTCCGGAAGCCATAAATATGAAATTAGGAAAGCAGAAAATGTCAGAAATAGTTCATCGGATAAAAACTGATCCGGAATTGCAAATAGAACACGATAAGTTCGATCAACATACCCATTTGATCAATTTTCTTAACGGAGTTCTTGATATCAAAAGCAGGAGAGTCTACAAGCATAGTCCAAATTTCATGTTTACAAGTTATATTAACGCGGAATATGGAGTGACTGACTCCCAGGTAAAGGTCTATACCGCCGGACGAAGGAATATGGGAGTTTGGTTTCAAAAATTCCTTTTCGATTGTACTGAAGGAGATCCCGTGAAAATCCAATGTTTACAGCAAGTTACGGGCTATATCATTAGCAACGAATGGCGTGCTAAAAAATTCTTTATTCTAATCGGATTGCCGCATACTGGGAAAAGTGTTTGGTTGGCGTTATGGCGACACCTTATTGGAGATAAGCACACAACGGCGATGTCCTTCCGACAACTATCGGAAGTAAGATTCATGACGGCTGAATTATTTCGCTCAAAATTGAATGTGACTCCCGAATTGGATGAAAGTGCCGCGCTCAAGGGAACTGATGTGATCAAAGCGATTACTGGCGGCGACTTGTTGACCGCAGAACGGAAGGGGGAACATCCTTTTCGATTCTACGGAAAAACTAAGCTGGTGGCGGCCGGAAATCAGATGCCAATGTTAAGCAAATTGGATGGCACCAATGCTTTTACAGATCGGATTTTGTTTCTGGTATTTAACAATACTATTCCCGAAGAAAGAAGAGATAAAGAACTCATGGCAAAGTTAATATCGGAAAAAAATTACATCGTGGAATGGGCAATTGATGGGTTGCGTGACTTAATGGCTAATAATTTAGTATTCGTTGAAAGCGAAGATGCTAAACGATTTAAAAAGCAGTATATGGCCGAGTTAAACAATGTGCCAACGTTTCTTCAAGATAGATGTAAAGTTGATGCAAGTAATCCGAGACTACGGATTCACAAAAGAGATTTGTACCAGGCGTACCTAAGATTTTGTCATGAAAATGCACAAAGGGCTTTAACAAAAGAGGAGTTTAATGTCGAAATCAAAAAAATTGCTAAACCCGGAAAGTTTCGGCTGAATGGCTCTACGCCATTGGAGGGGTATACGGGGATCAACCTTAAATCTGAGGAAGATTAAAAGAGTCAGGAGATTAAATGGCTACATTATCTACATTGCGTTAAGACTATTGATTTTACGATGTTCTTTGAGGAATTAACGTAGATTGCGAATGCTACATTCGAGCTACATAAGACTACGTTAACCCGACTGACTCAAATATATATTATAACCACGAGGGAGGATTACAATGGGGGACGCCGGAAGAAATTCATCCTTTTACACAGTTAGCGATTTATATCGACTATTGCCTTTGGGCAAAAATGCCATATATAAGCTTGTCAACCAAGAAGACTTCCCCAAGATCAAATTTGGGAGAAAGGTAATTATTCCCAGGGATTGGTTCGATGAATGGGTGAGAAGTACGGTCCTGAAAAATCATTCAACGGAAGAGGGGCATAAACTCAACATGAAGGAAAAACATACAATCATGTTCGATAAGGATCGCCAGCGGTGGTTTGTGATCGATGAAGGCTATGGTTTACACTGCGGTGAATGCTTCAGTCTTTATATCGGGGACAAGCCTGTTCTCTGTCGTTTGGAATTCGATTCTGATTGGTATGTGATTATGGATGGTGTTCGCTTTTATTTGCGTACCCAGGATAAATACCTAATTGCTATTTAATCGATTGGCTGCCTTATACGGCAGCCTTCTTCCCTCCCTCTTATTCAAAGTAAAAACTATCACAGGATGGGGATGAGGTATGGCAGGTTCAATCCAAAAGGTAGGTAAGAAGTGGCGTGTAACATTGGAACTTGGCGTGGACAATGCAGGTAAACGGCTCCGTAAGTATGTATCAGTTTCAACGGAATCGGAAGCGAAAAAAATCCTAAATGAATTTGAATACAATCGCCAGCGGAACTTGTTAGTTCATTCAGAAGAAATGACTTTGGCCGATTTACTTCATCACTTTATGGAAAATTATGTACGATACAATTGCGAAGAGACTACAGCGTACGGATATAGAAATATAATCTACAACCATATTATTCCCTTCATGGGCAATATCGAGCTACAGAAATTACAGCCTATTCACATACAAAATTACTATCGTCATTTAATGGAGGAAAAGGGCTTGTCCCCAAACACTGTCCACAAACATCATGCGAATTTACGTAAAGCGCTGGATTACGCTTTGAAGTTGCAATTTGTATATCGAAATGCAGCCGATGCAGTTTCGATGCCGCGCAAGGTTCGGTTTGAAGGAAAAGCATATTCCAAGGAACAATTAAAGGAATTGTTGGAGAAGGTTAAAGACACCAAGCTTGAATTACCAGTGTATTTGGCTGGATATTTAGGATTGCGTAGAGAAGAAATAACCGGGTTGAAATGGGAAAATGTTGATCTTGATCAACGTATTCTTCACATCAGGGAAGTCAGGACAAGTGCTGGAGAGAAGGTGATTACCAAAGCGCCGAAAACCGAAAAAAGTAAAAGGTCGTTGTATATTGTAGATGAATTGTATAAAATTTTAATCAAGCATAGAAAGTTGCAAGAGCAACATAAGGAATTGCTTGGGGACTCTTACCAATACACTGGTTATGTTTTTGTAAGGGAAGATGGACGGCCATATCGAGTTAATTCCGTTACAGAATGGTTTAAAGATTTTCTTGAGAAAAATAATCTCCCTAAGTGCAGGCTTCACGATTTAAGGCACTCATTCGTCAGCGTATTGTATGCTTCCGGCGTGGATTTAAAGGCCATTTCTGAAGCAGTCGGTCATTCGGATATCGGAACAACAAGCAGAATATATACTCATTTGCTCGATAAAACACACAAAAATACTGTTAGTGCAATGAGTGATGCTTTGAGGGATTAACATATAAACACTCCGGAAAGGAAAAACTTTTTCTTCCGGAGTGTTTACTTTTGGCTAATTGGGAAGTAGAACGTAATTGTCTATAAGGGATTTCCACCATGCTTTATTATCATTCGTATT
The DNA here is from genome assembly GCF_900169535.1 of Cohnella massiliensis. Lineage (NCBI taxonomy): Bacteria > Bacillati > Bacillota > Bacilli > Caryophanales > Paenibacillaceae > Cohnella > Cohnella massiliensis. The sequence goes on from NZ_LT821244.1 coordinate 98,549, forward strand.
TCTGGAGTCATCAACCGTAAAAATATCAATATTATGTGAAGACCCTAATCTTAGCTTAGTTTGATATTCCTTTTTCAAAAAGTTCTGATTATCGTTGCCAAAGTGAAAAACTACTAGTTTTTTCCCTTCAACAGCCAATGATCTAAAAAGTCCATTTATATGTCCATCATCACCATTAAATCCGTATCCAACAATACAAATTATATCAGATTCTTTAAATCTCTCATAAAGTTCAACATACCTCTTGGACATAGTAATCGAGGTTAGTGGTTTAACTCCACTTTGTGTAAATAAAAATGGAACTACAATATGTTCATACGATGCCAATTGTTCTTCTGTATAGTTAAGTAAAATAGTGTTACAATAAGGATCGTAATATTCATCTACACTTCCATTAAGATGAAAGACGGGGATATTAGATTTCCCATTCAAATCAAATACTTGTTCGATGAAAGTATTGTAGTTAGTGGTTCCAATAGCTTCTATGTCAGCATGTTCTGATAATAATAGCAAGTCGTGATAATACCCTGGACCATTATTTATTTTATTGATATCAATATTACTACATGTTTTGATATATCTTCTAACGGTATGTAAGAAAATGCTGATTCTTGTGAACTTTGCCCAGTGTGCTTTAGGATTATAAAGATATCTAAAATGACTATCAATCAGTGCCTGATAATCAATAGCTTTTGAATATATGTCTTCAAGAACTGTTCGTCCTAGTTCACTCATAATTTTAACAAGAGTATCATTGGAGGATATTGGTGATTGAATATCATCAAGAACCATTTCCATTCCAGTTTGTCCGATATTCTTGTAATTGAGACTAAACACTCCCGAAAGATCATCAAATACAGATAATTCTTCCGGTGCTTCTTCAAATAATTCTTCGTTTAGTCTGGCAATAAGTCGCTGACCGTAAGAACCCACGAGTAGTTCTAAGATTGCTCTAACTATTCGTTGCAATCTCTTGTTTTCCTGATTTAATTCTAATGTTTTTAACATTGCAGAAAAGAACGCTGATCCAAATAGTTTGATATTTTCGGCTAATCTTCTATTTATTTTCACCGCATGACTATAAGATACGTCACCGATATCGAGCCCTGTTTTTTCTCTGAATTTATCTCGTACATCACTTTCTTTTAGGTGCCAATATTTGAGTATTTTGCTAACATTTGAGTCGAAATCTTCTAAGTAGTTGCTCCTGAAAAAGTAGATTTTCAAAAATGATTTCGGGGTTCCTGGTTGGGTTGTAGGGGAAACTCCCCCTAAGGGGCGGTTTTCACCTTAATTTTGGAGCATTTTTGCCGCTCTTTGCAGGTTGTGGGTCAGGATTCCGAAGCCGACCCAGCATTTTGAGCCAGCAAATCCCCGGTACCTGCTGCGGTTCAAACCGTACTTGCGCTTGAGAAGACTAATCTTCGCTTCTCCGGCTGCACGGTAACGCTGCAAGTCCTTAAACCATTTTTCGTTTTCGTACTCAGTTCGAGCCACGCCTTTCTTGCCCTTTCGCGGCAAACTGGCGCGCTTCACGCCGAGTTCGGTAATGGCCGTTTCGTTTTCCTTGCTTGAGAAACCGCGGTCGGTGGCTACAGCTTGCGGCGCCTTGCCGAATTGCTTGATGTGCGCCTGTACAGCGGGAACGAGCAGTTCATCATCAGAGGGATTTCCCTCGTAGACAGCGTAACCAGTGACGAAGCCGCTTTCCGTCTCGTCGATTCGCACCTTGTATCCGAACTCCGTGCCTTTGGCTAACTTGCCTTTTTTAATCGGCCTGGCTTCCGGGTCAAAGAAACTTACGATACGGTCGGCAATTATACGGTTACCGGAAACGACCTGCTTGGCTTGCTCAAGCAGCTTTCCGGCAAGCTCGACCGCAGCCGACAGTTTCGTTTTGCTTTGCTGAACAGTAGTTCTTCCGTTGTCATGCAGTTTCTCGATTACGTCTTGAGCCTTGTTCACGACGTTCTCGGCTACTTCTATTACGCTCCCAGTGATCCGGTCAACTTCTTCCCAGGATTCACGGGTGCGGCGACGTAGAACTTTCGCGATGGACAGAATCTTTTCCTTGATTTCTGCCGTGCGATCTTCAAAGCCTTGAACAGCGTGGGAGGCAACTTTCTGGATTTTCTGAATCGTGCGAGTAATAACCCTCACGCCATCTTGTAGCAGTGTAGCGTCTGTCGGGTGGTGGATGTCGGATTCCACAACCGTTGTATCCGTGCGTAATTTACGAGTTTTCAGAATGGCTTTTTCCTCACACTGCTTTACAAGTGCGGCATTGATCTCTTCGATGATCTTGTCGCCATAGCGTTTGCGAGCATAAATGAGTGTAGACGGGTCTGGCATCGTTTCGTCGATGGCAATTCGGCAGAACATTCGCCATGTGATGCTGTCGCCGACTTCCTTCACGAGTGACTCGTAGCCCAAATTGTATTTATGCTTCAGCACCATAAGACGGATGTACTTTTCAATTGCAAGCGTAGGACGGCCGCTCTTCTTGCCTTTCGGGTGCAACTCAGCAAACGGTTGAAGAAAACGGTCGTCGTCCAGCAGTTGATCTATGATCGCAAGTTCGACTGGCAGCCTTCTTACAGGTTCCGGGAGAATGGCATCCCAGATGTTCAATTGTCCGTCGCGAAGTTTCAACATTTTCTTCACCTCTTGGAAGGATTCCCGAGGGCTTTTGTTGAACTCCTAAAGCAAAGGAATTCTTCCCTCGGGGTGTGGAACTTTGTTATCTCGACAATAACAATTTCCATTTTGAGGTGCTGAATTCCTTTTAATTTTGCCCAAAACACCCGACTTTTTCATGGGAAACTAAGTAAGTTAATATATCGTCTCGTTTATATTCTAAACTTGAAGCAATTATTTCTTCAAATTCTCCTTTTCCAAAAACGTAAATACGTTTTTTGTGATAATTTTCTGGTAGCCATTTTGCAGCATAAGTTGAAGTGTTATTTATTTTGTCAAGTTGTTTACGAAAATCATCTTTATCATTCTCTACAGATGTCCTAAAAAGGTCAAGTGCGAATTTCCCGCCTGAAGGTAAACCATAGCCAATTTCAGATCCTGCTCCGAAAAACAAAGCAACCTTTGACCGGGACATTTATGTTACACCTCAATTACAAGAATATTAAGTATATTATAACAAATAAAAATATATTGAGCAGTTATCTTAAATCTCCTGTCCGATTTTGTAGACTAACTGTAGACAAGACATTTGAAATTTGTTAAATTATGACGATAAAAAAGGGTACTACATAAAATGAAAAATCCCGAAAAGTCTTGGTTAGTAAGACTTTTCGGGATTCATTAATACAAGTGGAGAGAGAGTGAGAAATCAGGGACAACAGTTCGACTCCCCTCGCCTCCACCATAAAAACTCCGACCGCACGAGGTCGGAGTTTTTTAATGGGGGCGAGGGGCAGTCGTGTGCCCGATCCGAAGGAGGACATTGGGGTTCGACCGCGCGAAGGGAGCGAAGCGGACGAGCACGGCATCTGATTCTACCGCAGCGCTCTGCTTCGTCGAGTGGGCTTCGTCAGCAAGTTTAATCGGGAATCATATACTCCCCTCGCCTCCACCAAAACCATCAGAAAAGACACCGCGTTAGGTGTCTTTTCTGCGTTTTCGGTAATTGTGGTGGTTTAAAAAACTTGTGGTTATTGGGTTTTTGCCTTTTCTGACTCTGAATAAGAAATATCTCTGATGGTGCACGGGGCGGTGCCACACTTTATACCAGTTTTAATGTCATCCAATAGACGGGCTCGCTCCTTCAACCGTTCCGTTAGAACGCGTCTTGGTCGAACTGGGTTTTCATTTTTAAAAGGTTCAGCATGAATGTTTAACGGTTGAAAATTGTTCGATTAGTTTACGTGATTTTGTAAAAATGGTTCCAAACAATATTTATAATCTCACATCGTATTAGTATCTATCGAATTTAGTATAGTAGAGATCTCATCCAATTTATTACAAACATCACTAAGACTATCATATAGGCCATTGCCTTTGATATCACTTGCTAATGATTCCAACTTATCGTATACATCTGATATCGAATTATAAAGACCTTGTCCCTTGAGTTCCTCAACAGATACTTTTAAGTCCTCAATGTTTGAATTGATTGAGTAAATTCCGTCCCTAATTTCTTGTAGAACTTCAATTAATTGCTCCAAAATAAATCCTCCTAGTAATTGTGGTTAGAAAAAATTAACGACTAAAGAACGATCTTTCCATTAAGATTTTTAACAACCCCTGATTCAACGAGATAATCGCAAGCTTGTTGCATTGCATTGCTAATATTGCCGCCCGTTCTGCTGAATCCGAATACCCGAGCTGTAACTGAATAAAGGTCATTTGTAGTGATTCCAAAACTTTTACTAACTATTTGTAGCATTGCCTCAGCGATCTCTTCTTTGGAAATATGATTGATTGATCTTACTCCAACGTCATTTGAAAGCGGAACCCTGGCTTTTATGTTTTCAGCTCCCTTAATCCAAAGGAAATCACCCTTTCTCATCAACTGATCGGTAAGGTATTTACTGATTACATAGTTAACTGAATCTCTCACTTTTACTGTTACCTTTTGATTGCCAAACAGCCCGGCAACTCTTTTGCACAGCAATTCAAAATGGATTGGGTATTCCTTTTCGACAACATACTTAATCACGTTCTTAAGATAAGTCGTATCATCGGAATAACGTTTAACCTCATAGACATTAGCTTCTTCATAGTATTCAAAGGAATAAGGGTTATCGTAAGTATGATCGCCAAGATCCGTGGGGTTCTCTATAATTTGGATACCAATCGTTTGCTGTAAGAGCTCGCTTTGAAACTTATGCATTGATCCAGAATTAACATTGCTTTCCTTGTACTCGCTTATGGCCTTGTTGACAGCATCCAGTAATTTACGACCTTCTGTAATAGGATCTTTAATCCAGTCAGTTGACCATATACGATAGATTTTCCAACCAATGTCCTCCAAGATGGTCTGACGCAACCTGTCACGTTCTCTAGCCGTTCTAGCAGAGTGGTATGTAGCTCCATCACATTCTATTCCAAGGACGAACCTGCCACTTAACGTAGGATGTTTAACGGCAAGATCGATTCGATATCCGGAGCAACCAACTTGAGTAGCAACCATAAATCCATTCTTTACTAAGAAGTCATACACAGACTCTTCAAATGGAGAGTCAACGTTAACCGAATCGGAATATGTCAGCTCATTAAGAATTGCATCGGGCCCATTCATTGCAAATTCTATATAAGATCGTAACATCTTTACACCTTCAGCATTTGTGCTCTCCAATTTAATATCTGTTGGCCGGATCGATCCAACAAGTTTAACATTATATTTAGCTCGAGTTATTGCAACATTCAACCGACGATAGCCGCCGGATCTGCTTAAAGGCCCGAAGTTCATATACATAATGCCATTTGAATCTTTTGCATAACCAATGCTGAAGATAATGGTATCGCGTTCATCCCCCTGCACGTTCTCAAGGTTTTTTATGAAAAACGCTTCTTCTTTATCTTCATTGAAGAATTTTTCAAATTCCTGATTTTGAAGACGCAATTGACGGATTGCTGTTTCAACGGCCTGTTGTTGGGCTTCACTAAAAGTGACAACTCCTAGGGATCTTTCAGGGTAGTTGCGGAAATGCTCATAAACCAATTCAGCCACACGTGTTGCCTCTTTTACGTTACATTTCTTACCGCCACGATCATAAACTCCATTCTCAACATAAATATACTCGACTCCGTGGTCAGGAACTTTATCAATGTGAGAAGGAAATGTGATTAAATTATGATTGTAAATTTTGGCGTTTGAGAAAGCAATCAGGTGTTCATGGCGACTCCTATAATGCCATCTTAGTGTTCGCTCCGGCAGAACAGTAAGGGATTCATCAAGAATAGACTCAAATGCGTCGGTATCGTCAAATTCTTCATCGTCTGCTCCATCGCCATCAAAGTCTCCATCTGAAGTATTCGCGGCAAAGAAGTTGGTTGGTGGCAGCTGTTTATTGTCTCCGGCAATAATGACTTGCTTCCCCCTCATAATTGCTCCTATTGCATCTTCAGTACAAACCTGTGATGCTTCGTCGAAGATTACCACATCAAAGTTATAGTTCTCTGCATCGAGAAATAAGCTTACGGAAAGGGGAGACATCATCAAACATGGTTTTAGAGTAAGTAATAAATTGGGTATCGCCTTGAATAGTTTCCGTAATGGAAGTATTTTGCGTTGTTTGCCTAGTTCACGCTTTAATATTCCAATCTCATCCATAGCCATTGTCGCCATGTTCAAATCTGGCAACCTTGAGACAAGACGTTCTTTTATCCTTGTTCTTGCCAAGGAAAGTTGAGTTATATCGAGGCGATTAAATTCCCGTATGATCTCATCGTGGCTACGGCTACGGAAAGAATTAACTGCAGGAAACTTTGAGATTACAGAGTCTACCCACAGTCGATAGAAACGCTTAAGGAATGTACCGACTATCAGATCTTTGTCGATCTTGAGTTCTTCTACTTTCTGGACATACTCCGACAATCCTTCTTTCTTACACTCATCCCTGATGCTACGGAAATCAATCCATTCTTCCAGAGATGATATGTTGTTCAGACATTTGCTGATCTTTAATAAGATGGAGGTTAAGTCTGTTCGTTGTAACTCCTCTACATTGTCAAAGAGGTTTGCAAACCATCGCCATTCTTTCTGTATATGATTCAAGCTATCCTTAAGAATCTTCTTGTAAGAAGAGACCTCTGCAACATATGAGGAATCAGAACAAATGCGAGCAATAAAGTTCTGTGGCAATAAATACTTCTCATGTAACTTCTTAAAATCTCCGGCCCAAGATAATGATCCTAAGATGGAGCCCCAATCAGTTTGGATACTACCGTTGAAGAAACTCTGGAAGTTTTCTTTTAGGTTATCGCTCTCCTTATTGATTGTGCGATCAATAATCTGAATAATTTCCAACTTGGAGAGATCATCTATAACTTCGTCATATGAAAGTTCTTTATGACTATGCTTAGTCACTTCTGTAAACAATCCATCCAGTACTTGAAGTGAATTCATTACACCGGTAACCATTTCAAGAAGTACTGATACATCCAAATTCTTACAATCGGATGTAGATGGCAGTATCCTTTGAAGAGTAAGAACCAGATCAGGGTCTTTTATGATACCAAGCTTCTCATGTCGTGTTTTAATGTCCTGATAATTCGCTTCTCCATCAACGAGAAAGTTTTTAACGCTAACAGGAATAGGCTCACCTGAGAAACAGTTGAGAATGCTTGAGAATTGTTTGAACGATTGATCCAAGAGCCCCCAATCAGTCATTTTCCCAAGATAATGGCTTCCCAATAATTGAGTAAGTATCTTTTCATTTTCATTTAGCCAAGAATGAATATCAGCGATTTCTTTTAATTCGTTTAAGACAGAGATAATGGTTTGATCATCGAACTTCTGAGAATTATCTTTCATCAAAACACGAATTTGTTTTTTATCTGTTCTGTAGCTCCTTTTAAAAACCTTGAACCAAGTAGTGTATTCAATCTTGAATCGTTTCAGCATAGATGAATAATCAATGTCAAAGATCTCTTTATCGAAGCGGCTGCTTATGGATGTTGTGAGATTGTTGATCTGATCGTACTTATTCTTTGCTTCTTCTGACAACTTCTTAATAGCATTATATTTACCAGGGTCAAACCATGCCTCAGTAGGTCTTGGATTTAGAAGAATGAAGCTCAATAATGTATGAAGTGCTTCTAAACCCATGATCGATCTTTTATAAGGAATTTTTAATGTTTCAAAAATACTTTCTGCCGCGGCTGAAGCAGCTTCTATTTTTCCGCAAATGGAAGTCAGTTCATTAATGATCGATTTTGCGAACCTCAAAATATCATTGTCACTTGGAAAACTATCCTCATTTAATATAGGCTTAACTGTTGTAACCCTTGATAAGAGTAGTGATTTTGTATTTTCAGCTTGCAGATTGAAGTAATCGTTATCATAAATTTTGCCTAACTCGGACTGGTAATCTTCATATTCCTTTTTCATTGCAAGATATTTCTCCGCTTGCTGAATAAGCGGAGTAATATCTTCAGTAGTTATCCAATGAATCGGAATTCCTGGTGATTTCTCCGAGATATCGAAAATCTCAAGGATATCCTCTGTTGCAGCCAGGGTCAAATCCCTGTTCAGTTCGAAGTTATTATTAACTTTATTAAAATTCTCTACAAGTACGTGGAAAGCGGGGGCCAACTTCCTTAAGTTTGTTTCAATGTCATGCCGAAGTTCGTGCGAAACATTGGGGACTATGCAGTTTCTCCATGGGTTGAGTGCGTAGTCCTCCGTCATTTTTCCGATGGTTTTGGAGAGTTCATTCAAAAGGTAAATATATCTATTCAACTTCTCCAGTGTCGTTTCGCCCACATTGTCAATGGAGAAAATGACATCTGGAGTTTCGTATAACTTAGCTAATTTCCCATTAACACTGTATAGTGTTAGATTGAGAGGCTGGATGGGAGTGTGAAGTTCAGTAATATAACGGTTCAATTTTTCCCTTTGCTTTTCAAGTAATTCTAGTTGGGAGACTGCCTCATCATGAACTTTAAATCTACTAAGAGCCAATGTATTTCCAAGATCGTTTAGGACTTCCTTCTTATTAGCTCTATGGCTATGTAGGGTGAGACAAAAATCAGATAAGCCTGCTTGCGTCAATCGTTTGTGTACAACCTCAAGTGCTGCCATCTTCTCCGAAACGAATAGCACTCGTTTTCCCTCAGCAAGACTCTCAGCGATTATGTTTGTAATGGTCTGGCTTTTTCCAGTACCAGGGGGCCCTTGCAGCACAAAACTGACACCTTTCTTGGAGTAAAGAATGGCGTCTTGCTGGCTAGAATCTGCATCAACGACTTGAAATGTATCAATAGCCCGAGTCTTCCTGTCGTGATCATACTGATTGAATTCTGCAGGCAGTGTTTTGATTTGGCTTCTGTCTCCAGCCAATCCGAGAAGTACCGGGTGTGCCTTTATCTTATCCTGGTTCTTATCCAGGTCTTCGTACATATTTATTTTCAAAAAAGAGAGCAGGCTTAATCCAGTCTCAAAAGCAACTTCCCATTTGTTTTTATTAACAGATTTATTGAGGTTGTTGAGATACTCGGTAATGCTATCTTCGTGTGCATCGAATTCAGGTAATGTAATTCCGAATTCATGTTCCATTTTATATTTTAATGTTGGGTTAACCACGACCTCGTCTTCATGTAGACGTAGGACGAAGGGCGAGGTAATGGACTCTAGTGTAAGTGATACCGGAACAAGTACGATGGGGGAGGTGATGATCTGATCAGAGTCTTGGTTCTCCTTCCACCTCAAGAAACCAAATGAAAGATATAGGATGTTGACACCTTGCTCTTCAAGTGCTGTCTTTGCTTTGTTTCTAAGATTTCTTAATGTTTTCTGTTGCTCTTTGATGGTTTGATTGGTTTGTAAATCGCCACTTGAAGTATATGGTTCACTAACTTCGTCTTCATCGTCATCAAAATCTTCAAATGGGAATGGGAATTCTAAAGCTGTTTCATTAACGACGAGCAGTCTAAACAATTCAGCGAGATCAGGGGCTACTATCTTGATGTTGGAACGTTTGGTTTCTCGATAGTTGATGAGTCTGTTTTTCTTGCCCAAATCAAGAAGACGCTTCTTCCATTTATCTATGCGGACATCAATTGCAGCCATAATAACACCTCAGCCATTAGGACTAAATCATATGTATGTAAAAAGCTAACTAATTATTATTAAGTTCAACAATTGACAAAGATCTCCTTCTTTCGACCAGTCGCAAATTGCCAAATCTCAACAAACTCTATGAAAAAGCTAAACAACAACAAGATAAGGGACAGTAACGATTCTGGTTGATAAGCGTCCTCCAAGTCCTTTTCATACGCTTCAGCAGGATATGCTGGTAACGGGTTTCGCTCAAGATGACTTGTGTTACAACATGTTTTCGAATGATTTTAAGCAAAAAAGAGTGAAACGTGCGGGCTTGAATGGTTGCCGCAATATTTTCATCCATCCCAGGTAAATGTGCGATTCGGTCACGCATTTCCTCTGCCGCTTTTTTTGGAAAACATGACCAGCAATATGTTTGCGGTCTGGACAATAGGAATCGTATGGCTTCCCGCTCCGAGCGGTGTTTTGTAAAAAGTCCTACTACTCAAACCATCACCTTCATTAACTCGTGAAGCTCGTGCATTGCGTTCTTTTCTCCACCAAGTGATCAACATGGACAGTCAGTTCGTTGATAAGTGGGATTGGCAACGATTCTGAATAATACGTTCTTGCCATCTTCTAAACGACAGATTCTTCTTAATTCTATCACAAGGAATTGGGCCTTTCTTCCTGATCTTGATCAATATGTTGAGCTCAATTAAGTTTTGTTACCCCTATTGGGAGTAGAAACGCCAAAATCGCAATTTTTTGGCTCATTACCACTTGGCACAAGCTGAAATCCTTATGGATATTAATCCTACGCCGACATTTCAATCGGTGAATGCTTACAGTAGGGTAATCAATATTCTATATATCGTCAATAGTGACAAATTGTAACGAACATCTACATAAAAAAGCCGAATTCGATTTGAATCGTAAGCGTCAAACTCTCCCCACCTTCGTTCCTTGCAATAACCGTGAGATAATCCTCCTCATAGTCCAATTGGGGGAGGATTTTTTATGGCCAGAGAAGACGTACAGAAGAAATGGGAAGAACGATTGCCGCTTTCCGTTCCAGTGGAGAAAAAGCAGCAAGATGGTGCAAAGCCAATCAGGTGGATCGTCGCGGGCTCTATACATGGATGAAGAGACTAAGCGGTTCATCCCCTGCTGCTGTCAAGTCAGCCACCTTCGTCAAAGCTCATATTACTCCCGAGCCGGAAGCCACACCTTCGGCTTGCCTTCGCATCCGAATCGGCGCAGCCGTCATCGAGGTTGACGCCGGGTTCAATCCCGCTTTGCTCCGCGACGTGGTGCAGGCTTTGGAGGTCATATGCTGAGCGAATTAACCAGCCGTCAGGTATTTCTGGCTTGTGGCAGCACGGATTTACGTAAATCCATCGACGGATTGGCTGCTCTTGTCTGTCATCAGCCACTTTAATTGACGGTAGATTCGGAACCGCCAATGACGGTGGCTTTTTGCTTTCCTCACCGCCGTTTCGGAGACAATTATATTTCGCCTTTGTTTGTCGGCGTAAAAAAACTGCTCC
>NZ_LT821245.1:0-27799 GCF_900169535.1 Cohnella massiliensis
TCAAACTCTCCATAAAGGGACTTTTGACGGCAGGGTTTCCGAAGAAAATCCCGAAAGTCAAAATGTCCAACTACTTTATTGAAGAGCCCTTAGGCTCAAAAAGTTATTGCTGGTTTGTCTCGCACAGACTCAAAGCCTGCATTCGACTTGTTTCCAATTACGCTCGATGTTCAGTTTTCAAGGAGCAATCGCGTTAGCCCGAAGGCCTTCGCTTTCGCGTCGCTGTCGTAACGGCGACTTGACTAATATATCATATTCGCCTATCCGATTGCAACTGGTAATTTCTAGCTTCGCTTGCCGCCGCATCGTTTCGAAGCTTAGCTTCTCTCAGGCGCGAGACTTAGATTAACATATCCGCCCGAACCGCGTCAATTCCTATTTTCGATTTTATGCATAAAGAATTTGCTGAAGGCCCAGAATAAGCCCGATCCCCGGCACTCCGAGCACCGCGACGGTTCCGATCGTGGCCGGATTCAACGGGATGTACCAGTCGGTGATCCAGCCGGAAAAGTTCAAAGCGTAAATCGCGAACGCCGAAAGAACGAGGTGGGTGCCGAAACGCAAAAACCAGCCTCCGGGCACTTTCCGGCGCAGAAGCAGAAAGGCCAGCGAACAAGAAGAAACGATCAACACGCCAAGCCAAACGATTCTCACGGTCCGACCCCCCGTTTGTCCTCCGCCGTTTTTTCATACGCGCTCCAGAGCTGCTTCGCTTTTTTCAGCAGCATGCTCATCTTTTTCTCGGCGGCCTCCATGGCGAATATCGCATAGTCGACCTCGTCGGCGCCATCCGCCCGGTCGAACCGATAGTTGGCCGCGGCATACTCCCGCTCCGCTTCCCGAATTTGATTCGTCAGCATCGCGATTTCCGCCAATTGGGCCGAGCTTTGCTTCCGTTCCTTTTTTCCCGCCATCCCGATCTCCCCCTGCCGTTCGTTTGGGCCGATGGACAACCCAATATGATAGGTATGCGGGAATCGTTCTTTTTAGAAGCGGCGGCGAAGGTCCGGTTGGACGATTGTTCAGATTCGGATTTTTCCGATTTTTCGGATGGACGGTGCAAGCCGCCGCGCCGCGATCCGTCTCCAATAAAAAAGCAAAACGGCAATTCGGCGCCCGCGCGAACGCGGAGCTCCGTTTGCCGTTTCGTTTCGTTGCGTTCATTCCCGATCGGGCAGCCAAATGTGGCCGTTTCCCCGTTCGGACTCGAGCAGCCTCATCAGCTCCTCCGAAAGCTTGTTCGGCCGGTACGGCTTGACCAGGTAGCCTTTCGCCCCCAGTTCCGCCGCCCGGGCTTCTTCTTCGAACGCGCTGGAGATCAGAATCGGCACGTCTTTCAGGCGATCGTCCCGCTTCATCCGTTCGATGACCTCCAGGCCGCCAATCCCGCTTTTGAACATCAGGTCCAACACAAGCGCATCGGGAGGCGAAATTTCCATCGCCGCAATGGCTTCCTCCCCGCTCGCGAAGGTCGTCACGGCGTACCCGTTGCCCGTCAGCTCCTCGGAAAGCAGCACGGACAAATTTTCGTCGTCCTCCGCAATATAGACCGAGGCCGTTTTTTCCGAATTCTCCGCCGAATATCCCGCCGCTGGCCCGCCGCCCGCAATCGGCAGCAGCAGCGTAAACGTGCTGCCGCGCCCGTATTCCGACGCGACCTGCACATCCCCGCCGTGGATGGCCATTATTTCTTTCACGATGGCAAGGCCAAGCCCCGTGCCCCCGATTTCCCGGCGATCGGTATTGTCTACGCGATAAAATTTTTGAAACAGCATCGGCAGCGCTTCTTCCGGAATGCCGAGTCCTTCGTCGGCGATTTCCACGCGCAGAAAGTCGTCCGCCGCCGCGGCCGAAACGGCGATCGTTCCGCCCTCCGGCGAATATTTTACCGCATTGCCGATAATGTTCATCAGCACTTGCTTGAGCTTGCCCTCGTCCGCCTTCACCTTCGCCCCGCCGGACAAATCTTCGAAGACGAAACGGTGGCGCGGCGCATTGATTTTATGCAGGTCGATCGTTTCGCCGATCAACTTCGCCAAGGACAGCGTCCTGAATTCGTAGGCCATTTTCCCCGATTCCATTCGCTGCAAATCCAGAAAATCGTTGATAAGCGCCGTCAGGCGGTTCGCTTCCTGATGAATGGTATGGATGTACTTCTTCTGCCTTTCCGGCGCAAGCTGCTTGTGAAGAAGCAGTTCCGCGAATCCGAGCACGCTCGCCAGCGGGGTTCTGAGCTCGTGGCTGACCGTGCTGACAAACTCCGATTTGAGCTGGTCGGCTTCGTATTCCCTGGTCACGTCCCGATGAACGAGCAAGGCCCCGAGACGTTTTCGGCCCTGATAAAGGGGTTCGAAATACATATGAATATACCGGCGGACCGGGGACGTCATTTCGTAAAGGAGGTCGAGCTCCTTATCGTCCCGGTTCCGCACGATGCCGTCGATAAAGCGGATGAGCGGTTCCGGGTGCTTGACAAGCGGTTTGACGAGTTCGTAAAAAGCCTCCAGATCCATTTCGAATTCCGGCCGCGCCTCCACGCCGAACATCTGGAACCAATTCGAATTGACCTGGATCGTCGCGCCGTCCCCGTCCAGCATTTGAATCGCTTCCTGAATCGTGTCCAGCATATTTTGCGTCAGCCGTCTCTGATTTTCCGCATGCTCGTACATGTTCAGCTTATCGAGCGACAGCGAAATCTGGATGGCGAACCCTTCCGCCTCGTCGGTTTCTTTCACCGTGAACGTTTTGCCGGACCGGGTCAGCACGATGCAGGCGACGACCGCTCCGTCTCCGTCCAGGATCGGAATATACAAATCGCTCGCCTGCATCGTTTCCGAATGATACCCTCTTTCCCCGAGCGAGGCCGTGCGCTGGACGTGATAAGGAAGCTTCGTCTCCAGCAGGCGGGCAAGATGCCCTTCGTCGCAAGCTCGCAAAAACCGTTCCGCCTCCTCGTTCGAAAGGCCGAACGACGCGTAATCCCGGTTTGCGCCGAGCAGGACGATGATCCCTTTGTCCGCCTCCAAAATTTCGGCCATATGGCGAACGATGCTGCGCAGCATTTCATCCCGGTTAAGCGTAATGGCGAGCGACTGCACGAGCCGGTTGCGCTTTTTCAAATACTTTTCGTTATCCTCCATCCGGAACAGCGCTTCGGTCAGCTCCTCCTGCTGCATCTGCAGCTCGTCCTGCTGCGCCTGAAGCTCCTCGTTTTGGGCGAGAAGCTCCTCCTCCTTGGACTGAATCTGCTGAGTCATCGTTTCCAGCGATCTGGCCAAGCCTCCGATTTCGTCGGAGCGCGACGTGTACGGGAATTTTTCCAGACTGCCGACGTAGAAGCGGTTCGCGATCGCCGAAAGCTTGCTGATCGGCCGGCTGATGTCCTTCGCGGTTTTGAACACGACCAAAAAGGCGATAAGGAGCAGCGCCGCCGAGTAGAGGGCCAGCCGCGGAAACTGCCCCGCAAGATGCCGGTCGAGCATGGCTTGCGCCTGTTCCAGGTCGGCCTGGTTTTTCTGCTGCACCGCGAACGACTCCGAAATGAGGTTGCCGGCTTCGGAATCGAGCGTTTGGCCCGTCAATTCCCGAAGGGATTCGTAATCGTTCTCGTTGGAAAGCTCGAGCGCTTGCGGCAAAATGACATCGAAATAGCTGCGGAAAAACGCGTCGGCGGACTCCACCCACCGGCGGACCTCCGGCTCCAGCCGCAGCTGCCCGAATGCCGCAAGGGTTTCCTCCAGGCCTTCCTTTCCGGCATAGATTTTAGAGTAATCCCGTACGTTCAGGTTAACGAAATATCCTCTCGAGTTATACAAAATGCCATTGATATGCTGCGCCAGCTCGGACACGAGCCTTTGCTGAACGGCCAGTCGGTCGGCCTCGTTCTGGAACTCGTTCATGCTCCGGTTCTCGTCCCAGCTCATGAACGCCAGTCCGCCGAAAAACAGCGTCATCAGCAAAACCATCATGCCCACCAGCCGCCAGGTAATGCTTTTGCGAAAAATTTGCGCCTTATGCCTCATGCAGCATCTCCCCGATTTTGCGGGAAAGCTCCAGAGGACTGAACGGCTTGGACATAAAATCGTTCGCTCCGGCGGCCGAGGTGCGTTCCCGGTCCGCGTTCTGGCTTTTGGCCGACAGCATCAAAATTTTGACGTTCTTCCGTTCCGGCCATTGTCTCACTTGGCGGATGACATCCAGTCCCGAGTATTTCGGCATCATATAATCGAGAATCACAAGGTCGTACTCCGACCGCCTGATTTTGTCCAGCGCCTCCTCCCCGTCGCAAGCGACATCGATTTCGTGGCCGTCGTCCTCAAGCGTGTCGCAGATGAGCATGCGCAGCACCGCTTCGTCTTCGGCGAGCAGCAGTTTAGCCAACTTGAATCCCTGCCTTTTGGATAGAGTTCATCGAATTCGGTCGATCAGCCGCCGGATTCTCGTTTCCAGCTCTTTCATCCGGAACGGTTTCGTCAAATAATCGTCCGCCCCGAGCCGAAGCGCCCGCGCGACATCTTCCTCCCCGGACCTTCCGGTCAGCATAATGACCGAATATTGGTCGGATTCCGGCCGGGAACGGATTCGCTTAAGCACCTCCAGCCCGTCCATGCCGGGCATCATCCCGTCGAGAACGACCAAATAAGGGAGCTTGTCGGCGTGGCGCGGATCCTCCAGAAACGCATTTCCGTCCCGAAATGCCTTCGCGTCGATCTGGACTTCCTTGCCTAACGATTCCTTCAAAAACTCGATCAGCAAAGAACGGATAATGGCGTCGTCGTCGACGACCGCAATATGGAGCTTGCGGTTGTCCCAGGACGCGAAAGCATCGGCGCTCCAGACTTCGGTGCGGTTTCGCCCCCGTTCCTTGGCCTGGTACAAGGCGAAATCCGCCGCTTCGAGCCATCGGTCGAACAGCTCGGGATCGGCATCGGCGATTTCCGCCACTCCGGCGGAAAAGGTCATCCCGGCAAGCTCCTTGCGCAGCCCGAAATCCAGCTTGGCGAATCCGTCGCGCAGCCGATCCACCAGCTTTACCGCCTCGGACTCGCCGGTATGCGGCAGCAGCAGAACAAACTCCTCTCCTCCGAAACGAATGAGGGAATCGAACGACCGGATGTTGGACCGAACGAATTCCGAAAAGCCGGCGAGCACTCTGTCGCCGACAAGATGGCCGAACCGGTCGTTGACTTTTTTGAAGTGATCCAGGTCGATGACCGCGAGCGAGAAATTGGAGGAGGACCGGCTTTTTTCCAAACAGACCCGCCGGTAAGCGTCCGACAAATATTTCCGGTTGTAGGCCCCGGTCAGCTCGTCCACGAAAAGCAGCCGGTCCAAATGCCGTTTGCGCCGCAGCTGTCGTTCCAGTCTGGCCAGCAAATCGTCCATATCGATCGGCTTTTCCAAAAAATCGTCGGCCCCGAACCGAAACGCTTTCAATCTCGTTTCTTTCGCCCGGTCGATGCTGATGACCGTCGTCGGGACGAATTTGAGGCGAAAGCAGCCCTGGAGCGTCTCCATCACTTCGAACCCGTTCTTCTCCGGAATGAGCAAATCGAGAATGAAGCAATCCGGAGCCAGGTCGTGGAAGTAGCGAATGGCCTGGTCCGGGCTGACGGTGGCGACGACAAAATAATGCCTCCGTTCGAGCTCGTCCTTCAAGTACCGCAGGAGCGTGACGTCGTCGTCCAAGACAAGAATGAGGGGCTGCTCCAGCGGGATATCTTTTTCCTTCAGGAAAAAAGCGTCCGAAAACGGCTCCATGCCGTAATTGAACTCGTAGGCGATCTTCATAAGCGGATACAAAAAAGAGCGCAGCTCCTCGGCTTTCCAATGCCCTTTGCCTGCCGCCGCTTCGTCCCACAGGCGTCCGGCCGTTTCCGACAACTCGTTCATGGCGATCGTTCCCGCCGTCCCTTTGACGGAATGGAGAAAGCGATGAAGGTCTTCGCTCGCGATCGCCGTCTCCGATTCGAGCCACGACTCGATTTGACGATGAATGCTTTGAAGCAAGGATTCCTGATATTTTTGCAACAATAACGCCCCCGGGAAGTTCTCATGCTGCCTGCAGCCGTTCGTTCGTTCATGCTTAACGTCATTATATCATCGGGCACAATCTGCCTTTTTGACTAGTAGCTGGTACTGATCCGAAAGGAGGGGAAGACGAGGAAAAAACAAAAAAGCAATGCCGATTCGGCGCTTTGATCAGCCCGCATCGCATTGCTTCTCGATGATGTCCGCCCGGACGCTAGCTCAACTCGCGTCGTCCTTCGAGCGCTTTGGACAAGGTGACTTCGTCGGCGTATTCCAGGTCGCCCCCGACCGGCAGCCCGTGCGCGATGCGCGTCACCTTAATGCCGAACGGCTTCACGAGGCGGGACAAATACATTGCCGTCGCCTCGCCCTCGATATTCGGATTCGTCGCCAGGATCAGCTCCTGCACCCGCTCGTCGCTTAAGCGCCTGAGCAGCTCCGCGATCCGGATATCGTCGGGGCCGACGCCGTCCATCGGCGAAATCGCGCCGTGCAGCACATGATAGAACCCGCCGAACTCCTTCGTCCGTTCCATCGCGACGAGATCCTTGGGCTCCTGAACGACGCAGATGACCGAGGCGTCTCGCGTTTTGTCCGAACAAATCCGGCACGGGTCGGTATCGGTAATATTGCAGCAAATCGAGCAATACGTCAGTTGGCGCTTGACGTTGACAAGCGCTTTGGCAAAGTCGATGGCCTCCTCTTCCTTCATCCGAAGGACGTGAAAAGCCAGCCGGGCGGCCGTTTTGGGGCCGATGCCCGGCAGGCGGGAGAAGGCATCGATAAGCTTGGCGATCGGTTCGGGATAGTACATTAAAACAAGCCTGGAATTTTCATGCCGCCGGTAAACTTGCCCATGTCGGCGTTGGCCAGCTCATCGGCCTTCGCCAGCGCGTCGTTAACCGCCGTCAACACGAGGTCCTGCAGCATTTCGACGTCGTCGGGATCGACCGCTTCCGGCTTGATCTCGATGTTCAATACTTTTTTATGGCCGTTGACGGTGACCGAAACGACTCCGCCGCCCGCGGTGCCCTCGACCGTTTTCGTGCCGAGCTCCTCCTGGGCTTTCATCATTTGCTCTTGCATCTTTTTCACTTGCTTCATCATTTGGTTCATATTGTTCATCGTTCTAACTCCTCCTCAATCGTCTTTGATGACTACCAGCTGGTCGCCGAACAGCTTGAGCGCTTCCTCGACGAGCGGCTCTCCCCCGTCTTCCGGCTCCAGCGTCAGTTCCTCGGGCGCGGCTTCGCCGGAACCTTGCGTTCCCGCCGCAGCCAATGCTTCCTGCCATTCCTTCTGCAGCATGGTCGCAAGTTCCGTCGGCCGTCCGAGCACGGCGGTCAGTACGCTTTCGATCACCTGCCGGTTGGCGGGCTTCTCCGTCGTCTCCCGGTGGATCGAATTGCGAAAGGCGACCAGCACCGTATCCTCAGTATAAGATACGGGCTCTCCGTCGACCAGCCATGCATGTACGGTGACGCGCTCTTCTTTGACCCGCTGGAGCACTTGCGGCCACTTGCCCAGCGCCTGCAGCGTTTCCGGCGCGCCGGCCGCCGCGATGTACGGCTCCAGCCGGATGCGCTTGCGCTGCGGCTTGGCCGCCCCCGCTCCCGCCGCGCCGCCGGGAGCTCCCGCGCCCGCGCGGCCGGCGCCGATGCCGAGGCTGCCGCTCCGGCGGCCTCCGTCCCCGGCGCCCGCGGAACGCGCGCCCCCCGCGGAGCCGGAAACGCCGCCGCCGCGAAGCAGCTCGTCCAGCCGGCGCTCCAGGCCGGCCACCTGCTGCTGCAGCCGCGCCAGCTCGGCCGGCGCCTGCTGCCCTTCGGCGGCGTTTCCTTGCGCCGGCGCCGGAGCTACCGGCGGCCGAGCGGCGCCGCCTTCGGAAAGGGAGCAAAGCTTGAGCAGCGCGATCTCGAACATCGTTTGCGGGTGCGCGGCGTACTTCATTTCCGATTGATAACGGTTCAGCAAATCGATGATCGAAAAAAGCCGTTCCCGCGAAAAGCCCTCCGCCATCTTCCTCAGTTCGCCCGGATCGGCCACTTTCCCCGAGGAAGCCGCCGCATCGGGCGCGATGACCGAAAGCAGCATGTCGCGGAAATAATGCATCAGCTGCTCGAGGCATTTGTCGGCGCTTTTGCCGGCGCGCATCATCTCGTCGATTTCCGTCAGCACGCCGGCGGCGTCGCCGTCCCGCACCGCGGCGGCAAGCCGGGCGAACTGTTCGGAGGGAAGCCCCCCGGTCGCCTCGACCGCGTCGCGAAGCGTTATCCTGCCTTCCGTAAACGATGAAATCTGATCCAGCAGGCTCAGCGCATCCCGCATGCCCCCGTCCGACAGGCGGCAAATGTGGGCAAGCGCGTCGTCGTCCGCTTCGATGCCTTCCTTCCGGCAAATTTCGGCCAGCCGCTCCTGCTGCTCGGCAAGCGACACTCTCCGGAACTCGAAGCGCTGGCAGCGCGAAATGATCGTTGCCGGGAGCCGGTGGGGCTCCGTCGTCGCCAGCATGAACATGACGTGGCCCGGCGGCTCCTCCAGCGTCTTGAGCAGCGCGTTGAACGCCTCGGTCGTGAGCATGTGGACTTCGTCGATAATGTACACTTTGCGGCGCACTTCCGTAGGCGCGTACTTCACCTTGTCGCGGATATCGCGGATTTCCTCGACGCCCCGGTTGGACGCGGCGTCGATTTCGACCACGTCCATGACCGCCCCCGACGAAATCCGGCGGCACGTTTCGCACTCGTTGCACGGCTCGGCCGCGGGGCCCCGCTCGCAGTTGATCGCTTTGGCGAGCAACCGGGCGGCGCTCGTCTTGCCGGTTCCCCGCGGGCCGCTGAATAAATAGGCATGAGACAGGCGGTCTTCCCGAATCGCGTTTTGCAGTGTTTGTACGATATGCTGTTGCCCGACCATGTCCTGAAACGTCTGCGGACGCCAGGCCCGGTACAGCGCAATGTGGGCCATTTCTCGTCGCTCCCGTCAGCAAGAAGCCCGGCGACGGTTCGACAACCGTCTATGTAGAGCTGCCGGGCTTATTGGCGTTTCAACCATTATACATCATGAAACGGAAGCGCTCCACCGCCGGATACCTTCTTGCCTCTGGCAAAAGCGGCCATCGGCAGCGAAACCGTGAACGTCGTCCCCCCGGGGCCCGACTTCACGCCGATTCTCCCTCCGAGCTCGTGCACGATTCGCTGGCAGATGGACAAGCCCAGGCCGGTGCCCTGTTCTTTCGTCGTAAAAAACGGATCGAACACGCGCTCGAGCAGCTCTTCCGCGATCCCCGGCCCGTTGTCCCGGATTTCCACCGACACTTCCCTGCCGCCCGGAAGAGGGCCTCTTTCCTTTATGACCAGCGTCCCCCCGGTGCCCATCGCTTCGATCGCGTTTTTGCCCAAATTCAAAAACACCTGCTTGAGCATTTCTTTATCCGCATAAACGGGCGGCAGATTGTCCGCCGGCTCGTAATTTAAATTCACGTCGTACAAAATCGCGTCGCTGTGCAGCATGGGCAGCATTTCTCCGAACAGCGCGCCCAGATAGACGGGAACGAGGCGCACTTCCTTCGGCTTGCTGAGCAGCAAAAATTCGTTCACGAGCGAATTGACGCGATCCAGCTCGGACAGCACGATGCCGACATACTCCAGCTCCCGATTCATATCCCGTTCGGCAAGCGCCTTGCCCAGCAATTGCATGAAGCCCTTGATGGCCGTCAGCGGGTTGCGGATTTCGTGCGCGGTGCCGGCCGCGACTTGACCGATCATCTTCAAGCGATCGGAGCGGCGCACCTGCTCTTCGAGCTGCATCAAATGCGTCACGTCCTGGAAAAGCAGATAACTTCCGATCGCGGCCCCGCCGTCCCGAAGGGTCCCTCCTTCCAGCGTCAGCTCCCGGCGCCCTTCTCCGTTTCCCCATGTAAATCTCCGATTGCGGAAGGAACGGCCCTCGAGCAGATCCGCCCAAAACGCGGGAGCGAGCGACGGGAGGCCCGCCAGCCAGGTCCAGACGCTTTGCCCGATAATGCCCTTGCGTTCCCCCCCGAACACGGAACAGACCATCGGGCTGATTTCCAAAATGCGAAACCCGGAATCGCACAAAACGACGCCGGTATGGTCGTCCTCCAAAATCCGTTCCGCAAATTTGTAAATGTAAATATCCCGTCCCGATGCCGCCGGATCCCGATGCGCCGAATCGCCGTTCAAGCCCGAATTCACCATCGTTCGCCACCACCTTACCGCTGGTCTAATGTCGCCTAAAGGCGTCCTTCCCGGCTACCGCAAGCGAAATAAAAAAACACCCCGCGCAGTACATGCCTACGCCAAGGTGTTGTGTCATCTCCAAACGGAGAAAGATTCGGTTGTGTCGATTAGGACCGTGCACCTGTCCTCGATCATGGCCATCCAGCCGTACATGCCGCCGCCGCTCCCCCGAAGCGACCCTCCAACACAAGAACGTGACCACTTACGGCTGCTTCCTTCCGGACCTGACCGGGTTCATGGGCGTCCCTTGCGGAGGACTCCGGGATCAACGCGACAAGCGACATGTCGGAACTGCGTAACCACACCTCAAACAGGAATTCAACCTCGCTACAGCGGATTGCGAGTTACAGGGCACCGCTACCTCCCCGTCTAGCACGGCATCACTTAGTATAACGGTTTCCGTCCTCAAGCGCAACCTGAGGGAACGATTCCCTGTCAGACGAAGCCTTGGAACGGACGATTATCTCGCCGATTGAACGTGCACATTATAGCGGGGAAAATTGAACCGCAAGACGGACGCCGCCTGCCGCTCCACCGTCGCCACCTCGCGCTGCTGCAGACCGGGCGCCAGCTTGATCGTAACGTAAGCGTCGGCCCCGTTGAACGTAATGTTCGACCCCGCCACGCCCGGCACGTTGCGGATCGCGTCCCGCATCAAATTGGCATCGTTTTTGTAGCCCAGCGCCATGTGCCGGCCCGGAATTTTCGGATACGAACTCGTTCTTCCCATATACCCGTCTTCGGCATAGCTCTGCGGCTCGATCGAAGTGTTCCCGGTTCCCCGGTTGGCGCAGCCGGTCAGGACGAGACACGCGGAAAGGGCCGCGGCGGCCAGCCATATCGTCATCGCTTTATGTTGTCGCATGAAAAAACCTCCCTTATGCGTAGGATGCATAGGGAGGTATGAGACTATACGGAGTTTCTTACAGTCCGTATTTTTTCTTGAATTTGTCAACACGACCGCCGGCATCGACAAACTTCTGTTTGCCCGTAAAGAACGGGTGGCATGCCGAGCATATTTCGACGCGCAGATTCGGCCGGATGGAACCGGTCTCGAACGTATTCCCGCAAGCGCAGGTAGCGGTCGTCACATGATATTGCGGATGGATGCTTTGCTTCAAGACGTTCACCTCTTTCCGCCCTGAACCGCAGTGCGGGTCCAGAGTAATAGACAGACAAGCGAAGTATACCACCTTAGGCGGTTAAAAACAAGAAAATGTTTGCCGGGCGAGTCCCGGCAAACCCGGCGCGAGCCGGGACGGGCTCCGTCAGCGGACGCCCGCCGGCGGGACGTGCGTGTACGAACCGACGACCACGCCCGGCAGCTCCTCGCGAAAAATGTCGAGCAGCGTCTTCATCCCGTAAACTTCGCCCCGCGCTTTCGGGATGAGCGACAGATAGGCGTCAGGATCGATGTTGAGGTTGCGCATCTGAATGAGCTTCAAGCCGGTGCGCCGGACGAATTCGATCATCGCCTCAATCTCTTCTTCCCGGTCCGTCACCCCGGGGAACACGAGGTAGTTGATCGACGTGTAAACGCCCTTGTCGGCGGCGTAGCGCAGCGACTTTTCGACGTTGGCCAGCGTATAGCCGCGGGGCTTGTAGTACGCGTTGTAGTGCTCGTCGAGCGCGCTGATCGTGCTGACCCGCATCAGGTCGAGCCCGGCGTCGGTAATCGCCCGCAAATGATCGGTCAGTCCCGCATTCGTGTTGATGTTGATATAACCGTTCGACGTCTGAGCGCGCACGCGCTTGATCGCTTCGACGATCGTTTTCGCCTGTGTCGACGGCTCGCCTTCGCAGCCTTGGCCGAAGCTGATGATCGCGTTCGGCGCTTTCAGGTGCTCCAGCATGATGTCGACGACCTCATCCGTCGTCGGCTTGAATTGCAGCCGCGTTTGGGGGGCGGGAAAGCCGCTGTCGTCCGGCTGCTCGGAAATGCAGCCGAAGCAGCCGGCGTTGCAGGCGAACGACACGGGAACCGCTCCCTCCAGCCGCTGCAAAAACGTATTGGAAGCCGTCAGGCATTCGTATTCGAGCGCGCAGTGGGACAGGTGCTGATAGAGCCGGTTTTCCGGGTAGGCGGAAAGCAGCCGGTCCACCTTCAGCTCCAGCTCGCGGCGGTCGCAATTTTCCGGATTCCAGGGCTCGGGATCGTCCGTTTGGCCGGCGGCCACGTAAAACTCCCCGTCCTTCCAGACGACGGCGGTGTAGCCGAACAAGGGCAGAAGCTGCTCTTTGTCCGTTTTCGTGTAGCCCGGCACGTAATAGCGGGTATAGCCTTGCGGCAGCAGCGCGCCGACCGCCTGGCAGCCCGGAGCCATCGCGACCATCTCGCCCGTGCGCGGATTCATGCCGACCGCCCGGGTGTACGGCAAGCCGACAAGCGTCGCGCCGGGAGGCAGCGGAATGAGCTCCTCGTCGAACAGCTCGACGAGGCGGTCGCCGCTGCGGGCGATCCCGAGCAGCTCGGGATGATCGTACACCTGGCCCTGTTCGTCTGCGTAAACCAGTTGCATGTTCGTACCTTCTTTCAAAACGTCCCGTTATTCCTTCGTCGTGCTCTTGGCGGAACGGCGGGTCGTGGAAGTCGTTCTTTTGGCGGGCTTCGTCTCCGCAGGTTCGGACGCGTTGGCCGGCTCCGCCGCGTTCGTTTCCGCGGCCGGTTCGGCTTTGGCGGAACGGGTGCGGGAGGAAGCCTTTTTGGCGGTTGTCTTTTCCGCCGTTTTGGCGGACGCCGTCTCGGCTTTTGCCTTGGTCGCGGCGCTCGTCGCTTCCGCGGCCGGCTCGGCTGCGGCGGAAGACGCGGGCTCGCCGGACGATTCGGCCGCCGTCGGTTCCGCTTTCGCGGCGGCGGACGCCTTCGCGCGCGTTCCGGCGCGCGTCGTCGTCGAGCGGCCGGACGCGGCCTTCGGGGCCCGGCCCGTGCCGGCAGCCGCCGGCGCTTGGTCGGCGTCGTCTGCCGCGGGGCGGCCGGCTTGCCCGGCCGGTTCGGCCGCGGCTTCGGCGCGGGCCGCCGCTGTGGCCGCCGGCGCTGCCGGAACGGCCGGCTCGGGCGCTGCGGCCGCCCGCGGAGCGGCGGACGGCTCCGTGCCCGGAGCCGGCGCGGCCCGCTCGGCCGAGCTTGCCGCCGCAGCCGTGCCGGCAGCCGTCGGCGCAGCCGAAGCCGCCATCGGCGTTGTCGCCGCCGGAGTCGGCTGCGCCGGCGAAGCCGTTCTCGCCGCGCCGGACGTCGCTTGCGGCGCCGGGGAAGCCGAAGCGCCGTTCGAAGCCGGCGCCGGATTCGGCGGCCCCGCGTGATACGCGCCGAGCGGACGGTTGGACGCCCCCGTCGTCAGCCGGGCGCCCTGGGCGGAGCCTCCCGCGCCTTGGCCGGAAGGCCGCGCGGACGAAGATGGGCTCGAGCCGTACGGCCGGCTGGACGTCGAATACCCGTTGCGGGTCTGCTGCATCGTTCTGCCGTTTTGCGGCCTCATCGAGGCCGAGGAGGCCGAACCGCCGGCGGACGACGACGGGTAGCCGGAGCCGCCGCCCGGCGTGCCGTTGCCGCCGTTCGAGCCGCCGCCACCGCCGCCGGAGCTTCCCGGACGCGACGAGCTGCCCCCGACGTCCAGCGACGCCAAAAATTCCTCGTTCGTTTTCGACTGGGCGAACTTGCGCAAAAATTGATCGACGAACTCCGGAGAGTCGTTCATGTTTTTCCGAACGGCCCACGCTTTGTCCAGCTCATCCGGCGTCAGCAGCAAATCCTCGCGCCGCGTCCCCGAACGGCGGATATCAAGCGCCGGAAAAATCCGTCTTTCCGCCAGCTTGCGGTCCAGGTGCAGCTCCATGTTGCCCGTGCCCTTGAACTCTTCGTAAATGATGTCGTCCATGCGCGAGCCGGTATCGATGAGCGCGGTCGCCAAAATCGTCAGGCTGCCGCCTTCCTCGACGTTTCGGGCCGCTCCGAAAAACCGCTTCGGACGATGAAACGCCGCCGGATCGATACCGCCGGACAACGTGCGTCCCGACGGCGGAATGACTAGGTTGTAGGCGCGCGCAAGACGCGTAATGCTGTCCAGCAAAATGACGACGTCGCGCTTGTGCTCGACAAGCCGCAAAGCCCGCTCCAGCACGAGTTCCGCCACTTTAATATGATGTTCCGGCACCTCGTCGAACGTCGACGCGACGACTTCGCCCCTTACGGAACGCTGCATATCCGTCACTTCTTCCGGCCGCTCGTCGATCAGCAGCACGAACAGATCGATGTCCGGCCGGCTGATCGAAACGCTGTTGGCGATTTCCTTGAGCAGCAGCGTCTTGCCGGCTTTCGGAGGCGCCACGATCAGGCCGCGCTGGCCGAGGCCGACAGGCGCCAGGAAATCCATGATTCGGGTGGAAAGACGATTGGGTGCCGTTTCGAGAACGAGTTTCTTGTTAGGGAAAAGTGGGGTTAAAGCGGGAAAATGGAGGCGTTCCGCTGCGGTCTCGGGGGATTCTCCGTTGACGGCGTTGACCTGCAGCAAGCCGAAGTAGCGTTCGCTCTCCTTCGGGGCGCGGCATTTGCCGGATACGAGATCTCCCGTTCGCAAATCGAATTTGCGAATTTGCGAAGCCGAAATGTAAATGTCCTCCGCACTGGGCAAGTAATTGATCGGCCGCAAAAATCCGTATCCTTCGGGCAGAACTTCAAGCACGCCCTCCATGAACAGATTGCCGCTTCGCTCCGCCTGCGCCCGCAGGATCGCGATGATCAGCTCGTTTTTTCTCATTTGATTGTAATTGGCGATCTGGTGGTACTTGGCCAGCTTGTAAAGCTGGGGCAAACTTTGGTTTTCCAAATCCGCCATCATGAAATCGGTCAATAATATCCCCTCTTTGCGATCCGAATATCGGCGATCCCCGGGTGCCGGGGATCAGCCTTCGCGCCAAATTTCGGCGCCCAAATTACTGAAAAGTTGAACAAGGTTTTCATAGCCCCGGTCGATGTACTCCACTCCCGTGATTTCCGAAACGCCCTCGTCAACCGTCAACGCCGCGATTACGAGCGCGGCTCCCGCCCGCAAATCGGCCGCCCGGACTTTGGCCGCGTTCAGCTTGCCGCCCTCGATGATGGCGGAACGGCCTTCGACGCGAATCTGGGCGCCCATTCTCATAAGCTCGGGAACATGCTTGAAACGGTTGCTGTACACGTAATCGGACAAAATGCTCACGCCGCTCGCTTGCGTAAGCAGGCTCGTCATCGGCGATTGCAAGTCGGTCGCGAACCCGGGGTATACGAGCGCCTTCACGTCGATGGCCTCGTATTTCGGCTGTCCGACGACCCGGATGGCTTCGTCCATCTCCTGGACGCGAACGCCCATCTCCTGCAGCTTCGCCGTCAAAGCTTCAAGATGCTTGGGAATGATGTTATCGATAAGGACATCTCCGCGCGTGGCGGCGGCGGCGATCATGTACGTTCCCGCTTGGATGCGGTCGGGGATGATCGAATGACGGCAGCCATGCAGGCTGTCGACGCCTTCGATCCGAATCGTTTCGGTGCCGGCGCCTTTGATTTTGGCGCCCATGGCGTTCAGCAGCGTCGCGACGTCGATGATTTCCGGCTCCTTGGCCGCGTTCTCGATCACCGTCGAGCCCTTGGCCCGGGAAGCGGCCAGCATGATGTTGATGGTAGCGCCGACACTCACGACGTCCAAATATATTTTCGCCCCGCGGAGTTCTTTGGCTCGAATGCGGACGGCGCCATGTTCGTTGGTTACGACGGCCCCCAGCGCTTCAAATCCTTTGATATGCTGGTCGATGGGACGGGGCTCGAAGTTGCAGCCTCCCGGCAAGCCGATCGTGGCTTCGCCGAAGCGGCCGAGCAGCGCTCCCATCAAATAATACGAGGCCCGAAGCATCTTTACCTGTCCGTTCGGCATCGGAACCGATTTCAGATCGGACGGATCGATGCGCATCATATCGCTCGTCCAGGTTACTTTCGCTCCGAGCTCCTGCAGCAATTCGATATAAATATTCACATCGCTGAGATGCGGAAGATTGTCAAGGCGCACTTCGGACTCCGCCAATATGGCGGCGGGAAGAAGCGCGATCGCGCTGTTCTTGGCGCCGCTGATGCTAACCGTGCCTTTCAGCGGTCGGCCTCCGCGTATCATCAATTTCTCCATGAATGCATGGTCCTCCTAGTATGCTGCTCCATGCACCGAAGCCGAATGCGGCTCCAATACAAACAATGAAGGAAAGGGAAAACGCCGCGCGACGTTTTCCCGTTGATCTGAAGATAGTACCGCACCTGGAGGCATGTCCGACGATTCGGTCCGCGCCGCAGGCTGAAATCGGCCTTAGGCCTGGTTGCTGCTGCCGAACAGACGGATTTTTTCTTTGACGACTTCTTTCATCGCCGTGCGGGCAGGCGTGAGATACTTGCGGGGGTCGATGATTTTTTCGTCTTTGCCGAGCACTTCGCGAATGACCTTCGTGCAGGCGACTTGGTTTTCGGTGTTGACGTTGATTTTGCCTACGCCGTATTGGATCGCTTGGCGAATGAGATCGTCCGGAACGCCGGAGCCGCCGTGAAGAACGATCGGGACCGGGATTTTGGAAGTGACGGCTTCGATGATATCATAGTGAATTTTCACTTCGCCCTTGTACATGCCGTGCGCCGTGCCGACGGCGATCGCCAGCGCGTCGACGCCCGTTTCTTCGTAGAAACGAATCGCTTCTTCCGGTTTCGCCAGTGCCGCATCCGCCTCGTCGACGCTGATGTCGTCCTCGACGCCGCCGATCGTTCCGAGCTCGCCTTCGACCGATACGCCCATAGCGTGCGCCGCTTTGACGATTTCTTTCGTCAGCTTGATGTTCTCTTCGTACGGATGGTGGGAACCATCGAACATGACGGAAGAGAAGCCGGCGCGGATACATTGCATCGCCACGTCGAAGCTGCTGCCGTGGTCAAGGTGAAGCGCGATCGGCAGGCCCGATTTCTTGGCGGCGGCTTCCGCGATCGCCACCGTGTATTCGATCCCCATATATTTCAGGGCGCCTTCGCTGACGCCGAAAATAAAGGGGGATTTTTCTTCCATTGCCGCTTCCGTGATCGCTTGCGCGAACTCCAGGTTGTTCATGTTGAACTGGCCTACGGCGAAACGGTTCGCTTTGGCCTTCGGCAAAAACTCATTCATTGAAACCAATGGCATAATGGTATTCCTCCTGCTCCTTAAATGGTCCGCTCTGCACGCGACCTTCATACTGCGCTATTATACCACAAATAGTCTTGGTATAGTAAACGGGTCGGCAGCCGCTTCGAGATGAGAATCCGTTCATGTAGCGGTCGCGAACCGTGGAGAAGGCCCTTCCTCGGACAGTTGCAAATTGACGGCAACCCGCAACTCGTCGATATCGAACGGCTTCGTAAAATGCATCAGAGCGCCCAGTTCGGTCGCCTCCTTGATCATGTCGAGCTCGCCGTACGTGGTCATCATGATCACTTTGATGTCGCGGTTCATTTCCTTTATTTTCTTCAAAATCTCCAGGCCGTCCATGCCCGGAATTTTCATATCGAGCAAAACGAGATCCGGCGCATGCAGACGTACGATTTCCAGCGCGGCACGACCGTTTGCGGCTTGAAACGTCTCATATCCTTCCGTGCTAAACACTTCCAGAAGCAAAATCCGAATGCCGACCTGGTCGTCAACGATCAGCAGTTTCTTCCTTGTCATCGTTTTCATCGCCTCCGCTTCTGACGTCCATATGTAACCCGTATTCGAGATAGGTGCAAGGAAATCCTTCTTATCCTATGGAAAAAAGTGAGAGACGCCCCGGCGGTGCCGGAGCGCCTCTTCCTTTAGTTGCCGGAATGGCGGAGGGCGGCGCGAACGAAATCGCGGAACAAAGGCTGAGGACGGTTCGGTCTCGACGTGAATTCGGGATGGAACTGAACGGCCAAAAACCACGGATGCTCCGGCAGCTCGATCATCTCGACCAGACGGCCGTCCGGCGAAGTCCCGGAAATGCGCAGGCCCGCCTCTTCGATGCGTTCGCGGTATTCGTTGTTGAATTCGTAACGATGGCGATGGCGCTCGTAAACGAGCTCGTCCCCGTAGCAGCGCGCGGCGAGGCTGCCCGGCACGAGCTTGCACGGATACAGGCCGAGCCGCATCGTGCCGCCCAGGTCCTCGATGTCCTTCTGCTCGGGCAGCAGGTCGATGACCGGATACGGCGTCGCCGGATGGATTTCCGAACTGTTGGCGTTGTCCAGGCCGGCCATATTGCGGGCGAACTCGACGACCGCAACCTGCATGCCGAGACAGATGCCGAAGAAGGGCACGCCTTTCTCGCGGGCGTAGCGGATGGCGACGATTTTGCCTTCGATGCCGCGGTCGCCGAAGCCCCCGGGCACGAGCACGCCGTTGACGCCGGCGAGCTGCTCCTCCACGTTGTCCGGCGTAAGCTCCTCGGCGTTCACCCAGCGGATGTTCACTTCGGCATCCGCGTCGAAGCCGGCATGGGCGAGCGATTCGACAATGCTCAAATAAGCGTCGTGAAGCGCGACGTATTTGCCGACAATGGCGATTTCCGTCGTTTTGGACAACGATTTGACCCGGCGGACGAGCGCTTCCCATTCCGTCATGTCCGGCACGGGAGCCGCGGCCGTCAGGCCGAGATGCTTGACGACGTAGTCGTCGAGCCCTTCGTCGCGCAGCATGAGCGGAACTTCGTACAGCGTGGAAGCGTCGCGGCATTCGACGACCGCGTTCGCGTCGATATCGCAGAACAAGGCGATCTTGCGCTTCATGTCGTCGGCCAGCGGATACTCGGTGCGGCAGACGATGACGTTCGGCTGGATGCCGATGCTGCGCAGCTCCTTGACGCTGTGCTGGGTCGGCTTCGTCTTCACTTCCCCGGCCGCTTTAATGTAGGGAATGAGGGTAACGTGAATGTACATCACGTTTTCGCGGCCGATGTCGCTTTTGATCTGGCGGATCGCTTCCAGAAACGGCAAGCTCTCGATGTCGCCTACGGTGCCGCCGATCTCGGTAATGACGACGTCGGACCCCGTCTCGCGGCCCGCGCGGAACACGCGATCCTTGATTTCGTTCGTGATGTGCGGAATGACTTGGACGGTGCCGCCCAAATACTCCCCGCGCCGTTCCTTGCTGATGACCGTGGAGTAGATTTTGCCGGTCGTCACGTTGCTGTTCTTGGACAAATTGATGTCGATAAAACGCTCGTAGTGTCCGAGATCGAGATCGGTTTCCGCTCCGTCGTCGGTCACGAACACCTCGCCGTGCTGATAAGGGCTCATCGTGCCCGGGTCCACATTGATATAAGGGTCGAATTTTTGGATCGTCACCTTAAGTCCGCGGTTTTTCAGCAACCGGCCAAGCGATGCGGCGGTAATCCCCTTGCCGAGCGACGATACGACGCCGCCGGTAACAAAAATGTATTTGGTCACTCTTTGCAAACCTCCCACCCCATGCTCGTCGGCATTATCTTTAGCATAACCGCAATCGTCGATTGCAAATTAGACACCCTTTTTACGCCGGACATGAGGCGAGGTTAAGCTGCGATTTCATGCCCGACAAAACAAAAAAGTGACACCCATAATAATGGGGGCACTTTTTAATCGATTCACCTATGGAAAAGCACGGTTCTAAAGCCCAAGCCTAAGTTTACCGTCTAAAGGATATGGTGTCAAGCCTCGCGCGGCCTCAAGCCCGGGCTTCCGAATGTCCGGTCCGCAACCGTCCGGAAAGGCGGTCAGTCGCGCTCGTCCTCATCGTCCGGATCGAGATCGTCGTCGTCCAGCTCTTCTTCCGCTTCCTCTTCCAGCTCGCCTTCAAGCTCGGGGTCTTCCTCTTCCTCGATCTCGACTTCCTCGTCGATTTCGGCGGCTTCTTCGCCTTCGTCGAAAATTTCTTCCCGTTCTTCGTCGAACAGGTCGTAATTTTCGTCGTCGGCCGCCACCACTTCTTCCTCGTCCTCGCCGTACAGATCCTCGTCGTCCAGATCGTCGTCGTCGTTGATGATCCGCGGGCGCTTGCCGCTTCCGGTCACCGCCTCGTCGGCCTTCTCGACCGGATACCAGCGCTTAAGGCCCCACACGTTGTTGCCGACGCAGGCGAAGCGCCCGTCGATGTTGATCTCGGTGTACACGTGCACGATCAAATCGTTGATTTGCTCTTCGGTGAACCCTCTCAATTTGGCGATTTCGTTCATCAAGTCCCGATAGTAAAAGGGAGTGTTCGCCGCCTTTAAAACCTCGAACGCAAGATCCACCATCGGCAGCTCGCGAATTTTTTCTTCATTTAGCTTCAGGACGTATTCCGCGCTCACGCTGCACCTCATCCTCTCTTTATATTAAGCGATTGTATGCTTCAATCCCGGTTGGTTTCAGGTGTCACCCATTAGTTAACCGCATTTCCTATAAAAATGCAAGCGCCGAAAAAGCGAAGGCATGCCGGGCCGGCTGCGCCTTCGCTTTTCGACTGTATCCCTCCGGCCGCTTCCCATGCAAAGCGGCGCGATGGAGAACCCGCAAGGGTTCTCCATCCATCGTATGGCCGCCGGCCGATATTGACACACCCCGTCGCCCATTTGCGCGCAAAAAGGCCGGTTTCCCAAGCCGTTCCCCGGGGTCGTTCATACAATAGGGAAGCATACGACGGGAGGGATGCCCCATTGGAAACAAGCGGGTTGCTGAAATGGCTGAAAGGTTCCCTCTCCGCTCCGGAGACCGACGCCGGGAGAACGATATTGCGGTTCGTCCGTCCGGGAGACGACAGAAGGTTTTTTCAGGCGCTCCAAT
Organism: Cohnella massiliensis; assembly: GCF_900169535.1. Lineage (NCBI taxonomy): Bacteria > Bacillati > Bacillota > Bacilli > Caryophanales > Paenibacillaceae > Cohnella > Cohnella massiliensis. The sequence continues at coordinate 21,079 of NZ_LT821245.1, forward strand.
CGCAGCGCAAAAACTGCAAAGCGCTGCAAAGCGTCCGCCGGCTCGGCATCATTCGCGCCTATGCCTGTCCGATCCCCGTCGACCAATTGCCGCAAGCGTTGACGAAATCCGTCATCTGGGAACCCGATGCGGTCGTTCGCGTCGACGGACTGCCGCAGGCGTCCCCGGGCTCTCGCACGGCGAAAGGCGTTCCTTGGGGGGTGCGGAAAATCGGCGCCCCCGACGCGTGGGGCCGGGCCACCGGCTACCGCGTCAAAGTCGGCATCATCGATACCGGCGTCGACTTTCAGCATCCCGACTTGCGCCATTCGCTGGAAAGAGGGATCAATCTTCTGCAGCGGACGCAGCTTCCTCAGGACGATAACGGCCACGGCACGCACATCGCCGGCACGATCGCCGCGGCCAACCAGCTTCAGGGCATGATCGGCGTCGCGCCGCGGGCTTCCTTATATCCGATCAAAGCGTTCGACCACAACGGGACGGCTTACGTTTCCGATATTATTCTCGGCATCGACTGGTGCGTCCGCAACCGGATGAACGTCGTCAACATGAGCTTCGGCATGCACGGCCGCAGCCGGTCCCTGCTGCATGCGGTGGGCAACGCCTACCGGTCCGGCGTCCTCATCGTCGCCTCGTCCGGCAACGACGGCAAGCGGGGAACGATCGACTATCCCGCCAGATACAGCCAGACGGTCGCCGTCGGGGCGACGAACCGGCAGGGCCGGGTAGCCGCGTTTACGAACCGCAGCAGCTATATCGATATTTATGCGCCCGGAGAAAAAATCGAATCGTGCTGGCTGCAGGGCAAACGCAAAATCATGAGCGGCACGTCGATGGCCACCTCACACGTCACCGGCGCCGTGGCGCTTTTGCTGTCGTACCGCCGGGATCTGACCCCCGAGCAGATCAAACAAATTTTGAAGCGGTCCGTGCGCCCGCTAAGAGGCGCGAAAGCTCTCCGGACGACCGCCGGAGAGCTTCGCATAGGCTTGATGATGCAAGCGGCCGACCAGCTGAAGCCGCGTCAGCCCTGAGCGGACGACGGCCTGGCCGGAATCTCCCCCGCTCGGCCGCGGCGACGGCTTACATTTTTTCCGGGGCCGATACGCCGACCAGCTTCAGGCAGTTCGCCAGGACGATGCGCAGCGCCGCCAGCAGCTGCAATCTGGCCTGGCTTTGCTCCGCGTCCTCGGTGATGACGCGCTCCGCCCTGTAGTAGCTGTGGAAAAGGGCCGCGATCTCATAGATGTAGCGAATGACATAATGCGGAGCGTAATTGGCCGCCGCGTCGGCGATCACGGCAGGAAGCTCGCCCATTTTGCGAAGCAAGTCGAACTCTTGCTCCGCCGTCAGCCTGTGAAGCGGCGCTTCGGCGACCGGCAGCAGGCGGATGCCCTGCTCCTCCGCCTGGCGGAAAATGCTGCAAATGCGGGCGTAGGCGTACTGCACGTAAAACACGGGATTTTCGTTGGACGTCGAAACGGCGAGGTCCATGTCGAAGTCCAGATGCGAATCCATGCTCCGCATCGTAAAGAAATAGCGAATCGCGTCGACGCCGACTTCGTCCATCAAATCTTCCATCGTGACCGCCTTGCCGGTCCGTTTGGACATCTTCACCTTTTCCCCGTTCTGGAACAGGCTGACCATTTGGGCGATCAGCACCGTCAGCTTGTCGGGATCGTTGCCGAGCGCGGCCATGGCCGCCTTCATGCGCGGAATGTACCCGTGGTGGTCGGCGCCCCAAATGTTGATCATCTCGTCGTAGCCGCGGCCGTATTTATCCATATGATAGGCGACGTCCGGCGTCAAATACGTGTACGAGCCGTCGTTTTTGACGAGAACGCGGTCCTTGTCGTCCCCGAAGGCGGTCGTGTTCAGCCAGACGGCTCCGTCCTGCTCGTAGACGTGCCCCTGCGCCCTCAGCGCGTCCAGCGCTCCGGTGACGCGCCCTTGCTCGTAAAGCGAAGTTTCGCTGTACCAGATGTCGAAGCGGACGCCGAAACGGGCCAAATCGCGCTTGATTTTGTCCAGCTCCTTGGACAGGCCGTACTCCCGAAGCTTCTTGAACCTTTCCTCCTCGGACAGCGAAAGCAGCTTGTCGCCCTCCTGCTCCGCCAGCTCCTTGGCAAAGCCGACGATGTCCTCGCCGTAATAGCCGTCCTCCGGCATGTCGGCTTCCTGGCCGAGCGCCTGGCGGTATCTCGCCTCGATCGACTTGGCCAAATTCGCCACCTGGTTGCCCGCATCGTTAATGTAGTATTCGCGCGTCACTTCGTTGCCCGCGAATTCGAGCAGGTTCGCGAGCGCGTCGCCAACGGCCGCCCCGCGAGCGTGGCCCAGATGCAGGCTGCCCGTCGGGTTGGCGCTGACGAACTCGATCTCGACCCGGCGCGGCTGCTCCTTCGTCAGGCTGCCGTAGCGCTCCTTCCGATCGAGAACCGATGCGATGACGGGATACAAATACTTTTTGTCCAAACGGAAATTGATGAACCCCGGCCCGGCGATTTCGGCGGACTGAATGTAAGCGCCCGAACCGTCGAGATGCTCCAAAATGGCTTCGGCGATTTGGCGCGGATTGCGTTTGGCGATTTTCGTCAGCTGCATGGCGGCGTTCGTCGCCAGGTCGCCGTGCGCTTTTTCCCTCGGCACCTCGATCGCGAAGACGGGCAGCTGCTCCCGCTCGGCCAGGCCGGCCGCCACGGCGGCATCCGCCACGGCCTCCCTTATTTTTTGATGCAGTTCCTCCAGCACATATGCGCTCATTGTTCGTTTTCCTCCTCGATAAGCAAACGTAAATTCAAACGATTGGCCCACTGGTCGTTCATCCAAAGCTCGTATTGCCACCTGATCTCGATCGGCAAACGGTCCGCCGCCGCGGGCAGGATGCGCAGCTTCTTCGTTTCGATCTCCAATCGGAACCTTCCCGCTCCCGACTGGATCCAGCCCGCCGTCCTCGCGCCCGGCCGGAAGCTCTGCTCGCCCCGCACTTCGCCGTGCCGCAAAATCGCGAATCCGTCGGCGTTCCACTTCATCGTCACCGAGCATCGTCCCCGATCCTCGTCCGTCTCCTCGTACCGGACATAAAAGGAGCCGGCCTTCGGGTACAGCGTGCCCCGATATTCCAAAACCGAGGTCGCCCCGTCTTGCATGGAGTATAATCCGATTTTCACCCGTTTCGGTTCCAACGCCATCGCCAAGTCGATTTCGCCCCCCTTCCGCCAAACGTCGAAATTCCGCCCGGCCCTCTTCGTTGGATTTCATCCAATGAGGAACCGCCTTTTCGCGCACTCCGCCATCTTCGTTGGACTTTCATCCAATGGGGAACCGTCTTTTCGCGCACTCCGCCGTCTTCGTTGGATTTTATCCAATGAGGAACCGCCTTTTCGCGTATTCCGCCGTCTTCGTTGGATTTTATCCAATGAAGCGACCGGATTCTTGCGAATTTCGCCCGGATCCCCGTTTTCCGTTGGACAAAATCCAATAAAGCACGCGCTTCTTGTTTATTTCGCTCGGCAGATTGGACAAAATCCAACGTAGGTTGACAGCCCCGGTAAAAACAAAAAATCCGTCCCTTATGAAAGAGACGGATGTTGTCCGCGGTGCCACTCTTCTGAAATTCCGCGCGAAGCGGCATGGATCGGGTCGCTTCGCTTTAGAATTCGCTCGATTCGGATAACGGCTTTCGCCGGGTCCCCCTACTTCGGGTTCAGGGAACCGACTCCCGGGTGCGCTTCCTTCATCCCGCCTCGCCGGCTCTCACCCTCCCGGCTCGCTGCTGCAGGCATGCGACAAAGTACTCTCCCGTTCCTCGTCATTGGTTATTTAGTCTAAATTATAGGTTACCGAAGCAAAAAAGAAAAGCCGCATCCGCCCGAACAGGCAAAAAAAGCGGCATTTTACGGATTCGAAGCATCGGGCCCGGTCATCACGCTGTTTGCGCAAACTCATTTAACGCGAAAAGGTTAACGGCCCGAAATGAGCGTTCCGAAGGATTAACGGCCCGCTGGGGCCGTTAATTCGGCTTGCAGCCCGGATTGGAGGCCTGGAAGCCAGCGAACCGCTATCTCTTCCTCGTTTCGGTCAGCTTGAACTGCCCGACCAGCTGCTGCATGTTGGAGGTGATCGCCTCCACCGTATGGGACGTATGCCGGACGGTGACGATATCGCCCATCAGCTCCTGCACTTTCGCTTCGACTTCGGTGGAGACGGCGCGGTTTTCCATGCTGACGGCGGCGATTTTCTCCATCAGCTCGACCACCTCGTCGACGACCTGCGTTTTGAGCGAGTCGCCGCCCTTTGCGCCGGCCAGCGTTTCGTTCGCCACGGCGACCAGTTCGGTGCCCTCGGTGACGACCCTCGTGCCCTCTTCCATCGAAGTGTAAGCTTGCTGCGCGTGCGTGTAAATTCGCTCCACGATTTCGTGGACCTCTTCGGTCGACTGCCGCGTCATGTCGGCCAGCTTGCGGATTTCGGACGCGACGACGGCAAAGCCTTTGCCGTGCTCGCCGACCCTCGCCGCCTCGATCGAGGCGTTCAGCGCGAGCAGATTCGTCTGCGCGGAAATCTCCCCGATGACGTGAAGAACGCTCCGGATTTCGTTGGCGGTGTCCATGAAAATCCGGATCGAATCGTTCGTTTGCGCGACGCGGGTCGAAATTTGCGACATTTTGTCGCCGATCCGGACGACCTCGTTTTGGGCGACCGTAATTTGTTCCGCCGCCTTTTCTTCGAGCATGAGCAGCGTCTGGCGCATCTCGTCCGCAACGTCCTTGGCCACGTCGATATCCTTCAGTTGCCGCCGGATGCTTCGGATCATCGCGTTGATCCGGTCGTTCACCTTCTCCGTGGACTGCGCCGTCGTCGCCGTCGAATCGTTGAGCTGCTTTTGGCTGGACGTCACGTCCGACGCCGCCAGCTTCACCTTCAGCATGACGCCTTCCAGGGAGTCGATCATGTTGTTGATCCATTTGGCCAGGTCGCGCGTTTCATCGTTGTCGAACTCCGCGATGTTCATCCGCTGGGTCAAGTCCCCCCGGCCCTCCGCGTTGATGCGGATAAAGCTGTTGATCTTGCGCAGCGGCATCACGACCCTTTGCTTGCTGCGCCTGCGCAGGACGGCCAATGCCGAAAGCCCGTAAACGACTTGAATGGCGAGCGCGCTCAAAGCGACATAAATCGGCTCGAACGCGCGGGCCGCGAAAAACAGCGCGACGACGGTCGCAACCGCAAAGCCGCCCAAAAGAAGCAGTTGAGGGCGCGCATGGCGCGTGGCGATGCTGCGGATCCGGTAAACCTCCTCCAGATCCCCTTCGCACATCATCCCCCACAAATCGGGACAATGGGGCAGCCGGAACGTAACCCCCTTGCCGATAACCGGAATATGCCGATAGTCGGAATACCCCGGAAACTCGACGAACAGGTTGCTCCCGTTGCGGATCGTATTCGCGACGCCGGGGTGAAGCTCGCCGGTAGCCGGGTCGGTAAACATAAGCTCCAGCTCGGTGTGCTCCTTGACCGAAACGATGCCCCAGTCGGTCGTCACGCCGTCCTTCAGGTTTTCCCCGTGGGTAAACGTGCGGTCTTCGAACCGGCTGCGGGAAAGCGCCGTCCCGGGAGCGATATGTACGTTGAGCTCCGGTTTGGCCATGAACAGATAGTTGTCGCCGGAATCGGGATAAACGTGGCCGGACTCCCGCTGAATCAAGTCGCCGATGACGTCGTTCGGGACGCGTCCGCACAAGTAGCCGGCCGTGGCGCCGTCCGAAATGACCGGGTTAATGAACAAAAGCGTCATTTTATCGTGAAAAGGCGAAGACCTCGAGCCGATTTCCAGCGTGAGCGGATCCGGGTAAGGACCGAACAGGCATTTGCGCGCGTCTTTTCCCCCGTTGTCGGTATATTGCAGTCCTTTTGAAATGAGAGAGTCTTCCCCGTAGGTTTTCCCTTTGTGCGGAATGTGCGTGGAATAGACGACCGTGCCGCCGCGATCCAGAAGAAAAAGCTCCGTAAAATCCGATCCTCGGGTGTACGCCTGTCCGAACATGCGGTCCCAGGCATCCTTGCTCCCTCCGTCGCCCAGCGACGCCGCCCCGCCCGCCGAGGCTAGCTGATCGAGCAGCCGGTCGAGATGGTGCCAGTAGTCCGTCGTCCAGTCGATCAAAATTTGCTTGCGCGTTTCGGCGATCCCCTCGAAAATATCCTCCACATCCGACTTCAAATCGGCATTCAGGCGATAGGATCGCCAGAGCGGAAACCCCTTCTTCCATCCCAGCCAGTCAAACATGCCACATCCCCCCATGCGGACAGTTTCTCTTGCTCTAGTGTCAGTTATTGTATCATAAGTCATAGGGATTTGGGCTTATTTTTGCAGAAATATTTGGATATTTAAGTGATTACGTCAATTTTTGTTCCAAATGGCGTTTGGTTTCGCTTACTTTTCCAAACGAGTGGCATGCTTCCTGGGGATCATGATTATTTGCGGCACTCAAGAGTGCGGCCATGGCGAAATGAGTAATGGTTACCCAACTGTGTGCGGTTCCTGGAGCACGGCCGGGCGAGATGGGTAATTTTTACTCAACTGTGTGCGGTTCTTGGGTAAGCGTCAAATAGCCCCCACCTAGCGGCGGGAGCTCAGTTCGACTAATCTGTAGTTACTTTTTACTTAATCGGCACTCAGCCGGTAGCTCGTGCGACCATGGCATGAAGGGTTCGAGCGCGTCGG
>NZ_LT821246.1:0-6603 GCF_900169535.1 Cohnella massiliensis
ATAGCCTAATCCACCGTCATTGTACAGAAGGGATTAGGCTATTGTCGGCTGTTTATTCGGTTTGGCTCCGCCACACCGAATGGCGAATTCATGCCTTTTTCCCGCCATAAAGTCAGGCGGCGAACAAGCTTGGATCCGTAAACTCTTACAAACCCAATGTTATAGAACGTGTCTCCCGGAAGTACGTTATACCGACCTAGAAACCCCGGTGGACAGTTCGCTGGTATTCTTGCTTCCTGTCTATACATGATTAAGGCCTCCCAATCGTAGCAACCTTACTCCATGATATGTGTGAACGCCTAATGTGGTTATGTCTATCCACGTTGATATTTGCAGGGCACATTTTCGACAAATAATGCTATGATCTAGTTAATCATCTTACATATCGTGCATCTTGTAGATTGGGGTCGGTTTCATGATAAGGGGGATTCTCCGATTCGGTAAACGTACGCTTTTGCTTCCTATCGTTGCAGCCATTGTTATTGGATTGATCGCCAGCTATGCCGTCGTCTCTGCGCCGGAACCAACTAAGTTCCATAGTGAAGAGGGCATTCTGAATTTAACAGAGGTCAAGGTCAGCGAGCATCCGCAAAAGCTAACCGGGGAGTGGGCGTTCTACTGGCAAGAGCTGCTGTCGCCGGAGGACATACAGATTCGTTCGGCAAGGGGCGGGAATGCTGACCGATGGATCAGCATCCCAAACTCCTGGCTAGGCTATCGGTTAGATGGCCAGCAGCTGAGTGGTACAGGCTATGCAACCTTTCGGCTGGTCGTCCAGCTTAGCGAGCAGGATCGCAGCGAGCGGCTTGCTCTGCGGCTGCCGACCATCTTTCACGCGTATAAATTATGGGTGAATGGCGAGCTGTTGGCTGAAGTCGGCGTGGTTGGTCCGGATAAGAGCAGCGCGATACCGCAGCTGGCTACGAAGCTGGTGTTCTTCCAGCCCGAGCATGGCACCGTGGAGCTGGTTATGCAGGTGGCCAACTTCCATCATAAGCGAGGCGGCATCACCAAATATATTGAGCTGGGCGGGAGTGACGGATTAAGTGTCCGGACCAATCTGTCAATTGCTGCCGAAATGTTCATCACCGCCAGCCTGTTAGTGATTGGCGTATATCACCTGCTGCTCTACATCATGCGACGTAAGGATAGGGCTCCACTCTATTTTGGTCTGTTTACCTTGATGTTCGGGATCCGATCCTTGCTGGTCGGCGAGCTCTTGCTCACGCAAGTGTGGCCGGATTTCCCATGGGGATTGCAATTCAAGATCGAGTACCTGATTCTGTGCAGCGGTGCGTATGTCATTACGAGGTATTCGGATTGCATCTTCCGGAATGTGCCGCGTGGGTTCCAGCTTGGCTCGCGAATCGTAACCGGGGCATGCTGTATCGTTGTTGTGGTGACCCCTGCCATTATCTATACGAAGCTGTTAACGGCGATCGGCGTAGTGGTTGTTACGCATATCGTGTATCTTATGGTCGGGCTGGTTCGGGCGGCTGTGCGGCGTCAGGAGGGGGCACTGATCTTCCTGCTGGTGTCGGTGGTTGTGCTGGTTACGGTCATCAATGATTTTCTGTATTACAATGAATGGTCACGAATCGGGAATACTTCCCCGCTTGGTCTGTTGGTGTTCACGATCGCACAGATGATTCTGCTGTCTTCCAGATTTACGAGGGCGGCTACGAACGAAGAGCGAATTGCACGTGAACTCCAGGACGCGAACGACAAGCTGACCGAGATGAATAAGAATTTGGAACAGCTCGTACTTGAGCGCACACATGCCTTATCCGCAGCGCATGACGATCTCCGCACATCGTATGGCCGGTTGCTTCACTCCGAGCAAGGGAGGAAGAAGCTCCTGGCCTATATCACGCATGATCTGCGTATGCCGCTGTCCAGCATGCTAGGCTATGTCGAGGCTGTGCAGGACATGGTCAAGCCGGAACGCAATGAACAATACTTGAAGTATATCCGGGATAACACGATAAGGGTTAACCGCATGATTGAGGAGCTGTCCTTCTTGTCGCATCTGGAGACGGGACAAGTCTCGTACCGAATGGAACCCGTACATGCGGCTCACTTCTTGCGCCGGTTTTATGAACAATATGAGCTGGTTGTGCGTGACGCAGGGCTGGATTTCGTGTTGGAGATCGAAGCTGCGGCAGATCAAGGGGCCGATTCGCCTATAGTCGAGATGGATGCACAGCGACTGGAGCAGGCACTGTTCAATCTCGTGTCGAACGCCATGAAGTTCACCTCTAGGGGCGGGATGGTGCGTATCGCGCTAGCCGTGGACGAGGTGAACGATTCTCGCTATGCGATCATTAGCGTCGAAGACTCCGGCATGGGTATTCCGCCAGAGCAGCTCGAGCAAATCTTCGATCGCAATTATAGGTATGATCGGCCAGGCGCGGAGAAGGGCGTAGAAGGAAGCGGGCTCGGGCTGGCGATATGCAGAGAAATCGTACAAGCGCATGGTGGGACGGTTCGAGCGAAGAGCGACGGCAAGACGGGGACGATTTTCTATGTATCGCTTCCTTGCATGGTAGAAGAAGGGCGGTGACGGTGTGACGGACAGGCACAAAATTATGGTCGTCGATGATGATCCCCATATATGCGAGATTGTCCAGGCGTATTGCGAGCGTGAGGGCTTCCTATGCGCCTACAGCTATAGCGGTGCAGAAGCCATGAAGCTGCTTAAGTCCTTCGAGCCGGATCTGATTGTATTGGATGTCATGCTGGCTAATGAGGACGGCATTGATTGGTGCAGGAACGCGCGCAGCTACACGAATGCGCCGATCATGTTCCTGAGCAGCCGGGAGGAGGATGAGGTCAAGATCAACGCATTATCCTACGGCGGCGACGATTATGTGACCAAGCCGTTCAGTCCGGGCGTACTCATGGCCAAGATCAAGGCGCATCTTCGCAGAGTGTCGACGGGCAGAAGGGAGCAGCTGCTGGAGCTGCCGGGCCTGACGCTGGATTACTACGCGCAGTCCGTTATCATGGGGAGCGAAACCGTCTTCCTATCGAAAAAAGAGTTCAGCCTACTGACCTACATGGCACAGAACGTCAATCGTGTCGTTAGCGTTGATGCGTTGTTTCAGCTTATCTGGGGAACGGAAACTCTGGAGGATACGAGAACGGTAGCCGTACACATCAGTAACCTGCGCAAAAAGATCGAGGTTGACCCCGCCAATCCGGAGCGAATCGTTACGATACGGGGGAGCGGCTATATGCTGGTTGCCAGAAGCACAAAATGAAGAAAAACGGTGAAGGGAGAATTTGGAATTCCCTTGCACCGTTTTTCTTATGGCTTCCCTTAACCAATTTCCGGGAAGTACAAGTCAATGAGATCCTGAATCTGTTCTTTCGAAGACAAAGGTGTTGCAAAAGGGTCATTTCTGGTTTCCTGATAAGCAAATTCCAGTTCGGTGATGACCGCATCGATATTCGAAGCATTCACTCCGGTAATCCCGGCGCGCTCGAATACCTCTACGGTTGGGCGAGGCGATCCAAAGCCCATAGGATTCAGATAATCCAAGATTGAATCTACCGCAACATCTTGAATCACCTTATCCACGATCGCTTGGATGTCAACTATTGTTCTTGGAAGCGGTGAATCCGTTGTTACCGTAGGATCCAGGTAGTATTGGACGGAGAAAAGGTTCACGGACGTAACCCCCATTACACCTGCGTTGGCGAAGGTTGTCACATCAACACCGGTCCATATGCCCGACTCCGATGCCGCGTTGATCAGATAGAGTGCCGCTTGCTTCGCCAGATCGGCAATAACCGAGCCGACAATGGCTTGAATATCCGTTACCGTCCATGGGGAGGCGTCGTTTGAGCTGAGTGCCTCAATAACAATTGCTATATTGGATAAGGTAACCCCCGTAACCCCCGCATTGGCAAAAGTTGTCTCACTAACATTAGCCCATTCACCCGACTCCGCTGCTTCGTTGATCGAATTGAGTGCCACCTGCTTCGCCAGATCGGCAATAACCGATTCGACGATGGCTTGAATATCCGTTACCGTCCAAGGAGAGGCTTCGTTCGAGCTGAGTGCCTCAATAACAGCTGCTACATTGGATGTGGTAACACCCGTAACGCCCGCATCGGCAAAAATCAGCGCATCAACATTGTCCCATTCGCCAGATTCCGCTGCTTCATTAATCAAATCGAGCGGCGCTATGACTATCGCGGGCGTGATCTCACCCGTATACAACTTGGTTACTGTTACCTGCGGCGCTGCCGAATCCGTTGCCGTAATCGCAAAGCTATACGCGCCGCTCACGCTTGGAGTTCCGGTAATCGATCCCGTGTTAGGATCCAAAGTCAGCCCCGCAGGAAGTGCGCCATCCGTTACGGCATACGTAACGTCTTTCGTTCCTCCAGACAGTTTCGCTACGCTGCCAGAGTAGGCTTCTCCTTCAGCCATAGGTGAAATCGAGTATGGCAAAATAATCCGCAGCACGAGAGTATATTCGAATGTCGCAACCGAGCTATTCCGCGAGCCGGATTTAACGGCGATCGCCTTAATCGTTGTATCGTTCGTAATGAAAATTGGTTCCGTATACCGCGTACTAGACGTGGTCGGCTCGCTGAGATCCGTCGTATAGTACACAGCGGCAGATGAAGTCGCCGAACTTAACGTAACTTGCGTCCCCAAAATCACGGCACCGCTGGCCGGAAGCGCCGCAGGCGTAGCAACGGTAGACTGTACCGGAGGGACGTATGGAGCAGGTGGGTCGGAAGGAACGTAAGGGGCGGTGGTTGTTTCTTCCTTGGCCTCTTCCTTTGTCCCTTGCATCTCTTGAATTTTCTTATCTGCTTCTTTTATCTTCTGCAGCATAAGTTCATATTCGGATAAGGACTCGTCTTCGACCTGGTCCTTGTCACCAGATTGCACCCGGTTATCGTATGCGGTTACCGCGGCTTGGTAGGAGCTCTTAACGAGCAGGTCGCGGGTTGCGTTGGTTTTCCCGTCGAACGTCCCGTCCTCGCCGGTAGCCAATAACTTTTTCTCCAACGCCAAGGCGACATACCCCTTCGCCCAGTCCGATACAGAACCTTCAACATGTGCAGAGCCGTAGACATCCTTCTCCCATCCCAGCCCGCGAACAAGAAACGCAGCCAACTGCTCCTTGGTTACTTCACCCGACGGATCAAAGATACCGTTCCCATATCCGTCCGTAATGCCCGCAGCTTTGACCGCCTCGATGTATGGTAATGCGTAACCGTTAGCAGCATCCGCTTTGACGTCAATGAAGGAAGACGTCTGTAAGCTCGAATCCACCTTCAGACCGAAGATCAACGCTGCAACCTTGGCGAATTGCGCCCGGGTCATCTCATCTGTGAGTCCGAACTTGCCTTCGCCTATACCGTCGTATACCCCGGCCTCGATCATTGCATCGAACTTGGCTTTCGTTACAGCATCCAGATCCTTTAAATCCGTAAAGTCGGCTGAAGTCTTCGTAGCAGCTGCTGTGCTATCGGCAAAGGAAATGGCGGAACTCAAGCAAAGAAGCACCGCTATCAATAGTCCAACTACTTTTTTCTTCATTGTTTGCCTCCCTGAAGGTTGAGTTATCATATCGATTGTTCTCCTGCTAGTTTAGCACGTTAAATTTTGCCTGTTTATGAATTCAAAGAAAACTTTAAGTTCGGCGACGGTATAAGTTACGTTAAATAATAAACAGGGATATATTTGGAGATTGTCGAATTCTGATAGTGGCGAATAGCGCGATGGAGCAATGACACGAATGGCAAATGAAGGAGGCAACAAGATGACATTAATTAATCAGATGGCGACCAATGAAGAATTCATTGGCTTCTATCTTCTTAGAGAGCTAGAGCTAAAGCAGACGAATGCGACTCCGGCCAAGGACTACTTCGACATCGTGTTAGGGGATGCAAGCGGTGCCGGCGAAGTACTGGGATGTAAAACCCAATGAGAAAGACGGCTTTGCGCCGATGACGATCGTGAAGGTGCAGGGAACGGTACAGCCTTATCGAGAGAGATTGCAGATCAAGATCTCCCGTATTCGTAACGTGGTAAGTGCTGACGAGGTGAAATTGACCGACTTCATTACTACTCCAACAAGAGGAACTAAAGACGGTGCTGTCGATGACAGTGGATACAGCCTATCTCGGAAAGGTTAAGCGAGTCATAGATGAAGCATTGGCATTCGACGATATTACTAGTGAAGTCGTTTTATCGAGAAGATTGAAGTCGAGAAAGTAGGTACGGTAAAATTATTTTATCGATTTGCCGGTACTTCCAGTATCGTTAAAGCGCTGCTCAATTAATGTAAGGAATTGTATGTGCGCTTGGGTAGCGCATTTATTTTAAAGTATTGCGCTACACTCGGCACTCCACACATGTGGAGAGCTGTGTGTCGCTAACAAGATCTATTGAATAGAAGCCGCATTTACCTGATAAAGTCCGAACGAGTCACCGTTCGGACTTTATTGTAGTACGCCCAGCATGGGCGTCATCTCTAGGGTGAAAGTCCCGAACGGGGGCTGGCGAACGCCTACCGTTAGCCAAGAGCAAGGGTGTCAGCCGCGAGGCGGAATCTGAAGGAAGCTGGAGGCAAA
>NZ_LT821247.1:0-6338 GCF_900169535.1 Cohnella massiliensis
GAGAGAGTTTATACGCGTCTTTAGGGACAATGGGCGGCTCTCGCAAACTGCAATAAGACGGATTACTCAACGGGGGACCAATAAATTTCCGTCTTTTGATCTGTTCATTATCTGTTTGTCCAGAATGGAAGAAGGATAAAAGGATGCGTACGACCACATTTTCATCTATGGCGGTGACGGTAACGTCATAGGGGATTACTCAAGTGCGCATGGCTGCCTATGTTTGGCGGGCTGAGATGAGTCGTCACGACTCAAATGGATCGTTTGCTTGCGTACGGAGGCTGTGAGATGGTTAAATTTTACGCGAGCTTTCATTAGAAAAACGAAGGTTAACACACTTATTGTACTATTAACGGAACGGACCGTTGACAAGAGGAAAGGGCGGGGCTATAATCGCCGTATATCCAACGTTGGATATACAATCCGGGTTAACGCTTGACCGCCCAAGAGAAGGAAAGGCAGTGACCGTCATGACCAATCTCATTTTGCTTTCCTTCCTGCGCCAGCGCCCGATGCACGGTTACGAGATCCAGCAGCTGATCCAGTCGAGCCGGATGGATTTGTGGACGAACGTCTTGTCCGGTTCCATTTATTACGCGCTCAACAAAATGGAAGGCGACGGTCTGATCGCGGCAACCGCAGAAGAACGGACGGGCGCGAGACTTCGCAAAATCTACAGCATTACGGAGGAAGGAGAGAAATGCTTCCAGAGGCTGCTCCGCGAAACGCTGACGCTTCCTCCGCATTCCGTCAAGTCCGACTTCTCGCTCGGGCTCGCCTGGATCGAAAACATTCCCAAGCAGGAGGCTTTGGAACTGCTGGAGCGGAACCTCGGGCAGGTGGAGGCGACGCTAGCTCAATGGCGCTCGGGAAAGGAAATCAAACAGCAATACGGCTTGTCCGAGGTTGCCGTCGCGACATTCGATCATGCGATTTCGCTGCTCGAGCACGATGTTGCTTTTTTGAACAAAATCATCGCTTTAGTCCGGGAATAAGCCTCAGCTTCGGCTGCGGCTATTATCTCAGTCATATATCCAACATTGGATATATAATATTGGTTATAAAGGAGCGAAAACGCGCATGAGGGAAAACCTGCTTATCGAGGCGAAAGGACTGAAGAAGACGTATGGGCAAAAAAAGGTCGTGGACGGCGTGAATCTGGACATACGGGAGGGAGAAGTGCTTGCCATTATCGGTCCCAACGGAGCGGGCAAATCCACGACGCTGGACTTGGTGCTGGGACTTTGCAGGCCCGATGCGGGGGCGGTTGCTTACTGGACTTCGGAGCCGTCCCGGCACATCGGACTGCAGCTTCAGTCCACGCCCTTTTTTCCGGGATTTACGGCCATTGAAAATTTGCGGATGTTCGCCGCCTTTTACGGCCGGCGGCCGAAGGACGCGGAACTCTTCGGCCATTTGAGCCGTTGCGGGTTGGCCGATTCGGCTCGACTGGATGCGCTTCGGCTCTCGGGAGGCCAGCAGAAACGGCTCGCCATCGCGATGGCGCTCGTGCACGACCCGAAGCTGCTGTTTCTGGATGAGCCGACGGCCGCGCTCGATCCCCGGGCCCGGCGCGAAATCCGGGAGCTGATCCGTTCGCTGGCGGATTCGGGCGCCTCCATCGTATTTACTTCGCACGATATGGAGGAAGTGCACAAGCTGGCCGGCCGTCTGGCGCTCATCAGCCAAGGGCGCGTTCGGGCTTCCGGAACGCCCGACGAGCTGCTCGCCCGCTATGGCGCCGACAATCTCGAAGAGCTTTACATTCAATTGACTTAAGGAGGACGCTCGATGCGGGTTATTTTGACTACGATGCTGAAAAGCCTGTTTCGCGACATGCATACCCTGGTCTGGAACATCGTTTTTCCGGTTGCCATGCTGATGGGGCTCGGACTTTATTTCAACGATTCGGACTACTCTTACCGGCTGCTCGGGGGCGTCCTGACGACGAACGTTCTTTTCGGCGCGACCATCGTCACCGCCTTTTACGTCATGGCTCAGCGCAATCGGGGCATCTACAAGCTGCTGCGGGCGACGCCTTTTTCGACCGTGGCGTTCATTGCCGCGACAACGGGTTCGCGAACCGTCCTGACGCTTCTTGTCAGCGCCTGCGTCATCGCCATCGGCACGATTTCGTTCGGGATAAAAATCGGCTTTGCGGCCCTCGGTCTCATTCTGCTTGTGCTGCTGCTCGGCACCGTTTGCTTCACCGCGCTGGGGTTTCTTGCCGCCAACCTGTCGAGGGACGAAGGCAACGTGAACATGATCTCGAATTTGATGAGCTTTCCGATGCTGTTGACAAGCGAAGCCTTCTATTCGCTCGAACGCGCGCCGCAGTGGGTCGCGATCGTCGGGAGGATGCAGCCCTTCCACTACTTGGTGGAAGCCATGTCCGTCGCGATTCGGCCTCAAGACGGCTTGTCGGCTATCTGGATGCCGCTTGGCATGCTTGCGGGCTTCACGATCGTTTGTCTCGGCGCGGCCGCGGCCACTTTCCGGTGGGATGCGGAAGCGACGGCAGCCGGTTGGAAAAAGATGGCCGGGCGAAAAACCGCGTCCTCGTAAAAAAGCTTATTGACAGAGAAAATGATAACCATTATCATTCAATCTGGCGGATTTGATAACGGTTATCATTAGGCTGAACCAGCCGAGGCTGTCGGAACTCCGCCGCTACATGAACGGTCAGGGGGACCACACTGTGCGTTTGTTCAAGCCTTCCGTTTTACTTTTCGTTTTAGCTTTCATCCTCGTCCTTTCCGCTTGCGGAAACAACGGATCCAATTCGAGCTCGGGCGCCTCTCCGAGCGCTTCGGAGTCGCCTTCCGCGGCGCCGTCGTCGCCATCGGCTTCCGAGTCGGCCGCGCCTTCCGGCGATGAGACGCGCAAGATCGAGCATGCGATGGGCACGACCGAAGTCAAAGGCGTACCGCAGCGCATCGTCGTGCTCGAATGGACGTACGGCGAAGACCTGCTGGCGCTGGGCGTGCAGCCGGTCGGCTTTGCCGATATCGAAAATTACAAGAAAAACGTCAATATCGAGCCGCAATTGAGCGCGGATGTCGTCGACGTGGGCACCCGCCAGGAACCGAACCTGGAGATGATCGCTTCCTTGAAGCCCGACTTGATTATCGGGGTGAAATTCCGCGTCGAGAGCACGTACGAGCAGCTTGCCGGAATCGCGCCGACGATCGTGTTCGATCCGTATCCGGCCGAAGGCCAAGGGGATCAATACCAGGAGATGGAACAGACGTTCAAAACGATCGCGGACGTCGTCGGCAAGACGGCGGAAGCGGACAAAGTACTGGAGGATTTGAACCGGTCTTACGAAGAAAACAAGGCAAAGCTGGCGGAAGCGGGCAAAGCCGACATGCCGTTCGTGCTCGCGATGGCGTTCAGCGATCAGAACGCCGTTACGTTCCGGCTTTCGACCGATAATGCCCTTGCGGTCAAGGCGCTGGAGCGCATCGGGCTCAAGAACGCCTATCATTCGAGCCAATTCGAAGGCTACGGCTTTTCGACGACGGACGTCGAAGCGCTGCCGGGCATACAGGACGCGACGCTGCTTCATATTATCCAGTCGACCGACCCCGCCCTTGATCTCCTCGCCAAAAATCCGGTCTGGAGCGGCCTGGATTTCGTCAAGGAAAATCGCGTCTACGCGCTCGGCGGCGACACGTGGCCTTACGGCGGGCCGCTGTCCGTCAAGCTGCTCGCTCAGAAAACGACCGCCCTGCTGACGCAATGAAGCCCGCAGGCCGGGAGGCGGAAACGCCATCCTTCCGCAACGCCGATCCAGCCCGAACCGCTGTGCGCGGGGCGGGCTGGAAGCCGTTGGGCATGCTTGCGGGAGGGCTTGCCGTGCTTGCCGCGCTAGTCTTCGTCAGCCTGACGCAAGGGTTGGCGAACGTATCGCTGCGAGCCGTGGTCGATGCGCTGTTTCGATCCCAGGACGTTGCCGAGCATCAGCTCGTCCTGGGCGTGCGGCTGCCGCGGACGGTCAGGGGCATTATCGCCGGTGCCGGCCTGGCGGCGGCCGGCGCGCTCATGCAGACGGTGACGCGCAACCCGCTCGCCTCCGAGTCGACGCTCGGCGTCAACGCCGGAGCTTACCTCGTCGTCGTCGTCGGCACGATTTTTTTTCCGGGCCTGCTGCATGAGGCGCCGATTTTGTTCGCGGTAGCCGGCGGCGCAGCCGCTGCCGCGGCCGTCTACGCGATGGGAGGCGGGCGCAAAGGGACGCCCGCCCGCTTCGCGCTGTCCGGCATGATCGTCACGCTCGTCTTCTCCTCGATCACGAGCGCGCTTCACCTGCTGTTCGAGGAAACGACGCAAGGCTTGTTTCTGTGGGGGTCCGGAACGCTTATCCAGAACGACTGGAGCGGTGCGCGGTTCGCGTGGCCCTGGGTGGGGGCGGGCCTGCTCCTGCTCGTGCTCGCCTCCCGGCATTTCGATCTGCTCGCCTTCGGGGACGAAACGGCCCGCTCGCTCGGGCAGAAGGTCGGGGCGACGCGGTTCGCCGGCATGGCGCTCGCGGTCGTGCTCGTTTGTGTCATCGTCAGCGTCGTCGGCCCGATCGGCTTTGTCGGCCTGATCGCCCCGCACCTCGTGCGCCTGTCCGGCGTCGCCCGCCATGCGTGGCTCATTCCCGTCAGCGCCGTATGGGGCGCGGCGATCCTCGTCGGATCGGACACGCTCGCCCGTTCCGTCGTCAGCAGCTTCGGCGAGCTGCCGGCGGGGGCCGTCACCGCCATCATCGGCGCGCCGTGGCTTATTTGGCTGGCGCTGCGGGTTTCCCGCCACGCGGGGGCACGCGGCTCCGCCCGTTCCGGCGTTCCGACGGCTCCGCCGGGGAGTTGGGTCCGGGCCGTTCCGTACCCGGCCTGGGTCGCCTTGCTCAGCGCGCTGCTCCTCGCCGTCTGGGCCGCCAGCCTGATGAGCGGCAGCGTCCGGCTTTCGCTGGCCGAAATGCTGGCCGCGCTGGCCGGCGGGGGCGACGAGCTTCACCGCTCGATCCTGCTCGACATGAGGCTGCCGCGCCTGCTGACGGCGGGACTCGTCGGCATGGCGCTGGCGGTCAGCGGCTGCCTGCTGCAGAGCTCGGTCCGCAACCCGCTTGCGGACCCGCAGGTCGTCGGCGTCACGAGCGGCGCCGGCGTCGGCGCGCTGCTGCTGCTGATCGCCTTCCCGCAGCTCCCGGCCGGCTGGCTCCCGTTCGGCGCCATCGCCGGAGGCCTTGCCGCTTCCGGCCTCGTGTACGCGATCGCCTGGCGAAGGGGCTTAAGCCCGACGGTGCTCATCCTCGTCGGGATCGCCGTCGCCGCCGCCTGCTCCGCGGTCATCAACATCCTCGTCCTTCAAGCGAAGCTGACGCTGGCGCCGGCGCTCGCCTGGATGGCCGGGAGCACGTATGCCCGCGACTGGCCGCACGTCGCGCAAATGCTGCCGCCGGTCGCGCTGCTGCTGCCTTTCGCCTGGTGGCTCGGCCGGCGGGTCGATCTGCTCTCCTTTAACGACGAGAGCTCGACCGGGCTCGGGCTCCCGGTTCGCCGCACCCGGCTGCTCGCGGGCGCCGTCGCCGTCGTGCTCGCTTCCGTGTCGGCGGCGAACGTCGGCTCCATCGGCTTCGTCGGCCTGCTCGCTCCGCACGCGGCGCGCTTGCTCGTCGGCGCAAACCACCGCCGTTCGATGGTCGTGGCCGCCCTGCTGGGGGGGACGCTGCTCGTCGCCGCCGATTGGGTCGGCCGCACGGTGCTCAGCCCGCGCGAGATTCCTTCCGGAATCGTGGCGGCCGTCATGGGCGCTCCTTATTTGTTCCTGCTCATGATGCGAAGCAAGAAAACGACGGATTGACCGGCCGCAAGCCCGCGTTCCGTTTGCCGAATTTCAAGCCGAACGCGCAAAAAGAATGCTCCTCCGAACCGGAGGGAGCATTCTTTTTATCGTCGTCACGGCTCGCCGGCGCATGAGGGACCAAGGTTCCGTCGCGCCACCGGTTTTCGTCATGCTACAGAGTTTACCGCTCTGCTAATTTCGGTCACGCTGCAAGAATTCGCCATGTTGTACAATATCGCACCGCTGTAAGTTTCCACGCGCTGCACGTTTTCGCCATACTGCAAGTTGCCGACATGCTGCACGTTCCGACATGCTGTGCCATTTCGTCATGCCCCGGCAAGATAACCGAAGGAGCTCGCGTATATCGGGAGTCCTTCGGTGGATTTTATCCACTACGTATGCAAAAAACCTGACATGAAGCTAGCCAAAATAAAAAAAGTCTCCTAATGTAGAGGAAGCAGACAAAATTGCCCATTTCCCTACAAAGGAGAACTAACCCATGGGCA
>NZ_LT821248.1:0-4741 GCF_900169535.1 Cohnella massiliensis
CGGATACTCTTGCCGCTAGCTTGAAGTTCATGTAATCTAATCACTGTCCCACTCCTTAGCATATTGCCTCCTCTTGAAATATCTTGGCCGATACTACAGAGGAGATATATTCTACAGGGGTGGGTCATTTTCATTCCGGCGCTGGTGGGTCAATTATATCCCGGCGGTGACAAGTCACAACAGATCACTCCGTCCGTTAAGTTGATTATTGCTATTCCGATCCCAACAATTTATAATGAATGAAAATTCACTCAAAGGAAGGCGGGAATCCTTTGCCACGCAGCAAAGAACAGTTTGAAGACATGCGCAATGCCACTAGGGAGAAAATCCAGCTAGCAGCGATGCAGTTATTTGTTCGTCAAGGCTACGGCTCGACGAATGTTCAAGAGATCGCGGATACAGCTGGCATTAGTGTCGGGCTACTGTATCGTCATTTTAAGACGAAGGATCATTTATTTGATGAATTGGTTGCATACGCGGTTGAAGGATTGAAACGTATTATTACTTTCTTCGAATCCGCTCAATCCCCTATTGCGTTAATGGAACAATTTGTCGACGAAATCTACACCGATATGATCAACGGGGAGGAACTGGCCCATCTACTGATTCTTATCAATCAATCGCTAATAGCTGGATCTGCCGCAGCCTCACAACAACATGACGATATTCTCCGGCTAAATGCCAGGTTGCTTAATGCTACAGCACAGCTTATTCGTAAGGGTCAGC
Source organism: Cohnella massiliensis (assembly GCF_900169535.1). Classification (NCBI taxonomy): domain Bacteria; kingdom Bacillati; phylum Bacillota; class Bacilli; order Caryophanales; family Paenibacillaceae; genus Cohnella; species Cohnella massiliensis. The sequence goes on from NZ_LT821248.1 coordinate 727, forward strand.
AGCTTGGGGAATTTTCCTCGGGTGATGCACAGGAGATGGCCACCTTATTTTTTGCATCGATTCAAGGTTTGGCTCAGATGAAAGTATTACTAAAGAATAACTTTACTATGCCCTCATCATCTACCCTCTCCGCAATTCTAATGAAGGAAAGGAAGTGACCTTGTATGATTAACGTGGTTAGAGCCGACCAAGCCGAGTTTGATGTTAGGCAAGGGTTAGCTGAAATCTTCGCAGAGGGATTCACACAGTGGCTTGGGTTCTTCTCTAAGGATCCGAAAAGGATTTCTGCAGCGTTCGCCCATATGTTTGTTTTAGACCAATTCTATGTGGCTTTATACAAAGGGAAAGTAGCCGGAATGGCTGCTTGTACGGATGGAACTTCACTTTCGGTTAAATTGGATAAAAAAGAACTTCGTAAACATTTAGGTTTTTATAAAGGCACCTTGGCTGGCATATTTTTAAAAAAGGAATTTGAATCTAACTCCGTTCATCCTTCGCCTGGTGTTGGCTCCATTGAATTTGTTGGCACGGCCGCCGAATTCAGGGGACAGGGCGTTGCTTCGCAGTTGATTCGCCAGATTCTTGAACGTACACCTCACAAGATTTATTTGATTGAAGAAGTCGCCGATAGCAATACTCCAGCCATGAAACTATATAATAAATTAGGTTTTAAAGAATACAAACGTAGGCAAATACCGAGTAAACATGCAAAGAAAATCGGGATCAATTACTTTATATCTCTGAGGTATATCAAATAATATGGATTAGTTAGCGGATTAGACAAAGTCTTACATGAGTTACTAGACTTCCGACAGCAACCGGATCCTCATCTAATCGACCGATTTCTTCGTCCAAATGATGATATTGAAAAATTAACTATTCAAAAGCTCATGGAAACGAGCTTCTCCTCCGAAGGGACCCAGGATCGTTGCCGGCGTACAAGACTGATGAAAAGGTAAAAACTGTATCTGAATGAATTCCGAAAGCACGAAACAGGCAAGACGCACTTCAATACGCTCTGCAACGCGCAATGATGATCAACAATGTGAACCAATTAGATGAAGAACGGATAATCACTGTTATAAACGTAAAAAAGAATTCCCCTCTATCCGACGACGAGCAAGACAAGTGTTGCCGCTAAAAGATAACGTCCAACTGCTGGCGGGATTGCCTGTCCAAGAGTTGCCAAATATAATAACCGTATCATAGAAAAGGAAAAGGATGCCTCCCTTGGATGTACACTTGCGGGAACAAGTGTACGGAAGCATCCCCCCATCAACATGGTCATTGTATCAGACTATACGTTGGTTGAGAAGATACCCGGCGTTTTTTGTTCGGTGTGCAGAAGCGGTTCCTTGTCCGTGTTGCGGAGATAAGCTTGTTGTCATCGGTAGTCGTCAGCGCAAACTGGCGAATGAATCCGGAGAACAGCGTTTGCTCATCGTTCGTAGGCTTCGTTGCTTGCAGTGTCGCAGGATTCACCATGAACTACCGGATTGCATCGTACCGTATAAGCGTTATGAATCAGAATGCATAGAGCAAGTGGTAGCGGAACCTACATCGCCTTCCGTAGCTGCAGATGACGCGACGTTGCGTCGCTGGAAATGTTGGTTCGCAGATCAGCGTACGTACGTCCTTGGCGCACTCAGATCCATCTCCTTTCGCTTTCACCAAGACCCTGCGGAGAAGCCGTCCGTCCTTTCGCAGTCTGCACATCATGGAATCGGACGTATTGTGACAGCCTCTCCCGGATGGCTTGCGAGAATTGTCCGCAGCGTTACAAACGCAAATTTGTGGTTACATACCCGTTCTGCATTTTTGTCCGCCTCGTCCTGAGGTAGACTCGTCTCGAAGTCTACTAACGGAGGTTGTCGTCAGATGAAAGATCAGAAGAAGGCCGAGGCTATTGCGGCAGAGCGAATGCAACTCTTATCACCGCTCTTGGCAGAAGGGCTTGACCCAGCCAAGGCGAAGGAGATCAAAGTTAGAATCTGCGAGCAGATAGGCGTCTCCGAGCGGACGCTACGACGGTACTTGGCGAAGTACAAAGAAGAAGGTTTTAGCGGGCTGAAGCCGCTCGGCAAAGGACGTCAGCCATCGGATCAGACGATTCCGCCGGAGGTGCTGGAGCAAGCCATTCTGCTTCGCCGGGAAGTGCCGGGCCGCAGCGTTGCGCAGCTCATTCAGATTCTGGAGTGGGAAGGTCGTATCCCGCGCGGCGCAATCAAGCGCAGCACGCTGCAAGAACGTCTTGCCGCTCGTGGCTACAGCACGCGCCATATGCGAATGTACGCCGAATCAGGCGTCGCCGCCAGGCGCTTTCAGCAGCGGCATCGTAATCGTCTGTGGCATTCAGACATTAAGTACGGGCCGTACTTGCCCATTGGTCCGGGCGGAGCCATGAAACAAGTGTTCCTCGTGACGTTCATCGACGACGCAACGCGGTTCGTGCTGCACGGCGCGTTCTATCCGGTCATGGATCAGACCATCGTCGAGGATTGCTTTCGCCGGGCCATTCAAAAGTTCGGCGTGCCGGAGTCGGTGTACTTCGACAACGGCAAGCAATACCGCACGAAATGGATGACGAGAGCTTGCTCCAAGCTAGGGATCCGCCTCCTCTTCGCTAAGCCCTACTCGCCAGAGGCGACGGGGAAGGTCGAGCGATTTAATCGCGTGGTAGACTCGTTCTTAAGCGAAGCGGCACTCGAGAAACCCAAGACGCTTGAGCGGCTGAATGAATTGTTCGAGGTGTGGCTCTCCGAGTGTTATCAGAACAAATCGCATTCGGCGCTGGCGGACAACTGCAGCCCTGAGACGGCGTATCGCAGCGACAAGAAAGCGCTCCGGTTTGTGGATCCGGACGATTTGGCCACCGCATTCCTGCACTGTGAAACGCGCAAGGTGGACAAGTCCGGCTGCATCAGCTTCATGGATCGCAAGTACGAAGTCGGCTTGGCATTCCTTGGTCGCACGGTTGACGTCATCTACGACCCGACGGACATCACGGAGCTTATCATTGAGTATGACGGTCATGCGCCCTGGCGCGTTCGTGAGCTCGTCATTGGGGAGAGAGCCGGCAAGCGGCCGCCGCTTCCTGAGCATCTGGGCAAAGCACCGGCGGATACATCACGGCTGCTCGCGGCGGCTGAGGAACAAAACGCTTCGCGTAAGGCACAGCAAGCACAGGCCGTCGCCTATCGCCAGGTGAGCAAGGAGGGCGGCTATGTTTGAGACGTTCTACGGCTTAAGTCGCTCGCCTTTCTCCAGAGACATGCCGACAATCGAATTGTACGAATCGGTGATTCTGGAAGAGACACTCGGACGGCTGACCTGCGCCGCTCAGCGGCAGTGGTTCGCCGTCGTCACCGGCGATTGCGGAACGGGCAAGACGACAACCATCCGTCGTTTCGCAGATCGGCTGGACAGCGCGACGTACAAGGTGCTTTATCTATCGGACTCTAAGCTGACGCCGCGGCACTTCTACAAGGGATTGCTGGAGCAACTCGGCTGCGAGTCGAAATTCTATCGTGGTGATGCCAAGCGTCACTTGCACCGCGAGATTGAGCTTATGCGCGGTATTCACCGGCTACAGCCGGTTGTCGTCGTCGACGAAGCGCATCTTCTGGATCGGGAGATGCTCGAGGAAGTCCGCTTCCTGCTCAACTTCAAGATGGACGCGCAAAGCCCGATGGCACTTATCCTCGTTGGGCAGAGCGAGCTATGGGATCGCCTCGGGCTGCAGACGTATGCGGCGATCAGGCAGCGAATAGACCTGCAATGTAAGCTGCCACACTTTGATCGAGAACAGACTGGAGCCTACATCCATCGTCGCATGGCATACGCCGGCGCCGAGCATGATATTTTCTCAGATAGCGCAATCGACGATATTTAGGGCTTGCTGAACGCTTGAAAAACCGACAAAAACCGCATAACCACAAGGATTTTGAGGCCGATTTGTCGAAATCATATGCAAAGGAAATGTTCGAAAGCAGCCCAAAACCCTTGCAGATGGAGT
>NZ_LT821249.1:0-4888 GCF_900169535.1 Cohnella massiliensis
CCGACGCGCTCGAACCCTTCATGCCATGGTCGCACGAGCTACCGGCTGAGTGCCGATTAAGTAAAAAGTAACTACAGATTAGTCGAACTGAGCTCCCGCCGCTAGGTGGGGGCTATTTGACGCTTACACTTAATTGGATGACCTCGCTCTTATGCAAAATGCGATCCAAGACCGCAGTCGTAATCGCTTGGTCTCCCAGCAGCTCACCCCAATCCTCCGGCCCCTTATTCGAGGTAAGGATGATGGAGGTTTGTCCGTAAAGTTTATTTACAAATTGGAAGAACCAATTTGCCTCATTGCGGTCCATCGCCATAAACATCAGATCATCCAGAATGACCAAATCAGAGTTATAAATACGCCGGAGTCTGTATTGTGAGGATCGGGAAATCTCTTGTGTCTTCAGCAGTTTGATCAAGTGATCCATCGGCACAAAGCTAACCTTGCAGCCGTTATTTAATGCCTCTATCCCCAATCCAATGGCGATGTGTGTTTTGCCGACCCCGGGGGGCCCGAGCAGAATCAGGTTGTAATTCTGCTCAAGCCATAGAAGCTCCCGCAACTGCTGAAATTGGCGTTTACTTAAGGTCGGTTGTTCTTCCAAACGAAATTCATCAAGTGTCTTCACTTCAGGGAATGAAGCCCATTTATACCGCCTGGCCAGTTGTTTCTCTTCCCGGCGGACTAATTCATGACGGAGTAGCCGTTGCAAGAACTCACTGCATGTCCATTGTTGTTCTGCCGCCTCCATCAAGATTTCTTCAACGATTTGGGCTGCCTCTGTAAGGTTGAGCGTCTTCAAGTTTTGTTTCAAGTGCACAATGGTCTCGTTCATGTTCAGCCTCCTCTCAAGATGCGCTGGTAGATCTCTATATCACGAATTTGAGGCTTGGCTTTCCATTTGGTTGGATCTGCTCCACTCAGCTGTTTCACATTGCTGTTACTTGTATCCGGCATCCTCTCTTCGAGAGACTTCGAGAAGTGGATTACCGCATCAGCAAAGTCCACAGCCCTGTATAACCGGTTGTCCACACAGTAACGGAGTGCTTGATCTGCGACTTCTTTCGGCGCCTGATCCAGCATCTTCTGAATGAGTTGGAGTTGGTCCCGGGTATACCGTGGATGGAGCCGCTGAATCTCTTCCAAGTAAGAGAGAGCCAGGTCGGGATTGAGAAATTGACTTCCTACGCTCTCTAAGTAGGCAGCAATGCCTTTCTGGCGATCTCGCCGGTGATTCGTGTTCTGGACAAGCTGGCCTCGTCTCCGTGAGCGTTCATGTTCCGCGATGAGTTCCCCGGTCTCCAAATCATAAATACGCAACATGGATTCATGGGCCCAGATCCCAACTTCTTTCGAAACGCCATCATAAGTCCCGAGAGGAACAGAATACCGACTCCCTTCATACCAGATGGTGTTGTCCTTGCGCACGGTCCTTGTTATACTCGAATCGATAGTTTTTATTTTTTCTTGGACCGGGCGAAGATGTTGTTTTTCGAGAGCAAACACTTCGGTCGGTATTTTTTTGGTCGTATGATGGATAAGCGCATTTCCTGTTCGGTCTAGCCAAGCCAAGCAATCCTCATTTAACTTGTCGACGCTGATAAAGATCCGATGGCGTGCAAAGTTCCGTTTGACGTACTTCACGACGTTTTCGATACGGCCCTTGCTTTCAGGATCTTGTTTCCGGCACATACGAACTTGAAACCCTCGATGCCGGACATAAACCGCAAACTCGTGAGTTAGGATGAGATTGCCGTAATTTTCACTGACGAGCAGCAGATGATCCTGGTCATAGACGATTTCTCTCGTTATGCCACCATAGTAAGCAAAGGCTAACTCATGGGCATCGATCACATCCTTCGTTACATATGGCCGATCTTGCCAATGAACAAATTTCTGCCTGGAGTGGGAGAGAACGAACGTGATGAACCAACACTTGACTAGATTCCCCTGAAGGTTCTTCATCTTCGTTTCCCCGAAGTCCACTTGCATTTGTTCACCCATTGGCGGATCAGGAATGGCTTCATATTGCCTTTGTGACGTCTCTTTCGGGATTCCATACATCTTTCGCAGCATCCGGACGTAGTTTCTTACAGTGCTTCCTCCGACATCAATTTCCGGGTAGTGCTCCTTTAGCCAATCCCATATTTGAGCGGAGGAGAGGTCGGGATACTCTCTTAGCCATTGAATGATGCGTTGTTCATAAGGGTCTAATTTCTTTCTTCGCGTTTCCAGACTCTCCATGAATTGCTTAAACTCATCTGGATTCATTCTCAAGTACTTATACACCGTGTTCCTCGCGATATTCAGTTTTCTGGCAATCTGTGAGACTTTCAATCCTTTGTCCTTCATCTGATGAATGGTGAAATACATATGCCACCTTTCTAAGCGTTTCATACTCTTCCTCACCCATGATGATTATTCTATGATGAATAATAATGACGAGAGGAAGGTGCGTAAAGTGTTCATCACTATTGAGCGATTATTGTGGTCTATATTCTAGCGGTTACATCTCTGAACGTAGAATGTATGGGTTTTCTGCAGGAGTGCGACATGTGAACCAGCTTTTACGGCTAGTTACTAGCCTTCTCAGCGGTAGTACTCCATAGAATCCTCGGCTGTTTCGGCCTTGCAGTACCCAGATTTTAGCCTTTCCTTTCTCTGGGGATCGAACATACTCTCTCATCAATGATCGGAATCCGCGTTTGTACTTTCGTGCAAGCCAATAGCCGAGTTTCCAGAAAACCGTGCGATCTACTTTACCGTATATCGTCGCGGTATGGTCTGTGTATTGATAGAAGTTTGCCCATCCCGCAAGTTGTCGGTTCAGGCTTTCGACCAAATCCATGGTGTTCATACTGAAATTCCCTGACAGTTGCTTGACTAATTTCTCAGTGAAACGGCGGTATTTATCCCAAGGAATAGAGGATACAGGTCGCATTCGTCCTCTGGCTCCACGCTTGCGAATAATTCGATGGCCAAGGAAAGTAAACCCGTCGTTCACATGCGTAATATGCGATTTATCCATATTCAGCGTGAGTTTCAGTCGATCTTCGAGAAATGAACGACATGCTTCTCGCACTTCGTCAGCGTGTGCCTTGGTTCCTTTGACTACCACCACAAAATCGTCAGCGTAACGGCAGTAGGAGATTGCTGGCTTCCATTGCCGATTTTCTCGTATTGCGATAGGACGCTTCTTCTGAATGCCGAAATTCCACGCCCAACGATCCTTCCTTACCTTCTTACTCAGGAATTTCGCTTCCATCCACTGATCGAATTCGTGTAACATAATGTTGGATAGGAGCGGTGAGATGACACCGCCTTGCGGAACTCCCTCACTAGAGGCTCGGAATAATCCGCGATCTATACATCCTGTCTTTAGGATTTTCCATAATAATGCAAGGAAGCGTTGATCAGAGATGCGTTTACGGACTGCCTTCATCAGCAACCGATGATGAACGGTATCAAAGTAGCTGGCCAAATCGCCTTCTATGACCCATCGACCTGCAGTTGCATATGTGCGCTCATTTCCATCCTGTAGTTGCATCTTGATCGTCCGGATGGCATGATGGACGCTTCGCGCAGGTCTGAATCCGTAGGATTGAGGGTGAAAGTCGCTCTCCCAGATTGGTTCCATAACCATTACCATCGCACGCTGCACGATACGATCTCGAAGACAAGGAATACCTAACGGCCTAAGTTTGCCGTTCGCTTTTGGAATATATACGCGCCGCGTAGGTCGCGGGCAGTACGTTCCCGTCATCAATTCATGCCGCAGGTTGTCTAGTTCAAGATCAAGCATTTCTTCCATCTTGCGCTTGTTGATGCCATCTACACCAGGTGTTCGGGCACCACTTGAAGCCAGAGTAATGCTAGCCGCTTCGCTGAGCCAAGTCTTGTTTGCAATAAGTCTTAGGAGTCGGTCGAACTTACGTTCTTTGCTTTCTGTTGCCCATGTCGCCAGTTTGCTTTGCATTTCACTGATTATCAAAGGTCTTCACCTCACTAGGGTCAGTTAATAGGCTAAGCAAACCACTTAAACTGCCTCCCTTCGCCATGTAACCGGCTTTCCCGATCTCGGACTACTACGGAGGCTCCGTCATTCTGCATAGCATCGGGGAACTCACTCCCTTGGCATCCATGCAGACTTTCCCCAGTTCACATGTTGGACTTCACACATGGGTTAGGCTGCCTATCGCAATCTTTATCCTTGCTTTCTGCAAGTCGTCGCGGACATCACGATCTAGCTGTGCACTCCTCATGAATCCCTGTCAGTTAACCTACATGTTTAACCGACATTCGTGAATTCCGTCAATGCGGCTAACGGAAGTTCAGTCCACGTCCTGCCTGTTAAGCGATGTAGGCAGGGGTGACATTTCAACCCTCAGATGCGGTTTAATAGGTTCGTGTTCCTCAACCTTCCCATGCTCAGCCTAGAGACTCATCTTGGCGTAATCGCTTCGCCGCAAGCCCCGTTTCCCACGGACTACGTCACCTCGCCAGTGTCGGCAAGTCACCGCCGCTTCGGCTCACTCCCCCTCACAGCAGGGGGAGGACATGTCTGTAAAAAAAAAAAAAAAAATGAAATCGACATGTATTCCTAACATGCTCAAGTAACTTCGTTCCACTGAGGGAACTTGTTAGCTGGGCGTACTGTACGTGATGTCCGTCACCCATTTTTCATTCGGCTTGCTTGCTGTAAAGTCTTGGTTCAACACATTCTCGTGCACCGGCAGATTATGCTTGGAGTTCGTTGTGGCCTTGTAGGGTCTGTCAATAATTTTGTGTAAACTCTTTTATAGGCATCTCTCCGAAGGGGAGATTAGCCTCCTCAAGGTAAGTGCTGGCCGATCCGGTCCGGAAAGAAGACGGAGAGCTGCAGGAGCATCTG
>NZ_LT821250.1:0-1055 GCF_900169535.1 Cohnella massiliensis
GGCGGACAAGCTGCCGGGCGTGCTCCCGGAGCAGGAGGCCGGCCTGGGTGAGAACGATCTTTTTTCCGACGCGGTCGAAAAGGGGGACCTGCAGCTCGTCTTCCATCGTCTTGATTTGCAGGCTCAAAGTCGGCTGGGAAATGCCGAGCTTTTCCGCGGCTTTCGTAAAATGCAGTTCCTCGCATACGGCCAATTTGCTCATATAATTGAGAAAACCTCAACTCCTCCAAGAGAATCGAGGTTTTCTCTAATTGAGTCATCAAATTTATAAACAAATTTACGAAGCAACGTATAATGAAGTCAGTCCAAGCGTATTATACACGTTTTTATAAGCAGAATACCATTCATAATTATAGGTTGTGCCATTAATTTGCAAAGAAATTGTTCCATTATTAACACCTTGGATAATAAATTCCCATCGATTTTTTGCACTCACCCATCTAAGTTTCATGACGGGAGCACCACTATCTCCTTCAGCACTAACTGCATTAGTAAGCCTAATGTCACTCAGGGTATTAAATCCATATTCACCTCCAGCATTAAATGAAACGCCTGTTTGTTGAACAGTACCTTCCTGTAGATAACCTGTATATGGGGTACTTAAATATATGTAGTCCCCTTGAACTTCATTCCCAGCATCGTTTGCTCCACCAATTACTGCCGAAGTCCCTGCAGTAACCCTTTCAGTAACTTCAATATGTGAAGAGCTATTCAGTACAATATACCCCGCGTCTGCTGTAGTGTTGCCACTTGTTTTGAAACCAAATGTCCCAATTGTTGTCGAACCAAATTTCCACGAATTACCCGTACCATTATAACCACAGTGACCAGCAGTAACAGTTACATTTTGCGTTCCCTTTTTACCATGGAAAGCTGCTGTACATCCACCACCATTAGACTCTACAATTTTATCCCCAGACTTAACATGGTGTTCGCCGCCTGACTTTATGGCGGGAAAAAGGCATGAATTCGCCATTCGGTGTGGCGGAGCCAAACCGAATAAACAGCCGACAATAGCCTAATCCCTTCTGTACAATGACGGTGGATTAGGCTAT
>NZ_LT821251.1:0-933 GCF_900169535.1 Cohnella massiliensis
GATTATTCTCCTTGATGAAACTCCGCAGCTGCTCTTTCGTCCATAATCCCATGTGTGCTCCCCAACCTCTCCATGATTTCATTTTAGTAGGTTTGAGAGTTTACACAAAGTATTTTACAGACTCGCCAGTGTGGCGAGCATGGCTCCCCCTGTATCCTGCGATGTCCGAGAATCCTTATTTTACAAGGGTTTTCGGACATTGTGGTTTTTCTAGACACCTCATGTTTCCTCATGTAATTTTCTGTTCTGTGACCACAGAAGTGACCACATTAGTTTATACACGACACGATTGCAATTGCTAACTATTGTGCCACGATTACTTCTTTCAGCAAATCCAATGCACTTCCCTCGTTTGGATCATTTGTTCCAAGTTCACCACGGAATGCACGAGCAAGAATTGCTTTTTTCATTACTTCGATTTGATCGATAACATTGATAAGATGTTTTGTTTCTTGTTCTTTGGCAAACAGCTTATCAAGAATATGAACTATTTCTCGCTGTTCATCCCAAGAAGGTATCATTACCTTCACTGCAGAGAGCTCTTTTTGGTTTATTTTGGGCAGAACTGACCGTGAACCAGCGGATGATGCTTGCTCTAAAAAATCATCCGATAACATATAGTACCACAAATATTTGGTATCTTCTTTTGCTTGTATCGGATACATATCCGCACTACACAATCCATCAAAATCTACCAGAACGACTTTCGATAAATATGGTCGTATCTTTGAATATAGGATTTGACCTTTATGGAATTTATGCTTAGCACTAGTTACTCCATCTTCTCCTATTGTGCGGTACTCTAACTGTCATCAGCCACTTTAATTGACGGTAGATTCGGAACCGCCAATGACGGTGGCTTTTTGCTTTCCTCACCGCCGTTTCGGAGACAATTATATTTCGCCTTTGTTTGTCGGCGTAAAAAAACTGCTC
>NZ_LT821252.1:0-880 GCF_900169535.1 Cohnella massiliensis
GGTTACTCAAATGAGTTCGGCTGTATGCGCATGGCGGGCTGAGATGAGTAGCTACGACTCAACTGGATCGTTAGCGTGCGTGCGAAGACGGCGAGATGAGTCATGGTTACTCAAATGAGTTCGGCTGCATGCGCATGGCGGGCTGGGATGAGTTACTACGACTTAACTGGATCGTTAGCGGACCTGCGAGGGCTGCGAAATGAGTCGTGGTTACTCAAATGAGTTCGGCTGTATACGCATGGCGGGCTGAGATGAGTCGCCACGACTCAACTGGATCGATAGCGTGCGTACGAAGGCGCGAGATGAGTCGTGGTTACTCAAATGAGTTCGGCTGTATGCGCATGGCGGGCTGAGATGAGTCGCCACGACTCAACTGGATCGATAGCGTGCGTGCGAAGGCGGCGAGATGAGTCGTGGTTACTCAAATGAGTTCGGCTGTATGCGCATGGCGGGCTGAGATGAGTAGCTACGACTCAACTGGATCGTTAGCGTGCGTGCGAAGACGGCGAGATGAGTCATGGTTACTCAAATGAGTTCGGCTGTATGCGCATGGCGGGCTGGGATGAGTTACTACGACTCAATTGGATTGTTAGCGGACCTGCGAGGGCTGCGAAATGAGTCGTGGTTACTCAAATGAGTTCGGCTGTATGCGCATGGCGGGCTGAGATGAGTCGCCACGACTCAACTGGATCGTTAGCGTGCGTGCGAAGACGGCGAGATGAGTCATGGTTACTCAAATGAGTTCGGCTGCATGCGCATGGCGGGCTGAGATGAGTAGCTACGACTCAACTGGATCGTTAGCGTGCGTGCGAAGACGGCGAGATGAGTCATGGTTACTCAAATGAGTTCGGCTGCATGCGCATGGCGGGCTGGGATGAGT
>NZ_LT821253.1:0-17500 GCF_900169535.1 Cohnella massiliensis
AGCCCGCGACGATCCACCTGATTGGCTTTGCACCATCTTGCTGCTTTTTCTCCACTGGAACGGAAAGCGGCAATTCGTTCTTCCCATTTCTTCTGTACGTCTTCTCTGGCCATAAAAAATCCTCCCCCAATTGGACTATGAGGAGGATTATCTCACGGTTATTGCAAGGAACGAAGGTGGGGAGAGTTTGACGCTTACAATTAAGTGGAGATAGTTATCGCCTGAAGTACCGCCAAACCATTTTTGCAAGCTAGCACTGTTCAATGTTGTGTAGCAATAATTGTTCAAGGGGTCTTGACGGTTACACCAATTAAGATCACATTGGAACGTGTTTTTAAGCGCAATGATCGTTTCACACGATGGCAAACAAACCCCGCGTTCAATATCACTAAGCGTTCCTTGCGAAACGCCGATTTTCAGTGCAAATTCCTTCTGGTTCAACTCATGCGATTTTCGGATAGTTCTGACTTTCTCGCCCAGATTCAAACCGGATCAACTCCAACAAAAGAAAATAACCCCGCAAATATTCCATTTACGGGGTTCATGCTCATGATGTCTGTTTTATCGGAGTAAATGCTGAATCACCCAGCAGTCTAATACTTTATTTACCCAGTCTAAAACTTTATTTTCACAGTCTATCCTGAAAATATCGTTTCGTTAGAACGCCTAAAGAAGGCAATAGGAAAGTGACCCTCCGGCTAACACAAAATGGCCAGGGGTAATACGTAAGGTTTCGGTTAACGCAACAATTAAGAGGCAACCGTATTGACTGTAACAGATACTCCTAATGACTCAAGCTTCTTTAGGGAGTTCTTGATAATGACGTCGCGCTTGCGTTCTTCATAATAGGTTGGACCAAGTTCGATATAGGGTTGTCTTCGCTTAAGAATATAGTAGGCCATGGACAATATGCTGTGAGCAACAGCGACCGTCGCTCGATTGGCTCCCCGGCGTGCCGCAATTCGATGATATTGGCTGGATAAATAAGTCTCTCTTGTCCTAGCCGCAGCTTTTGCGGCTTCGACGAGTGTACTTCGAAGCTTCTTATTTCCTTTACGGGTTTTCCCGGAAATTCGCTTCCCTGCGCTTTCGTTCTGACCTGGACACAGCCCTGCCCAAGAGCATAGGTGGGCAGCTGAGGGATACTGGTCCATATTCGGACCAATTTCGGCCAGGATGGTCTCTGCCGTTCTTCGTGCCACACCTGGGATGGTGTCGAGCAGTTCCAGGTCTTCCTCAAAAGGGAGCATGCGCCTCTTGATTTCTTCATCCAACCTACCGATCTCTTCGTCCAAATAATCGACGTGCCGAAGTTGGGCGCCCAGCATCAATTTTTGATGTGGTCCCATTAAACCGTTCAAGGCTCGCTTCAAATCTGCTTTTTTGCTTCTCAGCTTCCGTTTTGCCAGATCCGATAAAGCCTCAGGATCGGTTTCGCCGGCAATCATCGCTTCGATCATCGCACGTCCCGATTTACCGAGCACGTTGCTCGCTACCGAGGATAGCTTTATATTTGCACCTTCCAGCACCTTTTGAATGCGGCTGACTTCTCGAGCGCGTTCCTCGATGAGACTGCGACGATACCGGATCAATTCTCTCAGCTCTCGTTGCTCGCGGTTTGGGATGTAACTACCTTTCAATAGACCGTGGCGAAGCAGTCCGGCGATCCATTCCGCATCTTTGACGTCAGTTTTGCGGCCCGGAACATTCTTGATGTGCTGGGCGTTCACGACAAGTGCCTCAATCTCTTCGAGCTCCAACAGATTGTAGATCGGCTTCCAGTAAGGTCCTGTGCTTTCCATAGCGGCATGAGTGCATCCCTTGGTTTTGAGCCAATCCATAAGCAAGATCAAATCATCGGTCATGGTGCCGAACGTGCGGGTCTCTTTACCTTCAGGTGTGATGGTGCAGGCAACGATGTTCTTTTTATGAACGTCAAGTCCGCACACATGACTGTATACGACGTCCATTCGTAAAACTCTCCTTACGGCAGCAAGATTGAAGGGGCTGGTGCAACAACCACATATGGTTATTCTATCCTGCGTGCTTCCGAATTGGAGCAACAATCTGTGGTGCACCTGGTCGTTAGGGTCAGTCTAACACTCGGGCTCGAAGCACCATTGACTGCCGACCTGCCTTCGCCAGCCATAAGTAAATTATATCGCGTGCCTACATTTTCATCATCTGATGGTGCCGCGTTAGCGGCATGGGCGTCTAATACTTTATTTCACAGTCTAATACTTTATTTTCACCGAACACAATCAACACTGACCTTCCAACATCTTCACTCCACCGTCACGCTCTTCGCCAGATTCCGCGGCTTGTCGACGTCGTGGCCGAGCGAGAGGGAGGCGTAATACGACAGCAGCTGCAGCGGGATGACCGACAGCGCAGGCGTCAGCAGCGGCAAGGTGCGCGGGATAGCGAACAAGGTGTCGACCGACTTGGCGATTTCCGCCTCCGCTCCCTCGTTCACGATGCCCAGCACGTCGGCGCCGCGCGCCTTCACTTCCTTGATGTTGCTGAGCGTCTTCTCCTGCAGCTCCTCTTGCGTGATCAGCGCGATGACCGGAACGCCTTCCTCGATCAACGCCAGCGTGCCGTGCTTCAGCTCGCCGGCGGCGTACGCTTCGGAGTGAATGTACGAAATTTCTTTCAGCTTCAGCGAGCCTTCCATCGCGACCGCATAATCCAGGCCGCGTCCGATGAAGAACAGGCTGCGGTTGTGCGCGATCGACTCGGCGACTTCCTTGATGACCTCGCCTTGGGCGAGGATGCGCTCGACCTGCTCCGGCAGCGACTGCATGGCGGCCAGCACGCGCGCGATGTACGCTTCGTCCTGCGTGCCGAGCGTTTGCGCCAGATGCAAACCGAACAGGTAAAACGCGATCAGCTGTGACGTGTACGCCTTCGTCGAAGCGACGGCGATTTCCGGGCCGGCGAGCGTGATGATGACGTCGTCCGCCTCGCGGGCGACCGAGCTGCCGACGACATTCGTAATCGCCAGCACGCGCGCGCCGTTGCGCTTCGCTTCGCGCAGCGCTGCCAGCGTGTCGGCCGTTTCGCCCGATTGGCTGACGACGATGACGAGCGTCCTCGGCGTGATGATCGGCGAGCGGTACCGATACTCCGACGCCACGTCGGTCTCGACGGGGATGCGGGCAAGCTGCTCGATGACCGTCTTGCCGACGAGACCGGCATGCATCGCCGTGCCGCAAGCGACGATATGGACGCGGTCGATGCTGCGCAATTGCTCCGCCGTGATGCTTAGCTCCGACAGGGCGACCGAACGGCCGTCTTCGCTTACGCGTCCCCGCATCGTGTCGCTGTAAGCCTTCGGCTGCTCGTGAATTTCCTTGAGCATGAAGTGATCGAACCCGCCCTTCTCGGCGGTCATCAAATCCCAATCGACGTGGAACACGTCTTTGGAAATGAAGTTTCCTTCGATCGTCATCAGCTCGACGCCTTCGCGCGTCAGCACGGCCATCTCGCCGTCGTTCAAAATATAAATATCGCGCGTATGCTCGAGAATCGCCGGGATATCCGAGGCGATGAACTTCTCGCCTTCCCCGATCCCGATAATGAGCGGACTTGCGTAGCGCACCGCGACGAGCCGATCCGGCTCGTGCTCCGTCAGCACGCCGAGCGCGAACGCTCCGCGCATTTTGCGCACCGCTTTTTGCACGGCTTTGACGATGTCGCCTTCATATTCGACCGCGATCAGGTGCGAAATGACTTCCGTGTCCGTTTCCGATTGGAACCGGTGGCCCGCCTGCACCAGCTCTTCCTTCAACTCCAGATAGTTCTCGATAATGCCGTTATGCACGACCGAAAACTTCATCGAATTGTCCGTATGCGGGTGGGAGTTGGCGTCGGACGGCTTCCCGTGCGTCGCCCAGCGCGTATGCCCGATTCCTACGGTACCCTTCAGCGGGTCCCCGCTAAGCCGGCCCTCCAGGTTCGCCAGCCGGCCGACCGACTTCGTGATTTCAAGGCCTTGTTCGGTAAAAACGGCGATTCCCGCCGAGTCGTACCCGCGATATTCCAACTTTTTCAAACCTTCAAGCAAAATCGGCTGAGACTGCCGATGACCGATATATCCTACAATTCCGCACATAAGCAAACAGACCTCCGTTTCGGTTATCGGCAAAAAGCCGGAACGAACCGAAACCAAGCCGCAAACATTCGGGAAAAGGAAAGCTGCGCAAAACGAAGGCCGCTTCTTCATGATCCGAAGCCGAAGCCTTCTCTGCCGGGTGACGATTCGTGTACGTAGCTTTCGCCGAATTCGCCCGAATCATCCGTCACCTTAAGCGCAGCCGACCTTGTCGACGTTTTGAAAAAATGTCCGACGCGCTCCCTTGCGGCACCGAACCAAATGAAAAGACGCGACCCGTCAACCGTACGTTTGCGGTCGATCCCGGTCCGCCCTACTTATGCCGTCTTTCTCTCGTTATCGTGCCGGAATATTGGCCGCCCGGTCGCCCTGGGCGATTTGTCTTCCGGCTGTCGGCCCCGATCTGGGCCGGGAGGTCCCCGCCGAATATTTCGAACACCTCCACCTCGTCAACTTGCACCCATGCGAATTCGATTCGCTTCACGTGCGGATAGGAACCTATCTCCGTTCCGTTCCCATCCGATTGCCGTGTCGCCCCTCCGCATCCGACAAGTTCTGGCGCTTTTCGAGCTTTTTCTTCCGACCCTCGCTTCCTGTCTTATAATATAATTTCTATCATATTCGTTTTTCCCTCGCCTTGCAACCGCCATTCGCGATTTCCTGGGAAATGACAAAATCCGCGCAAAAAAAGCGCAGCGTATTGGCGTATAGTTGGGTTTCGACTTTTGGGGACGCAGAATACGCAGGATTAAGCGGGATGGCACTGGGTTCGACCAGGGTTAGGCCAGGGTTGGCGAAGCTTGGCTGGATTTTATCCGATCGAATCCGGCTTTCTCGCGAAACGTTTCGGCTTGGGTGGATTTTATCCAATCAAAACCGGCTTATTCGCGAAACGTTTCGGCTTCCTGGATTTTTTCCAATCTGGCGAGGCCTTTTCAGCGTTTTCGTCCGAATAACAAGCATCTCGTTGAATAAAATCCACTCAAGACAGCGAATTCCCCGTTTTCGGCTCCTTTGATTGGACAAAATCCAACATAGGCTCCCTTCCGCTCGAGCGGTCTCCCTCCGTCTTCTCCCAAGCTTCCGGATACGCCCGAATAATAAAAATAGCGGCCGCCAGGGACCGCTACTTCACAAATTACGCTTCGATTGCCCAATGAACACCCGCAGTTGACCGCTATTCGGCGTTCAATGCTTCACTGGGCTCTGGTACCGAACATGATCAATGACGGCCGCTACCGGCCTATCCCGATATCCCCGCCCCTGCACGAGCCCGAGACCGGAATGACTCCCCCGGTCCGAGTCCGATTACGCAAGCTCCTTGCGAATGACGTCGGCGATGCTTTCGACATGGCGCTCGATTTCCGAACGATCCGGACCTTCGGCCATGACGCGGATGAGCGCCTCCGTTCCGGAAGGCCGCACCAGCACCCGGCCGTTGTCGCCCAGAGCCCGCTCCGCGTCGGACACCGCTTCTTCGATCGCCCGATTGCCCGCGTACCGGCTCTTGTCAGCTACGCGAACGTTGACGAGCACTTGCGGGTACTTGCGCATCATTTGCTTCAGTTCGCCCAGCTTTTTGCCGGACGCGACGACTGTATCGACAAGCTGCAGGGCGGTCAGGATGCCATCCCCCGTCGTATTGTAATCCAGGAAAATGACGTGCCCCGACTGCTCCCCGCCGAGGTTGTAGCCGCCGCGCACCATTTCTTCCATGACGTAACGGTCTCCGACCGCCGTTTTGGCCGTGTTCAGGCCCAGCGTTTCCGTCGCTTTAAAAAAGCCGATGTTCGCCATGACCGTCGTGACGATCGTATCGTGCTTCAGGCGCCCGTCCCGCTTCATCGCGTCTCCGCAAATGCAAAGAACGAAGTCGCCGTCGACCTCCTCGCCGTTCTCGTCAATGGCGATCAGCCGGTCGGCATCCCCGTCGAACGCGAGGCCGAGATCCGCCCCGTGCTCCTTCACCTTCGAAGCCAGCAGCTCCGGATGGGTGGAGCCGACTCCGTCGTTAATGTTCAGGCCGTTCGGCTCGGCGCCGTAGGCGATCACCTCCGCGCCCAGATCGCGGAATACGGCGGGCGCCAGTTCGTAAGCGGCTCCGTGCGCGCAATCGAGCACGATCTTCAGCCCCGCGAACGATTGGCGAACCGTCGTCTTCAAATACTCCAAATAGCGAAACTTTGCTTCCGGATCGTTCGTCACCGTGCCGATTCCGCCGCCGACCGGACGGGGAAGCGTATCTTCCTCCGCATCCATCAGCTTCTCGATTTCCGCTTCGGTCTCGTCCAACAGCTTGAAGCCGTCCCCGCCGAAAAATTTGATCCCGTTGTCCTGCACCGGATTGTGCGAAGCCGAAATCATGACGCCGGCATCGGCTCCCAACATCCGGGTCAAATAGGCGACCGCCGGCGTCGACACGACGCCGATCCGGATGACGTCTGCTCCGATCGACAGCAAGCCGGCCTCGAGCGCGCTTTCCAGCATCGGTCCGGAAACGCGGGTGTCGCGTCCGATCACGACCTTCGGGCGTTCCGAACGCCCCGCCAGGACGACGCCGCCGCAGCGGCCGAGCTTATAGGCCAGTTCCGAAGTCAATTCAACGTTTGCAACACCGCGTACTCCGTCTGTACCGAAATATTTCCCCATATCTCTCTAATCCTTCCCCTTCTTCGCTACTGGCCGACCGCCGGCTCCGCATCGGGCTCGGCCGGCGTCTCGGCATTGCTGGTTGTTGTGTCGGTTCCTTCGTCCGTGCCGCTTCCCGCGCCGCCGTCCGCAGGTACGCTCCCGGAGCCGGCGCCGGATTCGCCCCCGGTTTCGCCTCCGGTTTCTCCGCCCGTCTCTCCGTTCGATCCGGCGTTCGTCCCGCCGCTTCCGCCTTCGCCCTCGACTTCCGGCGGAAGCGGCGTCGCGGACGCCGCCTGCGGATCCGTGATCTCCACGGTAACCGCGACGTTGCCGCCGGCCTGGTCGATGAAGCGCGGCGAATTGACGACGAGCGGGAGAATATGGACGCCGGGCCCGCGTCCGCTCAAATCGACTACGACATCGACGTCGCCGGGCTGCAGGCTGTCCAGCATCGCCGGGGCGCCTTTGAGCGTAATATCGACCAAGCCGGTCGACGGGTCGGTGATTTTGGCGTCCAGCCCTTCGGCCAATCCCTCGATCGAAACCGGAAGACCTTGCAGCGACCGCGTTTGCGACAGCACGACTTCCACGCTTACCGTCACTTCCGCAGGCGAAATCGTCGTAACGTTCTCGGGCGTCGTCAGCTCGATCGTAACGTCCCCGGATTTCGTCAGTTCGTTAAGCCGGACGTCCGCCTCGATGAACTCGATTTTGTCCAGATCCGCCTGAGGTCCGTAAATCGTCGCCTGCTCGACCTGCGGCTTGAAGCTGGAGATGCTGAGTCCCGACGGCAAAGATCCGACAAGCTTGAATTGAAGCGGAACCGTCTTGAACGGATTGGTGATCGGCACTTCCACCTCCAGAACGGCGGGATCGATGACCGCTCCTTCGATTTCGTTGCCTTCGCTGTCGTAAACGAGCAGCTTGATGCTTTTATTTTTGATCGTTTTGCTTTGCCCGTCTACGGAAATCGAGGCTCCGACCCTTTCCGCTCTCGCCATCTGGCTTTCGGGCAGGGTCACGTGAACCCGATTGGTCGGGCTTAGGATCGGCGTCCCCGCTTTGTACCCTTGAGCAGGGGTGCCGGTCACGCTGAGCTCCGCCTCGAATTCCTTCGTTTGCAACTCTTCTACATTAACCGTTACGGAATAGGGAGTCAACGAAACGACATCGATTCCGCGCGGTAAATTTGCCCACAAATTCAACGTATGCTCTCCGGCCGTTACCGTGCTCAAATCGACCTGGACTTTGTAGTCGTCGGCCCCGAGCTTGAGCAGATCCGCCCTCGTGCCCCGGACGACCAGTTTGACCGTTTCCGGCTCCATGCTTTGCAGCACGAGATTTCGCTCGTCCAAGCCGTAATATTGGACTTTCACTTCGTTGATCGTCTTCGTCTGCAACTGGCTTGTCGTCGAAGTCGGCGTGCTGGACTCCGGATCGAAATGCACGACGGCCCACATCAGAATGCCGAGCGCAAGCGCAACCAGCTTCATGACGGTCGGATGGCTTAACCATTTATCCATGGCCGTCACCTTCCTTCCGTCTCCAGAACGCCAATTTGCGCCTTTTCTCGGAACCCCCGGCCCGCGGGCGAAGCTCGTCGAAAAGCTTGGAGATCAAGGACTCTTCCTTGATATCGCGCACCACTTGGCCGTTGATCGCAAGGGAAACCTGTCCCGTCTCCTCGGAAACGATGACCGATATGGCGTCGCCGACTTCGCTGATGCCGATCCCCGCCCGGTGGCGCGTTCCCAGCTCTTTGCTGATAAACGGGTTTTCCGATAACGGCAAATAACACCCCGCGGCCATAATTTGCGTGTTCCGCAAAATGACGGCCCCGTCGTGCAGCGGCGTATTCGGAACAAACACGTTGATCAACAGCTCCGAGCTGATGATCGATTCCATCTTGATGCCGGATTCGATATATTCGTTCAGTCCCGTCGCGCGTTCGAAGACGATCAAGGCTCCGATTTTGCGCCGGGACATGTAATTGACGGCTTTGATCACTTCGTTGATCTGATGGCTGACATCCTGGTCGGCTGCCGACGTGCGGGTAAAAAGCTGGCCTCGCCCAAGCTGTTCGAGCGCCCTCCGCAGCTCCGGCTGGAAGATAATCATGATCGTCACGACGCCGAGCGTAAACAACTGGTTCATGAGCCACTTGAGCGTGTACAAGTTAAGCCATGTGCTGACCGCCCAGGTGGCGATGAGCAAAACGATGCCCTTCAGCAATTGAACCGCGCGCGTGCCGCGGACCAGTTGAATCATTTTATAAAACAAGTAACTGACGATCAGGATATCGGCGATGTCCTTAAGAGCGCCATACCATGTCAGCGTGCGAAAGTAATCCAAGACGCACCCCCCAATCGGCGCCTCGATCGGTTTCCCGATTCTTGTCAGAATACGCTTAGTTTATATCTATATACAGTTCTCTACTCCTGCCGCGAAATCCTTTAATCCAACAAAAAAACCTCCCCAAGTCCCAGGGGAGAACCTGTCCGGACGTCCGTTGGCCGATCGCCGGGGCCTAAAATCGCGTTAACCTGCATAACGCCCGCAACACGCCGGGCATTCGTGCAGGTTGAGACCTCGGTATACATTAACGCGATTTTCGCAGGACAGCCTTTACCGGTTATCCATATGCCGTTACGATCCGTAAGCCAGCGTATCGAACCACGAGGTAAGCTTGTACCAAGCCCAATCCATCGCCCGGTCGATCTCTTTGACCTTGCCCGCGATGTGGGCGGTCGAAGCCAGGGTGACATTCCCGTCGATGACGGTCAAGTTGCCGGTAACCTCGCCAAGCACTTGCAATTCTCCGTTCTCGATGACGAGATCTCCGGACACGGTCTGGCCTTCGGGCACGATGACCGTATTCCCCTCGACGATGACATGCTCCAGATCGTCTCCCCGCAGCGCCAGCTGCTGGCCTTGATTCCATAAAGCCGAAAGGCTGGATACCATTATCAGTAAAAACATGGCCGCCGCGGATAGCGCCGGATGCCGGCGAACCCATGTCGTCCATGCGATCGAGCTTCGCTTCTTGGGGAGAGACTTCATGATTCGATATGCCAAATCTCTTGAAACGGCTTCCTCGGGCATTGACCGGAGAAGCGCATCGGTATGCTGCATGGATTGAAAACGCTGTGCGCATGCGGAGCAACCGGACAAGTGAAGTTTTAGCTGGTGCCTTTGCTCGGCGGGAAGGTCCCCGTCCAAGTACTCGTGCATATATGCGACGGCATCGCTGCACTTCATATGAGCCATCCCTTTCTACATCCGGAGATCGATCTCCGTGAAGTTGCTTCTCCCTTATTTGTACGTCGGCTTTGCCGGCCGGTTTCATTTTTGTCAAAAATAACTTTACAATTTGGGCTCCAGCTTTTTCCGCAAATATTCGCGGCCCCGATGGACCCGCGTTTTGACCGTCGTCACGGGCATATCGAGCACGTCGGAAATCTCCTGCAGCGACAAATCCTGCAAATAGCGCAGCACCATCACCGATTTGTATTTGACGGGAAGCGTGTCCATCGTTTCATGAATGATCCGCTGCGTTTCCGACAGCAGCAGTTCGCTCTCCGGCGTCCGGTCGTCGCTCGGGAGCATCGCGTACCCGTCCAACCCCTCGTGGTCGGACGATTCCGCGTCGAGGGAGTAGACCGGACGGCGCTTGCGGAGCCGGTCGATGCATAAATTGGTCGCGATCCGGTAAATCCACGTCGAAAACTTCTGGTTCTCGTCGTATCGATCCAGATGCTTGTATACCCGCAAAAACGTCTCCTGAACGACGTCCTCCGCCTCCTGGCGGTTGTTCATCATCCGTTTCGCGAGGTGGAACAATTTATCTTTGTACAAATCTACAATTTCCGCGAACGCCCGTTGATCCCCTTTGCGGGCAAGCCGGGCAAGTCGCGTTTCGATTGGCTTCACCGTCAGTCCTCCGATTCGTTCCGATCTGGACGGCCTCCAGGCAGCAAGCAGCCGAATTCAAGCAAAATCGTAATGGATACGATGGAAAAAATCAACATCCGTTTCGGGAGCCGGTCCGCGAAAAGTCCGCCTTCGGACAACTCCTAGATGCGGCAAAGCAGGTCCGGGATTCCCCCGGGCCTGCTTCGCCAGCCTATGCAAAGTTCGGCGTAAGAGTCGCCTGACGCATCAGCCCGTATTGCGCATGCCGGCCGCGATGCCGTTAATGGTCAGCAGCACTTCGCGCAGCAGCTCGCCGTCGTCCTGGCCGGAGGAACGCAAGTCGCGAAGCTCCGTCAGCAACTGCACTTGGAGGTAGCTGAGGGGATCGACGTAAGGATTGCGAAGCCGGATCGATTCCTGAATGACGGGAACGTTGTCCAGAATGTCCTCCTGGCCGGTAATGGCCAAAATCATCCGCTTCGTACGGTTATATTCGTCTTCGATCAACGCGAAAATGCGCGAGCCGATGTTTTCGTCCTTGATCATTCCCGCGTATTTGCGGGCGATGAGCAGGTCGGCTTTGGCCATTGCCATCTGGAGATTGTCCACGAGCGAGCCGAAGAACGAATATTCCCGGTACATCGCGCGCAGCTTCTCCAGCTTGCTTTCGTCGCCGCCGATATAATGTTCGAAAGCCGTGCCGGCCGCATACCAGGCAGGCAGCAAATAGCGGCTTTGCGTCCAGGCGAACACCCAGGGGATCGCTCGCAAGTCTTCGAAGCGCTCGCTGTTTTTGCGTTTGGATGGGCGGGAACCGATGTTCAGTTCCCCGATTTCCGGCAGCGGCGTCGATTCCTTGAAAAACGTCATGAAGTCCGGATCGCGGAAAATCAAATCCTGGTACTTGGTCTGGGCCGTTTCGGAAATGCCGATCAAAATTTGTTCCCATTCCTTCTCGGCCTCGTGCTGCCCAAGCGGGTGCCTTGCCAGGAACGCGGCCTTCACGAGAGCGCTCGTCGCCTGCTCCAGGCTCCGGTACGCGATGCCCTGCATCGAGTAGCGGGAGCTGAGCACTTCGCCCTGCTCGGTGATCTTGATGCCGCCGCCGATCGTATGCGGCGGCTGCGCGAGAATGGAGCGGTTCAGCGGCATGCCGCCGCGTCCGAGCGCTCCGCCCCGGCCGTGGAAAAACTTCAGCTTGACGTCGTATTCCTTGGCCATCGCGGTCAATTCGTTCAGCGCGACCCGCAGCTCCCAGTTGGCCGTTACCATGCCGCCGTCCTTGTTGCTGTCGGAGTATCCGAGCATGATCTCATGCAGGTTGCCCATCGCTTCGACCGTCTTGCGGTATACGGGCAACTCGAACAGCGTCTTCATGATGGCCGGAGCCGCGTGAAGGTCGTCGATCGTTTCAAACAGCGGCACCGATTGCAGCGTGCTGGCGACCGTTCCGTTCGTCGACCAGCGGAACAGGCCCGCTTCCTTGGCGAATACCATCACTTCCAGCATGTCGCTGGCGCCTTGCGTCATGCTGATCAGGTAGCTGCCGATGCAGTTCGCGCCGAATTCCTCTTGCGCCCGGTAAATCGTGCGGAAAACGTCGAGGCACTCCTTCGTGCCGTCCGAGAGGCTCGCATTCTCGTGCAGGAGCGGACGGGAATCCGACAGCAGGCCGTGCAGCAGCGAAATTTTGTCCTCTTCGGACAGCTCGGCGTAATTTGGCGTTACGCCCGCTTTGGCGAGCACTTCCGTCATGGCGTTCTCGTGCTCTTTGCTGTGCTGGCGAACGTCCAGCTTCGCGAGGTGGAAGCCGAACAGCTCGACCTGGCGGATCAGCTTCTTCAAATGCGTGTCGGCGACAAAATGGGCAAAATGATGGCGCAAGCTGCGGTCGATCAGCTGCAGCTCGGCGATAAATTCGGAAACCGCATGATAACGCTGCGGCGTGCCCTTCAGCTTGTCTTCGCGCATGTTTTGCAGCTTTTGAATCATATAGGTAAGCTTGACGCGGTAAGGTTCCTTGTCGTTCGTCCACGGCTCGACCGAACGGAGCTCGACTTGCGAGCGGTCCTGGTCGATCGATTGCAGCAGCTCGTCGGTCACCTGAACGATCGTCGTGCTGAAGCTCATCTTCCGCATGAGCGACCGCAGCAGCGCCTCGTATTTGTGAATGACGAGTCCCCGCTGAATATTGAGCGTGCGCCAGGTGACCGATGCGGTTACGGACGGATTGCCGTCGCGGTCGCCGCCGATCCACGAGCCGAAGCGCAAATAGGTCGGCACGTGCCAAGCCCGCTCCGGATAATATTTGTCCAGGCAGCGCTCCAGTTCCTCATAGACGTCCGGCAGAGCGTCGAACAGCGTTTCGTTGAAAAAGTACATGCCGTTCCGCACTTCGTCGATAACGGTCGGCTTCCGGTCGCGCAGCTCGTCCGTCTGCCACAGCGTCAGCACCTCGTTGAGCAGCTTGTCCCGGAGCTTCTCCCGCTCGCGCAGCGTCAGCGTCGGGTTGTCAAGCTCCATCATCTCTTCGGCGATTCGCTTGTGAATATCCAGGACGGCGCGCCGCATCGCTTCCGTCGGGTGGGCGGTCATAACCAGCTCAAGGGAAATGTTCTCGAGCAGATCCTGGACTTCCTCCACCGGCAGGTTGCGGTTTTTCAGCTCTTGCACGGCGCTTTCGATCGATCCCCGCTGAACTTCCTCGCCGGCGGAACGCTCGTAATCGCGTTTGCGGCGGATGCGGTGATTTTGCTCGGCAATGTTGACGAGTTGAAAATAAATGGCGAAAGCCCGGATGACCTGGTGACGCACCTCCGGACTCAAGCCATTGACGGTATTGGTGAATTCCTCGTATAATTCCGGAACGAAATCGGCGCGCAGCGCCTTGCTCGTTTCGCGAATTTTTTCGACATGGTCAAGCAGTTCCCGGCCTCCCTGATGCACCAGCACTTCGCCGAGAATGTTCCCGAGAAAACGAACATCCCGACGCAGCAGATGGTTGGAGGAAGGACGGTTGGACATAGCTAGTTCAGACATTCTTTTCACCTCAGACCTAACGTTTCAGCTTAAAACTCTTCTATTTATCATACTACAAAGCCCCCCGAAAATCTCCCTTTTCTTTTCCTTTCCCTTTATTTTACGACAAACCAAGCGAGCCCTCCCAAGCGATCGCCGCATATGCGGGGGCTTGAAAGGGCTCGCAATTCGCCATTGTCCGGTCGAATCGATGCGGGGGAAGCGCGGTTTCTTCTTCGCTCTTGCGCGATTCCGGTTGGGGACTCCCCGGCCGATTTTATCGCGGAATAACCATATGCATGGGCGCCGCCGTGTGCGTTACCCTCACTCTGTCCCCGGGCGAAAGCCTGACCGGCCCGGAAGTGATGCCAAGACTGTAAAAATTCGCGGCGTCTCGCGATATTTCCAGATCGGTCACGTTTCCGCCGGTAAACACCACATCGATGGGGTAAGCGTTGTTGTTTGTGTAAGTACCGCCGCTCGGTCCGAAAATAACGGGAGGGATGATCGCTTTGTGATGTCCGGTCTGCGCCATTTGGCGGAAATCCGACGCGCTCGATTCGCCGACGGCTTCGAATACCCGGCCGTTGGCCCGGTCGATGTGCTTTTGCCCCGCATAAGACGGAGAGAACGCCGGAATGGCCGTGCCGAACGAGACGTGCGGCAGAAGAAAGCCGTCATCCGGACTTTTCGGTTTGCCGTGCATGATCCGGAACTTGGCATAGGCGCCGCCTCCGTTGTCGATAAACAGATGATACGGACCGATGGAGAGCAGATTCTGGTTCCACGCTCCCGCCTTGCCCTCCAATTTAAAAGCGTTATCGGCGTCCTGGGCCCCCCAAAGATTCCCCCAAACGGAATGCTTGCTGCCGGCCGCATAACCCGCGAAATCTTCGTGCGCATTCCCGAACGCGCGGCAAAATGCGATGCGGAAAGCATCGGAATCCGAGGCGCCGGGAATTTTGATTCCTTCGTATTGCGTCGGCGCCGCCTGGTCGTCATAGGCCCAGCAATGAGTCAAATCCCCTACCCGGAGCGGGATCGTCCCATCTCCGCTAAGGATATTAATCCCCCGCCTCGAAGGCGCTCCCGGATTTTGCCCGTTGTTAAAAGCTTCGCAATTCGTCAGCCTAAAATGCTTTACGGTTTGATTGAGTTTGATTCCGTCGTCTCCGCAAAGCGAAGCTCTGCAGTTCGTCATCACGACGTTTTGAGCGCCGATCGAAATACCGACGCCGCGTTCGGAAATCCATGTCGTTCCCGCGACCTCAACGTTTTCCAGTTCAATATTGAGGACTTTGGCGGATACATTGATTCCCTCCGTATTGATGGTTCGTCCGCTGCCCCCGGTGATCAGTACGTTTTTAACGGATATCCGGTCGATGGAAGGAAAAATTTCGTCGCAATAGATATGCATGCCCCGAACGGTCGTCAATCCCTCCGGCTCGGGATTCAAGGCATAATTCCGAATGTGGACATTATCGACCTTGATGCGATTGTGTCCGTTAATGACAAGCCCGCCATTATTGGCATTGTTTATAATAACGTTGCTTACGATCAAGTCTTCGATATCGTATCGGATTCCGATGCTATACAAACGGCCCACAGCGTCGTTATCGGAAATAATGTTGTTCAGAACGACTTTTTTCATCGGCCGCGTGTTCGCGACGTTTTGCGCGGCTTGGCCGGCCTCGATCGCCAGCCCGTAAGTCCGGTTTCCTTTGGTCACGACATTGCTGCAAACGACCGTCCCCCCATGGTACGCATTGGCGTTATCCATCTGCCGCGCTTGTATGGCAACGCCCAAATCGTCATTATTGAAAGCCTGAACGTTGGTGACCGTGATCATGTCGTTTACGTCGCCGTCAATTCCGGCCATTGTACCCGCTATCGTGATTCCGTTGTTCGTCGGAGCCGATCCCGGGGTTTTGTTTATGATTTTCGTGTTGGAAAAAAGGGAATTCGAGATCGTGATGTGCCTGCCCGAAACAAAGGCGCCGTCGTTAGGGGCGTAATCGCTCCAGATATCCTCGATGTGGATGCCGTCAACATATTGAAGCCAAATGTTGCTGCCCCGATAGCTATTGAGGTTGCCGGGCACTTTGGGGTTTTGGCCTGCATTCGCGTTGTTTCCGTCAATGTAAATGCCTTGAAAGCTGATGCCGAACCCGGGGTTATTCTTGGTATACGGCTGGCCTCCCGCCCAATCCGCAGAACCGGAACGAGTCTTATCCCGAACGCCCGTATAAACGCCCGCGCAAAACAAATCGTCGTACATGCCGTCGGCACGCTTTATAACCGCTACCCTGGAACGGCCGCCATACCCCAATACGGTCGTTCGGCTTTTCATCCATAATGTTTTGGAAGCGATATAAACCCCGGCAGGGAAAAAGACGGTT
This sequence comes from Cohnella massiliensis, assembly GCF_900169535.1. Lineage (NCBI taxonomy): Bacteria > Bacillati > Bacillota > Bacilli > Caryophanales > Paenibacillaceae > Cohnella > Cohnella massiliensis. Next base: position 16,078 of record NZ_LT821253.1, read on the forward strand.
CCACCCGTATCGGGCACATCGAGCAGCGCCTGCAAAATCGCGTCGGAATCGTCCGTAACCCCGTCTCCCACCGCTCCATATGCTTTTACATTAAGAGCGACGCCGCTCCAGTTTTCCTCGTTGATTCGGGCATTGGATAGTTGCGCAGGCGTTTTTTCCGGCATCTCTTCCATAGCCTCACCACCTTCAACATCATTCAGGCATACCGTTAATCGCGGAACTTTCCCCGCCTTATCGGGTTTGAACGGCAGAGGCTCCAATCATTATGTTCGCGGGGGCGAGGAATTAATCCGAAATCAAACGAAACGTCATCGGAGGCGGTCCCCCCTTGAAAGATGGCTGCGCTGCAAACGGCGTCAACGCGACTGCCATCGCTAACGACTGCCGCTAGCATGCCCAATGGCAGGTTTGGGGTCACTATGACTCATCTGGATCGGCGGCGTGCTTGCGGAGGAGGTGAGATGATTCATTTTTACTCAAATGCGTGCGGCTGTAAGCATTCGGAGGGTTGAGATGAGTCACCACGACTCAATTGGATCGGCGGCATGCGTGCGAGGAACGAGCCGATTTCCGGAGTGGATAGAATAAAGTTCCTCGCTTCCCGAGCGGCGCGGCTTTGCCCAGTTGTTTGCCCGGGCGTTTTCGCACAGCGAATAAATCAAAAAAGCCTTGCATCGCAAGGCTTTCGGTCATTTTTGAATGGAGCGGGTGATGGGAATCGAACCCACGCTATTAGCTTGGAAGGCTAAAGTTCTACCATTGAACTACACCCGCATGCTATCCAGTTAAGTGGTCGGGACGACACGATTCGAACATGCGACCCCCTGGTCCCAAACCAGGTGCTCTACCAAGCTGAGCTACGTCCCGATACGTGCGAAATTTGAATGGCGCGCCCTGAGAGATTCGAACTCCCGGCCTTTAGATTCGTAGTCTAACGCTCTATCCAGCTGAGCTAAGGGCGCATTCAAGATGGAGCGGAAAACGGGATTCGAACCCGCGACCTTCTCGTTGGCAACGAGATGCTCTACCACTGAGCTATTTCCGCACGCCGGATGGTGCGCGTGGAGGGACTTGAACCCCCACGGTTGCCCGCCAGATCCTAAGTCTGGTGCGTCTGCCAATTCCGCCACACGCGCATGGGCAATTCTCTTTTCGCTAAGCCAATCGAGCAATAAACTCGAAAGATTGGCTGGGGATCTAGGATTCGAACCTAGGAATGACGGAGTCAAAGTCCGTTGCCTTACCGCTTGGCTAATCCCCAGCGATAAGATGGTGGAGGCTGAGGGGATCGAACCCCCGACCCTCTGCTTGTAAGGCAGATGCTCTCCCAGCTGAGCTAAGCCTCCAAAATCTTGGTGACCCGTAGGGGATTCGAACCCCTGTTACCTCCGTGAAAGGGAGGTGTCTTAACCCCTTGACCAAC
>NZ_LT821253.1:21221-124166 GCF_900169535.1 Cohnella massiliensis
TTATCCCCCGAAGGGTTCCTTAGAAAGGAGGTGATCCAGCCGCACCTTCCGATACGGCTACCTTGTTACGACTTCACCCCAATCATCTACCCCACCTTCGACGGCTGGCTCCTTGCGGTTACCCCACCGGCTTCGGGTGTTGTAAACTCTCGTGGTGTGACGGGCGGTGTGTACAAGACCCGGGAACGTATTCACCGCGGCATGCTGATCCGCGATTACTAGCAATTCCGACTTCATGCAGGCGAGTTGCAGCCTGCAATCCGAACTGAGACCGGCTTTTTAGGATTGGCTCCAGGTCGCCCTTTCGCTTCCCGTTGTACCGGCCATTGTAGTACGTGTGTAGCCCAGGTCATAAGGGGCATGATGATTTGACGTCATCCCCGCCTTCCTCCGGTTTGTCACCGGCAGTCACCTTAGAGTGCCCACCCAAAGTGCTGGCAACTAAGATCAAGGGTTGCGCTCGTTGCGGGACTTAACCCAACATCTCACGACACGAGCTGACGACAACCATGCACCACCTGTCTCCTCTGTCCCGAAGGAAAGGCCTATCTCTAGACCGGTCAGAGGGATGTCAAGACCTGGTAAGGTTCTTCGCGTTGCTTCGAATTAAACCACATACTCCACTGCTTGTGCGGGTCCCCGTCAATTCCTTTGAGTTTCAGTCTTGCGACCGTACTCCCCAGGCGGAGTGCTTAATGTGTTAACTTCGGCACCGAGGGGTGGACCCCCCCAACACCTAGCACTCATCGTTTACGGCGTGGACTACCAGGGTATCTAATCCTGTTTGCTCCCCACGCTTTCGCGCCTCAGCGTCAGTTACAGTCCAGAGAGCCGCCTTCGCCACTGGTGTTCCTCCACATCTCTACGCATTTCACCGCTACACGTGGAATTCCGCTCTCCTCTTCTGCACTCAAGTCCCCCAGTTTCCAGTGCGTCACGGGGTTGAGCCCCGCACTTAAACACCAGACTTAAAGAACCGCCTGCGCGCGCTTTACGCCCAATAATTCCGGACAACGCTTGCCCCCTACGTATTACCGCGGCTGCTGGCACGTAGTTAGCCGGGGCTTTCTTCTCAGGTACCGTCATCGAGCTAGCAGTTAACTAGCCCTTATTCTTCCCTGGCAACAGAGCTTTACGACCCGAAGGCCTTCCTCACTCACGCGGCGTTGCTCCATCAGGCTTTCGCCCACTGTGGAAGATTCCCTACTGCTGCCTCCCGTAGGAGTCTGGGCCGTGTCTCAGTCCCAGTGTGGCCGTTCACCCTCTCAGGTCGGCTACGCATCGTCGCCTTGGTGAGCCGTTACCCCACCAACTAGCTAATGCGCCGCAGGCCCATCCCTTAGCGACAGATTGCTCCGTCTTTCCCAGCTCGCTCATGCGACCAAGCTGCGTATCCGGTCTTAGCATTCGTTTCCGAATGTTATCCCAGGCTAAAGGGCAGGTTGCCTACGTGTTACTCACCCGTCCGCCGCTAACCTTCTTAAGTAGCAAGCTACCTAAAAAGATCCGCTCGACTTGCATGTATTAGGCACGCCGCCAGCGTTCGTCCTGAGCCAGGATCAAACTCTCCATAAAGGGACTTTTGACGGCAGGGTTTCCGAAGGAAATCCTGAGAGTCAAAATGTCCAACTACTTTATTGAAGAGCCCTTAGGCTCAAAAAGTTATTGCTGGTTTGTCTCGCACAGGCTCAAAGCCTGCATTCGACTTGTTTCCAATTACGCTCGATGTTCAGTTTTCAAGGAGCAATCGCGTTAGCCCGAAGGCCTTCGCTTTCGCGTCGCTGTCGTAACGGCGACTTGATTAATATATCACATTTACATACTCGATTGCAAGAGGTTTTTTTGATTTTTTTCAAATTCGCCGCTGCCGATCGATTTTGTAAATGCGCGCCTCTTGCGAGGGGCGAAAGTTACTTTAACATATCCGCGACTGCCCAGTCAACCCCCTTCTTAAACTTTTTTACTTTCTTTCGGCTTCATCTTCAGTCCCAACGCATAATGAGACAGCTCGCGCGGGGGCGCGATTCGGGCGTACATCCGGAAAACCGTTTTATAGCGTTTGGAGATCGCTTCTTTTACGGGACCGTCCAATCTGCGATCGTTCAGATCAAGCAGCATCTCGTCCAATTCTTTGCGCAGCATATAATCGAGTTCCTTGCACTCTTTATCCGTGAACAGCATACCGAGCATGCGGGATCGAACCTCCTTGATCAAATGCCGTCCGAGCCCGACAAGCGCGCATCCCGGCATAAGTGTTACTGTTATGCTCCATTTTTACCACCTTTATGACGAGGTCTAAACTTTTTTCCCCGACGGTTCCCGCGCAAGACGCAGATGTTCGGATCGCAATAAAAAAAGCCCGCCGTCAAGCGAGCTCCGAATTCGTCGTCAGCCAGTAGGTAAAGGTGCTTTCGATGACCGCCGCCAAAAGAAGCAGCAGCACGATTGCGATCAGCGTCGGGACGGATCCTTTCAATGCGAAGACGAACCCGCTCCACGGCTTATCCTTGCCGATCAGCGATCCCCAAAAACTTTTTATCGCCGAAAATCCAAGGTATATCCCCATTCCGCAAGCCAGAAACAAAGCCAGAAATTCGACGATGCCGTGAGGCAGGATCGATTTGGCGATCATCGGCCAAATGTTGAAGCCCTGGTCCGCAATCCCGCCGAACAAATACCCGAGCAGCATGCCGTTCAGCACCAGCGTGAAGACCGGCATCATGCATAGGACGATCCCGAAATACATCGCGAGGACGACGCTTCTTACATTATTGAAAAAAATCGTGGTGAAAAAGCTCCATTGCGGGTTGTCCGAGCTGCTCGCTTCGTTCGCCATTTCCGAGATTGCCTTCATCTGCTCGTCCAAAAACGGCAGCGAAGTTTGCGAGCCGCCCACGACGACGCTGGCGAAAAACAAAATGGCGGCGAATATGAAGTAGCGGCGCAAGTTTTTCCACGTCTGCAAAAGTGCGGTGCGGCTAAACAAATCCCGATCCCCCCGTGAATATAATAAATGTCCAAGCATACATTGATAGTAACCAAGCCGTGCTGCCGCAACGAGCGACGAGCGGATTCCCCAATCGGAAAGGAGCCGAACGAAAGCCCATGAATCATTTTTTCGTTTTTAACGGACGGCGCATCACCAAATTCTTTTTTTTGCTGATCGCCGCTCTGCTGTCAGGAGCCATCGTCTGGATCGAAAGGGACAACATCAGCGTATTCGCTCCGCCGACGCCCGCCGCCATCTACAACGTTCCGACCGAACGGAAGGCCGTGGCGCTCACCTTCGATATCAGCTGGGGCGACAAGCGGGCGGAACCGATTCTCGATATTTTGAAAGAAAAAGGCGTCACGCACTCGACCTTCTTCCTGTCGGCTCCCTGGAGCAAAACGCATCCGGAACTGGTCAAGCGAATCGTCGACGACGGCTTCGAAATCGGCAGCCACGGGCATAAGCACGACAATTACAGCGAATATACCGACGAAGAGATTCGCCGGCAAATCACGGTCGCGCACGGCATTTTAACGGAGATGACCGGAAAGGCGCCGAATCTGATCCGCCTTCCGAACGGCGATTTCGACAAACGCGTGCTGAAAATCGCCGAAGAACAAGGCTACAAAGTGATCCAATGGGACACGGATTCTCGCGACTGGAAAAATCCCGGCGTCGACGCCATCGTCCGGCGCGTCGTTGACGGCGCCCACCCCGGCGACATTATTCTGATGCATGCGAGCGACTCGAGCAAACAGACGCATGAAGCTTTGCCGGCCATCATCGATCAGCTCCGGGCAAAGGGCTACGAATTCGTTACCGTCTCCGAGCTGCTCAGCCAAACCGAAGCGGAGGGCAAGACGGTCGAGGACCGTTCGGCCTGGTCCGAGCTTGTCTCCCCTTAACCGGCTTGCGTCGTCGTATTCGCCGCCTGCGCCGGCGCTCCCAAAATCCGGTGAAGCTTGAGAATTTGGTACGTGTTGCAAACAAACAGCGGAATCATGTAAAAAACAAGCGATGCGATGTTGCCCGAGCGGAAGCTGGGCAGCGCCTCCACCGCGGTTACCGCGATCATGAAAAACATCGTCGGTATCCACGCCCCGGCGGTCGTCTCTTGCGCTTTGCGCCAAGCGACGGCCGCCGCCGCGCCCGTAAGCAGAATCGGAAGCAGCCAGAACGTCGCGGCCGGAAACTCGCTGTCATACGTCCAGAACGCGATTTCGGCCAGCACGAACAACGTAATGAAAGCTTGCGCGGCCACCCACAAATAAGGGCGCTTGAACACGCTTCGCGAAATGTAGTTCAGCATCAAATAAGCGAAAAAGCCCATATGCGAAAACGCCCCGAACGACAAGCCCGCAATCGCCATCATAAACAGGTTGTACAGCCAGCCCTTCGTGCCGACATCGCGGAATTCCAGATCCATCAGCTGCAGCGCCCCTCCGACGACGACCGCGGCCGCAGAGCCGATCAGAATGCTCATGCCGAAGAGCGACATCCATTTACGCAAATTCAAAATCAATTCCTCCCAAGTCGTTGCTTCATCGCGAATTCCATAAAAGCGCATACCTCCTTCCATTTTACCACGTTCAAGTCAAAAAGCCATGAATGCCCGTTATATTCGGCCGATTCCCGTCGCATACTACAACCATTATCCCAGCGAAGGGAGAACGTCTTATGCGAATGCGGCCAAAACGCCTGTCCCGATTGGCGATTGTGCCCGTCATGGCGATCCTTCTCGCCTCCTGCGGCCAAGAGTCGAGCGGCGGCGGCGGCCAACAAATGTCCTACAAGGACGTCAAGTCCATGGTCATCGATATTCTCGGATCCGCCGAAGCCCAAGAGGCGATTACGAACGCCTCGACGGCCAAATACGGAGCGAGCAGCCTTCATATGCAATCCATGACGCCTCAGGATCAGGAGCAAGTACGAATCGCGGTCAAGGACGTCCTTACTTCTCCCGAGTACGACCTGGTATTGCGGAAGCTGATGACCGATCCGAAATTCGCCGGGGAATTCGCCAAGGCGGTAAGCAAGGAAAACAAGCAGCTGCAAAAGGATTTGATGAAAGACCCCAGTTATCAAAAAGAAATGATCAACGTCCTTCAAAGCTCGGAAATGCAAAAAGTTTTCGTGCAGTCGATGAAGATGCCGGAATACCGTCAGCAGATGATGAGCGCCGTGCAGGAAGCCGTCCAAAATCCCGTCTTTAAGCTGGAAATCATGAAGATGCTGCAGAGCGTCGTGAAGGAAGAGCTGAATCCGAACAAAAACCAGTCCGCCGGAGGCGCAAGCGAGGGCGGCGGTGAAGGCGGAGGAGAAGGCGGTGGCGAAGGCGGCGGCGAAGGCGGTGGCGAAGGCGGCGGCGAAGGCGGCGGACAGGAAAGCCAATGATCCGAGCAATCGGGTAGGAGGCTACTCATTAGTTGAGTAGCCGACCTCCCACACCACCGTACGTACCGTTCGGTATACGGCGGTTCCTAAGTTTACATTCGAACAGACTTGAAATACGCTGAGAAGGTTGTGTAACCGGCTTTCTCCAGAAGTATGTCGGTTACAGTCGTGTGCAGGATTGGGCTTTTGGCTGTTCGCCAATAGCCTTTTCTTGTACTCGCGAACTTGAAGGCGGTGTTGTGGTCGTTTCCGAGTTTACGCAGCATGGCATTCAGATTCTCCCGGCTCAAGATTTGCTCTAGTAGCTTGTCCCCTCGGCTGTTGGTGTTGGTGTTGTTGTTTTCAGTTATCCGCTTGTCGGTAAGCGCTCCCGCATACCCTTTGTGTTCCGCACTATCTCTTTGCGGGCAGCCCTTGCTACAGCAAGGTATTCTGCTTTCTTTTGTCCCGACTTTGGTAACTTTCATTGACTAACACCTCCTTAGGTTCAACCCTTCATAACGCTTGTCGCGTTACTAATATGGTCTCTGCTGACTTCTCACGATAAATCTTGTTTCAACCGCATCTCGCTCATCCGCTTCATGCGTCCGTGAGACCTCCCACGGTAAGACGCGTCGCTTTCATCCCATGTACCCGCCGTATTTACATCCTCGTGTCCGTGTAGTTTATTGGATTTTGTCTTGTTTAGCAGACTCGTCCCACTTTGGATGCCTGATGCGATTCGTGTTCCTCGGGTCGGGACTTTGCCTCCAGCTTCCTTCAGATTCCACCTCGCGATGGACACCCTTGCTCTTGGCTAATGGTTGGCAACTGCCAGCCCCCATAGCGGACTTTCACCGCCTAGCTGCGCGTCATGCGTGGCGCACTAAAAAAAGAACCGCTGACAGGCTTCCCGTCAGCGGTTCTTTTATGTTCGAGCGGTCGGATGGATCGTGTACCGCCATTCCGGCTTCAACGATCCGCCCGCGCCGTTTTCTCGATGATCTTGTCCGCCAAAGCCAAATATTCCCGGCCTTCGGGCGTATTGTCCTTATAGACGGAAGGAGAAAAATCCGGCTCCGAGGGATGGTTGTCCGGGGCTCCCAGCGGAAACTGCGCGAGCAGTTCGGTGCCGAGCGTTTCCGCCAGCTTGCCGCCGCCCCCGCGGCCGAACACGTATTCGCGGGTGCCGTCGGTTTTGCTTTCGTACCAGGACATGTTTTCGACGACGCCCAAAATTTCGTGCTTCGTTTTGATCGCCATCGCGCCCGCCCGCGCCGCCACGAACGCCGCGGTGGCATGCGGCGTCGTCACGATGATTTCCTTGCTGTGCGGAATCATCTGGTGGACGTCGAGCGCCACGTCTCCGGTGCCCGGAGGCAAATCGAGCAGCACGTAATCGAGCTCGCCCCATTCGATATCGGCAAAAAAGTTGCGCAGCATCCGGCCGAGCATCGGCCCGCGCCAAACGATCGGGCTGTTGTCCTCCACGAAAAAGCCCATGGAAATCACTTTAACGCCGAAACGCTCGATCGGACGGATTTTGTCCCCGACCGCCTCCGGCCGCTCTTCGATCCCCATCATATCGGGCACGCTGAAGCCGTAGATGTCGCAGTCCATGATGCCGACGCGCTTGCCGCGCCGCGCCATCGCGACCGCGAGGTTGACGGTGACGGTCGATTTGCCGACGCCGCCTTTGCCGCTGGCGACGGCGATGAATTGAACGCCGTTCTCGGGCCGCAGCAGCGGATGCTGCTCCATGCCGGCTCCATGCCCCTTCACCGGCGTTCCTTGGGCCCCGGCGGGCGCGGAAGCCGGCTGACCGCTCTTTCCGTCCGCCGTCTGTGCCGCGCTTGCCCCGGCCGCATTCAGCTTGGCCAGGGCTTCCGCCTTTTCATGGTCGGTCATTTCGCGGAATCGCGCGTGCAGCGAGCCTTTCGCCGCTTTATGCAAAGAGCCGGCCAGCTCCGCCTCCACTTGCTTCGCTTGCGCGATGCTGTCCGGATGAAGCACGACGGTCAGCGACACGTTGTCTCCTTTGACCATGACGTCCCGGACAAGCCCAAGCTGGACCAAGGGACGCCGCAGCGTCGGCTCGACAACCGCCTGCGCCAGCTCCAGCACCGTTTCTCTCGTTATCATCCGTTCCTTGCCTCCGCTTCGTCCTTTTCTCATCTGCTATTATAGCACAGCTGTCCGGTCAGCGCTGTCCGGTCTCGCCGCTGGTCAGTGTCAAGCTAGCGTGGGCAGTCATTTAAGATGCCTGGAACGCGAACCCCGAAGGAACCTCTTCCTTGTAAGCGCTTTGCTTCGTTCTTTCATCAAACACAAGTGATTTGTCAGAATTTTTTGCCGTTATCCGCGAAGTGCTTTGAGTGCCATACCCGTTGTGCTGCTTTGCTTCGGTCCTTGCAGCATGCGAATCATTCCAGCGATACAACCCTTGACCGGTTGCGTCACGTTCTTGAGCAATTGCCGCATGTTTATCGACTGCTGCGGCGTTGCCTGCTTACTCGCTTGTCCTTCAACCGTTCTTACCACCGTGCCCGCTTCTTGAATCCTCATCATCGTCCTCAGCATCGCCCTGACGCCTCGCTCACTCCAACTGTACCCGCCACGCTTCGTCCGCTTGGCGAATATACGCATCTGCGATTCCGCGCTTCCCATCGGGCGCATACCGCTTGTGTCGATCCCCTTCGCCTGGAGTGTTTTTCGGTAGTCGTCCAAATGCTTCTCATGCCGCTTTAGAAATCTTTTATACGGCTTCCAATCCTTCCGGTTCTCTTCCGCTATCTCTTGCTCCGACACGCCTTCCAGGACCGCCATAAGCGCGGCTGCATCCTGTTTGGCCAAAGACCGTCTCACGGTCTCCCACACCTGCGGCAAATGACCAACAAAGCGTTTCAAATCACGCGCCACATGAAAGCGGTCCAGCATGTACAGACATTGGTGAAAGTAGGATGTACATTCCCCGATCCACGCCGCGCCGTCTCCGTTCACCACAAGCCACGTGTTCTCGTCGATTTCGTAACGCTCCACCAGAAAGTCCCCGAACCCTTCCCAGAAGTCGCCGCCGCTCGTATGCAGGTAATGCTGTTTGTTCTTCAGCTGTACCCGCTTGCCGTTCTTCTCCCAGCCTTCGTGTACGACTGCAATTGCGTTCTCCATCCCGCGCTTTTTGCTCCGCTGCAGCTTCGTGTACAGCCCATCCACTTCCACGAACAGCACGCGGGCAGCGCGCCGTTTCACCGCTGGCATCGGCTGTTGCGCACGCTCCATCAGATTTTCCCTGATCGCTTGGTGGCTCAGCACATTGTAGCCCAAAAGCTGCTCCAGCCTCTTTGCGCTGTCCCGGTACGACGGTCCTTGGCTTGCGAATGCGATTGCTGTCTCTTCCAAATGCGGACTGACTTTCCCGCGCCCTTCGAATTGCAACAGCTGATCCAGCAGATACACGTGTTTGCCGCTTCTACGGTCACAGTACAATCTCCGCTTAAAGCGCACATTCCCGAACACTGTGTTGACGCTTGTTTCACGCTCGTCCTTTACTCGATAACGCTCTCGGTCCCGTTGCTCCAGGATCTGCTGATCCAGCGCCTCCAGTACCTGCTTCATCGCACGAGCGAATTCCTCCTGCATTTTCCGGAAAATCCATTGCTCAATCTCTTTCATCGTCGGCATTGTTGTGGTAAAGTGGCTCACAGGAGCTTCCTCCTTCTTGGTGTGTTGTGCGCAAACATCACTTTACCAAGGGAGAAGCTCTTTTTCTATATCCGCTTTTTCCAATTCCTACACCCACAGAGATTTTACACTATCTCGCCGCTGCTGTACCGCAGGATGCCGCGGTAGAGCGAGGCCGCCACCTTTTTCTGGTATTCGACGTCCGCAAGCAGCTTCGATTCGCCCGGGTTGGACAAAAATCCGACCTCGATGAGCGCGGAGGGCATTTCCAGCTCCTTGAGCAAATACACCGTTTCGTTCTTTAAAGCGGTTCGGTTCGTATTGGCGAGCGTTTCGCGAATTTCCTTCTGCAGCACGGCAGCCAGCCGCTCGCTTTCCGGCCGCGACGGATGGAAAAACGTTTGGGCTCCCGACCAGGCCGGCGACGGAATGCTGTTCAAATGAATGCTGACCGCCAAGTCCGCCTTTTTCTCCCGAATCGTGCTGACCCGCCGCAGCAGATCCTCCGTTTTGCGCCGCGAGTAGCCTTTCACATCGGTTCCCGCCAAATCGTAATCGCCTTCCCGGGTCAGGACGACGAGCGCCCCCGCCTGCTGCAAATAGTCGCGCAAATAGAGCACGATCGCCAGATTGATATCCTTCTCGATCGTCCCGTCCTCGCTGACCGCCCCGCCGTCGGCTCCGCCGTGTCCGGCGTCGAGCGCGATCACTTTGCCGGAAAGCGGCAGCGACCAGAACGACCACGTGCGCGCGGCCGGCAGCTCGCTCGACAGAACGACGAAGGTAAGCGCGAGCAGACCGACGATTGCGGTCATGCGCATCAGCCCTTGCCGGGTGACCCATATGAAAATCTCGTAGCGTCTTTTCGATTGTCCGAAGCGTTTGAACGATTGTTTTTTAAACACGAATATCCACCCCGTCCCGATGTACGCTACATCATATGGGACAAGGCGGATATTTATTCGTTCTCGCTATAAGTTCGTTCAACCGATTCGCGCGTCGCTTAAATCGTGTACTGCTTGCTGGCTTCGGCCATGCCTTCGATCAAAATCTGCGCGACTTCCGGACGGGAAAATTCGGGCGGCGGGCAAATGCCGTCGCGCAGCAGGGCGCGCACCTTCGTGCCGGACAGCGTCAAATGGTCTTCCTTGCCGTGAGGGCACGTCTTGCTGGAGGCCATGTTGCCGCACTTTTTGCAAAAAAAGCTGTGCTCGAAAAACAGCGGCGTAATGCCGAGCTCTTCGGCGCCGAACGTGCGCAGCAAATCCTGCGCCTCGTAGGTTCCGTAGTAGTCGCCTACGCCCGCATGGTCCCGGCCGACGATGAAGTGCGTGCAGCCGTAGTTTTTGCGGACGATCGCATGAAACACCGCTTCCCGCGGTCCCGCATACCGCATGGCGGCCGGGAAGACGCCGAGAAATACCCGGTCCTTCGGATAATAATTTTCCAGCAGCGCCAGATAGCTCTTCATCCGAACGTTGGCCGGAACGTCGTCCGATTTCGTCTCGCCGACGAGCGGATTCAGAAACAGCGCGTCGACGATTTCCATCGCCGCTTTCTGGATGTATTCGTGGGCGCGGTGAACCGGGTTGCGGGTTTGGAAGCCGACGACCGTTCTCCAGCCCTTTTCGGCGAACAGGCGCCGCGTTTCCGCCGGATCGAAATAATATTCGTTGAACTTTTCCGGCTGCGGACGGTTCAGCACTTGAATCGAGCCGCCGACGTAAGTATCCGGGCGGTCGAACAGCTTGGCGACGCCCGGGTGCTCCAGGTCGTCGGTTTTGAACACTTGAACGGCTTCGCGCCGCTTATCCGCCTGGTAAATGCTTTCGATCTCGATGACGCCGTAGATGACGCCGTCGTTCTCGCCGACCAGCGACGCCTTCTGTCCGACGGACAAAGCGGCCGCCTGATCCTTCGTCACGGCGAGCGTAATCGGAATGCTCCATACCGTGCCGTTCGCAAGACGCATGCGGCTGACGACCGAGTCGTAGTCGTTCTCGTTCATAAAACCGGTCAGCGGGCTGAAGGCCCCGACGCCGATCAAATCCATATCGGAAATCGTCCAGTTGTTTACCGGAATCGCCGTCAGACCGGCCGCTTCGGACAGAAGCGCTTCGCGCTCCGCCCCCTCGAGCAGCCGGTTCACGAGCGTTCCGCCATGCGGTAAAATTGCGCTCATGCTTTTTCTCTTCCTCTCCAGTCGTAAACCCTTCGAAGGGTATTATTTGTGCAGGCCGCACTCCGTCTTGTCCGTGCCGGACCAGCGTCCCGCGCGCGGATCTTCGCCGGGCATGACCGGACGCGTGCAATGCTCGCAGCCGATGCTCGGATAATTTTGATCGTGGAGCGGATTATAAATAATGTCGTTCTCGCGAATGTAATGCCATACATCGTCCGACGTCCAGTCTGCCAGCGGGTTGAACTTGACGAGGCCGAATTTGGTGTCGTATTCCACCTTCTTCGCGTTGGCGCGGGTCGGAGCCTGATCGCGGCGAATGCCGGTAATCCAGGCGTCGTATTGGCCCAAAATGCGGGTCAGGGGCTCGACTTTGCGGATGTTGCAGCAGGCGTTCGGATCGCGCTTCCACAGCTCGTCGCCATGCTCGGCCGCCTGCTCTTCGGGCGTGATCTTGGGCTTGACCTGCACGAACTTCAGCCCGTATTTCTCCACCATGCGGTCGCGCGTTTCATAGGTTTCTTTGAAGTGAAAGTCCGTATCGAGATAAAAAATGTCGGTTTTCGGGCTGATTTTTTGCAGCATATCGACCAGAACGACGTCTTCGGCGCCAAAGCTGCACGCGAACGTGATATTCGGAAACGCTTCGACGGCCCAGCGGATGACCGTTTCGGGCGACGCGTGCTCGAACTCCTCCGCCTTTTCGCGAATGAGATTTTCCTTTTCCAATAAGTTCATCCGTTTAACCCCCTGCTGACAAGTAGGTACATTTATAAGGCATTAAAATTATACGTTATCGCATCGGATTATTCAATGTTAAAATTGCCGGAAATCGTCGGAAGCTTTCTTCGCGTCTATAGGCAAAAAAACAGCCCCCCCGCCATTGTATGGCGAGAAGGCTGCGAGGTGCATCTTAACGTTTGGAGAATTGAGGCGCGCGGCGAGCCGCTTTGAGGCCGTATTTCTTCCGTTCTTTCATCCGCGGGTCGCGCGTCAGGAAACCGGCTTTCTTCAAGGAAGAACGAAGTTCCGGATCCGCTTTGAGCAGCGCGCGGGAAATGCCGTGACGGATCGCGCCGGCTTGGCCGGAGATGCCGCCCCCGTGCGCCAGCACGAGAATGTCGTATTTGCCGAGCGTCTCGGTCAGAGCAAGAGGCTGCTTGACGATCAGCTTCAGCGTTTCGAGACCGAAGTATTCGTTGATATCGCGTTTGTTGATGATGATGCGGCCTTCACCCGGCACGAGACGAACGCGCGCAACCGAATGTTTACGACGGCCTGTTCCAATATATTGCGCTTGAGCCATTGGTAGGTCCTCCCTTTCGATTAACCGCGAAGTTCGTAAACTTCAGGTTGTTGAGCTTGGTGCGGGTGTTCCGCGCCTGCGTATACTTTCAGCTTCGTTTGCAGTTGGTGGCCGAGCTTGTTTTTCGGCAGCATGCCGAAAACGGCGAGCTCGATCATGCGGTCCGGACGCTTCGCGTTCATCTCGGCTGCGGTCGTCGTTTTCAGTCCGCCCGGATAGTGCGAGTGCGTGTAGTATTTCTTTTGTTGCCACTTCTTGCCGGTCAGGACGACCTTCTCCGCGTTGATGATGACGACGAAATCGCCGGTGTCGACGTGCGGAGTGAATTCCGGTTTATGTTTGCCGCGGATGAGAGCTGCGGCTTCGCTGGCAAGACGGCCGAGCGTTTTGCCTTCGGCGTCGATGACGTACCATTTGCGTTCGACTTCGTTCGGCTTCGCCATGAAAGTGGTGCGCATGTAACATCCTCCTTGATCGAAATGGCCTGTTCCGTTTTGTATGTCAAAAAGACATATTGTTCGTTTATTCAGTCGGGTAATTCTCGTATGCGGACGTTCGGCGCCTCTCGCTTCGGGCTGAGAGGAGGAACGACTCTTGCATGTCTTGCGGGCGCGCATTCTCCATCGGGGCCGTGGGTAGCCTGAAGAACACACAACTCACATCATACAGGAAAAAGCCCGATTTTGCAAGCTAAAATTGCATATTATCGAGTCGGATTCCAGTTGACGCCCCACTCTTCTCCATATTCGACCTCCCAAAGCCGAAGACCGTATGGAGGAGCCGTCGGACCGGCTTTGGACCGGTCTTTGGCGGCGATGATGCGGGCGACGTCCTCCGGCCGGCGCTTGCCTTCTCCGACCTGCAGAAGCGTTCCCGCGATAATCCGAACCATGTTGTACAAAAATCCGTTCCCGGTCAAAAACAGATGCGCCCGGCCCCGGCCTTCGCCCTTCTCGCCTTCGCCCTCCACCGCAAGCCGCGCTTCGTATATCGTCCTTACGTAGTGCGGCTTGATTTGCCCCGGATTGGCGAACGAGCGGAAATCGTGCTCTCCCAGAACATGCCGCAGCGCTTCGCGCATCGCGTCGAACCGCAGCGGGGCATAATGGTGGAAGGCGAAATGCCGCGAGAAGACGTCGGGAAACGGTTCGCATATCACCGAATAGCGGTACGTCTTGCGGATGGCGTCATGCCTGGCGTGAAAAGAAAGCGGCACCTCGATCGCGTCGCGCACGACGATATCGTTCGGCAAGCGGGCATTGAGGGCCAGCGCCCAGCGCTCGACCGGAATGCGGGATTCGGTGGCGAAGTTGACGACCTGCCCGCGGGCATGAACGCCCGCGTCGGTACGGCCCGAGCCGTGAATCCGCAGCCGCTCGCCGGTCAAATGACCGATCGCCTCCTCGAGCTTGTCCTGGATCGTATTGCCGCCGGGCTGGCTTTGATAGCCGTTGTACGCCGTACCGTCGTAACTCACGAGCAAACAAATGTTTCTCAACGTTAAATGCCCCTTCGTTTCCAGCTTCGGGTGGGAAGCATACAAAAAAAGGATGATCCGAACGCGGGTTCGGTCCATCCTTTCTTGTTCCGCACTTACGCGCGATCTACGAGCTCCAGGTAAACCATCGGAGCCGCATCGCCGCGACGGGGGCCCAACTTCAGAATGCGAGTGTAGCCGCCCGGACGTTCCGCGTAACGGGTTGCCAGTTCGGAGAACAATTTTTGAATGGCGTCTTGGTCGCCGTCCAGCGTCTCCCTGCGTACGAATGCCGCCACTTGGCGACGGGCATGCAGATCGCCGCGCTTCGCCAGCGTGATCAGCTTCTCCGCGATCGAACGCACTTCCTTCGCTTTCGCTTCCGTCGTTTGGATGCGTTCATAAAGGAACAAGTCGGTCACCAGGTCGCGGAAGAGAGCCTTCCGTGCGCTGGAATCGCGACTCAGTTTTTGATAAGCCATCGGTTTTTCCCTCCCTGCCTGTCTTTATTCTTCAATGCGAAGGCCGAGGCCCAGCTCTTCGAGCTTCTCTTGCACTTCCTCCAAAGATTTGCGGCCCAGGTTGCGGACCTTCATCATGTCTTCTTCGGACTTCGTGATCAGCTCTTGAACCGTGTTGATGCCGGCCCGTTTGAGACAGTTGTAGGAGCGAACCGAAAGATCGAGCTCTTCGATCGTCATCTCGAGCACTTTCTCTTTCTTGTCTTCTTCCTTCTCCTTCATCGTCTCGGTGTCCTTGGCTTCGTCGGTCAGGCCGACGAACAACGACAAGTGATCCGTCAAGATCTTCGCGCCCAGGCTGACCGCTTCTTCCGGCCGGATGCTTCCGTCCGTCCAAACTTCAAGCGTAAGCTTGTCGTAGTTGGTCACCTGGCCGACGCGGGTATTCTCGACTTTGTAATTGACGCGGGTAATCGGCGTGTAGATCGAATCGACAGGAATGACCCCGATCGGCTGATCTTCTTTCTTATTGCGATCCGCCGGGACATAACCGCGCCCTTGCTTGGCGAAAATGCGCATATGAAGCCGCGCGCCCGAAGCCAGAGTCGCGATATGCAGATCCGGATTCAGGATTTCCACGTCGCTGTCCGCCCTGATGTCGCCGGCCGTCACAACGCCTTCGCCTTCCGCATCGATCTCGAGCACTTTCTCCTCGTCCGAATGAATTTTCAGCGACAGACGCTTCAGATTGAGGATAATTTCCGTTACATCCTCAATGACGCCCGGAACGGTGGAGAACTCGTGAAGAACCCCGTCAATCTGAACCGATATAACGGCTGCGCCCGGCAAGGACGACAGCAGAATGCGGCGGAGGGAGTTCCCCAACGTCATGCCGTATCCGCGTTCCAGCGGTTCCACGACAAAACGGCCGTACCTTCTGTCTTCCTGTATCTCCACCGACTCAATTTTCGGCTTTTCGATCACAATCACAACCATAACCCTCCTTCAAAACGTCGCGCTGCGCCGCTGACGTTGCCGATTGTTTTGCCCCATCAAGCTTGCGATGAATTGCGAAGGGCAAACCATGTAGTATGCCTAACCATTACAACCATTATTCACAAGTTGTTTTTGTTTGATACCACATAGGAGCGCGCATTATACGCGACGGCGTTTCGGAGGACGACATCCGTTATGAGGGATCGGCGTGACGTCTTTGATCATGCTGACTTCGAGTCCGGCAGCTTGCAGCGAACGAATCGCCGCTTCGCGGCCGGCGCCGGGACCCTTGACCATGACTTCAACAATACGCATGCCGTGCTCCATCGCGGCGCGAGCGGCGGTTTCCGCAGCCATTTGAGCGGCGAACGGCGTGCTTTTGCGCGAGCCTTTGAAGCCCATGTTGCCGGAGCTTGCCCAGGATACGGCGTTGCCGTGCGGGTCGGTGATCGTCACGATCGTGTTGTTGAAAGTCGAGCGGATGTGCGCGACGCCTGAATCGATATTTTTCCGGTCGCGACGTTTCGTGCGGACGACTTTCTTGCCCTTTTGTGCCATGTTGGTTATCCCCCCTTATTATTTTTTCTTATTCGCAACCGTACGGCGCGGACCTTTGCGCGTGCGGGCATTCGTTTTGGTGCGTTGGCCGCGGACAGGCAGGCCGCGACGATGACGGACTCCGCGGTAGCAGCCGATTTCGATCAGGCGCTTGATGTTCAGCGCGATTTCGCGGCGCAGGTCGCCTTCGACCTTTTGCGTTTTGTCGATCGTCTCGCGCAAACGGGATACCTCGTCCTCGGTCAGATCCCGAACGCGGGTATCCGGGTTGATGCCGGATGTCGCAAGAATCTTCTGGGACGTCGTTTTGCCGATCCCGAAGATGTACGTCAGGGCAATTTCCACGCGTTTGTCGCGGGGAAGGTCAACACCAGCAATACGTGCCATGCGTAAGAAGCACCTCCTCTTAGCCTTGTTTTTGTTTGTGTTTCGGATTTTCGCAAATGACCATCACGTTGCCTTTGCGACGGATGACCTTGCATTTTTCGCAAATGGGCTTGACCGAAGGTCTCACCTTCATGATAGATAACCTCCTTAATGTACGATCCGAATCGATCGTCACGCGGATGGCAGACCGGACGAACTATTTGCGGTACGTGATGCGGCCGCGCGTAAGATCGTACGGCGACAGCTGTATCACCACTTTATCACCCGTAAGGATACGGATAAAGTGCATCCGCAATTTGCCGGAAACGGTCGCCAGAATCTGGTGTCCGTTCTCGAGCTCCACTTTGAACATCGCGTTCGGGAGCGGTTCGATGACCGTTCCTTCAACCTCAATGACGTCCTCTTTGGCCACCGTCATTCCCCTTTCTCTTCAGCATGCGCTTCAAGCTGTCGCTTAGCGCTTACGATCGCAAAACGTAGCTTCCCGTTCGTGACGCGTCCGGTTTCGCGGAGGCTGCTTGCGACTTCGTCGCTTGCGATCCCGATCGGTTCGAGATGCAGCACATTTTTACGTTTGGGACGATCGAACCGCCGCAGGTCGCCATCCGCCACGAGCGCGATTCGCTCGCTCTCGAGCCCGATAATGACCAGAAGCTGTCCCTCGTCCTTCCCGCGACGGCTTCTCACGATGTCTCCGGGAGAAAACCTTGCTTGTTCCGTCATCGCGATTCACCTAAGCTTCCGTTCGGGTCAAAATCTCGTACCCGTCGTCGGTTACGGCAATCGTATGCTCGAAATGCGCGCACAAGGATCCGTCGACCGTCACGACCGTCCAGTTGTCGGCCAGCGTCTTCACGTAACGCTCGCCGACGTTGACCATCGGCTCGATCGCCAGCGTCATGCCGGGCTTAAGCCGCGGCCCCCGATCGGGAACGCCGTAGTTCGGGATTTGCGGCTCCTCGTGCAGCTTCGTTCCGACGCCGTGTCCGACATATTCGCGAACGACCGAAAAACCGGCAGCCTCTATCGCCTTCTGGATCCCGTGAGAGATCGTGAACAGCCGAACGTCCGGACGAACGAGCGCAAGACCGGCATACAAAGACGCTTCCGTCACATCCAGCAGCCGCTGCGCCTCTTCGCTGATCTTGCCGACGCCGTACGTCCAGGCGGAGTCGCCGTGGTACCCCTTGTACTGGGCGCCGATATCGATGCTGATGATATCGCCCTCATTCAGCTTCCGCGGTCCGGGGAATCCGTGTACGAGCTCCTCGTTGACGGAAGCGCAAATGCTGGCTGGAAAACCGTTATAGCCTTTAAAAGAAGGTACGGCACCCTGGCTGCGGATGAAATCTTCGGCAATCCGGTCCAACTCTCCGGTCGTTATTCCCGGCACGATCGCCTGTTTCATCAGGCGATGCGTTTCGGCCACAATCCGTCCGGCTTCGCGCATCAAGCTTAATTCGGCTTCGGACTTGCAAACGATCATCGCTCGTTACCCTCTCAGAAGAGAAGCGATTTCGGCCGTCACGGCGTCGATCTCCTTCTCTCCGTCCAGTTCCCGGAGCAAGCCTTTGTCGCCGTAATAATCAAGCAGCGGGGCCGTTTTGCTCGTGTACTCGTCGAGACGGGTACCGACCTTCTCTTCCGTATCGTCGGAGCGCTGGTACAGCTCTCCGCCGTCTTTATCGCATACACCGGGCACCTTCGGCGGATTGAAAATGGTATGGTAAGTGGCGCCGCATTGCTTGCAGATCCTCCGTCCCGTCAGGCGGGCAAGCAGAAAGCTGCGGTCCACCTTCAGGTTGATGACATGGTCGATCTTGCGGCCCATTTCGGCAAGCATCGCGTCCAGCGCTTCCGCTTGGGCGATCGTGCGCGGGAACCCGTCGAGCAGGAAGCCGCTTTTGCAATCGTCCAGGGAAAGCCGGTCGCGCACGATCCCGTTGGTCACCTCGTCGGGAACGAGCAAGCCTTTGTCCACGTATTCCTTCGCCTTCTGGCCAAGCGGAGTGCCCTCCTTCATGGCCAAACGAAACGCATCGCCGGTCGAGATGTGAGGAATGCCGAATTCGGCAACGATCCTTTCGGCCTGCGTGCCTTTGCCGGCGCCTGGAGGCCCCATAAACAGAATGTTCATCGTTGTTCCTCCCAAGGCGTAAACCGCATCGCCCGCTGAGGCAATGCCGTTTCGATGCTTATGACTTTTTCGTGATAAACCCTTTGTAGTGGCGCTTGATCAATTGGCTCTCGACCTGCTTCATCGTTTCCAGCGCGACGCCGACGACGATGAGCAGCGAAGTGCCGCCCAATTGAACGCTTCTCGGCAATCCGAAAATCAATCCGAAGAACACCGGGATGACCGATATGACCGCGAGGAAAATCGCGCCCGCGAGCGTGATGCGGGTGATGACGCGCATCAGGTAGCCCGAGGTCGGCTTGCCCGGACGGATGCCCGGAATGTAGCCGCCGTTCTTCTTCATGTTGTCGGCCAGCTGCTGAGGATTGAATTGCACGAACGTATAGAAGAACGTGAATCCGATAATCAGCAGGACGTACAGCACCATGCCGAGCGGTCTATCGTAGTAAAGATGGTTGATGATCCAGTTCGCCCAGCCATGGCCCGCCCAGAATTGGGCGATCGTAATGGGGAACATCAGCAGCGAGGAGGCGAAAATGACCGGAATGACGCCCGCGCCGTTCACCTTGAGCGGAATGTGCGTCGATTGGCCGCCGTACATTTTCTGTCCGACGACGCGTTTCGCGTATTGCACCGGTATTTTGCGCACGCCTTGCTGGATAAAGATGACCCCGACGATCATCGCGACGATCAGCACGACAATCAGCACGACCTGGACGATATTCATGAACAGCTGACCGGAGGCATTCACGAACTTATCCGCATAAATGTCGCGGACATAGCCCGGAATGGCCGAAACGATCGCCGCGAACATCAGGATCGAAATCCCGTTGCCGATGCCTTTTTCGTTGATTTGCTCACCGAGCCACATAAGGAAAGAGGTACCTGCCGTCAATACGATCGCAATCATGATATAGGTCGACCACGAAGGATCGAGCACCATATCGTAATTGTAGATCCGGTTGAATCCGATCGCGGTTGCGAACGATTGAATCACTGCCAGAATGACCGTCCCGTAACGCGTAACCTGCGCCAGCTTGCGCTTGCCGTTTTCGCCTTCCTTGGCCCATTCCGCGAATTTCGGAATGACGTCCATCGAGAGCAACTGAACGATGATCGATGCCGTAATGTAAGGCAAAATCCCCAGCGCGAAGATGGAGAATTGGAACAAGGCGCCGCCGGAGAACGTGTTGAGCAGGCCGAACAGCTCGTTGCCCTGTTCGTTGGCCATGGTGAGGACGTCTTTGTCAATGTTCGGTACCGGAATGAAGGAACCCAAGCGATAGACAAGCAGGATGAAAAGGGTAAACAGGATCCTCTTGCGAAGGTCCTCTACTTTCCAAATGTTGGAGACGGTCGCGAACATTAGATCACCTCGGTTTTACCGCCGGCGGCCTGGATTTTTTCTACAGCGGATTTCGAAAACTTGTGGGCCTTGACTGTCAAGCCTACGCTCAGTTCGCCACCCGCCAGAATTTTGATGCCGTCCTTCGGGTTTTTGATGATCCCTTTTTCGAGAAGCAGCTCCGGCGTTACTTCCGTGCCCGCCTCAAACCCGCTAAGCTGTTCCAAGTTTACGATCGCGAACTCCAGAGCGAAACGGTCGTTGTTGAAACCGCGCTTTGGAAGGCGACGGTACAACGGGTTTTGGCCGCCCTCGAAGCCCGGGCGAACGCCGCCGCCCGAACGAGCGTTTTGGCCTTTGTGGCCGCGCGTGGACGTTTTGCCCATGCCGCTGCCGATGCCGCGACCGACGCGCTTGCGGCTGAACTTGGAACCTTCGGCAGGAGAAAGTTCGTGCAATTTCATCGTTGTCGCACCTCCTTGATTATTTTGCGATTGCGTGCCGTATTAGCCGTTGATCTCTTGAACCTTGATCAGGTGGCTGACATGGTTGATCATGCCGCGGATCGCGGCGTTGTCTTCTTTGACGACCGATTGATTCAGCTTGCGCAGTCCAAGCGATTGAACCGTCTGGCGTTGATCTCCCGGACGGCCGATCAGGCTGCGAACGAGGGTGATTTGCAATTTCGCCATGGTGTCCCCTCCTTAACCTAACAGCTCTTCCACGGTTTTGCCGCGGAGCTTCGCCACGTCTTCGGCGCGTTTCAGTCGGGAAAGTCCCTCCAACGTCGCATTAACCATGTTGATGGAGTTGGAAGAGCCCAGCGATTTCGTCAAAATATCGCCGACTCCGGCGAGTTCCAGTACGGCGCGGACAGGACCGCCCGCAATAACGCCCGTACCTTCGGATGCCGGTTTCAGCAGCACTTTGCCGGCGCCGAATTGACCCATGACGGAATGTGGAATCGTCTTGCCAACCAGCGGGACGAAAACGAGATTTTTCTTTGCGTCCTCGACGCCTTTGCGGATCGCGTCCGGAACTTCGGACGCTTTGCCGATGCCGGCGCCGACCCAGCCGTTGCCGTCGCCGACAACGACGAGCGCGCTGAAGCTGAAGCGGCGGCCGCCTTTGACGACTTTGGAAACGCGGTTGATCTGGACCATTTTTTCAGTAAGTTCCAACGTATTCGGATCTACACGCAAGTCGTTTACCCTCCTTGTTTCCGTAGTGAATTAAAACTTGAGTCCGGCTTCGCGGGCTGCGTCCGCCAGAGCTTGAATGCGTCCGTGGTAAAGATAGCCGCCGCGGTCGAACACGACGTTTTCGTGACCTTTATCTTTCGCGCGTTTCGCGATCAGTTCGCCGACTTTAGCAGCGGATTCGACGCTGCCGCCGTTGCCGATTTGCGGAGCCAATTCCTTGTCAAGCGTCGACGCGGATGCGATCGTAACGCCCTTGACGTCGTCGATCAGTTGAGCGTAGATGTGCTTGGAGGAACGGAACACGGACAGACGCGGACGTTCGGTCGTTCCGCTGATCTTTTTGCGAACGCGCAGATGACGTTTCAAACGGGCTTTGTTTTTATCGCCTTTGGTGATCATTTACGGAGTTCATCTCCTTTCTTCCTGACCGTTAAGCCGCGGCCCTATGCCGCCGCTTCATTATTTCTTTTTGCCGGCTTTGCCTTCCTTGCGGATGATGCGCTCGTTTTCGTACTTGATCCCTTTGCCTTTGTAAGGCTCGGGCGGACGAACGGCGCGCACTTTGGCGGCGATGGCGCCCACGGCTTCTTTGTCGATGCCTTTGACGACGATTTTGTTCTGAGCCGGCACTTCGAATTCGATGCCGCCTTCCGGAACGAATTCGACCGGATGGGAGTAACCTACGTTCAGAACGAGTTTCTCGCCGGATTTGCTGGCGCGGTAGCCGACGCCGACAAGCTCGAGATTTTTGGAGTAACCTTCGGTTACGCCGCTGACCATGTTCGCGACGATCGAACGGGTCGTACCGTGCAGCGAGCGGTGCAGCTTATGATCGGAAGGACGTTCGACGGAAATGACGTTTCCTTCGATCGAAACTTTGATGTCTTTATGCAAAGCGCGGGACAAAGTGCCTTTCGGCCCTTTGACCGTAATTTGATTTTCCTCCAGGCTCACGTTCACGCCGTTAGGCACCTGGATCGGTTTGCGTCCGATACGGGACATGGGTACACCTCCAATCGTTTGCGGGTTGAATTACCAGACGTAGCAGAGCACTTCGCCGCCGGACTTGAACTGACGGGCTTCCTTGTCGGTGACGATGCCTTTGGACGTCGAAATGATCGCGATCCCGAGGCCGCCCAGTACGCGCGGAATTTCGTTCGATTTCGTGTAAACGCGCAGGCCGGGTTTGCTGATGCGTTTCAGACCCGTGATGACGCGCTCGTTGTTTTGACCGTATTTCAGGAAAATACGGATCAGGCCTTGCTTGTTGTCTTCGATATATTCGGCGTCGCGGATGAACCCTTCGCGCTTGAGAATTTCGGCAATCTGCTTTTTCACCGTGGAAGCAGGAAGCTCGACCGTCTCGTGACGAACCAGGTTCGCGTTGCGAATGCGCGTCAACATATCTGCAATAGGGTCAGACATAACCATGGGGGGTAAACCTCCTTCCGTAACTAGGCTGATTACCAGCTCGCTTTTTTAACGCCAGGAATCTGGCCTTTATACGCCAATTCGCGGAAACAAATCCGGCAAATTTTAAACTTTTGCAACACGGAATGCGGACGTCCGCAACGCTCACACCGCGTGTAAGCACGGACTTTAAACTTCGGTGCACGTTGTTGCTTGATTTTCATCGACGTTTTTGCCACTTGCTTTCACACCTCCCGATTGGGCCTTGGCTCGCTGGCCAGGTGGGCGACGTCACTTCGAGAACGGCATGCCCAATTGGGACAGCAGTTCGCGCGCTTCTTCGTCCGTATTAGCAGTCGTTACGATCACGATATCCATCCCGCGAATCTTGTCGATCTTGTCGTACTCGATTTCCGGGAAGATCAGTTGTTCTTTGATGCCGAGCGTGTAGTTCCCACGTCCGTCGAACGATTTCGTCGATACGCCGCGGAAGTCGCGAACGCGCGGAAGCGAAATGTTGAACAGCTTGTCGAGGAAGAAATACATCCGGTCGCCGCGCAGCGTGACCTTGGCGCCGATCGGCGCGTTTTCGCGAAGGCGGAAACCTGCGATGGACTTCTTCGCGCGGGTGACGACCGGTTTCTGGCCGGAGATTTTTTGCAAATCTTCGACGGCCGAGTCCAGCACTTTGGAGTTTTGGACCGCATCGCCTACGCCCATGTTGATGACGACTTTTTCGATTTTCGGCACTTGCATGACCGATTTGTAGCTATACTTCTGCATCAGCGCAGGAGTGATCTCGTTGAGGAAACGTTCTTTCAATCTTGCTGCCATCTGTCAAAGCGACCTCCTTTCCGTCTGGATTGAAATTAGTCGATTTCTTGGCCGGAACGCTTGGCGATCCGAACTTTCTTTCCGTTCTCAAGCACTTTGTGACCGATACGGGTCGGCTTGCCGCTCTTCGGATCGACGTGCATGACGTTGGACACGTGAATCGGAGCTTCTTGCTCGATGATGCCGCCTTGCGGATTGTTCGTGGAAGGACGGGTATGTTTCTTGACCATGTTCACGCCTTCGACCAGCACGCGGTTTTCGCGCGGGTAAGCGGCGATGACGCGGCCTTTCTTGCCCTTGTCCTTGCCGGTGATGACGATGACGTTATCGTCTTTCTTCACGTGCAATTTATTGTTGTGCGATTCCAGCACTTTTTTCAAACGGGGCATGAGTACACCTCCTAGCCTGTTTTACTTGGGACGCTTCGGAGGTTACAGGACTTCCGGCGCCAAGGAAATGATTTTCATAAAGTCGCGTTCGCGCAGCTCGCGAGCGACAGGTCCGAAGATCCGCGTACCGCGCGGGCTCTTGTCTTCCTTAACGATAACAGCCGCATTTTCGTCGAATGCGATATAGGAGCCGTCCTTACGCCGCACCGAACGTTTCGTACGAACGATTACGCATTTGACGACGTCGCCTTTCTTGACAACGCCCCCTGGTGTTGCTTGTTTGACGGAAGCAACGATCAGGTCCCCGATGTGACCGACACGGCGTCCCGTACCGCCCAGCACGCGAATGCACATCAGTTCCTTCGCGCCGGAGTTGTCGGCTACGGCCAGTCTCGTAAACGGTTGAATCATCGCAGGTTCCTCCTTTCAGTCGTTAAATGTCGGTATTAGAGAATAACGGCTTTCTCGGTAACTTCGACCAGGCGCCATCTTTTGTCCTTGGACAGAGGGCGGGTCTCCATGATTTTCACGGTATCGCCGATTTTCGCTTCGTTGTTCTCGTCGTGAGCTTTGAATTTCTTCGTGTATTTAATGCGTTTGTGGTACAGGCTGTGTTTCTTGTAGGTTTCTACGGAAACGACGATCGTTTTGTCCATCTTGTCGCTGACGACTTTGCCGATCTGTACCTTGCGGGCATTGCGTTCGCTCATGGGTATCCTCCTTCCCGAGTACGTTGTTCGGGTTTATGGCCGGTCAAGAACCGATGCCGAGTTCACGTTCGTGCAAAATGGTTTTGGCCCGGGCGATTTGTCTGCGCAGCTCGCGAATGCGGTGCGGATTGTCCAATTGACCGGTAGCCAGTTGGAAACGGAGGTTAAACAATTCTTCCTTGAAACCGGCGACTTTCTGTTCGATTTCAACCGAAGTCAGGTTACGGAATTCACTGGCCTTCATTTGCTTCACCACCCAGTTCTTCGCGTTTCACGAACTTCGTCTTGATCGGCAGCTTGTGCGCCGCAAGACGCATCGCTTCGCGAGCGATCTCTTCGGAGACGCCGGCGAGTTCAAACAGGACTTTGCCCGGCTTGACCACGGCTACCCATTTCTCGACGTTACCTTTACCGCTACCCATCCGGACTTCAAGCGGCTTTTGGGTAATCGGCTTGGAAGGGAAAATTTTGATCCAGACTTTACCGCCCCGCTTGATGTAACGGGTCATGGCGATACGGGCGGCTTCGATCTGACGGTTCGTTACCCAGGCAGGCTCTTGAGCTTGCAGGCCGAATTCGCCGAAGCTTACCGTCGTGCCGCCTTTCGCTTGGCCTTTCATTTTGCCGCGGTGCTGTTTGCGGTGTTTGACGCGTTTAGGGACCAACATGATCAGTTGCCTCCTTCCTCAACGGCGGCTTTCTTCTTCTTCGCCGGAAGGACTTCGCCGCGATAGATCCAAACTTTCACGCCGATGCGTCCGTAGGTCGTATGAGCTTCAGCCGTTCCATAGTCGATATCGGCGCGCAGCGTGTGCAGAGGAACCGTACCTTCGCTGTACCCTTCGGTACGAGCGATTTCCGCTCCGCCCAGACGTCCGCTGACCGATGTTTTGATGCCTTTTGCGCCGGAACGCAGCGTGCGTTGAATCGATTGCTTCATCGCGCGGCGGAACGAAATGCGGCGTTCCAGCTGTTGAGCGATGCTTTCCGCAACCAAGACAGCGTCGAGTTCCGGATTTTTGATTTCGGAGATGTTGATATGAACTTTTTTGCCGTTCGTCAGCTTCGTCAGCGCGCCGCGAAGCACTTCGACTTCGGCTCCGCCCTTGCCGATAACCATGCCCGGCTTGGCGGTGTGAATCGTTACGTTGACGCGGTTCGCCGCGCGCTCGATTTCGATGTGCGAAACGGCTGCGTCTTTCAGCTTATTTTTAAGGAATTCGCGGATTTTGACGTCTTCCATCAGAAGATCGCCGAAATCTTTGTCGGCATACCATTTCGATTCCCAATCGCGGATAATGCCGATGCGAAGACCGACGGGATTTACCTTTTGACCCACACGTTGTCCCTCCTTATTTTTCGGATACGACCAGCGTAATGTGGCTGGTCCGCTTGAAGATGCTGAATGCACGACCCTGGGAGCGCGGTTGGAACCGTTTCAGGGTAGGACCCTCGTTGACGTAAGCTTCGGTGATGACCAGCTTGTTTACGTCCAGTTGGTAGTTGTGCTCAGCATTCGCCACAGCAGAGTTCAGCAGCTTCTCCAGTACCGGAGATGCCGAACGCGGCGTATGGCGCAGAATCGCGACCGCTTCGCCCACTTGCTTGCCGCGGATCAGGTCCACGACCAGTCTGACTTTGCGGGCCGGAATGCGAATGTATCTCGCTACGGCTTTCGCTTCTTGTGCCATCGTTGTACCTCCCTCCGTACGTTACGTTCGCCGGTCGCCCGGCGCACGCTTCGTTATCTTCTGCCCGTTTTCTTGTCGTCGTCCGTGTGTCCCTTGTACGTGCGCGTCGGAGCGAACTCCCCGAGCTTGTGACCGACCATGTCTTCCGTCACATATACCGGAACGTGTTTGCGGCCGTCGTATACGGCAAAAGTATGACCGACGAATTGCGGAAAAATCGTCGAGCGACGGGACCACGTTTTGATGACGACCTTCTTGTTGGACTCGTTAAGCACTTCGACTTTCTTGAACAGATAGTCGTCGACGAAAGGTCCTTTTTTCAAGCTGCGACCCATGGTAAAATCCTCCTTTCAACCCGAAATGAGGGCTGGCCGTTATCGCCGTCAGGCGAATGAAGCTTACTTGCGGCGGCGAACAATATATTGGCTTGAAGCTTTTTTCTTCTTGCGGGTTTTGTAGCCGAGCGTCGGTTTGCCCCAAGGGGACATCGGCGACTTGCGACCGATCGGAGCGCGGCCTTCGCCGCCGCCGTGCGGGTGATCGACCGGGTTCATGACGACGCCGCGGACAACGGGACGTTTGCCCATGTTGCGCGAGCGTCCGGCTTTGCCGACGTTGATCAGCTCATGGTCTTGATTGCCCACGGTGCCGATCGTCGCGCGGCATTGCTTCAGAACGCGGCGGATTTCGCCGGAAGCGAGACGAATCGTAACGTATTTTTCTTCTTTGCCGAGCAGCTGAGCTTCGGTGCCGGCGGCGCGAACGAGCTGTCCGCCTTTGCCGGGCTTCAATTCGATGTTGTGGATAACCGTACCGACCGGGATGTTTTCAAGCGGCAATGCGTTGCCGACCTTGATGTCCGCATCCGCGCCGGATTGGATTTCGTCGCCGACTTTCAAGCCTTTGGGAGCGACGATGTAGCGTTTCTCTCCGTCCAGGTAGTTGATCAGGGCGATGTAAGAAGTACGGTTCGGATCGTATTCGATCGAAGCGACGCGTCCGGGCACGCCGTCCTTGTTCCGCTTGAAGTCGATGATCCGGTATTTCCGCTTGTGGCCGCCGCCTTGGTGACGGACCGTGATTTTACCCTGGTGGTTGCGGCCGCCGCGTTTCGGCAAAGGCGCGAGAAGCGATTTCTCCGGCTGCGACGTCGTAATTTCTTCAAACGTGGACATCGTCATTTCGCGACGGCTAGGCGATGTCGGTTTAAACTTTTTGACTGGCACTGGTTTTCCCTCCTTACCCTATAAACTTTTATACAGACGCTTCGAAAAATTCGAGCGGCTTGCTGTCCGCGGACAGTTGCACGATCGCTTTCTTCCATTCCGAGGAGTACCCGGAGTGGCGACCGTAACGGCGAGGCTTCGGCGGCACGCGCATCGTGTTGACGCTGGCGACCTTCACCTTGAAAATTTGTTCGACGGCTTGCTTGATTTCCGTTTTGTTAGCCTTGATGTCAACTTCGAACACGTATTTGAGCTGATCGATGAACTCGCTCGTGCGTTCCGTGATGACCGGCCGTTTAATAATATCGCGAGGGTTTTTCATTACGCGAATACCTCCTCGACTTTGGCGACCGCATCTTTGGTGATGATGAGCTTGTCATGCACCATGACGTCAAGCACGTTGATTCCGGAGGCGGAGACGAACTTCACTCCCGGGATGTTGCGTGCGGACAGGGCCACGTTGTTCTCGTAGTCGGCGGTAACGACAAGCGCCTTGCGCTCGACTTTGAGGTTGTTCAAAATTTTCGCGAATTCTTTCGTTTTCGGAGCGGCCATGCTCAGCGCGTCGAGAACGATAATTTCGCCCCCGATCACTTTGCTGGACAAAGCCGATTTGATCGCCAGACGGCGAACTTTGCGCGGCAGTTTGAAGCCGTAGCTGCGCGGAGTCGGTCCGAAAACGGTGCCGCCGCCTTTCCATTGCGGAGAGCGGATGCT
The DNA here is from genome assembly GCF_900169535.1 of Cohnella massiliensis. Taxonomy (NCBI): domain Bacteria; kingdom Bacillati; phylum Bacillota; class Bacilli; order Caryophanales; family Paenibacillaceae; genus Cohnella; species Cohnella massiliensis. The sequence goes on from NZ_LT821253.1 coordinate 49,293, forward strand.
GCCTTGACGGGCGCGGCCCGTGCCTTTTTGTTTCCATGGTTTGCGGCCGCCGCCGCGAACTTCGGAACGGCCTTTCGTTTTGTGCGTGCCTTGGCGAACGGATGCGAGCTGATTCACGACTGCGCTGTGCAGCACGTGAGTATTCGGATTAACTCCGAACACGCTCTCGGGCAAGTCGAATTCGCCGACTTGGCCGCCGTCCACGTTATATACAGTCACTTTCGGCATGAGTGGTCCTCCTTTCTAGGGGTGTTTAATTATTTCTTCACCGACGAGCGGACTTTGACGTAGCTGTTGCGAGCGCCCGGAATGGAGCCTTTGATCAGAATTACGTTGCGCTCGACGTCGACCTTGACGATTTCAAGGTTTTGGATCGTGATCGTTTCGTTGCCGAGACGACCGTGCATTTTCTTGCCTTTCGGCACGCGGTTGGCGTCGCGGATCGTGGCGAGCGAACCGTTGCCGCGGTGGTACTTGGAGCCGTGGGTCATCTTGCCGCGTTGGAAGCCCCAACGCTTGATGGCGCCGGCCGTGCCTTTGCCTTTGGAAATACCCGTTACGTCAACAAATTCACCTTCAGCAAACAGGTCAACTTTGACTTCCGCACCGACTTCCAGGTCGGAAGAACCGCTGATTTCACGGATGTAGCGCTTGGGCGCCGTGTTGGCCTTTTTAGCGTGACCTGTCTCCGGTTTGTTCGCCAGTTTCGCGCGTTTGTCGGAGAAGCCCAGCTGGATCGCTTCGTAACCGTCGTTGTCTACCGTTTTCTTCTGGAGCACGACGTTCGGAGTCGCTTCGATAACCGTAACCGGCACAACGTTGCCGTTAGCGGAGAACACTTGCGTCATCCCGATTTTACGTCCCAAGATTCCTTTCATGTTGACACCTCTTTTCCTTCATGCGATGGATTTCTTTGTTCTTGTATGGCCTATTAGAGCTTGATTTCGATGTCCACGCCGGACGGCAAGTCGAGACGCATCAATGCGTCGACCGTTTGCGGTGTCGGATTGACGATGTCAATCAAGCGCTTGTGCGTACGCATTTCGAATTGTTCCCGCGAATCCTTGTACTTGTGTACCGCGCGCAAAATCGTGATGACCTGTTTTTCGGTCGGCAGCGGGATCGGTCCCGATACGCCGGCGCCGGTACGTTTAGCCGTGTCTACGATTTTTTCCGCGGATTGATCGAGAATGCGGTGATCGTAGGCTTTCAAACGGATACGGATTTTTTGCTTCGCCATAGAAATTCCCTCCTTCATTCGCCCAATTTTGGAATCGGACATACTCCGCGAGAATAACCCGGCAGCGTCCCGTCCACCCCTCTATGGCAAAGGGGCCGGGTGTGTCGGCAACCTCTCGCATCATCGCACAGTCACAGACCAACATTCACTATTATAGCGATCTGCCCATGCGATTGCAACAAAATTTTTTCATTTTCATAAACTGGCGTTCCGTCGGCAAACTGCCGCTCGCGAACGGCTTGCGAATCCACCGTATTTCTTCCTATATAATAGAAGGAACTCAATTCGGCAGCTTGCTCGGCTGACGGCTGCCGCCAAGAAAGATCCTGCGCGTCGTGGGCTGCCGTTTCTTTAGGATCGCTTCCGCTTCCTTTATCAAATCTTCGAAGAACTCGGCTTGGAGCTCTTTCCTGATGATCTGTAGCATTCGAGTCAGCGTATCATTGCTCGCTTTTTCGAGAACGCGCCCCAAAACGTCGGGGTTGACGGCCAAATCGCTAATCAGCTCCGCCGTATTTTCGACATCGTCGATGTTGATTTGATCCTCTAAAAAGGGCTTGATTAGTTCGTTAAAATCCTGATCGGAGATGATTTCCGGGTTTTGCGCCATATCCGAGTAATCGTTTTTCGGATCGTTCTCGTCCTCGCTTCTTTCCTCGTCGCGCGTTTCCGCCGAAAATCCGCCGAAGCTGATTCGCCGCCGCCGGTATGCCGAATCGGCGAGCTTGCCGAAACGATGAGGCGCGATCAAGCCTTCTTCGTCCCCGGAAAGCACGGAGCTGGCGATGGCTTCGTTCGACCGCTCTATATTCCAGTCGGGCGCGAGCATCTCGACCTCTTCGTCGATCGGCCGGATATGCTCGGGCGGTATGAGAGATTTCGTTTTCCGGGCTTCCGGGATATGCATCGGGTCGACCAGAAGCTTCGATCGTTGACCCTTGTCCAGAAAAACGCGCGCGATTTTCGGGTTTTTTCCCTTTTCGCTCAACCTTTCGCCATACTCGTCGGCCGTTTTCCGGTCCGTTGCGACATGAACGAAGTTTTTGCTCGTTTCGACGAAAAACTCGTCCTCCGCTTCGGAAGCTCCGCCGACTCCTCCATGAGACGGATCAAGCCCTTTGCTCAAAATGCCGCTATAATTATCGAGATCTGACGCATGAAAATATCGGGATTGATGATAAAGCTCCGACAGCCGTTCCGTTTGAAACGATTCGATTTCCGCCAGCAGCTGTTCCATATTTTCGATGTCGTAGTTCGTTTCGCTTTCCCACATCTTTTTCATCGTTTTTTGCTGATCTTCTTCCAGGCGCAAATAGAGCTTCGCGATATCGGGCGACTTTTCGCTGAGCTCCTTGTACGAGCCGCTGTTGTTGATCATTCGCTGAATCGGCATCTCGCCGGTTTCGGACTTCCTCCCTCCGCCGAATCCCATCATGCGGGAGACCGCCTGATTGCCGAGGTGCCGCTGAAGCGACTGAATATCGCCGAACGAATGAGCATCGGCCGCGCGGGCGCCGTTGGCGTTCGCCTTGTTCGGGGCAGCTTGCCCCGGCTTCTTTCCGTCAAAACTAGCAAATTTCAATGGAATGACCTCCAAGGAATAAACATGAGCGGCCATACAAGTATACCATATGCTTCCATCTGCGCGAAACTTCGCACCGTCGCCCGAACGCAAAAAAACGCACCCGATAAGCTCGGGTGCGTCTCCTTGAATGGCAAATTACTTTTGAATCGTAGCGACGGCGCCTGCGCCAACCGTACGGCCGCCTTCGCGGATGGAGAAGCGAGTGCCTTCTTCAACGGCGATCGGAGCGATCAGTTGAACGGATACCGTGATGTTGTCGCCAGGCATAACCATTTCCGTGCCTTCCGGCAGGTTGATGATGCCCGTAACGTCCGTCGTCCGGAAGTAGAATTGCGGACGGTAGCCCGTGAAGAAAGGCTTATGACGGCCGCCTTCTTCTTTGGTCAGGACGTAGATTTGAGCGGTGAATTCCGTGTGCGGCTTAACCGAACCCGGCTTGGCCAGAACTTGTCCGCGCTCGATGTCTTTGCGGTCAACGCCGCGCAGCAGGGCGCCGATGTTGTCGCCGGCTTGAGCGGAGTCGAGCAGCTTGCGGAACATTTCAACGCCGGTAACGACGGATTTGCGGCTGTCTTCGACAAGACCGATGATTTCGATTTCGTCGCCGACTTTGACCGTACCGCGCTCAACGCGACCCGTAGCAACCGTACCGCGGCCCGTGATCGTGAACACGTCTTCGACCGGCATCAGGAACGGCTTGGAAACGTCGCGTACCGGTTCCGGAATGTAGGTATCGATTTGCTCGAACAGTTCGACGATCTTGTCTGCCCAAGGACCGTCCGGGTTTTGCAGGGCTTCGCGAGCCGCGCCGCGAATGATCGGCGTGTCGTCGCCCGGGAACTCGTATTCGTTCAGCAGGTCGCGTACTTCCATTTCGACCAGCTCAAGCAGTTCTTCGTCTTCAACCATGTCGCATTTGTTCAGGAATACGACGATGTAAGGAACGCCGACTTGCTTGGAGAGCAGGATGTGCTCGCGCGTTTGCGGCATCGGGCCGTCAGCGGCGGATACGACGAGGATCGCGCCGTCCATTTGCGCTGCGCCGGTGATCATGTTTTTAACGTAGTCGGCGTGTCCGGGGCAGTCAACGTGAGCATAGTGACGGTTCGGCGTTTCGTATTCGACGTGAGCGGTGGAAATCGTGATCCCGCGCTCGCGTTCTTCCGGAGCTTTGTCGATTTGGTCGAATGCGACGGCAGCGCCGCCGTATTTTTTGGAAAGAACCGTCGTGATCGCAGCCGTCAGCGTCGTTTTGCCGTGGTCGACGTGACCGATCGTGCCGATATTAACGTGCGGTTTAGTACGTTCAAACTTAGCCTTTGCCATTGAAATGTTCTCCTCCTTATAAGTAAAGGAATTTTATGGGTTGACGGGGGAAGCCGGCATGCGCCGGCCTCGGCCCGTCCAAATCCAGAACGGATCAAGCGCCTTTGTTCTTCGAGATGATTTCGTCCGCGATCGATTTCGGCACTTCTTCGTAGTGCGACAGTTCCATCGAGAACACGCCGCGGCCTTGGGTGCCGGAACGAAGTACGGTCGAATAGCCGAACATTTCCGCGAGCGGTACTTTCGCTCTGACGATCAAAGCGCCATGGCGGGTATCGCTGCCTTCAATGCGTCCGCGGCGGGAGCTGAGCATGCCCATGACATCGCCCATATACTCTTCCGGAACGGTAACTTCGACTTTCATGATCGGCTCGAGCAGAACCGGAGCGCATTTGTCTTTCGCGTTTTTAAGCGCCATGGAGCCGGCGATCTTAAACGCCATTTCGTTGGAGTCGACGTCATGGTACGATCCGTCGAAGATCGTAGCCTTGATATCGACGAGCGGGAAGCCGGCAAGCACGCCGTTTTTCATCGCTTCTTCGATACCGGCTTGTACCGGCGCGATGTATTCGCGCGGTACGACGCCGCCGACAACCTTGTTCTCGAATACGAAGCCTGCTCCGGCTTCGAGCGGTTCGAACTCGATCCAACAGTGGCCGTATTGGCCGCGGCCGCCGGATTGGCGAACGAACTTGCCTTCGACCTTCGCGGCTTGGCGGAACGTCTCGCGGTAAGCGACTTGCGGCTTGCCGACATTCGTTTCGACTTTAAACTCGCGAAGCATCCGGTCGACGAGAATTTCAAGGTGAAGCTCGCCCATGCCGGCGATGATCGTTTGTCCCGTTTCTTCGTCGGTATGCGCGCGGAAGGTCGGGTCTTCTTCGGCCAGCTTCTGCAGAGCGATCCCCATCTTGTCTTGGTCGGCCTTCGTTTTCGGCTCGACGGCAAGCTGGATAACCGGTTCCGGGAAGTTCATGGATTCGAGAATAACCGGGTTCTTCTCGTCGCACAGCGTATCGCCCGTCGTCGTGTCTTTCAAACCGACGGCAGCGGCGATGTCGCCGGAGTAAACGACGCTGATCTCCTGACGGCTGTTCGCGTGCATTTGCAGAATCCGTCCGATCCGTTCGCGCTTGTTCTTCGTCGCGTTGATGACGTACGAACCGGAGTTCAGAACGCCGGAATAGACGCGGAAGAACGTCAGCTTGCCGACGAACGGGTCGGTCATGATTTTGAACGCAAGCGCGGCGAACGGTTGATCGTCGGCCGATTTGCGCGTCGTTTCCGTGCCGTCCTCGAGCGTACCCTTGATGTCCGGTACGTCGGTCGGAGCCGGCAGGTAGTCGACGACTGCGTCCAGCATCGGCTGAACGCCTTTATTGCGGTAAGACGAGCCGCAGACGACGGGGAAGATTTTCACTTCGACGACGCCTTTGCGGAGAGCCGCTTTGATCTCGGGGACCGTCAGCTCTTCGCCTTCGAGGTACTTCATCATCAGTTCCTCGTCCAGCTCGGCCACTTTTTCTACCAATTCAAGACGCAGCTCTTCCACCTTGTCCGCAAGCTCGGCCGGGATTTCGGATTTGAGCGGCTCTTTGCCAAGATCGTCTTGATAAACGTAAGCAACCCGTTCGATCAGGTCGATCATGCCTTTGAAGTCGTTCTCGGCGCCGATCGGCAGTTGAATGGCGACGGCATTGGCTTGCAGACGCTCGCGCATGTCTTTGACGACATTGAGGAAGTCTGCGCCGATGATGTCCATCTTGTTGACGTAAGCGATACGCGGAACGCCGTAACGGTCGGCTTGACGCCATACCGTCTCGGATTGCGGTTCCACCCCTTCTTTGGCGCTGAATACGCCAACGGCTCCGTCCAATACGCGCAAGCTGCGCTCGACTTCCACGGTAAAGTCAACGTGTCCCGGGGTGTCGATAATATTGATGCGGTGACCCTTCCATTGAGCGGTCGTGGCGGCCGAAGTAATCGTGATGCCGCGCTCCTGCTCTTGCTCCATCCAGTCCATCGTGGCGGCGCCTTCGTGCACTTCGCCGATTTTGTGGACGCGTCCGGTGTAGAACAGGATCCGTTCGGTGGTCGTCGTCTTCCCCGCGTCAATATGCGCCATGATGCCGATATTGCGCGTATTCTGTAAGGAGAACTCCCTTGCCATGCATTTGTCTCCTTTCGGTTCTTCAGCTCCGCGGGATTACCAGCGGTAGTGTGCGAACGCTTTGTTGGCTTCTGCCATTTTGTGCGTGTCTTCGCGTTTCTTTACGGCTGCTCCCGTGTTGTTGGCAGCATCCATGATTTCGGCCGCGAGACGTTCTTCCATGGTCTTCTCTCCGCGATTGCGGGAGTAGTTGACGAGCCAGCGCAGTCCAAGGGACGTGCGGCGCTCCGGCTTGACTTCAACCGGAACTTGGTAGTTGGCGCCGCCTACGCGGCGAGCCTTGACTTCGAGAACGGGCATGATGTTCTTGATGGCCGCTTCGAATACTTCCATCGGATCTTTGCCGGAACGCTCCTGAATCAGATTGAAGGCATTGTACAGGAGTTGTTGGGCAACGCCTTTCTTGCCGTCGATCATGATCCGGTTGACGAGCCGGGTAACCAGTTTGCTGTTGTATACCGGATCCGGGAGAACGTCCCGTTTCGGTACCGGTCCTTTCCGTGGCATCGAAAAATTCCTCCTTCCCCATTGTTGGTAGCGCATAGCCGCGCCTATACATCCGTTCTAGGACGGCTGCCTATTATTTCTTCGCTTTAGCACGCTTCGTTCCGTATTTGGAACGGGCCTGCTTGCGGTTGTTGACGCCTGCGGTATCGAGCGCGCCGCGAACGATGTGATAACGGACACCCGGAAGGTCCTTGACCCGGCCGCCGCGAATGAGCACGACGCTGTGCTCTTGCAGGTTGTGGCCGATTCCCGGAATGTACGCGGTCACTTCTACGCGGTTCGTCAAGCGAACACGGGCGTATTTGCGAAGCGCCGAGTTCGGCTTCTTCGGGGTCATCGTACCTACGCGAGTGCAGACACCGCGTTTTTGCGGGGAGCTCAGATCGGTTTCTTCGCGTTTCAGCGCGTTGAAGCCCTTCTGCAGTGCAGGAGATTTCGATTTTACCACCTTAGGCTCACGGCCTTTGCGTACGAGCTGGTTGATTGTTGGCATGTTGCCACCCCCTTCCCATGATTTTGAGGCATATACGGTTTACGGCCGAGCATCCGTTTGCGAAGCCCACAGATCCAGGCGGTTCATTTTGAGAAGTGCGAAAGGGTCTGACCGTTTCCCTCTTGCGATAAGAACGGTTAGAACCCTAAAGAACTTATATCTCCACGACCGCGGCCATTGCCGTGCCGACATCGATTGCGCGCTAATCAGCCGGGCATCGTCCGATCGCACATTCTCTTGAACGACGTGCGAATCCGGATAGCCGGGTGAAAAAGAGCACCCTGCGCCGCCTTCCTCTATCTGCGATAATACAGATGAATACATTAAGGTCAGGCACACACTATGATATAGTAGCACCTGGGCTTTGGGATGTCAAGAATCCGGCCGGTTGAAAACAGGCGAAGCGGCCGATTTTTTTTCAGAACAATTTCCGCTTCATCAGCCTGCAGGCGATTTCCATCAGCGCGAGCGAATACAGCGCCGCAAACGCGATCGTAAACGCAACCCCGCCTGCGGAGCGCTCGTCGAATCGGATCAAAACGTCCATGACGCGAAATGCCGGCGGCAAGCTCCACGCGACAAATTTGATCAGCTCGGGCAGCCGTTCGCTAACGCCGAATCCGGCAATCGCCAGAGCCAGAACAAGCAGCAGGCCGATAAGCGAGGTTTGTTTTCTTCCGATCAGTTTGGACGAAAACAGACTCGCGCACCCGATGCCAAGCCAGGCGATCGCGATGTGCGCCGTCAATGCCGCGGTCAGCTCGGACAAATCGGGCGGTCTGTCGAACTTGTCCAAAATCGCGGGATAAGCGACGGCTCCGACAGCGAGCGCGGCTCCGATCAGCATGATAAGCAGCAGCTTCGCGCGGTAATACCGGACGGCGTTCCCCGCGTGCAGAACGGTCACCATCTGCTGGGTTTCGTTTTCCGCGTCGATATATCCGTATGCCATCCAGGCCATCGCCAAAAACAGCCAGACGGCCGTAAACGAGTAACTGTTCATGACCGGGTTCGGAGCGACGCTGTAGACGACGATCAGCACGATCGCGAACGCCAGAAATGAAGGCAAATACCGAATCGAACGAAGGTAGTCGCGGAAAAAATAACGAAGGAGAGCTTTCATCGTCCGTCCCTCCTCTGCCCGTCTTGCGGCTCTTCCCCGTATGTCCGGGCCACCGACACGACCGAAGCTCCTCCAGACAACAGCCGGAGCAGCCAGCCGTCGCAGCGGGCGGACTCAATCCGGCAGGCCAGCTTTCCGCCCGACAGCGAGTAGCTGACCATTCCCGGCAACTCCGGACGGTTCAGCAGGGCCATGACGGTTTCCGCCGCCGACTCCGGAACCCGGCACTCCACCGCGCAAAGCGGAGCCAATTCCACCGCTGCCTGCCGGTCATCCAGCAATCGTCCCTCCTTGAGCGACAATATGCGGGTGGCAAGTCGCGGCAGCCAATCGTTTTCGTGTCCTGTGATCACGATCGCGGTTCCATCCTCGCGCAGCCGGGCAAGCTTGCCGTACAGGTCCGCCTGGGTCTCGACGTCCAATCCGGAAAAAGGCTCGTCCAACAGCAACAAGTCGGGCTCCCCCAACGCCGCCTGGATCACGTTGATTTTTTGCAGCATCCCTTTGGAAAAATGCCGAATCTGCAGCTCGGCGTACGAATCGAGGCCGAAGTCTTGCAGCAGCCTTTCGATTCTTTGCCCGGCCGACTTCTTCTCCATGCCCGATATGGCAGCCATATGGCTTAAATACTCGATTGCCGTAAAGCGAAGCTTCGGAAACCGATCCGGCGCAAAACCGAATCTCGCGGCCTTCCCTCCCGAGGTGCCGACGGTACTGCTTCCGCCCGTCAGCCGGCTGAGGCCCGCCAGTATTTTCAGCAGCGTGCTTTTCCCCGAGCCGTTCGTTCCGACGACGGCGACGGTCTCTCCGGACCGAATGTCCAGCGTCAACGGGTAAAGCACGGTCCGGCCTTCGTAGCTTTTGCAAGCGTCATTCAGTTTGATGATGGGGGATGGGCTCATATTTTTCGTCTCCGCGATTTCGTTTCGGCAAATATCGAACACCCTTTTTACGAAACGGGCGACGGAAAGTTGCAAATGCGGCAGGCAAAAACGGAATCAAGCCTGCTAAAATTTGCTGTGGCGCGAAGAATGCAGGGTTGAGCAGGGTTGAGCAGGACGAATCGGGAGGATGCTGAGTTCGGCGAAGCTTGGTTGGATTTTGTCCAACCAAAACCGGTGTTTCCACGAAACACGTCATCTTCGTTGGATTTTGTCCAATCTGGCGAGGCCTTTTCCGCCTTTTCACCCAAATTCCATGTTTCTCGTTGGATTAAATCCACTCTAGCCCACGGTTTCCCCGTTTTCCGCTCTTTAGATTGGACAAAATCCAACCTAGCTCCTTTCGCTTGCGCGGCCCCACTCCTCCTCCCCTAATTTTTCCTAAAACGCTTTCGCAAGGCGAAGAACCTAAACTTTCCGGCATGCAAAAAACAGCGCCGCGAGGGCGCTGCTTTTGTAACCGGCAAGCCGGTTTATTCGATCGTGACGGCTTCGAGGCCTTCGGCCTCTTCCGCGGACTCGTCGAGCGGATCGACGATGCGGATGTTGCGGTAACGCGACATGCCCGTGCCCGCCGGAATGAGCTTGCCGATAATGACGTTCTCTTTCAGGCCGAGCAGGCGGTCGACTTTGCCCTTGATGGCGGCGTCGGTCAACACGCGCGTCGTTTCCTGGAAGGACGCCGCCGACAGGAAGGAGTCGGTTTCGAGCGAAGCCTTCGTAATCCCGAGAAGCACCGGACGCGCGACGGCAGGCTCGAGACCCGCCATGATCGCTTCGCGGTTGGCCGCTTCGTATTCGTGCACGTCGACGAACGCGCCGGGCAGAAGCGTCGTGTCGCCCGGATCGACGATCCGGATTTTGCGAAGCATCTGCTTGATCATGACTTCGACGTGCTTGTCGTTGATTTCAACGCCCTGGTTCCGGTATACCCGCTGCACTTCCTGCAGAATGTAGTTCTGCACGCCTCGGACGCCCTTGATGCGCAGCATTTCCTTCGGATCGATGGAACCGTCGGTCAGCTCGTCGCCGGCCTCGATTTGCAATCCTTCGTAAACGCGGATGCGCGAACCGTACGAAACGGAGTAAACTTTCGTTTCGGCATCGCCTTGAACTTCGATTTCGCGGCGGTCTTTCGCCTCGCGAATTTCCTTGATGACGCCGTCGATTTCGGAAATGACCGCCTGGCCTTTCGGATTCCGGGCTTCGAACAGCTCCTGGATCCGCGGAAGACCTTGCGTGATGTCATCGCCCGCAACGCCCCCGGTGTGGAACGTGCGCATCGTCAGCTGCGTACCCGGTTCGCCGATCGATTGGGCGGCGATGATGCCGACCGCTTCGCCGATCTCGACTTTTTTGCCGGTTGCCAGGTTCCGGCCGTAGCACATTTTGCAGACGCCGTGACGGGCGCGGCAGCTGAGCACGGAACGGATTTGCAGCTTCGTGACGCCCGCGGACACGATTTCCTCGGCTTTGACCGAGTCGATCAAATCGTTGCGGCCGACGATAATTTCGCCGGTTTCCGGATGGCGCACCGTCTCGAACGCGTAGCGGCCTTCGATGCGGTCGTACAGATCCTCGATGATCTCCTTGCCGTCCTCGATCCGCGACACGACGATGCCTTTGTCCGTGCCGCAATCTTCCTCGCGAACGATTACGTCCTGCGCGACGTCGACGAGACGGCGGGTCAAGTAACCCGAGTCGGCGGTCCGCAGCGCCGTATCGGCAAGACCTTTACGCGCGCCGTGCGTCGAGATGAAGTACTCGAGGACGGTCAGGCCTTCGCGGAAGTTCGATTTGATCGGAAGCTCGAAGATGCGGCCCGACGGCGTCGCCATAAGGCCCCGCATCCCGCCGAGCTGCGTGATCTGCGATTTGTTGCCCCGCGCCTTGGAGTCGACCATGAGCATGATGGAGTTGTAACGGTCCATCGATTTCATGAGGACGTCCGTAATTTCGTCCTTCGTCTTCGACCAGATGTCGATGACGCGGTCGTAGCGTTCTTCGTCGGTAATCAAGCCGCGGCGGTACTGGTTCGTAATGACCTTGACCTTTTCCTCGGATTGCTCGAGAATTTTCGCCTTTTCCTGCGGAACGATAACGTCGGCGACGCCGACCGTAATCCCCGCGCGCGTGGAGTAGGTAAACCCGAGCTGCTTGATGTCGTCGAGAATGACCGACGTCTTCATCGTGTGGTACTGGTTGAAGCACTCGCCGATGATGTTGCCCAAATATTCTTTGCCGACGGCGCCCGGCGTGCCAAGCTCGGCCATGAACTTGTCGACGTCCGCGCCTTTGTCGTAGATGAAATATTTATCCGGCGTGCCTTTCAGCAGATTTTCCTTCGTCGCTTCGTTGATGTACGGGAACGACGACGGGAAAATTTCGTTGAAAATGATTTTGCCGATCGTCGTCACGAGCAATGCGTCCTGCTGCTCCGGCGTGAACGACTCTTTCTTGAGCGCCTTGGCCGGAATGACGACGCGCGCATGCAGGTCCGCGACGCCGCGCTGGTAAGCGGACACCGCTTCGTTGACGTCGGCGAGGCGCAGGCCGGAGCCTTTCGCTTCCTTGTTGTCCATCGTCAGGTAGTAGCAGCCGAGGACCATGTCCTGCGACGGCGTAACGACCGGCTTGCCGTCCTTCGGGTTCAGGATGTTTCCGGACGCCAGCATGAGCAGGCGGGCTTCCGCTTGCGCTTCGGCGGACAGCGGAACGTGAACGGCCATCTGGTCGCCGTCGAAGTCGGCGTTGTACGCCGTACAGACGAGCGGGTGCAGCTTGATGGCGCGGCCTTCGACGAGCGTCGGCTCGAACGCCTGGATGCCGAGACGGTGAAGCGTCGGCGCGCGGTTCAGCAGAACCGGGTGCTCCTTGATCACTTCTTCGAGCACGTCCCACACTTCGGGGCTGACGCGCTCGACTTTCCGTTTCGCGCTCTTGATGTTGTGCGCCTGGCCTTTAAGCACAAGCTCCTTCATGACGAAAGGCTTGAACAGCTCCAGCGCCATTTCCTTCGGCAGGCCGCATTGGTACATTTTCAGGCTCGGGCCGACGACGATAACGGAACGGCCGGAATAGTCGACGCGTTTGCCGAGCAGGTTCTGACGGAAACGGCCTTGCTTGCCCTTCAGCATATGGCTGAGGGATTTGAGCGGACGGTTGCCCGGGCCCGTGACCGGACGGCCGCGGCGGCCGTTGTCGATCAGCGCGTCGACGGCTTCCTGGAGCATCCGCTTCTCGTTTTGGACGATGATGTCCGGAGCGCCCAGGTCGAGCAGCCGCTTCAGCCGGTTGTTCCGGTTGATCACGCGGCGGTACAGGTCGTTCAGGTCGCTCGTCGCGAAGCGGCCGCCGTCCAGCTGAACCATCGGGCGCAGCTCCGGCGGAATGACCGGAAGCACGTCCAGGATCATCCAGTCCGGAAGGTTGCCGGAATTGCGGAACGCCTCGATCACTTCCAGGCGCTTGATCGCGCGGTTGCGGCGCTGGCCTTGGGCCGTGCGCAGCTCTTCCTTGAGCATTTCCAGCTCGCGGTCGAGATCGATATCCTGAAGCAGCTTTTTGACCGCTTCGGCTCCCATTCCCGCTTGGAACGCATAGCCGTACTTCTCGCGGTAGCTGCGGTATTCTTTTTCGGACAAAAGCTGTTTTTTCTCCAGCGGCGTGTCGCCCGGGTCGGTCACGACGTAGGATGCGAAGTAGATGATCTCTTCAAGCGAACGGGGCGACATGTCGAGCGCCAGCCCCATCCGGCTCGGGATCCCTTTGAAGTACCAAATGTGCGAAACCGGCGCGGCCAGCTCGATATGGCCCATCCGTTCGCGGCGCACTTTGGCGCGCGTCACTTCGACGCCGCAGCGGTCGCAGACGACGCCTTTGTAGCGGACGCGCTTGTATTTGCCGCAATGGCATTCCCAATCCTTGGTCGGCCCGAAAATCTTCTCGCAGAACAGGCCTTCCTTCTCCGGCTTCAGCGTCCGGTAGTTGATCGTTTCCGGCTTTTTCACTTCGCCTCTCGACCAGGACCGAATTTTGTCCGGGGAAGCCAAGCCAATTTTCATAAACTCGAAATTGTTGACGTCTAACAAGGAGCAAGCCCTCCTTCATGGTTGCTGCGATTTTCGAAACAAATGGCAGGGCGGACGGTTGTCTGCCCTTACAAGCGGCAGAAGAACGGCGGCTGGCGCCGTTCCCCGTTCAGCCTGTCAATCTACGCCGACTTCGGAACCTTCGAGATTGAGATTGAGCTTGTCGCCGGTCGCATCGTCTTCGTCGTCGATTTCCTTCATCTCGATCTCCTGCTCGTCCCCGGACAAAATCTTCACGTCCATGCCGAGGCTTTGCAGCTCCTTGATCAAGACCTTGAACGATTCCGGAACGCCCGGTTCCGGCACGTTCTCGCCTTTGACGATCGACTCGTACGTCTTCACCCGGCCGACCACGTCGTCGGATTTGACGGTCAAAATTTCCTGCAGCGTATAGGCGGCGCCGTAGGCTTCCAGCGCCCATACTTCCATTTCCCCGAACCGCTGGCCGCCGAACTGGGCTTTGCCGCCGAGCGGCTGCTGCGTAACGAGCGAGTACGGGCCGGTCGAACGGGCATGGATCTTGTCGTCGACCATGTGGGCCAGCTTGATCATGTACATGACGCCGACCGTGACTTCGCGTTCGAACGGTTCGCCCGAGCGGCCGTCGTACAGGATCGTTTTCCCGTTGCGCTGCATGCCGGCTTCTTCCATCGTATCGAAAACGTCGGATTCGTGCGCGCCGTCGAATACCGGCGTCGCGGCGCGAATGCCGAGACTTTTGCATGCCATGCCGAGGTGGACTTCCAGCACCTGGCCGATGTTCATCCGCGACGGGACGCCCAGCGGGTTCAAGACGACTTGAACCGGCGTTCCGTCCGGCATGAACGGCATATCTTCTTCCGGCAGGATGCGGGCGATAACCCCTTTGTTGCCGTGGCGTCCGGCCATCTTGTCGCCTTCGGAGATTTTCCGTTTTTGCGCGATATAGACGCGCACGAGCTGATTGACGCCCGGCGGCAATTCGTCGCCGTTCTCGCGAGTGAACACCTTCACGTCGACGACGATGCCGTCGGTGCCGTGAGGCACGCGCAAGCTCGTGTCGCGCACTTCGCGCGCCTTCTCGCCGAAAATCGCGTGCAGCAGACGCTCTTCCGCCGTCAGCTCGGTCACGCCCTTCGGCGTTACCTTGCCGACGAGAATGTCTCCGGCGCCGATTTCCGCGCCGACGCGGATGATGCCGCGCTCGTCAAGGTTGCGCAGCGCGTCTTCCCCGACGTTCGGGATGTCGCGCGTGATTTCTTCCGGTCCGAGCTTCGTGTCCCGCGCTTCCGACTCGTACTCCTCGATGTGGATCGAAGTGTAGACGTCTTCGCGCACGAGCCGTTCGGACAGCAGGATCGCATCCTCGTAGTTGTAGCCTTCCCACGTCATGAAGGCGACGACGACGTTGCGGCCGAGCGCCAATTCCCCGGTATCCGTGGACGGGCCGTCCGCCAGGATGTCGCCTTTTTTGACGATTTCGCCTTTGCGGCAAATCGGCCGCTGGTTGATGCAAGTTCCCTGGTTGGAACGCATAAACTTTTGCAGTTTGTATTTGACGAGATCGCCTTTCACTTCCTTGCCGTCGACGATCTCGGTGCGGCGCAGCCAAATTTCGTTGGCCGTCACGCGCTCGATGACGCCGTCGTACTTGGAGACGACGCACACGCCCGAATCCTTGGCGGCTTTATGCTCCATGCCGGTGCCGACGAGCGGCGCGTCCGGCACGAGCAGCGGAACCGCCTGGCGCTGCATGTTCGAACCCATGAGCGCGCGGTTGGAGTCGTCGTTCTCGAGGAACGGGATCATCGCCGTCGCGACGGATACGACCTGCTTCGGCGATACGTCCATGAAGTCGACGCGATCGCTCGGCATCGTCAGGATGTTGTCCGCCTGCTTGTTATAGCGGACGATGACCATGTCGTCGGCGAATTTGCCTTCCTCGGTCAGCGCGGCGTTCGCCTGGGCGATGATGTAGTTGTCTTCCTCGTCCGCCGTCATATAGACGACTTCGTCCGTCACGACGCCGGTCGTGTGGTCGACCTTGCGGTACGGAGCTTCGATAAAGCCGTACTCGTTAATGCGGGCGAACGTCGACAGCGAGTTGATCAAGCCGATGTTCGGACCTTCCGGCGTTTCGATCGGACACATCCGCCCGTAGTGGGAAGGATGCACGTCCCGCACTTCGAAGCCGGCGCGTTCCCGCGTCAAGCCGCCGGGACCGAGCGCGGACAGGCGGCGCTTGTGCGTCAATTCCGCAAGCGGGTTCGTCTGGTCCATGAACTGCGACAGCTGCGAGGAGCCGAAAAACTCCTTGATCGCCGCGATGACCGGGCGAATGTTGATGAGCGCCTGCGGCGTGATCGCGTTCTGGTCCTGGATCGACATCCGCTCGCGAACGACGCGCTCCATCCGGGACAGGCCGATCCGGAACTGGTTCTGCAGCAGCTCGCCGACGGAACGCAGACGACGGTTGCCCAGGTGGTCGATGTCGTCCGTGCTGCCGATGTCGTGCAGCAGGTTGATGAAATAGCTGATCGAGGCAATAATATCCGCAGGCGTGATGTTCTTCACCGACTTGTCGATGATGCCGTTGGAAATCACCTTCACGACTTTGCCTTCTTCGACGTTCGAGTACACGCTGACGCTTTGGAGCGGAATGTCCTCCGCCTCCTGGACGCCGCCCGTTACGCGGTACGTCTTGAACCCGACGTTCTTCTCCAGCATGGGCATGATGGAATCGAGCAGGCGGCGGTCGATGACCTTGCCGGCTTCCGCGATAATTTCGCCCGTGGAAGGATCGACCAGCGTCTCGGCGAGGCGTTGGTTGAACAGACGGTTTTTGATGTGGAGCTTTTTGTTGATTTTGTAGCGGCCGACGTTGGCCAGATCGTAACGCTTCGGATCGAAAAAGCGGGCGATGAGCAAATTGCGCGCGTTCTCGAGCGTCGGCGGCTCGCCGGGGCGAAGGCGCTCGTAAATTTCGATAAGCGCTTTTTCCGTCGAGTCGGTGTTGTCTTTTTCAAGGGTGTTGCGAATATATTCGTCGTGGCCGAGCAAATCCAGAATTTCGGCGTCCGACCCGAAGCCGAGCGAACGGAGAAGGACGGTTACCGGAATTTTACGGGTGCGGTCGATCCGGACGTAAATGATGTCCTTCGCGTCCGTTTCCAGCTCAAGCCAGGCGCCGCGGTTCGGAATGACCGTCGCGGTAAACGTCTTTTTCCCGTTTTTGTCCACTTTCGTGCTGTAGTAGACGCTCGGGGAGCGCACCAATTGGCTGACGATGACCCGTTCCGCGCCATTGATAATGAACGTGCCGGTTTCGGTCATGAGCGGAAAATCGCCCATGAACACTTCCTGCTCCTTCACTTCGCCGGTTTCTTTGTTAAGCAGCCGGACTTTGACGCGCAGCGGGGCCGCATACGTCACGTCGCGCTCTTTGGACTCATCGACGGAATACTTCGGTTCTCCGAGACTGTAATCGATAAACTCCAGCACGAGATTGCCCGTGAAGTCCTGAATCGGCGAAATGTCCTGAAAGATCTCGCGCAAACCGTCGTCCAGAAACTTCTGGTACGATTGCATTTGAATCTCGATCAGGTTCGGAACCTCCAACACTTCCTTGATGCGGGCATAGCTGCGCCGCTCTCGGCGACCATATTGAACAAGATGTCCTGCCAATTTACCTCACCCCTTCGTTCTACTTAAACACAAGCGAGAACGAGATCCTCTCTCCAGCACTAGCAGAGGCAGCCGACTCGCGGGCGTATGACACTCTAGGCGCAAAAGGTCCGCACGAGCAAAAGCCCGATAGACATAAATAAAGAAAAGCCCTTATGCGCCGATTGGCGGCACAATGGCGTCTCTATCCAGTCATTTGCCCAAAACAAACTCATTATACGCCTATCGGCATAAACTTATTCCCAAAACGCGATTAGGACTTGACATTTTAGTCTGCTAAAGACATTGAGCCCATCCTAATACTGACATTTTTTAATGATATCACATTGAAAATGAGGAGTCAAATCTTTTTTGATTTGAATAAAAGGGGGACCCGGACAAGGACAGTATACCAAATTTCGCGAACCCGTTTCAAAAAACCGTTTCGTTCGCAAGAGAAAGACCGGCAGGAAAGAATTCGCCTGCCGGTCTTATGGAAAACGGCCGGGAGCTGCGACGTACTCGAGCCCGCCGGCAGCGCCTTCCTCGAATATCAGTTTCCGTTTGCGCCGGCCAGAACCGCCGCGGCCAGAAGCAGCCCGACCGCTTCAGCCCTCGTCGCTTCGCGGTTCGGGCTGAACAGATTGCCGCCGGTCCCCCCGACGAGTCCCGCTTCGTAGGCCGCCGCGACGTATGGCCGCGCCCATTGCGGGATCCGGTCGTCGTCCGCAAAGCCGGGACTTGCGGCCGGATCGGTCGGCAGCCCGAGCGCGCGAACCGCCATCACCGTCATCTCGACCCGGGTCAGCGTCCCGTTTGGCCGGAACGTTTTGTCGGCATAGCCGGTCACGATGCCTTTGGCCGCTGCCTGCGCCACATAGCTTCTTGCCCAGGACGGAATTTCGTCCGCGAAATCGGGCGATGACGATTCGCCTTCCAGCTTGAACGCCCTGCCCAGCATCGCCGTGAACTCGATGCGGGTCGCCGGAGCGTCGGGCCGGAATTCGCCGTCCGGATAGCCGTTGACGATGCCCAAGTACGCCGCTTGACGAATCGAAGCCTCCGCCCAGTGCCCTGCCGTATCGGAGAATTCGATTGCCGGAGACTCCCCGCCGGACGGCTCGCCGCTGCCGGACGAACCTTCTTCGCCGTCGTCCGGCGCGCTTCCGCCGTCGGTTTGTTCTTCGCCGTTCGCGCCGTTCCCGCCGGAGCCGTTCGAACCGTTCGAAGGCAACGGGATGACGACGCCCTGGCCGGGAAGCGGTCCGCCAAGCAAATCCGTAATGCGCCCTTCCGTTTCGCTATTGACCGTGCCGAGCCGGCTCAAGTAATCGACGAACACCTCGTAGTCGACCAGGTTCAGCTCGTACAGCCGCCCGTCTTCCTTGGCCGCGGCCATCGAACGGTAGAAGTCGCCGCCGCCGGCGAGAAAGGAATTCGTCGCCACGATATAATAAGCGTTCGGATCGATATCCGAATAGCTGCCGTCCGCGCCTTCGATCTGCACCTTGACGATGCGCGAACCTTCCTGCTTCACTTCGCCCGTAACCGAATCGACGATTTCCGGCTGCCTCGTGGAATCGTAATAGAAACGCATGCCCGCTACCTGCGGAAAGCGGCCCTCCCCGGATTCGGCGCCGCTTACCCCGTTCTCCAACGCGGCCGCGATCTCCCGTCCGGTCATTTTCAATGCGGTCAGATTGTTGCCGAACGGCATGACCGTAAGCACCTCGCCGAGCGTAATGTCTCCCTCGTCGATCGAAGCGCGAATGCCGCCCGCGTTCTGAATCGTCACATAGCCCGCCGCATCCGGCGCCTGCACGATGCTTTTCACTTTGGCCAGCATGCCGTCCGCGATGAGGTTGCCGAGGTTGGTCTCCCCCTTCCGGACCGTTTCGCGCGATCCGTCGAGCGCGGCTTCCGATTTGCCGACGACCGTTTTCCGCAGCTCATCGAGCGGCGCCGCAAATTCCTGCAGCTTGGCCGCAGCTTCCGCATCGTCCTCGTACCCGTCGACGGCGAGCAGCTTTCCGCTCCAGGCTTTCAGCACGCCCCGTTCGTCGAACGTGACATCGAGCTGGCCCAGGTTGTCGCCGTATTCGCCCGTTTGCACGATCAGCGTCGGCTCGCCGTCCGCATTGTAAACGACCGGCTCTTCAAGCTTCGTATGGGAGTGGCCGCCGACGATGACGTCGATGCCGCTCACCTGCCGAGCCAGCTTCTCGTCCTCGGTATAGCCGAGATGGGACAGGACGACGATTTTGTCGACTCCCGCCTCCTTCAGTTTAGCCACGGCCGTCTCCGCGCTCGCTTTATAATCTTCGAAAACGATCGTATCCCCCGGAGAGGAAAGCGAAACCGTATCCGGAGTCGTCAGGCCGAAAATGCCGATGCGTTCCCCGCCCACTTCCTTGACGATGGACGAATAGACCGCTCCCGTAACGCTCGCCGCGCCAATCTCTCCTTTGAACAGGCCGCCGACTTCGGCGTTCGCGCTAAAATCGATGTTGGAGCTGACGAACGGGAAATTCGCCGCCTCGATAAAATCGGCAAGCGCTCCCGGCCCTTTGTCGAACTCGTGATTCCCGAACGTCATGGCATCGTAGCCCATCAAGTTCATGAACCAGACGTCGGCCAGTCCATTGAATTGGTTAAAATAAAGCGTACCGGAAAAAACGTCGCCCGCATCGACCAGAATCGTGTTTTCCGTTCGGGCTTGCTTCGCCGCCGTTACCCGTTTGGGAGCGGTGTCGAGGTGCGCGTGCGTGTCGTTGGTGTGCAAAATGCGCAGCTCGAAATCCGGCGAAGCGGCGGATGCGGGGGCTGCCCCTCCGAGTCCCGCGATCGACACCGCCGACAGCAACAGCATGGACGAGGCCGTCAACAGCGACAAAAGCTTTCTTTTCCCCTCAAATCGAATCAAACCTTTCTCCTCCCCCGAAGCGACGACATGGCCGCAAGTATCTGAAGCGCCGATTTACAGACCTACTATAAGACAAGCGCAAAATAGTTTAAACCGAATTGTGTTAACGGTTTGTATATGGGGCGTTAATTCGGACGTCAGGTTTTCGGGGCACATACGGCCATGAAGGCGAAATTTTCAGGCACAAAAAAAGCCCTCCGCCGGCATCGCTGCCCCGAAAAGCTTCCTGTCCCCATCCCCGATCGAAAAAGCCGCTATTGACGACGGCTTGCGGCGATTCGCGTTCCCCGTTCGCGCGCCGCCGCAAGTTCAGCCCGGAACCGTCGCCCGGTAAATCCGATAGCCTTTGTCCTTTCCCATCTCTTCGACGGCGTCCTCGCCGAACGTCTCTTCCAGCTTCGCTCTCGCCGAAGGAGCCCCCTGCTTGTTGCGGATGACGATCCACAGCGAACCTCCGGGACGGAGAAGATCTTTCGCTTCCGCCAAAATTCGATGGACGACCGCCTTTCCCGCGCGGATGGGCGGATTGGACAAAATGACGTCGAAACGCGAGCCTTCTACCGCCGAGTACAGATCGCTCTGCAAAACGGTGACGTTGGCGATTCCGTTCAAGGCCGCGTTCTCGCGGGCAAGCGCCACGGCGCGCTCGTTGACATCCACCATCGTGACATGTCCTCGCGGCGCAAGGCGGGCGGCCGCAAGGCCGATCGGGCCATAGCCGCAGCCTACGTCGAGCACGCTCGCGTTTTCCGGGATGTCCAAAAAATCGATCAGCACTCGGCTCCCGTAATCCACCTCGCCTCGCGAAAACACGCCGGCATCGGAGACGAAACGGAAAGGAAACCCTCTAAGCTCCTCCCGAAGGGTTCGCCGGTCGCTGGCGGCCGTCGGCCGCTCCGTGTAATAGTGATCGCTCATGGGCAAGTCAAGCTCCTCGTCCTCCAACGTAAACGATGATTAGTTTGCCTCCTCATCGCGAACAAAACCCCTCGAAGATCATCTTCAAGGGGTTTGCTTCTATGCCGCAAAATTACTTGACTTCGACTTTTGCGCCTGCTTCTTCGAGCTTGGCTTTGATCGATTCGGCTTCTTCCTTGGCGACCTTTTCTTTGATCGGCTTCGGAGCGTTGTCGACAACGTCTTTCGCTTCTTTCAGGCCGAGACCCGTAATTTCGCGAACGACTTTGATGACGTTGATTTTGGAAGCGCCGGCTTCGACCAGCACGACGTCGAATTCGGATTGCTCTGCCGCTTCGGCAGCCGCGCCGCCGCCGCCGCCGACGACTGCAACCGGAGCAGCCGCCGTTACGCCGAATTCTTCTTCGATTGCTTTGACCAGATCGTTCAGTTCCAGAACGCTAAGGCCTTTAATGGCCTCAATGATAGACTCTTTGCTCATGGATATACCCTCCATTAATTTTAAATTGATTTCTGTGCGGTGCAAAATTCGCGCTTATGCCGGGAGAACTCCGCCCTCAGGCGGCTTCCTGCGGATTAGGCGCTCGCTTCGTTCTTCTCGGCGACGGCTTTGACCGCCAGCGCGAAGTTGCGGATCGGAGCTTGCAGGACGCTGAGCAGCATGGACAGCAAGCCTTCGCGGGACGGCAGGTCGGCCAGCGCCTTCACTTGCGCCGCGTCGATGTAACGGCCTTCCACGACGCCGCCCTTCAGTTGCAGCGCATCGTTTTTCTTCGCGAAACCGTTCAAAATGCGAGCTGCGGCAACGAGGTCGTCTTTGCTGAACGCGACGGCCGTAGGGCCCGTCAGGACGGCGTCCAGTTCGGACAGCTCGGCGCTGGCCGCGGCACGGCTGACGAGGGAGTTTTTCAAAACTTGGAACTCGACGCCGGCTTCGCGCAGCTGTTTGCGCAGCTCGGTTACTTGAGCCACGTTCAGGCCGCGGTAATCGACGACGACCGTGCTCGCGCTTTCGCGCAGCTTCGTCGCGATCGCTTCCACTTCCTGGGCTTTCGCTTCGATGATTTTTGCATTTGCCATTTCGCACACACCTCCTGGTTCTTGATTCCACCGTATCGTTCCCGCCGCGCCTGGCAGAAGCATTAAAAATGCCTCCGCAGACGCTGCGGAGGCATGACGTGTTCGTTCGCCTTCCCTTCGTCTTCCGGCATCATGCCGGAAGCGCGAAAAGTCGGCCAAACTCTATTCACACACCTCGGTAGGAAATTAAGCCTCGCGGCACCTACGGTCTACGGTATCCATATTCAACTTTAACCCTGCCAGCTTAACATGAACGCATGGCGGATGTCAATCGCCGTTTAATGGGAACGATTAACGGTAAGCCGCAACGTTCACGCGCGCGCCCGGTCCCATCGTCGAAGAAATCGAGATGTTCTTCAGGTACACGCCTTTGGCAGCCGCCGGCTTCGCGCGGTTCAGCGCGTCGATCAGGGCTTTCAGGTTTTCGTTCAGCTTTTCGGCGTCGAACGATACCTTGCCGATCGGAGCGTGAATTTGTCCGGCTTTGTCCAGACGGTATTCGATTTTACCGGCCTTGATCTCTTGCACGGCTTTCGTTACGTCGTTCGTAACCGTGCCGGCTTTCGGGTTCGGCATGAGGCCTTTGCCCCCGAGAATACGGCCGAGCTTGCCGACTTCGCTCATCATGTCCGGAGTCGCGACGCAGACGTCGAACTCGAACCAACCCTGCTGGATTTTGTTGATGAGGTCTTGATCGCCGACATAATCGGCGCCGGCAGCTTCCGCTTCCTTCAGCTTGTCGCCTTTGGCGAATACGAGAACGCGTTTCGTTTTGCCCGTGCCGTGAGGCAGGACAACGACGCCGCGGACGTTTTGGTCTTGCTTTCTCGGGTCTACGCCGAGACGCACGGCTACTTCGACGGATTCGTCGAATTTGGCCGATGCCGCTTTTTTCACGAGTTCGATCGCTTCGAGCGCCTCGTAAGTGGCGTCGCGATCGATCAGCTTGGCGGCTTCTGCATACTTCTTGCCTAC
The DNA here is from genome assembly GCF_900169535.1 of Cohnella massiliensis. NCBI lineage: Bacteria > Bacillati > Bacillota > Bacilli > Caryophanales > Paenibacillaceae > Cohnella > Cohnella massiliensis. The sequence goes on from NZ_LT821253.1 coordinate 72,307, forward strand.
TTTAGCCATTATGTTCTCCTCCTTCTGTGGTATTAACGGAAATGTCCTCCCACACGCGAGCCTTGCCGGCCCGCTAACCGCCATCCGTTTTCCGATCCGTCGGGACCGGCGGACGAGGCTGCTTCCGGATTTGCATCCGGAGCTTCCGGGCGCAACAACGTTCCGTCCGGAATCAGTCTTCGATCGTAACGCCCATGCTGCGGGCGGTACCTTCGACCATACGCATGGCCGCTTCGACGGAAGCCGCGTTCAGATCCTGCATTTTTTGCTCGGCGATCTCGCGTACTTTGGCCCGTTTGACGGTTGCGACTTTCTTTTTGTTCGGTTCGCCGGAGCCTTTTTCGATCCCTGCGGCTACGCGCAGCAATACGGCGGCCGGAGGCGTCTTCGTTTCGAACGTGAAGGAACGGTCCTCGAACACGGTAATGACAACCGGGATGATCAGACCGGCTTGATCTGCCGTACGAGCGTTGAACTCTTTGCAGAACGCCATGATGTTCACGCCGGCTTGACCCAATGCCGGACCGATCGGCGGCGCCGGGTTCGCTTTCCCTGCCGGCACTTGCAGCTTGACCAGTTTAATGACTTTTTTCGCCATGATGCACACCTCCTTGCCCCAAAATGCGGTGAAACGGAGCCGTCGGCCCCTCCCGCTCTTACAGAAACCTACAGAGATAGTTATATCTTCTCCACCTGAGTATAATCCAGCTCAAGCGGGGTTTCCCGGCCAAACATGTTGACGTGCACTTTCAGCTTGCTCTTGTCGTGGAGAATTTCTTCCACCGAGCCGACAAAATTCGCGAAAGGCCCGACCTTGACCCGTACGTTCTCTTTCAATTCGAAATCGATGACCGGCTTCGGCTCTTCCATGCCCATGTGCTGCAAAATTTGCTCCGCTTCCTCGGGCAGGAGGGGCGTCGGCTTCGATCCCGAACCGGTAGATCCGACAAACCCGGTAACGCCGGGCGTGTTGCGGACCACGTACCAAGAGTCGTCGGTTTGAATCATTTCAACGAGGACGTAGCCGGGATACACCTTGCGCATCACCGTCTTCTTCTTGCCGTCCTTGTTGACGATCTCTTCTTCCATCGGCACGAGCACGCGGAAAATTTTGTCCTGCATGCCCATCGACTCCACGCGTCTCTCCAGGTTGGTTTTCACCTTGTTCTCATACCCGGAGTACGTATGGACAACATACCATCTTTTCTCCATCGATGTCACCTTAGGGTCCGGCGTCAAATGACGAGATCGACGAGCTGCGAAATGATAATATCCAATACCCAGAAGTAGAGAGTCACCAGAACCACGGTCACCATAACGACGATCGTGTAGCTGACGAGTTCCTTACGTTTGGGCCAGCGGACTTTTTTCAGTTCACCCCAGGCATCGCCGAAAAACGCAAAAAAGGACCCGAAGCTCTGTTTCATTTTGGCCAGGAAAGTCACGTCCAAACCTCCTAGAACTTACCGCGTTTCGCGATGAACGTGATGTTCATTGCAAAACTTGCAGTACTTTTTCAGCTCGATGCGTTCGGAATGCGTCCGCTTGTTCTTGCTGGTCGTATAATTGCGTTGCTTGCAGTTCGTGCAAGCCATCGTAACCACTACCCGCATGTGTTCCACCTCCCGGGTTGCCAACCTCATAAACATATTGAATCCGGGCGATCCTCCCGCTTCGCCGCCCTACGACAACGAAACCTGGCGTTTCATCCCGAATCCGGACCTGCGCACAGAACTCCACCTTAAGGTTACTAAAATACTTTATCACAGGGCCTATTCGATGTCAACGAAAAGGTTCCGCGCTTTGCTGGCAGCAACGCGACTCCGGCCACAGAGCTCATTACCATTCTACCAATATTTCGCCCGCTTTAACCGCGTCTCGCGAGAATCGCCGCTCCGCGGCCCGCCGACAATAAAAGCCGCCGGCAGAAAAGCTTCTGCCGACGGCGCTTATGTACGGTCAGTTCCCGAAATCCCTCACTTCGAGATATCGCTCCAGCTTGCGCTTCACCCGCTGCAGCGCGTTGTCGATCGACTTGACGTGCCGGTCGAGATCGACGGCGATTTCCTGGTAGGACCGGCCGTCCAGATAAAGCATGAGCACCTTGCGCTCCAGGTCGCTTAAAATTTCGGACATCTTGTCCTCAAGCCCGAAAAACTCTTCCTGGTTGATGATGAGCTCCTCGGGATCGCACACTCTCGAGCCGCAGATGACGTCGAGCAGCGTCCGGTCGGAATCCTCGTCGTAGATCGGTTTGTCCAGGGAAACGTAGGAATTGAGCGGAATATGCTTCTGCCGGGTCGCCGTCTTGATCGCCGTAATGATCTGGCGGGTGACGCACAATTCGGCAAACGCCTTGAAGGACGCCAGCTTGTCGCCTCTGAAATCCCGGATCGACTTGTACAGGCCGATCATGCCCTCCTGTACGATGTCCTCCCGTTCCGCGCCGATCAAAAAGTAGGAGCGAGCCTTCGCGCGGACAAAATTGCGGTATTTATGGATCAAGTACTCGAGCGCTTCGGAATTTCCTTCATGAACGGCTTCTACGATGTCCTCGTCGGCCTTGAAGTCATATTCGTGTGTTGCCAGCTCGTTTACGTCTAAGCTCACGAATCATCCCTCCGACCGTCAAGGCGAGTTGATCTAGCAAGTAAACTACCAATCTTATACCAATATACTTGATGAAACCAATAGCGTCAACCGATCAAACCCGATTTGACAAGGGTTCCCGGGTTTCGACACGAATCCTTTCCCTATTCCTCGCCGTCCTCCTCCGAAAACGTTCCCCCCCGCCGCAACCGCTCGAGGCGAAGCTGAACGTCCGGACGGAGCACGCCCGCGAGCGGGTTCCGCTTCGGCGGAGGCTCGCGGCGGATGGCGGACTCGATCTCCCTGCGCCCTTCTTCGATGGCGAGCCGAAGCTCCCGGGCGGTCACGCGGAACGCCCCGCGGCCGAAGGCGACGGTCTGCTCCACCTGGTCCGAGGTGGCGACGTACACGTTGCGCCGCACCGACTTCATGTCTCCGACGAGCCGTTCGATGCATTCGTCCGCCGTTTCCTTCTCCCGGGTGAACACGACCTGCAGCCGGTGCTGGCGAAAGGCGGCGCCGGCTCCGGGAACCCGGAACGCGTCGAAGACGACCGTAATCTTGACCCCGGAATAGCTTTGATATTCCGCCAGCAAATCGAGCAGGCGATCGCGCGCGTCTTCCAGCCGCTCCAGCTTCAGCTTCTCCAGCTCCGGCCAGGCCCCGATCATATTGTAGCCGTCGACTATCAGAACGTCTTCACGATTGAGCATGCCCGCCCTCCGAAGCTTGAGGGCCGGAATGGCGCTGACGCACCGCTTCGTACAAAATGACGCCGGCGGCGACGGACGCGTTGAGCGAATTGATCTTTCCGAACATCGGCAAGGAGATCAGGAAATCGCACTTTTCCCGCACGAGGCGGGATATTCCCTTGCCTTCGTTGCCGATGACGATGGCGAGCGGGCCTTTCAGATTCGCCCGGTACACCTCCTGGGCGGCCGAGACGTCCGTTCCGGCGATCCACACGCCGGCTTCCTTCAGCCGGTCGATCGTCTGCGCCAGATTGGCCACCCTCGCCACCGGAACGTGCTCGACCGCCCCGGCCGACGTTTTCGCCACGACGGCCGTCAGGCTGGCGCTGCGCCGCTTCGGCACGATGACGCCGTGCGCCCCCGTGCAGTCCGCCGTGCGCAGGATCGAGCCGAGGTTGTGAGGGTCCTCCACCTCGTCCAGCAGCACGAGCAGCGGCGATTCGCCCCGTTCCGCCGCCAGGGCGAGCATGTCCTCCACGTCGGCGTAGGACATGGCGGCCGCCTGCGCGACTACCCCCTGGTGCGCCATGTCGGGCGCCAGGCCGTCCAGCTTGCGCTTGTCCGCGAACTGCACGACGACGCCCCTGGCCTTGGCCTCGTCGATAATCGGCTGCACCGCATGCCGCTGGGCCTGGTTGGACAGCCATATTTTGTTGAGGGACCGTCCGGCCTTCAGCGCTTCGAGCACGGGATGCTTGCCGGCCAGATATTCCCCGGACGCCTCGTCCTCCCGGTCCGCCAAAAGCTCGCGCTCCTCGCCTTCCCTTTCCGCCTGGTATCGTCGCTGCGGCTGGCGGTCCCGCCGGTCCGCCCGTTCGCGGTCCGGTTGCCCGGCCTGCCCGCGATCGCGCTGCTGCGCGCTTGCGGCCGGACGGCCCCGCTCCGGCCCGCCGGCGAATTCGGCTCTCCCGCGGTTGTCCCCGGGACGCCCGCCCCCGTTCGGCTTCCGCGAAGCTCCCGGGGCCCCCGGAGATCGCGTGCGGTTGCGATTGTTCATCAAGTTTTCATCCTTTCCTGCACGCTCGTCGTCGGTTCGTCTTCGAACGCCAGATCGATCAACTGCTCCAGCCGCTCGCGGCAGCCTTTGTAGTACAAATAGCCGACCAGGCACTCCAGCGCGGTGGCGTGCCGGTAATCGTCGGGATCGGCATTGCGCGGGGGCTGCCCGGACTTCGCGTTCCTCCCCCTCCGCACGACGTCCGCCTCGTCCTCGGTCAGCAGCGGCTGCCAGCGGCGAAGCAGCCTTGCCTGCGCGGCCGCCGACACATGGCGGGTCGCCGCCCGGTGCAGCTCGTGCGGCTTGCGCGTGACGGCGGCCACCAGGCGCTGGCGGACGTACAGCTCGAATACCGCGTCGCCGATATAGGCGAGCGCGATCGGCGACAGCTGGCCGACCGGCACGTCGCGCGGAAGCTCGGGGGCGACGACGGCGGCTTCGCGATTCGTCCCCTCCGTCATTTGCGCTTCCAGCGGATGCCTTGCGGCGTGTCTTCGAGCAGAATGCCTTCCGCGGCCAGCAGGTCGCGAATTTCGTCGGCGCGCGCGAAGTTGCGCGATTTGCGCGCTTCCGTGCGCTCGGCGATCAGCTTTTCGATCTCCTCGTCCAGCAGCTCGTCGGCCTTTTCGGGAGGCAGCAGGCCGAGGATGTCGTCAAACTCGCCGAACAGCTGCGCGAACAGCCGCAAGTCGTCGGCGTTCGCCTTCTCCCGCTGCAGGTAGGCGTTTGCCTCCGAAACGAGCTGGAACCATGCCGTCACCGCGTCGGCCGTGTTGAAGTCGTCGTTCATTTTCGCCTGGAATTGCTCGGCCAGCTCCACGAGCCGTTTTTGCAGCTGTTCGTCGGCGGGCGCGCCGCTTGCGCTTTTTTCTTCTCCGGAAAGCCGGATTTTGACGTTGTCGCGGGAAGTCGCGAGCCGGCCGACGCTGTTTTCCGCCTGGCGGATCGTCTCCTCGCTGAAGTTGAGCGGGCTGCGGTAATGCGTCGTAAGCACGACGTAGCGAACGGCCTGCGGCGTCGTCCGTTTGACCATTTCGCGCGCGTTGATGCCGTTGCCGAGCGATTTCGACATTTTCTCGTTGTTGATGTTGACGAACCCGTTGTGCATCCAGTAGCGGGCGAGCGGCCGTTCGGTCAGCGCTTCGGATTGCGCGATTTCGCATTCGTGGTGCGGAAACTGCAGATCGTGGCCGCCGCCGTGAATGTCCAGCGTGTCGCCGGCGAATTTGCGCGCCATCGCGGAGCATTCGATGTGCCAGCCCGGCCGACCTTCGCCCCAGGGACTCGGCCATTTGATTTCGCCGGGCTTCGCTCCCTTCCACAGGACGAAATCCTGCGGATTTTCCTTGCGGGCGTCCACCTCGACGCGAATGCCGTACTGCAGATCTTCGAGGCGCTTGTGCGAAAGCTTCCCGTAATCCGGGAATTTCGACGTCCGGTAATAGACGTCTCCGCCGCTTTCATAGGCATAGCCTTTCTCCACGAGCTCTCCGATAAACGCGACGATTTCCTCCATGTTGTCCGTTACCCGCGGGTTCAGCGTCGCCGGACGGACGCCGAGCGCTTCCCGGTCTTCGTGGTAGCCGGCGATGAACCGCTCCGCGAGCTCGGGAACCGAGACGCCGAGCTCTTGCGCCTTGCGGATCATTTTATCGTCAACGTCGGTAAAGTTGACGATATAGTTTACGTTATACCCGATCGACTCCAAAAATCGGCGCACGACGTCGAAAAAAATGACCGGACGCGCGTTGCCGAGGTGAATATAGTCGTAGACGGTCGGCCCGCATACATACATGTTGACTTGTCCGGGATGAAGCGGCTCGAACTTTTCCTTTTCCCGGGTTAAGCTGTTATAGATCGTCAGGCTCACGTAAGTCTGCTCCTTTTCGGTTGTTAATCTTGCACGCCCGCCGCGGCGGGCTTTCGTTCCGATCGTTCGTCGGTTTGGCCCCCGCCGGCAGGCTTCGCGCCGCTCTCCTGGGAGTCGCGCCTGCGCTCCCCGGGCGCGGGGCCGTTTCCCTCGGGCTCTCGTCCGTTCTCCACGGGCGCGTTCTCCACGGGCTCGCGACCGTTCTCCACGGGCCCGCCCCCTCCGGATTCCCGCTTGCCCTCCGTCCGCCCGGGCCGCCCTTTCAGCCGTTCGATTTCGGCTCTGAGCTCGTCGATTTCCTTCTGCATCGAGCGGAACGTTTCGACGATCGGGTCGGGAAGGTTGTTGTGATCCAGCCGGTCCTTGACGCGTTCTCCGTTGCGCTTCACCACCCGGCCCGGAATGCCGACGACGGTGCTGTCGGCCGGCACCGGGCGCAGCACGACGGAATTGGCCCCGATGTTGGAGTTGTCTCCGACCGTGAACGATCCGAGCACTTTGGCGCCGGACGCGATGACGACGCGGTTGCCGATCGTCGGGTGGCGCTTGCCCTTCTCCTTGCCGGTCCCGCCGAGCGTCACGCCCTGGTAAATGACGACCTCGTCGCCGATTTCGCACGTTTCGCCGATCACGACCCCCATGCCGTGGTCGATGAAAAGCTTTTTCCCGATTTTGGCGCCGGGGTGAATTTCAATGCCGGTAAAAAAACGGCTGACCTGCGAAATGATCCGGGCGACCGTGAACCAACGCTTGCGGAAAAACACGTGCGCAATCCGATGCGCCCAAATTGCATGCAGGCCGGAATACGTAAACACGACCTCGAACTTGCTGCGGGCGGCGGGATCGTTTTCGAAGACCGCCTCGATGTCCGAACGTATCGTACTCCAAAATCCCATAGCTGACCCAACCTCCCCATCTCAAGGGAACCTGATAATATTCGCGAGCTTCGTTGGATTTTGTCCAATCAAAAGCGGTCATTTCCCGTTTCTCGCCGTCTACGTTGGATTTCATCCCATCAAGCGGCGTCTTTTCAAGAAAATCGCCCGGAATCGCCGTTTCCCGTTGGTCAAAATCCAATGCAGAAAGTTTTTTTCGCGTTATACGCTCCGCTCGTTGGATAAAATCCAGCGTACCCAGGCCCCGACCGAACGAAGGCCCGACAAGCGGCAAGGCTCCTCTTCCAAACGGAGAACGCCATATAAAAAGCCTCCGCAGCGCAAGGCTGCAGAGGCGTCGGTTACGCGGTTCCACTCTGCTTGGGCTTTCCGGCGGCCGTCCTGCGCGGCGCGAAAAACCCTTCTCGTCGGCTCTTAACGGGCTCCCCCCGGCACCGCTTACCCGACCCTATGGGCACAGCCGGCTTGCCCGCTCACGGTTCACGCTGTCGTGTCACTCGCGTCGTTCCGTTATTGGCGTTCATTCCGGCCGAACCGATATCCGTCGCTCGGCGGCGCGGCTCCCAGGCGCATTTCGGTTTCGTCGGAACGGGGCGCTTCCAGCCTTGGCAGCCCTCTCTGGTCGTTCCTGGCGCGAAACGTACTCTCCTGTTCGTCGCTGTTCCTGCTATTGTATGGACGCAGCTCGGTCGCCGCTATCGTCTTCGTTACCGCAAGTATACCCCTTACACCCATTCGTGACAAGGCATCAATTGCGGACGCGGCGGACGGGCCTCGCCCGGTCAGCGCGTTGCGCGTTGCACCCTTGCGGCGCCGCATCCGCGGACGCGGGCGGTTCGGCTGCCGTTCGGACGCGGCTTCGGTTTCGGGTGACCGAGCTCCCGGGCTCCCGCCCTCGCCATCGCCCGCGGCTCGCAGCTTACTTCAACGCTTCTTCCAGCCGCTTCAGCACTTTTTCGCGGCCGAGCAGCCAGATGCTGCCGTTCAGGTCGGGGCCGTGCGTCTGGCCGGTCAGCGCGACGCGAATCGGCATGAACAGTCCTTTGCCCTTGACGCCGGTCTCCTTCTGCACCGCCTTGATCGCCGCCTTGATGCCGTCGACCGTAAACCCTTCTTCGCCGAGCTCGGCAACCCGGGCCGAAAACGCCCGAAGCACGCCGGGCACGGTCTCCTCCGCCAGCACGGCCGCCCCTTCGTCGTCCGGCTCCGGCCGATCGAGGAAAAACAAATCCGAAAGCGGCACGATTTCCGCCCCGTACCGCAAATGATCGCGAAACAGCTCGACCAGCGCCGTCGCCCACGCGAGCTCGGCGCTTCCGGGCGACTCCGGCAGCCGGCCGGCTTTTTTCAGATGGGGCACGCACAGCTCGACGACCCGTTCCAAAGAAGCAGCCTTCAAGTAATGCTGGCTCAGCCAGTTCAGCTTGACGGTGTCGAAGACGGCCGGACTTTTGGACAGCCGGTTCGCGTCGAAAATTTCGATCAAGCGTTCGCGGCCGAAAATTTCTTCTTCGCCCTCCGGCGACCAGCCGAGCAGCGCGATGAAGTTCAGCAGCGCTTCCGGCATATAGCCGAGGCTGTCGTATTGCTCGATAAACTGCACGATCGATTCGTCGCGTTTCGAGAGCTTTTTGCGGTGCTCGTTGACGATGAGCGTCATATGGCCGAACACGGGCGGCGTCCAGCCGAACGCTTCGTAGATCATCAGTTGGCGCGGGGTGTTCGTAATGTGGTCCTCTCCGCGCAGCACGTGGGTGATCGCCATCCGATGGTCGTCGGCCGCGACCGCGAAGTTGTACGTCGGAATGCCGTCCTTCTTGACGATGACGAAATCCCCGAAATCCTCGGAACGAAACGTGATTTCCCCTTTGACCATATCGTCGAACGTGTACGACTTCCCTTGCGGCACCGCGAAACGGACGCTCGGCACGCGGCCCTCCGCTTCCAGGCGAGCCCGGTCCTCCGCCGTCAAATGGCGGCATTTGCCCGAATATTTCGGCGTCTCGCCGCGGGCCGCCTGCTCTTCCCGCTCCCGCTCCAGCTCTTCCTCGGTGCAGTAGCAATAGTAAGCCAGTCCGCGGTCGACCAGCTCCCGCCACAGCTCGAGGTAAATGTCGAGCCGTTCGGTTTGCCGATACGGGCCGTATGCGCCCCCGCGGTCGACGCTTTCGTCCCAGTCGACGCCCAGCCATTTCAAATACGTCAGCTGGTTTTCCTCGCCGCCCGCCACGTTGCGCTTGACGTCGGTATCTTCGATGCGGATGATGAAATCGCCGCCGTGGTGCCGGGCGAATAAGTAATTGAAAATGGCGGTTCGCGCGTTGCCGATATGCAGATGCCCGGTCGGACTGGGCGCATAGCGGACGCGTACTTTGTCGGTCATCGCCTACTCCTCCTTCTGTCGAACGCGCCGCCTGGACTTGCGGGGACGGCGTCTTCGAACCTGTTCATGTCAGTTGTCGTTCATGTTTACGGGACGTCTCGGGCCGTTTTTTCGCCAAAACACCGCGTCTGCCGGACAATAGCGGCCACTTCAGGCCGTTCATTCGCCAAATGCCGTACCTGACGTTTAACAACGGCCGTTTGCGACCGTTAATCATCGGTTTCCGCCCGATTCGAGGGCTTTCCATTCGATTAAAGGCGTAAGCAGACCGTTATTTTGCAAAATGGAAAGCCGTTGCTGAAATAACGGTCGTTTCGGGCCGTTATCGTCCTCTCGGAAACTCCCGCATCGCCATCGCGGCGGGATCTTGCTCGACCAGCGGCAGCCCCGCGGCGCGGCTTATCGCGGCGCGGCAAAATTACGTCGCGTCGCGCACGAGGCAGACGATCGCCTGCGCCGCGATGCCTTCGCCCCGGCCGGTGAAGCCGAGCCGCTCCGACGTCGTCGCCTTGACGTTCACCTGCGAGACGTCGCATTCCAGCGCGCGGGCGATCACCCCGACCATCGCCGGAATATGCGGCGCCATCTTCGGCGCCTGCGCGATGATGGTAGCGTCCGCGTTGCCGAGCTTATACCCCCGCTCGCGGGCGAGCTCCCACACGCGCTCGAGCAGCTTGACGCTGTCCGCGTCCTTGTACGCCGGATCCGTATCCGGAAAATGCTTGCCGATATCCCCGAGCGCCAGCGCCCCGAGCACGGCGTCGCTTATCGCGTGCAGCAGCACGTCCGCGTCGGAATGTCCGAGCAGCCCTTTCTCGAACGGAATGGAGACGCCGCCGATGATGCACGGCCGTCCTTCCGTCAATTGGTGCACGTCAAAGCCTTGCCCCACTCTGATCATAAGTCCGTTTCCTCCCGCCGACGCCTTTCAAGCAGAAGTTCCGCCACCGGCAGGTCCTCGGGCGTCGTTATTTTCAAATTGAGGTAGTCCCCTTCGACGATCGCGACCTTGCGCCCCCGACGCTCCAGCAGCATCGCGTCGTCCGTGGCCGGCGATCCGTCGCCCCGCGCGAGCCGATGTGCTTCGAGCAGCTCCTCGCGGACGAACGCCTGGGGCGTCTGCACCGCCCAGAGCAGGCGCCTCTCCGGCGTGGAGGCGATAAAGCCCTCCTCGTCCGCCACCTTGATCGTATCCTTCACCCGCACGGCCAGCGCCGCCGCTCCGTGCCGCTCCGCCTCCCGGCAGCAGGCTTCGATCTGTGCCGGCGTCACGAGCGGGCGGGCCGCGTCGTGCACGAGCGCCCCTTCCGCCGAAAGCGCCGTCAGGCCCGCGTACACGCTGTCCTGCCGCTCCGCCCCGCCCGGCACGACGGCGCTCACCTTGCGCGCGCCCGCCTCGCGGACGACGCTTGCGGCGCGCTCCTCCTCGCCCGGCGCGACGACGAGCACGATCTCCGCCACCGACGGCGAGCGCTCGAACGCGTCCAGCGTATGCGCCAGCACCGGCTTGCCGGACAGCGGCAAATACGGCTTGTTGTCGCCGGCCCGCATGCGCGTTCCCCGGCCGGCCGCGACAATGACCGCTCCCCACTTCATCGCCTTGCTCCTCTCCCGTTAAACCAAGTAAAAACGACTTCGCCGTCCTCAAGGACAAACAACGTCGTTTTTATCGGAGGCGATTCGGAACAGGCCAAGCGCGAAACCCGGCCTTTCCGAACCGCGAAAACAAAAAGCGAGACAAACAAGCGCTTGTCTCGCCCGCATGGTTATTATCATACCTTGTCAAAGCGCTTTTTCCAATAGCTTCGGCTTCGCAAAAATCATCCGTCCGGCCGACGTCTGAAGCACGCTCGTCACCAGCACTTCCATCGTCGTGCCGATGAAATCGCGGCCGCCTTCCACGACGATCATCGTGCCGTCGTCCAAGTACGCGACGCCCTGTCCGTGCTCCTTGCCGTCCTTGATCACCTGCACGACGATTTCCTCGCCCGGCAGCACGACCGGCTTGACCGCGTTGGCCAAATCGTTGATGTTGAGCACCGAAACGCCCTGCAGCTCGCACACCTTGTTCAAATTGAAGTCGTTGGTGACGACCTTGCCCCGCATCGCCTTCGCGAGCTTCACCAGCTTGCTGTCCACTTCGCCGGGCTCGTCGTTCACGTCCTCGTGAATGAGCACCTTGACGTCGAGTTCTTTCTGGATTTTGTTCAAAATGTCGAGCCCGCGGCGGCCGCGGTTGCGCTTGAGCAAATCCGAGGAATCGGCGATATGCTGCAGCTCCTCGAGCACGAATTCGGGGATGACCAGCGTGCCTTCGATGAACCCCGTCTTGCAGATGTCGGCAATGCGTCCGTCGATGATAACGCTCGTATCCAAAATTTTATGCTCCTCGTACCGCGGCTCCTCCGCCTGAACCGCGGGAACGGCGGCGCGGGAAGCCATCCACGCTCCCAGCTCGTCCCGCTTACGGACGGCCAGCCGCGTTCCCGCATAGGCAAGCAGCAGCGCCGCCAATGCGGCAAGCACGCTCCCGACGTGCGGAAGGTCCGTCAGCAGCGGAAACAGCAGCGCCGAAACGGCAAGCCCCGCTCCTCCGCCCGCGGCTCCGAGCGCAAGCGTCGGCGCGGGGTATTCCGACAGCTTGTCGACGCTCCGGGACAGCAGGGCGAGCAGCGGCCCAGCCAACGCCGAGGCCGCGAGCAGCCCGATCATCGCGCCGATGGCGCCGCCAAGCATGTCGGAGCCTCCCGAAGCCGGCGAACCCGTTCCCGGGCTCGTCCAGGCCAATCCCCCGAAGCCGTTCCATAACGTCCATTGCTTTCCCCACAGGAAGCCGAGCAGCACGCCGGCTGCTTGAATCACTCTTTTCATCATGGCTAAAGATCACTCCTTTGACGTGTGCAGACCATAAAGTTGTCGTCATAAACCCAAAATTTACTATCAGTATGTTCCAAAATCCGGCACGTTAATCTTCGTTCCCGATTTTTTGCCAGCAACTTCCTCGATTCTGAGCGTTTCTTCTTTTGAAATGCCGGACTCTCTGCTCTATAATGGGGAGGGAAAAGTAAAAATACGGTAACCGAGGTGGATCGGATGAGCGCACCAACGCTGCAGGAATTTCAGCAGCAAGTGTCGGAACTCTTGCTGCGTCACCGCAGTCTGCTAGATGTCGTCACGAAGTTGACCCAAGCGAACGCATCGGTCAACCGGTCCGTAGCCAAAGCGATTACGGAATGCGGATGCATCGAATTGAATGCCAGCCATCAAGGCTTCACCGAAGAGATGGAGCTCGATCAAGCCAAGCGGCAATCCAAATCGCATATGGACGGAGAGCTGTGCGAGCATTGCCGGGATGCCGTCCAAGCCGAACTCGGCAAAAATTTGTTCTACATGTCCGCGCTGTGCAACTTGTTGGACGTGAACCTGGATGAAGTCGTCGCCAAAGAATCCGACAAGTGCTCGACGCTCGGTCTGTTCAATCTGACTTAAAAAGGGGAATAACGGCGACTGCGTCCCCGCAAGGCGGACGCGCCCCGTTTTCCTTTTTGCCTTATTAAGGGGAGCTATCCTTGCCATTGCCGATCAAATCGCCGAAACCGTCGTCCGCGCAAGCGCCGCTGCGGCGCCTTGAAGCCGCGGGACGAATCGGAACCCGTTCCAAAGCGGGCAGAAGAATGCTGCTGCAGTTCGCGGCCTTCGCCCTGCTTCTCGCCGCCGTCGTCTGTTTCGCGACCGTTCTCGTCGACCCGCTGCAATTTTACCGCAAGTCCGCGATTTTCCCGCCCGTATTTTCCACGGAGCAGCGCTACCAGAATCCCGGCCTCGCCAAAAACTACGACTACGACACGATCGTAATCGGCACGTCCATGACCGAAAACTTTCTGCCCTCCGTCGTCGACCGGACGCTCGGCGGCAAAACGATGAAGCTGTCGATGAGAGGCTCGACCGCGGACGAGCATTACGCCATCGCGAAGATCGCGCTGGATACTGGACGCGTCAAGAAGGTGCTGTGGGGACTGGATTATTTCTCGCTGAAGGAAAACGATTCGGAGGAAGCGGCGGATTTTCCGGACTATTTGTACGATGACAACGTATGGAACGATTACCGGTACTGGTTCAATTACTCCGTTTACGAAATGTGGTTCGAAGGCATCGCCAGGCAGGCGCTTTTGGGACAAAACCGGGATCTCGAGCTGTTGAACAATTGGAACGACGAAAGCCTGTTCGGCGCCGAGCGGGTCGTGAACAGCTATCGCGCCGCCAAGCAGGAGGAAGCTTACTTCGGCTTGAACGAGGAGCCGGCCGACGTGCTGAAAGCCCGTTTCGACCGATATATTTACGAGCTTGCAAAGAGCTATCCGGAAACGGAGTTTTATTTTTTCTATCCGCCTTACAGCGTGCTGCGGCAGGAAGTATGGAAGGAGACGAACGAAGTCCGCTACCGGAATCAGCTCGAGCTGAGCGTATGGATGTTCGAAAGGCTGGACGAGCTTCCGAACGCGAAAGTATACAACTTCCAGACCGAGACGGACTGGACGTACGATCTGGACTTGTACAAGGACTTGTCCCATTACAAGCAGGACGTCAACACCGCGATCGCCGAAGCGATCGGCCGGGACGATCCGGCATACCGGATGACGAGGGGCAATGCGGCCTCCTTCGCGGAAACGCTGGAGCGCCAGTTGGCGACGCTCGTGTTGACGCCGGACGATCGCGTCCTGAACATGGAAACCGCGTTTGCGGGAGGCACGGCTGCCGATGTCCCCCGGTGGTCCGTCCTGTCGGCCCCGGGAGACGACGAACTGTCCGTCCCGGCGAAAGAAGCCGCCCAAGCGATCGGCGCTTCCGTCCTCTGGGACCCGGAAACGAAGACGATCTCGTTAACGCTCGGAAGCCGTATCGCCAAGCTGCAAATCGGCCGGGCCGAGGCGGAAATCGACGGGCAATCGGTCCCGCTCGCTTACGCCCCCTCGGTCGTTGGGGGTACGGCCCTGCTCCCGCTGCGATCGGTCTGCGAAGCGTTGGGCTTGCCCGTCGCGACGGAACGCCCCGACGAGCATACGGTCCGCTTCACGATCGATTTGGGGTAAAACCAAAAACGGCGCTGCCTCTTCCCGGAGGCAGCGCCGTTCGTTTATGCGCTATGCTTGGATCTTCTCGATTCGTCCGCGGAAGCCCGCTTCTTGCGCTGGCGTCTCGGCACGAGCCGGAGCAGACGCTCAACGTTTTTTTTTAGCCCCCAAACCGCGTACAGCAGCAGCAAGGCCAAAATGACCCGCGGAATCGCCGTCGGAAACTGGAACGCCAGCAGCACGGCCGCGAGCACGACGACCGGAACGATCCAGACCGCTTTTTTGGGGAAGCCGACCTTTTTGAAATTCGGATATTTAATGCCGCTGACCATCAAAAACGAAAGCAGCAGCGTGCTGATCAGCAGCAGCGAAACGTGCAATTCCTGATCGAATAGCGCCAGCGTGGCCAGAACGCCGCCGGCGGCCGGTATCGGCAGCCCGATAAAGTATCCGGGAACCCCTTCCATCACGTTGAAGCGAGCCAGCCGGAGCGCGCCGCAAATCGGGAAAATGGCGGTTACGATCCAAGCCAGCGCCGGGGTTACGTCAATGAAGGCGGCTTGGTACATGATAAACGCGGGAGCGACTCCGAACGAAATCACGTCGGACAGGGAATCCAGTTCTTTGCCGAATTCGCTTTGGACGTTGAGAGCTCTTGCCACTCGCCCGTCAACCCCGTCAAGCAGCATCGCGATGATCACCAGCAAGGCGGCGCCTTCCGCCCGGTCGTGAAACGCCAAAATAATGGCAAGCACGCCCAGAAACAGATTGCCGATCGTAAACACGCTGGGTATGGATTTTGCGATCATCGATTTCACCTCGACTTTACCTTAGCTCAGCGAACCGGTTCGCCGGAATTCGATACGGCTATTCAAGCGAACGCGCCGTGCAGAGCAGACGGCGCCATCTAATCATTCTAGTCTGCCTAAATCTGTCTGTCAATAAACACCTGTTCCTGAATTCTTTTGAGCCCTTCCTGAATCGTCCGGGCCCGAACCTCCCCGATGCCGTCCACTTCGTCCAACTCCTCGATCGATGCCAGCAGGATGCGGGACAAGGCGCCGAAACGTTCCACCAGGTTATGTATGATAACGCTCGGAAGCCGGGGGATTTTGCTGAGCATCCGGTAGCCTCGGGGCAGCAGCCCGTCGTCGGACAGCATGTTGAGCGACGGGTATCCGAGCGTGCGGATGAGAATGTTCGTATCGAGCAGTTCGTCGTTCGTCAGCTTTTTGAGCGCGGACTGGATTTCGCGAATTTTGTCTTCGCTCGCGTCGCGGGCGTAATCCTTGAGCAACAGCCGCGCTTCTTCCTCGGCGGTGCCGACCAGTTCTTCCATCTGCATGCTGATGAGGCGCCCTTCATTGCCCAGCTCGAGCACGTAGCGGTTGATTTCCATCTTGATGCGCAGCACCATTTCGGCGCGCTGCACGACATAGGCGACTTCGTGAACCGTCACCAGCTCCTCGAACTCGAGCGCCGACAGGTTCGTCAGCGCCTGGCTGTACACGGCCCTGTATTTCTCCAGCGTTTGAATCGCCTGGTTCGCTTTCGTCAAAATAACGCCCATTTCCTTCAGGGAATAGCGCAGATTGCCTTGATACAGCGTAATGATATTGCGCCGCTGGGAAATCGACACGACGAGCTTGCCCGTCTGCTTGGCCACCCGCTCCGCCGTCCGGTGACGGATGCCGGTTTCGGTCGAAGCGATCGAAGAATTCGGGATCAGTTGCGTATTCGCGTATAAAATCCGTTTGCCGTCCTCGCTCAGGATGATCGCGCCGTCCATTTTGGCCAATTCGTACAAATAGTTCGGGCTGAAGTCGCAGTTGATCGAAAAACCGCCGTCGACGACTTCCATCACTTCGGGACTGTATCCGACGACGATGAGGGCCCCGGTTTTGGCGCGGAGAACGTTTTCGAGTCCTTCCCGAAACGGCGTTCCCGGCGCAACCATCTGAAGCAGCTGGTTCATCGTCTGATGCTGTTGGTGTTCTTTTTCCTTGGTCTCCTTCATCTTCCGCTCGGCTCCCCTATTCCAACGCAGCCTTCAGCGCTTCCGCGACCGTTCGGACTGCGATCAATTCGATACCTGCAGGCGGCTGCCAGCCCTTCATGCTCAGCTCGGGCAAAATGACCCGTTTGAAGCCGAGCTTCACCGCTTCCTTCACTCGCTGCTCCGCCCTCGAAACCGCTCTTACTTCTCCCGTCAGCCCGACCTCGCCGAAAACGACGTCAAACGGCCGGGTGGGCAAATCCTTGAAGCTGGACGCCAGGCTGACGGCCGCGGCCAGATCGGCGGCCGGTTCGTCCAGCTTGACCCCGCCGGCGACGTTCACGTAAGCGTCCTGATTTTGCAAAAACAAGCCCATCCGCTTTTCCAGCACGGCAATGACCAGCGAAATCCGGTGATGATCCAACCCGGACGACATGCGGCGGGGCGACGGAAAATGCGTCGGCGACACGAGCGCCTGCAGCTCCACCAGCACCGGCCGGGTTCCTTCGATGCTGGCGACGACCGTCGAGCCCGCGACGCCCAGCGGACGTTCCGACAGGAACAGCTCCGAAGGGTTCGCCACTTCGCGCAGCCCGTCCTCCGACATATCGAAAATGCCGATTTCGTTCGTCGAGCCGAAGCGGTTTTTGACGGCTCGCAGCAGACGGTAGGAATGATGCCGTTCTCCTTCAAAGTATAACACGCAATCGACCATATGCTCCAAAAGACGCGGACCCGCGATCGCGCCTTCCTTCGTCACGTGGCCGACGAGGACGGTGGCGATTCCGTTGACCTTCGCGATCCGCATAAACTGCGCCGTGCATTCCCGCACCTGCGCCACGCTTCCGGGAGCCGACGGAACGTCGGGGCGGTAGACGGTTTGAATCGAATCGATGACGAGAAAGTCCGGCCGGACCTCCGCGATCGCATCGTCGATCAGGTCGAGATTCGTCTCGCACAGCACGAACAGGTTGCCGTTCAGAGCGCCGAGCCGGTCCGCCCGCAGCTTCGTCTGGCGCACGGATTCTTCTCCCGAAACGTACAGCACCTTGAGCCCCTGCGTCGTCAGCGCGTGCGACGTCTGCAGCAGCAGGGTCGATTTGCCGATGCCGGGATCGCCGCCGACGAGCAGCAGCGAGCCGGGCACGAGTCCGCCGCCGAGCACCCGGTTCAGCTCGCCGAGCCCGGTCGGCACCCGCGGTTCGCGCCCGCTTTCTATATCTATGATGGACTTCGCCTTTTCTTTCGCCCGCGTCAGCTCGCTTCTCGCGACCGGAGCCTTGACGACGGACTCGGCTTCCTCCGTCATCGTGTTCCATGCCCCGCACCCCGGGCATTTGCCCATCCACTTGGGCGATTCCGTGCCGCATTCGTTGCATACGAATTTGATTTTGAGTTTGGCCATGCGAGAGCCCCTTTATCATTTGCAGTTACCAAAAGTGTACCATGTTTTGCATGCCGGATTAAACCCCGGACGCAAGACCCAAAGCTCACGGCCCCGCAATGAGCCTCGTTTCGGGCGCGACCTCCCGCGCGCATGCTTCGGCGATGCCCCGCCGCTGTCTGCCCATTTCACGCCGCTGCCTGCGCCATGCCCGCCGAAGCCCGCGCCATTTTCCCGCCGCCGCCTGCATCATACCCTCCGCCTGCACCACTTCACGCGGCCTTGCGCTATTTCACCCCGCTGCCTCGCCATTATGCTTCAAACCGTGTCTTTTCTAAGCCGAACCGCTTTACCGCGTCCACCACCAGCGCCAAAGAAGCCATAGCACAAGTCCGATAATCAGCACGCCTCCGCCCAAATAAAAAAGCACGAACAAAATCTTGCTGAGCACGAGCAGCAAAACGACGATGCAAACGCCCGAGATGAACAGCACGAGCGGCTGATTCCAGCGGATCGGCTTCCGCGAACGACGATACATTCCCGTTCTCCTTCCTGCGGCAGATTCCGGTTCCGCTGCCTCCGCGGGTGCCGGCGACTGCCAAGCTGATTTTGGCCTAACTTTTACGGGCACTGAAATGCTTGGCGAAATGCAAGGCATGTTTAATCCCGCGCCTCGACGGGAAAACCGCAGTGGCGCCAAGCGCCCGTTTGCCGGTTTGCCGCGCGCAATACTGCAACATATGACTTGGCCCGCCGGTTGGTGAGCGGTCTCCGTTCCCTCGATGCGTTCCCTTTGGTCCCTTCTAGATGTTCTCTTATCCTTCTCTTTCCGATATCCCGTTCGCTCAGTTCCGCCGGAAGAAAGGTTCGAGATCCGCCTTGCGCGCTTGCTCGCATTTCCCGACCAACACGATGCGGGCCGCAGTCGCGCGTTCGCACCGTCGGCAACGGAATTCTCAACCCGCACGATGCTGACGGAGGCACTCGCCGTTTGTTCGCTCGGTCTCCTGTGTCACGAATCCGTACGTTCCGACGACCCAGGCATGCACTCTCTGCTCCCGCGGCAAGTCCGGTTAAGCCGGACCCTTCTACGGCGGCCAGCGCCGTTATTCCCGCGAAATCGAGGTTTTCAAAATGTAATGGTAGCGTCAAGAAGTTTGTGTAAGTAGGTTTTTCCATCGGGACGATGGAATCAAAGGTTTGTTGTTGTCTTAGTGGAGGGCGTAGCCCAAGCGAAGGCGCGGGAGGCCGCTTTACTGCTCCTCCGCTTTGCTCGTGGGATAACGTTCCTCGAACAGCTCGGTCAGCTTCTTCTTCACCTCCAGATCGCCGAAGCCTCGGATGACGCGGTTCTCGAAGTTCTCGTTGTAACCTATCGCCTCCAAGTAAACAATCTTCTCCGCCGCGTCCATGTTCGTAAGGCTGTTCATCGGCCTCAGTCGCTTGCGGATTTCCTTGTTCATTCGTTCAATCGGATTGGAGGTGTAAATGGCTTCTTTAATCGCAGTTGGGTAGCTGTAGAACGTCAGTAACGTCGGCACCTGAGCCCGCCACGATTGGATTTCTTTCGGGTACTGTTTGCCCCATTTCGCTTGCACCGCATCAAGCGCCGCTATTGCCAGATCGCGATCCGGTGCGCGGTAGATCGTCTTCAGATCGTTGATCACCTCCGCCCGGTCATGGACTCGAATCTTGGGGAACGTCGCGCGCACCTTGTGAACGATGCAATGTTGCACATCTGCTTTCGGATACGTCTCCTTAAAGGCCTCTTCGAGCCCTGCGAGGCCGTCAAATACGCCAAGTAGCACATCCGTAGCCCCGCGGCTGTACAAGTCCTTGAGGACCTCCCGCCAGCCGTGTGCGCTCTCTTGACCGCCGACGTAGAAGCCGAGGATCTGACGATGACCGTCTTCGTCGATGCCCATGGCGAAGTAAATGACTTCGCCGCTCACCGTGCTGCGCTTGAGCTTGACGTAGAGGCCGTCGAGGTAGATGACGGAGTAGCGTTTCTTTAAGGGGCGCTGCTGCCAGGCTTGGATGTCCTCGAGTACGGTAGCCGTGATGTTGCTGATGGTGGAGGGGGAGTACTGGCTGCCGAACATACTCTCGATAAATCGAGCGACATCCCGGGTCCCCATCCCGCTTTTGTACATCTGAATGACGGCTTCCTCCAGCCACCCGTCCCGTCGCTGATACGGCTCGAAGACGTGGGTCTGGAACTGGCCGTTACGGTCGCGCGGCACCTGAAGATCCTCGATGTGGCCGTATTTAGTGTGAAGGGTGCGTTCGTAGTAGCCATTGCGGCTGTTGCGCTCGCCACCAAGTCCTTCTTCCATGAAGTGCTTGATTTCGGCACGCATGATGGACTCCAGGTTGTCCTTGACGAACTGGGTGACAACATTTTCAAATAGATCGGAAAGCATGTTTTCGGGTATAGTAGACATCGAGTAGGGCTCCTTCTTGGTGATCTAGCAATCCCGAGAATACCCTACTTTTTTGTTGCCTGTTAAGGCTCCAAATCATGGCACACAAACAATTGTACGTCATCAATGTAATGGAAATTCATTCCGTTATTTGAGCCAAAAGAGACGTTTTCACCCCGTCCCACCTGAAATAAGGGCGCTGCTTCCGTTAGAATTTGTAAGCTGGAGAATAAAGCAAAATATAGTCTCCTGCTTCCGTTCAATCGAGCAGGATATTCACGCTTATAACGCTGCTCAAGCCTGCTCCGCATTCAATCCTTACATTGTACGCGCAAAACGAAAAAAAAGATGAAGAATACGGTGATCCGGTGAAAAGCGCGCAAGCCGCTTGTCCTCAACTGCATACGGCTATATGTACTTGGAGGGTCGAGATGAGCCGCCACGACTCAACCGGATCGCTAACGGGCCATGCGGAGGCGCAAAAGTGGGTAATTTTTACTCAACTGCCTACCGCCATATGTACATGACGGGCTGAGATGAGTCGCCACGACTCAACCGGGGCGTTTGCGGGCATGCGGAGGCGGCAAGATGGGTATTTTTTACTCAACTGTGTACGGCCATATGTACATGACGGGCTGAGATGAGCCGTCACGACTCAACCGGATCGCTAACGGGCCATGCGGAGGTGCATTTAGCCGTTAGCGCGGCGGCGCCAACCGACAAAAAAAGCCCGCCGGAAGTCCGAAAACTTCCGGCGGGCTCGCCTGTATACGCGAATCATCAGGAATTGCTCGTCACTTCGTCCTTCGTGCTGACGACCAGCTCGCCGTCCTTCTCGTCGATGACGAGCGAGTGGCCTTTGCTGATTTTGCCGATCAGCAGTTCCTCGGACAGGCGGTCTTCGATATGCTTCTGAATCGCGCGGCGCAGCGGACGCGCGCCGTATTGCGGATCGAAGCCTTCCTTGGCGAGGAAGCTCGCCGCCGCTTCGGTGAGCTCGAACTGGATTTCCTGCTCTTTGAGGCGTTTGCGCAATTCGTCCGCCATCAGGGTGACGATTTGGGCGATGTGCTTCTCTTCGAGCGGGTGGAAGACGATCGTCTCGTCGATCCGGTTCAGAAACTCCGGACGGAACGACTTCTTCAGCTCGGCCAGCACCTTATCCTTCATGTTCTGATAATCCCGGCCTCCGTCCTGGGCGGCCGTGAAGCCGAGCGTCGAGTTGCGCTTGATCTGGTCGGCGCCGACGTTCGACGTCATGATGATCAGCGTGTTGCGGAAGTCGACGGTGCGGCCTTTGGAATCGGTCAGGCGCCCGTCTTCCAGCACTTGCAGCAGCACGTTGAACACTTCCGGGTGCGCCTTCTCGATTTCGTCCAGCAGGACGACGGAATACGGCTTGCGGCGAACTTTCTCGGTCAGCTGGCCGCCTTCGTCATAGCCGACGTATCCCGGAGGCGCTCCGACGAGGCGGGACGTCGAGTGCTTCTCCATGTACTCCGACATGTCGATGCGGATGACCGCGTTCTCGTCGCCGAACATCGCTTCGGCAAGCGCCCGCGCGAGCTCGGTTTTCCCGACGCCGGTCGGCCCGAGGAAAATGAACGAGCCGATCGGACGTTTCGGATCCTTCAGGCCGGCGCGCGAGCGGCGGACGGCGCGGGCGACGGCTTTGACGGCTTCGTCCTGTCCGATGACGCGATCGTGCAGGATGTCCTCCATCTTCAGCAGGCGCTCGGTTTCTTCCTCCGCCAGCTTGCTCACCGGAATGCCGGTCCAGCTGGCGACGACTTGCGCGATATCTTCCGGCGTCACCTCGGAATCGGTGCGGCCCTGCTTTTCCTTCCATTGGTTCTTCGTCGCGTCGAGCTCCTCGCGAATCTTCTGCTCGGTATCTCGCAGCGCGGCCGCTTTTTCGAATTCCTGGCTTTGCACGGCGGCGTCCTTCTCCTTGCGGATATCCTCGAGACGCTGCTCAAGCTGCTTCAGATTCGGCGGTACCGTGTACGAACGGAGCCGTACCTTCGAGCTCGCTTCGTCGATCAGGTCGATCGCCTTGTCCGGCAGGAACCGGTCGGTAATGTACCGGTCGGACAGCTTGACGGCGGCTTCGATCGATTCGTCCGTGATTTTCACGCGGTGATGCGCTTCGTAGCGATCGCGCAGCCCGTGCAAAATTTGGACCGCTTCGTCCGGAGACGGCTGGTCGACCGTAATCGGCTGGAACCGTCTTTCGAGCGCAGCATCCTTCTCGATATATTTGCGGTATTCGTCCAGCGTCGTCGCGCCGATGCATTGCAGCTCGCCGCGGGCGAGCGCCGGCTTCAGAATGTTGGAGGCGTCGATCGCCCCTTCGGCGCCGCCGGCTCCGATCAGCGTGTGCAGCTCGTCGATGAACAGAATGACGTTGCCGGCCTGGCGGATTTCGTCCATGATCTTTTTCAGCCGGTCCTCGAATTCGCCCCGGTATTTGGTGCCCGCCACGACGGACCCCATATCCAGCGTCATGACGCGTTTGTCGCGAAGCGTTTCCGGAATTTCGTTGTTGACGATCCGCTGCGCAAGGCCTTCGGCGATCGCCGTTTTGCCGACGCCGGGCTCGCCGATCAGCACCGGATTGTTCTTCGTGCGGCGAGACAGCACCTGAATGACGCGTTCGATTTCCTTCGCCCGTCCGATGACCGGGTCGATATTGTTGTCCCGGGCACTCGCCGTCAAGTCGCGGGCCAGGCCGTCAAGCGTCGGCGTGCTGACGTTGGCGGACGGGCCGTGGTTTTGCGAAACGTTCTCGCTGCTGCCGAGAAGCTGCAGCACTTGCTGGCGGGCCTTGTTCAGGCTGATGCCCAAATTGTTGAGCACGCGGGCCGCGACGCCCTCGCCCTCGCGGATCAAGCCGAGCAAAATATGCTCCGTGCCGACATACGTATGGCCGAGCTTGCGGGCTTCGTCCATCGACAGCTCGATGACCTTTTTGGCGCGGGGCGTATAAGCGATATTGGTCGGCTGCTCCTGGCCGCGTCCGATGAGCGATTCGACTTCGTCCTGAATTTTTTCGAGTCCGAGTCCGAGCGCGATGAGCGCCTTGGCGGCGATGCTTTCTCCTTCGCGAATCAGACCGAGCAGAATATGCTCCGTGCCAATGTTATTGTGTCCCAGGCGCACCGCTTCTTCCTGCGCCAGCGCGAGCACTTTTTGCGCGCGTTCGGTAAATCTTCCGAACATCATAAGACAGCACCTCCCCAATTAATGTAAGAATAGAACATTTACGCCCTGGATGCCAGTTTCGTTCGAATCATTTCCGCCCTGGCGATATCCCGCCGCTCGGGAATGAGCGTATCCCCGTACGCCTGCTGCAAAAATCCCGGCTGCGTGGACACGATCAACTCGTTCAGCGAGGTCGGATCGAGATCCGGAAGAATGCCGAGATGGACGCCGAGCCGAATGTCGGACAGCCGCTGCGAAGCTTCCTTCGAATCGATGACGGTCGCATGCGTCAAAATGCCGTACGAGCGCTTGACCCGATCTTCCACCCGGATTCGGTTCTCGTTCAACAGCTTGCCGCGGGCGGCTTTTTCGTGGCCGATAATCTGCTTGGCGACGGCGTGCAGGTTCTCGACGATCTCCTGCTCGGACTGGCCGAGCGTGATCTGATTCGAGACCTGGAACAGGTTGCCCGTCGCTTCGCTTCCTTCGCCGTACAGCCCGCGAACCGCGAGACCGACCTGCGTCACCGCCGTCAAAATCCGGTTGATCTGGCCGGTCAGCACGAGCGCCGGCAGATGCATCATGACCGATGCCCGGATGCCGGTGCCGACGTTCGTCGGGCAGCTCGTCAAATAGCCGTGCTTTTCGTCGAAGGCGTAATCGACGCCCTCTTCGAACAAATCGTCGATTTTGCTCGAGAAATCCCACGCCTCCGGTATTTGAAAGCCCGGATACAGGCATTGAATGCGCAGATGGTCTTCCTCGTTCACCATAATGCTGACGTCTTCGGTATTGCTAAGGATAAGCGCGCCGTTCCGGGACTCGTTCGCCAGCATCGGGCTGATCAGATGCTTTTCGACGAGGACGAGCTTCTCCAGTTCGGTGAGCTCGGACAGGCGGATCGTCTGGAAGGAATCGACCCCGTTCAGCCGCCCGCTTTCCGCGATGCCGAGCAGCTGCTCCATCGCCTTCTCGGATTGCTCCGACGTGGCGAACAGCGGAAACGGATAATTCCGCAAATTGCGGGCGATCCGCACCCGGCTGCTGAGCACGACGTCCGTTTCGGGCGCTTTTTTGCTCATCCACGGACTTAGCGCTTGTTGAAAAGGTTGCTTGTTCACGAAGATTCCTCTCCTTCGTCAACCCGAGATTTCGTTCTCGAGCTCCCGGATCCGGTCCCGGAGCTGAGCCGCCGTCTCGAAATCTTCGCGTTCGATTCGAACCTGGATTTCCTTTTTAAGCCGATCGATTTCGCGTTTCGCTTTCACGTGGCCTCCGGCCCGCTTAGGGACTTTGCCGACGTGCACCGTGTTTCCGTGAACCCGCTTCAGCAGCGGATCCAGCCGTTCGGAAAATTGCTTGTAGCAGTGGCTGCACCCGAATTTCCCCATTTTGCTGAATTGGGCGTACGTCATCCCGCACTTTTCGCAACGGGGAACGTCCGGCCGCGATCCGACGTTCGAAGGCTCGAAATCGAGAAGGCCGGACAGCAAATTGTGAATGGAGAAGCCGCTTGCCGTACCCGGAATCATCTCGCCCTTGTCGCGGGCGCATGCTTCGCAAATATGCAGCTCCGACTTTTCTCCATTGTTGATTTTCGTAAAATGAAGCGTTGCCGGCCGTTTGCCGCATTCTTGGCAAACCATGGCTTTTCCTCCTTTCCGGAATGCGCTTCGCCCTACTTCGTGAGCAGAGCGAACAACGCCGCTTTCATGATTCTCGCGCGAAGCTCATCCCGGTACGGAAGCTTGACCGCGAGCGCCTCGCGCGAAACGGCCGCCTTCAGCATGCCCGCCTCGCGCCCGGTCATAAATCCGGCTTCTTCCAGCTGATAAATCAGTCCTTCGGCAGCCGTCTGATCGATCCGATCGCCGATCGTCTGCTGAACGTGCGCCTGAATCGCCTCCAGCGAAGGCAGATCTACGCGCTGAATCCGGATATAGCCGCCGCCGCCGCGCTTGCTCTCGACGTAATACCCCTTTTCCAGGGTAAACCGGGTACTGATGACGTAATTGATTTGCGAAGGAACGCAAGAAAACTTACCCGCCAAATCGCTGCGCTGAATCTCGACCGCGCCATCCGAACTGTTATGAATGATCTGCTTCAAATAATGCTCGATCAGATCGGATATGTTGCGCACCATCAGAACCTCCTTTCCGGAGCGCCTTCTGACTTTGACTTTCTTTGACTATAGACTTATTATAATCGATCTTGTTTTATTTGCCAAGAGGGGGACGAAGCCCCCTCATGATCAGTATGGGAAGGGCGGCATCGCTTTATTCGCGGGGGCGAAAGCGATCAGAAGAAATCCGCCAGGTACGGCCGATGTTCCGGCACGCGCCGTTCCAGCAGCTCGATCCGTTCGGCGTCCCCCCGCAGCCGGCCCCAACGCTCCAAATCCGCCGGACGCCGGTTGCCGAGCAGCATCGCGGTCAACGTTTGAATATCGCAAGCGACGCCGTCGGAACGGACGGCCGCCTCCTCCTCGCGGCGCATCCGCGCGGCGCCTTCCGCGTCCCACTCGATGCGGAAAACGCCGTCGTTCCACGGCGCGAATTCGTCGCGGAGCGCAAGCCGCAAGCTTTCGTTCCCGGCCCCGGGAGCGAACGGAAGCAAGGAGACGAAGCCTTCCGCATCCACGATTCGCGACATGAAGTAAGGGACCACTTCCTGCTTGAACCGGGGATCGGCGAAAAGGAACGGGCTTTCGTCATCGGCCGGAACCGTCATCGTCACCTTGTCGGCCATCGAATCGTGGTTGGCCGCGAACTGCCAAAGCCCGCGCCGCGCCTCTTCGGTCAACGCGACCCATTCGTGAACGGCAAACGTTCCGCCGCTCACCTCATAGAGTATGTAGCCTTCCGGCTCGCTGCTTGCGTTTTGCCAGATCGCCGCAAGCCCCGGCTTGGAAAATACCTTCGAGCGCCACCATTCCGGCGAACGCTTCAGCATCCCGACGCGGCCCATGGCGAACCGGTCGTACAGGTCGTTGAAAGCGTCGGCCTCCTTGGCCGCCCTGACGATTTTTCCGGAGACTTCCGAGCGTTTCGGGAGCTGGCTCTGCGCAATGACGTACATCTTTCGTTCGACGGTCATTTCCCAGCCGAATTTACGGTAAAAAGGAAACGAGAACGGATGCAGCATGCTTACCGTTTGGCCTTGTTCGCGCATCGTGACGAGCGCTTGACCGAGCAGCTTCGTTACGCAGCCGTATCTTCTCGCTTCCGGCCAGGTCGCGACGCTGGCGATGCCTCCCATTTTCAACAACGTCCGTCCCGCCCGCATTTCAAACGGAATCAAATGAAGCCCGGACATCAGCTTGCCGTCCTCGCCGAACGCCCCCCAATGCTCCTCCGGCCGAAACGAAGCCTTGTATTCCTTCGCCTCCTCCTCGGACAACCCTTTTTGAAACGCGAATTCGGACAGCGCGATACGCTCCTCCATCTCATTCGCGGTAAGCTGACGAATCTGCATGCGGCATGCCTCCCTTTGGCTCCATCATAACGCATTTCAACGCGGTTCGCACTCGTCGCGCGGAACGGCAAGGGACAAAAAACCGTCTCCCCGCCCGGATTCGGCGAAAAGACGGCTGATGCGGCTTAATCTTGCGGCGCCAGGGAAGACCCGCTATCCGCGTTCGCCAGGCGCAATTGCTTGCGGTAGACGACCTTGGAAATCGTGATGCTGATTTCGTACAGCAAAAACAACGGAACGATGACGATAATGTCCGACATGATGTCCGGCGGCGTGATCGTAACCGCAAGGATGACAAGCGCGAAGTAAGCCATCTTGCGCGCTTTGGCCATTCTCACCGGATTCACGATGCCGAGCTTGGTCAAAAACATGACGATCGCCGGCATCTCGAACAGAAAGCCGAACGGAACCGTCATATGGATCATGAACGTAAAATACTTTTGCGCCGTGTACATCGTCTCGAACGAGCCCGCGGCCATGTTCTGCATAAATTGCAGCACCATCGGGAAGAGGACGAAATAGCCGAACCCGACGCCGGCGACGAACAGCACGCCGATCGCGGGGATGAGCAGCAGCGCCGGCCGCCGCGCCCGGTCCGGCAATGCCGGCTCCACGAACTTCCACGTCTGGTAGGCGGCGACGGGAAGCGTGACGGCGACGGCGATGCAGCCCGCGATCATCATGTATACCCACATGACGTCCGACGGACCGAGCAAAACGAGCGGCCGGTCCATATCTCTTACGAGCCATTCGTAAATGTCCCGCACGTAAAGGAGCGCCGCCGCCATCGCCACGACAAAGGCGACGAGCGTGCGGATGATGCGAGTCCGCATTTCCTCCAGATGCTCGAGAGCGCTCTGGTCGTTCGGGTTACGCATTCGGCTTGTTCTGCGCCGCGACGGCTTGCGGAGCCGATGTCGAAGCGGCTTGCGAACCCGTTTCCTTGCTGCCGCCTTCGTCCTCGCCGTTTACGAGCCCCTTCGTCGCCCCTTTGAATTCGCTGAGCGTCCGGCCGAACGCGCGGCCGAGCTCGGGAAGCTTGGAAGGACCGAAGATGATGAGCGCGATGATCAAAATGAGAATTAAACCGCCGATTCCGATATTGCCGAATGGCATCGCGATCGCTCCTTTTCTTTTTTATCCCGGGGGTTTAGCCCAGCTTGAAGCCGCTGATGGCGACGACCGCGCACCTGGCGATTTTTTCGCCCGGCCGGTGCGGCCACGTGCTCGTAGGCTGGCTCAAATCCTCCGTATTTTCGCCCGGATGCTGGATCGACAGGAACAGCGTTTGCTCGTCGGGCGTGAAGAAAGGACCGGTAAGCTCGCATTCGACCGGACCCGACGCGAATTGCAGCGCGACGCCCTTGTCCGGCCCGCTCGTCGGAATGACGAAAAGCCCGTTGTTCATGAACGATTTGTGCACGCCCTTGTTTTGGCTGCTGCTCGAAATGTCCGTGACGACCCACAGGTTGCCGTTCGAATCGAACGCGAGGTTGTCCGGCGAGCTGAAGCCGGATTGGCGTCCGCCGGCGGCGAAAATCTCGAAGTCGAATTCCAGGGCGCCCAGGTCGTTGCCCGCTTCGAAAATGCGGGTAATGTGGCCGTGAATGTTGCCGTGGCTGTCGTTGTTCGTATGGCAGATGAAAACGGTGTTGTCGAACGGCGAAATCTCGATATCCTCCGGACGGTCCGTCGGCGTGCCGCCGACAAGCTTCGCGGCCTGCTGGCAGTACGTCACGACGTCGCCCTGCGTTTTGAACGTCGCTTTCAGTTCCGGCTCGTCCTCGAACGATTTGGCGACTTCCTCGAGCGTTACCGGGCGCCATTTGCCGGTTTTCAAATCGGCCACGTGCAGCGTTCCGTCTTCGAGCAGCGCCGAATTGGCTCGGCCCTTCGCCTTGTCGAATTTGCCGTTGCTGATGAATTTGTAGACGCAGGCATCCTTCTTGTCATCGCCCATGTAGACGACGACGCGTCCGTCCGCGGCCAGCCCCATCGCCGTATTTTCGTGGTTGAACCGGCCGAGCGCCGTATGCTTTTTCAAAAAGTTTTTGTCGAACGGATCGACTTCGACGACCCATCCGTAGTGCGTTTCCGGCAGGTTGGACGCCGCGGCCGTCTGCTCGAAGTTCTCCTCGCACGAAAGCACCGTATTCCACAGCGTGACGCCGCCGGAGCAGTTCGCGAACGTGCCCGTCGCCGTCGTCGCGCCTTTCAGAGCCTGAGTGCCCTTGGCCGGGCCGGTGATGTCGAATTTCGTATATCCGTTGATGCGGCGTGCGTACTTGGACGTTTTGTCCATTTTCCATACGCCGTTTTCGTCGCGATACACTTCGATAACGGACATGCCTTGGTAATACAGGTTTTTCTGGATTTGGTCGGCGGTCATCTTGTCGTCCTTCACCGGGCCGATCTGGAAAATGGTCGTATACTCGTGATTGTTGACGAGAAGCCCGCGAACGTTGGAGCCGTCAATCGGGAAAAAGGCGTTGTAGTCGCAGCCCGACCCGAACTTTTCCCCCGCCGGATTGATCACGTCGTCGAAAGCCGCGACAACGTCGTATTTGAAGTTTTTGGGCAAAATAAGCTGGTCTTCCTTGGAAGGCTGAATCGGATCGAAATAACCGCTGACCCGGTTCGTGTTGAACCCGAACAAATGATTGGCCGTCGCGGATGCGGCGGAAGCTTTGCCGTCCAGCACGCCCAGTCCGGCGGAAGCTGCCGCCAGCGCCGTCGCGCCCGTACCCAGGTAAGAGAGAAACGTTTTCCGGTCCATCGTTTTGCTCAACTTATCCACCCCTAGCCCTTGTAATGACATCCATCAAGTACAAGCATAGGGAGGAAATGTTAAGTCCATATCATCCGAAGGCCGTCGGTTTGTAAATTTAACGTTTTCCTGTTTTTTCCGCCTTGTCTGGCTTGTCGGGTTTGTCCGGTTTATCCGGCTTGTCAGGTTTATCCGGCTTGTCAGGTTTATCCGGCTTGCCGGGTTTGTCGATAACGTGCCGAAGGACGAATTCGTCGTTGGCCGCAAGCTCCCTCGGCGCCGCGTCCGTCGCCTTGATGCCGGTCAGCCTGATCGTCGTTTCCCCCTCCTTCAACGCCTTGAATTTCAGCGTCGCCAACGACTCCGTGCCGGTCGCGCCCGAAGGCAGCGTTTTGCGCGTCAACGCCAGCTCGACTTTTCCCTTGCGCGCGTCCGCCTTCCGCACCCAGTCGTTGAACCGCTTGCTTACGGAAATATGGCCGTCGGCTTTCAACTGAAGCGCCTTCGGGTCGTATTCCACGACAAACTGGACCCCGAACAGGTCCTTCGCCTGCCCGGCCGCGACTTCCACTTCGAACGTGTCGCCTTTCTTGTGGCGGTCCGATTTGGGTTTGCCCGCGACGGACAGCGAGAGCCGCAGCTCTTCCTCTTCGGCCCGCGCGATGCCGGGCGCGGCCGGAACGAGCATCCAGACGAGCGCGAGCGCAAGGCCCGCCAACATGAGTTTTCGCAAGTTCGTTTCCTCCTTTTTGTCCCGGGGCGATGACGATGCGGCCGCGCGCGGGCGCAAACCGCATCGGCAAAGCGAAGGTCAGCTTTCCAGCAGCCGATCGGCTATGAAATCCAAGTCCGCGGCGTCGATGACGAGGTCGCGGTTCAAATCGCATGCGGCGTCGTAGCCGGGATCGGTCGCCGTCAACCCGTACCCTCGGGCGACGAGCGCCAGGTCGTCGATTTCGACCTCTCCGTCGCCATTGACGTCCGGATCGATCAGCAGAATGGACGCCTCGACGTCCTCTTCCACCGTAAAGCGCTCCGACGCGCCGTCTACATACTCCGAGCCGCTTCGCAGCGTCAGGACGAACGGTTCGTCCGGCTCGGCGACGAGAAACGTCAGCTGCAGCACCGGGACGTCGCCGTCGATGCCGGACGGGCCGTCCCCTTCGGTCCGGGTCGCGGTCGCGCGAACGAACGAATCGAATTCCTCGTAGGTCGCCTCCGCGTGCTCGCCGAATTGCGGGTGCGGGCGGACGTCCGTCAGCGTCAGCTTCGTCTTGTCGTAGGCGATATCCAGCGCGGCACCGTAAAGGTCGTCCGCATCGGCCGCTTCGACGTTGATCGTCACCGCTCCGTCCGAGATCGAGCCGGGCTCGACCGCGAAATCGAACGTCGTTCGGTCATCGGGACCGGGCTCGTCGCCGAGCGTGCGCACGGACGCCTCATCGATCCACAGCTCCGAATTCCGGTTCATGAAGCCGACCGTACCGGACGGAACCGCCGTATCCGCGACGCCTTCGATGATCGGAACGCCATTGATAAACAAGGAGAACCGGTCGCCGGCCGCCTCGATGGCGTATTCGTTGTACTGGCGAAAATCGAAGCCGGGAAGCTTGCCGGCAATCCGGACGGGCGGATGCAACGTGACGAATCCCGTTTCCGCCGTATATTTCGCGAACGAAACCTGGTCCGCCGCATCGTTGAAGTCGAAATAGTAGTACGCTTGCGGGCTCGCGAACCGGACGAGCGCGCGCAGCTGCTCGCCGGCGCCGCCGTTTGCCGCGCCGCCGGCGTACTTGGCCGTAAATTCGAAACGGTAGTCGCGGGACGTCTGCTCGTAATCCGCCCAGGCCGACGCCTTGGCCGCTTTGCGGACCGGGTTCCCGCTCGTCGCCGTGCTCGTGCCCTTCATGACCATCGAATTTCGCGCCGGATCCGCCTCGTGCGACCACGACCCGACGCTGCCCGCGGCATCCCACTTCGTTGTAACGTCCTGCTCGAAGCCGTCGGAGAACAGCAGGCGGGACGGGCCGTACACCTCGAGCCGCGCGTCGCGTTCGTTGTTCGCCGTCTCCGCTTCGTCCCAGCCCGCCGCGCGAAGCTCGACGCTTACCTCGTACGCCCCCTGTTCGGCGGGACGCCAGGCGCCGGAGGTTACCGTGACCGTTTGGCCCGCCGCCAGCGCTTCCGGATGCCGCACGGTGCTCACCGTCTCCCCGTTCGCCTTAAAAATCGCCTCGAATCCTTCGCCCGGCGTCGCGCTCAAGCCGTCGTTGCGGACCGCGGCCCCGAAGACGATATCCTTGCCCGCCTGCGGATACGACGGCGTCCAGGTCAGACCCGCGGCGGATAGATCCGGCCCGGCCGCCGGACGGAACGTTTGCCAGTTTTCGAAATCGTATACGACCGCCTCCTCGCCGCGGCGGATCGTCAGCAGGCTCCCGCCGACCTCCTGATGCATGAACGGAGAATCGATCAGGGGCCAGGCCGTATAATCGACCGCCTCGCCATTTACGGTCCGCGCCCCGTTATACGTCAGGCTGAGCGTATCTCCCGCCAGCGACGTGTAGGTAAGCGACGGGTTGGCCTGCTCGAGCCCGGAGGCGTCCACCTCCGTGCGCGCGAGCACCGCCTGCGCGAAACGGTCCAGCTCGGCGTCGATCCGCTCCGCTTCGGAAAGCGCCCCGTCCTCCTCGGCGCCGTACGCCGACGGGTCGGCCGTTTCCACGATGACGCCGTTTTTCGTTCCATCGCTTTTCAGCACCGGCACGCGCAGCGAGCCGACGAACGACTCCGTCCAGACGTACGGCTTCAGCGGCTTGACCGCCAGCAGGACGCTGCCGCCGTGGGCAAAAATCCAGCCGCTCGGATCTTCCCGAATTTTTAATAGCGAGTCCGGAAACGGCCCGTTTATGAACTTGAACGGGTCGCCGGAAGGGATGTTGTAGACCGCGACGACCGCCCCGTCCTTTTGCAGCACCTGCTCGTACGGCGTCGCCCCCGATTCGATGCCGCCCCGCTTCGGATGGGTCATGAAAAAGGTGCTGTACGGACCGTCGGACGTCCAGCGGACGAACCAGCGCCGCATTTGATCCGACCAGCCGAGGCTGCCCGCTCCGTCGAACTGGCTGGCGACCCCGTAGTTTTCGGTCATGTAGGTCGTTTTGCGGTAGCCGTGCGGCGGATTGAGCTTGTTGGTCGGATGCTGGTCGTGGCTTTCCTTGTGCACGTACGGCGCGCTCCGGTCGGCCGCGATGTCCGCCAGCAGGCCGGGCAGCCGGTAGGACGAGGACGCGGCGATGACCGAATACATTCCTTCCGGGTAGCCGAACTCGTTCACCCGGAGGCTCGGCGCGCGTTCGCCGCCGAAGTAAAGCCAGGCCATGATCGTCCCGGCGCCTCCGATTTCCGGGCTCATTCCGTTGTAATCGCGCAGCGTCGACGATACCCAGTAGCCGTTCATCCATTCTCCCGCGATGTTCGCCAGCATGGCGTCGAGCGTCATTTTCGCCATTTGCCGCATCTCTTCGTCCTGCGCGAACTCGTAGAGCATGAGCAGGCATTCGACGTACAGCGCGGCGTAGGTCGTCGAATCGTATTCCTTCATGCCGTAGGTGACGAAACGCTTCATCATGCTCCGCAAATCCTGCTCGGCAAACTGCTTCGTCGCCGCTGCCCGGCTCCAGTCCGGCCACGTCTGGGCGACCAGATAGCCCGCGGTCCGGAACTTGATGAAATGGTTTTCCGTGCTGCCGTTCTGGCTGTAGTCGATGGCCGTCAGCTTCGCCTTCACCTTTTCCCGGAGCGCTTCCGGATACAAATGTCCGAATCGCAAGTAGGTGTCGATGTTCGCCGTATAAAAGAACATGGACGCGCCGGCCGGATTGTCGTTGATGCTGTCCACGATGTCCAGCGCCGTTTCGACGTCGACGCCCCGCTCGAACCGCGCCTGGGCGTAAAAAATCGCTTCCTTCACCCACAGCGTGCGGTCCGTCTGCTCGGGCCGCTCCGTCGCGAACGTGTCCAAAATGAAGTCCGCCCGCTTTTCGAAATCCGTTTTTTCCGCTTCGGACTTGCGGACTTTGACCGCCGTATACGCGGTCGTTTCGTTGTTCAGATCGTTGCCCTCCGCCACCGTTTCCCCGATGTCGGCGACGGCCAGCACCGCATGGGTTCCCGGTTCGGCCGTCCACGGCGCCGAAGCCGTGACGGTAACGGTTTGGCCCGGCTCGACGATGCCGGAATGGACGCCCGTGGCGACGAGCGCTACGTTCACGGACGGGTCGACCTTAAATCCCACCGTAAACTCGGCCTGCGCCGTAGCGGCGAGCCCGCGGTTTTCCACCTCGGCGACGAACGTCACTTCGTCGCCGGGCTCAGGCTCGGCGGGCGACATGGCGACGCCGGCGACGACAAGGTCCGGGAGGTTCACCTGCTCGACGTTCACCTCGTCGAACTCCGCCCGGACCAGTTGGCCGCGGTTCCGCGACGCGACGGTCATGCCGGCTTCGAGCTCTTCGTCCATCTCCTGCCTGCGGACAGCCAGCGGCTCTCCCCACTGCACCCCGTCCGAAGACGCGTAAGCCGAGAACGCGTCGCCCGCCCGCTGCAGCTTGACGTAAACCGGTGCCGCAACCGACGATCGCAGCTCGACCGCTTCCGCCGCTCCCCCGCCGCTGCGGCTCTCGAGCCGCAGCGAGCCGCCGGCGAGCAGCCGCACGCCGACGAAATCGCCGCCCGGGCCCGCGCCCTCCCGGAGCATGACGCCGGAGCCGGCCGACGCGCCCGCGTTCGCCAGCGGATGCAGCCGGAGCGATATCGCGGTGTCGCCGGCCGCTTTCCGGTGCACGAACGTAAATTCGTCGGCGCTTCCGGCGATGTCGAAGCCCGAGCTTTCCGCCGCGAACGTTCCGTCCGCATAGACGGCCGACCCGGCCAGGGCGTGGCTGCCGACCTGCGTGTGGGTCCACCCGTCCGGCAGCCTCGTCTCCGCGTCGGCGATGCGGATCGGGTAGACGCGGGCGCCGCTCTCGAACCCTTCGGCATACACCTTGACCTCATGCGGGCCGGCCGACGCGGGCACCCAGGGCGCCGAGACGACGGTCGTCCGCCAGCCGCGCGGCAGGGAGACGTTCGCCGCGGTGCCGGCGACAATTTGGCCTCCGACCTCGAAGCGAACGGTCAGATCGCCCGCGAAGTCTTTTTCGCCCGCGTTCCGGATTTCGGCGTTGAAGAGGACGGAGTCGCCGGCGAACGGGCCGACCGGCTCCCACGTCAGTCCGGCGACCGTCAGGTTCGCCGTTCCCGTTTCGTCGGGATAGGTCGGGTCCTCGTATACCTCGAGCTCGGTCAGCTGGATGCCGTTGGCCGCGTTCGAATTGGAGCTTCCCGCGATCCGGACGTACCGGACCTTCGCCGGATCGAACGCGATCTCGTGCCGGTTCTTGGGCGTCCGTTCGAACCGGTAGCTCTGCGCGGGCGCAAGGGTCATGAACGCGGTGCCGTCAAGGCTGCCCTCGACGGCCAGCGTCTGGGTTCGCGCGCTCCAGTCCGGGCCGAGCGAGACGGCGACCTTGTCGACGACGTAAGGCGCCTGCAGGTCGACGGTCAGGTGCGCGGGCGCGCCGGCCGCTTCCCATTGGGTGGCGGCGTCGCCGTCGACGGCGTTCGCCGCCACCCGGCCGCTGCCCGTTTTCTCCGAGCTCGCCGTCGCCGGCTTGCCGCGCGCAAGTTCGGCCGCGGGCATCGCCAGCATCCGCGCGAGCTCGGCGGACGACCCGGCGAGCTTCGCCGCGACGCGGTGCTCGTTCGGCGCGGCCGTCCAGCCTTGCTCCGCCGCGACGGTTACCGACTGGCCGGGGGCGATCGCCCCGCCGTACACGGCCTGCGCCACCGAAACGCCGTCGACCGTAAAGGCGACCTCCACCGGCGCGGACGTCGCTGCGCCGCCCTGATTTTCCACGACCGCGTAAAACCCGACTTCCTCGCCCACGGCCGGCTCGGCAGGCGTCCAGCCGAGCTCCTTCAGCGCGACCCGGGGGGCGGGCTCCGGTTCGGCCGGAAGCTCCTCCGCGGCCCCCTTCTGCGCCGGCAGCGGCAGTCCGCCCAGCAGCAGCGCCATCGCGAGCGGGAAGGCTATCCATCGTTTGACTCGCATTTCGCCATCCTCCGTTTCCTCAAATGATCAGGACCGCAAATACCGCGAAGCGACATAGGCCAGATCGATAATGTCGATGATGCCGTCCTTGTTCATGTCGTAAACCGCCTTGTACCCCGTCTCTCCTTCGCGCTTCCCGAACGAGCGGGCGATCGTCTCGATCGCTTTCGGATTCGGCTTTCCGCCCGTCACCGCCGCCGTATCGGCAACCGCGACCCGAAGCTCGCCGCCTTGCGGAACGACCGCCGCTTGCCCGCCGCTATTCGAAACGGCGACAGGGCCCGGCACGGCGAAGTCGGCCGCCCCGTCCTCGGAAAGCGCCGCAAACTCCAGCCGGATCAAATCCGCGCTGCCAAAGGCGCCCGGCACGGCGCCCGTCCGGCTTGCCGCGACGCGCACGGTTCCGCCGTCGTCCTCGTACCGCAAATAACCGTCGCCGCCGGGAGCGAACGCCTCCGCCAATTCGGCCCGGTTCAGCCGGAAAAGGCTCGGGTCGTAACGGAACGTCAGCTCGACGGCATACAGATCGTCCGCCTCCTCCGCCGCGACCGTCACGGCGACTTTCTCGCCGACTTCCACGATCGGCTTGTCGGCGGCCAACGCGATGGACGTGCCGGACACCGGATCCGGGTCCTCGGCGGTGTCGGCGAGCGCGAACCGGTCGTAGCCGCCCGGGTTTTTGCCGTCGGCGAGGCCGCGCGTCCATTGGATGAAATTGTCCCGGCCCATCTGAAAGTCCGCGTCGTTGACCGCGTAGTTCATGCCGAGCTTCGTCCCTTCCGCCAGCGCCAGGCCATGGATCAGCCCGCGCGGAATCTTGATCTCGTACGTCGTTTCCTTCGCCTCCTCGTCGCGGGCGATCGCGAACGGCAGCAGCTCCCCGGCGCTTCCGTTCGGATTCGGCGGACGCGAGAAGAAGATGTTCGCGAGCAGCCGGCCGTCGTCATGCCGCGCGAAGCCCCATTCCATGTCGTCCTGGTTGTAGGCAGCCGGGCTGTCGGCCAGCGGATCGATCGCGAATTGCAGCGAATCGTTTTTCCACATGTTCGCGGCGTCCTCCGAGTTTTTGTGAATGTCGTCCGACACCTTCGCCGCCAGGTACAGATGACCGTCGTCCCACATCGCGTACGCCGTCGCGTCCAGGTTGCCGGGGTCGTACACGCCGGTGTTGTTCCGGCCGGCCCCGCGCAGATGAACGGGATACGCCGCCGTCCAGTCGTCCAGCCGGCCGTCGACGGCGACCGTCCCCGTCTTCTCGATCAGGAGAAAATCGAGCGGAACCTGCGCGTCGTCGAAGATGACCCGGCCGCTTGCCGATTCGGTCACCGTAATCCGGTTCGAATATTCGTTGAAGTCGCGGGCTTCGCGGTAGTCCCAGCGGAAGGCGAGCGTGACGGTTTCGTCCTTGCCGAGATCCGCGAACGTATCGCCCGAAACCGGAGCGAGCGGCTCGCCGTCGGGACCGTACACCGTCACCTTGCCGGATTTCGGAGCCGCGGAGCGACCTTGCAGCCGCACTTGAATTTCGTCCAGCTCGGCGATCGGCTTGCCGACCGGCAAAATCCCGGCGGCGATCGCGCTTTCGACGGTCAGCTCGATAGCCGCCTCGTCGACGACGGCGCCGCCGACGACGAGTTCGACCTTCGGTTCGTAGACACCCTCCGGCGCGTCGGCCGGAATCGCGAGCGTATGCTCGAAGCGGTACGTCCCGCCGGGAGCGATCGTCGCCGTCAGCGTCTCCGCCTCCCCCCAGCCTTCGGGCGGTACGATCCGCACGGCGGCGCTGACGCTTTCCGCGGTATCGTTGGCGACGGTGCCCGCCAATTCGCTCGCGTAGCCGGCCTCCGCGTTCCGCTTGACCGGCGTCACGTTCAGCCACGCTCCCACATACACGGGAGCGTCCGCCGCCGTCATCCGCAGCGCGACCGCGGCGAACTCGCGGGCGAGCAGCCCGTATGCGTAGCTTGCGGCATCGGCCCCGCGCTCGCGGTTGTTTTCCGCCAGCCTGCCGTAGCGCTCGGCCCGCATGACCGCCGCGTTGCCGACCGGCAGCACGTAGTCGTCCCCCGCCCTCGCCTCAAGAGCGGACCGGGCCGCAGCCACCGCGGCCGCATAGTCCGGAACGGCCGAACCCGCACCCGCACCCGCTCCCTGTTCGCTCTTCGCCTGGATCAAGGCCTGGGCGGCCGCTTCCGCATAATAGTAAAGCGCTTCCATAACGACGAAAGCCTGCTTCCGCTCCGCTTGTCCGGCCTCGATCGCGCTCGCCATGTCGCTCATTAAGCCATACAGGCTGCCGATGCCCTGCTCGAGCCCCGCCGCCTTGTCCGCGAGCGCCGGTTCGCGCATCGCCGTTTCGAGCCGCTGTCCGATGCCTTCCAGCCTTCCGAGCAGCTCCGCCACGGCCGCGGCGTTGTCCGCCGTTTCCAGCTTCGCGATTTTGCCCGCGGCGTCTTCGCGGTAATCGCCCTGCAGCGCAATCGCCGCCTCGTACAGCGCGTCGGCCGAAGCGTTCAAAATAAAGATCGGCGAACCCGATACCGTAACCTCCGCTTGGCCGTTCGTCGCCGCCACCGTCCGGTCGCGTCCCTCGATCGACCGCACGACGACTTCGTCGGTGCCGACGTCGATCGCAAGCTGCGACGTAGCCGGGTTGCTCGCGGGATCGTCCTTGTGATCGACCGACCGCCAGGCGGCGATGATCGGCTTGCCGTCCTTCAGGAAGACGTAGGCTCTGACTTTGCCGTCGGGCACTTCCAGTCGTCCGGCATAGGCCGCTCCGGCCAGCGTCGTCATCAGGTTGTTGACCGCGCCGTACGCCAGCTTGGGCCTGCCGTCCACGTCGGTGATGCCCCAGAAAATTTCGTAATAGTTTTCGTCCGTGCCGTCGTTTTTGAAATTGTAATACTCCCACGCCCTGACCTTCGGCTCCGTCATATAAATCAGAAACGCTCGCGCAATGTAATCCCGCTGCACCTCTTCGCTCACGTTCGGGTAGCCGCCCTTGGCCGTCGGCCAGCCGCCTTCGGTCAGGTAGAAATCTTTCCAGCCCCCGTACGCGTCGATCATGCCGCCGATATCGTCCACGAACGATTCGATGGCGCCGTCCGGCATCGCGTTGTACACGTACGGATGCCAGGAAAACGCGTCCGCGAAGTTGTACGCCCCGAGCTCCAGCTCCCTCGGGAGCACGCTCCGGACGCTCGACGTGTGGCCCCCGGCGATCAGCGCGCTGCCCGGATTCGCTTTTTTCGTTCCGAGATAGAGCCGCTTCCACTGCTGAACGATTTCGTACGGAATGTACGGATCGACAAACAGCTCCGGCTCGTTGGACGTTTCGAAGGTCCGGATCAGCCCCCGGTACCGGTTCGCGCTCTCGTAGGCGAAGCGTTCGAGCAGCCGCAGGCCTTCGTAGGAAGCGGCCGTCGCCGTGTCTTCGATCACGCCGAACACGGGGATACTGTTCAG
The DNA here is from genome assembly GCF_900169535.1 of Cohnella massiliensis. Classification (NCBI taxonomy): domain Bacteria; kingdom Bacillati; phylum Bacillota; class Bacilli; order Caryophanales; family Paenibacillaceae; genus Cohnella; species Cohnella massiliensis. Next base: position 111,736 of record NZ_LT821253.1, read on the forward strand.
GCCGAAGCTGGCGATTTTGTTCAAATACGCGTCCGTCTTCGCAAAGTCGAATACGGGCTTGCCGTCTGCGCCGTATTGGCCCGTGAAGCTGTCGGCGATGTTAAGCGTGCTTCGGTGGTGCCTCGCCCCCGTTTTGCGGACGGCGTCCATTATGTCGTCGCGCCAGTTTTCCTTGTAGTGCGTATTGAACCCGAACTTCGACTCGATGTCGGCGTCGATTTCCGGCGTTTCGGGAATTTCCCGGACGACCGCCATCCGCATCGTTTTCGTCGACGCGTCGCTCCGCACGCCGTCCACGTAAAGCTCGACTTCGACGTCGTACGTGCCGATGTCCCCGATGCCCGGCTCGAACGTCAGCTCCTCGTTCAGTTCTCCGTAGGCCGCAAGCTCGTATTCCCGCTCGCCGGACGCGACGAGCTCCCGTTCGCCGTCGGCCCGCCGGACCTTGTAGGCAACCTTGTACGTGTGCGCCTCCGCGCCCCCCGAGACGAAGACGTTCAGCCCCGGCGCCTCGCCCGGTCCGTAAATGCCCGTGTAATTGCCTGCCGGCTCGACGTTGTAGATAGGCTCCGGCTCCAGCGGGACGATTTCGAACGAGTCGATCAGCAGCTCGATGCCGTTGACCGTGCCGAATTGGATGTAGCCTTTGTCCATCCGCAGCGTGTCGAAGTCGTCGACGCCGATCACCTTTTCCCCGTCGATGTAAAGCTCGTGGGTGATGCCCGACGCCCGGATTTCGTAGTCGACCCAGCGGTTGTCGAGCGCTTCGTTATACGTGCCCAAATAATAGTTGCCGCCGAGATCGGTTTTGCGCATGATGAAATACCGCCAGTTGTGGGTCCCCCACTCCATCGAATAGTTGTTGTTGTCGTTTTGGGTCCGGTAACGCAACCGCCACACGTTGTAATACTCGTCGCTCGTGCGGACGTATTTGGCCCGGAACTTCAAAATAAAGTTGTCGATGCTGCCGTACGCCGGATTCGACAGCGTGGCGGACGGGTAAACGGTGCCGACCCGGCCGTTCAGGCGCAGCGCCTTGCCTCCTTCCGGAAGCGCCGCGATTTTGGCGTCGCCGCGCACCGTCCAGCCCGCGGGCACGCTGCCGACCGCAAGCGATTCGAAATCGTTCGCGTACGGCTCGAACGCCCCGACGGCTACCGACGCGTCGCCGGACGCCGGATACCGGGCCGCGTTGCCGGCCTCGTCCCGTACCGCGATATGGTAGCCGACGGCGGAGGACCGGTTCGTGCCCGGAATCGTCGCGCGATAGATGCCGTCCGTCCCCCGCGCGGCCGCGACTTCCCGCTCCGGCTCGTCTCCGTACCGGTACCGGACCGCGGCCGTCACCGCCGATCCGGCGTCGCCTCTGACCGTAAAGGCGACCGGAATGTCGGCGTTGTACGGCACAGATGCGACGGGAGAATGTTCGACCGCCAGCGGCCCCGAGGCGATCAGCTTCACCGGATGGCTCACGGTCAGATCGGCGATTTCCAGATCGACGTTATTCGAACGGAAGCCGATGCCGCCCGACGGATACCGGTTGTTCGAATCCGTTGCCGAAATCAGCCCGGTCCCGTTCACGTAGAAGGTAATCCGGTTCCCCCGCACCTCGATGCGGTAGTCGTTCCAGGCCGAAGCGTCGAACGTCGCGTTCACGTTGGCCGTCAGATTTTGCTGATAAACGGTGTTGTCCCAATAATGGATTTTCAGCAGGACGTCGTTCGTCCCTTCCGACGTTTGAGCCTCGACGGCGTAATAGTCGCCCTGGTCGTTCGCCCGGACGAAAAACTCGCCGCGGCCGTTCGCTTTGCGGGCGAATTTGGCCCGGAACTCGACGTCGTAATCCGTCCACGTCTCGGAGCCAGCCCCCGTCAAATAGTTGCGCGTATTGCCGGCGGTCGCTTTCATGACCCGCTCGTCCCCGTCGTCCGCGACGATCCACTCCTCGGGCGTTTTCGTCCAGTGCTCCGCGGTCCGGGCGGCATCCGCGAAATCGTCGGCATACCCGGTCGACTTCCGGCTCCCGGCCGCATCCGAGGCTTCGATATAGTAGTTGAGCGTGTCCTCGTCCCCGGACGGGGGTGCGGGAAGGCGTACGGAATGCGAGTCTCCGCTGCCCTTCGACATTGAAGCGCTTTCAAAAATGCGCCCCTCATCGGCATGTCCGTACCGATAATACACGGTCGCCGTTACGCTTGCAGGCCCGACGATATCCGCGGAAATGTCGATCCCCTGCCCGGTGTCGGCCTCCGTAATCGGCGAGTGATGAATCTGCAATTCCTGAGCCCGCCCGCCCTCGCCCGAAACGGCGACCCGATCGATCTGCAGGCCGACGTTCTGCGAACGGAACCCGATCCCGCCCGACGGATAATGAGAATTCGGATCCGTCGCGGAAATAATCGGTTCCCCGTCCAGCCGAAGCGAAATCGTGCTTCCTTCCACCGTTACCGTATAATCGTGCCACTGCGTCGGATCGTAAGCATGCGTCACGTTCGCGGTCAAATTCCCCTGGTAGACGGTGCCCGCCCAGCGGTGGATCTTGAACGTCGCGGCCGAAGCCCCGTCCTGCGTCAGCTGCGCCTCTACGGAGTAGAAATTGCCGCTGTCGTCGGCCCTGACGAAAAACTCCGCCCGGCCCGTGACGTTGGCGGCGAACCTGGCCCTGACGTTCACTTCGTAATCGGTCCAGCCCGCGGCTTCCTCCAACCGGAGAAACGTTCGCGTGTTCGCGTGGAATCCGTGAAAAAAGCTGACCCCGTCTTCCGTCTTGACGTCCCACTGGCCCGGAACTTCCTTCCAGCGTTCCTGCGCGAGAGCCGGGCTGTCGAAATCATCCTCGAACCAGGTCTCCGAGGCCGCGGCCGCCGGCGCAGTCGACGCCCCCGGGAGCGGCAAACCGCCGAGGGCTGTGACGATCGCGAGCGCCCAGGCCGCGACCCGCATTGCCGTTTTTCGTCTCATTCCTGTTCTCCTCCTTCGTTTTTTGAAATCGCCAAAAAAAGAATCCCCGTGCGGCGGCAAAACCGGATGAGGATTCGCAAGGCGCTTCGGGCGCGTTCACCCTTTCACAGAGGACAAATTGACTCCGCGAATAATGTATTTTTGCAAAAAGGCGAACATCAACAACGGCGGAACCATCACCAGCGTCAAAATCGCGAATTTTACGTTGACCTGAATGTTGTTGGACTCGCCGGAAAGCACGTATTTGTAGACGGCGGTGGCGATCGGGTACTTATCCGGACTGGAAATGACGAGCCCCGCCCAAAACCATTCGTTCCACGCCGCCGTGAATCCGAAAATCAAAATCGTGGCGAGAATCGGATACGACAGCGGCAGCGCCATTTGCAGGAAGCAGCGCAGCTCGGAGGCCCCGTCCATTCGGGCCGCTTCGAACAGCTCCTTGTGTATGCCGTCGAAAAAGCTTTTGAGCAGCAAAATCCAGAAAGCGTTGGCGGCGGACGGCAGCCAGAACGCCCAATACGTATTCAGCAGTCCGAGCTCCTGCAGGTTCAAGTAGTTCGGAATCATGTACGTCGCCGACGGGATCATCAGCGTGCACATGAAAAACAGGGTGAACCCTTTGCGGAACGGGATGTGCAGGTGGGACAGGCTGAACGCGGCCAGGCCGATGCAGACGACCGCGACGATCATGCTGCCGGCATAAATGGCGAACGTGTTCAGCATGTACCGGGACAGGTCGATAAATTGAAAGCCTTCTCCCAGGTTGCTCCACACCCACTCCTTCGGCCACAGCGTCGGAGGAAACGTGTAGATGTCCTCTCTCGTTTTGAAGGCGTTGAAGATCGTCACCAGGAACGGATAAATCATCGTCGCCGACAAGGCGGCAAGCAGCACGATCATGACCGCGTACCCGGCCCAAACCGTTTTCCGGCGAAAATCGAAGTGGGACAAAATGCCGCGTTCGCGCAGCGATTCCTTGTCCATTACGGTTCCGTCCCCTTTCTTTGCAGCGAGTACAGCACGATGGACAGCAGGGTCAGCGCCACGAACAGCATGACGCCCATGGCCGACGCCTCGCCGAACGCGAACGATTTGAAGGCATCGTTGACGACGAGCAGCATATACGTCGTTGTCGCCTCATTCGGTCCGCCCCCGGTCATCGCAAGCTGCGGCTCGTAGGACTGGCTGTTGGAAATGAGCTGCATGATGAGCATCAGCACGAAAATCATCCGGATCGAGGGCAGCGTAATATAGCGAATGCGCTGAAAGACGCCCGCCCCGTCGATTTCCGCCGCCTCGTACAGGTCCTTCGGAATGCTCATGACCGCCGCCAGGTAGATCAGCGCGGTCGCGCCGAAATGGTGCCACGTGTTCATCAGCACGATCGAAAACATCGACATCGATTTGTCGGTGAGCCACATGACCGGATCCAGACCGAAGACGGACAGGAAATTGTTGAGCGGACCGATCGGCTCGAACAGCCACTTCCAGACGCCGTACAGCGCGACGGCCGGCACGATATTGGGCAAATAGACGATGAGCCTGGCGGTCGACTTGAACCGTCTCAGCTCGGAGATGGCGATCGCCGCCACGGCCGGAACCCAATAGCCGATGGCGAGCCCTAGAAAAATAAACCAGAGCGTATTGCGGATGGCGGTAAAAAAGCTGTCGTCGCGGATCATTTCGATATAGTTTTGAAGGCCGACGAACGTATTGCCTTTGACGAAATTGATGTCATGCAGGCTGTAATAAATCCCCATGACGATCGGTTTCCACAAAAAGACGCAAAAGATTACGATTTCCGGAAGCAGAAAAACGAGTCCCCAGAAATAAAGCTTCGACTTGCTGCGGACCTTTCCTGCGGTCAGCGGCGGGCTTGCCGAATATGCCGATTTCATGCTTCACCTTCCTCGTTCGGGACGTTCCCGGAGGACGCCGAACGCCGCGCGCGGCTTCGGGCGTCCTCCGTCTTTGATGTTACAGCTCCACTTTATCCAGGAACTCGGATTGCAGCTCCTGCGCCCCTTCTTCCAGAAGCTTTTGCAAATCGGCTTTTTCGTTGCTGAAAATTTCCTGGATGACGTTCGTCATGATCGCATAAAAATCCTGGGCATGGAACGGCGGCTCCGGCTTCGCGTTGGCATTGTAGATTTCGAGGAACGCCGGATCGAATTCGTAGACGACGCCGGGATATTTGGCGTACAGCTCCTCCATTTTGGCGGCGTACGCGGAATCCGGGCTGTAATACGGCATCAGATCGGGAATGTGCATCTGATTTTTCGCCTGGCGCTCCTGGATTTTCTTTTCCTCCGTTTCGATGCCGCTGTCCTTGAAATAGTCGTACGTGATGAACTTGAACGCCATTTCCTGCTGGGCTTCCGTCTGCTGCGGGTTGATGACGTAGAAGTTGCCCCCGGTAATGGCGTAATTGGGAGAACCCTTCTCCATGCTCGGAAGCGGGTAGATTTTCGCGTCTTCCGGAGCGAAGCCGCCGTCGTTGATTCCCGTGTTCAGGGAATTGGAATGGAACACGATGCCCAGCCGTCCTTGCTTGTACAGGTTCGACAAATCCGGATTTTCCAGATTCCAGTCGCCCGGCAGCACGTTATGCTCCCATCTGAGCTGACGATAAAGCTCCAGCACCTTGAGCGCGGCCGGGGAGTTCAGCGTCGTCGTCACTTTGCCGTCCTTCGTTTCCTCGACGAATTCGCCCGCCTGGTACAGGAAGTTCGTCATATTCCAGCCGGCCGAATTGCCTTTCGCCGCAACGGCGAAGCCGGCGATGCCTTTGGCCGGGTCGTTCACGGCTTTGGCCGCCGCGATCAAATCGTCCCAGGTCCAGTCGTAGCCCGGCAGCTCCACGCCCTTTTCGCGGAACAGCTTCGCATTGAGGCCGACCGTCATGACGTAGCCGCCCTGCGGAAACGCGTAATACTTGCCGTCCACGTTGAAAATGTCGAGCAGCTTCTGATTCAACTGATCCTTGAACTCGTATTGGTCGAAAAATTTCGTCAGGTCGGCCGCATAGCCGTTGTCGGTCAAAATTTTCGCTTCGGTGGCATACGTGTTGTAGTAGGACGGAGCTTCCCCGGCCGCGAGCTTGACGCCGAGCGTCGCCGCCCCGCCGTCGCTATAATGCCAATCGCTTTTCAATATTTCGACGTGCGGATATTCTTCCTGGAACCGCTTGATCCGATCGTCCATCGCCGCCCGCTCCACTTCCTGGTCCGGCTTCGGATACTGGATCGTAATCGTGACTTTCTCGGGCGCGGCGCCGCCCGTGGATTCCGCCCCCGCATTCGACGGGGACGGGGACGCCGAGCCGGTCGCCGCTCCGTTCGTCGCCCCGTTTTCCCCGCCGCATCCGGCCAGAAAAACCGTGAAGACGAGGGCGCTTGCCAACATGTTACGCAAACCCTTCATGTGCCGATTTTGCCCCTTTCAACTCTGTTTTTGGTTTCAGGGCAAGTATAAAGGGGGACGAGCGCCGCTTGAATTCGGATTTTTTGGGGTTCGCCTTTCTATTTTTTGTCCGTTTGCAAAAAGCCGCCTTTTTGCAGGTCGAGAAGGATGGCTTCGCGGACCCGGCCGCCGCCGTATTCCCCGTCATGGGCGCGGACGTAAGCCTCCCAGCCGGCATCGTCCAGCGAGGCGTTGCCGTAAATGAATCTGGCCGCCATCTGTTCGCGGTAGCTTTTCAGCCGGTCGATCAGCTCCGAGCGTTCCATCGCGTAGCCCAGCCCGTAGACGGAGCCTCTTTTGCCGCCGCCTTCGATCATGCTTTTGACGGTCTCGAATTCCTCCGGCTCCGAATGGAACGCTTTCATGACGTCCAGGTCGGACAGAAATTTGCTGCGGTCTCCGATCAGGTTGTAAACCTCGAGGTAGTCGTTTTGTCTGCCTTGCAGCATTCGGATTTCGCCCCGCTCCTTGACGTGGTTCGTGCCCTCCGCCCCATACAGAAGAAGCCGTTTCCCTTCTTCCCCGTTCATCCAATCGACGAGCTCCACGATTTTGCGCACTTTCTCCGGCGATTTGGCCGCCTTCGTCGTAATGCCGATCGTCGTGCCGACGCCGACGAGCGGCCAATGGTAACCGGCGCCCGCCGGACCTTCCAGCGGCGGCAAATACGCGATTTCGGCACCCGGGTCGTTCGCCCGAAGCTGCCGGATGACGTCCGCGGGATACCCGGTAGAATGGAAAATGCCGACCTGTCCCTGCACGATTTTTTGGGTTTTGCGGTTGGAATCGTTGACGGCCATATCCGGGTCGAGCGCCCCCGCGGCCATCAAATCCCGCATGAACCGCAAATACTCCCGGTACCTCGGAGACGTCCAGCCTCCCTTCAGTTCGCCGTCCGCCAAATATTCGTCCGGGGAAGCGAGGCCGGTGAACGCGGACAGCAGCTCCCAGAAATCCTGGCAGCTCATGCACCCGCCGGAGGTGAAGCCGTACGTGTCGTCCTTTCCGTTGCCGTCCGGGTCGCGCTTCGCGAACGCTTCGGCGACGGCCGCGAATTGTTCGACGGTTCGCGGCGGCTCAAGGCCCAGCTCGCGGAGCCAGTCGCTGCGGATGAACATCCCTTCGAGCATAGGCCCCATCCGGTTCGGAATGCCGTAGTAAAGCCCGCCGTCGTCGGAAATCGAGCGCAGCATATCCTCGGTTATATAAGATAAGTTCTCCGGCAGATTGCTTGCGTTCAGCACGTCGTTAAGCGGAACGATATACCCTTGCGAACGGGCGGTCCGGTAATCCATCATGTTGAAAAAATAGATGACGTCCGGCAGGTCGCCCGAAGCCGCCCGGGCCGCCAGCTTCGCCCTCCATTCCTGGGATCTGCCCGTGGAGAAGTCGTACTTCAGATCGATATTCAGCTCCTTGCGGATCGTCTCGAGAACGATATCGTCGTCCGGATCGGGAAACCGCACGCTGGTCGGGTACCAGCGGTCGACCTCGATGACGACGGCCTTATCCGCCCCGTCTTCCCCGCCTCCGCAGCCCGCGAGCATGCCGAGCGCGACCGCCGCCGAAACCGTAAACAAAATGAGCCGTTTCAGCCTCATGGCGAAACCCCTTTCCGCTGCAACTCTCTTTATTCTGATATAATTGCTGCAAGATGTAATCCCCAAAAATCCAAAAACGAAAAAGGTTTATCCAAAAAATCCGAAGGCGGCCGGCGGCAGAGCCGCGTTACAATGATACAACTTCCCTGCGAGGAGCGTCCTCCCGATGAGAAGCCCGGCTTTTATCAGCTTGAGCGTCAAGGTGTTCGCGATCAGCTTCGTCTCGATCGCGTCGCTGATCTTCCTGCTCGGCTACATCTCGCAAAACTATATCGTCGAAACGTACAAAAAACAGCAAACCCGCTACGTCGCGAATTTGCTGGAAAGCACGCAGCTCCATTTGAACCTTTTCATGAAAAATCTCCAGGGCAATTTGCTCGCTCTTTCCAACGACGAACGGCTGCAGTCGGCTGCGGACGACGAAACGCTGATCGCTTTGCTCGAGCGGGAGCGCAAGTATTGGAACCAGGACCTGAAAAACATCTATCTGATCCGGCCCGATCTGGACGTTGTCGGAACGTCGAATTATTTATGGGATATCCGGGGGCATCGGCTGGCCCGGAACCTTTACGACGGCGCGCTGAAAAGCGAGTATATGTATTGGTCGGAGCCGTACATGTCGGACGTGTCCGATTATACGGTATCGGTCGGCGTCCGGGTGTCGGACGCGTACGGAACGCTTCGGGGCGTGCTTGCGGCCGATTTGGATTTGGAGAGCATCATCAACGTCTATGGGGTAAGGGACGATTCGCTGAACGAGGACCTTCTTATTTTAAGCGCGGATCTCCGGCCGATTACGGTTTCCAACCCGTTTGTCGTCTACGACGTTTTCTCCGAATCGTACTCCGTTTCCGGGCTTCCGGCCGAAGAGCTGGAGGCGAGCGGCGGGAACAGCCGGCATGTCGACGACGGCGCGGGCGGGCGTTTGTACGTATCCGGCGTTCAGAACAACAATTGGGGCTGGCGGATCATGGCCGTGCTTCAGGAAGAAGAGCTTTACGGCAGCATCGGCGTTTTGCAAAGCTACATTCTTTGGGTCGGGCTCGTCGGCTTGCTGCTGTCGCTCGTCATTTCGTATTATTTGTCCCGATACGTCGCCCGGCCGATCAAGTTGTTGAGCAAGCAGATGCGGCGCTTCAGCACCGGCGATTTTCAAACCCGGATTTCGCTGCCTTTTCGCGGGGAGATCGGCATTCTCGTGAACAGCTTCAACCAGATGGTGCGAAGGATCAAAGGACTGATGGAGGAGCTTGTCGAAAGCGAACGGGAAAAAAAGCGGTTCGAGCTCAAAGTGCTGCAAGCCCAGATTCAGCCTCATTTTCTGTACAACACGCTGAATTCCATCAGCTATTTGGCCCGGCACAGGCAGACGGAGCATGTCGACCGGATGATTACGAGCCTGGTCGAGCTGCTTCACTTCCATCTGGACAAAGTCGACGAATTCGTGCCGATCGGCCAGGAGGTCGAAGGCATTCGTCATTACGCCTATTTGCTGTCCGTGCGTTATCCCGACAAGTTCGCGCTCGAAGCGGAGCTTGACGACGACGTTCTCGCGTTCGGCATCCCGAAGCTGACGATCCAGCCGTTGGTGGAAAACGCGGTTTTCCACGGCATTCTCGCCGGAGCGGGGCCCGGCACGATCGTCCTTTCCGGACGGAGGGAGGAGGAGGAGGAGGACATCGTTTTGCAAGTATCCGACGACGGCGTCGGCATGGAACGGGCGGTCGTCGAATCGCTGTTTGCCGGCGCGCAAAAAAACCGCCGAAACACATACTACCACATGGGGATCAAAAATATTCACGACCGTTTGCAACTGTATTTCGGCCCGAAATACGGCCTGACGGTCGCAAGCGCTCCCGGAGAGGGCACGACCGTAACCGTTCGGTTGCCCGCGACGGCTTCCCCGCCCGGCGAACGGCCGGAGGATCGCGCAACGTCCGAACCGGAAGGAGATGAACCGCATGCTGCGCGTATTGCTCGTGGACGATGAATATATGGTGCTCGATGCGCTGTGCTCCGATATCCGGTGGGAGAAGCTCGGCCTCGAGGTCGTCGCCACGGCGGCGAACGGCCGGCAGGCGCTCGAGCGCTGCGCCGTTTACTTTCCGGACCTGGTCATCACCGATATTACGATGCCGGTCATGGACGGAATCGAGCTGATGGCGGAGCTGCGCAAAGGGTTTCCCCATGTCCGGTTCGCCATTTTGACGGCGCACAAGGATTTCGAATACGCCAAGCAGGCGATCGCGCTCGGAGCGCTCGATTACGTGCTGAAAACCCCGTTGAATCCGGAGGAAATCGAAGCGACGCTGCTGCGCTGCAAAGACGCCATCGGGGCCGAAAAGGAAATGAAGCAGCGCGCCCTGATCGGGGACCGGCTGGAGCATCAGCACAGCTGGGAAATCCGCAAACGGATGGCCGAGGATATCGACCGCGGCTTGTTCAACTTCGAGCGCGACGGCGCCAATCTGATCCGGGGAAGCGGCGAGCTTCGGCCGAAAATGCCGTACCGGGTGCTTTATGTCGCGCTGCAGGATCGAATCGCGTTTTTTGCCGGGTATGCGGAGCGGGATCATTCGCTCATCCGGTTCACGATGAATCAGGCGATCTATGAGAGCATCCCGAACCGCGCCGAGGGCGACGTGCTGCCGCTCGGCAACGGCGAATCCGCCGTCATTTTGCAGAAGCCCGCCTCGTCCAGCAAAGCGGATTCCGAAATCCAGATCCAGCAGCTGTACGACCATATAAATCAATGGTTCAAAAAATATCTCGGCACTCCGCTGCTGTGCGGAATCAGCTCGGACGCAACCGACTACGCCGAATTGAAACGCGCCATTTCGCAGGCCGTGCAGGCGAAGGAAACGTTTTTTTACGATAACCGTTCGTCCTTGCATTTTTATCATCAATACCATCGCATCGTCTGGAGCCACGAAACGGAGCAGGATTGGAACCTTCTGTCCCAAAAGCTGTCGCTCAAATGGAGCGTGCCCGACGTCGACAAACGAATCGAAGGCATTCAGCTGCTGCTCTCGTTCGTGCTCGAGAAACGGCCCACGCCTTCGAAGCTGAAAAGCGCCGTTTTGCGCGTGCTGGAGGAGCTTGCGATGCCGCTGACGAGACAGGAATGGCTGCGCATGGAGCACAGCGACTCGCTTGAGGACTGGCTGTCCCATCTGGAAAAAATCATGGCCAAAGCCCACAAGCAGGATGCCGAGCTGCCGGTTCAGGTGCATCCCGAAATTCAAAAGGCGGTCGACTTTATTTATGCTCATCTTTCCGAAAATCTTACGTTGAACAAAGTGGCGGAGCATGTTCACCTGAATCCGAGCTACCTCAGCCACCTGTTCAAAATCCAGACGGGCGACAATTTTCTCGATTTTCTGACCGAACAGCGGGTGCGGAAAGCGAAGGAATTTCTGCTTCAGTCCGATCTGAAAAACTACGAGCTGGCCGAGAAAGTCGGGTTCGTCAATTATCCTCACTTTTGCACCGTCTTCAAAAAGTCAACCGGCATGACGCCGAACGAATTCCGGCGGCACTACAAAACGGGCCATAGCGGCAGCGCGGCGCACTGATTTGCCGCCGTTGCCGCTCCGCTCTTGCGGGGCGCAGCCGGCCGTCAACCCGCCGCATCGCCGGCGTTAACGGGCTGGTCATGCAGGTTGACGGATGCGGCCATGAGGGCGAAAATTTCGGGTACATTTGTGCCTTGACGAGACGGATGCGGTTATGAGAGCGAATTTGGCAGGAGGTCTAGGCTAGGTACGCGGAGCTTCGTTGGATTTTGTCCAACCAAAACCGGCCTTTTCGCGAAACCCGCCGGCTTTGGTTGGATTTTGTCCAATCAGGAGCGGCCCTTTCGGGGATTTCGCCCGATTTTCCCGTTTCTCGTTGGATCAAATCCACTGTAGATCAACATTTCCGCATTTCTTGCTCCGTCGGTTGGATAAAATCCAACATAGGCGGAACCCGCAGGTTTCCGCCGCCCATGTCACCTCATAGCAGCTCACCGTTGTCCGTTACCCAAGTACCCATTCGCAGAGCTCCCCGGTGGCCGTTGCCCAAGTACCATTCGCACAGAGCTCGCCAGTGTACGACTTTTGGAGGAGAATGCCGTTTTCGCGCCTGAGTGATCACGCCAGGAGTTCATATGCATCCATATAACAGCCCATACCTTAAATTTGGAGAAGTACTCGAACCAACCTTATATCAAGCGAAAAAGCCAAAAAAGAAGCACAAAAAAAGCACCCCGTATGAGGTGCTTTCCTGTTCTCCAACCTGGCAACGTCCTACTCTCCCAGGACCCTGCGGTCCAAGTACCATCGGCGCTGGAGGGCTTAACGGTCGTGTTCGAGATGGGTACGCGTGGAACCCCTCCGCCATTGCCACCAGATCGAAGTTCTTCAA
>NZ_LT821254.1:0-186581 GCF_900169535.1 Cohnella massiliensis
AGCCCGCGACGATCCACCTGATTGGCTTTGCACCATCTTGCTGCTTTTTCTCCACTGGAACGGAAAGCGGCAATTCGTTCTTCCCATTTCTTCTGTACGTCTTCTCTGGCCATAAAAAATCCTCCCCGAATTGGACTATGAGGAGGATTATCTCACGGTTATTGCAAGGAACGAAGGTGGGGAGAGTTTGACGCTTACGTTCTTGGCGCATGGCGGGGCAGATGGGTAATTTTTACTCAACTGTCCGCGGTTCCTGGAGTACGGCCGGGCGAGACGGGTGATTTTTACTCAACTGTCCGCGGTTCCTGGAGCACGGCCGGGCGAGATGGGTAATTTTTACTCAACTGCGTGCGGCCGCATGCACACGACGGTAGAGTTAAGCCACCATGATTCGACCGGAGTCCCGGGGGACCGAACCGACTTCCTGAGCGGATGGGAAAATGTCGTCGGAAAAATATTCACGCGCTCCCGAGCGGCCCACCACCCGTGCCCGCGAGCTTGTCCGGGTCCTTGCACGGTGAAGACTTAAACATTTTTATATGAGCATTTTGCATAATTCCGTTTTTGAAGTAGGTAGTGGAATTATGGGGCCAATTAAACCAGCTTTCTAGCTAAATCGACTTTAATTTTCAAAAATGGGCAGACCTGCAGAATTTTTACTGAATCAAAAAATTTAAGCGGCGGCGTTCTTGGATTGACGAGCCATCGCTAACGCAGAAGCTAATAACACAATGGCGTTTAGGTATTGGTGAGTTGTCACCTTTTGAATACCCCAGACGTGCATGGCGTCTGCGGTGAGATAGGTTTTCAACCTGGAGTTGCATCGTTCTACGCTGGTTCTTTCGTTATACAACTCCTTCCAGCGTTTGGTGTCTCGATGTGGACTTGAATAACGACGCAAATCGCTTTTCGTATCGACTTTGACGACCATTCCATAGTTGGAAGATGAGCAAGCAGCCATCCCAAGCGGACAGTCTACCTTGCCCGTGGCATGGGGACAGCGGAATTTCAGGTATTCTCCATCAACGCCCCAATAAGTCATTTCATAGCCCATCGAGCAACAGGGTGTGCCACTGGATGTCATGCCCGCAGGTGGTTCCTTCTCGTTGCGAAGGTTCATCGGAATAATCGCCTGCGCCTTTACATTTCGCGCTGCTTCGTAGTTTTTAAGCTGGTCATAACCGGCATCAAGCATAAAGAACTTCACCTGTGTACCCGCAGCCACTTGTTCTATGAGAATCGGAGCCATATCGCCGTCATTGACGTGAGCCGGTGTAACGGAGAGCGCCATCGGCAGCTCGCTTGTTGTGTCGACGGCGAGATGAATCTTGTAGCCAAACCACTTGACCTTGTTGCCAAACGAATCGAACTTAGCCCCCCAGTTGGCATTGCCAGTCCGTTCGCTTTTCCGTTTCGGTTGCTTCTTCTCATAAGCATGAATCGCTGCACTGTCGATCGCCACATGACTTCCGTCGATGATTCCCTCCTTCTTGCATTGTACAACGAGATCATCAAACAGGCGCTGAGCTTGCCCCTTGCTGGTTAACTCAGCGAACACGCGGCTTAAAGTCGCGATAGAAGGAGCCTCACGGTCCAGTCTAAGTCCACATTGATAACGAAAGCGAAGATCGACATCCAAACGATGATGTAGACCCGTAAATGTATCGATGTTCTCAAGCGGGGCAGCAAGTAGCGCACGAAGAATCCCTTGCCTGCAATGTCCGTCGGCACCTCGGGGTGAATGACTTCTCAATTCCTTGGCATAGGGGCGTAAGTCCAGGGCGCTGAAAAAGATAGGCAATCGTTCTTTAGATTCAAGTTTTTGAAGCACATCAAAGGAAAATAGACTTTCTTGGAGAATATACAAAGTGACTTCCCTCCCTTGGGTTTTCTGGTTTGGTCACTTGAAAACTTCTCCAAGTTGGGGTGAAGTCCCTTTTTTTTGCTCAAAAACCTTTGTACAGCAAGGGCTCAGATTAATGCAAAATGCTCATATAAAAAAACCGCCTCCCGAAGGAAACGGCTTTCTCGCTCGCTTTTCGCGCATATAGTTCTTATTTCACAAACCCCAACAGCATCTCGCGAATCAGCTTGGCCGCAACGATCGGCGTCTGCTCCGTCGGATCGTAAATCGGGGCGACCTCGACCACGTCGGCTCCGACGACGTTCGCTCCGGAGCCCGCGATAAGATGAACCGCTTCGAGCAGCTCCTTGGACGTGATGCCTCCCGCTTCCGCCGTGCCCGTGCCCGGAGCCGCGGACGGATCGAGCACGTCGATGTCGATCGTCACGTAGACCGGACGGCCGGCAAGCGACGGGATCGCCTCCCGCAGGGGCGCCGCCACTTCGAACGGGTAAAAGTTGATGTTCTCCCGGGCGTACGCCCACTCTTCCCGGCTGCCCGAACGGATGCCGAATTGATAAATATTGCGCCCGCCCATCAGTTCCGCCGCTTTGCGGATCGGGGTGGAGTGCGACAGCGGCTCTCCCTCGTAGCTTTCCCGCAAATCGGCGTGCGCGTCGATGTGGATGACGGCGAGATCCGGATATTTTTTATGCATTTCCTGAAGCACCGGCCAGGTGACGAGATGCTCGCCGCCCATTCCGAACGGGAACTTGCCGTCCGCCAGCACGCCGCGCACGTAGTCGCCGATAATGTCGAGGCTCCGGGCCGCATTGCCGAACGGCAGCAGCAGGTCGCCCGCGTCGAAATAGTCGAGCTCCTCCAGGCTGCGGTCGAGATAGGGGCTGTATTCCTCCAGCCCCACCGACGCTTCGCGAATCCGGCCGGGGCCGAAGCGGGAGCCCGGACGGAACGAGACGGTATAATCCATCGGCATGCCGTAGATGACCGCTTTGGAGGAGGCATAATCGCCGGAGCTCAGGATGAAGACGTTGCCGGAATATTTTGGGTCCAATTTCATGGGCGTTGCGGTCTCCTTTCGGTTCGCGGCCGATATTATTTGGTCAGGTCTTCCACGAATTTCGGCAGCACGAACGCCGCTTGATGCAGGCGGGGCGTGTAGTATTTGGTGTCGATTTCGGGAATGTCTTCGGGCTTGACGTTCAGCGGGTCGTGCTTTTTGCTGCCCATCGTGAACGTCCACAGGCCGCTCGGATACGTCGGGATATTGCACCCGTACACGCGGACGATCGGGAACACTTCCTTGACGTCGCGGTTGACGGTTTGAATCAGGTCGGCCTTGAACCAGGGGTTGTCCGTTTGCGCGACGAACAGGCCGTCCTCTTTAAGCGATTCGTAAATGCCCTGATAAAATCCGCGCGTGAACAGCTGCACGGCCGGACCGACCGGCTCCGTCGTGTCGGCGATGATGACGTCGTATTCGTTTTTGTGGTCGTGGATATGCTTGAAGCCGTCGTTCACGAGCACTTCGACGCGCGGATCGTCCAGCTTGCCGGCGATCGTCGGCAAATACTTTTTGGAATATTCGATGACTTTGCCGTCGATGTCGACGAGCACCGCTTTTTTCACTTTCGGGTGCTTCAGCACCTCGCGGATGACGCCGCCGTCGCCGCCGCCGACGACCAGCACGCTTTCCGGGTTCGGGTGCGTGAACAGAGCGGGATGCGCGGCCATCTCGTGATAGACGAATTCGTCGCGGACGGTCGTCATGACCATCCCGTCGAGCAGCAGCATGTTGCCCCACTCTTCCGTTTCCACCATCACCAGCTCTTGAAAATCGGTTTGCTCGTGAACGTAAGTATTTTTGATTTTGGCCGTAATGCCGAAGTTTTCGGTTTGTTTCTCGGTAAACCACAGTTCCGTAGAAGACATGAGCAGAACCCTTCTTTCCAGGGAAATTTGATCGTTCGCGTGTCGATTCCTGCGGCCGGCGCCAGCTCTCGTCCGTGGTGATCGCAGGCGCGCCACAAGTTAAGCCAACCAACAAGTATTATAGGATATCGCCGGCAAAATGCAACCGAAGTTCCCGCAAAAAACCGCCAACCGTCGGCCTTAGAATATACCGGCTCTTCTTACTCCATACTAAGTGGGAAATGTTAACTCCGGATGAAACCGAAGGAGGGAAAGCCGTGGACCGGAAAACGAAACGTTCAACCCGCGCAAAAAGGCGGCCCGGACGCCTTCGCAAAAGTCATATTTTGTCGCTGTTTCTTCTGTCGGCTTCCGTCTTGCTGTTCGGCGCCCTCGCCGCCTCCGTCCGTTACGGATCGCTGCCCGCGGCTTCCTTTCCGCAATCGACGCAAATTACCGACGCGAAAGGCGGCGTGCTTGCCTCGCTGCAGGGAGGCGTCAATCGTCGGACGGTATCCCTCAAGGATATTTCCCCATGGCTCGTCAAGGCGACGCTCGCCGCCGAGGACCGGAGGTTTTACGAACATGCCGGACTCGACCTCCGCGGGCTTGCCCGGGCCGCCTGGGTCGACGTGCGCCATATGTCCAAGGAGCAGGGAGCGAGCACGCTGACCCAGCAGCTCGCCCGCAACCTGTACCTTTCCCACGAACGAACGTGGAGCCGCAAGCTGAAGGAGGCTTGGTACGCAGCCAAGCTGGAGCAAACGTACTCGAAAGACGAAATTTTGGAGATGTATTTGAACCAAATTTATTACGGCCACGGCGCCTACGGAGCGGAGGCCGCCTCCAGGCTTTACTTCAACAAGCCCGCGAAAGAGCTGACGTTGGCCGAAAGCGCCTTGCTTGCCGGCATCCCGAAGGGGCCGCGCTACTATTCGCCGCATCTGCATCCCGACCAGGCGGCCGCCAGGCAGCGGACGGTCGTCCAGGCGATGAAGGAGACGGGCAGCATTACGGTCAGGCAGGCGGAGCAGGCCGCCGCCGTGGCGGTGAACGTACAGCCGTTGCCGAAAAACCAGGGCGTCATTGCGCCGTATTTCGTCGATTACGTCCGCAAGCGCGCGGCCGAGCTGCTCGGCGAGGAGGAATCGCTGCTCAGCGAGGGCGGGCTGACGATCACGACGACGCTCGACGGCGACATGCAGCGCGCCGCCGAGGAAGCCGTCGCCGCCAAAATGCCGAAGGACAGCGAACTGCAAGCCGCCCTCGTCGCGATCGATCCCGCCACCGGCTACATTAAAGCGATGGTGGGGGGACGCAATTACGCCGCCAACCAGTTCAACCGGGTGTTCGCGACTACTCGCCAGCCGGGTTCGTCGTTCAAGCCGATTCTGTACGCGGCTGCGCTCGACAAGCGCGTCGTCACGGCCGCCAGCCGTTTCCGGAGCGAGCCGACGATTTTTTATTACGACGACAATCGGAAAATTTACCGCCCGAGCAATTTCAACGACCGCTATTCCCATGAGGAAATCGGGCTGCGCCAAGCGATCCGGACGTCGGACAACATCTACGCGGTCAATACGATCATGCAGGTCGGACCCGAAGAGGTGATCGGAATGGCGCGCCGGCTCGGGGTAACCGCCCCGCTTTCCGCGGTCCCGTCGCTTGCGCTCGGCACGTTCCCGGTCAGCCCCTACGAAATGGCCGCCGCCTTCACCGCGTTCGCCGCGGGGGGCAGCAAGACCGAACCGGTCGCCATCGTGCGCATCGCCGACCGCAACGGCCGCGTGCTGTACGAGAACCGGCCCCGGAAAACGCAAGTCATCGAGCCGTCTCTCGCCTATGTCGTGACGGACCTGCTCCGCAGCGTGTTCGATACCGGCGGAACCGGCCACCGGGTGGCGAAAATGCTGAAGCGGCCGGTCGCCGGAAAGTCGGGCACGACCTCGTCCGACGCCTGGTTCGTCGGCTACACGCCGGAGCTGACGACGGCCGTATGGGTCGGCTACGACCGCGGGCGAGCTATCTCGTCCAGCGAAGCGCACCGGGCCGCGCCGATTTTCGCTCAGTTTACGGAAACCGCGCTTGCCCATGTACCTGCCCGGGAGTTCGAGGTGCCCGAAGGAGTCGTCAGCCTCGACATCGACCCGGCCAGCGGGCTCATCGCAGGAACCGGGTGTCCTGCCGACGAAAGGGAAAAAGTCCGGGAAGTGTTTCTCGCGGGCACGGAGCCTACGCAGACCTGCGCCGTAAAAGAAGACGCGAAAGAGCCGGGCGGAACCGGCGAGAACGGCGCATCGTGGTGGAGCAGGCTGCGGAACTGGTGGACCGGTTGAGCCGGGGCGAATGTCGTAGCGAAGCAGGCTGCGCGGCTGCCGGGACGTTCGTTTCGAAATTGCCCGGACAGGATACCTCCTTTCTCGCAGGGGGGTCTAACCTTACGTGACTCGCGGATTTTCATCGCCTCCATTGTCTTTATATAGGAGCTCGGATTAAATAGGGTGGTTCGAGTCGGAACGAGGGGGAATGAGCGCAAAAAATGAAAGATCGTCCGAAAATGAAAGTGATTTTCATGAATGCGCATGCCAAAGAAGCCGACAGATTTCTATTTTAAAAAAAATGGGTTTACCCGGCAAGCGATTCGTTAAGCCATTGCTGAATCGTAGGTAACGTTTTATGTTTCTTTGCTTCTTCGAACCATGCGTCAGCGTGCTGGCACATGGCGATGAGATACACTCGAATATTCCAATGGCGTGAACTGCGACCGCGCGACGATTCTAACTGGTAATCCACCTTCTGGCGCTTGATGCAGCGCTCGACGCCGGTTCGCATTGCATAACGCTTTCTCCATTCCTTGCTGTCACGGCGGATGCGCGGGAACAGGCGTGGATTATCGGCTGTAGACGTATAGAACGTTCTTCCATACTCGGAAGGCGAGCAAGGTGTGGGACATTCCCATTTTCCGACTTTGGCGGGGCAGCGCCACTTGATACGCTGCCGCCCGGAACACTTGCCCCAGCAGATCATCTTGCGATTAATAGGGCAGACGGGAACGCCATCGGAGTTAATGTTCATTTCATTGTATACCAATTGCCCGGAACGCCTGAGATTCAGGTCGATGATGCTGCTAACATCATCGTGTTCCAGCATGGTATAGATCGGGAGGGCGTCGTGGGCGGAATCCAAGATCGCCTCTCCCACCTTCCAATCTGCGTACCAGTAGCGAAGTTCGCGGTACCCGCAAATCCACGACACGGAATCGTGCTGGCTAGCGCGAAACAATCGTGGATACACGGGCAGATCATACGGGCTGTCCGCGGCGGTAAACATGTAAAGCGTACGTCCATAGTAATACTTCTCGCGATAACTGTCCCAGCCCCAGTCCGCATCGGGATCGGAGAATTGCCGTTTGCAGGTACACTTCCATTGCCCGACTTGCGGCAATCGCAAAGGAATTTGCCGAAGGAACGCGCTCCGGTGCTGGCCGGGGACCCGTCGCCGATCACGCGAAAGGCGTTCGTATCGCCAAGCAATCCCTTTGCCGCAGAAGGCTGAACAAACATGGATTGAAACAATTGCTGCAAGAGGTCGTGTTCCTTGGGGGCGTAGTGGATCTTGCCCGCTCGCAGGATGCGGGCGACGAGCCTTTCCGTGATCTTTGGGTTTTTAGGTTCTTGCTTTTGATTCTTCTTGCCTTTCTTTCGCGGTTTTTTCAGGCGGCGTTGGATTCGCCCGGTCTTATGCGGGGTGGATGCCTGCCAAAGCCGGGGGGAAAAAGTCGTAGAACGTCCCGACACCCGGCGACTCGCCGGGGTTGAAACCGCAAAGGATGGCATAAACCGGCGTCGTTCGAATGGCGACGACGCCCTCGTCGACGCTAAGCCCAAGCTTGGTCATGAGGAGCAGGCAGCGGAGCATGTCGGCGGGATCGTGGGGCTTGCGGCCTCTTGGCTTGGAGGAGTAAGCCCCTCGCATCAAGGAAGCCGTAGCGGACAGATCGATCGCCGTGATCCAGAAGATCAGGTCGCTGTAGAATCGCTGCAAAAATAGCCGGGCTTCCGGGGTGTTATACTCCTTTCGCAGTTGATCAAGCACGAAGGCCAGGTAGTCCGGATGAGAACGAGATACAGGCGTCATTGCAATCACCCAACTTTCTAAGAGATAGGCTGAAAAATGCCTTCTCGGCGATTATTGGGGCATTTCGAAAAAGTCAAGAGGAAAGTTTGTTCGCATCCTGTTTTTGGGGGTGAAACAAAGAAAGACCCTGGCCGAAAGGCCAGAGCCGAAGCGGAATCGTGAATTCCGAGAGACTTATTTATCCTTAAGGGGGGAAAAACTTTGATGGAACTTAAGTGAAAAAAGCGGCTGCCTCCTGGGCAACCGCTAGAGCTATTATAGTTGACTAACTTCCAGCAATCGGAGCAGCATGACGACAGCTTCCGCACGCGAGGCGTTGCCGTTCGGGGCAAACGAATTGCCGCTGCGGCCGCTTACGATGCCCAGTTGGCGGATCGCTCCGACAGAGCCCTTAGCCCATTTCGGAATGTCTTCGTCATCGCCGAAGCCGGTTGTTACGTTCGCGCCGGGGGATACCTGCAACGCTTTGGCAATCATAGACGCTATCTCCGCGCGGGTGATCTTGGCCTCCGGCCGGAAGCTGCCTCCCCCGTCACCGCTGACGATACCCGCTTGCACGGCGAGAGCTACCGCTTGTTTCGCCCAGGCGCCGATCTTGGCCTCGTCTTTGAAGGCAAGCGCTACGCCTGTCCCGTCCAGCTTCAGCGCGCTAGCCAGCATAACGGTAAATTCGGCGCGAGTTACCGGGGCATTCGGCTTGAACGTGCCGTCGAGGTAACCGCTAACCAGCTTCAACGTCGCCGCGCGAACGATCGATTGCTCGCCCCAATGGCCGGCGATATCGGTAAAGGATGGGATCGGTTCGGTAACCGTTTCTTCGTCGACGTTGTTATTCGCTTCGATTGCCAGAACGGCATACTTGGTGAAATGGTCCACCTCCACCGTAATCCATTCGCCGTCAACCGTGCCTCCCACTTCTCTCCACGTTTTCTTTTCTTCATCGTAGTAGTGAATGGAGGCCTTCCGGTCGCTGCCGACCTTGGCCGGATCGAACTTGATCGAGAGCTTGACCGGCTTCTTGAAGGCTCCTGCGACGTTCTTCAAGACTTCGAAAACTGAACTTGCGAATGCTTCCTGCGTCGAAGATGGGATATCCGCGACCGATCGATACTCGATCGTGATGCGAAGCTCTTGCTCCGCCGCGCCGACAGGAACCTGAATGGAAATTTCGTCGTTCAGGCCGACTTCTCCGGAGCTTCCGACCGGGATGGCGATGGCTCCATTCGCCGAAGTCACATGGCTTGGGCTGTTACCGCCCCCACCGACTACACCGTTGCCGCCCGTTGCTACCAGGGTCGCTGTTGCCGCTTCGGAGAATCCGCTTGTTCCTCCTGGGCCGATCGCTTTAACCGCGAACGTATAGCTCGTCCCGTTCGTTAACCCCGTTACGGTATACGTCGCCAACGTTACGCTCGCCTGCACGAGATTCCAATCGGTTTCATCCGTCGGAGCCGCCGTTCCTTCATATTGGTACACCGAGTAATGATCCGCACCCGTTACGGCTTCCCAATTCAGAGTCACCTGTCCGTCTCCCGCGACACCGATTAATTTCGCGGGGGCTGTCGGGGCAGGCGGCAAGGAAGCGGTTGGAGTCGACAACGTCGCTGCCGAGAACCCGCTCGTTCCTCCTGCGCCGATCGCTTTAACCGCGAATGCATAACTCGTCCCGTTCGTTAAGTTCGTTACGGTGTACGTCGCCGACGTTACGCTCGCCTGCACGAGATTCCAATCGGTTTCATCCATCGGAGCCGCCGTTCCTTCATATTGGTACACCGAGTAATGATCCGCACCCGTTACGGCTTCCCAATTCAGAGTTACCTGTCCGTCTCCCGCGACGCTGGATACGTTCGCCGGGGCTGTCGGGATTTCCGGCGGGGTCGTCGTCACGGTAAAGCTGACGGTGAATCTCTGAGGCGCGACGTTATCGCCGTAGACAGCGACCGTCGCCGAAAAGCTTCCCGCAAGCAGGTGATTGTTCGGAACGACCGTAAAGTTGTCGCTGCCGCTAGCTCCGATGCTGCCGATAGTCGTCTTCGATAACGCAAACGCGCTCGCATCGCTTCCGCCTAGCTCAACTGTCAAATCGCCGGTCGCCCCGGTGCCCGTATTGTTGACCAGAACGGTGAACGGCGTCCGAGGCGAGTATCCTTCGATGACGGAGCCAAAGTCGTGGTTATCCGTCTGACTCAACTCAATGCTAGGCATCAGCGCCGGTGCCATTATCTTGTAAGTAGCCGTGACCGTAGCAGCGTCTGCCGGCATGGTGAATGTCGTGCTGCTGCTGGTAGCGTCGGCCAAGACACCCCCGTCTCCTCCGATCCACTTGTCAAATTCCTTGCCTTCTGGCGGCGCGTCCGCCACAATGGCTACCTCTACCCCTTCTTCATAGCTGCCGCTCCCCGTTCCGTTCTCGACCGTTAGGGTATAGAATTGGGCTTCTGTCGCCTTCACCGTCAGGGTAAATGTCTTGGTGTCCGTGATGCCGTTCTTGGCAATTAAGGCTGTCAGAACCACAGCAGAATCGCCAGCAGAATATTTCGGACGGGTCACGGTTCCATCCGGAGCGATCACATTCGGCTTGTCGGAGGTCCAGCTAATCGCGGTTTCATTTAAGCCGCCCGTGGGCAATATCACGTTCTTGGTGACCGCGCCCGAACTATCACCCTCCGCAAAGCCGACTTCCAAGGCCTTTTGGGCTTCCATGACCGCTTCCTCATCGGACAGTCCTAACCGGGTTACCGTCACCTTGTACGTCTTCGTCGCGCCATTCTGCGCCGTAACGTCCACCAAGATCTCGTTGTCCCCAACGTTCAGGCTTACTGTCCTGGCGCTCCCGCTGGTCGCATCCGCCGTGTTCACTTGCAACGTCGCCGTGCCGTCCGCCACCGTCGGCGTAATCTCCAAGCTGGTTATTTCGTTCCCCACGCTCGCAGTGTACTCGGTCGTACCGGACGAGAACGATGGCGACAACGTTCCCTGACTAATCGTCAAGTTGCTCAGGTCCGCATTGCTCGACTTCGCCCGGGTTACCGTCACCTTGTACGTCTTCGTCGCGCCATTCTGCGCCGTAACGTCCACTACGATCTCGTTGTCTCCTACATCGAGATTTACCATCCTGGCGCTCCCGCTGGTCGCATCCGCCGTGTTCACTTGCAACGTCGCCGTGCCGTCCGCCACCGTCGGCGTAATCTCCAAGCTGGTTATTTCGTTCCCCACGCTTGCGGTGTACTCGGTTGTGTCGGCGGAGAACGACGGAGAAAGCGTACCCTCGCTAATCGTCAAGTTGCTCAGGTCCGCATTGCTCGACTTCGCCCGGGTTACCGTCACCTTGTACGTCTTCGTCGCGCCATTCTGCGCCGTAACGTCCACTACGATCTCGTTGTCTCCTACATCGAGATTTACCATCCTGGCGCTCCCGCTGGTCGCATCCGCCGTGTTCACTTGCAACGTCGCCGTGCCGTCCGCCACCGTCGGCGTAATCTCCAAGCTGGTTATTTCGTTCCCCACGCTTGCGGTGTACTCGGTCGTACCGGACGAGAACGATGGCGACAACGTTCCCTGACTAATCGTCAAGTTGCTCAGGTCCGCATTGCTCGACTTCGCCCGGGTTACCGTCACCTTGTACGTCTTCGTCGCGCCATTCTGCGCCGTAACGTCCACCAAGATCTCGTTGTCCCCAACGTTCAGGCTTACTGTCCTGGCGCTCCCGCTGGTCGCATCCGCCGTGTTCACTTGCAACGTCGCCGTGCCGTCCGCCACCGTCGGCGTAATCTCCAAGCTGGCTATTTCGTTCCCCACGCTTGCGGTGTACTCGGTTGTGTCGGCGGAGAACGACGGAGAAAGCGTACCCTCGCTNACCGGACGAGAACGATGGCGACAACGTTCCCTGACTAATCGTCAAGTTGCTCAGGTCCGCATTGCTCGACTTCGCCCGGGTTACCGTCACCTTGTACGTCTTCGTCGCGCCATTCTGCGCCGTAACGTCCACCAAGATCTCGTTGTCCCCAACGTTCAGGCTTACTGTCCTGGCGCTCCCGCTGGTCGCATCCGCCGTGTTCACTTGCAACGTCGCCGTGCCGTCCGCCACCGTCGGCGTAATCTCCAAGCTGGGTATTTCGTTCCCCACGCTTGCGGTGTACTCGGTTGTGTCGGCGGAGAACGACGGAGAAAGCGTACCCTCGCTTATCGTCAAATTGCTCAAGTCCGCGTTGCTCGACTGCGGCGCTCGGGTTACCGTGACCTTGTACGTTTTCTGCACCCCAGTCTGTGAGGTGACCTCCACCAGAATCTCGTTACTCCCCACATTCAGATCCACTGTCTTGCCAATGCCGCTGACTGTCGAAGCCGAATTAATTTTTAGCGTCGCCGTGCTATCCTCTACCATCGGCGTAATGGTCAATTGATCTACCTCATAGAGCACACTCACCGAGTAATTTACTTGGTCCGATGAGAAAGCCGGGCTAAGCGTACCTTTGCTAATCGTCAGGCTGCTTAAATCCGCGTTATTCGATAGAATGTTCACCGTTACGGTGGCCACATTCGAACTGACCGTTCCATCGTTCACCTGATAATGAAACGTATCGATTCCGGTCACATCCCAATATGGCGTGTAGGTATAAGAACCCGAGTTGGACACGGATGCGATTCCCTTGCTTGGCGGACTGACAAGCAAGTAAGTCAACGGGTCTCCGTCGGCATCCGTAGCGGTTAAAGTACCGGTTCCGGTGGTATTCTGATTAATAGTGAAAGAATGATCATTGCTAACCGGCACTTGGGTCAGCAGATTCAACCCGGCCGGGACATTGCTTTGACCATAGTTGTTATATCCCCAGGCGACCACCGTTCCGTCTGATTTTAAGGCCAGACTATGATAGCTGCCTGCAGCTATAGCCACCACGCCGGTTAATCCGGCCGGGACATTGCTTTGGCCATAGCTGTTATATCCCCAGGCCACCACCGTTCCGTCTGATTTTAAGGCCAGACTATGAGAATATCCCGCAGCTATAGCCACCACGCCGGTTAACCCGGACGGGACAACGCTCTGGCCATATAGGTTATCTCCCCAGGCCACCACCGTTCCGTCTGATTTTAAGGCCAGACTATGAAAGTCTCCTGCAGCTATAGCCACCACGCCGGTTAATCCGGAAGGGACATTACTCGGTTCATTAGCTCCCCAGGCCACTACCGTTCCGTCTGATTTTAAGGCCAGACTATGAAAATATCCCGCAGCTATAGCCGCCACACCGGTTAATCCGGACGGGACATTACTCTGACCATAACCATTATGTCCCCAGGCGACCACTGTTTCGTCTGATTTTAAGATCAGACTATGAAGGGTTCCTGCAGCTATAGCCTTCACACCGGTTAATCCGGACGGGACATTACTCTGACCATCACCATTATATCCCCAGGCCGCCACTGTTCCGTCTGATTTTAAGGCTAGATTATGACCGTTTCCTGCAACTACATCCACTGCTCCTGTTAATCCGGACGGAACATTACACTGACCATTACTATTATTTCCCCAAGCCACCACAGATCCGTCAGATTTCAAAGCCACGCTATGGAGGGCTCCTGCAGCTATCTTCCCTCGTGCACTATCAACCGTAAAAGAAGCTGCATGCCCGACGGACGGCCAACCCGTACAAACCATTACCGCGATCAACGCATAGACGATAATGGAGCGGTAACCCTTTATTCTGCTTTCCCTCATCTCTGCCCACCTCACCAGACCTCTGAATCTTCTAAATTAGTATAAGATTCAGAGCGTTGCAAAAGCGTGACAGGCTCCTGCATGGCCGTTCTATTCAAACCTGGTGACGGCAAATTCCGCCCAGCTATAGCTAGGCAAATAATCGTGGCGATAGCCGTTGACCGCCTGCGGATCTCCATCCAGGAACCGGTAGCTGTCGCAGTCCAATTGCTCGGGATCGATGGAGAGGCGCCCATGCCACTTGCGTAAAACAGACGAGATATTCTCCTGCTGCAAGGATTCCTTCAAGTCCTTGACGATGGTTCGGAAGTAATCGCGCTTCGCCGGATCGCCCGCCTCGTCCTCCCAGAGAATCGCGCAGGCTTCCGCCGTCGTCAGGCTGGCCCCCCTCCGGTCGATCAGGCAGGCGAGCAGCTCCTTGGCCTTGGCGCGCTTGAATTGGAGCGGCCTGCCGTTCACGAATACCTCGAAGCCGCCGAAGGTCTGCACCTGCACCTTTTTCCTTTTGGCTTGAAGCGAGTCCTCGTAAATAAAAGTCAACTCTCGCAAAATGTCCTCTTGAAGCACAGGCTTCATCAGGTACCCGGTGGCCCGAACCCGGAAGGCGTCTACTGCGTATTTGGCATAGCTGGTCACGAAGATGATAGGAACGTCCGGCTGAATATCCTTGAGCTCCTTGGCAAGTACAAGCCCGCTGGAGCTGCCCAGCTCGATGTCCAGAAACGCCACGTCGAACCGAACGGACCGCGCTTGCTCCAGCGCCCTTCCCGATGTCGCTAACGGATAAATGGCGCAATCCGGCACCGCTTCCCTCAGCGCTTGCTCGAGATCCCGAAGAACCAGCGGCTCGTCATCCACGATTAAGAAATTCATTGGAGTTTCCCTTCCTTTTCCTTCGGCAGAATAATGGCAGCGGTCGTTCCTCGGCCCGGGATGCTGTCGATCGTCAGCCTTCCTCCGCACAGCTCCTCCAGTCGTCTACGCACATTGCGAATCCCTACGCGCTGCTCGCCCTCCGAGGGATCGGGCAGGGACGCAAACCCGACTCCATCGTCCATTATGACGATCCGATAGGAGGTATCCGTTTCTTCCGTACGAATCGTAATCGCGCCTCCTTCCTCCCACCTCATGATGCCGTGACGCACCGCGTTTTCCGCAAGGGGTTGAACGGTCAGGGGGGGGATCGGGAAGTCCTTGGGGCCGATGTCATAAATCACTCTCAGACGCTCCCGGAACCGCTGCTGCTCCAGATTCAAATAATACTGCACATGGGACAACTCCTGGGAGAAGGGGATCGGCGCTTTGCTCTCCAGAACGCCCATATTGGCCCGCAGAAACAAGGAGAAGTCCCCGATCGCCTGCTTGGCCTGCTTCGGATCCAGGTCGCAAAGCTGCCGGATGACCGTCAGCGTGTTATAGAGAAAGTGGGGCTGAATCTGGCTGATCAGAATGCCGATACGGGCTTCCACCAGCTCCTTCTCCTGCTGCTTTAAGAGAAGCTCCCTCTTCGATTGAATGTTGATGAAGATAAGCAGGATGGAGAAAGTCGCGGTCGGTCCCGTCAGCGCGATTCCGTAGTAGGCGAATTGAATCGCTTCCCCTACCAGCGGCAAAACCACATAGCTCAACAGAAACAGCACGTCCCTGGAATCCAGATAACGCCGGTATCGGAGGATGAGCGTTGTGGAAATTCCGTAGATCAGGAAGGGAATGAGCTGGGAGAGCCAGAACCAATGGCCGCGTCGATAGAGATTGTCCGGGCTGAAGTCGAAATACATGCCGTTCCACAAGGACAGCACGCTGAACAAGAACTGCATGGCGGCAAGAACGCAGGCAGCGTTCCATATGTATTTCTTAAAAGCAACCTTAGGGGAAAGAAACGCCATGACGTACCCGAGAAAGGTAAGAAGCAACGGCGCGGTGCAAGCAAAGTTCAGGGCGGTGCCGAACCGGAGGGCAAAGGGGTACCATGGCTGCGCCATGCCTTCGAAAGCCCAGCTGCCGGTATCCCCAAGCACCATTCCGAGGTTGGAAACACAAATCAGCATAAAGTAGCGTCCGGATTTCTCACTGGTTTTGCCATTCGTCCATAGATAGAGAATGAGAATTAAGGTAATAAGCAAGCTGTACGAGTCGAGGATGATGTTCACGGTTTGCATTCGATTCCGTCCTCTGCCGGTTGTATATGAAAATTATGCTTTACATCTCGGAAACGCACAAGATGGGGCTATCCGATAAGTCATCAAATTGAGTTAGGATGGCCTCCGTTTTTTAGGATTATATTTTGGAGGGATGTGCCTCCTTCCGGTTGCTGGTGCCGCCGTGAAATCGGATATGGCAGCCCCTTGACAAGGGAATTGCACGTCGCTTTACCACAAGGATGCCGACAATGATAGAGCAAGAGCAATGGATGTTTCGGAAAATGCCGGATCAACAGATCCTAGAGCAGCGAGATCGCGAACGAGATCGTGTGAAGAATGAACGCGAAACCAACATCAATACCGTTCGGAAATATACGCTTTATGCAGAGGTTTTATTGGGATCGTCACAAGAACACATAAGTCTGCCTGTTGGATCGATAGATGCAGTTCTGCGAGGCAGATTCGCAACGAGTAGAACAGAGGCTGTCCCATAGTAACCTCTGGAACACCTTTAGCAGCAAAATAGGATGGCACTCGGAATAAACGAAGGAGCTAAGCGGCCTGCTGTCACTTAGCTCCTTCGTTTTTTACGTCCACCACTGCTTTCTTGAGCAGATTGTGGGCAAGCGAAAGCCACCCGACATATCGCCAAACACAGGTTCCGGCTCGATCATGCGCCTTACGGCCAGGCATACCCTTCTACACTGCGGAGCTTTTCCCTGGCCTGCGCTGCGTGTAGGCGTATATGATGACTTTGGTGAGCATTTTAGGATGGTAGCTGTCTCGTCCGCTCCAGGGTAAGCCGCGTCGAAGATGGCGTCGTCGAGACGATTGACGGCGGCGTTGACCACGCGAACGAGGTGATTAACGGGAATGTCCTCTTCTAAATCCATTGGTAAACAGAGTTGATCCATGGTATATTGAATGTACAAAGAAACCGTCTCCTTTGGTTTATGGTTGGGTGGTACCTCCATTTTACCAGAGAGTGATTTCTTTTTGTTTGACGATTATGAAAAAGAGGGTGTCCCAGAAGTCATCTAGGATGACTTCTGGGACACCCTCGTCGAAATATTCTTGACCAATGATCCTCTCTCGGCTTCAAGGTCGCTTGCGCTCGAAGAATCATACGATACCAACGCAATAAGTCATGCATCGTTCAATACTTTGGCGGCCTCTGCCGCTCGCCGCATCGATTCTCCCCGGCCGTTCTCGAGCAGCATCGTATGGTATCCCGACGACACCAGCCGCTTCACGACTCCCTTCGCAAGAGTCGCTGCTTTATTCAAACTCGAACCGGCGAACCCGACCATTAACGGTGTCTGTCCTTTTGCTGAATTTAACAGGAAAGCATCCTCTTCGTTCTCGCTGCGGAGGGCATCCTTGCCCGAATCGATCGTAATCGCTACGATGCGCATATCGATGAAATTGTTCCCAGTTACAATTAGAGGCTAGAGGCTGCTCCATTTGCGGCATTTGCCGCAAAATGACAGCCTCTTTCCATACGTCTGCAGTTTGTTATTGTAAAAGTAGCGCACCCGGTGCGCCACCTTGCCGCTCGCATACAGCTGCGCCCCGCAGAAGTCTCGAATCGACCTCCGCCGTACTAACGGCAAATCAAGCGAGAAGATCCTTCAACTGCTGCGGAGAATGATTCCACCATTCCGCGTTATGTTCTTGCAGCAAACCTCGCAGCAGCGCTTTCTCTTCCGGCCCGAGGTTGTCGAGCATATATTTGCGCTTGAGAGCGGCATCCATCCGGTTTACGTGGTCCGGGAGGATCTTCCATCCGCGCCGAGCCTCCGTATCGATCAGCATCTCGCAAGAGGTTACGCCGGCGTAGTAGCCGCCTTCCGCATCGTGATCGACCGCCACCCATACGATCCAGGCCTGGCGCCCGTTCGGCACGGTTTCCTTGTCCGGGGAAAATTTAATTCCCTTTTCCACCTTGCTCTTGGCATGCATCGCTCCCATATCGAGGTATGCTTCGCCCTGGTCGATAATAACGGGGGACATTTGGCTCAGGTCGATGCTTCCCGCGCCGAAGCCTTTATGCTGCTTGGCATTGCTTACGATATTCAGCGCCAGCTTCTTTTTCTCCGGCGCGGATTGCGGTTGATTTTGCTCCATCGTATACGCCTCCATCCAAACGGACTAACTAATCCCATTGTAGCGAATTTGACCGGGAAAAGCGATGGATCGCAGCAAACGGAAAGCGACGCGCGATCCCAGGGCACTTTCCGCTCGTGATCCCGGACGCCCCGCCTCCGCCCGGCACCCCGCCGCCTTGCCGCCGATCCGCCAGCCCGCCGCTATCCCGCGCCCTTACCTTGCCGCCCGATCCGGCACCCCGCCGCTTCGCGCCGATCCGCCCGCCGGAGATGTTGTCCGCCCTCAGATATATTCCTTGGACAACCGGCATATATATCCCGTAGTAAGCTTGTCAACGGGAGGGTAATCCGTATGCCCCAACGCCGCTTTATGCGTTACCTTGTTTTGGCCGCCGCTGCCGCCATGCTCGTCTTCTCGATTCCGTTCGGATTCGCGGAGGCTTGGGTCAACCAGTACGCCCTGCCCGCCTCCGCCCTTCAGCCCGCCGGGCTGCAGGAGTCGGCCGCGGAGCCGCCGGAACGACATTCGCCGGAGGTGCCGGAGCTGCGAACGGCTTCCGCCCCCGCCGGTCCGTCCGACGCGAAGGCAGCCGCCGCGGAGCCCGAAGCCGACGTGCCGATCGCGCCCAAGCCGGTCGTTCTGAGCAACCGGGTTTCGGAGTACCACATCAGCGTCAAATTGGAGGAAGACGGCACGCTGTCGGGGCAGCAGACGCTAACCTGGAAAAACCCCGGCCGCAAGCCCGTCCAAGAGTTTTACCTGCACTTATATCCGAACGCTTTTTCTCCGGGCAGCACGTTTTTGAAAGAATCGGGGGGCCAGCTCAGAGGGGACCGGATGAAAAACGGAAGCTACGGAGCGATGACGCTGACGTCGCTTGAAACCGCCCAGGGCGAAACGCTGCTCCCCCGGTTGCATTACGTCCAGCCCGACGACGGCAACAAAGACGACCGGACCCTCGCGTCCTTCCGGCTTCCGGAGCCGGTCGCCCCCGGTCAGAAGGTAACGCTGCGCATGACGTTCGCCGTTCAGCTGCCGCAAGTGTTCGCCCGCATGGGCAAAGCCGAAGACTTCGTGATGGCCGGGCAATGGTTCCCCAAAGCCGCCGCCTACGAGACGGTCGGAACGCGGGGACGGACATCCGAAGGCTGGAACACGCACCAGTATCACGGAAATTCGGAGTTTTACTCGGACTTCGGCATTTACAGCGTCAAAATCGACGTGCCCGAAGCGTACAAAGTGGCCGCAACCGGCTTTCAGACGCAGCAGGCGGTCATCAAGGACGGCCGCAAAACGTACCAGTTTTACGCCGACGACGTGCACGACTTTGCCTGGGCGGCATCCCCTTCTTTTCATTACGTAGAAGATTCATTTTCGTCCATCGGCGTGCCGGGCGTCCGGATCAAGCTGTACATCGACCCGCTTCACAAGGATTTGCAGGAGCGCTATATGCACGCCGCCAAGTCCGCGCTGGCGCTGCTGGGCAAATGGTACGGGGACTATCCTTATTCCACCCTGTCCATCGTCATCCCGCCGGCCGACGCCAACGGCGCGGGCGGCATGGAGTACCCGACCCTCATCACGGGAGCGGCGGCCAAAAACGACAACCCCGGGTTCGAGCTGGAACGGACCGTCGTGCACGAAATCGCCCATCAATACTGGTACGGCATCGTCGCCACGAACGAATTCGAAGAAGCTTGGCTGGACGAAGGCTTTACGTCCTACACGGAAGATAAGCTGATGGAGGAAATTTACGATGTCGTCCCCAACCCTATCGTCGAGGCGAGCTATTTGACCCGGCCCGAACCGCTGAAGCAATACGCCTGGGCGTACGGCGATTCAAACAGCTACGCGGAAAACGTGTACATGCGCGGCAAGCTTGTGCTCAAAGCCATCGAACAGCAGGTAGGCGAAAAAACGATGAACAAAATCATGCGGACCTATTTCCAGACGTACCGGTTCAGGCACCCATCCTCTTACGACTTCCAGAAAGTCGTCGAGAGCGTGACGAAAAAGAAATGGACCGAGTTTTTCCATGCGTACGTCCAAAACGGCCAAATGGCCGACTTCTCCGTCGAATCGATCGAATCGCGCCTGAACGATCAGAACGTTTACGAATCCAGGGTCGTGCTGAAGCGCGGCGGCAGTCCCGAACCGGTATCGGTCTGGTTCCAATTCGCCAACGGCGAAAAGCTGCGCAAAACATGGGACGGCGCGCAAAAGCACGTGCAGTTCCAGGTCAAACACGAATCGCCGCTGCAATTCGTGGCGGTCGATCCCGAAATGGCGGTCGTGCTCGACAATTACCGGTATAACAACTTTTTGAAAACCGATGTGGACGAACCCGTTCGGACCCGCTGGAATATCGGCTTGACCAAGCTGGTGGACGGTCTGCTCGGCATCCTGGCCTGGTGAGGTGAAACGAGATGCGCTCAATAATCCGCGAGGGATGGAGTTTGACCTCCCGGCATAAATACGTGCTGGTCGCCCTGTTTTTGTACCGGCTGCTGTGGGGCTTCTTTCTGTACCGATTTATCGATTCGGTCGTCACGCCGATCCTCGCCCGTTACCCCGACGGGCACCCGAACGGCAACGCGGTCCGGCTGTTCCTGATCGAGGCCCAATTCCGCCTGACCAAAACCGACCTCATGAACGAAGCTCTCCTTATGCTGGCGGGAATGCTGCTTCTCCGCATGGTGCTCACGCCGCTGCTGAACGCCGGCCTGTACTATTCCTTCCATCACGCCGACGAAGAGCGGGGAACCCGGATGCTCACCGGCATGCGCCGCGCGTGGAAGCCGGTCGTTCTGCTGTACCTGCTGGAGAACGCATTGGCTTTTCTGCCGGCTTTATGGCTCCTCCCCTTCGCCAAATCGCAATTTCTGGCGCAATTTTCCGTCGAGTCGTGGGCGTTGAAAATGCTCCCTTACGCCGCCGTCTGGATGTGCTGGATTTTTATCGTTCATCTGCTGTTCCAATTCATGCAGTTCGGCGCCGTATCTAAGGATGGCATCGTCAAAGGGCTTGCCCGCGCGTGCGCCAAAGCGCTGCCGCTGGCCGCCGTTACGCTGTTGCTGACGGGGATCGGCGCGGCGGCTTCGGTCGCCGTCACGGGCGCGACGATGTTCTGGACCGGATTTATTTCCGTCGCGGTTCACCAAGCGTTTCAATTCGTCCGAACCATGATGGCCGTCTGGACCTCGGCCTCCCAATACGCGTTATGGAAGGCCGATTCGGCCGCCTGACCGGCGTTCTCCCCGCCCCTCGCCCTGCAAACGTTCGCCAAAAAAGCTATTCCGTCGCCGCGATTCGCAGCGCCTGGAATAGCTTTTTTCGTTTTCATTCCGGTTTTTTCGCGTTTATTAAAGCTTTCTTAACTTTATATTAACGAATTCTAATCTTTTATCGGCAGGAAAAGACTCCCACTGCGCGAATAATTAATTCTCATGTGCGAAAACTGCCGAATTTCCTTGCACAGGGAAACGGGGGAACCAGATTTGCCGGGTGAATTGATTCCGCTTCGCTAGCAGGAATCATAGGGAACCTTCTACCGAACCCTTCAGCTAACCTCGTAGGCATTGGAAGGAGTCACTTGTTTTGCGGAAGTTGTCACTCGGTTTTCTTGCTTTCTCATTCGCGTTCTTGCTGGCCTTTCAGGCGGGAACCGCGTCTGCGGGCTCCAAGCTGAACGACGAGGTCACCGATCTGATCGGTGTCGACTACCAATACGGCGGAACGACGACCAGCGGGTTCGACTGCTCGGGCTTCACGTCCTACGTATTCAAGAAGTTCGAAATCAAGCTGCCTCGTTCGTCCAAAGACCAGTTCGAGACCGGAACGGAAGTCGAGCAAAGCGAGCTGCGCCCGGGAGACCTCGTGTTCTTCAACACGAACGGCAAAGGCGTATCTCACGTTGGCGTATATGTCGGAAACAACAAATTCGCCCACGCTTCGACATCCAAAGGGGTTACGGTAACCGACCTCGACGAAAGCTATTACGCAAAACGCTACCTCGGCGCGCGCCGCGTCCTGGACGACGCAACGTACGAGGCAGTGGCCGCTTACAAAGCGTAAGCCGCTAGTATCGCCAAGGGTCTCCTGTCGCTAGCAGGAGGCCCTTTGTCATGCTCCTCACCGGGTCACCGTCCGGCCCGCTCCAGCCGGCTGCGCCGCCACTTCAAGCCGAAGACGACGGCGGCGGCCGCGCACAGCCCCGCGAAAACGAATTTCATGTACCGTTCGACTAACCCGAAAACGATCTCCCACTGGTCCCCGAATCCGTACCCGATCAGGAAAAAGGCGCTCACCCACAAGGCGCAGCCCGTGTAGGCGTACAGTGCGAAAGAACGGTACGGCACTTGGATAATGCCGGCGAAATAACCGATGAATTGGCGGATGCCCGGCAGAAAATAGCTGAACAACAGCACTTTGCTTCCGTACCGGTCGTATGCTTTGCGCGTTTTTGCCACATGGTCGGGTTTGAGAAACAGCCACTTTCCGTATCTTTCGACAAGCGGAGCCCCGATCTTGCGTCCGAGCCAGTAAGTCGCCGTAATGCCGATCACCGCGCCCGAGTAAGCGGAACCGAGCGCCGGAAGCCACGCCAAAATACGTTGCGACGCCAAATATCCGGTTAACGCCAGCGTCGTATTGCCGGGGGGAATCGGCAGCGCGATCGCGTCCAGGGGCAGGCCGATCAGCAGCACCCAATAGCCGTATTGCGAAAACAATCGTTCGATGTATTCCAGCAATTCCATTTGCCAGCCCCTTGCCGCACCTTACAGTTGCTGTTGCTCGGCGTTTCGCGCCTGCTTCTTTCGGTCGTGTCTTCGCTTCAGCCATAGGCCCAGGAGGAGAATCGGAACGAAAATCACGAAAATGTAGAGCGATACGTCCTTGACCATGCTCTCCGCCATCCGGCCATAATAGTAAAACAAAAACCCGACGACGTAAAATTTGACGGCCCGGCCTATGGCGGCATAGCCGATCAGCTTCCATAGAGGAAACTTCAAACACCCCGACATGATCGTAAACACTTTGAACGGAATCGGAGTGAACGCGCCGATAAGCACGGTCGCCTCGCCGTTTTTTTGGAACATGGCGGTTGCCTTGTCGATCCATTCCTTTTTCAGCAATTTGTAGAGCACCGAATGACCCAGCAGCTTGCCGATCCCGTACCCTACCGGCGTTCCGAGCAAACAGGCGATATAGCCCACGGTCGCGTACCATAACGCCGACGAAGGGTCGACAAGGCTTAACGATACCTGCAGAAAAAAGGCCGGAATCGGAAAAATGATGGCATCGACGAACGAGTGAATCGCCAATCCCCAGACGCCAAACTCCAAAAAAATGTCGACCAAATTTTGAAACATTCTGTTCTCCTCTTTTACGGCCTGCAGGTTTTATTATAAAGAATCGCTGCACGGCCCGTCATGAACCTGCGTCGGTTTTCGGACTGGACTTTAGGCGGGGCAAAAAGGCTACATTAAGGGTTACGTTGGCGCAAAAAAAAGGATGCAGGGAGTTTTCGAAAGAGGCGGGCAAAAGCGGGTAAAGCCGGCTTCGTCGTCTTTTCCTTCCCGGCCGCGAAAAAAAGCCGCCCCGGACCGGCCGTCCCGATAGGAACGAACCGTGTCGAAGCGGCTGATGCTTCGGATGCGCTCGGATTTAACCGAATTGGAAATAGGCCTTCGCGTTCCGGTAGCTGATGTCCTGGACCATTCCGCCCAGCAAATCGAAGTCCCGCGGCACTTCCCCGTCTTCGGCCCATTCGCCGAGCAGGTTGCACAGGATGCGGCGGAAATACTCATGGCGCGTATACGACAGGAAGCTGCGCGAATCGGTCAGCATGCCGACGAACCGTCCCAGCAGCCCCGTGTTGCCGAGCGCCTTGAGCTGGTCCAGCATGCCGTCCTTCGTATCGTTGAACCACCAGGCCGAGCCCAGCTGGATTTTGCCCGGAACTCCTCCGCCCTGGAAGCTTCCGATCGCCGTGCCGAGCGCGTACAGATCGTTCGGATTAAGCGAGTACACGATCGTACGCGGCAGCGCGTCGTCCCGCTCCAGCGCGTCCAGCAGCCGGACCAGGGGACCCGCGACCGGGCCGTCGTAAATCGAGTCGTAGCCCGTATCCGGACCGAGCTTCTCGAACATGCGGCTGTTGTTGTTGCGCTGCGCGTGCATATGGAACTGCATCGCCCAGTCCAGCTTGGCGTACTCCCGGCCCAAAAACAGCAGCGTGAACGTCTTGTACTTCCGTTCCTCTTCCGCGTCGATCGGCTCGCCCGCCAGCGCCTTGGCGAAAATCGCCGCGGCCTCGTCCCGGGTCGCCTCCGCGTAGCCCATCGCGTCCAGCGCGTGGTCGGAAACCCTGCAGCCCGTCTCGTGGAAGAAGCGGATCCGCTCGGCGAGAGCAGCCAGCAGCGCGTCGTAATCGCGCACCTCCCGGCCGGCCGCCTGCTCCAGCTGCTTCAGCCACGGCAGGAACGTCGCCCGGCGAATTTCGAGCGCCTTGTCCGGACGGAACGACGGCAGCACCTTGACCTCGAAATCCGGCAGGTCCTTGATAAGCCGGTGATATTCCAGAGAATCGACGGGATCGTCCGTCGTACAGATGACCTCGACGCCCGATTTGACGATCAGGTCGCGGGCGGAAAAGCCGCCTTGGGCGAGCCGGGCGTTCACCTTTTCCCAAATGACCGGAGCGTTTTTCTCGTTCAAAATTTCCTCGACGCCGAAGTACCGCCGAAGCTCCAGATGGGACCAGTGATACAGCGGATTGCCGACGGCCGCCGGAACCGCTTTCGCATATGCCAGAAACCGGTCGTAGTCGGACACGCCCGCCCCGCCGGTCACGAGGCTTTCTTCGGCCCCGTTCGTGCGCATTGCCCGCCATTTGTAGTGGTCGCCGTACAGCCACACCTGGGTCAGATTTTCGTACGACTGGTTCTCGTAGATTTCCTTCGGGCTCAAATGGCAGTGATAATCGATGATCGGCATTTTGGCCGCGTAATCGTGATACAGCTTGACCGCGGTCTCGTTGCCCAGCAGGAAGTTATCGTCCAAAAAAGGCTTCATCGGCATTCGTCTCCTTCGCTTATGCTTCCCGAACCGTCATGGCGAAGCGGACGAAGCCTTCGCCGCTTCGCCCGCTCCCGATTGTCCGATTGCTAGTTGTGGAACTTGACCAGATCGTTGATTTGCACGGCTTGCCCGGTCCGGATGGAACGATTCGCCGCGATGCCCGTCAGAATCGACCTCGCGCCGTCGACATGGTTCGCCGCGCGGTTGAACTTGTCGGGAACCGGAACCCCGAACAGATCGTTCAGCAGCACCGGATCGCCGCCGCCGTGGCCGCCCTGCTTCTTTTCGAACTCGACTTTGTACGGTGCGCCGAACATCGGCAGCACGGTGAAGCGGATGCCTTCGAGCGCCCCTTCGTCCGACTTTTTGCCGCCGGAGTTGACGTACGATGTTTCGACGACCTCCAGCTCCAGACGTCCCTTGCTGCCCGTAAACGCGATCCGGTAGCCTTCCCACGGCGCATACGAGGTCAGCGAATACGTCAAAATCGCCTGGTTCCGGTAGCGAACGATGACGCCCATCGTATCCTCGATGCTGATGCCGTCGCCGAATACGCTTTGGTCGCGGCGGTAGCCGTCCTCGTGTTCCGCGTCCAGGTACATCGCCTTCAGATGCTCGTTGCCGTCCAGCGGCAGCGCGAACGGATCGCCTTCCGCGTTCGGGTTGCCGGTCGCGCGCTCGTAAAATTTCGTCACGCCGCGCTGCTCGGCGTTTTCGCGGCCGTAGAACAGCAGGTCGCCGAACGCGAACACCGTTTCCGGCTGCGAGCCGATCCAGAAGTTGACGAGATCGAAGTGGTGCGTCGACTTGTGCACGAGCAGCCCGCCGCTGTTGCGCTTGTCGCGGTGCCAGCGCCGGAAATAGTCGGCGCCGTGCTTCGTGTTGAGCAGCCATTCGAAATGAACGGCGTTCACTTTGCCGATGACGCCGGACTCGATCAGCTCCCGGACCTTCGTATGGTGCGGCGCGTAGCGGTAGTTGAACGTCACGCGGACGTTGCGTCCGGTGCGCTCGACCGCGTCGACGATTTCCTGGCATTTTTTCTCGTCGACGGTCATCGGCTTCTCGGTGATGACGTCGCAGCCGAGCTCCATCGCCCGGATGATGTACGTATGGTGCGTGCGGTCCACGCTCGTGACGATGACGAAATCCGGCTTCTCCGTTTCGATCATGCGGTCGAACTCGTCGGTTTTGTACGTGCGGACGCTCGGGTAGTCGTATTTTTCGGCCAGCAGCTTGTTGGCGTAGTTCATGCGCGTCTGGTTGATATCGCAAAACGCGAGCAGCTCCGACGTTTCCCTGAAATCGCTTGCAATAGCGCCATAGAAAAATTCGGCTCTGCCGCCCGTTCCGACCAGTACGTATTTCTTTTTCGCTGACATGATGGCGTTCTCCTCTCGATATGCGGGAATTGCTTTTATTCTAAAGCAACGAAATGCTATAATTCTGCTAAAATGATGCCCTTTTTCCGAGAAACCCCGCATATTTTGCTTTTTGTTCCCGCATTCGAAAGGAGACCGACGCATGCAGCCGCCGACCGCATGGGAAACGAGCCGTTACGGCCTCGAAACGGACCACTTCGTGGAATACGTAAGACGAAGCGGACCGTACACGATGCAATCCGACCATTTCCACTCGTATTACGAAATTTACTACCTGCTGTCCGGCAAGCGCATTTACTTTGTAAAAGACCGCACGTACACGGTGGAGCAGGGAGACCTCGTCTTCATCGCCAAAAACGAGCTGCACAAAACGCTGCACGCCGGCGAATCCGGCCACGAGCGGGTCGTCATCCATTTCGGCGACGCCTTCATCCGGGAACGGGGCGGCCCTCACGCCAAGCTGCTGCTCAGCCCGTTCGAGCAGAAAAGCCATGTCATCCGGCTCCCGCTCGCCGAACAAAAAGCCGTCGCCGGCACGATCCGCCGCATCGTCGCCGAAATCCGGAACAAACCGCCGGGCTACGAGCTGACGCCCGCCGCCGGCATCGTCGAGCTGCTCCTTGCGACCGCGCGCTACCTGCTGGACAACGAGCCGGTTCCCGTCTTCGACTCGACGCCGCTGCACGCCAAAATCTCGGAAATCGTCCGCTACCTGAACGAGCACTACCACGAGCCCGTCAAGCTGGGCGGCGTGGCCGAGAGCTTTTTCATCAGTCCGTACTACCTGAGCCGCATGTTCAAGGAAGTGACCGGCTTCGCCTTCTCCGACTATTTGATTCTGACGCGCATCAAGGAGGCGCAGCGCCTGCTGCGGGACAGCGAAGCGACGATCGCCGAAATCGCGTCGTCCGTCGGATTCGACAACTTCTCGCATTTCGGCAAAACGTTCAAAAAAATCACCCGGCAATCCCCCCGGGAATACCGGAAGGCGACGCGCTCCTGACCGCATCCGGCGCCGCAGCCCAACGGTCTGGACATCCCATTGCACACTTATATTACCATAGCGGTTCTTTCATGAAAATCGGCCCCCGCGAAGCCGCCAACAAGAAGCGGCGGCACGAGGGCCGGGATAGGGAGTCGGCGGACGGGCGCCGCCCGGTTCGTCCGGCGAGTCACGCCGGATCGGCCGCCCCCGGTCAGCCCGCTTGACCGGCCAGCGCCGAGCGGAGCCGGCGGCGCCGTTTCGCCGCCAGGCCGTGCTTCGGCGAGAACAGGAACGCGAGCGCGAACTGCGCGCCGGCGGCGCATACCATGCAGCCCGCGATGGACGCGTCGAGCCAAACGGCGGCGTAGTAGCCGGCGACCGAGCTTGCGACGCCGATCCCGACCGCGATGCCGATCATTCGGCCGAGCCGGTCTGTCAGCAGATAGGCCGCCGAGGGCGGAATGACGAGCAGGCCGACGACGAGGACGGCTCCGACGCTCTCGAAGGAGCTGACCGTCGCGAGCGACACCAGGCCCATCAGCGCGTAATGGAAGACGGCGACCGGGATGCCCAGCGCGAGAGCGAGCGCGGGATCGAAGGCGCATATCTTGAACTGCTTGTAAAAGAGACCGACGACCGCGACGATCGCCAACAGCGCAAACCCGACGAGCCAGACCGCCTTCGGCCCGAGCGCCGTTCCCCCGATCTCCAGCACGTTCCATTGGACGTAGGCGATTTCCCCGAACAGGACGCAATCCAGATCGAGATCGATGTTCCGCGCGTTCAGGCTGACCAGCACGACGCCGACGGCGAACAGGGCGGTGAACACGACTCCGATCGAGGCGTCGCTTTGCAAGCCGCTGGATTGAAACATTTGAATGAGGAAGACGGTAACGAAGCCGACGAGCGCCGCCCCCAGCAGCATGAAAAACGAGTCGCGGGACCCGCTGACCAGAAAGGCGATTACGATCCCCGGCAACACGGAATGGCTGATCGCGTCGCCCACCAGCGCCATGCGGCGGAGCACGAGAAAGGAGCCGAGGATGGCGCAGCAGGCGGCCACCATCGCGCCGACCAGCATAATCCAGAATCCGCTCATATGGAGGCCCCCCTTTCCTTCGTTTGGGCGGCGGCGCTTGCGCGTTCCGTCAGCCACTCCCGCTTGGCCGTCCTGCGGCCGAGCAGCTTGGCCGCAAGGCCGCGCTTCGGTCCGAGCAGCAGCGACACGACGAAAAAGGACGTGGCCGCCAGCACGCTGATCGGACCGGTCGGCAGCTGGCTGACGCCGGAGCTGATCCAGGTTCCCGCCGCGCCGCTAAGGGCGCCGAACAGGCCGGCGAGAACCGCCATAACGCCCAGCCGATCGGTCCAATAACGGGCCGATACGGCGGGCGTAATCAGCAAGGCGGCGACCAGCACGACCCCGACCGCCTGGATGCCGACGACGACGGCGACCGTCGTCAGCCCCAGCAGCAGCTGCTCCAGCGCGCCGACGGGAAACCCGAGGCCGCGGCCGTAGCCGGGATCGAAGCTGAGCAATTTGAACTCTTTGTACAGCAGCCCGCACACGATCACGAGCAGCAAGGCGACTCCGCCCAGCGTGTACAAGTCCGACGAGGTCATGGAAGCGGCCTGGCCGAACAGAAATTTGTCGAGCCCGCTCTGGTTGCCGGTCGGGGAATGCTGGATCCGCGTAAGCATGACGACCCCGATCGCGAAAAACAAAGACAATACGATGCCCAAAGCCGCATCGGGCTTGATCCGCGAGCGGCGGGTGATCAGGCTGATGCACCAGGTCGCCACGACGCCGGCGACAATCGCCCCGATCAGAAACAGGCCGATCGATTTGACGCCGGTCAGCATGAAGGCGATGCAGATGCCGGGCAGCGCGGCATGCGCCAGCGTGTCGCCGATCAGGCTTTGCTTTCGCAAATAGGAAAACGTCCCGATCACACCGCTGCTCAAGCCCAGCAGCATACTTCCGAGCAAAATCCAGCGCAGGTTCGGATCCGCGAACAAATTCAGCATGTCCTCACTTCCCTTCGCGGGCGCTGCCTACAGGTTCCGGCTGCTCCGCTTTGGTCAAAAAGGCCAGCTTGCCGCCGTAGGCCCGCTGCAGCAGTTCCGGCGTGAAGGTCGTCGCGGTCGGCCCGCAGGCGACGACCTCGCCGTT
Organism: Cohnella massiliensis; assembly: GCF_900169535.1. Taxonomy (NCBI): domain Bacteria; kingdom Bacillati; phylum Bacillota; class Bacilli; order Caryophanales; family Paenibacillaceae; genus Cohnella; species Cohnella massiliensis. The sequence goes on from NZ_LT821254.1 coordinate 29,499, forward strand.
GAGGAGCAGCACCGAATCGAAATAATCGGTCACCGTCGCCAGGTCGTGGTGGACGACGAGCACCGTTTTGCCGCTTCGCTTCAGTTCGTTCAGCAGCGTGACGATCGCTTTCTCCGTCGCCGCGTCGACGCCCGCGAACGGCTCATCCATAAAATATAGCGTCGCGTCCTGGGCCAGCGCCCGGGCGAGAAACACCCGCTGCTGCTGGCCGCCGGACAGCTGGCTGATCTGCCTGTGCGCGTAATCGGCCATGCCGACCTTCTCCAGACAGTCCATCGCCATCGCGCGCTCTTTGGCTCCGGGGCGCCGAAACAAGCCGAGATGGCCGTATCTGCCCATCGTCACGACGTCCAGCGCGTTCGTCGGAAAATCCCAGTCGACCGATTCGCGCTGCGGCACGTAACCGACCAGCTTCCGGCTGTCCTTGTACGGCTTCCCGTAAATGAGCGCCTCTCCGGCGAGCGCGGGCTGCAGGCCGAGGATCGCCTTGATCAGCGTCGACTTGCCGGCGCCGTTCGGGCCGATAATGCCGACGAGCTCCTTCTCGGCGATCTCGAAGGTCACGTCGCGCAGCACCGGCTTCTTTTGATAGGCGACCGTCAGTCCCGAAACCGCCAGCGGCGGCGTTTTGCCCGTTCCGTCCTTCATGTTGTCGTCCTCCCTTTCCGTTATTTCAACGCGTTCGCGATCGTCTCCGCGTTATGCCGGACCATTCCGATGTACGTGCCTTCCGGCGTGCCCTCGGCTCCCATCGCGTCGGAGAACAGCTCTCCGCCGATGACAACCTCATGTCCCTTTTCCTTCGCCCCTTCGATGACGGCTTCGATCGATTGGGTCGAGACGCTCGATTCGACGAACACCGCCTTGATGCCCCGCTCCACGATCAGGTCGCGCAGCGCCATCACATCCTTGGAGCCGTATTCGGATGCCGTGCTGATGCCCTGCAAGCCGACCACTTCCATTCCGTACGCATCGCCGAAATATCCGAAGGCGTCATGGGCGGTGACCAGCACCCGGGATGGCTCCGGAATCGAGCTGATCTGCTCCTTCACGTAGGCGTCAAGCTCCTCGAGCTCTTTTAAGTAAGCTTCCGCGTTTTGCTCGTAGGCCGCCTTATTCGCGGCATCCGCCTCGCTCAGCACGTCGCGGACTTTTTCCGCCGCCAGCATCCACAGCGAAACGTCGAACCAGACGTGCGGGTCCTCCGTTTCCTCGTCGAGAATGCGCAGCCGGTCTTCGGGAATCCCTTCCGTTACCGGCACGACCGTGCGTTCTTTCGCCATCTGGACCAGAATGTCCGTCATCTTCCCTTCCAGATGAAGTCCGCCGTACAGAATCACGTCGGCATTTTCCAGCTTGGCGATATCGCCTTGCGTCGCTTTGTACAAGTGCGGATCGACGCCCGGACCCATGAGGCCGACCACTTCGACATGGTCGCCTCCGATTTCCCTCGCCAAATCCGCGATCATGCCGGTCGTCGTCGTAACTTGCAGTTTGCCTTCTCTCGCGCCGTTTTCCCCTTCGTTTCCGGTGCCGTTTCCGCATGCCGCCAAGACGGACATCGCCAGCGTCAGAAACACGACAAGAAGAATAAGCCGCTTTACGGATGAAGCCAATTTGAATTTCATTTCGTTCCTCTCCTTGCTTGCTCTTATTTTATTGTTCGAATCAAAATATGTTTCCTGGACGACCATTATTTTTATCGGCGCCTCTTTTTTAATATTATACAAATGTTTTTACCTAGTGCAACATTTTCGCCAAAAAAAGTCTGCCGGGGCCTTTTTGGCAGATGCAAGGGAAGGCGGGAATATGTCGGAGAACTTGACGGACTTTCATTCGGTCAACCGGCCGCCGCATGGTGCCCTAAACTTAGGGCAGGCTTGCGCGAACGAGGTTCGGTGCAGGTACATGGTGGAACAGCTTGCAGTTACGCAGGGTTACGCAGGGCTACGCAGGGTTACGCAGGGTTACGCAGGGCTACGCAGGGTTACGCAGGGTTATGCAGGGCTGCGCAGGGTTATGCAGGGTTATGCAGGGTTATGCAGGGTTACGCAGGGTTATGCAGGGTTACGCAGGGCTGCGCAGGGTTATGCAGGGTTACGCAGGGCTGCGTTAGGTTTGGCGAAGCTTCGTTGGATTTTGTCCAATCAAAAACCGGCTTTTTCACGAAACTCGCTATCTTCGTTGGATTTCGTCCAATCTGGCGAAGCTTTTTCGGGGATTTCGTCCGAAACTCCCGTTCTCGTTGGATAAAATCCACTGTAGACCGCCGTTTTCCCGTTTCTCGCTCCGCCGATTGGATAAAATCCAACATAGACGAAAAAGCAGCCGGCGCTGCCGGCTGCCTCAACTCGCTCACCGCTTTTTCTCCCGCCACGGGTAGGCGTCCGCGAACGCGCGAAGCTCCTCCTCCGAAGGCGCGGCATTGCCGTAGCGCGCCTTTTCGTAGGCTTCGCGCAGCCGCCTTTTGCCGGCGCCCAGCCATTCGCGCAATCCGCCGGCCCCGCTCGCGGCAGCGGAAGCTTTCGGCGGAGCTTCCGCCAGCCACGCCTCCAGCTCGTCGAGCGTCTCGGACGGCGTCCGGGACGGGCGAAACGGAAAGCCCGCCCGAATGCCGGTCGAAACGGCATCTTCATACAGCCGCCTCACTTTATCCTCCGGGCTCAGCCTTTCCCACTCCTCGCGGTTCAAGCGGCCCGCTCGCATGCCTCCCCGCCCCCGGGTCAAGCGAACCTCCCGCAGCATTTTGCGGATATCGAGGACGCTTTCCCTCTCTTCTTCGTAAAGCGGAACCCCCTCCGGCTTCCGCTCCGCAAACACCCATTGCCACAGCTTCCGCAACCGTGCGAGCAGCGATCGGTACCATGAACGGTCGAGCAGATAATGGCGCGCCAGCAGCCACAGGAGAAACGCCGCCGCGGCTCCGGCGATCGCGTACATCGCCGCGTCCATCAGCCTTCGAAGCCATGCGGGGGCGGGCTCGCCCTCTTCGGGAAACATGCCTTCGGGCATTGCAGGCATGGGAGGAGGAGGTGCCGGAGGCGGATCGGCGCTTCCTCCTTCGGGGATAAGCCGATTCAAATATTCCGCGATCGCGCTCCACGCCGAAAGCCCGCTCGTCATCAGAAAAACCGCGAGCACGACCGCAATCAGCCCGATCAAATACTTCCGGTTCGCCGCAGACACGGCGCGGGTGACGATATTCTGGCCGAGCCCGGCCGCATCGAGCTGCCTGCTATGTCCCGCGGCAAGCAGCACGACGAACCAGAAGACTCCCGTCAGGACCAAGAAAAGCCGATAGGCGGCAAGCTCCGGCGCCCACCTGGCCGCGATCGAGACGACCGCGGCCACGGCCACCCCGGCGGCACCGATGCCCAGCCAGCCGGGGGGCCGGCCGCTTTGCCAGGCAACGGCTCCGAGAAACAGAACCGGCAGCAGCAGCGCCGCGTTCGCGTAGAAGACGGCCCCCGCAATGACGGCGACAAAGGCCCCGAACAGCGCGAAGCGAACGACCCAGCGCGGCAGATGCCGGACGACCGCAAGCGCCGCCGCCAGCAGGGCGGCTCCCGCGGCCACGCCGAGCCATCGCGGCAGAGGGCCCGTCCCGGCCGTCTCCGCAAGAACGAGCATAGCCGGCAGCCATGCCCACGCCTGCGCCGCCGCGGCGAACAGGGACTTCGCCCGGCCTTCCCCGCGGAGTCGCGAACGTTCCCGCCCGCCTGGCGATTTGCCGGATTTTTGTCCGTCGCTCATCCGGAAGCCTCCCGTTCCCGGTACAACAGCATCGTTTCGACCCGATTGCCCGACTGCCGCAATCGATCGGCCAACTGCTGCTGCTTCGGCGTCATAAAGGCCGTCATGATCAGGAAATTGGCGTTCCGCACCCCGGAAGCGAGCAATTCCTCCAGCACGTAAACCAAATCCAGCTTCACGACCGCTTCGAATCCCGCCATCAAGCGGAATAGGTGCAGCAGCTGTTCGCTCCCGGCGCGCGGCTCGACCCGAAGCGGAACTTGGTGCGGGTCCGCCGTTTTTCCGTTAAAAATAAGCCCGGATTTGCCCCCGCTTAGCTGCATATGGCGAATGACCGAGGCGGCGTACCCGAGCGCTTCCTCGAACGCGTCCGGCCCGATTCTCCGATTGGTCGAATCGTCCATCAATTCGGCATTGAGCACGATCGTCAAATCGTTGTCCAGCATCGTCTCGCGTTTGTTCACCAGCAGCCTTCCCGTCCGGGCGGTCGCATTCCAATTGATCAGCCGAAACGAATCGCCGCCCCGATAATCGCGCACCCCCGCCACATGGTGGTGATTTTCCATGAACGCATCCGACAGGCTGAGCACGCTCTGCATAAACCGCCGGGCTGACAGCGGCAGTTCCGCGATCTCCTTCACCCGGGGAAATACGACGATGGAGCAATCCGTTTCCCGGTCCATTTTCCCGACTGCCGATCCGAAGGCGTCTCCGAACGTGAAAGCTAGCGTAGGCACGCGATAAATCCCTCGCCGCACGCAGGCCACCTCATGCTTGCGCACCACCTTGGAAAAAGGGGGCAGGCTGAACAAGCTCGCATGATTTTGCAGCAAAGTTCCGGCGCTGATCGCCGTTTCCGCGTTTTGATGCTTGAACCGAAGCATCGACGGCATGATCGTTTCCACTCGCAGCCAGGGAAGCGGAAGCAGCTTGCGATTGACGATGGTTTCCGTCATGACGACCGTCTGGCCGGCGTGCACGTAGGGCTGGCTGAACGTTCGCTCATATTCGATTCCGGCCTTGCCCCATAGGCGAAACAGCCCGTGCTGCACCAAATAGACAGCCCCGAACACGGTCAGCAGCCACACAATGATCATCTTCCGAGGCCTCGTTCGAGCGCCGGCTCCGTCGGGACGGGGACATCCGCGACGATGCGCTGCAGCAGGCTTTTCAATTGGTCGCGCCCGAACCCGAACCCGTCCTTCGGCACAAGGCGATGCTCCAGCACCGGCGCCGCCAGGGCGCGGATATCGTCCGGCACGACGTATTCGCGACCGCGCAGCAAGGCGCGGGCCTGCGCGGCCTTCACCCATTGAAGGCTGCCCCGGGGGCTGACCCCGCTCAGGATTTCGGCATGCTCGCGGGTCGCCGCGACGACCGCGAGCATGTAGTTCAGCAGATCGTCGCTTATTCGCACTTGGGGAACGAAGCTTTGCAGCGCGAGCAGACGCGCTTTGTCCATGACCGGCCGAAGCGTCGGAAGCGGATCGCGAGCCGAATAGCGACGCAAAATTTCAAGCTCCTCGCCGGCCGCCGGATACCCGACGGAAATCCGCATCATAAACCGGTCCAGCTGCGCTTCCGGGAGCGGAAAGGTGCCGTGGTTTTCGATCGGATTTTGGGTGGCGACGACCAGAAACGGCGCCTCGAGCGGCAGCGTCTCCCCGTCGATCGTCACCTGGCGCTCCTCCATGCATTCCAGAAGGCTGGACTGCGTGCGCGGAGTCGCCCGGTTCAGCTCGTCGGCCAGCAAAACGTTCGTAAAAGCCGGCCCTTTGCGCAGCTCGAACCGGCCGGTCTGCTGATTGTAAAAATTAACGCCCGTAATGTCGGTAGGGAGAAGGTCGGCGGTAAACTGAACTCTTCTGAAATCGCAATCGAGCGTTTTGGAGAGCGATTTGGCGAGAAGCGTTTTGCCGGTTCCCGGCACATCCTCCAGGATAACGTGTCCGGAAGCCAGAAGCGCGATGAGGAGGAACTCCACGACTTCCGACTTTCCTACGACGGCGGCGGCGATTTGCTCCTTGATGGCTGACGCCTGGCGGCCGACTTCTTCGATCGAATTCATGGACGCAACCCTCCATAGTCTATGAAAAAATAGTAATCCGCGAATAAACGTTCGAACGCGGGCACGTCCGATTGGAGCCGGGTTCGTCCGGGACAAACGCAGGTTGAGGCCTTCCGCGCCGATCGGCCCTTGGAAAAGCAAAAGGACTGGAGAAGCCGAAATCTCGGCATCAGGCAGGCGGATCGGCATTGTAACGCTTTCATTCCTTTCGTCGATCCGCTAATGCCGATCTCCCCAAGCCGCGCCGGTCTGCCGGATCGGCCTTGCGCGGACCGCTCTCCCCCGGCTCGGAATACCTTCATTTTACAGTCGGCCGCGAGCAATGACAACGATAGGCGGAAAAAGGCCGCCCCTGGCAGGAGCGACCGCTGTAGCTTAAGTATATTCTCCGCGTGCCGGCGGCGATATCTAGCCCACCGCCGCGACCGCCGTTCCTTGCAGCTGGCGGGATTCTCCCGTCTGCGCCTGCGCTCCCCCCGGCAATTCCGGCGCCAGGCCGTACGGCAGGCACATCGGAGTGCCCGACCTCGGATCGGGAATCACGTCGGCGTCGATGCCGAAAACGACCCGCAGCATTTCCGGCGTCATCACTTCATCCGGCTTGCCTTCGTACAGCACCGTCCCCTGCTTCAGGGCCACCAGGTGATGCGCATAGCGGGCGGCATGATTCAAATCGTGAACGACCATGACGATCGTGCGCCGCTGCTCCGCGTTCAGCTTCTCGAGCAGCATCATCACTTCGATTTGGTGCGCCATGTCGAGGAACGTCGTCGGCTCGTCAAGGAGCAGAACGTCGGTTCCCTGCGCCAGCGCCATCGCGATCCATGCCCGCTGGCGTTGTCCGCCCGACAGCTGGTCGGCGGAACGCTCGCTGAAATCGGACATATTGGTCGCCTGCAGCGCCCAATCGACCATGCGCAGGTCTTCCGTCGTCAGCGTTCCGAACCCTTTCTGATGCGGATACCGGCCGAACGAGACGAGCTCGCGAACCGTCAGCCCTTCCGGCGCGGTCGGATTTTGCGGCAGGATCGCCAGCTGCTTCGCCACTTCCTTCGTCGGCTGGCGGTGAATCTGCTTTCCGTCCAAATAGACGCCGCCGCCCAGCGGATTCAAAATCCGCGCCATCGATTTCAAAATCGTCGACTTGCCCGATCCGTTGGAGCCGACCAGGGCGGTTATTTTCCCGTCCGGCACAAGCAAATCCAGCTCCTCCACTATGCGTCTGCTTCCGTATCCGAGAGACAGCTGTTTCGTGCTTAGACGCGACATGGAATCCTCTCCCCGCTCGTTCTGATATATGGTTGAAAACGATTCTCACCCTGATTTTACGCTATGATTGAAATGATAATCGTTCTCACTTTAGATGTCAATCGTTATTTTTGCCGACGGCGCGGCTATGCCCGAGCAGCTCGGAAACGGTAATGAAGCGAAACCCTTCCTTTTTCAGCTGCGGCAAAATCCGGGACAGCGCTTCGACCGTCTGGCTCGGTCCGTATACGAAATCGTGCATTAACACGATATCGCCGTTGCGGACATGCCCGAGCACCGTCCCGACGATCCGATCCGCTCCCGGCCGCGACCAGTCGTGCGTATCCTGATGCCACGACCACATGACCGTCTGAAGCCCCTCGCGCTTGATGACCTCCAGCACATGGGGATCGAAAACGCCCTCCGGCGGACGAAACAGGTGGGACGTGCGGCCGGTCGCTTCCGCGATCGCTTCCTGCGTCGCCACGATCTCCTCGCGAATGCGGGAAGCCGGCACGGAGCGGCCGAGCACAAGATGCGAAAACGTATGATTCGCCACCTCATGCCCTTCCCGCGCTTCCCGCTGCACGATTTCGGGATGCTCGCGCGCTTTTTTGCCCATAACAAAAAAAGTCGCCCGCGCGCCGTGCCTGTTCAGAATATCCAAAATTCGCGGCGTATCCTCCGGATCGGGCCCGTCGTCGAACGTGAGCGCGACCAGCTTCTCGTTGCCCGGCACTTCCCACACGACTTCTCCCCGGGTTTCGTAATAGGATCTATTGTAAGGCGCTTCCGCCGAAGACGAGGGCACGCCGGATGAAAAGAGCAGCAAAAATCCTGCGGAAAGCAGCGCGATTTTCCGTTGAAAACGCATGTTAGGCCTCCTTAGCGAAATAGGAGGGGAAGCGTCCGGCGCTTCGCCCTCCTTGGGCAAACCATGGTTTCTTTAGAATCCCTTATATTGCGGTTCTTCATTCTCCAGCTGCTGCACGCGCGTCTCGACTTGCTGCACGATTTGCTGCGTTTGCGAGGCCGCGTTCGTAAACAGCGTTTTGGCGTCCTGGTTTTGCGTACCGAGAGCGAACTGTTCCAGGCTGGCCTGCGCGCTTTTCAGCGAAGCGAGGCAAGTTTTGACTTGAGATGCGACGGTCATTTCGTTTCCTCCTTCTTTTTTGGCGAATCCAAAGTACATCTTTCCTAACGGCGTCCCTATTCATACGAGCTTAAACTGTAAATTTAAGTCAGAACTTCAAGATGATTAAAAACCCGGTTTGGAGGCATCCTCAAATAGTAAATCAGGGTCGAAGGGGGGCTTGAGCGCCATCGGCAGCAGCAAAACGAAAAAATTGACCCCTGTCCAGCGGGAGTATCAAATTATGGCTTGGAAACGCGAACCTTCCCGGAGCGTATTGCGCAACTGCGCGCGGGCGTTCGCGGTCGGGGGCGCGATTTGTTTGCTCGGACAATGCATTCAGCAGGCGTTGGTGCACTTTGCGGGCTGGGACGAGAAAAAGGCGGGCGATCCGACCGTCGCGATTCTGATTATCGTTTCGGTCGTTTTGACGAGCCTGGGCGTGTACGACAAGATCGGCCAGTGGGCGGGAGCGGGCTCCGCCGTGCCCGTGACCGGGTTTGCCAATTCGATGGCATCGGCTGCGATCGAGCACCGGAGCGAAGGACTCGTCCTCGGCGTCGGCGCCCAGATGTTCAAGCTGGCCGGAAGCGTCATCGTGTTTGGGACGGTAGCCGCCTTTGCGGTTGCGATCGTCCGATTAATCGTACGCGGGGGGTGACGATATGCTAAAAGGACATCAAAGCTGGAAGTTTCGGCGGAAGCCGGTCATCGCCGCGTCCGCGTCCGTCGTCGGACCGTTCGAAGGCAGGGGGCCGCTTGGCGGCGATTTCGATATCGTGCACGGCGATTCCCTCGTAGGACAGAACAGCTGGGAGCAAGCCGAGCAGACGATGCTCGAGGAGGCGGCCAAGCTTGCGATCCAGTACGCGGGCTTGACGCAGGATCAAATCCAATTTTACGTCGGCGGGGATCTCCTCAACCAGATCACGAGCACGAGCTATACCGCGCGCACGCTTTCCGTGCCGTACCTCGGCGTTTTCGGCGCCTGCTCGACGTCGATGGAGAGCCTGGCGGTCGCCTCCTACCTCGTCGGGACCGGCGGGGCCAAATACGCCCTGGCGGCTACCTGCAGCCATAACTCCAGCATCGAAAAGCAGTTCCGGTATCCGACGGAGTACGGGTCGCAGAAGCCTCCGACGGCCCAATACACGGTCACGGGTGCGGGCGCCGCGGTCGTGTCCGAATCCGGGGACGGCCCCGTCATCGCCTCGGCCACGATCGGACGCGTCGTCGACATGGGCATCAAGGATCCGTTCAATATGGGGGCCGCGATGGCTCCGGCAGCCGTCGATACGATCACGTCCCATTTCCGGGACCTTGGCGTCGGTCCGGATCACTACGATCTTATCGTCACCGGCGATTTGGCCAAAGTCGGCTACGAAATCGCCTGCGATCTGTTCGAAAAACACCGGATTCCGATGCATAAAACCCGTTACCGCGACTGCGGCATGCTCATTTACGACTATGACAAGCAGATGGTCCAGGCCGGGGGCAGCGGCTGCGGCTGCTCCGCCGTCGTGACCTACGGTCATATTTTGAAAAAAATCCGCAAAAAAGAGCTTCGCCGCGTCCTGGTCGTTGCCACGGGCGCCCTCCTCTCTCCGTTGGCCGTGCAGCAGGGCGAATCGATCCCCTGCATCGCGCACGCGGTCGCGATCGAAGCGCCGGAGACGGACGCGAATACGGCCTTAAACGGAGCCGAAAGGGGGCAGTGACGATGCCGGATTCGTCCGAAATTTTGCTTCGTTCGCTCGGAGCGCTGACCATGTTGTTTCTAATGGCCCGGATCCTGGGGAAAAAACAGATTTCGCAGCTGACCTTTTTCGAATACGTGCTGGGCATTACGCTCGGATCCTTGGCCGGATTCATCTCCACCGATATCGAAGCGAACTATTGGCATGGCACGCTCGCCTTGCTTGTCTGGTTCGTGGTGCCGTTCCTGTTCGAATTGCTGACGCTGAAAAGCAAGACCGCCCGCCGCATCTTCGAAGGCAAAGGCCGCGTCATCGTCAAGGAAGGAAAAATCATGGAGGACAATTTAAAGAAAGAGCGGCTGACGGCGGATGAAATGCTTTCCCAGCTGCGGGGCAAGGGCGTGTTCAACCTCGCGGACGTGGAATTCGCCGTCATGGAGACGAACGGGGAAGTAAGCGTGCTGCTGAAAAAGGACAAGCAGCCCTTGTCGGCGAGCCACCTCGGCATCCGCACCGTCAACGAGGTTGAAACCCAAACCGTCGTCATCGACGGAAAAATCATGTACGAGCCGCTGGCCACGCTCGAGCTGAGTCCCGGCTGGCTGATGACCGAATTGGAAAAGATCGGCGTCACGCTGGACAACGTGTTTCTCGCGCAGGTCGACGCCTACCAGCAGCTGTACATCGATCTGTACGACGACAAAATCAAAACCCCGGCGCCGCAAGGGAAAGCTTTGCTGTTCTCCACGCTGAAAAAAGCGCAGGCGGATTTGGAGCTGTTCGCTTCGTCCACGCGCGATCCTTCGGCCAAAGCCATGTACGAGGCAAGCTCCAAGGAGCTTGCGGGCGTCATCGAAGAAGTAAGACCGATGCTTCAAAGCTGACGAATGACCGTCCGGCGGGGCCGCAAGCCCCGCTTTTTCAATAGATTCGATGGACGACGTCCTCGAAGTCCGGTTCCTCCACATGCACGTCTTCGATTTCCCCCCATTCGCCAAGCTCGCGAAGCACGTCCATCACCCGAATCCGGCTTCGGTTGCAGGAAACGGTCAGTTCCCGGTCCTTTAGGCCGACGATCTGAAACGCGCCGGAATCCCGTCCGTCGGAATCGGGCATCTGCGGGAGGCTGCGATAGGCCACGCGGATGACGGTCGGGATGCCGATTCGTCCGCGAAGCCCTTCCCTGCTTCCGTCATAAATGCACTCCCCGCGATTGATAACCATCACCCGGCGGCACAGCTGCTCGATGTCGTCCATATCGTGCGTGGTCAGCAGCACCGTCTTGCCGTGCTCCTCGTTCAGCAGCTTCAGGTGCGCCCGGATTTGGCGCTTGGCGGCGGCATCCATGCCGATCGTCGGCTCGTCGAGCACGAGCAGCTCCGGATCGTGGAGCAGCGCCGCGGCCAGGTCGCCCCTCATCCGCTGGCCGAGCGACAGCTTGCGCACCGGCGTATCCCAAAATTCGCGGAGCCCCAGCACTTCGTCGAGCCGCTCCAGCTGCCGCGCGCTCTCCGCCCGGCCGAGCCGAAACATCGCCGCCAAGATTTCGAAGCTGTTTCGAAGCGGCAAATCCCACCACAGCTGCGTCCGCTGGCCGAATACGACGCCGATCCGCCTGGCCACCCGCTTCCGTTCCCGCTGCGGACTGAGCCCGAGTATCCGCACCTCGCCCTCGCTCGGATGCAAGATGCCGCACAGCATTTTGATCGTCGTCGACTTGCCGGCCCCGTTCGGCCCGATGAAGCCGACGAACTCGCCGCGGTCCACCGAGAAATCGAGGCGCCTTACCGCCTCGACCAGGCGTTTCTCGCGCGTCCATAACGAGCGGACGGCGGCGAACCTTCCTTCGCGCGGGGCCGGCGCCGCGAACGTTTTGACGAGACCTTCGACTTCCATTATTTTCGCGTTCATTTTCATCCTCCTCGTCATGCGTTCGTTGCGTTCGTTTTATAGCGCCTGTCTTGCTTTTCCCCCTCTTTCCGGGCCGCCGCGCTCACGTACCCGTGCTTTGATACCGGGCGACGCCGATCCGCCACAGACCCAGGGCCCCTGCCAGCGCGGCGGCGGCAACCGCCCCCGTCAGCGGCAGCGTCCAGCCGCCCCATTCTCCGCGGACGATGTGCATGGCCGGCACGTAGCTGATAAATCCGAACGGAATGACCGCCAGCAGCAACGTACGCAGCCAATCGGGAAACAGGCTGAGCGGATATTGGCAGGCGGTCGTCGTCGCGTTGTCCGTCAGCACCGACAGATCCTCCACCCGCGTAATCCAGAAGCCGATGGCGGCGGTAGCCAGCCCCACGGCGAACATGATGACGGTGCCGGTCGCGATGATGAAAAGCGTCTGGGGCAAAATCCACGCGCCGACCTGGCCGCGGCTCATCAGCTGCGCGATGCAGACGCCGAGCACCGCCAAGCTTTGCAGCAGTTCGCCGCCGACCATTCGCGTCCGCGACGTCAGGACGGCCAGCAGCAGCGGCATCGGGCGCAGCAGCAATTGGTCGAGCTGGCCGTTCACCAGGTAGGGCTCGAAGTTGTTGATGCCCGAGCCGAACGCGCGATATGCGAATTTCGCCGTCATCAGCACCCCATAAAGGTAGCCGACTTCCCACACATCCCAGCCCTGAATCGAGCCGAAGGCGTTCAGCACGACAGCCAAGCCAAGAAATTCCGCGACCGTGACGACGGAGGCGAGCAGCGTCATCAACACGAAATTCAGGCGATACTGCATCCTCGCCCTGACATTCATTTTGTAAAGCAGCCAGCAAATTCCCATCCACGTCATCCGCCCTGCACCTCCACCTTGCGTTTGACCGCCTTCGTCGCCGCTAGCGCTCCCGCCGTCAGCAGCGCGCACCAAAGCAGCGGAACGAGCAGCGTGCCGGGTCCCGTTTTTCCCAAGTACAATTGGGTCGGAATCGAATGAAAGATCGGGTACGGAGAAAAGCCGGCAACCGTCTGCAGCCACTCCGGCATCCACTGGATCGGGATCAAAAAGCCAGAGAGGACGAAGTTGACCGAATAATTCAGCATATGAAGCCAGTAGCCTTCGACGGTCCATAACGACGCCAGTCCGATCGCGTAAGCGATGCAGAGCGCGGCGTATACCGCCATGAGCAGGGCGGCCGCCGTCCAAAGCCATACGGCCGGATCGCGCGGAATCGAAAGATCGTATATCCAAAAGTAAATGAAATACAATGGCAGAGCGGTGAACAGCGCGTTGTACGCCATCGACCCCGCCTCCCGGCCCGCCGCGAACGCGAACAGATGGAGCGGACGCGCGAGGTCGAGCGCGATTTGTCCCGTCCGCACCCGCTCCGCCAGTCCGAGGCCGTAATTGGTGAAGGTGAGCCATAAAATAACCTGATTGAAGGCGATATATGCGACCATGCCTTCCGTGCCGAAGTCGCCGAGCGAATCCTGCTCGCCGATTCCTTGCCAAATCGCTGCATAGATCATGCCGAATATTACGCTGGCCGCCGTTCGCACCGCATGGGAAACCGAATATTGCAAACGGCTTTGCACCATGCTCCGGGCCAGCACCCACAGAACCATAAATCGCGACTCCTTTCCCGCTCGAAAATGGCTCCTGCGCAGAGAGCAAAAAAATCATACCAAATCCGGCGAAAAAGACTAGACTTATCTTTTTCTTCATGTTATTCTAATATTATAGATGACGAGGACATACTATTTTTAAGACTCGGCCGAGTTGTCGAGCCCCTGCTTAGAATCTGCCAAAAATCCGCATACGCGGTTTTTTTATTTTTCAGACCCTTTTTTACATATGCTTAAATTCCCGAGCTTGCACCGCATTTGGCCCGAAGCGACTTTTCGAGCAAATGCCGCAGGCTCTTTCTTTCGTTCGTTATATTTATCAGAAAAATCAGTTTTTTACCCCTCTTAGTCATTTTTAGCCCTTCCTCTTTTCCATAGTTTGTCAGAAAATAGAGTCAGATAACGGCGAAGGAGGTGGAGATGAGGAGATTTTCGGTTTTTCCGCAATCCATCCAATGACGAAGGAGGCAAAAAGATGTGCGTTCGGGCAAGCTTCGCGAAAATTCGTGTTTCCCTGTCGCTTCTTCTCTTGGCTTCGTTGATGGTCTCGTTTTTGCCGTTTCAGGAAAGGACGGCTGCGGCCGCCGAAGATTCGGATTATAAAATCATAGGCTACTACCCTGGGGCGCGTACGGCCGGGGTTATCCCGTATGGGAAATGGACGTCTCCAAGGTGACCCACATCAACTATGCGTTCGCGGACATCTGTTGGAACGGCATTCACGGCAACCCCGATCCGACCGGTCCGAATCCGCAAACGTGGACCTGCCAGGACGAAAACGGGACGATCTCGGTCCCGAACGGGTCGATCGTGCTCGGGGATCCCTGGATCGACGCCCAGATGAGCAATCCCGGCGACACGTGGAGCGATCCGCTCCGCGGCAATCTGAAGCAGCTGATCCTTCTGAAGCAGGCCAACCCCCACCTGAAAACGATCATTTCGGTCGGCGGCTGGACGTGGTCCAACCGGTTTTCCGACACCGCCGCCACCGCCCAGACGCGGGAAAACTTCGCGAATTCGGCCGTCGACTTCCTGCGGAAATATCAGTTCGACGGCATCGATCTCGACTGGGAATACCCGGTGAGCGGCGGCCTGCCCGGCAACGGTTACCGCCTCGAAGACAAACAAAACCATACGCTGCTGCTGCAGGCGGTTCGCGACAAGCTGGATGCGGCCGGCGCGCAGGACGGCAAGTACTACACGCTCACCATCGCCGCGGGGGCCAGCCCGGCCTACAGGCAGAACAACGAATTGGCCAACATCGCCGGCATCGTCGACTGGATCAATATTATGACCTATGACTTCAACGGCGGCTGGCAGAGCACGAGCGCCCACAACGCCCCGCTCTACTACGATCCCGCGGCTTCCGCGGCCGGAATCGCAAACGCGCAGGATTTCAACGGCGCCGCCGCCGTGCAGGGCTTCCTGAACGCCGGCGTCCCGGCTGACAAAATCGTGCTCGGCGTTCCGTTCTACGGCCGGGGCTGGACGGGCTGCGCCAGCGCGGGCAACGGACAGTACCAAAGCTGCACCGGCACGCCCCCGGGAACGTGGGAGCCCGGCGTCTTCGACTTCACCGATCTCGAAAACAACTACATCAACAAAAACGGCTATACCCGCCATTGGAACGACACGGCCAAGGTGCCCTACCTGTACAACCCGTCGAACGGCACGTTCATCTCCTACGACGACGTCGAATCGATGGGCCATAAAACGGCCTTTATCGAGTCGCAAGGGTTGGGGGGCGCAATGTTCTGGGAATTCAGCGGCGACCGGAACGACACGCTGCTGACCAAGCTGAGCGACGACTTGCTGGACGGAGGCAACCCGAACCCGGGCGGCGACACGACGGCGCCGACGACGCCGACGGGCCTCGCCGTTACCGGGACGACGTCCTCGAGCGTCAGCCTGTCGTGGAACGCCGCGTCGGACAACGTGGGCGTCACCGGCTACGTCGTCTCGTATAACGGCGGCAGCGTCAGCGTATCCGGCACGGCGGCGACGATCTCGGGGCTGTCCCCGGCCACGAGCTACACGTTCGCCGTGCAGGCCAGGGACGCCGCCGGCAACTTCTCGCCGGCGAGCGGCGCCGTGACGGCGACGACGGACGCCGCGCCGGGCGCGACGTCCTGGGCGGCCGGCGTCTTCTACGGCGTCGGCGACGAGGTGACGTACAACGGCGTCCTCTATCGCTGCCTTCAGGCGCACACCTCGCTCCCCGGCTGGGAGCCGCCCGGCGTTCCGGCGCTCTGGGACCCGGTCTGACGCGCCGCTTTGCCCCTTGCTCCGGACTTCCGGTCCCCGGCCTTGCCTCGACCCTTCCGGACCGGGGCAAGGCTTTCCGCAAGTGTTGCGCCTTGGCGGCATCCTCGGAATAGACGGACTTCCCGGCTCAGTCGTAGCTCGGGAAGTCCTTGGCAGGATGGCCGATGGCGGAAGCCGCGAGGACTAGCCTGACTTATAGGCTGGCCCTTGCGAGGCTCGCAGAGGGCACTTTGCGCACCCTTTTGGCCGACTTACGCGATGTTTCG
The DNA here is from genome assembly GCF_900169535.1 of Cohnella massiliensis. Lineage (NCBI taxonomy): Bacteria > Bacillati > Bacillota > Bacilli > Caryophanales > Paenibacillaceae > Cohnella > Cohnella massiliensis. The sequence continues at coordinate 45,483 of NZ_LT821254.1, forward strand.
GCGAGGGTACTGGATACATCTCTGGCCATGCCTGCGCGTAACTCGCTCGGCGAAGGCACAGGATGCTTCTCTTGCAAGGCTTGCGTGCAACTCGGCAAAGGTACGATGCTCGTCTGGCCCTGCTTAACGAGGTTCGGCGTAGCTTCATTGGATTTTATCTGATTTTATCTGATTTTATCCACTCAATAACGGCTTTTGCACGGAACTTGCTGCCTTCTTTGGATTTTGTCCAATCTGGGGAGGCCTTTTCGAAGATTTCGCCCGAAATTCCCGTTCCTCGTTGGACAAAATCCACTTTTAGATTAGGGGGCTCCCCGTGTTCCGCTCCTTCGATTGGATAAAATCCAGCATAGGTCTCCCACCCTGAGCGCTCCCCGCCGTAAGATGCAAGTTACTCAAATTCGTGCGGCTGCATGCGTTTGGAGGGTCGAGATTAGTCGCCATGACTCAACCGGAGGAACGGCGGGCGTGCGGTGGCGTCAGATGAGTAATGGTTACTCAAATTCGTGCGGCTGCATGCGTTTGGAGGGTCGAGATGAGTCGCCACGACTCAACCGGAGGAACGGCGGGCGTGCGGTGGCGGTCAGATGAGTAATGGCTACTCAAATTCGGGCAGCTGCATGCGTTTGGAGGGTCGAGATGAGTCGCCACGACTCAACCGGAGGAACGGCGGGCGTGCGGTGGCGGTCAGATGAGTAATGGCTACTCAAATTCGGGCGGCTGCATGCGTTTGGAGGGTCGAGATGAGTCGCCATGACTCAACCGGAGGAACGGCGGGCGTGCGGTGGCGGTCAGATGAGTAATGGCTACTCAAATTCGGGCGGCTGCATGCGTTTGGAGGGGCAAGGTGAGCCGCCACGACCCAACCGAATCGGCAGCAAGGGGGGCGGAGACGGTGAGCATTCAAAAAAAAGCCGCCGAAGCAGGAAGCTTCGGCAGGCTTGGAGGTTTCCACGGTTTGAAATGACTTAGCCGCCATCAACCGATCAGCGGAAAAAACGGGGCAAATACGGCTTGTTCCGCTCCAGCATTTCGCTCAGCATCTTCTCCGCGTCGTTCGCCGACGGCACGAGCGGGTGGTGGGACAGCGCCAGCAGCGCCTTGCCCGCGTCGCCGGTGACGGCCGCCTCGATCGCCAGCTGCTCGTAGGTTTTCACCGCGTGAATCAACCCTATGACAGAAGGCGGAACGACCTTGAGCGGCTGCGGAATCGGGCCCTCGGCCGTTACGACGCAGTTCACCTCGATGCAGGCGTCGTCGGGCAGAAAATCGAGGATGCCGCCGTTCGACACGTTCAGCGTCTGCACGTCGCGGAAATCGTTATGCAGCGAAACCATGAGCTTCACCGCCGCCTCGGAATAGTAGGCGCCGCCGCGCTGTTCGAGCTGTTTCGGCTTTTCCGAGAGATTCTCGTCCCGGTAAATGTCGAACAGCTCGTCTTCCAGCCGCTTCACCGTTTCCGCGCGGGTTTCGCCCTTGGCCGCGGCCGCCTGCTGCTCCGCCAGCATTTCGCGATGCAGGTAAAAATACTTCAAATAATAGGACGGAATCGCCCCAAGCGAGCGAAGCAGCTCCGCGTTCCATTGAAACTGGGGCACGTTTTTGGCGGAATAGCCGTCGCGGTTGCCCAGCAGCTCCGGCAGCTTCGGCACGCCGTCCACCGTAATTTCGCTGATCCAGTGCAGGTGGTTCAGGCCGACAAACTCGCAATGAATGCGGTCGGTCGGCACCCCGTACAAGGAGGACAACCATTTGTAGGCGCCGATCGGCGAATTGCACAGGCCGACCGAACGGATGCGGGAATGCTTCAGAATCGCTTCGGTCACCATCCCGGCCGGATTGGTGAAGTTGAGCAGCCAGGCGTCGGGACACAGCTCCTCCATGTCCTTCGCGATATCAAGCAGCACGGGAATCGTCCGCAGCGCCTTCATCATGCCGCCGGGCCCGGTCGTCTCCTGCCCGATCATCCCGTAACGCAGCGGGATCGTCTCGTCCCACCCCCTCGCTTCGAGCAGCCCGACCCGCATCTGGGTCGAGACGAAGTCCGCCCCCGCAAGCGCCGCGCGCCGGTCCAGCGTCATGCCGACCTCGATCGGCAAGCCCGATTTCGCCACCATGCGCCGGGCCAGCCGACCCACGATGTCGAGCTTCCACTCTCCTTGGGGAATATCGACCAGCACGATCTCCTTCACGGGAAGCTTGTCGTAATTGGCGATGAAGCCTTCGATCAATTCCGGCGTATAGGACGAGCCCCCGCCGATAACCGCTACTTTCATTCTTCGTTTCCTCCTCCGTCGGCCGCGTTTACCGCTAGCGCCCGCGACAAATTATCGTACGCCTCGGCCGGAACTTCCCGCCCGGTCCGCTCCATGGCAAGAAGAAGCGCGCCTCCGACCGGTTCGATCGTCAGCACGCGCAGCCCGCAGCCGGGCGCGGTCGGAAGCACGACCTCTTCGATGTAAGGAGCGACGAACCGGCTCTCGCCTCTCGTCAGCACGCTGCCCACCAGCACGAGGTCGAACGCGTCCCCTTCCATGCCCAGTCGGCGGATCGTCGCTTCGGCCGAAAGGCCCAGCTCCCTGCCCTGACGGCGCAAAATCCGGCGAGCCACCTCGTCCCGGTCCGCCACCTCGAACAGCAGCTTGGCGAGATGGCGCGGAATGCGGGCGTCGCGATCCAGGAAGTCGTGGAACATCGCCTCGACGGAAGCGTAACCCAGCGACGCCGGAACGGCTTCCGTCAGCAGCGTCGGTTCGCCCCGCCCCTCCCATGCCCGGATGACGGAACGAAAGGCTTCGACCGCCAGATCGGTGCCGCCGCCGAAATCTCCGTACGGATAGCCGAAGCCCCCGCACTGGAACGATTCTCCCCGCTTGTTGATTCCGTAGCAGTTGGTGCCGCTGCCGCACACCAGCACGACGCCGTCCGGCTGCCGGGTGCCCGCGCGCAGGCCGATGACCGTATCGCACACGATGTCGTGCGCGGCAAGCCCGAGATCGGCCAGCATCGGACGCAATACGCGAAAATCCGCCTCCCGGTCGGCTCCCGCCAGCCCGTATACCGTAAACGCAATCTCCCCGCGCTTAAGTCCCGCCTGCGCCAGCGCGCCTTCCACCGCTTCGCGGATGTTCGCTTTCGCCGGTTCGGCCCCGGACTGGTGATTGCCGCATCCGCTGTGGCCCCGGCCCAGGATGACGCCTCTTTCGTCGCAAACGACGGCGAGCGTTTTGCTGCCGCCTCCGTCTACCCCCAAATAGTAATTCATGCAGCCTCACGCTCCCTTGCAGCGGCAACGGAGCCGGCCTGCCGGACATGCGCTGCGCCAGCGCCATGCCGTCCGGCCAACCGACTCCGCTGCCGTCAATAGTTAGTCGACGTCGTCATTTCAACATGTTCAGATTTTCCTGCCATTTTTGCGTTTTGTACTCGAGCAGCTTTTCGTATCCGACCTTCTGCGCGTCGGCTTCCGCCTGGTCGAGCAGGGCGTACACCTCTTCGTCGCTCTTGGCATTCAGAATCGCCTGGGCGCGGACTTTCTCGTAAATTTCCTTGACGCTTTGCGCGATAATGCCTTCGTCGGAATCGCCGGCAGGCTCGAGGTTGACGAACTCCGTCGTGTTGTATTGCGTTTTCCACGTAATTTCCGACTGCCATTTCGTTTCCCAGCTTTTCTGGTCGTCGGGCAGCGTCGATTCGAACTTCATTTTCGAGTTATCCACATAGACTGTGTTGCCGACCCATTGCAGGTTGACCGTGGAATTCATCAGTTCGTCGCGGCCTTTCGTGTCGCTCGTGAACTTGTCGGTGAACAGCGGAGCCTCCTCTTCGTCGACGCCGTCCCAGTACAGTCCCGGGGGTCCCCACATGATGACCCGCTGCCCTTCCGGCCCGGTCATCCAGTCGAGGAAGGCGAAGATCGCTTCGGGGTTTTCCGCGTTTTTCGTAATAACGCTGACGTTCCAGCCGAGCTGGTTGTAGTAGCCTGTAAAAATTTTATTTTTGTCCAGGCCTTCTTTATGAATCGGCCAAATCATGATGTAGCCGGCTTCCGGATCCTCCGCCTCCAGCAAAGCGTTGCCGATGGCGCCGAACTCGGTCGGGCTCGACGCGGCGAATACCGCGATTTTGCCCGTGACGATCTTTTGCTCGACTTGCTCCAGCGGCTGGCTGAACGTATCCTGGTTCAACAGCTTTTCGCGGTACAGCTTCGCGCCGAACGCGATCGACTCGCGGAACGGTTCATCCAGAAATACGGACGTCATTTTGCCGTCTTTCGGAACGGCCATCATGCTGAGAGCGCTGAACAAATACGGACGATTCTCCGCGTAGGCCGAGGACAAAATATCGATCGCTTCCGCCGATTGCCCGCCTTCCAGCGGAACGACGTCGGGGTACTTCTCTTTCACGAGCTTCAAATAGTTGTACAGATCGTCGATCGTTTCGAGCTTCGGGGCGCCCAGCTCGTTGTAGATCTTTTTGTTGACCAGGTAGCCGGAGTTGCCGTTAGGCTGGGTCGTGTACCAGTTCGGGAATTGATAGATTTTGCCGTCGGGAGAGCGCAGCATGTTCAGCGTCGATTCGCCCGCCCATTTTTTCAAATTCGGATATTTCTCCAAATATTCGTCGAACGGAACGAGCATGCCGGCCGCGCGCAGCTTCTCGACGTCGGCGCCGCGCTCCGTCCAGATGACGTCCGGCAGCTCGCCCGAAACGATCATCGTGCTCAGCTTTTGCGCCGCGTTGCCGCCGGAGCTGACCGGCACGACGTTGACCTTCTTGTTTTCCTGGATCCATTTCGACGCCAGGTCCTCGCCCCAGTTCGGCATCGTGTACCAGTCGTAATGGCCGTAGAATGAAAACTCCAGCGGCTCCTTGCCCAGCTCGTAGACGTCGCCGCCCGCCGTCTCTTCGGCCCCGCTTGCGCTGGCGGACGGCGCGGCCGAGGAGGAAGGCGCAGCCTCGTTGTTGCCCGACGTGCACCCCGACAGGATCAGCGCGACCGCCAGCAAAGCCGAAAGCGATAGCGTCAAAGCTCTGTTTCGCTTTTTCATTTTACAATCTCTCCCTTCAATTCTTTTATATGGGATCCAAAAATCAAAAGGATCCGCGGCAAAGGCCTGGCGCCTTTAAACCCAACCAAAGTCAACCTTTGAGAGAACCGACGAGCACGCCTTTCACGAAATACTTCTGAACGAACGGATAGACGCACAGGATCGGGAGCGTCGCGACCATCATCGTCGCCATCGAAAGCGACTTGGACGTCACCGTCCGCATTTTGTTGAGCCGTCCTTGCGTCGCCGGATCCATCTGCTGCATCTGCTCGCTCATAATGTTGGAATTCAAAATTTGCTGCAGCTTCGTCTGAATCGGAAGCAAATCCGCATTGCTGATATAGATGCTCGGCGCAAACCAGTCGTTCCAGTGGTACACAGCCGTGAACAGCGACAGCGTCGCGATGACGGGACCGGACAACGGCAGCACGATGCGGAACAAAATGCCCCAGTTGGAGCTGCCGTCGACCTTGGCCGATTCTTCGAGGCCGGCGGGCAATCCCATGAAGAACGTCCGGAAAATGATCATGTCCCACACGCTGATCAGACCCGGAATGACCATGACCCAGAACGTATTGAACAGCCCCAACTCGCGAATAAGCAGAAAGGAAGGAATGAGACCGCCGCTGAAATACATCGTAATGATGCAAAACACCATGTAAAACTTGCGCCCGATCAGCTCCCGCTTCGTCATGCCATAGGCGAATACGGCTGTCGCCAAAATGGTGCAAAGCGTGCCGACCGCCGTCCGCAGGATCGAGATGACGAAAGCGCCCACGAGCCGGCTGTCCTCGAACACGATCCGGTAATTGTCAAGCGAAAACTCCCGGGGCCAGAACGTCACCCCGCCCTTCATCGTGTCCGTCCCCGAGTTGAACGAAATGACGGCGGCGTTCCAGAACGGATAAAAAGCGGCGAATCCGAGAATAAGCAGCAAAACGTAAATGACAATCAAAAACGCTCTATCGCCGGCCGACAGCTTTATCTTGCTCACCCCCTTGCGTTACCACAGACTGTTCCCCGACCGGCGGGCCAAATAATTCGCCGCGACCAACAAGCCGACGCTGATCAGCGCCTTGAACAGTCCCGCGGCGGTCGCGTACGAGTAGCGGGAGTTCTGGATGCCGATCCGGTATACATACGTGTCGATGACGTCGCTGACGTCGCGCAGCACGGGATTCGAGCCGAGCAGCAAAATATTTTCAAAGCCCGCGTTCAGGAAGTTTCCGATGGCCAGGATGAGGAAGACGATCACGACCGGCAAAATGGCGGGAAGCGTAATCGAGAAAATTTGCCGGAACCGGCTCGCCCCGTCCACGGCCGCCGCCTCGTGCAAATGGGGGTCGACTCCGGCGATCGCGGCCAAGTAGACGATGGAGGAAAAACCGATTTCCTTCCATACGTCGGTCGTGATGAGAATCGTCCAGAAATATTCGGGAACGGACAGGAAATTGATCGGCTCCTCGATCAGATTCAGGCTTTGGAGCAGCAGGTTGAGGCTGCCGTTCTCGGTCGACAGAATCGACCCGACGAGGCCCGACACGATAACCCAGGAGAGAAAGTGGGGCAAGTAGCTGATCGTCTGGATCGTCCGCTTGAACACCCGGCTGCGGACTTCGTTCAGCAAGAGCGCCAGAACGATCGGCGCCGGAAACCCGATCAGCAGCTTGAGCAAGCTGATGACGACCGTATTGCGGATGACGGTCCAAAATTCGGGCGCGTTGAAAAACATTTCGAAATGCTTGAAGCCGACCCACGGACTTCCGAAAAAGCCTTTGAAGAGACTGTAGTCCTGGAACGCCATCAGCACTCCGTACATGGGGATGTAACTGAATATGAACAAAAAGAGCAGCGCCGGCACGACCATAAGCTGAATGTCCCACTGCCGGAAAAAACGGATGAGGGCGGACGGTTTATCCGCGGCGTTCCGCAGGATGCGAGGTTCGGTTTGCGCCATATGCCACTGCAGCCCCCCGTCGGTTTATTTCCTTTATCTTACCTTCCGGGGGACGGCGTCTCTTCGCCAAATCAACCGAAAACTGATACTATCTTACTGTTCCGGGCGCTGCTGCGCGCGCGATCCGCCGCGATGCCGGTTCGGCTATCAGGAAGTCCGCTTGCGGACGGTGCGGGGCGCGTAGCCGAAATGGCGGTTGAACAGGCGGTTGAAGTTGGACAACGTGCGGAAGCCGCATTCCATGGCGATGTCGACGATTTTCAGATCGGTCGTCTCCAGCAGCGCGACGGCCTTTTCCAGCCGGAGCTGGATGAGGTACAGCTGCGGAGGCACGCCGACCGTCCGGCGAAATACGTCGCAGAACCGGGACGGACTCAGGAAAGCAAGCTCCGCCAGCTCCTGCAGCGACCAGGGGTGGGCGAGGTCGGTCTCCATGGCGTGAATGACGCGCCTCACCTTTTCGAGCTGGGCGGCATTGACCGGGCTTTGGATGCCGTCCTTGCGGGCGAAGCGGAAATCGCGGTTGACGTAAGCGAGAAACTGGTGCAGGCAGGCGTAGACGAGCGAGGTGTGGGAACGCAGTTCGCTGTCGTGCTCGAGCTGCATTTCGAGCAGCAGCGAGCGCAGCAAGCCGATGCGGGGATGCTCGCGGTCGAGCAGATTCGTGAAGTTGACGCCCATCTCCTTGAAAGGCGCAAGAATTTCCGGATCGTAGCGCAGCGTCCCGGTCAGCCAGCCCCCGTCGAACGAGACGACCTGCAGGATGAGATCGCGAGTTTCATAGGCGCAATGGAGGTCGTTGGAATTGATGAGCAAAATGTCCCCCTGGCGAAACTCGAACGTCTCTCCGTTAATGATGTAATAGCCGCTGCCGGACTTGATCAGGTTGATTTCGAGCGCGTCGTGCCAATGCAGCTTCTGATAGCCGGAGTCGACGCCTACCGTATCCTCGATATGGATTGGAAAGCGTTTGTTCAGTTTCGTCTTCTCCCGGGGAATATCGGCCGAAGGCAGTAATGTCATGTTTTATCCCTCCTTTGAAGGTTAGGCATCCGTTTTTTGTCCTTTAATGATAATTTTATGTAATGTTATCTGTCAAATAGTTGCCGCAATTATTGATCCTGGAGGAAGCCCTTGTCAAAGCTTGCGCCGAACCCGGCGGGAAAGCGCATACATTCCATTTATATGTTCGCGATTTCCCGCCAGGCTCCTGCCTACCGGCCTTTTTTTGCTTTTCGCACCGTCATATCGCAAATTCGCCCGTACCCTTTTGCCAGCTCGAGGATTTTTTGCAGCATGGACGGGTCGTCCAGCAGCGCGAACGGACGCGGGTCGGGCTTCGTGTTGACCTCGAGAATCCAGCTTCGCAGCCGTTTGTCTACCGCGATATCGAGCCCGAGCTCGTTCATCCTCGGATAGGAAAGGGCGAACTGCCTTGCCGTTTCCCTCGCCAGCCGCTCGAAGCCGGCTGCGATTCGCGCCGCTTCGCTCTTGCCGGCCTGCTCGGCCAGCACGTCGTCGGCCGAATAAATGCTTCCCCCTTGGCTTCCGTTCGTAACGGCTTTGCCGGGTGACGCGACGCGCGCCAGCATGCCCGACACTTCCCATTCGCGCGCCCCGTTGCGCTGGATGACGACGCGAAAATCGATCGGGCGCCCTTCCTTGCGGAGGACGCGAATGCCTTGCTGCACGAGATACGGCTTGGCCGGCTTGCGGCGTTCGATCCATCCGTACGCTTCCCGGGGGGACGCCAGCCGGACTCGCGTTGTCCCGGATTGAACGTCGACCGCCCCCGTTCTCCGCCTCAGCTCGGCGCGCATGACGCCGACGCCGCACGAGCCGTTTGTCGGCTTGACGTAGACGAGGCCGTGCCGCCGCAGCATTCCTTCGAACGAGGAGCGGCCCCACCGCTTCGTTTCAGGCACGTGCGGTCGAAGCGAAGCCGATTTTTCCGCGATCCGCGTTTTAAGCCATTTGCTCGAAAGCGTTTTTCGATTGCTCTTCATTCTCTTCTCGCCTCCGGTTTCGATCGGCTCGGGGAGCCTATCCGATACCATATGGAAGTTTCATCCTTCAAGGAAAGGCTGGCGCCTAACGGCCGGCAAAGAACCATCCGGGGCTAGGCACATACAATGAAACCAAATAGCGCAGAGCTTGCAGCACAATCGCCGCATCGAACGGAAGACAAAAAAATTCGCCGGAGGCCCGCCTATGCTGACCAGCGAGCAATTGCAAGCCAAGCTCGAGCGAACGCTGCTCGCCTTCCCCTGGTACGGCCGCCTGCTCGGGAAGGAGCGGACCGACCCAACGCTCGCCGCGCTCCCCCTCCTGACGTCCGCCGAGCTCGAGAAGCATTACTACACGCCGGACAATCCGTTAAGCCGCCAGCCGGGCCTTCGAACGTACCGGACATCCGGCACCAGCGGCGGCTACCGCAAGACGATTTATTACTCCGACGAGGACGAAAAGCGTTACGCGAGCATCAAGGCGGACGTATTCGCCCGTTTTTTGTGCCGGGGAACCGCGGACGGCGGGGAGCCGCTCGCAACCGCGCTGTCCGACATGGGAACGGGCCATGCGGCCGACACGGCGGTCGGCATTTTGGAGAGCATCGGGCTTCGGGCGGAGGCCGTTTCGTTCCGGCTTCCGATCGAACGCCATCTCGAGCGGCTGCGGGACGTCCGTCCGCACGTCCTGTATACGATGCCGTCCATTCTCGACCGGCTGCTGGCGGCGGCGGACGGCCCGGAAAGCTTCGGCATCCGCAAGGTCATCCTCGTCGGAGAGCCCGCCGCGCCTTCCTGGATCGCCCGCGCGGCGGGGCGGCTCGGCATTCGGGCCGAAGACGTCATGGACACGTACGGATCGATCGAAATCGGCACGATCGCCTATTTTTCCCACGAGCACGGGCGTTACTTGTTCGCGGAAGGCATCGAAGCGGAAGGGCTGAAGCCCGCCGCGACCGCATCCGGCAGCGAGGCGGAGGCGGGGACGAAGGCGGTTTTCGCGGACGGGCTGATCGACGGGGATACGCTCAAGGAAGACGAATGCGTGCTTGCGCTGACTTCGCTTGCGCGCGACATGTTTCCCGCGCTGCGGTACGTGACGTATGACGTCGTGCGGGATTTGCGCCCGATTCGGGTCGACGGCCGGTGGCGGCAAAGCTTCGGGGCGCTCGTCAAACGGCTCGGACCGGAGCTGAAGCACGGGGAAAAAATAAGCGTTTACGACATCGAAAACGCCGTGTATCGCCATGTGGAGCCTCCCGCCGCCGTCGAGACGCACCTTGCGGGCAACAAGCTGCGGGTTCGGATCCTCTGCGGCGCGGGCGGCGAGGAGCGGCGCGCTGCCGTCGAACGGGAGCTTGCCGCATGCATCCCCGAGATCGGGGAAATGATCCGGGGCGGCTTGCTGGAGGCGGTCAAGGTGGAGTTCGCGCCGCTCGGCAAGGACGGCGACGCTGCGGCCGGTCCCGCCGGCGGGGCGATCAAGCGCAAGAAGATTTATTACGATTGAGGTGGAGCGAATGAAAGCTGCGGGAGGACTGCTGTCCGCGATTGGCCGGACGCCGCTCGTGCCGCTTGCGAATCTGTTCGCGGACGCGCCCTTCCGGGTATTCGCGAAGCTGGAAATGATGAATCCCGGCGGCAGCGCCAAAGACCGCGCGGCCCTCGGCATGATCCGGGACGCCATCGATAACGGCCGTATCGGCCCCGGAACGACCGTCGTCGAGTCCAGCTCCGGCAATCTGGCGATCAGCCTGGCGCTCGTCTGCGGCTATTACGGGCTGCGATTTATTTGCGTCGTGGATCCGCGCACGACGGCCGCCCACCTGCAAGCGCTCCGAGGCCTGGGGGCGGTCGTCGAGACGGTCGACCGGCCCGACCCGGAGACGGGAGAATATTTGCCCGCCCGGATCCGGCGCATTCGCGAGCTGCAGGCCGAAATCGCCGATTGCTGCTGGCCGAACCAGTACGCCAATCCGGCCAATTACCTGGCGCACTACAATTCGACGATGCCGGAGATTTTGCGCGAGCTGGACCGAATCGATTTTCTGTTCTGCGGCGTGAGCACGTTCGGCACGCTGCGCGGCTGCGCCGAGCGGCTTCGCGCCGAGGGGCGGGCCGCGCGGATCGTCGCGGTGGACGCCGCCGGCAGCGCGATCTTCGGGGCGGGCGCCGCCGGGGCGCGCCGCCTGCCGGGGCTCGGGGCGGCGATCGTGCCGCCGCTCGCGCGCCGGGAGCTGGCCGATCGCGTCGTTCGCGTCACCGATCGCGACTGCGTCGCCGGGTGCCGCGAGCTGCTGCGCACGGAGGCGATTCTCGCCGGCGCTTCGTCGGGCGGCGTCGTTTCGGCCATCCGGCGCATGCGGGCGGACATCCCGGCGGATGCGACGTGCGTCGCCATTCTCCCGGACCGGGGCGACCGGTACTGGGACACCGTTTACGACGACGAATGGGTTGCCTCCCTGCCGGAGGCGGCCGCAAAGGAGCAAGCGGAATGATCTATTTGAACGACGGCGATATTATGCGGCTTGGCGTCGATTGGCCGGGATTGGCCGACGAAGCGGAAAAAATCGCCGGGCTGCTGCAAACGGAGGCGATCGCCCAGCCGCTCAAGCCGTATTTGCGGTTCGGCGATCCGGCCAACCGCATCATCGCCATGCCCGCCTACGTCGGGGGCGGGATCGAGGCTTGCGGCATCAAGTGGATCGCGAGCTTTCCCGGAAACCGCAAGCTCGGCCTGCCCCGCGCGCACAATGCGATTATCCTGAACGATCCGGATACCGGGGAGCCGATCGCGTTTTTTCGCAGCGGCCTGCTGAACGCCCTGCGCACGGCCGCGGTCAGCGGCGCCATGCTGCGCGGCTGGCTGAAGCGCCGGCCGGACCGGTCGCTGACGGCCGGCATCGTCGGGTGGGGGCCGATCGGCCGGGCCCACCTGGAAATGCTGCGCGCCCTGCTCGGGGACCGCCTCGCCTGGACGCTCCTGTTCGACGCGAACGGGATCGCGCCCGAAACCGTGCCGGACGACCTTCGGAACTCGGTCGTCATTGCGGGCAGCTGGCGCGAGGCGTATCGCCACGCCGATATTTTCGCTACGTGCACGACCGCCCCGGAGCGCTACATCGACGAGCCCCCGCCTCCGGGCGCCCTGCTCCTGAACGTGTCGCTGCGGGATTATATGCCGCACAGCGTCCGGTCGCTCGCCGCCGTCGTCGTCGACGACTGGCGGGAGGTATGCCGGGAAAACACCGACATCGAGCGCCTGCATCAGGCGTTCGGACTGGGCGAGCGGGATACGGTCACGCTCAAGCAAGTGCTGCACGAAGACGCGCTCGGCCGATTTGCCGCCGACGAGCCCGTGTTTTTCAACCCGATGGGAATGGCCGCCTTCGATATCGGCATCGCCCGCCGGTATTACGAATTGGCCTTGCGGAACTACGCCGGGCGCCTTCTGGACGGGTAGCCGCCGGCGCGTCGGACAAAGGCGCCCGCCATCGCGATCGACCGCCGCAAACATGCGCATAGCGGGTCGAAATGAGTCGCCACGACTCAACCGAATCGTTAGCATGCGTATGGAGGCGGTAAGATGAGTCTTTTTTACTCAAATGCGTATGGCCGTGTGGATTCGGTGGGTTGAGATGAGTCGCCACGACTCAACCGGATCTTTAGCATGCGTGCGGAGGCGGTAAGATGAGTCTTTTTTACTCAACTGCGTGCGGCTGTATGCGTTTGACGGGAAAAAGCCGCCTTCGCCCCTGAACCGGGCGAGGCGGCTTCTCGTTTCGCAAGCTCCCTTTTAAACGTCGATATCCTTTTTCTGAAAAATCGCGGCCGACACCCGGTAAGAAACCGCGAGCAGCGCAAGTCCCGCGACCGGCAGCAGCGAACCGAAGCCAGCGGAGAGTCGTCCCAACGGTACGGCGCCCATGCTCTCGCCCTCGTTCGTCAAGAGGACAATGCCGAAGGCCATCAGGAAAATCACGATGTAGACGACGAATTGCGCGCCTTTTTGCCCGAGCCGGTAGTAGATCGGAAAGTATAGCGAAAAGAACAGGAGATCGACCGTGACGGCCGCCGCCGCGAGCTCGAACGACCATGCCATCTCCCGGCCCAACGCGTACTTGTTCAGCAGCATCACGAGGACGCTCAAAACAAGCCCGACCGCGGCATAGATCAGCACGCAGACGTATTTGGCCAGCACGATCTGCTTCCGGCGCACCGGCAAGCTTCCGACGAACAGGGCGCTCTTGTTGCGCATTTCGAGATTGGAGGCGAACATCATCAGCATCATGGCCGGGAGGGCCGAAATCAGCGCCGGAGATTGCTTCGACAGAAAAAGAACGCCAAAAAACACGACGTACAAAAGGACGAACAAATGATAATAGCTGAGCACGAAAATTTCCTTGCGAATCAGATTAATCATGCTGCCGCCCCCCTTTTGCCGTAAAAAACATAATATCCTCCAGCGTGGGCTTTTCCAGAACCGCCGATTTTCCGAACAGCCGCAGCGCCTCTTCGCGCCGTTCCGTCAGCCCCTCGAAGCCGATCGCCGTTTCCCGGATTCCGACGAACAGCTTCCGCACGTCCCGATCCAGCAGCTCGGGCGCAGCTTTGACCAGGGCGTATTTCTCGAACACCCGCTCGCGCGATTCGTTGAACACCAGCTTTCCCTGATGGATAAAAACGATATAGTCGGCGATTCGGTCGAGGTCCGTCGTTATATGCGAGGAAAACAAAATCGAATGCCCCTCGTCCAGCATGAGGTCGGCCAAAATGTCCAGCAGTTCCCGGCGGAACACCGGATCGAGCCCGGCCGTCGGCTCGTCCATGACCAGAAGATCGGCCCTGCGGGACAAGGCGAAGCAGAGCGACAGCTTCATTTTCATTCCTTTGGACAAGCTCCGGATTTTGGCTTTCGGATGGAGCTCGAACCGCTCCAAATAATCGTTGAAGCGCTTGTCGTCCCAACGACCGTAAAACGGGGCGATCACCCGTTTCATGGCGGCAATCGACAAATGCTCGTAAAAATTGCATTCCTCCGACACGAATCCGATGCGCTCCCGGATCGCGGCCTCGTCGGCGGGCATCGGCTTCCCGAAAATGCGGATCTCCCCCGCGCCCGGCACCGCCATGCCCATCAGCAGGCGGATCAAGGTGCTTTTGCCCGCTCCGTTCGGTCCGATCAATCCGGTAATGAAGCCCTGCTTGATTTCCAAAGAGACGTCCTTGAGCGCGAATCGGGCGAATTGCTTGCTCAATCCGCGCGTCTCGATCACATTCATGCTTCCTCCTCCTCCTGTTCGAACAGGAGCGCCAGTTGCTCCTGCAGGTCCTGCAAGCTGAGCTGCAGAGCTCGTCCTTCCTTGACGATTTCCGCCATTTTCTCCTCGAGCTGCCGCACGCGCCTCTCCCGGAGAAAAGCCGGATTGGCGCCGGAAACGAAAGAGCCCTTGCCGACGACCGAGTCGATCAGCCGCTCCTTTTCCAATTCCTCGTATGCGCGCTTTGTCGTAATGACGCTGATCTGCAAATCTTTGGCCAACTGCCGGATCGAAGGCAGCGGCTGCCCCGGCAGCAGCTCGCCGCCGATGATCGCGTCGCGGATTTGCCGGACGATTTGCGCGTACAGCGACTCGTCGGATGCGTTGGACAGGATGATTTTCATAAATCACCTTTGTTTATAGTGTGTATATTATATATATACACTATAAACATGAAAATGTCAAAGCCGGCCCCGATTTTCTTTTCTCCGCCGAACTCTGTTAAAATGGGATTCATGGGGATTCGGAACGGAGGTTTGAACGTGGACTATATTGTTTTGGATATCGAATTCAACGGCCGCAAGTTCGCCAGCGAACTGCCGATGGAAGTCATCGAGATCGGAGCCGTCCGTTTGAACGCCGCGCTTGCGATCACGGACGAATTTTCGGCGCTGATCAAGCCGGTGTACTTTTCGAAGCTGAACTCCTTCATCAAGAAAAAAACCGGCATTCCCCAGGAGGATATCGACCGGGCCGACGGCTTCCCCAACGTGATCGCGGATTTCCGGAAATGGCTGGACCGCGGCGGGGAGTGCCTGTTCGTCACCTGGGGCGGCGAGGATTTCAAGCGCATCGTGCTCGATACGCGCATGCACAAGCTGGACGACTCCTACTGGCTCGCCGCCCATTATTTCGACCTGCTCAAAGGCTATTTGCGCTACAAAAAAGTAACGAACGACGTCAGCGTCGAAGCCGCCCTGCAGGACCTGAACATCGCGGCGGAAGGCTCGGCCCACCGGGCGCTGGACGACGCGAAAATGACGGCCGAGGTGTTCCGGAAAATTTTTTCCGAGCTGGATTTCGAATTCAAGCAGCAATACAAGGATCTGTACACCAACTCCAAGGAAAGAAGGCTCGTCAAAAGCGCCGTCCGCTCCCTGCGCGCCCGGAAAACCGTTCCGCAGTGGGACATCGTCGTCAAGCAGTTTCTGGAGGGCAAAATCCCGGCGGACAACGCGAAAAAGCTGGCCGAGCTGCGCGATGTGTTCGAAGCGGAATTGGAGAAAAAACCTTCGCCGTCCGGCGAAAAACGCGACTAAGCGGAAGGTCGGCCACGCCTCGGCCGAACGCTTCTATGCAAGGCTTCCATGTGACAACTTGAAGTCGCTTTCAACCGCAACCTGCTGCCGACGGCCGGGCGGCGGTTTTTTTATGCCGGAAAAGGGAACCGATCGCCGAACTGCGTTGCGATTTCGCCGACGACGTCTCCCAGGATGTATTTCTCAAAGCGTTCGGGGCGATCGGGACGTTTCGGGGGACGTCGAGCGTGCGCACCTGGCTGCTGGCGATTATCCGGAACGTGGCGATCAATTATTTGCGGGCGGCTTTCGTGCGCAAGGTTACGCTGACCGACCGAACGGCCCGCCATGGCGTCAGCCCTTCGGCCGAACGCGAGGCGCTCGAACGAGAGCTGACGGACGAAATCTGGACCGCCGTGCTGGACATGCCGCTGAAGTGGAGGGAAGTGCTGATTTTGCATGCGAAGTACGAATTGAACATGAAGGAAATCGCCGGCGTTCTGGGCATCTCGGAAGGAACGGTCAAGTCGAGGCTGGCCAGAGCCAGGCGGCGAATGGCCGATCGATGGAAGGAGGACATGGCCTATGTAATGAAGGAAACCCGGATTGGTACGGACGACTGAAAGGAGAACCTTTTCGGGAGCGGACGTTTACGGACGAGCATATGAACCGGATCGAGAGCCTTGCCGGGCGAAAAGGGGCGGCGCATGCGGGGAGCGTTCCGGCGGCGCGCAGCAAGCGTCGCCGGCTCGCCTGGGGCGGAGCGGCGGCTTTCGTCTTTGCGGCGTCGGCCGTTTGGGGGGCGAGTCTCCTCTGGACGCCGGGAGAACCGGGAACGGTCAATCCCGCCGCGAGCGGATACGCGCGAATCCCGGTGAAGGCCCATCCGTTCGCCGGGGAGCTGCTGACGGTCGACATTTCCAAAGGGACCCCGTTCGGCCAGCTGCCCTTCGACGTCAACGACGTGACGGAACTGCGAATCTACGAAACGGCCAACGAGAAGGACGAGTACCGAACTTTATCCGATGCGGAGTATGGGGTCGTGATGCCGGATCTGCTGACGTTTCATCTTGGCAGAACGACTTATGGGCCGCTTACGGCGAGGGATTACCCCTATCAATTCAGCTTTCGGGTGAAAGACGGGAGCGCATATGCCGTCCCTTACGATTTCAATGAAAATATGTTCCGGATCGGCGATTCGCTGTTTTTTGCATACCCGGAAACGCTAACCCTTATGCACGCGTTGTACAAACCGGATTCTCCCTGGGGCCAGTGGGGCGAGATGATGAGAGCGAATCGGGAGGAACGGGGCCGGCTAAGCGCAATTGTGTCGAACGATATCGGGCATAGCCCCGAGGCGTTCGAAATCGGGGGAAAGATTACACGGCCTGGGAGATCGAACTGCTGGCCCATCTGGAGCCCGACGAGGAGATCCCCTACCACGATCCGGACACCGCCAGGTTCGGACAATCCCGCGTATTCGAGCAGCAGGGCATTTTGGAATTGCCCCGAACGATCGTGTTCATGAAAGACAATGTCTCGACGCCGGGAGGCGTTTCCGTCGGAACCGGGCGGGAGCGCGCCGCCGAGCTCCTGGGCAGTCCAAACCTGCAGTTGGAAAGCGAGTGGAGTTACCTTCTGGGCGAAACGACGTTCAGCCTTTATTTCGCGGACGACAAAGTGAAGTTCATGGCGCTGACGAAAAACCTTTAAATGCGGGCGCGACCGCCGGGATTTTCCGCCCCAAAAAACGGGCCCGGAGGCGCCCGTCCGACGACAGGTTCCTCCGGGCCCGAATTCGATCGATCGCGTCAACCGGGCGTATAGAAGTTTTGCGCGTAGTAGATTCTATATTCGTAGTCGGCGGAATAGGCGTTCCCGACGCCGAGCCGTTCGTATTTATCGTTCAAAATGTTTTTGCGGTGGCCCTCCGAATTCATCCATCCCGCGTGCGCGAAAATGGCGTTCGGCAGCCCGGCGGCAATGTTCTCGCCTGCGGCCGAATAAACGATTCCGTCGGCGTCCATTCGGTCGAAAGGACTTTCGCCGTCGGGATTTTCGTGGGCGAAGAAAGCCCGCTCGCCCATATCGGTGCTGTGGTTGCGCGCCGTAGCGGCGATTTTGTCGTCCCATGCGAACGCTTTTTGACCGGCTTGCACGCGGGCCACGTTCGTCAGATCGAAAATCTCGCGCTCGTAAGCGGACAGCACGGCTTTGCTGACGTTGCCGTAGGTTCCGCTTCGCGCCGCGGCGGTTGCCTGCTCGACGATATAGATGCCCATGACTTTGCGGCTGTTGAAATCGTCCAACATAAACGTAAGGACGGCCCCATCCTTCTCATAGCTCGGATAGGTGGCGCTTGCCAAATTCACGTTCATATTCGTATTGAGATCCGACAGGCTTTTGGCGGCGCCCAGCTTGCCGGTGACGACCGAGCTCGCGGTCCCGATGCCGATGCCGTCGTCGCTTTCCCATACATTCGCGTTGGAGAACAGCGCGACGACTTTTCCCCCGCTGATTCCGATTTGAGCGTATTGCGCATAATTTTGGTTATAAATGTACCACTGGAAGCCGTATTCGCTCGGATCCCGCCGATTCGGCTCGCCCAACAGCGCGATGACCGCCGCTTCCGTATCCCCGATTCCGACGCCCCGGAGGCGATAAGGAGCGTCCGACGACGCCACGGGCTCGGAACCCGCGCCGCCCGTGCCTCCGGTTTCTCCCGCCAACACGTTGGCGATAAATTGAACGGCCTCCGCCCGGCTCAGCCGGTTCGTCATCCGGTAGCCCTCTACCGTCGCGGAGTCGATGCCGCTGGAAAGGCCGTTATCCAGCAAATACTGCACGGCCTCGGTACGACCTAAATTCTCCCCTTTCAACGCTGCGATAAGTTGTGCCGCTCCTCCTCGGTCGAATACAGCCCCCTCCGCGGCCAACGGGAATCCGCGCTCCTCCGCATAGCGGTAATAAGGCGCGCTCCAAGCTTCGCCCGCTTGCTGCAGCGTCAGCTCGCCGGGGACCGCCGCTCCCAGAAGCAGCTTAAGAAATTCGGCTTCTGTCACAAGCTGCGCCGGACGGAACGTGCCGTCGGTATAACCGTCGACCCAACCGTTTTCTGCGGCTTGGCCGATGGCCGCGTAAGCCCAATGCGACGCGGCTACGTCCTTGAAGGAAACGCCTGCCGCCGAAGCCGGCTTCGGCGCCGTCGCTGTAACTGTCGCGGCAAGGAACAATAGAAGTGCCAACGCCAGTTTGCTAATTCGTCGATGCATAAAGTTGTCCTCCTAGGATGTAGTTTGGCAAATCTTCCAAGTTCAAAAATTCGCCATTTCTCGTCATTTTCCTGCCTTTCGTTGCAGAATAATGCTATCCATAGAAAGCGCATGGCTGGCATGGCGTGCTGAGATGTGTCGCCACGACTCAACTGGAGCGTTAGCGGACGTGCCGAGGCGGCGAGAGGAGTCATTTTTACTCAACTGCGCACGGCTGCAGGCGTTTGGAGGGTTGAGATGAGTCGCCACGATCCAACTGGATCCGCCGAGGGCCGGCCCGGCTTTCGATGCGGATGGGGGAGATGTTGTTCGAGAAATGTTCCGCTGCCCGAATGCTTTCGCACGTCCTCCATGACAAAAAAACGGCGGCACCGCGCCCGAAGAGCGCTTGCCGCCGTTTTTCCCATGAAAATCAGGCTTGATCCAGGGCTTCCAAAACGCGAATGATCAACGTCAGCGCCTCGGCGCGAGTCAAACTCGCTTTCGGATCGAAAAGGTTGTTATCCTTGCCTTGCATCAGTCCGGCCTCCACCGCGGCCGCGACTTCGCCCTTCGCCCATGCGGGGATTCGATCCGCATCCGCAAAGCCAAACTCCGGATTTTCAACCGGCGTCAGATTCAACGCCCGAGCGACGATGACGGCGATTTCCGCGCGCGTGATCGTGTCGTTCGCTCCGAACGTTCCGTCGGCATACCCTTTCATCAGGCCGGCTCCCGCGACGTTGGCCACGTGCTCTCTTGCCCAGGCCGGAATTCGGCCCAGATCGGACAGTCCCGTCGTCGAACTTTCCGCACTCAATTTCAAGGCGCGGCTGAGAAAAACCGCGATTTCCGCGCGCGTGACGACGCCGTTCGGACGGAAGGTGCCGTCCTCGAAGCCTTGAGCGATGCCCAATTCGACGGCTTTCGCGATGGACGCTTCGGCCCAATGGCCGCCGGTATCGCTGAACGTAACCGCCGGTTGGGTTGCGCCGCCGCCCGTACCCGGATCGGTTTCCGTACCGGCATCGGTGCCGTTCTCGGATTCCGAATCGCCAGTCGCGTTCCCCGGGATCGGGATCGGAATCGGCGGAGTGCCAGTGTCAGGGTTCGGATTCGGATTTCCCGTTCCCGGCTCTTCCGTTCCCGGTTCCTCCGTACCCGGCTCCTCCGTACCCGGCCCCGGCTCGGTTCCCGGATTCGGCTCGCCCACAACGGACGCCCGGAACGCGGCCTTCGCCTTCTGCAGGGCCCCCAGCATGGCATCGGTTTGCTCCTGCGTCCCGTTCAGCTTGATCGCTTCGGCGCCGGCCGCATCGATCGCCGCCTTATAGGCCGCAATCGCCTCCGCCGGATATTGGCCCGGCGCGGTTCCCGCCTGGGCCGTCCGCAGCGCGGCCGTTCCCGCCAGTACCTCCTGCGACAACAGAGTGTTGTCGACATTGTTGAAATTCAGCCGAATGTCGTGCGTCGCCTGGTAAGACCCTTGCGCGATGACGACCTGGGCGTCAACCAGCGCCCCCGGATTTTCCACTTTAAACGTCACGACCCGCGTATCCGCTTCTTCATTCGAACTTACGACCGTGGCATCCTCATATTCGCCGTTTTGCTTCACTTTGAACGAGGGAATGATCGAGCTGTCCTTGATGGTCAAGTTCGCATACGTTGCGCCGTTAACCGTCGAGAAGACAGCCGGCTTCAATAAATAGCTGTCCATGGCGGAGAACGTTGCGTTCGCCGCATGAACGGCCGAGAAGTACACGCTTCGAGCCTGATTGGCCTGGAACGCGTCTACGGCCGATTGCAAAGCGGCCGAAGCTGCGGAAATTTCCAATCGGGTCGAGCCGAGATTATCCGCAACGGCTTTGGCGCTGTCGATCGCCGCCTGCAAGGCAGCCCTGTCATCCGCCGAATGTTGGCCCGCACCGGTTCCTTCGGAGGATCCGTCCAGCAAGGCCTGGGCCTCATTCGCCTTCGCGGCCAAAGCATTCAGCCGGTCGACGTTGAAACTCAAGTAAACGGAATGCAGGACGGACGGATCCTCATTCGTCGCGAAGGTCATATAAACGAGTCCGCTCGTGTTGTACACGCCGCCGTTTCCGTTTTCCGTGATTTGGGTCCGCCATGTGTCGTCTTCATAATCGCCCGGAACTTCCAAAGGACTGTACTTGGAGGTCGAAAACCCGAACTCTCCATTGCTAAGCGGACGATAGTAGGAAATCGAGCTTTTGTCGATGCGGGAAGCCTTTTTCCATGTGAACTGTTCATATACCAAATAATCCATGCGAAGAAGGTCGGCCGTATCCGAAAAATAGGGGGAAAGCGCGGAAACGTCGGTGGCCGGAACGCTGTCCAGAACCGCCATACGAACCGTTTCCTTTATCGCCTTAAATTTCTTTGCGTTGACCAGTCTGTCGCTCAACGTTGCGTAGGCAATATCCACCTGATACTGGGTCGCCGAAGCGTTGGCATATACGTTGTTCGCCGAAGTGAGGGCTGTTTTTAAAGCGTTCGCGGCGGAACTGAACGTTTCTCCCTCCGAAACGACAAGCTTGCTCCCGGACGTGCCCGTCGCCGTGCCGGCCACTATGATGCTGTCGGAATACGCGGTCGCTTCCCCGATCAACCGCCCCAGCCCCTCGCGGTTGATCTCAATCTTCAACCGTTCATAGTTTGCCAAAGCGGCAACCAGGGCATTGTAGGCTTCGGTGATCTGTTCCGCGGTCGCTCCGGAATCGTTTGCCGTCTCCCGAGCCGAAACGATGGCCGAATGCAGCGAAATCTTGGAACCCGGTACATATTGGCCCTCGAGGTAGCCTTCCGTCGTCGTATCGTAGGTGGTCTGCGCGACGGAAATTTGTTGGTTCAACTGCTCCAGGGAAGCCTCTTGCACGACTTCGCCCCCGCCCCCGCCGACCGGAACAAGCGGCAAGCCGGACGTGTCGATCCAGATTTGGGCGTTGTACCAATAGTCGTATAGAAACGGAGTTCCGGCTAAATACAAATCTTCGATCTTGATATGCATTAAAATTTCAAGTTTCTTGGTAATGTCGGAAACCGGCATGCTCACGGTGCCATAGTAATTTTCGACCAGCTTCTCCGCGCCGGTCGCCCCTCTTCCCGCAACGACGGCGTCCTCGGCGGAAATGACCTGGCTCGGCGTATAATCGTCCGGGCTCGAGCTTTTCGTCTTGCCGGGCGTCAAATATCCCCAGTAATGAAACCAGTCGTAGTTGTTGAACGTGCTGACAAACGTCATCGTTCCGTTGCTGACGATCAGCTTGCCGGATCCCGGCTCTATGTACCCGTTGGCGACGGAAGTCTCCTCCGAATTGTCCTTCAGCACCTTGAATTCTACGGCATACTCCCCGTCCGGCACCGTGACGGCCGCGGCTGCGCCGGCTTGCCCCGCCCAGGCGAGCGGCAACGCGAGCGCGCAGGCCATCAGCAAGGCCGCGACTTTCTTGATTATCGAGTTCAAGCTTATACGCTCCCTTTTAAAAAAAATTTGTCAAATGGACTTTTTTACACTAACGCCTACCCCGCATAGCACTCCGCGCATTTCCGTTCTTTCGATTCGAAGCAGCCCCCCTCGATTTGTTGATAGACCGCCGATGACGATGGAACGATAAAGATCATCTAAATGAATATGATAATCATTATCATTTATAATCAAACAACATTCTATATTTAACCAACTTTTGTTGTCAATCTATTTTTTCGCTCGCGATAATGAAAAAAGCGGCCGGGAGGACCGGGCCGCTTCCTTATCGCGGGTTTTTACCAAACGATCTCGAGATCGTACAAGGCGTTATGGCTTCCGCCCGGATACGTGACGGAAACGAACAGCTGCACGGGGATGTTCTCGCTCGGGTCTGAATTCGTAAAGGTGAACGTCGTATTCCCGCCGGATACCGTTCGGGACGCCAGCACATAGTTGCCATTGCCGTCGTCGGCATACAGATACGGGAAGTAATCTCCGGCAAGCGTGATCGTCACCGTATTTCCCGTAACGTCTGCGGGACCGTTGATGAACGAGCTCGAGTGCGCATGATATTCGCCTTCGTAGTAGAATACATATTCCTGGCTGGCCGCGGAGACCGGGAACGCCAGAACGAGCGCCAGAAGCGCCATCAACATCAAAGACAAGGGTTTTTTCATCGCTTTTGCCATCATCAAACACTCCTCGATTTTTGGATTTGTACGCTTGATTGCTATTCGACCTATCCGACAAAGCCTGTCTTTACCAGATGCACGACTGCGTTCAAGCCTGTGTCCCTATTTGAAGCATTCCTCCCGTCGACGATGGAATCTCGCCGATTTAAATAATAATGATAATCATTATCATTTACTCCGGCAGGTTGATTCTATCCTCTTCTAGAACATTTTGTCAACCGCTTGCGGCAAAAAATTTTGTATACTTACATAGGACATCCCGATAGCAATCAACGATAGAAAGCAAGGAGAGCCGTCGAATGAAGCTTGTATCCTGGAACGTGAACGGGCTCAGGGCCTGCGTCAACAAAGGCTTTTACGATTATTTCAAAGCGGCGGATGCGGATATTTTCTGCATTCAGGAGACGAAGCTGCAAGCGGGGCAAATCCGGTTGGAAATCGGCGAAGACTATGCGCAGTATTGGAACTATGCCGAGAAAAAAGGCTACTCCGGCACCGCCGTCTTTACGAGAATGCGGCCGCTGAGCGTGCGTTACGGGCTGGAGGAGGATTCGGAGCCCGAGGGGCGGGTCCTGACGCTGGAGTTCGAAGGCTTTTATCTCGTCAACGTGTATACGCCGAATGCGAGACGGGACCTTTCCAGGCTTCCGCTCAGGCTGGAGTGGGAGGATCGCTTCTTGCGTTATCTTCAAGTTTTGGACGCCGAAAAACCGGTTGTCGTCTGCGGAGATCTCAACGTCGCCCATTGCGAAATCGATTTGAAAAACGCGCGATCCAACCGCGGAAACTCCGGTTTTACGGATGAGGAGAGGGAAAAGATGACGCTGCTGCTGAAAGGCGGATTCGTCGACACGTTTCGTCATTTCTATCCCGATCGGACGGACGCCTACACCTGGTGGTCGAATATGCCGAAGGTAAGGGAACGGAACGTCGGCTGGCGCATCGACTATTTTTTGGCTTCGGAACGGCTCCGTCCCGGGCTCGTCGATGCCGGCATCGACGCCCACGTGCTGGGCAGCGATCATTGTCCGGTCTATTTGATTATGGAAAAGGCCGGTTCCCTTCCGGAGAAGGAAGCCGGCCCCGTATAAACGGAGTTCAGACGACGCCTTGCGCGATCGCGGCGTCCGCCACTTTGACGAACCCGGCGATGTTGGCGCCGACGACCAGATTGCCGGAATAGCCGTAACGTTCGGCCGCGTCGACGCATCTGCCGTATATATTCCGCATGATCTCGTGAAGCTTGGCGTCCACTTCCTCGAACGTCCAGGCCAAACGCATGCTGTTTTGGGCCATTTCCAGGGCGGAGACGGCCACGCCTCCGGCATTGGCCGCCTTCGCCGGCCCGAACAGGACGTCCTCGCGTTGGAACGCCCCGATTGCCTCCAGGTTGCAAGGCATGTTGGCGCCTTCGCCGATTGCCTTGACTCCGTTTTCGATCAGCAGCAAAGCGGCCTGCTCGTCGATTTCGTTCTGCGTCGCGCAAGGCAGCGCGATGTCGCTCGGAACGGACCAGATGCCCGAGCAACCCTCGGTATAAACCGCTTGCGGGCGAGCGAGCGTATACTCCTTGATGCGCTTGCGCTCCACTTCCTTCAGCTGCTTGATCGTCTCCAGATCCAGTCCGTCCGGATCGTAAATATAGCCGTCTGAATCGCTGCAGGCGACGACTTTGGCGCCCAGTTGCTGCGCTTTTTCGATCGCGTAAATCGAAACGTTGCCCGATCCGGACACGACTACGGTGCTGTCCCGGAAGCTTAAGCCCCGGGAGGCCAGCATCTCCTGCACGAAATAGACGCAGCCGTAACCGGTCGCTTCCTTCCGCGCCAGGCTGCCCCCGTAGCCGATGCCTTTGCCCGTAAGCACCCCGGCTTCGTTGCCGCCGCGAATCCGCTTGTACTGGCCGAACATAAATCCGATTTCCCGGGCCCCTACGCCGATATCGCCGGCCGGCACGTCGGTGTCGGGTCCGATGTACTTGTACAGCTCCGTCATAAAGCTTTGGGTAAACCGCATGACCTCGCCGTCGGATTTGCCTTTCGGATCGAAGTCGGATCCGCCTTTCCCGCCGCCGATCGGCTGGCCGGTCAAGCTGTTTTTGAAAATTTGCTCGAAGCCGAGGAACTTGACGATGCTCGCGTTGACGGACGGATGGAACCGGATTCCTCCCTTGTAGGGACCGAGCACGCTGTTAAACTGAACGCGAAATCCGCGGTTGACCCGAACGTTCCCTTCGTCGTCGACCCAAGGCACGCGAAACGTAACGACGCGGTCGGGTTCCGCGATCCGTTCCAAAATGTTATGTTCGATATATTCCGGGTGAACGGCGAAAACGGGAACGAGCGAATCGAAAATTTCTTTGACCGCCTGGTGGAATTCGGCCTCGTGAGGGTTCCGACGGACGACATTTTCATAGACCGATTGCACGTAGCTTTCGGCAGACGTTTGCGCTTGCGCGGAAGTTAACGTTGTCACTAGAATGCGGCGCTCCTTTGTTTTTCCTGAATGTGAATCGAAACCGTTACAGCAGTTCCCGGCGCAATTGCTCGGGCGACTTGGGCGACAGCAAGCCGAGCGGCAAGTCGAAAATCGTTCTGGCTCCGACCGCCCCTTGCTCGCCGAGCCTGAAGCCCGCCCGCGCGCACGCGACCAGCACGCTGGCCGTGAATTCCGGGTTGCTTCCGAGCGTCAGGCCGAACTCGATCCGTTGTTTCGTGCCGCTTCCGGTCGTGCCGCTGCGGATGACGAAGCCTCCATGCGGCATGCCGCCATGCTCGGCTTTCAGCTCCTCTTCGGAAACGAACGTCACGGTCGTATCGTAGTCCGCGAAATAGTTCGGCATCGTCACGATCGCTTCGCGAATGCGCTCCTTGTCCGCGCCGTCTTCCGCTACGACGTAGCAATGGCGCGAATGCTTTTCCCGCGTTTGCAAATCGGGGGTCTCGCCGGAGCGGATGCGCTCGATCGCTTCCGGGACCGGCACCGTATACTGAACGCCGGCTTTCACGCCGGGGATGCGCCGAATCGCGTCGGAATGTCCCTGGCTGACGCCTTTGCCCCAGAACGTGTATTCCTTTCCTTCCGGGAGAATCGCTTCGGCCAGCAGCCGGTTCAGCGAAAACAGCCCCGGATCCCAGCCCGTCGAAATAATGCTCAGCTTGCCGCCCTGTCGAGCCGCGGCGTCTACCGTCTCGAAAAATTCCGGAATTTTCGCGTGCGTGTCGAAACTGTCGACGGTATGGAACCAGCGGGCGATATGCGGCGTTTGCTCCGGCAAATCGGTAGCGGATCCGCCGCATAAAATCATGACGTCGATGTTCCCTATATAAGACTCGATCGCCGAGAAAGCCTCGAAGCGGACGTTCTCCCCCGCTTGCAGCCCGGCAGGCTCTCTCCTCGTAAACACGGCCGCGAGTTCCATGTCCGGATTTTGTCCGATCGCCTGGCGCACGCCCTTGCCCAGGTTCCCGTATCCTACGATGCCGATTTTGATCGTCTTGCCCATGAATGGCCTCCCCAAGTCAGTGCCTGACTTTCTTTGTTGTTAGATTCTTATAAAAACTAAACAAATAATAAATCATTTTGTTGTTAAAATCTAATAAATTCATCAAAAAGTATATGGATAAACGACAAAAAAACCGGAATTCCCCTAAAAGAGGAATCCCGGTTTGTTCGCGCGAACGCCCTGGGCGGTCAAATCGTACGGTCTACGATATCCAAAAACAAGACGAGCTCCCGGCCGATCGGCAGCGATACGGTGCGAATCCAGGCATGGGTATCCAAATCCGCGTACTTGGTCGAAATCTTCGATTCCGTCCGCGGTTCCGCATGCGACAAATGCGGAATAAAGTACGGCCTCCAGCTCCAATCCGAGCCGCGGAAGTCCTTTTCGATCCGCCAGGTTCCTTCCGGGCTCCGCGAATGATTGGAGGAAAGCTGGATGCCGTTGTCCCGGCACAAGTAAACGCGGAGACAATCTTCGTCGAGATCCGGAAGCCAGCGGGAAATCGCCTCGTCATACCGTTCGGACGCTTCGTTCGAAAGCGCTCCGTCTCTCCGCACCTCCTCCGTCTCTTCGAGGCGTTCCCGGGTTCCGGTTTCGGCAATGGACATAAAGAGCCGCTTCCCTTTTTGCAGCCAAATTCGTTCGGAGGCTTGCAGCTTTCGCTTGTGCTCTTCCAGCTCCTCTCCGATCACTTGGGCAAAATCGTCTTTCGGACGAAACTCCGCTTCCGCCGGAGCGAACAAATACCCCTGGGCATAACGGGCCCCGATCTGGATGGCCCGCTGCAAATCCTGCCGCGTCTCCACGCCTTCGACCAGAAGCGAAGCTCCGATCTGTTCCGCCAGCGTCGAAAAAGACCGCAGCACGCCCAAATAACCTTGGTGGCTGGCGCTTTTTTTCATCATGTGGATGTCGACCTTCAACAGGTTCGGCTGAATTTGCGCGATCCGGTCGTAGCTGCTGAATCCGGAGCCGACATCGTCGATGGCGATTCGGCAGCCCTGCGCCCGGTATTCGTCGATCACCTCGTTCAGCTCGGTCATCGACCCCCGAAATTCTTCTTCCGTAATTTCAATGCACACTTTCGAAGGGGAAATACCGTATTTCTCGAGCAGCTGGAGCGTATGCAATTCGCCGGAGGAATGATAGTGCCGATAAATCCACGAGGGTTTCAAATTCAAAAACAAAAACGGGGGCTCGGCGGTTTCCCCAAGCTTCGCGATCGCCTGTTCCCGCAGCAACCGGTCGACCCGAACCTGGTCTTCGACCGGTACGCGTTCATCCGAGAAAAAGGGCCCGAGACTGCGGACGCCATCCCCCGTTCTCTCCCTTCCCAGCACTTCGTATCCGAAAATCCGCCGCGTATCGAGCGCTACGATAGGCTGGTAATACGCCGCGATTCGATCCTCGGGAGGAATGGCGGGCATCTCTTCATGGCTTCTATAAGCGTTCATCGTATCCTCCTTGCGGATGTCAGAAAACTTCACGTCCACGTTCTTATCTAGATTTTATAGGAAGATTGGAGGGATGAATAGCCTATATTTTCAAAAATAACGCCATGAATCGACAATCTTCTGGTTATTTCTTCACGGCCCGTCGGTACGCTCCAGCCTTCCGCTCGCGGTTTCCCGCCTTCCGGTCGCGGGCTCGTGGCTCCCCGCCTTGGCGAGTCCGAAAACGGGCATATTGCTGTACAGGCATTCGTACTGGCCTTCGGGGATCAAATACGTTTCATGGTAGATCCCGACGACGCCGCTCGCACCGACCTTCCGGTTGAAATCCCGCCACGCCTTCAGATGGTTCGGAGCCTCGCGAGCGTACTTCTCCAAATGCTCGAACGATTTCCAGTATTGGACGAGGGTCAGCCCTCTCCACGACAGATGAAAAGTGCTGCTTAAAAAGCCAAGCTCGGGGTGGGCGTACAATTCCCGCAGCATCGGGTTCATCGCCGCGAACACCGGCCACCATTTAGGAATCGCCCACAGTTTGTTGACCCGCATACCGATCATGAACACGGCAAATGAACCTTCCATCCGGGCGGTATAACGCCCCGGAACGACTTTGCTCACGGTACATTCTCCTCGTCTACGCGTTTTCGATCCATCGAAGATGGATTTCGTATATGGTCTCGAAATCGTCCTCGCCATACGCCTGCGCCGTCAGAAAGGCGCCGTAAAACACGGTGAACAGCACCTTTACCGCCGTGTCCGGCGTCGTATTCCGGTTGAGCCGCCCTTCCTCCCGGGCTTCTTCCATGCACCGGTAAAACAAACGATGCATATGGGGCGTCCG
Organism: Cohnella massiliensis; assembly: GCF_900169535.1. Taxonomy (NCBI): domain Bacteria; kingdom Bacillati; phylum Bacillota; class Bacilli; order Caryophanales; family Paenibacillaceae; genus Cohnella; species Cohnella massiliensis. The sequence continues at coordinate 74,280 of NZ_LT821254.1, forward strand.
GGCGCCGATTTCCTCATATTCGGGAAACAGCAGACAGATTTCCGCCGCGCTCATCTCCGGCATGCAGGGGTGCATTTTCGTCTCCGCCAAAAAGGAAACCAGGCTCGCCATGATGCTTGGCCGTTCCCGCGACACTTCGGCCGCCTTTCGAAACAAATGCCGAACGGCCTCGAATCCGCGCATCCCGTTCGTCTCGATTTCCGCGATCCGCTCGGTCAGCCAAACGCGCATAAAATAAACGAGCAGATCCTCCTTCCGTTGATAAAATTTGAAAAACGTAACCCGCGACACTTCGGCCAGCCGACAGATGTCTTCCAGCATCACTTCCCGGAGCGAAGCTTTCTGCGCGATCAGCGTCAAGCAGGCTTCATACAGCGCGATCTTGTTGCGCGCTTTTTTGATTTCCCGCAGCGGAATGTCAGACTTCATCGTTATCCTCAACTTTCAGTTAACTTATATAAATAAATTAACATAAGTAAATAATTTAATCAAGGTGCAGGAGCGAACGGAATCCGCGGAGGACCCATGCAAAAAAAGCCCCGCGACGGACGACGTCCGCTCGCAAGGCTCCATGCTTTTCATCTGCTTTCCATTATGCTTTGCATTCCGCTTTTGCCAGGGTCGCCCGCTTCCGCGCTCAGGGCTTTCCGATCCCCGTATAAACGAGGATCGCATCCCGCAAAAACTCGGCCGTGCCCGGCTGTTTTTCGTCATAGTACGCTTTGAACCGCTCGTCGTCCACGTACATTTGCGCGACTCCGGCATGCGCCTCCTTGCTGTACCCGCTCCAGTAATAGGTCAGCCACCGCTTGTGCAAGTCGGCCGCCTTCTGTGCGAGCTCCCCGGCCGGATCGCCCGTTCGAAACGCTTCCGCGAGGGTCGTTTGCACCTCGGCCGCCAGGCGGGTCACCTCTTCGTGTTGCTCCGGCGTCATGTTCATCAGCTTTTGATTGGATTGATCCACCGTTTCGTCTCCGTACTTGGCGCGGACTTCGGCTCCGTACTTTTGTTCGTTATCCTCGATCATTCGGCGTTTGAATCCTTCGAATTTTTCCTTGTCGCTCATGGTCATTCTCCCTTCGGACAAAGCAATCGTTTTTTCCACGTTCGCGATCAACGCGTCCAACTGCTTTCGCTTGTCGAGCAGGTGCTTGCGATGTTGTTGCAGCGCTTGCGCCGGGTCAAAAGCGGGATCCGTCACGATTTGCTTGATGCGGTCCAGGCCGAACCCGAGTTCCCGGTAAAAAAGAATTTGCTGCAGCCTGTCGACCTGGGCCTGACCGTAAATCCGGTATCCCGACGAATTGATCCTTGCCGGCTTAAGGATGCCGATTGCGTCGTAATACCGCAGCGTTCGAGTACTGACTCCCGCGAGTTGCCCCAGCTTCTGCACCGTATATTCCATGCCTTCACCTCCCGACAACCTAACCGTACACGTTGACGCAGCGTCAAGGTCAATACCCGATTTTTTCGCCGAAAAAATGCTGCGCCATTACCGTTTGAATTGGATGAAGGCGATGCGCCCGTTCACGAGCGAATGCAGCTGTTCCGCCATAAAGCGCGCCGAATATTTGAACCGGGTTTCCGCCCAATGCATGATGACGCCGACCGTTGCCGACATTTGATAGCTTAGCAGGATTTCGTAATCGACGGACGCCGCGCCCGGTTCCATTTCGATATGCATATCCCTTCGCATCGATTCCCGCAGGGCGTCGTTCAGCTCGAGCGCCAGCTTGCGGTCGACGGACAGCAGCGCCGTAAATTCGTCTTTATGCTTTTCGATATGTTCGAATAACAGCAAAATCGAAGGATAAATGTCCGCCGCCGCAACCCGCTCCATTCCTTTGTACGGCTCAAGCAGCGACTCCCCGGTCCGGCGCAAAAATTCGCCGTGGATTTCGCTTAGCAGCTCTTCCTTCCCGGCGTAATGATTGTAAAAGGTTCCGCGGTTGTAATCCGCCCTGTCCGCGATATCGATAATCGTCACGGCATCGTAGCCTTTTTCCAGAATGAGCGCAACGAGCGCCTCTTTTAACGCTTGCCGGGTTTTGCGGATTCGCCGATCCAAATGCTCATCCATCGCCAACAGCCCGCCTCCTCGCGCGACAATTCGCCCGCTTGCCTCCCGGCCGCATAAGTTCGTTCCGCCAGGCGCATTCTAGGCAAGTCCATGGCCCCATGTTCAATTTCTCTCTTTAACTTAACACAGGAAATCCTTTTTGTTGAATACGTGACATTTCTGTGACGGGTTGATGATTGTCCGAACGCCCGAAACGGAGTTACCCTTAGGAAGAAGCTCGGCGCTCGGAACGGCGTCGGATTTCCCGTTTTTCAATCCATAACGAAGGAAGCGAACATACAATGAGCCAAACGCAAAAAACAGCGGTCATTACGGGCGCGGCCGGAGGCATCGGCAAGGAGCTGGCCCGCCGTTTCGCGGAGCGCGGCGTCAATCTCGTCCTCGTCGACTTGAACGAGGATGCGGTGAAAAAAACGATAGGGGAGCTCGACCTGAACGATTCCAATTCCCTGGCGGTAGCCGCCGACGTTTCCAAGGAAGAGGACGTGCAAAACTACGTAAGCAAAGCGTTGGAGAAGTTCGGAACGATCGACTATTTCGCCAACAACGCCGGAATCGAAGGCCCTTCCGGTTTGATCGAGGAGCAAAGCGTCAAAGCGCTCGACCTGGTTTACAACGTGAACGTGCGCGGCGTTTTCCTCGGCCTCCAGCACGTCATTCCCGTCATGAAAAAACAAAAGTCGGGCGCGATTTTGAACACCTCTTCGCTTGCCGGCTTGATGGGCGCTCCCGGGATGTCCCCTTATATCATGTCCAAGCACGCGGTCATCGGCCTTACCCGGGTCGCCGCCAACGAACTCGCGCCGCTCGGCATTCGCGTCAACGCGGTGCTTCCGGGCACGATCAATACGCGCATGATGCGCCAAATCGAGCAAAACTTCGGCGACGCCGATGCGTTCAAAAAAGCGAACGAAGCGGCTACGCCGATGGGGCGGTACGGCGAGCCTCACGAGGTGGCGGCGGTCATGAACTTCCTGCTGTCCGACGAAGCCTCCTTCGTCACCGGGTCTTTGTACACGGTCGACGGCGGCATGATCAATCAATAAGGCGGCGGGCGACCGCCTCGACCTGCCGCAAGATGCGCTTGGAGGGTTGAGTTGGGCAGCCACGGCTTATATGCAACCGCGGAGAGCCGAGCCGGTGCGCGATCGCGCACCGGCTCGGCCTTTGCTTTTATTGCGTATAAGGCGTTTCTCCCCGCGTTATTCCGCTAAAGGCAATTGCCACGCGGCGCTATGCGTCGCTCTTCAACCGGACGCTGTAATATCGCATCGCCCGCGGGACTCCCTTGATTTCGAGAACGCCGCGATAAACCAATTCCCGGAGCCGGTACTCGAAGTACCCGTCCCCGATGCACTGCTCGCTATTCAACCATTTGGTTAAATAAAATCAAAATGAAAAGACCGATCCCGCCCCCCGGACGAATACCGGATAGCGGGCCGGTCTATACTACGTGGCATCAAGGACCGGTCGGCCGATCGGATTTGGAGGAACCCTTACGATGTCGGAGAAGACGATACTGGCCTATTTTCATACGCCCGATCAAGCCAAGCAGGCTTTGGAAAAGCTAAAGGCGCTGCGCCTAGGCGAATATGCGATCGAACGGTTCGACGGCTATGCCGGCAACGGAGCCGAGCACTCGGATGCCGCGAGGAATGCGATTTCCGGACAATCCGCCGGGCTCCCAAAGATGACGCCCGGCGAGGGATTCGACACCCTCGGCGCCAAGCCGGACGCCGGAGTCGGCGGCGTCAGCTACGGAAGGCCGGATAACCGGACCGCCGGGCGCGATATTTTGCTGGCGGCGACCGTGGACGAGGCCGACTACGAGCATGCGATGCAAATCGTGCAGTCGGAGGGGGCGTTGTAGCGGCGGAGCGATGCCGCGGCGGAGATGGGTGCCGCGATTCCCCGACGCTCGACCATCGGACCTCGGGCCGTCTTCCTGCCGACCCGTTGAAACCGCGGGCGATGTCAGCGCTCGGCCGTGCCGAATCGTTTGGCGGATCGGGCGCGGGCGCGCTCCGCTTCGACCTCCCGATTTTTCGGCTCCGCCTGCGTGACCAGAGCGTCCAACAGTCGCTGGCTGGCGAAAGCAATCTCCTCCACCGCCCGATGAAACGCCTCTTCGTTCGCCTTGGACGGCGCCGTAAAACCCGTCACCTTCCGGACGTATTGAAGCGCGGCGGCCCGGACCTCCTCTTCGGTCGCGGGCGGGTCGAAATTGAACAGCGTACGAATATTTCGGCACATGCGCGTTCCTCCTCCCGTTCGGAAACCCGGCCTTCAGCCCAGCTCCGCAAAAAGTTTGGCGTATTGCTCGTACTTGATTTCCCATGCGCTTTTTCTGGACTCGATCGTCCTGCCGGCGAGCACCGCTTCGATGACGTCCAGGCAGACGTCCCAACCCGCGATATCCTTCGGCGTATGGTCCGTCAGCTTCGCGATCGTCTCGATCAGGACGAGGCGGCAGCCGTCCGGCTCCGGATAGAGTTCGAACCGGACGCGGTCCTCGCCCCACGTATATTCGAGCACGGATTCCGCCTTCAGCTCGAGAATTTCCATTTCCTCGAACGTGCCGTCCTGCATGTCGAACTTGATAACCCCGCCCTCCCGCAAATCGTCGACGCTGAGCTCGGAAAACCATTTGGCCAGCTTCTCGTTCTCGGTCAGCATCGCCCACACCTTGGCGACGGGGTGCTTCAAACGGCGCTCGTAGCGGGCGGTGTACCCGTTCGCGTTTTTTTGAATGACGGCCAGCATTCGTCTATTCCTCCCTTTCGGCTTCTTCGTCCAATCGCTTTTCCAGCGCGTCCAGCTTGTCCGACCAGAACCGGCGATAGGGCTCCAGCCAGTTGTCCATCTCCGCCAGCGGTTCCGCCCTCAAGCTGTACAGATGCCGCTGGGCGTCTTTGCGCACGGAAACGAGTCCCGCTTCCCGCAAAATGCGCAAATGCTTCGATACGCCGGGTTGGCTGATCGACGAGGCCGCTACCAGTTCCCCGACCGTACGTTCCCGAATGCGCAAACAATCGAGAATCGCCCTCCGGTTCGGCTCGGCCAGCACTTCAAATAGCTTGTCGTTTTTCATGTCATTATATTACCATTCAGGTATATTGCTGTAAAGTTATATATTAGGGTAAAAAAGAGGAACGCCGCTGCTCTGGGCAAAGTTCGGCGCTCCAAACAGGCGACAAACGGCGTTCTGCAAGCTCCGAATATCGTTCGCAAGCTCCGGCAGTCCCGCTTCGAATTACTTCCGAAACTCCGGCGGAATCCGCCTCGCCGTTCCCGAATCGATGGCCGCCTGGACGACGGCGTCCCGGATCGCCTTGACGACTTTGTCGTTGAAAATGGACGGAATGATATATTGCTCGTTCAGCTCCGCATCCGTCACGGCCGAGGCGATCGCCCGCGACGTCGCCAGCTTCATCTCCTCGTTGATGTCCGAAGCCCGGCAATCGAGCGCCCCCCGGAAAATGCCGGGAAAGCACAGCACGTTGTTGATCTGGTTCGGATAATCGCTTCGCCCCGTCGCGATGACCCGGGCATGGCCCGCGATCAGCTCCGGCTCGATTTCCGGCTTCGGATTCGCCATGGCGAACACGATCGCGTCCGCGGCCATTCCCTTCACGTCGTCGACCGTGACGGAGTTCGGCCCGGATACGCCGACGAAGACGTCGGCGCCGGCCAACGCGTCGGTTACGGTGCCGCCGATCCCCTCCGCGTTCGTATGCTGCGCCACCCAGTTCCACATCGGGTTGTCGTAAACCTGCCGCCGGTTCAGCACGCCGCAGCGGTCGACCGCGACGATGCGCGAGGCACCCGCGGCCAGCAGCATTTTGATGATCGACACGCCGGCGGCCCCGATGCCCTGCACCGCGATGCGCACGTCCTTCATCTCCTTGCCGACGAGCCGCAGCGCGTTGAACAGGCCGGCCAGCACGACGACGGCCGTCCCGTGCTGATCGTCGTGGAAAACGGGAATGTCGAGTTCCCGCTTCAGCCGCTCCTCGATCTCGAAGCAGCGCGGAGAGCTGATGTCCTCCAGGTTGATGCCTCCGAAGGCCGGAGCAATGTGCTTGATCGTCCGGATAATCTCCTCGGTATCCTTCGTATCCAGGCAAATCGGCACGGCGTCGACGCCGGCCAGCTGCTTGAACAGCATCGCCTTGCCTTCCATGACCGGCATCGCGGCCGCGGGCCCGATATCGCCGAGCCCCAGCACGGCCGTGCCGTCGGAGACGACCGCGACGAAATTGCGCTTCATCGTCAGCGTGAACGCTTTGCCCGGGCTTTCGTGAATCGCGGTGCACACCTTCGCCACGCCGGGCGTATACACCTTCGACAGATCGTCGCGGTTGCGCACGGGCATTTTCGGCTGCATTTCGATTTTCCCGCCCAAATGCAGCAGAAACGTCGGATCCGACACATGGATCAGCTCGATCCCGTTTACCGACTTCAAACTCTCGATCATGGCGGGAAAACGAGGCTCCGCGATCGCGACCGTAATGTCGCGAACGGTGGACGTCTTGTCCGCGCGAATGACGTCGATGGCGACGATATCGCCGCCGAATTCCCCGATCAGCGATGCCAGCATGCCGAACGAAATAATGGCGTGATCCATCCCGATTCGCAGGATCATGCGATGCGACGGGGTTCCCGTTAATGTGGCGGGCATGTTGTTCCCTCCTAGGATCGTGTCCGTTCCAAAACTCCTTAAGGCTCCGTCGGGCGGACTCCGGAGAGTCCGCCCGACAAAAAGCTCATATGACGATAGTTCAGTTTCCGAGGAACAGCTTCGGAAGCGCCAATGACGTCCAATCCATGTACGTAATCATCAGCAATATCACATAGGAAAAGACTAATAGTCCCATTACGTTTCGGGCCAGCGTTTCGACCTTGATGCCCGAGTTCGCCGCCGTGACGAAAAGCACCGAGCCGACCGGCGGGGAGATGAGGCCCAGTGTCAGGTTGATGTTCATGATGACGCCCAGGTGCACCGGATCGACCCCGAAGCTGACGGCGGCCGGCAGCAGGATCGGCGTCAAAATGATGAGCGCCGGGAGCCCTTCGAAAACGGTGCCGATGACCAGAAGCAGGACGTTCAGAAGCAAAAGAAACGTGAATTCGTTGTTTGCGACCGTCAGGAACACATCCGTAATGGCCTGCGGGATCATCTCGAAGTTCAGCATCCATCCGAACAGGTCCGACGTCGCCAGCAAAAAGGTCACCGAAGCGGACGTGATCGCCGTCCGCAATATAATTCCCGGAACGTGCCCCCACTTTAATTCCTTATAAAAAAGACTGCCGACAATGAGCGCGATGAACACCGACACCGCCGCCGATTCGGTCGCGGTAAAGATGCCGCTCGTGACGCCGATCAGAATGACGAGCGGGATGCAGAGAGCCGGCAGAACGTACAGGGCGCTTTGCCACACTTGTTTCATGCTTGCCCGCTCGGACTTCGGGTACCCGCGCTTTTTGGCGACAAAGAAAATATAGGCGCCGAACGCCAGGGCAAACAGGATGCCCGGGATAATCCCCGCCAGGAACAGGCTGGAGATCGACGCGCCCGCCGTAACGCCGTAAACGATGAACGGCATGCTCGGCGGAATGAGCGGGCCGATGATCGAGGCCGAGGCGGTAAGCGACGCGCTGAAGCCGCGCGGATAGCCTTCCTTCTCCATGACCGGAACCATCGTTTTGCTCATGACCGCCGATTGCGCCGTGGCCGAGCCGATGATCGAGGCCAGAAACACGTTGCCCGCCACGTTGACGTAGGCGAGTCCGCCGCGGAAATGGCCGAGCAGCACTTTGGCAAACTGGATGAGCCGCTCGGTAATGCCCCCGCGATTCATGAGTTCGCCAAGCAGGACGAACATCGGAATGGCCACGAGCGAGAAATTTTGCAGCCCGTTGAACAGTTTGGAAGGCGCGGACAGAAGCAGCGCCATGTTGCCTTCCGTCATCATATATACGATCGTCGTGATTCCGAGAACGAAGGAGATCGGAACGCCCACAAGCAGCAAGACGATAAAAGCGATCAGCGCGATCATGCGGGGGTTCCCTCCTTCGAACCGGACGGCCGCAGCTTGTTGACGATGGATTCGATCGTGAAAATCGCCATGCAAACCATCGAAATCGGAAGCGCGAGATAAATGATCCACAGCTTGACCGAAAGCGTCGGCGAGATTTGCTGAAGCACGCTCGGGCTGGCAATCCACTTATAAGAGTAGTAGAACATAATGACGACAAAAAACAAAACGCAAAGCTCGATCAAAATATCCGCTATCTTTCTTAGGAGCGGCGGAAGCTTTTCGAGTAAAATGGTTACGGCCGCCATCTCTTTTCTTCGCACCGCCAAGGCGCTGCCGATAAACGTCAGCCAGCAGAACAAATACAACGATACGTCGTCCGCCCAGAAAATCGGGCGGCCGAGCACGTATCGGAACAGGACGGCTACAATCATGTTGATAGTCAAGGAGGCTCCCAGAACGATGCCGAGCCAAACCAAAACTTTGTCTAAGAACTCGATGAGGACAGCGAAGGGGTTCCGTTTGGATCCGTTCATGAAGACGACCTCCGTTGACTAGACTGAATTTCCTTGCGGTTACCCTTGCGCTTTAATCGCTTGCGCCTTCTCGACGAATTTGGCGATTTTATCCGATTGCGCCGTCCATTTGTCGTAAACGGATTGCACGACGGCATCGAATTCCGAAGGGTCCTTCAATTGATGAATCGTGATCCCGTAATCGGCGGCGCCGGTTTCGTTCAGCTTCGCTTCGGTTTCTTCGTTGAATTTGACGTTGTTCTCCATGGCGACCGTGACGGCTTCCTGTACAAGCTGCTTTTCTTCTTCGGAAAATCCGTTCCAGCGGTCCTTGTTGACAAGAATCGCGGCCGCCCAATACATGTGTTTGCTCGGCGTCATATGCTTCGCGATTTCCGTCAGGTTTTCCGTAATCAGGCTTTGGGTGTCGATATCGACGCCGTCGATGACGCCGGTTTGCAGCGACATGTACACTTCCGTCAGCGGCATCGGCGTCGGGCTGACTTTCAGTCCGTTCATAAAGTCGAGAATCGTCGGGCTCGGCGTCGTGCGAAGCTTCATGTTCGCCAGATCGGCGGCGGTCTCGATCGGCTTCGTGGCCAGAAGATAACGGAAGCCGGCGGACGCGTACCCGAGGCCGACGACGTTTTCGCTCGTCAGCGAATCGAACAGCGCCATCGATTCGTCGGACGTCCACAGCTCATAGGCTTGCTGATGGCTATCGACGAGGAACGGCATCAGCCAGGCGCCGAAGTCGGGGGACGAGTTGCTCAATTGCGCCGTCGTGATCACGGCGAAGTCCAGCGCGCCCGTGTTGAGCTGCTGCATCATATCCGCCTCGTTGCCGAGCTGGCCTCCCGGGAATTGCTGGAACGAGACGCGGCCGCCGGTTTTTTCGTTCAAATAGGTGTCCATGTCGACGCCGACGTTGCTGTACGCATTTCCTTCTTTGGTGATGTTGGCGAATTTGAACGTGACCGGATCGGCGAAAGCGCCGGACGTCTCGCCGCTCGCGGACGCCGCGGGGGAGGAGCTGCCGGAAGAAGCCGCCGGGGATTCCGACGCGTTGGACCCGCTATTTCCGCCGCCGCAAGCCGCCAGCAATGCCGCAATCAGAGTCATGACCATCCCGAGCTTTACTTTCTTTTTCATTTACCATCACTCTCTCTCCACATTTTATTGATACAATCCTTCCAGCAGGTCCGACACTTCCCGGACGGTGGGCTGGATCGGATTATATTGCAGCATTCGGCTTTTGAACGTGTCGCGCGCGATATCCGGAAGTTGCTCCCGTTTGACGCCGACCTGGTTCAGGCGGGTCGGAAGCCCGATCTCCGCCGCGAGCTCGGTCAGGAACGGACCCAGCCTGCGGATTCGCTCCTCGTCCGAGCCCCCTTCGATTCCCAGAAGGCTCGCGATTTTCGCTGCGCGCTCCGGGCTCGCCTTCGCGTTGAAGGCGACGACGGTCGGCAGCAGCAGTCCGATGGCGACGCCGTGCGAGACGTGGCACTTGCCCGACAACGCGCTGCTGATGGCGTGAGTCATGCCTAGATGGGCGATGTTGAACGCCATGCCGGCCAACAGGCTGCCGTGCGACATCGAGGTGCGGGCCGCGCGGCCGCCCGTCTCGCAGGCCGGTTTCAGGGACGAAGCGATCAGGCGGATCGCTTCCGCCGCCAGCCCGTCCGATGCGGGGACGGCCCGGGTGCTGAACATCGCCTCCACCGCATGGGCCAGCGAATCGATGCCGGAGGCCGAAGTGATCGGCCGCGGGCACGTCATCGTAAGCTCCGGGTCGACAAACGAGACGTCCGGCGACATCCGGGAGCTGGTCACCGTAATTTTGACCTCGTTCTCCACGTCCGTGTAAACGCCGAACATCGTCACTTCGCTGCCCGTCCCGGCCGTGGTCGGGATGGCCGCCAGCGGAATGCCGCCGGTGCCTTTGACGAGTCCGACGCCGTTGTAATCGGAAATCGAGCCGCCGCCCGCCGCGACGACGCGGATGCCCTTGGCCGCGTCGATCGGGCTGCCGCCGCCGATCGCGACGATGCTGTCGCATTCGCCTTCGAGGAAAGCGGCCGCGGCCCGGTTCACCGTCTGCACGCTCGGGTCCGGTTCGATGTCGGAGTAGATCGTGACCGATTCGATGCCGGATGCCTTCAGCGCCTGCACCGCGCCGTCGGTCAAGCCCGCGTCGAGCACGCCCCGGTCGGTGACCAGCATCAATCTGCGGGCGCCGAACGAGCGCATGACCTGCCCGACTTCCCGCGCTTTTTGGCTGCCAAATCGGATTTGCGTCGGCATGTGAAATTCAAACTCCATCTTATGCGCTCCTCACGAGGCGCCTAGAATTCGCCTTCGAAATGAATGTGCTTCGTTTCGCAGTATTCGTTCAGCCCGTCTACGCCGCGGGTTCGGCCGAGTCCGCTTTGCTTGTAGCCGCCGAATTCCGCTTCGGGGAAATTTTTGTTGTACGTATTGATCCAAACCGTGCCGGCCTCGATCCGTTTGGCGAACCGGACCGCGCGGTTGAAGTCGGTCGTCCAGACGCCCGCCGACAAGCCGAAATCGCTGTCGTTGGCAAGCCGCAGCGCTTCGTCGTCCGTTCGGAACGTCTGCACCGCCAGCACCGGGCCGAAAATTTCCTCTTTGACGATCCGGCAGTCCGCGGCCAGGTCGGCAATGATCGTCGGCGCGTAAAAGTTGCCGTTGTCGTAGCCTTCGCCCGTCAGCCGATAGCCCCCGGTCACGATCCGGCCTTGCTGCCGGCCGATCTCCACGAATTCCTCCACCAGCTTGACCTGGCTCGCGGAGACGAGCGGCCCCATGTCCACCGTTTCGGACAGGCCGTTGCCGACGACGAGGCTTTCCGCGTACCGCTTCAGCGCCGCTACCGCCTTGTCCGCGATCGACTCGTGCACGATCAGCCGCGAGCCCGCCATGCAGATTTGCCCCGCCGAGATGAAAATCGACTTGCCGATCACCGGAATCGCCTTGTCGAAGTCGGCATCGTCGAACAGAATGTTCGGCGATTTGCCGCCCAGCTCCAGCGCCGCTTTTTTGATATTGACCGCGGACATCTCGAGGATGCGCTTGCCGGTCGAGGTATCGCCCGTCAGGCTGATCATGCCGAGCTTGGCGCTGCGGCCCATCGCTTCTCCGACTTCCGCCCCGGGTCCGGTGACGATGCTGACGATGCCTTTCGGGAAAAAATCGATCTCGTCGATAAACTTGATCAGCTCGATCGAGCAGATCGACGTCAGGCTCGCCGGCTTGACGACGACCGCGTTGCCGGCCGCCAGCGCCGGGGCCAGCTCCCGAATGAGCAGGAGCGCCGGCCAGTTCCACGGCGTAATCAGCCCGACGACGCCGATCGGTTCCTTGACGATGATGCCGAAGTTCGTCGGCTCCAGCTGGATCGAACGGCCGAACACCGAGCGCGACGCGCCCGCGAAATATTTCAGCGTATCGATGCAGCCGGCGATTTCGGTGCGGGCTTCGCGGATCGTCTTGCCCTGCTCGACCGTAATCCACTTGGCCAGCGCCTCTTTGTTTTCCTCGATTTTGAGGGCGAGCGCCAGCAGCGCTTCGTATCTCCGCTTCGGGTTCGTGCCCCAATCGCTGGCGCGGAACGCCGCCTCGGCCGCGTCGATCGCCCGCAGCGCGTCTTCCCTCGTCGACTTTTGCACATAGCCGACCAGTTCGCCCGTCGCCGGGTTGTACGATTCCATCGTCGCGGCGGCGCTTGTCCATTCTCCGCCGATATAGTTGCTGTAGACCGGGCAATCCTTCATGTTCGAAACAAGCCCCTTTCGAGATTCGTTAATCGACTTCCGCGTCCTTGAGCGGCTCCGTCCCGTACGCCAGCGTAATTTTTCGGCCGGTCCCGGGATCGCTCAGCTCGGCCTTGAACGTTCCGCCGTACACGATCTCGGTTTCCAGCGGAAGCGTTCCGCAGTAAAGGCAGATGCCCGGCGAAAAATATCCCCGTTCCTTCACGATGTCCAGCAGCCGGTCCGGTTCCAGAAAAGCGGAGAGCTTGCCGGACTGATACAGCCGCGTCTCGCCGTCCTTGACGACCCAGCTCCTCATTTCGATCTCGTCCCAACGGTCCTTGAACGAATCGAGCGGCCACAGCTCCTCGGATACGGCCTTGGCGCACACTTGCTTCGACTTTTGCACCGAATTCGCCTCGAGCACGCGGTCCGTATGATCGCTGCCGAGACCGACATACCAGGTGCCGTCGATGTCGAGCAGCACGACCTCGGCTTCCCCGCTGCTGTCGTTGCCGACGACGCGGATTTGACCGGCGCTCGACAGCAGCTCCGGAGCGAGGTCGTACAGCATCGGCACCTGGCGGGGGGCCGGAACGCCGATCTCCTTCAGCTCTTCGATGTGCTTGCGCACCGTCTCCTGGTCTTTCCCCGTATATCCGGCGATGACGAGCCGCTTGGGACTCCACTCGATCTGTTCGGACCCGATTGCAAATTTCATCTAAGCTGCCTCCTTCTCGGGTTCTATGAACCTTCTGCTTTCCATCAAAGCACTCTATGTTTCAGGGAAGGGAACGTATCGCGGATCCGGGATACGTCCCTCGGATCGATCTCGGTTTTGACGATCGTCTCGTGCTCGCCCGCCGACGCGACCGGGTTGCCCCACGGATCGACGACCCGGCTATGACCGCCGAGCAGGACGCCTTGCGTCGTGCCCGCGCAGTTGCACGAAATGAGGAAGCACTGATTTTCAAGCGCCCGGGCGCTGTTGAACAAGTTCCAGTGCGCGAGCCGCTGATGCGGCCATGCCGACGTCACGAGAAAGAGTTCCGCTCCCGCATCCACCTGCTGCCGGAACAGCTCGGGAAAGCGCAAGTCGTAGCAAGTCGAGAGCCCGATTTTGCCGAATTCCGTATCGTAAACGCCGATATCCGTTCCTCTCGTCAGCAGCTCGCCTTCTTTGGAGCCGTAACGGAACAGATGGATTTTGCGGTACGTTCCGACGAGCTCGCCCTTCCGGTCGAACAGGATGCTCGTGTTGTAAAAGTCGTCTCCGTTCTTCTCGACGAAGCTGCCGGCGAACAAATAGCTGTTCAGCTCGCGGGCGATGCCGGCAAAGCGGCGGACGAACGGTCCGTCCAGCGCTTCCGCCTCCTCCCGGTAACGGTCGAACGAGAAGTAGCCGGTCGCCCAGATTTCCGGGAGCAGGATCAGGTCGGAGCCCGCCGCCTGCCTGCATAACGATTCGGCGCGGGCGATGCGTTCGCCGTACGTTTCCGAATCCTTGATCTCCAGTTGAATGCTGGCCACCTTCATGACGCTGCCCCCTTCTTACGCCTCCGGCAAGGAATAGCTGCCGAGGAAGCGGTCGACGAGCCCGACGGCCTCGTCGTAGCCGTAGTTGCGGAACGCGTAGCCCTTCACCACGAACGGCGCTCCGTTGTAGAACATTTCGTACTGCTGGTGCCGGCCTCCGAACTCCGAGCCGATGATGTCCCATGCCAGCTTGAACAGCCGGATCCGCTCCTCCGACGGCGCCCCCGGCGACCGGATGTACCGGCGGATGTCGTCCCGCGTTTCCGGGGCGATCATCTCCTTGTACGACGACGGCACCTGCAGCACCCCTCCGCCGACCAGCTCCCGCAGGATCTTGATCACCGACGCGTACAGCGTGTCCTGCATCCCGACGACCGCGTACAAGTACCTCGCGTTCGGCCGCGCCACGCCGTTCTTGTCGATCACGCAGTCGTACTCCGACGCCTTCAGCATCCCTTCCACCTGCGCCGCCAGCGACGCCAGCTCTCCCAACCGCTCCTGCACCTGCGGGAACTTGTCGCTTCCGTTCATCATCGTCACTTTCCGCGCCACGCCGATCAGGAACTTCATTTTCGCCGTCAGCCGGATTTGCGCCTGGTTGTTTCCCATCACGTGCGCCGGCGTTCCGTGGAACTGCGCCCGCGTCGCTTCGATATCCCGGTACACGAAAACATGCTCCCACGGGATGAACACGTCGTCGAACACGACCAGCGCGTCGCTTTCGTCAAACTGCGTCGACAGCGGATAGTCGTACACGCTCGGCTTGTCCGCCGCGAAGCTCGGCCGCGCGTACAGCTTCAGCCCCGGCGCGTCCATCGGCAGCCCGAACGAAACCGCGTACTCCTCGTCCCCCGGACGCAGCGGCGTGATGCAGCTGCAGAACAGGTAGTTCGACACCGCCGCGCTCGTCCCCAGCATTTGCGACCCGCGCACGACGATGCCGTCCTCCCGCTCCTCGCACACCCCGACCGGCAAAAACTTCTCTTCCTGCTCGTGCGCCGCCTTGCTCCGGTCGATTTGCGGCGGAATGATCACGTAGGTCACGAACTGGTCGTTGTCCCGCGCATACGTATAAAACTTCTTGACGTTCTCGTACCGCTCCCCAAACACCTCCGGCGCGCTGACGAACCCGGCGAGAAATCCCGCCACGTGGTCCGGGCTCCGCCCGACGAAGCCGCACGTCGCTTCCGCCCATTTCATCAGCGACGCTCTCCGTTCCGCCAGATCCTCGCGGCTGCGCGGAATCATGAAGATTTTGTTCGCTTCCGTTCCGTCCTCCGTCGTATACGTCATTCCGTTCGCCGGGTCCGCCGCCATGTCGTACAGTCCCGCGAACGTGTTCACGATGCCCGCGAACGCCGGATGGGTCGTGACGTCCTTTACCTTTTCCCCGCCGATATAGATCGTCCGGCTGTCCCGCAGCGAGTCGACGTACTGCTTGCCGCTTCTGACCATGCGTTCACTCTCCTTGCCGTTCCAGCGTGTTCTTTGTGTTGCGTATACATTTATTGGCTCCGTTCCCCGGTCTCCGGCGAACTCCGGATGAAACATCACCCGTCCTCCGTGGAAAACCGCCTCCCGGACTTCTTCGATTTTCATTTCGATCCAGGCGGGCCTGGCCGATGCCGCGCCGACATTCGCCGCCTCGACCTTGGCTCGGCCCGCGGCGATCCGCATCGCGCCGTCGCAGATGAAGTGCAGCGACAAGCGAGGGGCCTCGCGCAGTCTCCCGACGAACTCCGACCGCGCATCCATCGCGAACCGGACGGTGTTCCCGTCGACCGCGTACACTCCGGACAGCGCCGTAGAGCAAACGGATCGGCTCGTTCGGTCAAGGACGTTCAGCATGACGATCGTCTCGCCCTGCAAAATTTTCACGGCTTCCGGCGGCAAAACGCCCGGTTCGGTCATCCCTGTCGCTCCCTTGCGCGTTTTCCGGCATTCCGGCCGCCCGGCGCCGGACGACGGCCGACTTCTCGCTAGCCGACTTCTCGCTCGGACGCTCAGTCGGTCTGCAAGTAACGCTTCGCCGTCTCGTCCGGCAGCCGCTCCAGCACCTTGCCCTTGGCGATGAACTCCTTCATGCCGGGAATGACCGTCACTTCGTAGTCCATCGGCTCGGCGTCGAGCGGCACCGTGCAGTCGAAGCCGAGCTTGGAGCCGACGCCGTTGTCGGTGGACGGATCGAGCTTCGAGCCGAGCGCGCCATGGACGACGACCAGGTCCTTGTCGGCCTGAAACCGCGTCGCCACGCACCAGTCCACCATATCCGAATCGAAAATATCGATTTCCTCGTCGACCACGATCACTTTTTTCACATCGTAGTGGCCCGCGAAGGCGGCGAAAATGGCGTTTTTCGCTTCTCCCTCGTTGCGCTTCTTCATCGATACGACCAGATGGAACCGGCACTTGCCGCCCATCGTCAGATGCACGTTGCGGATCGTCGACACCGTGTTTTGCATCGAACGGAGCAGCGACGCCTCGCGGGGAATGGCGCCGAGCAGCAAATTCTCGTCGGAGCCGGCCAGGCACGTTTGGTAGATCGGATCCTTGCGGTGCGTGACGCATCCGATCTCGATCACTTCTTTGTCGCTTTGCAGGCCGTAGTAGGCGGGGAATTCGCCGAACGGCCCTTCCGGCTCGCGAACGTGCGGCATGATTTTGCCTTCGAGCACGATTTCCGCGTCGGCCGGGACGTCGACATCGATCGTTTTGCATTTCACGACCGGAACCGGCTCCCCCTTGAGCGCGCCCGCGATTTCCAGCTCGTCCTGTCCGAGCGGAGCGATCGCCTGCGAAGCCAGCATCAGCACCGGATCGACGCCGAGGACGATCGCGATTTCGAGCGGCTCTCCTTTTTCCTCCTTCTTTTTGAAGGCGTTGTACGTATGCCGGGGAAGGAGCAGGGCGCCGAGCCGGTTCGGGCCGGACACCTGCAGCCGGTGAATCGAGACGTTCTGGATGCCGGTATCCGGATCCCGCACGATCGCGAGTCCCGCGGTGATATAAGGCCCCGAGTCCTTCTCCTGATGAAGCGAAATCGGGAATAAAGAAGTCAAATCGATGTCCTTGTCGATGACGATTTCCTGGACCGGAGCTTCTTCTTCCGCGACCTCCCGGGAAGGCAAAGGGTTGTCGATGGCATCCAGGAACTTCGGAATCATCTCATTCTCCGAGCAGCCGAGCGCCTGCGCGAACTGCGCCCGCGTGCTGGCGATGCCGGAGACGACCGCCATCCCGTACCCCTCCACCTGCGGGAAGAAGACGGCTTTGCTTCCGTCGTACTGCTTCGTGAAAGCGGAAATTTCGAACCTCGTGGAAACCGGCTTGTCCACGGTCGCAAGCTGGCCGCTTTCGTCCATATGCCGGATCCACGTTCTCAGCGTGCGTGATTTCATTTCGCTGGCACTCCCATAGGTTGAATTGGCTGTTTTCGCTTTACTTGGAGTAGTACCGTACCTCGAACGTCTTGCAGCCGTTCGGCGCGATCCACGGACCGTGCTTCATGCCCGGCGGGCGGCAGGCGACCATGCCGGCGGTGAATTCCTGATTGAGCGTCAAATCGATAAGGGAGCCTTCGATGATGTAAAGCTCTTCCCAAAAGTCGTGAATCTGCACGCCGTTCGGCGTCGTGTCCGTTCCCGGAGCGAAGATGAGGATTCGCGTCGCTACCCCGGTGTCCTCGTCTTTGGCGATGACCCGTTCCGACAGTCCTTCCACTTTCGTAAACGGTTTTTCTTCGAATTCGGTATAAGCGGTAAATTCCAGTTCGGGTTTTGCCATGTTCAAACACTCCCATTATTCAAAATTTTCAAACGGCGATAATGCCATTTGCGAATGATTCGGAATACGTTACGATTGACTTACGCCTCCGGCAAAGAATAGCTGCCGAGGAAGCGGTCGACGAGCCCGACGGCCTCGTCGTAGCCGTAGTTGCGGAACGCGTAGCCCTTCACCACGAACGGCGCTCCGTTGTAGAACATTTCGTACTGCTGGTGCCGGCCTCCGAACTCCGAGCCGATGATGTCCCACGCCAGCTTGAACAGCCGGATCCGCTCCTCCGACGGCGCCCCCGGCGACCGGATGTACCGGCGGATGTCGTCCCGCGTTTCCGGGGCGATCATCTCCTTGTACGACGACGGCACCTGCAGCACCCCTCCGCCGACCAGCTCCCGCAGGATCTTGATCACCGACGCGTACAGCGTGTCCTGCATCCCGACGACCGCGTACAAGTACCTCGCGTTCGGCCGCGCCACGCCGTTCTTGTCGATCACGCAGTCGTACTCCGACGCCTTCAGCATCCCTTCCACCTGCGCCGCCAGCGACGCCAGCTCTCCCAACCGCTCCTGCACCTGCGGGAACTTGTCGCTTCCGTTCATCATCGTCACTTTCCGCGCCACGCCGATCAGGAACTTCATTTTCGCCGTCAGCCGGATTTGCGCCTGGTTGTTTCCCATCACGTGCGCCGGCGTTCCGTGGAACTGCGCCCGCGTCGCTTCGATATCCCGGTACACGAAAACATGCTCCCACGGGATGAACACGTCGTCGAACACGACCAGCGCGTCGCTTTCGTCAAACTGCGTCGACAGCGGATAGTCGTACACGCTCGGCTTGTCCGCCGCGAAGCTCGGCCGCGCGTACAGCTTCAGCCCCGGCGCGTCCATCGGCAGCACGAACGAAACCGCGTACTCCTCGTCCCCCGGACGCAGCGGCGTGATGCAGCTGCAGAACAGGTAGTTCGACACCGCCGCGCTCGTCCCCAGCATTTGCGACCCGCGCACGACGATGCCGTCCTCCCGCTCCTCGCACACCCCGACCGGCAAAAACTTCTCTTCCTGCTCGTGCGCCGCCTTGCTCCGGTCGATTTGCGGCGGAATGATCACGTAGGTCACGAACTGGTCGTTGTCCCGCGCATACGTATAAAACTTCTTGACGTTCTCGTACCGCTCCCCGAACACCTCCGGCGCGCTGACGAACCCGGCGAGAAATCCCGCCACGTGGTCCGGGCTCCGCCCGACGAAGCCGCACGTCGCTTCCGCCCATTTCATCAGCGATGCTCTCCGCTCCGCCAGATCCTCGCGGCTGCGCGGAATCATGAAGATTTTGTTCGCTTCCGTTCCGTCCTCCGTCGTATACGTCATCCCGTTCGCCGGGTCCGCCGCCATGTCGTACAGTCCCGCGAACGTGTTCACGATGCCCGCGAACGCCGGATGGGTCGTGACGTCCTTTACCTTTTCCCCGCCGATATAGATCGTCCGGCTGTCCCGCAGCGAGTCGACGTACTGCTTGCCGCTTCTGACCATGCGCTCACTCTCCTTGCCGTTCCAGCGTGTTCTTTGTGTTGTGTGTAATGTGTTGTGTATGCACAAAATCCGCGTAAAATTCCCCTGCCAAACCCTGTCTTATCGTTATTGCTATGCTAGCATCATTCGTCGATTCATGTCAATAAACTTTACTTTATTCCCAGGAAAATGTCGAAAAAATAGACTTTAACGCCCGGTCATGTCATAGTTATCGCTTTCATGTTGAGAGGTCGGTTTCTCGCCTCATCAATCGGTCGGATCATCTCGAACGGCGTGTCAGCTTTTTTGAAAACGAGCATACGGGCTTGGCGATTGCAAATTAGGGAGTGCAGATTTTGGGTTGCAGGTTTTGCGGATTGGTGCCATTGCTTTTATAAAAGACGATAAGCAGGGCTTGGGGAGCAACGAACACGGTTCCCGTTCGATCGCTTGCTGAAAAGCCGGATGTAGCGGACGAGGAACCGTTTTTTTAGCCGGATCGTTGGTTACGGCTGCACATATAACGACTGCTTCGTTCGTTGCAAATGCTCGCTCATGGAAAGGACGGCTTGCTCCTCGTTCCCGTTCTCCATATTTTCGAGAATGGCCAGGTGCTCTTCCAGGACCTCTTCCATGCGGTTTCGTTTTTTGATCGCTTTCAGGCCGATCAGTTGGGACAAGTTGTGCAAGTTAAGCAAAATTTGTTCGATCAGCTCGTATTTCGAAAACTTCACCAGAGTGGTGTGAAACTTTTGATCGAGATGAATGAACAGCAGATCGTCCTCCGCCTGCATCGCCTCCCGCTGCTGGTCGCAAATGCTTTTCAACTGGGCCAGCTGCCTCGGCGCGAACTCGCGGGTGACTTTTTTGACGACTTCGCCTTCGATCGTGGACCGAAGCAAAAAAATTTGCTCGACCTCGCTCTCGGACACCTTCCGGATCGACATCCCTTTGCGCGGAATGACCGAGATCAGGCCTTCCTTGATCAAGTCCCGGAGCGCTTCGCGGACCGGCGTGCGGGAAGTGTTGAGCAATTCGGCCATCTGCACCTCGGTAAAAATATCCTCCGAAGAAATATGGCCGTTCAAAATGACTTTTTTGATTTCCGAATAAGCCATTTCCTTGGCGGTCGTCGGCTTATGAATCGGTTTTAGGTTGAACTTCTTCGTCATGAACCCGGCCATCATCCTTTCGTTGGTTTTATGTATACACAATACAGGGAAAACTTGTCTCAAGTCAACAGCATTTTTTCTGCCTCGGCTTAGAAAAAGACCGATTTCCCGTACCGTTCGTCGAACTCCCGCTTGGTCATTCCGAAGTAAATTTCGTCGTGGTACTCCCCGTTCGAATAGACCATGCTTCGGAGCGTTCCCTCCCGGACGAACCCCATTTTTTCGTGAAGGCGGATCGAAGCCCGGTTGAACGAATAGACGTGCGGCGTCGCCTTCTGGTAGTTCAGCTCGTGAAAATAATAGCGGACCACCCGTTCGATCATCTCGGCGGCATAGCCTTGCGACCGGAATTCCGGCAGCAGCGCGATGCCGTATTTGAAGGTACGGTTTCGTCTGTGGCAGGCGAACG
The DNA here is from genome assembly GCF_900169535.1 of Cohnella massiliensis. Taxonomy (NCBI): domain Bacteria; kingdom Bacillati; phylum Bacillota; class Bacilli; order Caryophanales; family Paenibacillaceae; genus Cohnella; species Cohnella massiliensis. Next base: position 95,088 of record NZ_LT821254.1, read on the forward strand.
TATTGATCGTTCCGACAAGCGCGCCGTCGTGCGTCTCGGCGACCAAGCGATAGGAATCGTCCAGTTTGGGCTTCAGCTCGCCCTCGAGCCAGCGGGCTTGCCGGTCTTCCGATTGGGGCAAATACACCATGTCCAAATTGCGGGAAACCTCGTCGTCGAACGCCTGGAACAAAGCGACGTCCGCGGGCGTCGGGACCCGGAGCAGGAGGCGTTCCGTTTTCCAATAGTCGGTTCTCATGCGTATCCTCTTTTCGTCGAATAGTTTTCTTCACGATACAGTCGAGGATATACGCAAAACATATCCTTTCTGCATCGCGACCCAAATCGACAATTTTTGTCAACTCCTTTAACTTCAACGCCGTTCCGCATTTATCCTGCCGGGAACAAAAGCGCGGCGGCGAAAGCCGCGTTTGACATTGAGAATGATTATCAATAAAATGAAGGGAGCATGAGGAACGACTATGCGGACCGGAGGTTTGCGGGCAAAGACGACCGACCCGGGGAGAGGAAACTGCACGTGAGCGAACAGCTGGACCTATTTGACGTAACGATAATCGGCGGAGGCCCGGCCGGCATGTATACGGCCTTCTATAGCGGAATGAGAGATTTGAAAACGAAGCTGATCGACGCCAACGAACGGCTGGGCGGAAGACTGCTGATTTATCCGGAGAAAATGATTTGGGACGTCGGCGGCCTTACGCCGACTTTGGGAGCCAAGCTGATCGAACAGCTGGTCCAGCAAGCGAAGACGTTCGATCCGACGATCGTGCTCGGGCAGCAAATCGTCTCGTTGGACCGCCGGGAGGACGGCACGTTTTTGCTGACCTCCGCGACCGGAGAACGGCATTGGACCCGAACGGTCGTGCTCGCGATCGGATACGGCATTCTGGAGCTGGCGAAGCTGGAGATCGAAGGCGCGGACCGCTTCGAGGTGACCAATCTGCACTATACCGTGCAGGGCTTGGAGGAATTCCGCGGCAAGCGCGTGCTGATCTCCGGCGGAGGCGATTCGGCCGTCGATTGGGCGAATGCGCTGGAGCCGATTGCCGCAAGTCTGACCGTCGTGCACCGCCGCGACCAATTCGGCGGACATGAGCGGAACGTGAAGAAAATGAAGTCGTCGGCGGCCGCGGTGCTGACGCCGTACGCGATCGAGTCGCTGCACAGCGCGAACGGCCGCGATATCCACCAAGCGGCGATCGCCCATATCGAATCGGGAGAACGGAAGCTGCTGGACGTCGACGCCGTCATCGTCAATCACGGACTGCGGTATAATTTCGGGCCGGTCCGGGATTGGGGCCTGGACATGGGCGATTGGAACGTGCACGTCAGCGGCAAAATGGAAACAAACATTCCCGGCGTATTCGCGGCCGGCGACTTCGTGAAACACGACAGCAAAGTCCATTTGATCGCCGGAACGTTCAACGACGCCGTGCTGGCGCTCAACAGCGCCAAGCTGTATATCGACCCCGAGGCGCCAAAGGTCGCCTACGTTTCCTCGCACAACGCGAAATTCAAAGAGCGGAACCGGCAGCTCGGCGTCGGCGTCGACGATGACGGGCATTGAGTCTCTCCGGCCGGACGGACCGCAAACGCGCTAACGGCTGTAGGCGGCCTTGTTTCGATGTTCCTGAGCTCTATTTTTCATGCTTAGGCGATTAGTGAGTTGCGGTGATCTTCCTCGCTTCGGACGAATCCCCTCCTGCTCGTTTTAAAGCAGCGAATGCGACGATAATACCAATCAGCGCGAACAGTGCCAGACTCTGCATGATGCGATGGAAGAGCAGCGGTTTCGCCAGATTCAGCAAAAAAGAACCCGCCAAAACGGCGAGGCCCCCGTATATGGCCCAGGTCGCCCACCATTTGGCCGCTTTTTGGCCTTCGGCCATTTCCGGGCCGAGAGCGGTCAACGGCATGGCAAAAGGGATAACCGAAGGCTTATACAAACAACCGGCGAAGACGGACAAAAGCGCCGCCGCTCGAAGCACTCGGGTGTGGCTGAATTTTGCCCGCATCCCCTACCCCCATTTTCGTTCAGGCCCGTTATTCACCCATAAAACGGAAACCAAAAGGCAAGAACGGCGTTCTTAAACTTTCAATCGGCGGAAACATGCCCAACCCCGCGCATTAGAGATGATGTCCCGCCGGCGCCTTTTCGAACATGCCTTCGATCATCACTTTCGTTTTGCCGTAATAATCTTCCGCGACCTCCCGCAGCGCTGCCTCTCTCCAGTCCGCGAACAGCTCTCTGCACGTTTCGGGGCGATAAAAATACCTCTCGATCGGATGCTCCTTCCCGGCGTCCTCGTCGTTGGCCGAATTGAGCCGGAACAGGATCGGGCCGCCGTTTTTCAGCAGTCGGCGAATATCGGCAAGGATTCGAATCATCGTCTCGTAACCGAAGTAATGCAGCGAAAGACTCGCGACCGCAAGATCGAACGATTCGTCGGGAAACGGAAACCTGTCGCGCGTATCGTGCAGGAGAAGGTTCGCGGACGGGAACGCGCTTTTTACCGCGGACAAGGCGGTTTCCGAAACGTCCGTGGCCGTAACCCGGTACCCGCAATCGACGAGAAAGGCCGTTTCCTTTCCGAGGCCGCAGCCGATTTCCAGCACGCTCGCGGCCGGATCGCGTCCCCGAATCGGCAAATACCGCCGGAGCCACGAGGAAGTCTTCGCGTTTCCGCCCTGCCGTATCCGGTCAAACACTTCGTTCCAATAAGAGGACGAATTCAAGTTTCACGCTCCTTCCCCGCCGTCATGCGCGACAATGCTCGCGTGCGGACAGCGCTTTTTCAACTCCGTCAAAAAAGCTTCCCGATCCAAAGGGGTAACGTGAATGGAATCGAACCTGCCGAAAAAAATTTCAAGGCGTTCGACGGAAGTGGCGGACGGAGCCGACAGCACGGACCGGATCGGCCGGACTTTCGTAATTTTGCCGTACGGGATCGATTTGGCGAACGGACCCACCCGGACGGTCAGCTCCGATTCATTTAGCGAATAGGAAACGCCTGCCCACAGCCAGACGCAAAATAAAGCAAAGCCGAAGCAGAATACGAAAACGATAGATTTTCCGACGATGCCTTTGCTCGCGTCCAAAAACGGAGGCACCCCGACGAACGCGACGAGCAGCGTGGTAGTCCACATGACGGCGGACATCCAGCGGTCCCTTTTCGGCGCAAACTTCATTCGCACTCTCCCTTCGAGGGTTTAGACGAGCGGCCCTTCGATCGGCTCGCTCAAGATCAAGCGAAACCGAGCTGCTTCGGAATCGTGATTTTTGACATAGATGCGATACTCCCCGTCTTCGGGAACGGGAATGGCGACGGTTTCGGAGCCGTATTCGACGATTCGGCTGTAGATCCGTTCCGTCGCGACGGACATGATTCCGATTTCCAGCTTGCTTTCCGACTCGTTCTCGACGGAAAATTCGACGGTCTCGCCTTTCGTCCACGGGATGATCGCGAAATTGTTGCTTCTCTCCCCGCCGAGCCCGATCGACAAATCCTGACCGTCCATCGTTTCGATGCTGCCCGCTTCGATAACGGACTCCTCCGTCGCATGGGGGGCGGAGACGGACCTCGTCTCGCCGCCGGCGGCCGTCTTCTCTTCTCGCCCGTTCGCCGCCTTATCCGGAGAAGCGAGCGCCCAAACCAGGCCCGCTCCGAGAACGGCGATTGCGGCCGCGCTTGCGATCGCGGCGGTCATTTTCTTGCTCATGACGGTATCCCCTTTCAGCTTCGGCCTTCCCACTCCGACAAGAAGCGCTCCACGTATTGCTCCATATACCGGTGGCGTTCCTCGGCGATCTCTCTTGCGGAGGCGGTATTGATTTTGTCTTTCAGCTTTAACAGTTTCTCGTAAAAATGGTTGATCGCCGTGCTTTTGTCCCGGCGGTACTCCTTCGGGGTCATCGCGTCGCGGGGCGGGAGATCGGGATCGTAAATCGGATGGCCGATCCAGCCGGCGTACAGGAACGTGCGGGCGATCGCGATCGCGCCGATCGCGTCCAGCCGGTCCGCATCCTGCACGACTTGCCCTTCGAGCGTGCGCATCGGCGGATTGGCGCCCGCATTGTACGACATCGTCGCGATAATTTCGAGAACGTGACGGCGGCTCTCCTCATCCAGCGGTTGGCCGTCAAGCCAATCGTCCGCTTTTCGCAGTCCGCTCTCCTTGGATTCGTTGAGCTTCTCGTCCGCGACGTCGTGAAGCAGAGCGGCGAGGGCGCAAATAAAAGCGTCGGCCCCCTCCTGCGCCGCCAATCGCTCCGCCATTCGCACGACCCGGCGAACGTGCCACCAGTCGTGGCCGGTCGGATCGTTTTCCAGCTCCGTCCTGGCAAAGCGTTCGGCTTCTTCGAGGATGCGTTTATGTTCAACAAGGATTTCCATATCGATGTAAAATTCCTTTCCTCTCGGTTGGCCGGTTCGGCCTACTCCCATCATACCGGCAACGGCGCAGCGGCACAAACCCTGCGCTTACCCCGACTGGCGGGATGTAACGTTCCGCCGCAGTTCCAGATGCAGCAAAGGAAAAGGGCGGCCTGTCCCGTCCAGCTCCGAGCGCCCCGTTTGAACGAATCCGTATCGTTCGTAGAAAGAGCGGGCGCCTTCATTCTGCTCGTTCACGTCGACTTTAAGCGCGCTGCCTTTGATTTTCTCCGCATGTTCGATCAGCCGGGTGCCCGTCCCTTGTCCATGGTGCTCCGGGTCGACGAACAGCATCTCGATTCGGGTCCCGTCAAGTCCGATAAATCCGACGATCTCGTTCGACTCGTTCCGTTCGACCCACATTTCGACTCCCTCCAGGCCCCCGTTTTCCACGATGTTTCGATAAAACCCGATATCCTCCTCGGTCAAAAAACGGTGCGTGGCGCGAACGGCCCGGTGCCAGATTCCGGCCAACCGGCCGTAGCAGTCGCCCTCGCGAACTTCGACTCTTTCGATAGTTCTCATTCGAATTCCTCCTCGCAAAATCCGATGTAATCGTCGGACTAATCGACGGGCTCCATCCAAAATATCCCTGTTATATAATAGACGACCGCTTGCCGCCGCAAGTTTCATTGGAAGGAAACACCTTTTAATCTGTGGCGGATTTATCATAAGATGAAGTTATGGACACGAAGGAAACGGAAGGTATCGTAAAAATGGACAAGCAAACGTATACGGAAGCTTTTCAGGCCGACTGCGAAAACTGTTTCGGCCTGTGCTGCGTCGCGCTTCCGTTCGCGGCCTCGGCCGATTTCGCGATCGACAAAAACGCGGGGCAGCCCTGCCCGAACCTGCGCCCGGATTTCCGCTGCGGCGTGCACGACACCCTCAGGCAGCGCGGGTTTCGCGGGTGCACGGTTTACGACTGCTTCGGCGCGGGGCAGAAGGTATCGCAAATCACGTATGAAGGAAAAGACTGGCGGCAGGCGCCGGAAACGGCCAAGCAAATGTTCGAGGTGCTTCCGGTCATGTTTCAGCTGCACGAGCTGCTTCGGTATTTGGCCGAAGCGCTGGCGCTGGAGCCGGCCCGCTCCATCCATGACGAGCTTCGCGCCGCGTTCGACGCGACGGAACGCCTCACCTTCCTCGACCCCGGCTCGATCTTGAAGCTGGACGTCTCCGCGCACCGCGCGGAGACGAACGTCCTCCTACTGAAGGCGAGCGAGCTTGCGCGGGAAGACGCCCGGCGCAGGTTCAAGGAGCCTTTGAGGAATCCGAAAGCGGCCCGCCGGGGAGCCGACCTGATCGGAGCCAAGCTGAAGGGGGCCGATCTGCGCTGCGCCAATTTGCGGGGGGCGTACCTGATCGCGGCCGACCTCAGAGGGGCCGACTTGCGGGCGGCGGACCTCATCGGGGCCGATTTCCGGGACGCCGATCTCGGGGGAGCCGATTTGACCGGGAGTCTTTTTCTGACGCAGGCTCAGCTCAACGCCGCGAAGGGCGATGCCGGCACGAAGCTGCCGCCGTCGCTGGCGCGGCCGCCGCACTGGTCCGATACCGGGAGACGGTAATGTTGTCCCGCGTATCGCGCCTTATAAACGCGACCGATCGACCGATGTCCCGTAAAAAGAAGTATCGCATTCGAACGGAGGAGATGATTTGGCGCCTGATCCTGGACCATGTCGTCAAGCAATTCGGCGACAAGAAGGTGCTTCAAGGAGCCGGATTCACCTTTCAGAAAGGCAACATTTACGGCCTGCTCGGCCGAAACGGCGCCGGCAAGACGACGCTGTTCAATTGCTTGAGCGGCGAGACGAAGATGGACGAAGGAAAAGCGCTGCTGGAAGAGAACGGCCAAACGAGAGAGCTCCGCGAGCAGGATATCGGATACGTGTACTCGCTGCCGATCTTGCCGGAGTTTCTCACCGGGTACGAATTCGTCAGGTTTTTCATGGACATCAACCGGGACAAGGTGCAGCCGAACCAAAGCATCGACGAGTATTTCGAAATCATGAGCATCGCCAAGGAAGACCGGCACCGCCTGATCAAAGGCTATTCCCACGGGATGAAAAACAAGCTGCAAATGCTGCTGTTTCTGATCACGAAGCCGCCGGTCATTTTGCTTGACGAGCCGCTCACGTCCTTCGACGTCATCGTCGCGCTGGAAATGAAAAACCTGCTTCGCGGGATGAAGCAGGACCATATTTTGATTTTTTCCACGCATATTTTGCAGCTCGCTTCCGATTTGTGCGACGAGCTTGTCGTGCTGAACAACGGCCGCCTGTCGTCGGTTCCGTCCGATCTGCTGCGCAGCCCGGAATTCGAACGGAGCGTCATCGAGCTGCTGAAGGATGAAGGCCATGCTGAGGACGCTTAATACGCTGCTCGCGATCCGGACGTCCTCCGCCGCCAACCGGTTTTTCTATTATGTCAAGCGGCTTCCGCTCGTCGGCGGGCGGGTGTCGGACGGCGTTTATTCCCGTCTGAAGCTGAAAAAGGCGGCTTCCGTCGTCATGCTCGTTTTAAGCCTTCTGTGGCCGTTTTTGACGAAAATAGCTTATATGGGTCTGCTCGTCTATTTGCCGGTCGCCTTATGGGGGCAAACGCTTCCGCAGGAGGAACGGCTGCTGCTGTTTTACCATATTTTCGCCATGCTCAGCTTCGTCGTCGTCAGCTTCTCCAGCGCCACCGTTCTGGAGCCGAAACGGGAAAAATACATCGCGGTAAAGCTGATGAGGATGCCGGCCGGCCGTTACATGCGGACGTCGCTGACCTACCGGTACGTCTTGTTTTTCGTATCGTATGTGCCGGCCCTGTTTCTGTTCGCTTCCCTGCTTGGCGCAACCCTCTGGCCGTGTATCCTGCTGGCTGTATCGGTCGCCTTGTGGCGGGTGTTCGTCGAGTTTCTTCACCTGAAGCTGTTTGACAAAACCGGACACGTGCTGATCAAAAACAACGCGGTCGTTTGGCTGGCGATCGCCCTCGGCTACGCGGCCGCCTATTTGCCGATCCTGTTCCGGTTCGCGCCGCCGACCGGATCATTGCTCGTCAATGTGCCGGCAACGCTTGCGATTGCGGCCGCAGGCTTATACGCGACGGTTCGGCTCGCGCGCTACCGCGATTACGCGGGCGCGGTGGAAGCCGCCGCGAAGCGGGACGACCCGCTGCTGAATATCGGGCAGATGATGGCGGACGCGCAGAAAAACGAAGTCAAAACGAAGGAAAGCGACTTCTCGCCGAAGGCGCTGAGCAGCGACAAGTTTAACGGCAAGGAAGGGTATGCGTACCTGAACGCGCTGTTTTTCGCCAGGCATCGGAGCTTGGTCAACAAGCCCTTATACGTTCGGCTGGCCATCGTCGGCGCGCTGGCCGCGATCGGCGTCATTTTCGGAATCGCGTACCGCGAACATGCCGCCGCGCTGGACTTGGGGGCGCTTGTCCCTTACACGGCGATTTCGATGTTCGCCCTGTCGGTCGGAGAAAGGGTGTGCCGGGCGATGTTCTATAACTGCGATCTCAGCCTGCTGCGCTACGGCTTCTACCGGAACGCCGTCACGCGGCATTTCCGGATCCGCCTTGCCCGGATGCTCGGCCTGAATCTGCTGACGGCCGCCGCGCTCGGAAGCGCGCTGACCTTGTTCGCCTTGGCCGCCGGGGTGCCGATGGACCGGGATCTTCCCCTGCTGTGGATTCTGATTCTGTCGTTTTCCGTCTTTTATTCGGTCCATCATCTGTTCATGTACTACATCTTTCAGCCGTATACGACGGAACTGAATTCCAAAAATCCGTTCTATCACGTGATCAACTCGCTCGTATCGTCGGCCAGCGGATTCAGCATTATCTATCGGGGACCGGCCCAGGCGTTCGCCATCGCGATACTCGTTTTATCGCTCGCCTATTTGACCGCAGCCCTCATCCTCGTCCGGAAATACGGACACCGCACGTTCCGGGTAAAATGACGCCAAGGCGTTTGAAACCCGCCCTTCGGCGGCGGGACGCTTTCCGGATATCGCGAAAAAGAACTCCCGGTTTCGCTCTGCTAGCGGTCCGGGAGCTTCTTTTTCAACTATTTTTCTACAATAACGTTTCCGCGCCGTCGATAAAGATTTCCGTCCCCGAAATATGGCTGGACTGCTCCGAGGCGAGGAACAGCACGAGGTCCGCCACCTGCTCCGGCTTCCCCGGCCCGTGCTCCAGCGGCTGGTTGCCTTCCGGATATTCGACGGGGATGTCGATTTTATCGACCTGCTTCGTGCGATTCGTATTTTCGCCGATATGGGTCTCGATCGCTCCCGGGCAAATGACGTTGACGCGGATCTTGTAGCGGGCCAGCTCCAAAGCGGCCATTTTGGCAAAGGCGACCTGCCCCGCCTTGGAGGCGCTGTATGCCGCCATGCCGAAACCGGAAAATTTGCGGCTGCCGTTGACGGAACTCGTAACGATGACGCTTCCGCCCGCCTGCTTCATATGGGGGATCGCGTATTTGACGGTCAGAAACGTTCCCTTCAAGTTCGTCGCCAGCGTCTTGTCCCAGTCCTCCGGCTGCAGATCCTCGATCGGGGAGAGCGTTCCGTTAATGCCCGCGTTCGCGAACACGACGTCGATGCGGCCGAACCGGTCGACGGCCGTCCGAATCGCCTTCTCTACCCGCTGCGGATCCGATACGTCCGCGTCGACGAACAGGCTTTCCCTGCCCATCTCGCGAATTTCCCGTTCCGCCTTTTCGGTCCGGTTGTCGTTCAGATCGATGAGGCAGACGTCGGCCCCGTTGCGGGCCAAGTGAAGCGCGGCGGCGCGCCCGATCCCCGATCCCGCCCCCGTGATGACGGCTGTTTTGCCTTTCAGCCGAAGTTCGCCGGGTTCTCCCTGCCGATAGTTGTCCAAGTTGTTCACGCCGTTCCCTCCTTTGGGTTCCTTTACCCTGAATATAAGTCGTTATGTCCATTTTCAAACATTCGTAGTCAGTCGTCCTGGTTATAACGGAAAGTTTTCACTAACGTCATCAACCCGTTCGCTTGGCCTGTGATGTGTTCTGCGGCGTAACGATTTCCTCTACGGCGGCGCTCACTTCCATCGATTGCGCAAAAAAACGCCCCCTCCGCTTGATTGCGGAAGGGACGTTGCCGTTGTCCTTATTTGGATCTCCTATTTAATTTCCCTGTACGACAAGGAGCGTCGCGGAGCGCTTCGGCAGCTCCAGCGTAACGGACCCGTCCGCGCCGAGGGCGGCCCCGCCGATCGCGCCGAGCCGCTGCTTGGCGTCGAACCGGTACAGCTCGCCGGTCGCGCCGCCGGCCAGTCCGGTATTCACGGCGACATCCCTCGTCAACGTATCCTTGTTGAACAGAAGCACGTACGTCGTTCCGTCCGTCCCTTCGATCGCATAGGCGCCGACGGCGTCGAAGAGCGACGAGCTCGCCGCCACGCTGCTGCCTTCGATGCGCGAGCCGTTGCCGTCATAGTCGAGGTACAGCTTGAACGCATCCTCGATCGGAGTGCCGGCCCGGAAGTTGCCGAAACGGGTAGCCAGATCGACGCCTTCCCTGCCGAAGATGGCCAGCGCTTCCGCCTGGGCCAACCCGGCCGTAATGCCCGTGCCGTTGCCGAAGTTGTACTCGGTGATCGCGAGCTTCAGTTCCGGCATGTTGTTCGCGATGATTTCCTTCATCCGGGGAATCAGCCGGATCGGTTCCTGGATCCAGGATTGATCGACGAAGTTTTCGTCGTACAACGATTTGAGCGCCTGAAAGCGCCGCTTGGCCGCCAGCGGGCTCTCGTCTTCGGACGGAACCGCGGGCTCCTGCGAGTAGTAATGGATGTCCAGGTAATCGATCAGCCGGACGCCGGTATTCGCTTCGTGATTTTTTACCTGCTGCACGTACCATTCCAGGAACGGCGTGCCGCCGTGGGCCTGGCGGTCCGGTCCGTCGGCGCACGCGTCGGCCGAAGAATAGAAGTAGCCGCACCAGCCCCACGACACCGGTCCGAACAGCAGCGCGTCCGGATCGGCCTGCTTGATCGCCGAACCGTACGAAACCGTTTTTTCCCAGAGCTCGTCATAGGTCGGAGGTTCCGGGTGGACGTCGCGGTGCGTCACATGCCAAATTTCCGGCTCGTTGTCGAGCGCGTACATGCGCACTTTCCCATCGGTTCTTTCGTCGATATGCTGGATCCAGCCGGTCGCGAATTCCGTGCCGACCCGCTTCGACGTATCCGTCGGATCGTTGCCCGTGACGAGCGAGCCGTCCGGGCGAACGCCGTTGCCGGCATCCCGCAAATCCGGGGACCATTCCAGCTGCGAACCGTACTTTTCCTGCGAAAATCCGTAGCTGACCGTCCGGTCCTTCGGCGTCCAGCCGATCGTCGGAACCGTAATCAGCACGTTGTCGCCGCGCCCCAGCACCCGGTCAATGAACCGGTCGGACATCGAACCGTTCGGCAAGTCCTGCGGGTTGTCATTGTCGTAAGGATAATTGATATAGAACCAGTCGTCCGCCCGGTTGGCCGTATCCAGCTGCCAATTGTAACGCGTCGTCTGGTTGCCTCCCCAACGCTCGATCGGGAACGGCAGCGTCGAATTGGTCGGATGGTTATCGTCGAAATTGATGCCGTAAATATCGCCGCTGATCGGGTTTCGCTCCGACGCCTGGTCGACCGTCACCGTAATTTGCGGGAGCTCCGGTTCCGGCAAGCGTCCCGGGTTCGGATTGGCCAGCAGCGCGATATCGTCGATGTAGACCGCTTCCTGATCCTCTTCGGTGGCCGCCTGCACGATGAGCCCGTCGAACGAACCGCTCTCCAGTCCCAAATCCGCCATGCTGACCGTCACCTGGGTCCACTGCCCCGCGGGAATCGAACCGCCCGGCAGCAGCTCTCCGACGGGAACCGCGCCAAGCGACTGATTGCCGTCATAGACGTGAAACAGCAGCTCCTGCCCGCCGCCGCTGCCGCCATGAAGCCAGAACCGGAACCCGTAATAGCGTTCAAGGTCCCGCTTTTCGTCCCCGGAAATCCAGACGCCGTCCCAACCGTCCGGCTCGAACTTGATCGAGACGCCGCTTCGGGCCTGTTCGACGCTCGCGAAATCTTTCTCGTGCCAGCTGAAATTGTTGAATCCTTCCGCCAGCGCGTCGACGTACACCGGCTCCTCCTGCGTGCCGGTAATCTGAACATAGCCCTCCGCCGTAAAGGTTCGGTAGGAAGCGGTAATTTTGGCGATGCCCTCGGACAATGCGGTAAGCCTTCCATTTTCTACGGACAGAAGCTCCGGCCGATCGACCGACCATTCCGCTTCCTCCGTTACGACCGGCGTATCGCCGGACACGAGGAACGTTTCCGCCTCGATCCGCCGTTCCTCTCCCGGCATCATGACGAGGCGGGGCTGGCTCAGCCGCAGCTCGGCGACGGCGGCTTGCGCGGCTTTCCGGGAGGTAAGCGCAATATCGTCGATATAGATCGGCTCCTGCGCCCCGGGGGTGCCTCCGATCAGCCGGAAACCGTCGAACAGTCGGGCCGGAAGCTGCAGCTCGGCCAGATCGACCTCGACCGCCGCCCAGCTTCCGGCCGGCACGCCGTCGGGCAGCCAATTTTCCAGCGGAAGGGTCGCGGCGGCTTCTCCTCCGGCCGTTAGCACAAGCGTGACGGATTGGCCGCCCGTCTCTCCGCCGTGCACCCAGAAGCGAAGCTTCTCGTAATCGTTGACGGTCAGCAGTTGGCTGCTATACAAGTACAGCGCCTCGTCGCCGTCAGGCGTAAAGCGGATGGAGCGCGTGCCGGTCCGTCTGACTTCGCTTTCCTCCAGACTTGCCTCGCCCCAACTGTAATCGGTGACAAAATCCGCCAGCCGGTCATCGTACAAATAAACGCCTTCGATCGGTTCGATCGGTTCAACCGGTCCGGGATCTTCTCCGCCGGGATCTTCGCCTCCGGGCTCTTCCCCTCCCCCGGGTTCTTCACCGCCCGGGTTTTCGCCACCCGGCTCTTCGCCGCCCGGCTCTTCGCCCGGTTCGGCCGCGCCGGTAAAGCGCATCCGGTCGATGAAAACGGGCGACTGCGCTCCCGAGCCCCAAATCTGGATGCCGTCCAGCAAGCCTGTCGCTCCGGCATCCGCAAGCGGCACGATCACTTCCGTCCACTCGCCCGCCGGCACGCCGTCCGGCAGCAGGCTTTCGGAAGCGAGCTTGACGATTTCATGTCCGCCCAACGTAAAGGCCAGCGCGAACGATTGGCCGCCGCTCTCTCCGCCATGCAGCCAAAATCTGAACTCGCCGTAATCGCCGGCATTCATGACGCGATCTTTGTACAGATAGATTGCCTGTCCTTCATTTGCCTCGAAGCGTATGGAACGGCTTCCTTCATACACCGTCTCCGTTTCCTCGAGGCTTACGCCCGACCAGCTGTAGTTATAAAACGATTCCGCCAGTTCGTCTGCATAAACGCTCAACTCCGCAGCCTGCGAACCGAACGTGCGGCTTGCCGGTATGGCGAATTGCGACAGCAGCAGCGCCGCGATAAGAGCAACCGCCCATACCGGGCGTCTTCCTTTCCCGATCCTCTCTCCCATGTCCAGAACTCCATTCCGTCGATTGATTGTACCCCGTTGATTGTAAAAAAACGCAGGCCGCGGCAATAGTTACAAACCGTCATCTTTTTTGTCATCCGAGTCATAAGCTTGCGACGAGCCGATGTCTCGGATTGCATTTAAGGGCGCCAAAACGGCGGTCTAAGAACAAGCAAATTACCCCCGACAAAGGCGACCGTCGTCGGCCGCTCAAGCATGCGCATGGCGGGGCCGAGATGAGTCGCCACGACTCATCTGGATCGTTAGCGGACGTGCGGAGGCGGCGAGACGAGTCATTTTTACGCAACTGCTCGCGGCTGTTTGCACATGGCGGGGCGAGATGAGTCGCCACGACTCAACCGAGCCCGTAGCGGACGTGCGGAGGGCCGAGCCGGCTGTCGGAGCGGATGGGGGAGATGTCGCAGGAATCGAGCGGTGAAGATTTTAAACAATCCTTCGTGCAAAAAAAAGCCGCTCCGCGTCCTCCCGCCAGGGAGCCGCGAAAACGGCGATTTTCGGCTTGCGGCCGTATTGGCCGTTCATTTCTTTTCCGGGTCGCGTTCCTGCCTGCCGATCAAAGCTGCTGGCTCCTAAGCTGACAGCGGAATGACGATGGCCAGCTCGCAGCCGGCCGGCGAGCCGTCCGGGGCGGCGGACGAACGAATCGCGACCGAGCCTCCCAGCAGTTCCACCCGCTCCATCATCGCGGTCAGACCGAAGCCCGGCGTTTCCGAACCGAACGGAAGCCCGTCGTTGACAAGCCGGAACATCAGCTTCCCGTCGGACGTTCGAAGCGTAAAACGGAAGCGTTCGCCGCGCCCGTGACGGATTCCGTTCGTCAGCCCTTCCTGCAGCGCATGGTACAGCACGCCCTCCGTCACTTTGCCCAGCGGCAGCTCCGGCGGCAGCGAAATCTCGCTGTCCACCTTGATTTCCATCGTATCCTCCGTATATTGGATCAGCTCGCGCAGCGACGCCTCCAGCGGAAGCGGCTGCTCCTCGTCAGACTTCATCAGCCTGACCGCTTTCCGAATGTCGTTCAGCCCCTTGCGCACGAGCTCGCTTAGCAGCTCCAGCTTCTCCTGCTGAATGCTTCCTTCCCGGGCGGTCAGCTTTTTCGTCGCTTCCAGCTGCACGATCGCGGCGGTCAGCGTATGCCCGACCACATCGTGCATTTCGTAGGAGATCCGGTTCCGTTCCTCCAGCACCGACATTTCCGCCAACGTTTCCGCCTTTTCGCGAAGCGTGACGGCCAAAGTGCGGTTGGCCTGCTCCAGCTCGGCCGTTCTCTGCTCGACTAGATCTTCCAGATTGCGATGGAAGTGCTCCAATTCCTGATTTTTGACCAAAAGCTCGGCCGCGCTGCGCTCCGCCTCCAGGTGAACCCGCCGCACCCGGCTGACCAGCACCATCGCCATGCAGATTATGAACAGAAACAGGCTGTTCGGCATCAACCCTTCGATAATGCGGTAAAGATAAGTCCGCGAGTTGAGCAAGACGGTCAGCAGATCGGGAAACAAGTTCGAGATAAGACTGAGGCTCGCGAACGGCATAAACGTCCAGTAGCCCCGCATAAGCCATTGCCGCTCCAGCAGCATGCCGGGCGGCACCTCCTTCATCGCGGCCCAGGCCTTCCTCCCGGATTGCAGGGCAAGCACGCACGAGACGACCGAAAACATAATCACCACCGCAATCGCAACGCCCGCGAACGTGTACTTCTTGTACCATTCCGGAAACCCGATCGCGCAGACGACGACGCTGGCAATCAAAACCGTCAAAGCGACATGCGCGATCCGGACAAGCCGCTTGTCCACAGTTGGAAGCGCATTGCCGTAAAACCCGATGCCGGCCCATACGGAGATCGGAACCAGCATCAACTGCCAGTAATAGATCTCCTTCATTTGGACGAACCATTGCAACGAGCGGCAGGAAAGCAAAAAGCTGAAGCCGATGGCCAAAACGAACAAAGAGAACCAGCCGAACAGCGCCTCCCTGCTTCGCAAGAACAGCGCCAATCCGACGATGCCGGCCGTAATGCCCAGGATCGAATAGACGATGTAGGAAAGCTCGGCCTTGATGAGCGCATACAGGATTTGATCCGGCTCGCCGGCAAGCGCCAGATCGTTGCCGAACAAGGGTTCCGCCGTCCACTCCGTCCGGATCAGCAGCGTCTTTCCCTCGTCCTGCGGACTGACCGGAACGGGATGAAACACTTTCATGCCATTGATATGACGCCGGTTCTCGTCCATGTTAAACCGGTACAGCAGGTTCCCGTCCAGATACGCTTCAAACCGGTTCATCATGGAGAAAAAAAGATACGGACTGCGCCAGTCGAGCTCCGGCAGACTGCGCTGCAGCCACACCGTCCCCCGATATTGCCCCATAGCGGCCCTCGTGTCGGCGTTCAAGGGCGTCCAGTCGCCCGGAGAAGGTTTTTCCGTACCGAAGGCGATCTCCCAATGCTTTACAAGCGTTACAAAAGCTTTGCGGTCCCCGGTCATCCGGTCTTGCCGCTCCACCAGAAGCGCCGGAAGAAAGGCGCAGATAATAATGGCGCAGAAGAGGCACCAGATCAGAAGGGAAACGCGTTGCCTTTTTTTCATAGCCACCGCAGGCTCCTTCGCGCGGAGAACATACCGCTCCGTCGCGTTTCATACATGCAGTTTAACATAGAACCGCACCGGACAAGCAGGCTGTCATGCAGAACATGACAAATATGACAAAAATCATGACTCCCGTCACCTAAACGACGGCCGACGTTCAGACACCCTTCCGATAGCGGAATGGAGAGCAAGGCAAAGCAGCCCCCGCATCGCGGCGAACGCGACGGGAGGCTGTCTGGCTAAAGCAAGGTCTTCAGCATCGGCTTCAGCATGGCGATCGCGGCCTGCCGGTCGCTCGTGCCGAGCTTGTTGTAAATGACGCTCACGTAGTTGCGGACGGTCCCTTCGCCCATCTTGAGCGAAGAGGCGATTTGGCGGTTCCCATAGCCTTCGATCATGAGCATAATAATGTTCCGTTCGCGCTCCGTGAATGCAAGGTTCGCTTCCTTCAGCTTGTCCTCGTCGAATGCGTCCCTCCTGCCGCCGGACATGACGGCCGCCTTGGCGGCGAGCCTCGAAGCGATCGGAGCCGGCAGGATGACCCCGCCGTTCATCGCCTCGCGAATCGTCTGCACGATTTGCCGCGAAGGCATGTCTTTCAGCAGGAAGCCGTCCGCCCCGCCCGCCATCGCATCGACAATAAACTGGTCCTCGGCAAACGTGGTCAGCATCAGGACGACGGTGCCGGGGAGCTCGCGCTTGATGGTTTTCATCGCTTCGATTCCGTCCATCCCCGGCATCTTGATGTCCATCAGCACCACATCCGGCCGGTGCCGCCCGGCTGCGGCGACCGCTTCCGCGCCGTTCTCGCACAAGGCCGCGACCCGAAAACCTTCTTCCATCTGAAGGATCGTCTGCAATCCTTCCCGCAGCAGCCGCTGATCGTCCGCAACTACAATCGATATCATCGCGTCGCCACCTTGTCTCTCTCGGTTCGCTCCATTTCCTAGATAAAGTGTAACAAACCGTCATCTGCCCGTACAGCCCTATTCACGATCCCGTGACGGCCATGACAAAAATCGTGACGGGACGTCATCCGCCGATTCGGCGGGCGGCCGTCCGTTCAGGGCCGCTCCCCCCGCGCCCGCTCGATTTCGGCGATCGCGTGCTGATGCAGCACGCGGAGGGCGCTGTCCTCCATCGGCGGATTGCTAAGACCGAACCTTACGTCCCGGTACAGCCGCTGCAGCGGGTGGGATAACGCGAGGCCATGAGCCCCCGCGATGCGAAGCGCCTTGTCCACGACCGACAGCGCCGTCCGGATGGCGAATACTTTGACGGCGTTCAATTCCGGTATCCACTGCCGAGAATCGGCGACGGGCTCATCCCAGCGGGAAGCGACGGAGTAGAGGAAGTGCCTCGCCGCGGAAAGCTCCAGATCGATCTCCCCGATCAGCTGGCCGATGTTCGGCGCGTACAGAATCGGCCGGTCCAGCGAATTCGGCTGATAATCCGCGGCAAAGGCGAGCGCTTCCGCCCTCGCCGCCAGCGCGATGCCCAGGTAACAGGCGGGAATATGCAGGAGGAAGGGACTGGCGGACTGGCCGTCCGAATCCGCGTAGCGATGGACAAGCGCTTCGGCCGGCACGCGGACGTCCTCCAGTACGAGATCGTGGCTTCCGGTGCCGCGCATGCCCATCATGTTCCAGGTCGGATCGACCGAGACGCCGGGCGTCGACATCGGAAGCAGGAAGTCCGCCTTCGTCCCGTCCTCCTGCAAGGTTGCCGTTACGATGACGAGATCGAGCACGGGCGACAGCGTCGTAAACGTCTTGCGTCCGTTCAGCGCATAGCCTTCCGCCGTCGCGACGGCCGACGTAAGCATCTTCCCGCCTCGCGACGGACTTCCGGAGGTTTTCTCGGTAACCGCCCGGTTCGTCAAGGCACCCGTTGAAACCGCGGCCCGGAAAAGCTTGCCGAGCGCTTCTTCCTTCCAGGGCCTTTTGTGCGCCAGATCGTAGACGATGCCAAGGTGCCAGCCTATGCCCAACGCGATCGCGGGATCGCCTTGCGCCAGCCGCTCCTGGTACAGCACGAACTCGTAAAGCGTAATCCCGGCTCCGCCGTATTCGGCCGGCACCGTCCAGCCCGGATACCCCGCTTCCTTCAATTTTTCGATATGGCCGAAGTTGAAGCCGTTTTCCTCATCCGTTTCGTGAGCGCCCCGCTTCATTTCATCCGCCAGTCTTCCGACCAGCTCGAGACGCTCCCGCTGCGCTTCCGATTTCGCGAAGCTGACGTTCATCCGCATGACCACGCCTTTCGTTCCGCAGGGCTCGTTCATTCCAGCCGGACTCATTCGATTTCGAGCCTACACCTCCGGCGGTCGTTCGTCAAGGCGGGCCTCGACCGGCACTTTGTACAAAACATATTTTGCCGTCCAATTCGTTCCCGTTACGATCGTCCGCCCGTTCTTTTGAAAAAAGAGGCTGGAGCCCTCATCGTAATCATATGTATATCCCCGGCTTTCCATATGGTCGATCACCCGGTTTCTTCCGTCCAGCCGGTTCCCTTTGTGGCCCAGCCAATAGAAGCTGCCGTCCGACGCCAATTCGATCAGCTCGCCTCCGCTATTTTCCAGCTTTTGAATCGCTTCCTTTTTCGAACCTCCGTCGTAGGGAAGGTCCGGGTAATAAGCTTTCCCGAAATACACCCAAAAACCCGCGAACGCCATGGCTGCCCACAGCCCGACGGTTACCCTGAACAAGATCTTCCTTACTCTTTCGATCCCCGATCACATCCCGCGCCAGAATAGATATGCTCTTTAACCAGTATAGATTTGCTCTTTAAATGGACGCTTCAAATTCACGGGGGGTTGCAACTCGCCGGACGTGGCCTGGTGGAGGGGGACACTGGCGGTTCGTCCCCAAGTAGCGTTTTCGCGTTTTCGCGTTTTCGCTCGGATCATACGGTACGATAAAAAAATGCACCGTCATAGGCACGGAAGCACCAGATGAAGGGGGAGGGTGTACGAAATATCATACAAAAGCGTGCACAGAACCGCCTGGCGGGGCGATTTTGTAGGAAAAATCGTACAAATACCACCGGGAAACGGCAAATGCGAGGGGTTTTGTACGAAATATCATACAAAAGTGTTCATAGAACCGCCTGGCGGGGCGATTTTGTAGGAAAAATCGTACAGTTGCCACCGGGAAGCGGCAAATGCGAGGGGTTTTGTACGAAATATCATACAAAAGTGTACGCAGAACCGCCTCTCGGGGCGATTTTGTAGGAAAAATCGTACGGGTTCATGGATAAGCGGATGGATGGTGCGGTTGCCCCTCGCGCATTCCGTCACGTTACAATTGGAAAGAGAGGTACCGCCACTCGTTGGAATCCCCCTTTCGGACCACATGCAGCTCCCAGCGGCGCGGCGTTCGCTATTTCGAGACCATATACTAGGTTGCCGCCGCCGATTAGGCTTCGTTGGATTTTGTCCAGCGAAAAGAGAGGTTTTCGGGCTCCTCGCCGCCCCGGTTGGATTTCATCCAATCAAGGGACGCCTTTTGGGGCTTTTTATCCGGAATCCCCATTCCCCGTTGGATAAAATCCAGCGTAGCCTGCTTCTCTCGCCTTTTTCGCTCTGCCGGTTGGATAAAATCCAACGAAGGCGAAGAAGGGAGGGGGTCGGGTTTGGGTTCGGAGTTTGGGTTCGGAGTTTGGGTTCGGAGTTTGGGTTCGGAGTTTGGGTGAAAGAACCCTAACCTTTCAGGCAAGTGCAAAAGCCGCAAACCGCAGTCGGCTTGCGGCTTGCGGCTTGCGGCTTACGGCTTGCGGCCTTCGGCCTCGATCCCCTATGCTCGCCGCCTCCAGTCAGCGGTGCAGCGCGTACACGTTCGCCTTGCTGAGACGGTGCACGGTCCGCACCTCTTCCTCCGTCAGCTCCGGCGCGTTCGCCGCCGCGACGTTCTGAAGCAGCTGCTCGCGCGAGCTGGCTCCGGGGATGGCGACGGCAACCGCCGGATGGCTCAGCGAATAGCGGATGGCAAGCTGCGTGAGGCTTCTTTCCGGCGTCGTTAGAGCCTCAAGCCCGTCGCGAAGCGCGATCAGCTCCGGGAGCTCGTAGTCCGGCACGCCTTTGACGGGCTGCCGATTCGCCGCAAGCGCTCCGCTCGCAAGCGGACCTCTGGCGATAACGCCGATCCCTTTTTCCTCCAGCAACGGCAGCACGGCCTCTTCGGCCCGGCGGTCTACGATGCTGTACGGGTTCATGACGCTGACCGCCGAAGAGCGCGCCGCATATTCCCGAATGACGTTCGGGCGGATCGAGGAAATCCCGTACTCCCGGATGACGCCTTCCCGCTTCAATTGCTCGAACGCCTCGATCGTCTCGTCGATCGGATCGTCGATCGTCCCCCCATGAAGCTGATACAAGTCGATGTAATCCGTGCCGAGTCTGCGCAAGCTCTCTTTAACGGCCGACAGAATATGCTTCCTTGACGGATCCCAGACCCAGCCGTCCTGCCCGGCGATCCGGCGGTTGCCAACCTTCGTGGCCAGCACCACCCGATCCCGCCGGCCCCGGATCGCCTTGCCGACCAGCTCCTCGTTGCGTCCTCCGTCATACAGATCGGCAGTATCCAAAAAATTGACGCCCAGCTCCAGCGCCTCGTGGACAAGCGCCGTCGCTTTCCGTTCCTCCGTGCCCAGCGACATGCAGCCGAGCCCGATTTCGCCGACGATCAGTTCGGAAGCGCCCAGACGATTTTTTTTCACGAGCGGCCGTCTCCTTTGCTTCGAGTTTTTTGATCTGCTTTAAGCTTAGGAGGTTCGTCGTCTCTTTGCAACTCGCCGGAACCCCGCTGCGCGTATGCGGCCGTCATTCCTTTTGTTTGCAAGCCCCGGGAAAGCCCCCGACCCGGAAAGCCACGATCCGGAAAGCCACGATCCGGAATTTGCCTCCAGTTCAAGGCTTCCCCGCCCTGATCGTGACGGTCGTGCCTTGGCCGGGCACGCTCGCGATGTCCAACCCCCGGCCGTAAATTTGCTGCAGACGTCGGTTCGTATTGAGCAGCCCGATGCCTCCGGCCCTCCCGGGCCGATCCTCCAGCATATTCGTCAAAATTCGCTTTTCGATTCCGACCCCGTCGTCCGAAACCCGAATCGCGACGTGATCCCCGTTATCCCGCGCTTCGATCCGCACGGTCCCGCCTTCGGTTCGCTTTAAAACGCCGTGCCGAACCGCGTTCTCGACTACCGTCTGCACGGAAAGCGGAGGAATGAGGGGGGAGAGAAGGTTCTCCGGAACTTCCCACCGCACGCGGAGCCGCTCCTCGAAGCGTTCCCTTTCGATGTAAAGATAAGCCCTTACCAGCTCCAGTTCCCTTCCCAGCGGGACGACCCGTTCGGAATTGCGGAAATCGAAGCTCGCCTGCAGATATTTGCCGAACACGTCCAGCAACGAACGCATTCTCGCCGTATCGATCTCGCTAAGCGCCGCGATGGAATTCAGCGTGTTGAACAGAAAATGCGGCTGAACCTGGGCCTGCAGCCAGGCCGCTTCCATCCGAAGCCGTTCGCCCGCCGTAAGCTTGAGTTCGGTCAGCGCGCGAACGCGGTACTGCAGCTCCAGCATGTCGGCCGGCTTGACCACGTAATCGTTCGCGCCTGCCTGGAATCCGGCCGCGATATCCTCCGGCTGGCTGCGGGCGGTCAGCAGCAGCACCGGCAGCTCGGACATCGAGAATCGCCTTCGGATGTTCCGTGTCAGCTCGTACCCGGACATGCGGGGCATCATGACGTCGGCCACGACAAGATCCCACTCGCCGCCGGCGATAAGCTCCAGCGCCTCGTGCCCGGAATAGGCGGTGGCCACTTCGTACCGGTTGCCGGGCAGCATCCCTTGAAGGATGCGCAAGTTGACCGGGTCGTCGTCCACGACGAGCACCCGCGGCATCCGTTCGCCGTACTCGGCCGCCGCGGCGATCTGCCCCGGGCCCGGCAGGGCTTCGGAATCCGCATTTGCCAAGGGCGTCTGCCACCGGATCTCGACCGGATACGTTGCAGCGTCCGTCCGACCCGACTCCGGAGCGAGGGGCAGCGTAAGCCGGAAGGTCGACCCCCGGCCCGGCTCGGATTCCGCCTTCAGCGTCCCGCCATGCAGCTCGGCCAGCTGCCGGCTGATGCTCAAGCCCAGCCCGATTCCCCCGCCGATCGCCGTGAGGCTGGAGTCGACTTGCTCGTATGGCCGAAACAGCCTCTCCAGATCTCCGGGCTCGATGCCGATTCCGGTGTCTTCGACTTCAAGCGTCGCCGACTCCCCCCGAATGACGCCGCGAATCGTCACATGGCCCTCCGTCGTAAATTTGAGCGCATTGTGAAGCAAATTGAACAAAATTTGGACGAGCCTGTTTTCATCCGCGAGAATCGGAGGGAACGATTCCGGAATTTCGTTGCGCAGCTCGACCGCCTTGCCCTCCATCATAAAGCCCATCATATCGATCACTCCGGCGGCCGCGGCCTGCGCCCGCACGGCTTTCGGTTCGAGCCGCAGCCCCTTCCCCTGCAAACGGTCGTAATCCATGAGATCGTTCAGCAAAATCGACATGCGCCTGCCCACGGTGACCAGAAGCTCCAGCTTTTCCTTCCCGGCGGGATGAACGCTTTGCTCCTCCAGCACGCTGCGGGCGATATTGATCATCCCGTGCAGAGGATTGCGGAGCTCGTGAGAGGTGTTGGCAAGAAAGTCGTTCTTTTGCTTGTCCGCTTTCTGCAGCTCGGCAGCCAGCCGCGCGGTCTGCTGGGAACTCCGGAAATACAGCCTGAACCAATAGGAGGCGAAGGAAAAAAAGACGACGATCAAGTCAAGCGGATAGAAATGCAGCGAGCGAAAGTCGGGGGTAAACAGATTCATCATTCCCCAACTCAGGTTAAAGACCAGGGCGACGGAGCCGAGCCATAAAAACATCGCGTCGCTCTCGACCGTCAGCATCGCGCGCCAAGTGATGACCGGTACATACAGAAAGCCCGCGAGCAGTATGGGAAGAGTCGCCTGATCGACCAACGGCACGTAGGCGGTCGGCATCAGGGCGACCGCAACCGTCAAGCCCGCCGTAATCGCCCCGTAATAAATATGCCACGGCCGCTTCTGCAAATTCGGATATAGCCGCTGGACGAAAAGGATGAGCAGCGCCGCCGCCCATAAATAGCTCAGCGTGAAAAGCCTCATGCTGATTTCGTAGGGCAATTTCAGCCAGGTGACGAGCAATTGGTCATCGGTAACGAGCACCGTCAGACTTGCTCCTACCATTAACAAGGCCAGCAAAAGCACCGCCCGGTGCCTCGCCCCGATGAAATAGAGAATGAGCGCATAGATCACGTGAATGATCAGGACGACGCAGACGAACAGCTGCATCGCGATGGAAAATTGTTTATGCCCAACGACCTCGTCTTCGGTTCCGAATTGAACCGAGCCGAGCAGCCCCCCCGCGAACGCATTGCCGAAATTCGCGACATGGATCACGATTTCCGCTTCCGGCCCATCGGCCGTGAAGGACACGGTATACGGGCCCTCGAAAGCGTCGGTTTCTTCGGCCGTCGTTCCGGGCGTTCCCGCCGCCCCGAGCTTGACGCCGTTCACGAACAGCTCGGAAGCCGAAACCGAACTGGGCATCGCCACCGCAAGCTCCCGTTCGGCCGAATCGCCCAGCCGAACGAGGAGCCGGAAGGAGCCGTAGCCGATCGTCCGGTCCGGATCGTCGAAGCTGCCCTTCCAGGAGCCGGGGAGGGCAACCGAAACTCCCCCCGCAGTCGAAGCGCCGCTCTCCCGCATCAAAAACCGGTCGGGATAAAACATCCATTCCCCGTCCAGAAAAATCGGGCCGTCCAATGAAACGCCGCGAAGATCGAGCACGCCTTCCGCCGCAAGGGGACGTTCGGACGGCATGCTGGTGGCTACCCAGGCCATCCGAATCCCCGTCAGGACGAGCAAAAATAAGGCCGTAATGATCAGAATGCGTTTTTTCGTCATCATGATTAGTGCTATTCGACAAATGACGACGGGAATCCTTCCCTTGCGGCATCATTCGCGCCGGCTCAGGCCAGCACTTCGACGGTAAATCCGCCCGGCGCCTCCACGTAGAACGTCCAAGCGTGCGATCTTTGCGGCGGAGCGACGTCGAACCCGTCGTCTTTCAGGCGCCGGTTGATTTCGTTTACCTTTTCTTCGCTTTCCTGTCCGAAGCCGATATGGAACGTCTTCGGGTAACGGACCTCCGTTCCCTTCATCAAGGTCAGCACCAGCCCGTCGTCGTCAAACAGCGCCGCGAAAGCGTTCCCGCGCTCGCCTGCGACTTTTAATCCGAAGTACTTTTGCAAAAAATCCCGCGCCGCCGCCACGTCTGTCACCGTCAGATTAAGATGGTTCAGCTTCATCGAATTTCCCCTTCCTTCAGCTTGAGTTTCAATTCAAGCATACTACTTTCGAGCAAGTGCTAAACTTTGCGTCGTTTTCGGGCAGAACGCGGAATAAGACCTGTGCACGCAAGTTGAAGCTTTAAAATAAAGGACGGCGGAAATCGCCGGTTTCCCCGCCCTTCGCCCGAGTTATAATAATAGCGAACGCATGTTGAGCACACGAAGGGAATGAGGCGCGCATGGGAAAATCGATCGTCGAAAAGCTGGGCCTGCATAAATACGCGCGGGCCGCTATCCTGCATCAACCGGAAGGCACGGATTATTTCGCGGGAATGGCCGGCTACGACACGGCTCTCGGAGACGAACCGTACGATCTTATCTTTGCATTCGTACTGGATATGGAGTCGCTCAAAAAGCTGACGGATGACGTGATCTCGAACGGGCGTCTGAACCCGGACGGATATCTGTTCGCGGCGTACCCGAAGAAAGGCAACAAAGTTTATCCCTCGTTCATTCACCGCGACGATTTGTTGTCGGGCCTGAACAGCGACGAGGAAGGCTATCTGGGAAATAGCGATATCAAATTCGCGCGCATGGTGGGGCTGGACGACGTGTTTACCGTCGTCGGCTTCAAAGAGGATGCCGCGGGCAAAGGGAAAACGGCCTCCAAGGCCAGTCAGCGGGTCGGCGATTATATCGAGCTGATTCCGCAGATCGAAAAGGATCTGGAGGACGAGCCGGCTCTGCTTGCCTTTTACCGGTCGCTGACGGAAGGCTACCGCAAGGACTGGGCGCGTTACGTGTACAGCGCCAAGCAGGAGGCGACCCGATCGAAGCGGCGCGAGGAAATGAAGGAGATTCTGAAGGCCGGGTACAAAAGCCGGGAGCTGTACCGGCAGGACCAGGCCGGGTCTTGAACCGTTTGGTCCGCGAAAGAGCCGGAAGCTTCGCAACCGAAGAGAAGGAGAGACGGGCGCCAGGGCCTGCCTCTCCTTCTTTCGTATCGCGGGAGTTTACGGTTCGGGTTTGCCGCGGCGCTTGCCGCAGGCCGGCTCCGTCAACCGGCTCGTCCGCGCTATCGGCGCGCCGAGGACGGGTCCAGAATAAGCTGCATCCCTTCGACCTTCAATTGTCCCATGCGCGCCACCCAACCCATGAACGCCTCGAAAATATCGTCGGAGTATCCGAAAAGCTTTTTCATCTCGCCCGCGATTCTCTGTTCCTCATCGTTAAACGTGCCATCCGCGAAAATAAGCAGCAGCACCTCCGCGAAGAAGATGTTCTTCACCTGCTCTTCCTTGACGCAGCCGATCATCTCGGCGAGAGTCCGCTCCCGCTTGCCCGCATCCGGCTCCCAATCCTCCATGCCCAATTCCAGCTTCCAGGAACGAATGTAATTCCATTCGTTGCGGTTGACGAACCCGTCCGACGTCGCAACCCGATGCGCCAGTTCCAAAAAAGCCTCTTTATGTTCGCGATCCTCGATAAAATGCAAAAACATGTCGGCAACTCCTCATGACATACTGGTGTGGTGTACTCTCGGTCCCTTTTCTTCAATTCCGCTTCCGGCGCGGCTTTTCCGCCTTGACCTGCCCGCGTTGCTCCAGGGACTCGCTCCACTCCGCGAACAACGCGTAATCCTCCCGCACCTGGTACGCATAAGATAGCGCCCTGTGGGCCACATAATCGCAGAAGGCGGCGGTATCCTTGCCGATCGCCCGGGCGATTTCGTCCTCGCTGTGATAGGACAGAATGCCGTCCTCCACGTCCGCATCCGCGCGGGCATGCATCTTGGCCGTGATCCGGCCCATGCACTCCGCGGATTTCTGCCAATCCTTCGGTTCCGCGAGTTTGCTCGCCTTCAGCTTCTTCTTGTACGGAGACCGCTCCCTTGCGTAAAAATGCCGTCCTCCGAGCGTCAAGCACCCGAGAAACGGATCCGCTTCATGATGCATCGCCTGCTGGGTCGTGATGACCCGCTTGCCCTGATGCGCGAATGTTTCCCAGAACGATTCATTGTAAGGCATGAAGTAGGCCGGCACCGGCGCCCGTACTTCCTTGATCTCGATAATAATATCGTCAAGCCCTTGATGCCCGGCGTTTCCCTCCATCAGAACGTAGAATCGGTCCAGGCCGATGGAAGCCGTGCCGGAACCGTGCTTCACCGCGATATCCTTCACTTGATAGAAAGACTCCGGCAGGCCGCTGCGAGAGGAAACCTGGCCCACGTAATCGGCCCAACCGTTCATGACGAGCTCCCGCTCCTCTTCGGTCGGCTTCTGAATCTCCTCGGACCAGCGAAAAACCCGGCGCCCCTCCTCCAGCTCCGTAATGCCCTCGACCAAGTGGCTGGCCGCAAGCTTCTCCGTTTTCTTCAGCAGCTTGCGGATCGGGCCTTTCGTCGTCTGCTCGCCGAAGACGAGCGAGCGGGGATCCTCCTTGCGCTCGGCATACTTCCGGATCTGGTTGGCGTAAGCGGACAAGTAGGCGGACACCGCATCCATCTGCTCGCCGGCCGACAGTTCTTTCTCGGACATCGCCAAAAAAAGACTGACGGACATGCGCAGCACATCGTACAAATAGGAACCCGTGCAGCCTTCGTCGAAATCGTTTACGTCGAAAACGATGCGCCCCTTTTCGCTTCGAAACGCGCCGAAGTTCTCGAAATGCAGATCGCCCTGTATCCACGTCGGCCGCTCCGGATCGCTGTGAAAGGGAAACCATTCTCTTCCGACGTCGAAGTAAAACAGGTAAGCGCTCCCCCGGAAAAACAGATAGGGACTCCCTCTCATTTTCCGGTATTTCGCCATGCGTTTGTCATGGTCGAGCCCCATGATCCCGCCGTCGAATTCCTCCAGCACTTGCGCGATCGTTTGCCCTCGCAATTTCAGCTGCGTGTGTCTGACCTTTCCCGTCAGTTCGTCGCCTATCGCCAATTTGCGCCCCCCGTTCCTCGCCGGAAACAGACAAAGGTTTCCGTTTTTCGGTATCGTTTTCTGTATTATAACAAAATTTAACGCACATTTATCCATTCTTCGCAACGGTATAAAGGATCATCCTATCCCGAACCGTTTCATTTCCGATATAATGACGTTGCGGAGTTATTGTCTGGGACTATTATCCTTTTTCCGATTTTCGCTTTCGCGGGAAAGTTGTCGAACTTGCATGATGAGCTCGTTTTCTGAGGTGAGGAAATGAATGCATCCCGCTTAAGGGCGGTTATGGTTTTGATTATGGCTATTTTCGCGCTAGCCATCGCAAACCGGCAGACCGGGGCTGCCGAAGCGTCCGAATCTTCGGCCGTTTCGATCAAGGAATGGGAGATTCAATGGTTTGCCGACTCTAATAAGTCCGAACGGCCGCCTTCCCTGACCGGCCCCTGGATTACGGCTGACATAAGCGAGCCCGAAACCTCGATTCCGAAAGGGTACGACGGCGCTTGGGTGCATGTAGCCGTCCCGCCTACCGCGGATTGGCAGACGCCGGGTCTTTTGATCAGTCAACTGTACGGACTCGACATTTCCGTATACGAAGACGGCGGCCTTCTATACCGTTCCTCCCGCGATTTCAGCTTCGACCGAAACATGCTGCTCCTGGCGCTGGCGCCGAAAACGGAACCTTCCGATCTGTACATCCGCATCGAGTCGATGGATCGGGCGGGTCCGAGCAGCGCCGTCCGGATCGGCGATTTCTACGAGTTGTCCGAAACTTTCATTCGCGAGGAGCTTCCAAGCGTTCTTCTCGGCGCCTCCATCGCTTTCATGGGGCTTCTCATGCTGCTCGTTTCCGGCTATTTGAACGTCCAGCAGCGCCGGGCCTGGGTGTCGCTGAGCCTGATCGCCCTGACGGCGAGCGTCATGATCGTGACGTACTCCACGCTCCCGTTTATCTATTTCGAGGAATTCGGAAAGGGGCTGCAATTCGCATTCGATTTGTCGATGCTTACGGTGTTCCCCGCGCTTCACTTTTACGTGGCTTCCGTATTCGAGGGCAAGCTGGCTTTTTTCAAAAAATTCGGGCGCTGGTTCGCGGGCTACTCCGTCCTGGGCTTTCTCGTTCTGATTCTGAACGAGATGATCGGGGACGCGTTCTTTTTCTACTACAAGCTGTTTACGTTCTGGCTTCTCGCGCCCCTGATCCTGGTCCATCTGCTCCTGGTCCTCGGCCAATCGGTAATTCAATCGGTCCGGGGGAACCGGAACAGCACGATCATGGGTTTGGGATTTTTAGCCCTTGCCGTAATGGGCGTCGCGGACATGCTGAAAATTTACGCGAAAGATTCCGTGCCGATCCTCCACCTCTGGAAAGTCGGAATCGTCTTGCTGATCATCTCGCTTATTGTCGTGCTGGCCCGGAAAATTTCGGCGGACCACCGGAGGCTGCTGTCCTATTCGAAGGAGCTGGAGCTGTTCAACCACCAGCTGCAGCGCGCGGAGAAAATGAAAATCATCAGCGATCTCGCCGCTTCGATCGCCCACGAGGTGCGCAACCCGCTGCAAGTGACGAGGGGGTTTTTGCAATTGATCGCCGGCCGATCGGACGAAGCGAGCAAGCCTCACTTCGAGATGGCGATCAACGAGCTGGACCGGGCCTCGGGAATCATTACCGACTTCCTGACCTTCGCCAAGCCCGAGATGGATACGGTCGTCGCCCTCGATATCCAGCAGGAACTGGGCAAAATCGAGTCCATCATCAGCCCGTTGGCCGCCTATCACGGGACCGTTCTTGAAGTCCGCATTCCGGATCGTCTTTACGTGCTCGGGAACCCGACGAAGTTTAAACAGGCTTTTATGAACATGATCAAAAACAGCATCGAATCGATCCAGTCGAACGGAATCGTCAAAATCGAGGCGCATGCCGAGAACGGCATGGCGGTCATTCGCATTGCGGATAACGGCGAAGGGATGGACGAGGACCAAATCGCCAAGCTGGGCGAGCCTTATTATTCGACCAAAACGAAGGGAACCGGGCTCGGGCTGATGGTGACGTTCCGGATTATCGAGGTGATGAAGGGGACGCTGGAGTTCCGAAGCGAAAAAGGAAAAGGAACCGAAGCGTTGATCCGGTTCCCCCTTGCACGTCAACATTAGCTCCAGTGGTATTTCACGCCGGCTTCTCCGCCGACGACGTCCTCCGGATTCGGCGGAATAACGAGATAATAGCTGGTCGTCGTCTCTTCCACGACTTTAAGCTCGATTTCCTGCGGCACCTCGATGCCGAATGCCTGCTTCAGCGCGCTTTTCGGGTCGTTCAGCAACTGCTGCTTAAAAACCGGATCTTCCCAAGCTTTCTTGACGATCTGTACCTTCAAAGCGTCAACGGACATTCCTTCATGACCTCCCTAGGCTTAATGGACTACCTCCCTTATGTTACCATATGAACAACAAATTCGTCATTTGTTTATTGAATTCGACAATATTTGTGATAACCCGCCTCCGGAGGCAAGCTCATCCACCGTCTCGTCGATCTTTCGGGCTTCCTCCCGAAGTCCTTGCTCGACGGCGAGTTGAAATTCGGCCAGGTGGATCGGCACGCCCTCTATGCGTCTCAGCCGGTCTCCGTACCCGGCCGCGATGTCGGCCAATCGGCCCAAACAGCGGCGACGATAGATCGCCCGCTTGACGAGCCGTTCGTCCAGCGGACCTTCGGCCGCTCCCGCGAGCACTTCCCGGACAAGCGTCAAAAAAGCGTTGCGGTTCGGCTCGTCCAAGTCTTCCCGCCAGTCCGTCCAGTCGTCGGATAACTGCAAGACGGCGAGCGCGAGATCGACCGCCGTTTCCATGTCGGCAATGCGCTCCTCCTGTCCCGCCCCGATCAACAGCCCGGCCGCGCACAGCTTGACCGGGGCGGCTTTGCCCGCCAGCTGCCGGAAATCCCGGGGATCGGCCGGAGCCGATCCTTCCCGGCTCATGGCGGACGCCCATTGCTCCATATAGTCGCGCTCGTACGTCCACAAAGGGGAGTCGAGCGGAAAATAACGGCCGTACCGCCGCCGGAAATAAACATGGAGCATTTGCCCGAGCGCCATGGATTTGCGTTTTCCCGAAGGAAAGCGTCCCGTTCCTCCGTCCATCGCATCGTCCAATATGAAAAAATGAAGCATCGCGTACAAATTCCCGACCGCCAGGTGGCGGCAAAGCTCTGTCGGCGCTCCCGCTTCCTCCTGCAGCCAGTACGGCAGCAGGAAGCTGATCGCGTTGGTGCCGCCCCCGTTCCGCAGCGGATGGCTGCGCAGCAGCAAAGCCCGGCCGAGCTCCCGCAATTCGGCGGGCAGCTCCGCCAGCTCCCGCGAAGCTTCTTCGAACACCCTTTCAATCTCGCCGCGGAAACGTTCGATCCCGTTCATAGGCCGTCCTCTTCTCGATGGAAATCATCCTATTCTACTAGTTAAACAGCAGCTCCTCGATTTCCTTCTCGATGTCCGGCGGCTCGACCGTCGTTTCGAACCTCCCCTTCACCTCGCCGTCGCGACCGACCAGAAACTTCGAAAAATTCCACTTCACCCCGTCGCCCGCGTAAATGTCCGGATCGTTTTCCATCAGGAAATCCCTCATTTTCCGGCCTTCCGCGCTCCCGGCATCGAAGCCTTTAAACGGCGCTTGCTCCGTCAAGTATTGAAAAAGCGGATGGGCGGACGGGCCCCTCACGTCCGTTTTCTCGAATAAAGGGAACGTCACGCCGAAGTTCCTTTCGCAATAGTCCCGAATTTCCGAATGGCTTCCCGGCTCCTTGCCGTTAAATTGATTGCACGGAAACCCGAGGATTTCGAAGCCTTGTTCCCGCCGTCTTTCGTAAAGCTTTTGCAGACCGGTCAACTGGCGCGAATAGCTGCATTTGCTGCCGATGTTGACGATCAGGAGCGCTTTTCCCCGGTAGGCCGATAATTCGATTTCCTTCCCGTCGATCAGCGATGCCCGAAATCGGTATACGGACATGTGGACAACCTCCTCGGAATTGAAAGGATAGAGCAAACTTACCATTAAAAAGACAATAGGTGAAATATATAATGCATATAGGGTCTATAAGATTATTGAATAAGCGCGGCGATGAATAGGGTCGTCTGAAGCTGACGCTGCGTGTTTCTTCAAGGGTATTTTTCCGGCCGGGCCGATCGAACCTCCGGACTTGTACCCGTTTGTATAAAGATTTATGCCCTTTTCTCCATTGCTTGCAGAATAAGGCGACTCTATAATGCTTATCAATGATAATAATTCTCAATTCGACTCTCAGGGGGACGCGATGGCTAAATTCAAGTTTGGATTCGTCTTGTGCGCTTTGGCATTGTTGGCAAGTCTGGCATTAGGAGCCTGCGGGATGAGCAATGAAGCCGCCGAAACGGCGGGTACAGCGGGTACGGCGGCGAGCGAAGCAAGCGGCGACGCGCCGGGAGGCGAGAGCGCTTCGCCTTCGGCGGAAGCGACGCGAACGGTTACGCACGAAATGGGCGAAACGGTCATTCCGGCGAATCCGCAGCGGATCGTCGCCGATCAATACGTCGGCCATTTGCTGGCGCTCGGCATCAAGCCTGTCGGAGCAAGAGGCGACCTGATCGATACCCCGTTTTTGAAAGATCTTGCAGCGGATATCGCCGATACCGGAAGCCCGATGTCGCCGGAAAAGGTGCTTGAACTGAAGCCCGATTTGATCATTGTGCAAGACGGGGAAAACTACGAGCAATTGTCGAAGATCGCTCCTACGATCGTATACGAATATGGCAAGCTGAATTCGATCGAGCAATTGGAGCTGTTCGGGGAGATTCTGGGCAAACAGCAGGAGGCGCAGCAATGGAAAGAAAACTTCGACCGAAAAGCGGCCTCCTATAAAGAACAATTGGCGAGCGTCATCGCCGAAGGCGAGACGGTATCGATTGTCGAGGTATGGGCGCAGGGCACGTTCGTATACGGAAACAACTGGGGCAGAGGCGGATTCAGCCTGTATAACGCCCTCGGGTTGTCCGCTCCGGAGATCGTAGAAAACGAAATTCTGAACAAAGAACAGTACCGGCAGATCTCTCTGGAGGTTTTGCCGGACTATGCCGGCGATTATATATTTCTGACCGTCTACGAGGCGGACGGCGGAGACAAAGCGGCGCAGGAGATCAAAGAAAGTCCGATCTGGCAGAGTCTCCCCGCCTTCAAAAATAACCGGATCATCGAATTGAATATCGACGAAATGGCGCCGGGAGATCCGATCTCCCTGGAAAAGCAGATGGATATCCAGGTGGAGAGTCTTCTTGCCGCCCAATCCTGAATTCGCCTGGACAAGCAGAAGTCGGACCGTTGCGGGTCCGGCTCTTTTTTTATACAATGGACTCACTTAATGATAATAATTCTCATTCGAATGGTGTGAGCTGCGCATGCGAGATCCCGATACGAGCCCGGTTCCGTCGATTGGCTGCGTTCCCGTCGACATTCAGCTGCTGTCCATGCGAAATGGCTGGCGGGCCGAGCGGGCCGACGATGCCCGCTTGCTGCTGGTCGTCATAAAGGGGCAAGGCGCGCTGCGCATCCATGGCCGCCGTTGCAAGGTTCGCCATGGCCATTGCATTTGGGTAGAGCCCGGCATATCCGTTCGCGCGGGAACGAAGGGGGAGTGCGGATTCCGTCTGTTTGTTTGCGCGTTTCTCCTCTTTTCCGCCGGATCGGCGCCGCAGTTAAGGACCGGGAGTCCCGGCTTTGTTTGTTTGGACGGAATCGGATCGGGATCGTTCGCCAAAACGGTCATGCATTTGCAAGAATTGCTGCGGCACGGCAGAAACGCCGACTTTGGCCGGCAGCTTCGCAACCAGGCGATTTTTCAGGAGATCATGCTAGCGGTATGGTCGGAGGCCGGAGACGGCCCCCCTTCTTCGCGGCACAACTCCCGAAAGGCCGTGGAACGGGCCGCGGCCTATCTGGAGGCTCATTTTGACCGCGATATCGACATCGACCGGCTTGCTGCGGACGCCATGATCGGGAAGCGCTACTTCAACCGGTTGTTCCGGGAGCTCACCGGTTCGAGCGTCATGGAATACGTCACGGCGCTGCGGATGAACCATGCCCGTCATTTGCTGTCGCAAAGCGGTTCGCGCGTGAAAGACGTGGCCTCGGCGGTGGGCTACCGGGACGAGTTTTATTTCAACCGCAAGTTCAAACAGTCCTTCGGCGTCGCTCCGGGACAATACTCGCGCAACCTCAAGTACGACAAGAAGCTGTTCGCCACGCAATATTTGGGGCATCTCCTGTCGCTCGGCATCCGCCCCGTCGGAGCGACAAGCAATGTGATGTCGCACTCGTTCCTTAGAGAGCTTGTGGGAGGAATCGAGTCGGTCGATCCGCCCCTGTCCGTCGAGCGGGTCGGCGAATTGGGCCCCGATCTCATTATCGGCTGGGAGCCTTCCGACAAGGAGAAGCTGTCCGCCGTTGCCCCCGTCGTTCTCTTGCCCTACGGCGAAGGCACATCGATGGATCACTTCCTGCGGTTGGCGGACATGCTGGACAAGCGAAAGGAAGCCCGGCAGTGGATCGGCCGATATGAAGCGAAGGCCAAGCGTCTGCGAAAAACGCTGGACGGGGCCGTCGGACCGCGGGAGACGGTATCGATCATCGAGGTATGGGGGCACGGCATCGTCATTTACGGCAACCGGTGGGGCCGGGGCGGTTATAACCTGTATAACGGTCTGGAATTGAATCCTCCGGAGCCGGTGCTGCAGCACTTGATCGACAAAGAGCCGTACCGGACGATCACGCTCGAGCAATTGCCCGCTTATGCCGGGGACCGCGTCTTTCTGACCGTGTACGGAGAGGGCGGCGGAGCCGAGCGGGCGAAGGAAATGAAGGCAAGCCGGATCTGGGCGGATCTCCCCGCCGTCAAACGCGGATGCGTCTATGAAGTCGACATTCAGCGCTTCGGCGCAGGGGATCCTATATCGCTCAGCAGACAGCTGGATATTCAGGTCCGGTTGCTCCGGACGGGGGGCCGGGGAAGGTCGACCTGACGGATCTGGTCCTTGCCGATGTCATGGACGCGAGGCGCCAATCGCTTGTTCCGGATTTGATATAATGGCTTAGCCTGCTTTATGGCTTGGGGGGGATGGAAGGTTGCTGCAGAAACAACTGCCGATATGGAATAACGCGGCCTTTAAAAGTCCGGTGATTTAGGTCAGTTGTAACCGTCTCTTCGGCATAAAAAAAGAGGAAAACAACCCAACCAGCGCCGAAATGAGCAGGTCCGACACTGCCTCCATCATCACGGATTTCGGTTTTGGACATGCCAAAACACCGGTTTGTGGTCGCTTTTTCTTAAACCGGCACAGTCTTTTCAGATTTTGAACGATGGCCGTGAGCACCGCCTGCTCTTGCATGCAGTCCAATCCACGGCTCCGTGCGCGGCCCAGGCCATGCGCGACTTTGCTTTCGGCAAACACATGCTCGCACCGCGTCCGCAACTTTTGCAGATGACGGTAAGAACCCATAAGCTGAATTCGTTTGGCTTTGTTTCGAATTTGGATTTCCCGGATTTTGGCCAGCCGTTTGCGTTGTTTCTCCGGATCGTTCGTTTGACGTTTCCAAGCAGGTACATCTTCCAGTGTCAGGTTGCGAAGCGAAACCAGGGGAACAATCCCTTGCTCGAACAACGCTTGCAGATAATCTGTCGTACCGTAGGCTTTATCGGCAGAAAGCGTCCGAATCCGGATTTGCGGATGGGCAAAACGGATCGCGAAGAGCTGCCGCAAGCTCGTTTCACGCTCAGCCGTTCCGGACGCGATGCTCGCTTGCGTAGACAGAATGACGCCGGATTTGATATCCGTCACATCATGCACCAAATACCGCAAATGCGCTTCCTGACCGTTGCTCTTTTTGTACAAGCGGGCATCCGGATCCGTTACGCTGCGGTGGGTCTTGTTCGAGAACGTTTTGCCATGAAAATCTTCATGCGTCGCTTCGTCTTCCAGCAGCCGCTCTTTTTGCGCGGGCGGTGCGGGCGGCTGTCGGTCATCATCGGAATCATGGGCGACACCACCGGTCTCTTCATCTTGCCGGGCCATGCGAGCCAAATAGTCTTCAATCGACTCCACCGGGGCCAGGGAGATTTCTTTCAAGCTGTGAATGGATGCGTTGGCCCGTACCTGGGTGCCGTCGACGCCGACATGCACATCGGGTTGGACCAGTCCCGCGGCGATGCACTGATCGACGACATGTTTCATCAGCTTCTCAAAAACACCGTGCGTTCGCCACAATTTCCGGGTCTTCACCAAGGTCGTCCGATCCGGCAGGGACGGCCGCGATGAGTCCGGGCGCACGACGGATTCGAAATCCAGTCCGCAAAACCACAAATAGCCCGCATGCATGGGCAACAGTTGATACAATTCCCGTTCGGAATGGTTGAACAAATACGAAAGCAGCATCAGTCGAACCATCCGCTCCGGGTCAGCCGCCGGGCGGCCGGTACGTTCCGTATATAGAGGCGCCACCCAATCATGAACGATGGAAAAATCAAGCGCTTCGTTCAGTTGGCGCAGGATGTGCTTTTTCGGCACGAGTTCATCCATATCCACGAATTGGAACATCTGAGGCTGGATAGCCGATGACTTGCGGGCTTTCATACCTAATCACTCTTTCGATAGTCGTGTTACGATATTAATTCGACAAAACCGTGATAAAAGCCTGCTTACGCGGACTTTATCACCGGACTTTTAAAGTGCTCGATGTGCGGCGCTCCGCCGTGCCGGCGGGAGACAGCGCGCGCTTTATTCGGCTGCCGGCCGGCGCGTTTTTGTACGCGTGCGGCGGGAGAGGACAAATACGGATCGACGGCGTTGTCCACACGATCGACCGCAGCTATGTTTGCCATGCCGGCAAAGGCGCATCGCTGGACATCGTCCGGGTGACGGAGACCGTCGACTATTTTCTCATCTACTATAAAGCGGTCATGATGCCTCCGTATCGTCGGAAGCTGCTCGATCTATACCGCGATTATAACCCTTTTCAGGCTGCGTACGGTTTTGTCCCCGCCTCCCCGCTTGAACTTTATGCGAGAATGGAGCAGATGTATCTGCAGTGGGAACGGGAAGACCCGTTGGAAAAATTCCATGTGCGGGCTCTCTTCCACCAACTCGTCTACGAATTGCTGAGGCAGCTGCAGCGAGCGGAAAATGCGCAAACCTTGCGGACCGATCTGATCGACCGGGCCGTCCGCTATATCGAACGGCACTATGCCGAGCCGCTTGACTTGCGGGAGCTCGCGGAGGTTCTTCAATGCGGAGTCAGGCAGCTGCAGCGGCAGTTCAAGGCGTATTGCCGAATGAGCCCCATGGAGTATGTGACCCGGGTGCGCATGGAACAAGCCAAGGGGATGCTGCAAAGAACCGATGCGTCGATCAAGGAAGTCGCCGAAGCCGTCGGATATGTCGATGCGTATCATTTCAGCCGCTCCTTCAAAAAGCATTTCGGCTTGTCCCCTCTGCAATTTCGGCGCAAGCGTCGTTCGGATGCATTTTCGCTGTCGTCCTCGTCCATTGGCGCAAGCCGCGACCTCTCGTATAGTTATGTCGATGATGAAAATCATTATCACTACACAGACAGAGGAGCGGCAAAAATGCATTCGCGTACGAAATCATTGGCGGCGGTCAATTTCATGCTGATTATCATGCTACTGTTGGGAGCATGCTCTGCGGGCGGCAGCGGAAGTCCCGCATCCGGCAACGGAGCGTCGGCGACCCCGTCCTCCGTTGCAACGCCGGTTCCGACTCCGGCTCAAACGCAGCAAAGCAGCTATCCGGTTACGATCAGCCATGTCAAAGGGGAGCTTACCCTCGAGCAAAAGCCGGAGAACATCGCCGTGCTGGACGTTCAGTATGTCGATCAGCTGGTGGCCCTGAACGAGCAGCCCGCCGGAAGCGTCAAAGCCGCCGGAGCGGCCGCGGACTTTCCCGAATATCTCAGCGGCAAGCTTACGGACGTGAAGGTGCTCGGGACCTATGAGGAGCCGAACTTGGAAGCCGTGCTGGCCATGAGTCCGGATCTGATCATTTGCACCGAAGTGCACGAAAAGATCTACGAGAATCTGTCCAAAATCGCGCCGACCGTCATGCTCATGCGCAACGAGGACTGGCGGGATACGCTGGTTACCTTCGGCAAAATCGTGGGCAAGGAGCAGGAAGCCGAGCAGGTGCTCGAAGCCTACAAAGAAAAAACGGCCAAGCTGGCCGCCGAGCTTGCCGCCAAGCTGGACGGTCAAAGCGTCGGGCTGATCCGCCCGCGGGACAACGAGATTCGCGTGCATACGCCCAAACACCGCACGGGAGCTATTCTTTACGATGACCTGGGCCTGATCGCCCCGAAGCCGACGACCGAAATCGACGATACGGCGTATCACATCTCGTTGGAAGCGCTGGCCGATGTCGGCGCCGACCACTTCTTCCTGCTGACGGACGACATGTTCGCGGAGATGGTAAAGGAAGTTCAGGAGACGGCAACCTGGAAGTCTCTCGAACCGGTCAAGCAAAATCGCGTCTACACCGTAGATACGACCATGTGGATCGGCTACTACGGCCCGATGGCGATCAACCTCGTCGTCGACCAGGTCGCGGAAGCTTTGCTGGGCGCGTCTTAACATGCCGGGCCCTCTTACCGCTTCGGAATGGGCGGACTTGTCCGAGCGCTTCGGTCTGCTCAGGCGGGACGGCCCGCGTCCGTGCCGAAGAAGCGTGCGCGCCGCCGATTTGCTCGATCGCGAAACGCGCGAGCAATACCTCGATTGGCTGGGCGGCTATATCGGGTCGCCGTCGCGCCGGGTGACGGCGTCCACGCTGGTCAAGAGGTATGCTTATCTCGCCGTTTCGCCCGCTTTGTATGCCATGAGCGTTTATAACAAAGAGTTAATGCTGCGATTGGAGCACTGCTTTCTGGAAACGTACGCGGACCCGGAACACAATCCGGGCGGCACGAAGCTTCCCCATCTTCGTCTGGCGGACGATCGCTCGACGGAGCCCGAGCCGGGAAGGCGGGATGAGTGGCGCGAACGGCTGGTGCGGGAGCTTTTCGCCGGGCATGTCGCCCCCATGCTCCGCGCTTTGGCCGAGACCGCCCGCATCCCTCCCGTCGTGCTGTGGGAAAATGTCGTCGTGCGGATCGTCCCGCTATTCGAGGATGCGCTTGAGCAGGCGGGCAGCCGGGATGCCGCCGGCCGCATTCGCGAAGATTTTCGCTATCTTGTCCGCGAGATCCCCGGGGAACTGTTCGGCGAGCGGCGCAATCCGCTGTCCGGGCTGGTCGATCCTGCCGGCCTTGAGTCCGGCGACGGTTGCCGGCAGCGGTTGCGGCGCACCTGCTGCCTTTATTATGAAATATCGGCGGAGTACTGCAGGCGCTGCCCGCTCACCGGAGCCTCCGGCCGATCCTGACGAAAACGCAACACCCTGCCCCCAAATCCGTCTTCCCGGCGGCCGGGGGCGTTTTTGCATTTGAAGCCGAAGTCGTTCGTTTCGATCGTTGCGGGCTTTCGGAGCTGCATCCGAGGACCGGAACCGGCAAAGGATTTCCCGGATCGAAGTAGAATGAAGAAGAAACGATAAAAGTCGGAGATAGAGGAGCGAAATGATGACCGAGCCGAAATGGTTGGAGTGGGCCAAACAGATCCAGGCGATCGCCCAAACCGGGCTGACCTATGCGAAAGACGTCTACGATATCGAACGATACGAGGCGTTAAGGCAGCTTAGCGTGGACATTCTTGCAAACTATACATGGGCCGGAAAGGAACGGATCCGGCTCGCCTTTGCCGGCGAGACCGGATATGCCACGCCCAAAACGGATATCCGGGCCGTCGTATTCCGGGACGGGAAAATTTTGCTCGTTCGCGAAAAGATCGACGGAGCCTGGGCCTTGCCCGGAGGGTGGGCCGACATCGGCCTGTCCCCTTCCGAAGTCGCCGTGAAGGAAGTGCGGGAAGAATCGGGGTATGAAGTGAAGCCGGTCCGCCTCTTGGCCGTTCTGGACAAGAAATTCCATGACCATCCGCCCGAGCCTTATCATATCTACAAGCTGTTCATCCGCTGCGACATCGTCGGCGGCCAGGCCCTCAGCGGCGTGGAGACGAGCGATGTGGGCTTTTTCGCCCAGGACGGGTTGCCGGAGCTTTCCGTCGAGCGGAATACGGCCGCGCAAATCCATGCCATGTTCGAGTTCTTGCGCGATCCTGCGAAAGAAGTGTTGCTGGATTAGAACAGCTTGGGTTATCCAGTTAAAGTTTTCCTCGAATCAGACCGAATCGGGCAGCCTGTTACGCCCGTTTTGACGGTTCTGATCCGTAACTTGCTAACCGGTTTTCGCTCCACGTTGCGTTATGCCTGATTGGCGGCGGCCTGCATCAGGTCGTATATTTTGCGGGCCGTATTAACGTTGCGGACGGTGACTTGCCGATAAAGCTTCGTGCCGATGATCTTGGTCATGCCGCTCTTGGCGGCATTGATTTTATCGTACGACCATAAAATCGCCCCCGGAGCATAGATGACCCGATCGATCCCGGGCTTGACGGGCAGCTCCTCCAGTACGGACTCGCGATCGTATTCCTCCCATAGATAAAGAACGTCGCTTTTCATGTTCGCGTCGTTCGTCCAGTCTTCGGGAAGCTTGTCCATAATGATTCCGATTTCGTCCAGGGTCCGAATCATCACCCGAATGGCAAGTCCGAAGTCGGCAAGAATGGCTTCCTCCAGCTTGGCGGCTAGTTCCTCCGAAGTACGCAGCTCGTCCGAGAAAATGATGTTGCCCGAGTTGATATAGGTGACGACTTGAGCGAGTCCCAGCCCTTCGAACGTGCGTTTGAGCAGCTTCATATCGATTTTATTGTTGCCGCCTACGTTAATTCCCCGTAGCAAAGCTACGAATACCATCGTTATTCCTCCCATTCGAATCCTGATTCAGTTAGAGTATACAATTATTATAGGGGCGAGAAAGAGGGAGAAACAATGGAACGCAGAGCTTTGCCCAGGCGTAATAAGTAAAGCGCCGTATTACGTGTTACAATAAGGCAATACTTGCAAATAACGGCGCTATTTTGACTCGGAAAGGTGTTGGGGATGACACAAATCGAAGAACATAGAAGCAAGAATTGGAAAAGGGATATCGTTCTGTTTATGAGTAGTCAGACCATATCGTTATTCGGTTCCGCGTTAGTCCAGTATGCGATCATGTGGTACGTTACGCTCACGACCGAATCCGGCCTTATGATGACGCTGTTTATCCTTTGCGGGTTCATCCCGACCTTCGTGTTGTCGCCGTTCGCGGGGGTGTGGGCGGACCGGTTCAACCGCAAAAATCTGATCATGCTGGCCGATGCCATGATTGCCGCCGTGACTCTGGTTCTAGCGATCACCTTTCTGCTAGGTTACGACGAGGCTTGGCTGCTGTTCGTCATTGCGGCCGTTCGCGCGCTGGGCACCGGAATCCAGACGCCGGCGGTAGGGGCGATCCTGCCGCAGATCGTGCCGGAGGAAAAGCTGACGAAGGTCAACGGAATCAACGGAACCCTTCAGGCGCTTATGATGTTCGTCGCTCCGATTGTCAGCGCGACGCTGCTGACGGTGGCTACGATCGAAGTCATCTTCTTTATCGATGTGGTCACCGCGGCGATCGCGATTCTCTCTTTGTTGTTCTTCTTGAAAATTCCGCCGCACCAAAAGGCGTCGGATGCGCAAACGACCAGCTATCGGGAGGACTTTAAGCTTGGTCTGGCCTACATTCGGAACCACGGCTTTCTCAAATCCTTTTTTGTCTTTTTCGCGATTTTCTTTGTTTTGATGGCTCCGGCCGCGTTTCTGACGCCGCTGCAGGTGACGCGCAGCTTCGGGGACGATTATTGGCGGTTGACGGCCATAGAGATCGCTTTCTCGGTCGGGATGATGGCCGGCGGAGCTCTCATCGCCTCGTGGGGCGGCTTCCGCAACAAAATCCACACGATGACTCTCGCCAATCTGGTGATGGGCGTATGTACGGTCCTGTTGGGCGTTATCCCCAACTTCTGGATTTACTTAATCCCGATGGCCGTATTCGGCGTGGCCATGCCTATGTTAAATACTCCGACGACCGTCATGCTGCAGGAAAAGGTGGATCCGAACTACATGGGGCGCATCTTCGGCGTCTTCGGCATGATCTCGACGTCCATGATGCCGATCGGCATGCTGATCTTCGGTCCTATAGCGGATGTGATCGAGATCGAATGGCTTCTGGTCGGAACCGGGTTGCTTATGCTCGTCCTGACCTTGTTTTTCGTTAAAAACAAACGGCTGGTCGAAGCCGGAAGGCCGGAATTAAAAGAAGCGACGCTTTCGTAGGAGGGTTCCATGAGCTTCAAGAACTGGCGTCGCAAGAGTTGGCTTGCAGGGGGATGATTGTTTCCTAATGCTTTGAAGACAGGCTGCGACAGAAATGTCGCGCCTGTCTTTATTCCGAACGCTAAACTGAAGCTGACGGGCAACGAGCAATGGCGATGGAGAGGCGAGTCTCACGATTCGTCCCGATGTATACATAATCGTTTGCAAACAACATCGGCTATGAGGAGAATCCGATTGCCGTTGGCGAGGAGAAAGAGGCGAGTGAAAGAAGGAGCACGGCTTTAAGCGCGCTCACCAAGAAATTCGTGTCTGTAAATCGCATGAACCCTATCCAAAACGTTCCGCGCTTGATCTTTAAATTTTACATCTGCAACCTGACCTTTCAGCAAAAACACGCCAGTCTCCTTACGGTGTTCTCCGAGGGCCCCCTCATACAACTGGTTCGCGCCGTGGGTAGGCGGAGAGAAAAACAGCTTCATTAACAATTTAGCCACTATGGGTAATCCGGATTTTTTTCCTTTTCTTAGCGTATTATTGCTACCCGGGTCAACGCTGCGGATCTTAATGCCCTCTTTGGCAAGCTGCGGTGCGATAGCTTGAGTCCACAGCGAAAGCGCCAGCTTCGAAGCGGCATATGGACCAAGCAGTTTGCGGAAGGTTTTGGGGCGTTCCAGGATTTCGATATTAAACTCTTTCACAAATTTTAATGCTGACGATGAGGTATTGACTACCGTTTTTAAGCCGGCGTTTTTTAAGAGTTCCTTCAATTCCATCAGAATGATATACGGAACGACCGTCATCAGTTCATAATGTTTCTCGCGCCCTTGTTTCGAATAGCTCAGTTCGTCAAAGCTTCCGCCGGCATTGTTGAACAAGATGTCGATCTGCCGCTCTTTTCCTTTGATCTCTTCCAAAGTACGTCTCAAGCTGGAAAAATCGGCGAGATCCGCTATTTTATACATGCGAAGCCGTCCACTATGGATGGCTTTTTGGATTTGCGTATCATCCGCAGGAAAGCCGGAACGGTTCAAAGCAACCACCTGCCAGCCCTCCGACAGCAACTTCCGTGTTAATTCCAACCCGATCCCGTTGCTTGCGCCGGTAATCAGTGCGATATTTTCTCGTTGGTTCGCGTTCATTTTACGTCTCCTCCTGATGGCGGGATATTTTCCCTGATAGCGCACATTCTATAACTTGGAGTCGACTCTAAGTCAAGGCACGAAAGCAAAAGTTTTTGTCCTAAGATTTGACTTGGAGCCAGCACCAAGATGTATAATGCACAAAAAAAGCATTCTCCGGGAGGAAACAGGATGATGGAAGAGCAAACCTTTACAATAAAGCAAACCGCCGAGCAAACCGGAATCTCCGAGGATACGATTCGTTATTACGAAAAGATCGCGCTGCTACCTCGGGCGGATCGGAAGGACAACGGGCACCGCATCTACCGGCAGGAAGACATCAATACGATCCGGCTGATCTCCTGCCTGAAAAAAACGGGGATGCCGCTGGAGGAAATGCGGCCGTTTTTGGCGGTCTCCGCCGACACAGATCCCGGAGAATATCCTGAGCTGGTGGAGCACATGAGGAGCCACCGGGAAAATATCGTCAACCAAATCGCCTCGCTGCAGCAGGTCGTCGATTTTATTGACATGAAGCTGGAGCAGGGAAAATACCGCCGGGACTGCTCGGATGAAAGCCAAGACGGCGTGTCAGAGAATGTGGCGGGAGAACCGAGCCCAAAGCCCGTCTCACCCGTTGAGATGAGTTACTTTTCCATATCGGCCTCCATAAGATAAGCTCGGAAATAAGCATGTATATACGTGCAACCGTCCTTATTTTCCTTGCATGAAAAATTTTTCCCACCCGAATACCGGTCTCAACATCTTGCGAATCCAATAAGCGATAATCGTTCCTGAGCTCCACGAGCCGGGCTTCTGCAAGTATTCCATGAATTGATCGTTGATGAGATACGTCCAAGTAGAAGAAGGGCTCTTGAGCCCGAACTTTTCCCACTTCGCCGGATCGTTCGAACCTCCGAGCCTTGCGAGCATCTTCTCCGACTCTCGATTTATTTTAGCCGGAATTTGCTCGTAGGCCTGGATGATTTGCGCATGAAATTCGTCGATCGGATTGCGGCTGGCGAGGCTCGTCAAATGGATGCTTTCGCGAATGTAAGAAACGTATGCCAGATGGTCAGCCCAGAACTTGTCGATATAATAAAGCCGTACCCGCTGCTCCGAAGGGCTCATCGGCGTCTCGCCCTTCAAAATTCCGAGCCGCTCCTCGTATAGAATCCGCCTCTGTTCCTCCACCATATCCGAATAATGGTTCAGCTCCTGGCGGATATGGAAGTTTTGGCCCATGATCACGCGCTGGATATGCGCGATTTTGCTGCGGAGCACCGACTCATCGAGAGCCTCATCCTGCTTGAGATCGCGATACAGGGGCGGAATCGCTTTCTCGATGCCGAACCGAAGGAACAACTCATCCTCCAAGCTTACGAAAAATACGGAGGCTCCCGGGTCGCCCTGGCGGCCGGAACGCCCGCGCAGCTGGTCGTCGATTCGCACGCTTTCGTGCACATGCGTACCCATCACGTACAACCCGCCCAGCCTGGCGACAATTTCC
Organism: Cohnella massiliensis; assembly: GCF_900169535.1. Classification (NCBI taxonomy): domain Bacteria; kingdom Bacillati; phylum Bacillota; class Bacilli; order Caryophanales; family Paenibacillaceae; genus Cohnella; species Cohnella massiliensis. The sequence goes on from NZ_LT821254.1 coordinate 138,978, forward strand.
GCTTGTGCGGGGTCGCCGCCGCCGAGCCGAATGTCGACGCCGCGTCCCGCCATATTCGTAGACACCGTCACGGCGCCGATTTCTCCCGCTTTGGCGATGATCTCGGCTTCTTCTGTATCGTTTTTCGCATTCAGAACATGGCAAGGTACGCCGGCAGCCGCCAGCGCCTCCGCCAGCATGTCAGACTCCCCTACGCTTGACGTACCGATGAGAATCGGGCGTCCCGTCGCATGGACGGAAGAGATTTCTCGTACAAGCGCCTTAAGTTTGGCTTTTTTATGGGTATAAATCCGGTGCGGATGGTCGATCCGTATGTTTGGCCGGTTCGGCGGAATTTGCACGACCTGCAGCGCATAAATCTCTTCGAATTCCACGGCGGAAGCGTGCGCGGTGGCCGTCATTCCGCAAATCTTCGGATATAGGCTAAGGAAGTGCTGAAGGGTGATCGTACCGAGAACTTTTCCGCCGGCTAAGGGCTGCAGCCCTTCCTTGGCCGCTAGCGCGGCTTGAAGCCCGTCCGGCAATTGCCTGTTCTCCGCCACGCGGCCGGTATATTCGTCGATCAGCTCGATTTTGCCGTCCCGGACGATGTAATCGACGTCTTTTTTCAATAACGCTTCCGCATGCAGCGCGCAATTCAACGACGACAACAAATGACTGTTATGGCTTTCGTACAAATTGCCGCATCCCAGCAGCGATTCCGCTTTGGCAGAGCCCGCTTCATTTAAATAAACGTTCCGCTCGAACTCGTCGAAGTCGTAATGCTCACCTTGCTTGAGCTGCCTGGCTGCTTCTGCCAAACGAATTCCGTCGCTGCCGGAAGAGCTCGGCTCGCCGGCGATGACCAGCGGCACCCGCGCTTCGTCGAGGAGGAGCGAATCCGCTTCGTCGACGATGACGCAGTGGAAAGGACGATGCACGATATCGGCTTCGTTCAGAGCGATCGTGTCGCGCAAATAATCGAATCCCGCCTCTTTGGCCGTAACATAGGTTATATCCGCTGCGTACGCTTCCCGTTTCTCGGACAAGCTCATGCCCGCTTGAGCCGCGTTTACCGTTAACCCGAGGAAACGATAGATCGGGCCCATCCACTCCGCATCTCGATTTGCCAAATAATCGTTAAAAGTCAGCACGTGAACGCCTTCGCCGGTTAGCGCGTTCAGATAAGCAGGCATAACGGCAGAGAGCGTTTTTCCTTCGCCGGTTTGCTGCTCGATCAAAAATCCCTCGTGCAGGGCGATGGCAGCCATGATCTGGACATCGTAAGGCCGTAATCCGAGCTTTCTCTTCGCTGCCTCGCAGACCAGCGCATAGGCATCGACAAGCAGCTCGTCTAAAGGCTTGCCCGATTTTGCTTCCCTTTTCAGCCGGAGAGATTCCGCTTGCAGCCGCTTTTCGTCCCATGCTTCAAAATTCCGTTTTCGGATGAGCTCCGCTTTGTTCCGATAGCCTTTCAGCTTATGCCGGGTATCGCGGTCTTTGAATTTTTGCATCCACTTGACGGCTAAATTCATCGGAATTTGATCTCTCCTTCCAATCCGCTTGAGATCGGACCGATTTGCATAGATATTACTTGCTCAGGAGCCATACCCATACCAGGAGCATAAAAGAACCTCCCGCAATCGCTGCGACCGTTAGCCGGCCCATCGGTTTGGCCATATTTACCGTCCAGCCGATGCCGTAAGGTTTCGGAACGAAGATCGCCGGATCATCGGGATTGCAATAGATCTTGCCCATTATTTTCCAATTATAATTTCCCTGCGAAGAGAGATCGCGCAGCTGGTCCAGTCCCTTCGCCCTCGAATAAACCAGCATGCCCAGCAGCAGCAGATAGACCGTAAGCAGGAGCGCGAACGACATGTTGTTCCACAAGTCCAATTTGAACGAATATAGCCTGCCCGCTTGGAACAGCCCCAGGAATACGGTCACACCCAGCGAAATCCCCCATACCATGAAAGAGTTGATTCGCTTGTACCGGATTTGCTTCTGCAGCGAACCTTCCGGGTCTTTCGGATCCAGAGACGTTCTTGTTCTGCCGATGGCGAGGTTCAGAAGCATAAAAAGTCCGGTTCCGATAAGCTGTCCGAAGTTCTCATAGAAAACGGAACCGACGGATTTGGTGGAATACCAGGTATACCAGTCCGGCATTCTGTCCGCGTACCGATGGATTTCAAAGTAAACCGGGATATCGTTCCACTTCACAATGGCGATGACGCTGCAAACCGCGATTACGGCCAAGTGAGCACCGAACCATGGCAAGCCGAGCACGGGGGAACGATGCCGTCTGCTCGGGATGCTGGCCGCCCTTCTGTGTTCGACAGGGACATGCCAGCCGCGGATTGCATTCAGTCGCAGCGCCGATTGTCTGCAGATCGCGATCGCGATGCCGGAGAGCGGAAATTGAGAGAGCAGTGCGGTCAAAAGGTATGCCAAGGCGTGCGCCGCGTCCAGGTACCGAATCAAAAAGAAGCAAGCGGCTGCCATAATCCCCACGAATATCCCCATCAGAATCGCATATTGCGCGCGTATCCGCCGAACGGCCGGATCCTGCGTCTCGGCAGCCGGAATCGGCACTCCGAACAGCAAGGTTCGAGGACCGAAGAGATTCTGTACGCAGATCAACAGCGCCTGAATGACATATAGGCTTGCGACCGCTATGACGGTTCCGTTCATCATCAATGCCCGTCCCCTCCACGCTTCATCATGATGTCCCCGTACAGCCTTCTGCATTGATTCGTAAAAGCTTCTTCCGTCATTCCGCGCACGGCCGCTTCCGCCGCGAGCGAACGGAGCTGTCGGAACAGTTTGGCCTCGAATTCCTCCGTCACGCCCGGCATCGCGTCCGGTTGAACGATAACGCCCTTCTTCCGGTGCACTTGGAGAAAGCCATCCTGCTTCAGCAAGGTGTACGACTTATTGACCGTATGAAGATTGATGCCCAGATTCTCGGCCAGATTCCTGACGGACGGAAGCGGATCGCCCGGCTTCAATGCGCCTGACGCGATTCCTTCGATCAACTGGTTGATTAATTGCTCGTATAACGGGGTCTCCGATTGCAGATCCAGCTCGATGAACATGAATATCTCTCCTTCTAGCACAGAACAGCAACATGAGGAATGGCCGGATGGCGGACTCCTCGCCTTGCGTATATCTGTTATATATATTATATAACAGATATACAAAAAGAGGACAATACCCATTTGTAGCAGGGGTTATTGCGTGGGATGTTGTATTGTCCCTCGGTACGGGTTTTTCCACTTCCTTCAGATGGAGAACATCGGGCGATCCGTATTCGGTATACCTCTCTTCATTATTATTTCGATTTACGCAACCGAAGTCATTCAAGAAGCATCTTAACATAGGGGGAGGAGGAAGCTTTCTGGATATCGTTCTGGGCTTGAAGGAAAAAGACGAAGCCGCGCTTCGAGCGTTAATGGAGCGGTACGGCAACGAACTGATGCGTACGGCTTACTTGTTGGTCAAAGACAAGCAAGCCGCGGAAGAAGCCGTCATGGATACGTTCATACAGGCTTATCGCAAGATCGCCCAACTCCAAGATCCCGACCGGCTTGGAAGTTGGCTTCTACGAATCACCGTAAACCGGTGCCGGATGAAAATGCGTACCTGGAGCTGGAGTCGAATATTTCCTCTATCCCATGTTGAACAAATGATTGAGGAAGAAGAACCGGGCCCGGAGGAGCTCTTGATCGACGCATGGCGCAACAAGAAGTTAAGCGAAGCGCTGCTGAAGCTTGATTACAAATATCGCGAGACGATCGTGTTATTTTATTTCAACGGATTAAACGTGGCCGAGATCGCGGAACAAACAAGCAGCAACGAAAATACGGTGAAGGCCAGGCTTGCGAGAGGCAGGGCGAAACTTAAGCTCATGCTGGAGGAACAGGAGGATGGGAATGAAACCGGAGCAAGAGCAAGAGTTCATTAGAAAAAGGCTGGAGGAAGAGCTCGGAGACCTGCGTTTTCATAAAGGCGCGGAAGTGTTGGATCGAACCCATCCCCGTTCATGGCGGGCCAAGCTGCGAGCTTTGTGGAATTACGAACTCGAACTGCCGCTTATTCCGATAGGCGCTAGCTTCGCCGTGCTGTTGGCAATTTTGTTCGTTGCCCCGTTACAAGAGGATACGGGTAAAGGGGAGTCGACAGGGGATATGCCTCGCGCCGGAAGACAGCTCGTGGAAGCAGGAGGCAATACCTACTGGAAGGACGATTACGAGAAGGCGGTGGAAGGCGTTGAAATTAAAGATCAAAGTTAAGCATCTCTTCGCGCTCGCCGTCGCCCTGTGCGCCTCGTTTGTCCTTCTCCAGCTAATCGTGATGCCCAGGATCGAAGTCGCGATGGCCAAAAAGCACTTCGAGCAAGGGACGGCCGGCGGAAAAAATGACCTGCTTCGAGTAGTCGATGCTTCATCCGGGGACGACAAGTGGGAGCTTATCCGGCGCTACATGATCGAGAACGGTTCGGACATGAGCATGACGAGATTCGACGTTATAGCGGGAGAGGGAACGTTCTACTCTTCTACGGCAGCCTCGCTTCCGGATGCGCCGCGCTGGACGAGAGAGGAGAAAATCAAGTACTTGGAAGCCTATCTGGAAGGCGGTCCAATCGACGGTTATTTAGTTAGAGCGGCGAAGCAGTTGGCCTTCGAATATCTCATTCTAAGCCGGACTGAAGACGCGATTCGCGCGCTGGAGCGGACGGAACAAAGGCTTTCGGGCCGTTACGATAATCAGAGAAGAGAGCTTAAGCTGGCCCGAGCGAAAATCTACGCGGATGCCGAAGATTTCGGGACGGCGGAGCGCTTGTTGACGGAATTGAGCGAAGAGCCGAACCAGAAGGATACGTATCTTAACGACAATATCGCGAAGCTCCAAACCCGGATCATGGAACAGCGCGACAATGCGGCTTCAAGCGTATCCGGAACCATTAAACGAAGTGACGGCAAGCCGATGGCAGGCATCGGGGTGTACTTGCGAAGCAGCAGGGACGTCTACCATAGCCTGATCGAAAGCGAACCTTACCAGACATTGACCGACTCGGAGGGAAACTTTGCGTTCAAAGGCGTTGCCCCCGGCAGTTACGTGATCTACATCGGCCTGAACTTCGAGCAAATCGACGGTTGGACGCGACCTGCAAACTATAACGAGGAGTGGATCGATCTTCGGGGAGGAGAACATCTGACCCGGAACATTACCTTGCAGAGGTTAATCCAATTACGCTCCCCGGTGGACCAGCAAGTCGTTACCGGCAAGACGGTCAAATTCGAATGGGAGCCCGTCGAAGGAGCCGCATTCTACACTTTGAACGGGACTTTTCCAGTCGAAAACGGTACGGTAGGACACCAAATCAAGGAACATATCGAGAGCAATTCCATCGAGCTGCCTCTCGAAACGCTCTACAGTGTCCAAAGCGGCTTTTCATATAAAAAATTCGGAGACAAGGAAATCCCCGACCCCTCTAATCTGCTTGGGTACGCCGATCCGTCCAGCCGATTCTCCTGGAGCGTGGAAGCCTACGATGCCGACGGGAAGCTGTTGACGCGGAGCAACGGTTACCGGTTGAACGAGCAGACGATGGGGCCTCTTCCCTTCTTCTATCTGAAGGAGCGCACGCTTACCGACGCCGACCGGTTGCTTCTGGAGGGCCGCACGGAGGAAGCCTTGCTCGGGTACAAAGCGGATTATGAACGAAACGACCACGATAAGCATAGTCTTCGGATGATAGCTAAACTGCTGAAGATTAACGCCAGGGACGCTAAGCGCCCGCTCGACGCGACTTCCGTAACGTACCTTGAGAAGCTGGCAAGCGTCGATGATACCGGAAACGCCATTTTTCCCTTGATCGAATACTATGGAAGCGTCGGAGATTGGGCCCAAGTCGACCGATATTACGGCATGCTGAACGAAGCCCGTCAAGGAAGGGTGGAAAGCTACTCTCAAGCCCAATACGGGAGGCTGCTGCTGAAGCAAGGGAGAGTCGAAGAGGGCGAGGCGCAGCTTCGGCAGGCCCAAGAGAACGATCCCTCGAATCGATTCATCGGCACTTATATCGCGAGCGTCATTTATTTGTCCGGCACCTTGGATACGGCCGGAGAGCTCGCGCGTCAGTATCCGGAACGCTCCTATTACGACCAGGACAACCCGGATTGGAGCGAGCTTGTTCAAGGTTTAAAGGAAGAAAGCCAGGACTCGAACGACGAATCCTACTTTTCGAAGCTCAAAGAAGCGTTGCGAGTTTGCTTCAGCGGAGATGAAAAGCAGCTAGAGAACTGGATGGCGGAGTCGGAATACGCGGCTATGAAGGCGTTCGTCTTGGCGCTGTCGAAAGTAGATTGAGAAGAAGCGACGATTGACTTGGAATGGCTGCGAGTTCATGAAAGAAAAATCGGGCAGGTGGCTGGTCATACTGAATGGAACGCCAACAACCCGAAGATCGGCAGGGCAGCAATACTGTTGTTTGCAAATTGTATGCTGGCTTATGTCTGCGGGGATGCCGCGATTACGAGATTGCTCACGATAGAGGCCTCCTTTATGGATAAAGCTTCTCTCCTTTTTCGAGCATTTCGATGAATTGCTTGATGCGGTTCGCGCGCGTTTCCGGTTTTTTTGCCGTTTGCAGGCGGAACAGCATCGCGTATTTGTTTTGCCTGTTAAGTCCGTCGTATACGGCTTTCGCTTGCGGATTTCGCTCGAGCTCGGCGGCGAAATCCTCCGGCGCTTCCGCCGTGCTTTGCGGCGCGTATGCAGCGTCCCATAGGCCGTTCTGTTTCGCGGTCTCTATCGCCTGCAAGCCAGGCGGCTTCATCCTGCCGCTCTCGATCAAGGCGGCGACCTTGTCTTTGTTCACCTGCGACCAGATGCTCTTCTTGCCGCGCGGCGTGAAGCGTTGCAACCACGTCTTCTCGTCGTGCGCTTCCTTCTGGCTGTCGATCCAGCCATAACAAAGCGCGACATCAAGCGCCTCCACGTACGAAACAGACTGGACTCCGGAATTTTTCTTCGCATGCTGAAGTCTAATCCCTGGAGAAACCTCGTAATTTTCCGCCAGCCATTCCTCGAACGCCTCCGCATCCGGGAACAGCTGAATCGGCAACGGCTCTGCTTTTTTAGCCATTTTCGCACCTCCGCCTAAATGAACATTTTAGCCTTATGATAACTGAAAAAACCTCCGATTGGAGGTTTTTTTCGGTCTATAAAATCACAAAGCCATAAGTCGCCTGAATTTGAATCGAAGCACCGCCTTTTCGAATTGTTGACTTAAGTGTTTCTGTTTATTTCTTATCAATCGTTGGGCCGGGATTTGCAGCATCGTAATGGTGGGCTGACCCGGCCCTTTGTTTGTCTGAACAGGGCATCACGCAGGATGCGAGCGAACGTTCGGTTTGACCCGTTATGAAAGCATTCCCAACAACCGCTTTTGGGCGGCTTGTTGACTCCGTGTTGACTTCAGAAAATAAAAAATACATCGTCGGGGCTTTAGATCCCACGGCGATGTATTCATCGTGTAAGTACTGCTATACGTCTCTCGGTTATTCTTCGTCTCCAACAGCAATGGGATTGGAAGGGTCGCATATCCAATCGCTCCAGCTCCCCGCATACAGCTTCACGCGGTCGAACCCCGCCTCGCGCAGCGCCAGCACGTTCGGCGTCGCGGTGACGCCGGAGCCGCAGTAGACGACGATGTCGCGATCGCGCGGCAAATCCGCGAACCGCTCGCGCTGCTCCTCCGGCGACTTCCACGTGCCGTCCGCGCGGCGGCCTTCGCTCCAGAAGCGGTTGACCGCGCCGGGAATGTGCCCGGCCACGCGGTCGATCGGCTCGACCTCGCCGCGGTAGCGCGGGGCCTCGCGCGAATCGACCAGCAGCGCGCCCCCGCCCGACACGATCTCGCGCACTCTCTCCACGTCCGCGACCATTTCCGGGCGCGGACGGGCGGCGAAGCTCGCCGGTACGATAATCTTTTGCTCCTCGCTTACGGGATAGCCTTTCTTTTTCCAGGCCGAATAGCCTTCATCCATTACATAGACTTCTTCATGCCCCATATATTTGAGCAGCCACCACAGTCTGGAAGCCATCGCCCCACCCTGGTCGTCGTAGGCGACGACCCGCGTGCCGTTGCCGATGCCGGCCTTGCTCAGGCTGGCGGCTAGCGCGTCCGCTTCCGGCAGCGGATGCCGTCCGCCGTGCTCGCCGACGGGCGCGGACAAATCCCGCTCCAGATCGAGGTACACCGCTCCCGGAATGTGGTCTTCGTCATAGGCGGCTTTTCCGGCATCCGGCTTCCCGAGCCAGAACCGGCAGTCCGCGATGACGAGATCCGGCTCGTACATGCGGGCGAGCGTCCATTTCATCGAAACGATGTTTTGCATGTTCATCCACTCCTTTGGCTTTTAAAATGAACCGTTTTATTTGAAAAGCATTCGCCGCCCCTACCCGCGGGCCGCGGCCGTCTCGCTCCTTCCGCGGGAGCGGTTCGCGGCCACGGCGACGAAGGCGATCGCGAGCAGCAGCACGGCGAGGGCCGCCACGATCGCATACGTCGGGCCGGCGCCAAACCGGTCGAGAAAATCGCCGACCAGACGAGGCAGCACCGCGCTGCCAAGCAGCCCGCACCCCAGCAGCAAGCTCGTCAGCGCAACGGTCTGCTCCGGAGCGGCGCGCGTTCCGAACACGAGCGCGATCGCAAACAGGCCGGACATGGCGAAGCCCGCGACGAAGGATAGCGCCATCGTCGCGACGACGCTTTCGCTCAGCAAGCTCATCAGAATAAACGCGCCGGCGCAGACCGAACAGGAGACGATCAGGTAGGCCGCGCCGCCGAACCGGTCCGCAAGCTGTCCCGCCACCAGTCGCCCGAGCGTCATCGCTCCCCAGAACACGCTTAAAGCCAGCGCCGCGCCCGCTTCGGACACGCCTCCGGTCTGAACCAGCATCGAGGGCAAATAATGGGCGAAACTCATTTCAAAGCCGACATAAACGAAGAAAAAACTGGCGCAGGCCGCAAGCGTCAGCTTCACGCGGCCGCTCAGCCGCGGAGGGCGGGCGGCCGCCCGTCCGGCCTCCGGTCCGCCGCCCGCGGCGCTTCCCTTCAGCGCCGCCGGCCACAGCAGCAGCCACGACGCCAGCGTCGCGACCGCCAGCCCGCCGACGCAGGCGAACGCGAGCCGCCACTGCCCGATATCGATCAGCGCGGCGCTTGCGAACGGGATCGCCAACGCGCCGATGCCGAAGAACACCTCCACCCGGCTCAGAGCCGAATTGGCCTTGTTGCCCGCCGAGCTGATGATGAGCGACCCGACCGTCGTCTCCACGCAGCCGAATCCGAAGCCGGCAAGCGGAGCCGCCGCCAGCATGATCGCCCATGAAGGCTGCGCAACATACGTAAACTCGGCCAGCGCCATCAGCGCGAACCCCGCCGTCAGCAGGCTCTTGAGCCCGAACCGGCGAATAAGCCAGGGCGCGCACAGCGTGCCGGTCAAACCGCCCAAAAATTGATGCATGACCAACTGGCCGCCGTCGCCGTAGCCGATGCCGTAGGCATGCACCATCGGCTCCATGACCGAACCGACCACGAGCTGGCCGAGACCTACGGTCAAATAAGCCATGCAGCTCAACAAAAGAATCCGTTTCATCGGCAATGCCATTTTCTCTCTCCTTATCTCTCATCCGGCCGATCCTCCGATCGGCGCGAAGCGGATTCATTATACCACGAAGAAGAAGCTGTGGTATGCTGGAGGAACGATATTCTCGGGCAAAGGGGAGAAGGGGCGTGCGATGGACGGATTTCCGGATCGGCCCGATGACGGAGACGGACGCGGCCGAAATATGCGCCTGGAGATACCCGGCCCCTTACGACCGGTATCGCTGGCCGTCGTGGGAGGAAATGCGGTCGCAAGGGAAGGAATTCGGCGATCCGGATATCCGCCGCGCGCAGTACGCCTCGGTTCGCGACGCGCTTGGCCGGCTCGTTGGGTATGCGCAGTTTTTCCCGCTGGCGGGGGTCGTCCGCCTCGGCCTGGGGCTTCGGCCGGACTGCTGCGGCCGGGGCTGGGGACCGGAACTGATGCGCAGCCTGTGCGCGGAGGCGGCCGCTCGCCATCCCGGAGCGGAAATCGACCTTGAGGTGGAAACGTGGAACAAGCGGGCGATTCGCGCTTACGAGAAGGCGGGCTTTGCCGTTACCGATACGTACACGAAACGGGCGATGCACGGATGCGTCCATATTTGCTGCATGGTGCTTCAGGAGGAGAACCGCTGTCCTCGCCCCTGATGGCTTCTGCCCGCCCCTGCAGACTCAGCGCATTTTTCATTTGGTCGGAGCTTCGATGGATTTTATCAGATTTTATCCAATCGGGAGCGGCTTTTTTGCAAAATTTCGCGGTCTACGTTGGATTTCGTCTAACCTGGCGGGAGCTTTTTCACGTCCGGAAGCCCCGTTTCTCATTGGACAAAATCCTTCGCAGCTTCCCCTTTTCGCCGTGTTCGCTCCGCTGATTGGACAAAATCCAATCCAGCTGCAACGCGTTCCATTTTCCCGGTAGATCGATCTCCCGCTGAAATGATCACCCGTATTCCAAGCTGTAGCAGGATCCCTGAATCCGCTTCATCCTTCCGCTTGTCCATGAACCCAACCGATTTCTCAACCCAAGTCGGCCCGTTGGATGGTTCCGCTGCCGCTTTCGCGATGACATTTGTACGATTTATCATACAAAATCGGCCCGTCGGGCGGTTCTGCTGGCGCTTTTGGGTGATATTTCATACAAAACACCGTCATTTGGCGCTTTTTTGATGCCATTTATATGATATTTCATACAAAATCGGCCCGTCGGGTGGTTCTGCTGGGTGCTTTTGTGTGATATTTCATACAAAAACCCTTCATTTGCCGCTTTCATGACTTTATTTGTACAATTTATCATACAAACCCGCTCCATCAGGTGGTTCTGCATACGCTTTTGTATGATAGTTCATACGAACCTCCGTCATCTGCCGCTTTGGGGTCTGCAACTGTACGTCTTTTCGGAGCATAATTCGCCAAAACGCCCCGGATTCTTCCCCCAAACGGCAAAAAAGACCGCCCCAAAGGGCGATCCCGAACCGTGATTCTAACCTCACGACCCTAAACTTCCGATTCCGAACTCGCGATTCGGACCTCGCGACCCTGAACTCCCGATCCCGAACTCGCGATTCTGACCTCGCGGCCCTGAACTCACGACCTGATCCGAAGCCCCGGCCGCCCGGTCACTCGAACAAGTCGCCGAACACGTCCAGGACGCTTTTCTTCTTCTTATGCTTATGGCCGTAGTATTTCGAATCGTAGCCGTATTTCGAATGGCCCTGCTGCGGATATCCTTGCTGGGGCGGGTACCCTTGCTGCGCAGGATATCCCTGCTGCGGCGGGTAGCCCTGCTGCGGGTACGACTGCGGCGGGGGCGACTGCGGCGGTCTCCGGTCCTGGTAGTACCAGTCGTTGTAATCGTCCTTGACCTCGCGAACCTCTTTCATCAGCTTGTCCAACTCGCCGCGATCCAGCCATACGCCCTTGCAGCTCGGGCAAATATCGATCATGACGCCGTCCTTTTCCACTTCTCTCATGCGCGTGTCGTGGCATACCGGACAATTCATCTGTCGTTCGCCTCCTTCTCATCTTCATTTTCCATTATGGGTTTATACGCTTCCGGGTAATCATGGTTTCGCCGCGACGAGCCGCCAACTGGAATATGCCGCGCAGCCCTCACATACATGTGTAAAGGGTGCGACCCAAACTCTCCAAGGAGGCTGTTGCGGTTTGAAGACGCTCAATGTAATCAGCCTGATCCTCATCATTATCGGAGGCCTGAACTGGCTTTCGGTGGGACTGTTCGAGTACGACGTCGTGAGCGAGATTTTCGGAGGCAGCGCCGAAGTCGGTTCCAAAATCGTATACATTGTCGTCGGCGTAGCGGCTTTGTACGCCTTGTCGCTGTTTGGCAAAGTCGTCAAAGAGGAATAAACCGCGCCTTGAGCGACGGATAAAGGCAAGCGTCGGCCGGGCGGGGGCGGTCCCCTCGTTCGGCCGTCTTTTTTGGTTTTCCTTTACGACGGACCGTACAGCTCGTCGTATGCCGCCGCGGCTGCGACGTCGAGCTCCGTCAGTCCGCCCGAATGCCACGTCGTCAGCCGCAGCGTCACTCGACGATAATCGATCGAGATGAACGGATGATGATTTTGCTTCTCCGCGATATCGGCCGCCTTTTGCACGAACGACACCGCATCCCCGAATGACGGAAATAAATAGGACTTCGCGATTCGCTTGTTCTCTTCGATTTTCCAGCCCTGCAAGTTCCGCAGCGCCTCGCCCAGCTCCGCTTCCTCGAGCGGCTTCTTTTTTTCCATCCTGTCGCTCCTCTCCCGCGTTCACCTTCCGGAAACGCCCCGATCGCGCGCCGGCCGCGGACGGCAAATTTGTGAAAAAGCAGGTTCATCTCTAATACTTTACCCCAAAGCTGTCGATAAAAAGAATAACGTGTCGCTTCCGAACGGCAAGACGATGCACTTATTCATGACAAGCTGGGGTGTAGGAATGAAGAACTCAACGATTATAGGTTTAGTATTGGGTTTGGGCGCGCTTGTATTAGGCATGATGCTGAAGGACGCTCCACTGATCAACCTGGTCAACAACGCAGCAGCTTACGTCATCATCTTTGTCGGTACGGCGGCTTCCGTATGCGTAGCCTTCCCGATGAAAGATTTAGCCAAAATACCGAAGCTGTTCAAAATCGTATTCGTCGAGCCCAAACTGGTCGAGCGGTCCGAGGTAATCCGGATGTTCACGGACTGGGCCTCGATTACCCGCCGCGAAGGCCTTCTCGCGCTGGAAGCCCGCGTCGAGGAGATCGAAGACCAGTTCCTCCGCAACGGCATGCGGATGATCATCGACGGCAACGATCAGGATTTCGTCCGCGACGTTCTGCTTGAAGATATCTCCGCGACGGAAGACCGCCATCGGGCGGGCGCGCAGATTTTTTCGCAGGCGGGCATGTACGCGCCGACGCTCGGGGTTCTCGGCGCCGTTATCGGCCTGATCGCCGCGCTCGGCAACCTGGAAGAGATGGAGAAGCTGGCACACGCGGTCGCGGCCGCCTTCGTGGCCACGCTGCTCGGGATTTTCTCCGGGTACGTGCTCTGGCACCCGATCGCCAATAAGCTCAAGCGCCTGTCCAAGAAAGAAATCGACCTGCGCCTCATGATGGTCGAAGGGCTCCTGTCGATTCAATCCGGGGTGTCCACGACCGCCATCCAGCAGAAACTGTCGGTATTCCTGACGCCGACGGAACGGCAGAAGTTGTTAGAGCAGGAGGAGACGGCCAATGAGCAAAAAGCGGCAACGGCATGAGCCGCATGAGGAACATGCGGACGAATCCTGGCTGCTTCCCTATTCCGACCTGATGACGCTGCTGCTGGCCCTTTTTATCGTGCTTTACGCGGCCAGCTCGGTCAATACGTCCAAGCTCGAGGCGATGAGCAACGCGTTCCGCAGCGCCTTCAACTCGGGCGTCGGCCTGCTGGACATGTCGGCCATGGTCGAGAGCGAAAGCGAGCTGAGCGACAGCATGCGCCAGCGCCATACCGAGGACGGCATGATGACCCGCGAGCAGCTGCAGCAGCAAGAGCAGGAAAATCTGGAACACCTGAAGCAGGCGCTCGATCAATACATTCAGAACAACGGCCTTTCCACGCAGCTGCAAACGCAGCTGAACCAGTCGGAGCTGCTGATCACGATCCGCGACACGGCGCTGTTCGCTTCCGGCGAAGCGGACATCAAGCCGGAAGCGCGGACGCTCGCGGTTGCCATCGGGCAGATGCTCCAGGAATATCCGGATTACGAGATGGTCGTTTCCGGCCATACCGACAACGTGCCGATCCGCACGGCCGAGTTCGACTCGAACTGGGACTTGAGCTCCAAGCGGGCGATCAACTTTATGATGATCCTGCTGCAAAACCCGGCTTACGATCCCAAGAAGTTCAGCGCGATCGGCTACGGCGAGTACCGTCCGGTCGACTCGAACGCGACCGCCGACGGCCGCGCGAAAAACCGCCGCGTCGAAGTGTCGATCTTGAGAAAATATACCGATCCCGCCACCGAAGAGACGACTCTCACGGTAACGGCGAGTGCCGGTCAGACGACGCAAACGCAGACTCAAGCGCAAACTCAAGCGCAAGCGGCGAACTGAAAACGATCGGAGAGAACGGCCTGCCCCTGCGGCAGGCCGTTATTGTTGTCCGTCTTGACCGGTCTCGGCGGACGCGGCCAAATCGAGAATGCGGTCGTTCGCATAGACGAACGTTCCTTCCGAACGCGCGGAGGCTGCCGCCGCGATCATCGCCGCCGCGACGGCGTCCGCCTGCACCGCGCGATATTTGCGCAAGGGTCCGGCGAACAACGGCGCGGTCGCCGTCATGACGACGGAGGCGAAGCTTTCGCCCGCCCGCTTTTCGTCCCGATCCCCGAGCAGCAGCGACGGGCGGAAGAGATGAAGGCTTTTCAGCCCGAGCTTGCCCAGGTCGCGCTCCGTTTCGCCCTTGACCCTGCTGTAAAAAATCCGCGAGCGCTCGTCCGCCCCCATCGCGGTGACGGCGAGCAGCGCGTCGGCGCCCGCCGCCGCGGCCGCCCGGCCAAACTTGAGCGGGTAATCGTGGTCGACGACGTAAAACGCCGCTTGGGTTTTGGCGCGTTTGATCGTCGTTCCCAGCGCGCAGAACCAGTCGCCTCCGTCAGGCCACGGTACCGGTTCCTCCTCCAGGCGATCCCATTCCGCAACCGCCTCGGTCAGCTTCGGGTGCGCAACGCCCAGCGGCCGGCGAGTGACGGCGAGCACGCTGCCGTACCGGGGATCGGCCAACAGCCGCGCAACGAGCCGGGCGCCCACGAGCCCGGTGGCCCCGGCCACGACGGCGCTCTTTCCCCCGCCCGCTCCGGCGGTCTTGCTGCTTTTGGCAAAAGATGATGATGACATAATGGCTTCCTTCTTTCTTTAGGCAAGCGATGAGTATGCAGGATTGCACGGGATTGGGCCGCGATGACGTTGGGTTCGGCGAAGCTTGGTTGGATTTCTTCCAACCAAAATCGGCTTTTTCGCGAAACTTTCCGGCTTCGTTGGATTTTATCCAATCAGGCGAGGCCTTTTCCGCGTTTTCGCCCAAATTCCAAGTTGCTCGTTGGATAAAATCCATTCAAGCCAACGGTTTCCGCATTTTGCGCTCCCTTGATTGGACAAAATCCAACATAGGCCTCGCTCCGCTTGCCAATAAATCCGCCGCGCCCGCCTGCCCCTTCCTCGGCCGGCCTTCGCCCCTTCAGCCTTCAGCCTTCGGCAGCGGCGTTGCCCGAACGCCCTTCCTCCGGACGCCTTTCCTCCAGCCGCCGCAGCAGCGCGGCCAGTTCGCCCCAGGTCACGCCCCGGCCCGACGAAGGCTCCGGCAGCGGCAGCAGCCGCCGCTCGCGCAGCCAAGCAAGATCGTCCTCGTTCCGTTCGGACGTCGTCGAACCGTTCTCCCCTTTCTTTTCCACGCGCACGCCTCCTTTACCTGCCCATTCCAGCAGGTTTCTCCAAATGGATACGATGTCCTGGCCGTAACGGTCGCCCGCGCCCGGCCATTTCCCGTTCAAATCCTCCCAGCAGCGCGGCCGGCTTTGCTTCATTTTCCGCTCGTCCTGGGCCATGCTCACGGCCGTCCTCGGCACTCCGAACGGCGGACCTTCGACGGCAAAGCTTCGCAGCTCGCGAATCCGGGCTTCCGCCGTTTCGGCCAGCTTTTCCTCCGAAGGCGGGGCCTCTTTTGTCCACATTTTCGTGTCGTACATCGCCTGGCAATAGGCCAAATCCCCCCGCACGCCGTAACGCTCGCCGATCTCCACATACCACCCGGCGCAATCGGGCGCTCCGGCATTCCGCCTTCTGGCGAACGAAGTCAGCTCTTCCGCCGTGCAAGTGGCCTGCCCCAAAATGCTCGTCTTGCCCGACGCTTCCCGTCCCGGCCGAACGCGAAAGCGGTAACCGACAGGCTTCGTCAAACTCACAGCCATCCCTCCTTGGGCGTTGGATTCGGGTTGTCCACACCTTCTATATCTATATTCGCGTTCCGGTTGAATTTGCACTTCCAATCCCCTTTGATAAAATGATAAGCAGAACCGAAGACGGCGGAACTTATCCCCAAACGAATCACAATATCCCCAATTTAATCACAATATTGTGTATAACTCTGTGGGTAAAGTTATTTTATCCACAAAATTGTGCACAGCATGTTAACAACGAATGAATGTTCGCGGGAAAAGAGAGGAGCTGCCCCCTTGTCGGAGGACGAATTGTGGATGCAAGAGGCCATTAACCAAGCCAAAATAGCCGAACGGCTCGGAGAAGTGCCGATCGGCGCGGTCATTGTCCGGGAAGGCATCGTGATCGGAGCCGGGTATAACGTAAGGGAGACGACGAAGGATCCCACCGGCCACGCCGAGATGGTTGCGATCCGGCAGGCAAGCGAAAATCTGAAGGCTTGGCGGTTATTGGGATGCACCTTATATGTCACGCTGGAGCCATGCCCAATGTGCGCGGGCGCGATCCTTCAGTCTCGGGTAGAGAGGGTCGTCTATGGAACTCAAGATCCGAAAGCGGGCTGCGTCGGCACGTTGATGGATTTGCTGCAAGATCATCGTTTCAATCATACGACCGAATGGACGTCAGGAGTGCTTCAGGGACAATGCGCCGCCCTCTTGACGGACTTTTTCCGGAGGTTGCGGGTCCGGAAATAACGCTTCCTTGCCGTGCCGGTGCCTGCCGGCTTGTTCCAGGTACATCCTTTGCAATTGAACGATCAGTCGGTCCGCTTCTTCGCTGACTCTGAGGATTTCGGGATCGGTCAGATTTCCCAGGTTGTCCGCCAACTCTCGCAGTCTGTTCTGCAACGATTGCAGGCGATGAATGATGAGCTGATTGTCCATAGGTCTCCTGGCCGCCCCTTTCCGGCAAATTCGCCGAGCAACGATTCCTATTTTTAACTCTTCCTTATTATAAGTTAATTATTTCTTGAATCATGTAGAATAGTGTCGATAACAACGTTATAATTTCCTTCAATTTACGACAATTTTTGGGTCTGACTGCCCGTGGATTAATCCGAAAGTAGTATTCCACAAAATACAACAAAAGGATGTGCGAACAAAATGGCGCCTCGCTTGCTGCTGGTGGAAGACGACGAAGCCCTTCATCGCGGCGTCGAGTTTACGCTTCGTCAGGAAGGGTATGCGGTATCCGGCGCGAGGTCGATTGCCGACGCGCAAGCCGCCGTCGTTCAACAAGACTTTGATCTGATCGTTCTGGACGTGCAGTTGCCGGACGGCAGCGGCTTCGACTTTTGCGTTTGGCTGCGCGAACGGACCGACGTTCCCGTCGTCTTCCTGACGGCGAGCGATACGGAAATCGACGTCGTCCGAGGGCTCGACATCGGGGGAGACGATTACATTACGAAGCCGTTTCGGCTGCGGGAGTTTCTGTCGAGAATTCAGGCGGTGCTGCGACGACGCTCCGTCCCGCCTTCGTCCGCCGGCGATGCGGCGCTGCAATCGGGCGACCTGGTCCTGTTCCCCGATGAAATGCGCGTCGAAAAGCAAGGCGCGCCCGTTTCGCTCAGCATGACGGAATTTCGCCTGCTTTCCCTGCTGATGAAGCATCCCCGCGCCGTGCTGTCGAAGGAGCAAATCGTTCAGCGCTTATGGCAAAACGACGGGGACTTTCTCGACGATAATACGGTCGCGGTAAACATTCGGAGACTCCGCGAAAAAATCGAAGAAACGCCCAACGATCCGCAGCGGATCGTAACGGTAAGGGGAGCCGGATACCGATGGAACGGATAGACGAAAGTCCGCTGACCGCCTCCCGGCTATGGCGCAATCCGCCCGTCCGCCGGCTTGCCGCCATTTTGCTTGCCGCGCTGGTCGCGGCCGCGGTTTTGATCGGGCTGTTCTCGAACTACGCGTCCGAGCGGCTGGAGCGCGACTGGTACGACCGGCAAGCGGCCGTGATCGGCACGCTCGCTTCCGCGCATCCGGAGCTGGCGGACGAGCTGCCGAAGCTGATCGCCGAGAGCGGCGCCGACCCGGAGGCGGTCGCGCTCGGGCGGGAGCTGGCGGACAGGCACGGCGCGGGCGAGCGGCTCGCCGGCGAGCTCCCGCCCGCCGTGTCCGCGTTCCGGAGCCGGACCGCGACGGAGCTTGCCTTCGGAGCCCTGCTGCTGCTCGCCGCGCTCGGGTTCGCGCTGCTCCGCGAGCAGCGGCTGCAGCTTGGCAGCCTGCGCGCGCTCGCCCTTTCGCTCGAAAGCGCGGTCAAGCAGAACCGTCCGATGCGCTTTCGCCTTTACGGCGAAGGCGAGCTCGGGCTGCTTGCCCATTCGGTACAGGAGCTGGCGCTCCGGCTGCAGATGACGATCGGGCAGCTCAAGGGGGAAAAAGCTTTCTTGAAAGAGACGATCGCCGACATTTCCCACCAGCTCAAGACGCCGCTCGCTTCCTTGAGCATCTACGTCGATTTGCTGCGGCAGGAGCGGACCCGGCCGGACGAAGCCGAGACGTTTCTGAGCACCTGCCGGCAGGAGCTTGACCGGATGGAGTGGCTTACGCTGACGATGCTCAAAATCGCGCGCCTCGAAGCCGACGCGCTGGAGCTGCGTCCGGAGGCGAAAGATCTCGCGGGCACGGTGGAGGACGCGGTCGAGCCGCTTCGGGAATGGGCGCGGCGGCGGCAGGTGAACCTGAAGCTGGAGGCGCCGGCGGAACAAGCGGTCGTGCCGCACGACAGCCGGTGGCTCGCGGAAGCGATCGCCAACGTGGTCCGAAACGCCGTCGAGCACAGTCCGGCCGGCTGCGACGTCACGGTACGCTGGCAGCGGACGCCGGCGCTCGTCCGGCTGGAGGTGCTGGACGAGGGGCCGGGAATCGAGGAGAAGCACCTGCCCCATCTTTTCAAAAAGTTCTACCGGACTTCGTCCGGCGGAAGCGGCGTCGGCCTCGGCCTTCCGCTCGCCAAATCGATCGCGGAACGGCACGAGGGCCTGCTCTCCGCCCGCAATCGTCCGGAAGGCGGCGCCGCGTTTACGCTGACGCTCCCCGTACGCCGGCCGCAGATCGGCCTTTCGGGAACGGAGCCGGGTGGCGGCGGAAAGCCTCCGGGAGCGTAGGGCGCAGCCGCGAAGGCTTACAAGGTTGTAAGATTGGCCTGCCCCTTTTTGTAAGGAGGGCTTCGTATACTTGCCTCGTAAAGCTGCAAACGAGGAAAGGAAGATTCGAATGAACGTAATCGAAACGGCCGGTTTAAGCAAAAGCTACGGCAAAGGCTCGACGCTCGTCGAAGCGCTGCGCGACGTCAGCTTCGGCGTCGGCCAAGGGGAGTTTGTCGCGATCGTCGGCGCGAGCGGTTCGGGCAAAAGCACGCTGCTGCACCTGATCGGAGGCCTGGATCGTCCGACGTCCGGCGAGGTTTATATCGACGGGGAAAATTTGTACGCGCTGAAGGAAAAAGAACGCGCCGTTTTCCGTCGCCGGAAAATCGGCTTTATTGTATAAGAAAACCCCCAGTTCGACTGGGGGTTCAGGAAAGCTTATAGCTATGAGTAGTCATCCCTTGACCTTCAATGATAATATGGGAGCCGGTCTGCCAACCGCTACCAAACATCAATGGAGGACAAGGGATGGACAAGAGCAGTCTAGCACACACGAAATGGAACTGTAAATATCATATCGTATTTGCCCCGAAGTATCGGCGGCAAGTGATCTATGGGAAATTAAAAAGGGAAATCGGAAAAATCATCCGGGAGTTATGTGAGCGAAAAGGGGTAGAAATTCTCGAAGCTGAAGCATGTCCGGATCACATCCACATGCTCGTGAGTATTCCGCCGAAGCTAAGCGTGTCCGAGTTTATGGGATACTTAAAGGGAAAAAGTTCACTGATGATCTTCGATAAATTTGCGAATATGAAGTACCGCTACGGCAATCGACAGTTTTGGTGTAGAGGGTACTACGTCGATACGGTGGGACGAAACAAAAAGGTAATCGCCGAATACATTCGGAATCAACTAACAGAGGACAAGAACTACGAACAACTCACGATGAAGGAACTGATCGACCCGTTTACGGGTGAGTCGGTGAAAAAGGGCGTATAAAGAGGCCCCTTTCCAGGGGCTAGCCTGAGGTAACACGCGGTTGGCAGATCTTCAGAGCGCCTTAGAGGCGCTTGCTTGTAACATGCCCTTATAGGGCTGATGGAAGCCACCGGCTAAGCCGGTGGTTATGACTTTTCAATCGTACAATTTGGTCCCGGTGCTCAACGTGGAGGAAAACATCCAGCTTCCCCTGCTGCTTGACCATCGCCAGCCGGACCGGGCGTACGTCCGCGACCTCATCGCCACGCTCGGACTCGAGAACCGGCGCAAGCACCTCCCGTCCGAGCTGTCGGGCGGCCAGCAGCAGCGGGTCGCTATCGGCCGGGCGCTCGCCTACAAGCCCGCGATCGTCCTCGCCGACGAGCCGACCGGCAACCTGGACTCGGCCAACGGACGCGAAGTGCTGGAGCTGCTCAAGCTCGCCGTTCGCCAATATCACCAAACTGTCATCGTCATCTCCCACGACATGAACGTCGCAGCGGAAGCCGACCGCGTTCTGCGCATCCAGGACGGCCGGCTCGTCGACGACAGCCGCGGGGTGAGCCGGCCATGAAAAGCTACGCCGCATTGGCCGGACGATATCTTCGGGCACAGCGCAAGCGGTCGGCGCTGACGATCTTCGGCATCGTTCTGTCGGTCGCCCTGATCGGCGCCCTCGGCACGATGGGCCAAAGCATCTGGAGCAGCATGGTGAAGCAGACGATCCGCGAATACGGATCGTACCACTTCTCCTATGGCGAAGCGGACGGCGGCTTGCTGGAAGAGATGAAAAACAACGCGCTGCTCGATCGGGTGGGGGCCCTCCGGTACGGTCCGGAAATGTCGCTTGGCGAGGTTTACAGGATTCAAGTCAATGAAATGAACGAGGACGGATTCGCCCTCGCGCCGCTCCATCTCCAGGAAGGAGAAATGCCTCGGACGACGGGCGAAATCGTCGTCGAGCAATGGCTGCTCCAGCATCTCCCGGGATCGCCCGGAATCGGCGGCGAGGTCGAGCTGACCGGACCGGACGGCGAAGATCGCCGCTATCGGATAACGGGCACGCTCGTCAATTCCCGGGCGGGTCAAAGCGGCGGCGCCTCCTTCGCGTACACGCGGATGGACGACAAGAAGGCCGCCGAGCAATCCGGCCTCCTTCTGATGATGGCCTTCAAGCCGGGCGTCGACATTAGCGGCTCGCTCCCGGAATTCCAGGCCAAATGGGAAAACTTCAACACGAACGGCCGGCTCCTTACGTACTTGGGAGAGAGCCCGGACAACAGCACGAACCAATCGATGCTCATTATTTTCGGAACGCTGATCGGCCTGGTCGTCGTGTCGACCGGCGCGGTCATTTACAACGCTTTTCATATATCGGTGCTGGAACGCATTCGCCAGTTCGGCCTGCTTCGAACGCTCGGGGCTACGCCCAGACAGATTCGCCATATCGTGCTTCGCGAAGCGACGACGCTTGCGGCGATCGGCATCCCCGTCGGCTTGCTGTGCGGCTGGGGCGCGCTGTGGCTCGTCATCTCCGTCATGGTCTCGAACGGATATCAAATCTTGGCGATCGAAGGCTTCGAGCTTGCCTGGGACAACCGGATCATGGGCCTGAGCGTCGTCGTCGGCCTCATCGCGGTATACGTCGCCGCCTGGCTTCCCGCGCGCAAGGCTTCCCGCGTCTCTCCGGTCGAAGCCGTCAAAGGCGCCGGCAGCATCGCGCAAGAGTCCGTGCGCCGCGCCCGGCTGCCTTCCCCTTTGAACGGTTTCGGAGTCGGGGGCAAAATGGCGGCCAAAAACATCCGGCGCAACCGGACCAAATTCCGGATCACGACGTTTTCCGTCGTCGTTAGCGTGACCTTGTTTATTGTGTTTCATTATTTTGCCCAGGAATCGTTCAACATGACCGTCGCCTCCAACGAAGAAAGCCGGATCGCTTTTTCGGTTTATGAATACGGCGATTCCGGCAAGCCCGGGACATCGCCGATCACGGACGAGATGCTGGAGAATACGGCGGCTCTCCCCGGGGTTCGCGGCGTTTACGGCACCTATCCGTCGCTGTCGTTTCAGTCCTGGCTGCCGAGCGGCCGGCTCAACCCGGAATATTCGGAGCTTACGGGAATAAAATATGAACCCGTCAGCTACAACGGGGAAAGCTATCTGTCTGCGCCATCGCTGCTTCGGGTGTACGACGAAAGCCGGATGAAGGAGGCCGGGCGCTATCTCGTCTCCGGCACGACCGATCCGCAGCGGCTCGCCGCGGACAACGCGGTCGTCCTCGTCCAGACGGTCCAAACCCCGGTCCGGGACGGGCCGGTATCCGTTCTCGACGCGGCCCGGCTCCGGGTAGGCGACAAGCTGACGCTGGCGATACCCGCCGGTTACGGCGAAGAAGGCCTGAACCGGCAAGAGCGCGTTGTCGCCGAAGTGACGGTCGGCGGCATTTTGTCGGAAAATCCGTTTGGCTCCCGCTACAATAACAGCGGCTTGTCGGTTCTGGCAACGGAAGAGATGCACGAGAAGCTGTCCGCTCTCGTACCGGCCGACATTATCGCGTTCGATTCGGCGTACGGTTCCGGACGAACCGGGTTTGACGTGGCGCTGGAGGACGGAGCCGACGCGGAACCGATTCGCCTGTATCTGGAAAGTCTCGTGCGGTCGATCCCGAACGCTTCATACGTCGATGTCGCCGCCACCCAGAAAGCAAACCGGCAGTTTACCGTGCAAATGAACGTCTTTGTTTACGGATTTTTGGCGGTTATCGGATTGATCGGCAGCCTCAACATCATCAACACGGTGCAGACGAATCTGCTGCTGCGGCGCCGGGAGTTCGGCTTGCTGCAGGCGGTCGGGATGACCGGCGGGCAGCTTCGGCGGATGGCTTCGCTCGAGGGGGTCTGGATCGGGCTGCTCGGCGGGTTTTGGGGGCTGCTGCTGGGGACGGCGCTTAGCTATTTCCTGTATGTCCAGCTGGACGGGGGGATTCAAGGCATCACGTTTCAATTTCCGTGGGCGGGCGCCGCGGTCGCCTGCGTCTTCGCGTTCGGAGTCGGGCTGTTCGCCGTCCAGGGACCGCTTCGCCGCATGGCCAAAGCCAACCTGGTCGACGAGCTGAGAGAGGAGGCGTGACATGGCGGTGGGGCTCCCTTGCGGCTTAAGAGCCCGGCTTGGCCGGACGACCGGTCGTGCCGCGCACGATCAGCTCGGTCGGCAGCACCTCCCGGGCCGGCGGGCGGAAGTCCGCGTCGCGGATCATGCCGTCCAGCAGCTCGACCGCCCGGCGGCCCATCGACGGCATGTCCTGCCGCACCGTCGTGAGCGCGGGGCGGACGACGCTCGCCGCCTCGATGTCGTCGAAGCCGACGACGGACAGATCGACGGGCACCGATAGCCCGGCCTCCGCGGCGGCGTCGAGCGCGCCGAACGCGCTCATGTCGGAGCCGCAGACGACCGCCGTCGGCGGCTCCGGCAGGGCGAGCAGGCCGCGCATCGCCCGGGCGCCGCTTGCGCGGCCGAAGTCGCCGTCCGCCGCGTATTCCGGGCGGTACGGCAAGCCGCCGTCGCGAAGGCCGAGCCGGTAGCCTTCGTGGCGCTGCATGCCGACCAGCGATTCCGGCAGGCCGCCGATGAAGGCGATTCGCTCGTGGCCGAGCTCGCGAAGGTGGCGGACCGCCGCCCGCATCGCTTCGACATTGTCGGAAGTGATGACCGCAAGGCGCGGGCCGGCGATGTCCATGTCGAGGAACACGGCCGGGATGCCCGAGCCGATCAGTTCCTCGAAGTCCCGTTCGTCGCGCTGAAAGCCGAACACGATCACGCCCTCGACGTGGCGGGTCCGGCAGTGGCGGACGATGCTGTAGTCCCGATGGCTGGACGCTTGCGCGAGGTAGATCAGATCGTACCCCTTCTCTTTCAGGGCCTCGTCGATGCCGCTAAGCACGCTGGCGAAAAAGGGATGCGAAAGCCCGGTCGTCAAAAAAACGCCGAGCGTCATCGACCTCTGCCCGACGAGCGAGCGCGCCGCCGCGTTCGGCTGGTATTGCGTTTCTTCGATGATGCGCAGCACTTTCTCTCTCGTGTTGGCGTTGACCGTCGTATAGCCGTTCATCACCTTGGACACCGTCGCCACCGACACGCCCGCCGCCCTTGCCACATCGCGAATGTTAACCGACATGTATGGCCCACCTTTAAGTAAAATAACGGCCCGGTTCGACCGCGAATTGCCGTTTGCGGCTCCCTGGCGGGAATTAGCGGCCGTTTCCGGCCGTTAACCGCTTTTTTCAGCTGTCTCCGGGAATAACGGTCATTTTGCGCCGTTAATTCGTTTGCGTTCTTCGATTTGGGCACGATTGCCCCCCGATAACGGCCTCATCAGACCGCTATTTCGCCAAACTTGCGGCACTCCTCGCGATTAACGGCCTCCTCGGACCGCTATTTCGTCAAACCTGCGGCACTCCTCGCGATTAACGGTCTCATCAGACCGCTATTTCGCCAAACCCAGGTCCGCGGCCTGAATAACGGTCGTTTGGGACCGTTAACTTCGATCGAACGCTTTTTCCCCGACGCAGCGGGCTCAAGCCGGAAGCCGAAAACCGGACCTCTGTCGTTCCCCCGCCAATGTTGGCTCCGCCCCGCCCAACCGTTATGGCCCGCGGCCGTTCTGCTACGTTAAAGATAACGCGTTTATGCGGGGCTTGCAATCGGATTGGGAAGAACGCGCCTTTTCGTTTGGCCGTTTTTTTGTTATAATGGATTTCGGTCGCGCGCCCGTAGCTCAGCAGGATAGAGCGACAGTTTCCTAAACTGTGCGTCCCGGGTTCGAATCCCGGCGTGGCGCGCCATACTTAAAATGTACAGAACCGCGTTGTAACGCGGTTCTTTTTGTTGTGTATAAAAAAGCCTGCTGATCTCCTCGGAAGACAAAATTCCCGGGGATCGTTGAGCCTCGAGAGTTAAGGCGGAACGTCACGAAGGCGACAGCGCAAGCATGGCTTATGACGGGTCAAGATGAGTCACCACGACTCAACCGAGTCGGCAGCATGCGTGCGGAGGCGGTAAGATGAGTAGTTGTTACTCAATTGAGCGCGGCTATGTGCCTATGGCGGGCTAAGATGAGTCGCCACGACTCAACCGAGTCGGCAGCATGCGTGCGGAAGCGGTGAGATGGGTAATTTTTACTCATCTGAGCGCGGCTATGTGCCTATGGCGGGCTAAGATGAGTCGCCACGACTCAACTGAATCGGCAGCATGCGTGCGGAAGCGGTGAGAGGAGCGACTTATTGCGGCACGATTTTGTTTTTTCAGGAACCCGGAATATCCCCCCCATTTGCCACCCGCGCGAAGGACGCGATATACTAGTATGAACGACTTTTCTGCATCCAACCGAAGGAGAACATCGTTATGCCCGCCTTGTCCCTTGCCGAGTTCGCCTACCAGGAAATTCGACAAAAGCTGTTGAACGGAGAATATTTGCCCGGCACCCTGCTGTCGGAAAACGAGCTTGCAAACGGTCTCGGCATGAGCCGGACGCCGCTGCGGGACGCCGTCATGCAACTGGAGAAGGATGGCTTCGTCGAAACGCTGTTCAAGCGCGGCATCCTCGTCAAGCAGATCGACATCATGGAAGTTTTCGATATTTTCGAACTCCTTACCGCATTATATATTTATGCGCTCGACTACATGGAAGAGTATCATTACAAGGTGGATCTGAACGCGTTGCGGATGTACCTGGACAAAATTATCGAAGCGAGCGAAAAACAGAAATACAGGGAATACTACGAGTCCGGCCTGATGTTCATGGGCAGCCTGCTGGGGACGATCGAAAATCGGGTGATTCAAGAGACGTTTAACCGCTATAAGGATAAAATTCTGTTCTTCGTCGTGGCGCACCGGTCGACGAAAGGATCCAACCGGCCGTACACCGGAAAAAAACTATACTCGGAAATTTACCTTCACTTGACAGAAGGAAACTTCCAAGCGGCGAAAGCCGCCATCCTGGAGTCCAAACGAAAATCGCGGGAAGAAGTACTGAGCAGCCGGATTCCTACCGCATAACCGCGACAAATCGCCCCCCCTTACGCAAAGCCCGACATCGCGGAATTGCCGATTCGCCTCCTTTCCCATCTTGTTCGAGCCCTCGAAGCGGACGCTTCGAGGGCTTTTTTTGCGCTCTTTTTTTTACAAAACCTCGAATATTCGTTTATACCCCATTTACATACAAGATAAATAATGGTTGTATACAAGATTGCCAAAATCATTTTCGGAGGGAACCTGCTGATGGAAACCATGAAATTCGTTCACCTGACCGACACGCATATGAACGCTCCCGGCAAAGACGGGCTGCTCGCCAAATTCAACCTGGCCGACAAGGTAAAGATGACGTTCCGGCACCTGCAGGAGACGGGCGTCGCCCCTGAGTTCGTCGTCATTACCGGGGACCTCGCGCATGAAGGCGATGCCGAGGATTACGCCTACATTCGCACGCTCCTGGACGAAGGCTCCGCTCTGATCGGCGCCCCGGTCTACGTCGTTCTCGGCAATCACGATCACCGCCCCGCGTTCCGCTCTGGCTTTCTGGGCGAACTGCCGACCGAAGAGCCTTACTACTACGCACACGACATCCAGGGGCTGCGCCTGATCGGCTTGAACTCCCAGATCCCCGGCAAGCACAACGGCAGGATCGACGAGGATCAGCTGGCATGGCTGAAAGCTCAGCTTGAAACGCCGGCTCCGAAAGGCACGATCATCGCCCTGCACCATCCGCTGATGGGCGTAATCGGCATGCCGGGCGATCATCTGATGGAAAATCGCGATGAAATCCTGAAGGCCATTTCGGGGACGGACGTCGTCGGCGTGTTGGCCGGGCACGTGCATTCGAACAATGTCGGCGTTCAACAAGGCATCCTGAACGTTGCCGCCACGGGCACCGCGTTCAGCGGCGAAATGGCGGACAAGGAGCATTACCGGATGGTCGACTTCTCCGGCTATAACGTCGTCACCGTAAACGAAGAAGGACTGGCCGTGCAAACGGTCGTGCTCCCGACCTCCAACGCCGAGTACTTCCGCTTTCCGATTGCCGCTCTTGCCGCGCAGCACTGAACGAACTATTTTCCCTTAAGGAGTCCTTGCCAATGTCGAATACGCTAATGCCTATGCCACCCTGCCTTCTGCCCCTGGAGGGCGTCCACAACTTCCGGGACATGGGCGGACTCCGCGCGGCGGACGGCCGCACCGTCAAGAAAGGCCTTTTGTTCCGCGCCGCCGAGCTGACCGGGCTGACGCCCGAAGATATGCGGCGCCTGGAAGCGATCGGCTTCCGCAATGTGTTCGATTACCGCAATCGCAGCGAAGCCGAGCTGAAGCCCGATCCGGTCATCGGACAGGCGGTCAACACGAGAATTCCGGCGAACGAGGCCGCCGAGGATGCGCCGCATGTGACCATCGAGCAAATGTTCGCGAGCGGCCTGCACAAGACGTTCACGGAAGATATGCTGCTCCGGCTTTACGCCGGGCTGCCGATCAACAACGCTTCCTATCGGCGGTTGATGGAGCTGCTGAAAACGCCGGAGACGAGCCTGCCGCTCGTCCACCACTGCGCCGGCGGCCGGGACCGCACGGGAGTCGGCAGCATGCTCATTCTGCTTACGCTGGGCGTCCCTTACGAGACCGTCATGGAAGATTATTTGTTATCGAACGTTACGCTGGCGGATTTTAATCGGGAAATGTACGAAAAAATCGCTCCCTTCGTCTCCGAAGCCGATTTGCTGGCGCTGCAAAGCGCCATGGAGCTGCGGGAGCGTTACCTGGATGCCTCGATGAACAGCATCGTGACCGCATACGAAACGTTCGACCGCTACCTGGAAGCCGAATTCGGCATCGACGGCCGGATCCGGGAACGCATCCAAGCTTATTGTTTGGAATAGGGCCGCCGCCTTCCAAAGGAAGGAACGGATACAAAGAGGAGGAGAACCTACATGAACCGCACGAAAAAAAGAGCGCCGCTGCTGCTCGCGCTGACCGCCGCCATCGGACTGACCGGCTGCGGCGTTTCGGCAGATTCTTCGAACGGGCCGGAGCAGGGCCAGCTGGACCCGGCGAACCCGACCAAGATCACCTTCTACACGTACAGCCTGGCGGCTCCCACGATGAAGCCCGGAATGGAAATGCTGATCAAAGAGTTCAACGATACGGTCGGCAAGGAAAAAGGCGTCGTCGTCGAAGCCGTCGCGGACGCGACCATGCAGCAATACAAGGCGGACATTTCCGCCGGCAAGCAAGTCGACATCGTTCAGCATCCGTTCTCCACGCTGGACAGCTCCCGCCTCAGCCTCGGATTCGAAGCGTACGAGGACGTCTTCCCCGCCGAAGAGCTGGAGGCTCACTTCGAGGGCATCTCGCCGAACGCGCTCGAGCTCGGGAAAATCGACGGCAAAATGTACGGGCTGGCGTTCACCTTCAGCACGCCGATCGTCTTTCTGAACGGCAAGCTGTTCGAGGAAGCCGGGCTCGACCCCGCGAACCCGCCGAAAACATGGGAAGAAATCAAGGCCGCTTCCTTGAAGATCAAAGAAGCGACCGGCAAGGACGGCTTCGGCCTCGCCCCGAACAACGGCTGGACGACGGAAAGCCTGATCCTGAGCAACGGTGCCGAAGTGCTGGCCGAAGACCGGAAATCGGTCAAGTTCGCCAGCCCTGAAGGCATCGAGGCGATCGAGATGTGGAAGGATCTCTATTTGAAAGGAGCATCGGCTCCCGGCACGGATTCCGAGGTTTCCGAACAGTTCATGGCCGGAAATCTGGGAATGGTCGTCACCTCCACCGCGCTCTACAGCGGATTCAAGAAAGCTTCCGAAGCCGGCGGCTGGGAAGTGTACGGAACCGGCCTGCCGCAGTTCGGCGACAAGCCGTCCATCCCGGTCAACTCGGGAAGCATGCTGGCCGTTCGTCCCGACAGCCCGTCGAAAAACGCTGCGATCTGGGAGTTCATTAAGTTCGTAACCGGCGACCGGGGCTACACGATTATTACGTCCCAAATCGGCTACCTGCCGCTGCGCACCGGCCTGGCGGACGATCCGAACGGCCTGAAGGATTTCATCGACCAAAATCCGCTGTACCGCATCAACCTGGAGCAATTGTCCCGGATTAAACCGGTCGCGATCTGGCCGGGCGAATACGCGACGGAAATCGTTACGGCGTTCAACGATGCGATCGCCAAGTCCGTCATGACGCCGGACGGCGACGTATCGGCGATCCTGACGCAGGCGCAGCAAGACATTAACGCCATGATTCAATAAAGAAGGGACTCGTCATGAGCCAATTGATAAGGAAGGAATACGCTCCCCCCGCAGCGGGGAAGCCGTCGATCGCGCGCGACCGGACCTGGAACAAAGCGAAGGCCATGCGCCGGGCAAAGCCGTTCCTCTACTTGCTGCCCGCGCTGGCGCTGCTCGCCGTCTGGATGTACAGGCCTCTTCTGTACACGTTCTATCTGGCCTTTCACAAGTGGAGCATGGTGCCGGGTACCGAGCCCCTCTTCGTCGGCCTGGACAATTTCGCCCGGCTGCTGCAAAACAAGGGCTTCCTCGATTCGATCGGCAACACCGTCTTGTACACGATCGGTTTGCTGCCTTTCTCGATCGTCATTCCGCTCGTGCTGGCGACCGTGACGCACCATATGGAAGGGCGGATGAAAAACGTCTACCGCGCGCTCTTTTTCATCCCGATGATCCTGGCCCCGGTATCGGTCAGCGCCATCTGGCGCTGGCTGTTTCACCCGTCCAACGGCCTGGTGAACATCGTTCTGATGAAGCTGGGCGCAATCGACGCGCCGATCGCCTTTTTCTCGGATCCGGGCTGGGCCAAGTGGATCATTCTGCTCATTACCGGCTGGAAAATGGTCGGCTTCAGCACGATTATGTTCGCGGCCGCCCTGACCGGGATCAATCGCGAATATTACGAAGCGGCGTCGCAGGACGGCGCGGGAAGCCTGAAGCAATTTTTTCACATTACGATACCGCTGATGTCGCCGATGATCATTTTCATGCTGACGATGAGCATTTTGTTTTCCAGCCAATGGACGTTCGCTTATATCGACATCCTGACGACCGGCGGGCCTTACGGCACCTCGACCAACATTTATTACGAAATGTACAAGTACGCGTTCTCGAATCTCAACGCCGGCTTCAGCTCCGCGGCCGCCCTGCTGTTCTTCGTCGTATTCGGATTGATCTCGCTCGGACTTAACGCTCTATCCCGCAAATATTCCTTCTACGACAACTAGAACAGGAGGAGACGCCCGTGAAAAAAAAATCGCCGATCGCCGCATCCGTGCAGCACGGCCTGCTGATCCTCATGTGCCTGATCGCCGTGTTCCCGCTTTATTGGATGGTGAATTCCTCGTTTAAGAACGAGTCGGAAATTTTTACGTCGTCGCTCGTTCCTTCAAGTCCGGTGCTGAGCAACTACACCTACGCGTTCGAACAGATGCCGATTTTCCGGATGATGTTCAACTCGTTCGGCGTCGCCATCCTGATGACGGCTCTGCAGCTCATCACCGGGCTGCTGGCCGCTTACGCGCTCGTGCGCTGGAGATTCCGCGGGCAGCTGCTCATTTTCTCCGTGCTCAGCCTGACGTGGCTCATTCCGTTTCAAGCGGTAATGATCCCCAACTACGTGCTCGTCAACCAGATGGGGATGAACGAAAGCCTGCTGGGCATCGTGCTGCCGTTCACCGTGTCCACGTTCGCGATTTTGTCGCTTTACCAAAGCTTTCAGTCGTTTCCGAAGGTGCTGATCGAAGCGGCGAGCATCGACGGGCTGAGCGATTTCAACATCCTCGTCAAGCTTATTTTGCCGAACATCAAATCGTCCGTCGCCTCTTTGGGCATCATCCTGTTCATCAACGGCTGGAACGAATATTTGTGGCCGATGCTCGTCACGAAAAAGATGGAAAACGCCCCGCTTCAAATCGGGCTCAAGCTGTTCGTCAACTCCGACACGAACATGTGGGGCTCGCTCATGGCCGCGACGACCGTGTCCTGCTTGCCGATTCTGATCATCTACCTGATCCTGCAGCGCCAGATCGTCGATTCGTTCGTCCGGTTCGGGATCAAATGAAGCATGGGCGTTTCGCCGGCATAGCCTTATTCAGACCGAAAACCGTGCGAGAGCATGGTTTTTGGTTTTTTTGCGTTCGAAAAAAATCTGGTCATACAGATTAAGCCGGATTGATCCGGAGCGGATCTTCATGGTAAATTCTAGAGACCGATGGAAGGATTTTATTCTTGTGGAGGAGTTGAACGAGGGCCCTTTACGGGTCCGAGAAGATGAAAAACGTACCTTTGATCGAAACGCCTCGGTTGCTCATCAAACCATATGTCGGGACGGAGCTTGCGGCTTTGTTCGGCATTTTGTCGGATCCGGAGACGATGGCGTTCTGGCCGGCCCCTTTTACCGAGGAGCAGGCGTCGAATTGGCTGGAGCGGAATATGGCAAGCTACGGCGAGCGGGGCTTCGGAAGATGCGGCGTATATTTGAAAAAAGACGGAACGATGATCGGAGACTGCGGATTGATGCGATCCGAAATCGACGGCACGCCGGAAAACGACCTCGGCTACATTATCCATGCCTCCCATTGGGGAAAGGGCTACGGATACGAAGCGGCCAAAGGCTGTCTGGAATTCGCCGCCGGTCCGCTGCGGATGACGCGCGTATGCGCGAATATGCCCTGGAACCATTCGGGTTCCGAGCGCGTCGCCGCGAAGCTGGGCATGACGTTGGAGAAACCGTTTTCCAATGCGCGGAATCGGGGGATATTAACCTATTTATATAGCATTGAATTTTAAGCCGTTCCCTATTCTGCGTCCGCGCCGGGAATCGGCTTGCGTCCTTTGAACCCGTCGTGCCAGCCGTGGTAATGCGCGGCGCGGTCCTCCCCTTCTTTCCAGCAGATGAGGACATCCTCCCCGTCCAGAACCGCCGGAAAGTCGATCAGGCCGGGGTTGATCATTTTAAGCAGAACGCCTTTGCGCGCGAAGTTATCGACCTGCAGCTGGATTTCCATCCGCATAAAATCAAGTCGGCCCTCCGCCTCAAAAAACCGGCCGTCCCCGCTCGCCCGCCGTCCCGAGGACAGCTGGAACTCGCCCTTCAGCTTCTGCAGCAGCAGAACCTGCTCTTCGTACTCGCGCGTCAGAGCTTGCAAGCTCGCCAAATCCTCCTTCAACCGAGGCAGCAGAGCGTTGGCTTCGTTCAAGGTAAAGATTTTAGGTTTCACGATGCATCCCTCCCCTCTTCCAGTGTACTAAAACATGAACTCCATTTCCAATCAGCTCCATTGCCAGCGGCGGAAATCCGACGCGCCGTACGCAAAAGGAAGCCTTGGCGTTTGAAATCCGCAGGCGCATAAGGTAAGCTGTCATCGAGAGGTTAACGAGGAATGGGGAGAGCGCCGTGAGAATCGGGATTTTGTCGGATTTGCATGTGGATCAGAACAACGCCGGTCTGCAAACGACGGTGCAGGACGCTCTCGTTCAAGTGGCCCGCGAGCGGGAATCGGACCTCCTCATCGTTGCGGGCGACATCTCGAGCGATTACGGGCAGACGCTGGACGTTTTGCGCGAAATCGAGGATAAGGCCGGCGTCCCCTGCCTGTTCGTGCCCGGGAACCACGATTTGTGGAACATCCGGCATCCGGATATGGACGCCTGGACCATTTACGAGGCTTTGCAGCGGTACGAGCATAATTTGTCGGCGGCGCCGTACGTCATCGACGACGAGTGGGTCGTGATCGGGGATGCGGGCTGGTACGACTTCTCCTTCGGGGATGCGGAGTTTCAGGAGGAGGAGTTTCTCGATATGCGGCGCGGCAAACGGCTGTGGAAGGATAAAACCTATGTGAAGTGGAATCAGTCGCCCCCGGAGGTTAGCCGTATTTTTCGCGATAAAATCAAGAAGCAGTTGGAACAATACAAGGACCGGAACATTATCCTGGTCACCCACGTCGTTCCGGACGACCGCTTCACCGTCCCGGCGGCTTACAAAGACTGGTCCTACTTCAATGCGTTTCTCGGAAGCCGCAGCTACGGGGACCTCATTCGCGAATATGAGGGTTCGATCCGGTGCGCGGTCTTCGGCCATGCGCATTTCCGGAAGCAAGAGTCGCTGGGCGATACCGAGCTCATTTGCAACTGCCTCGGCAACCGCCGCGAGTGGCGCCATTCGGCGGACAAGGCGTACGAGGAAGTACGGCGGGCGTTTGCGACCGTGGTTATTTAGTGACGGTTACCATACAACCGGGCAATGCACTTGATGGGGCGGGATGGAGCGGGGATAGGCAGGACGGCGCGGATCGAGCGGGGATGCGCAGGATTAGTGCGGATGGAGCGAGGATCGTAGGACGACGCGGGATGGAGCAGGGTAGGCAGGATAGCGCGGATCGGGCGGGGATGCGCAGGATGGCGCGGGGCTCGGCGAGGCTTGGTTGGATTTCCTCCAATCAAAAACGGCGTTTTCGCAAAACTTTTCGCCTTCGTTGGATTTTGTCCAATCTGCCAGGTCCTTTTCGGCGTTTTCGCTCAAATTCCAAGTTGCTCGTTGGATAAAATCCACTCTAGATCATGATTACCCCGTTTTCCGCTCCCTCGATTGGACAAAATCCAACATAGACCCCCTTTGGCCGGTTGCCGCACCAAAAGGGATGCATTTTTTCAGGACTTTCGCCCGGGAACCGGCAGACGAAGCGTACAAATTCGCCTTCGCCGGATCGGGTAGGGACAATTACTCTTTCTATTCCCGGGACATTTTGTAATTCGCAAAAAGCCCTTTTCTTTTCGCAATGCCTGTGCTATAATCTAATTCGTTCGCTGAAAAGATTAACATATCGAGACGTGGCTCAGCTTGGTAGAGCGCTTGCTTCGGGAGCAAGAGGTCGCAGGTTCAAATCCTGTCGTCTCGACCATACATATCGACGATTCGCAGCCCTCGGGCTGCGATTTTTTGTTTTGCCTTCAAGCTTGATAGAGTAATGGCGCTGCCTCGCGCTTGAAACGGGCTCCGGGAACCTGAAAGCCCGGATCCGACGGAGTCAACTTCACGACAGATTGAAGTTGATTTTGTACACCTTCTTCGGACGTCCGCGGAGCTTGTCCTGCTTCTTGTAAGAGACCGTGGCCGCGCCTTTCTCCTGCAGCTCGTTCAAAATCCGGTTCGCGCTGCGTTCCGTAATCCCCAGGTACAAGGCGATCTCCTGGCACGACAGCTCGTTGCTCTCGACTCTCGTCATGACGGCCAGCAGCTTTTGAATCTGCAAACTCGAGATGCCGAAGCGTTCGCTCCATCTTTGAATCTGCGGGTCGGGCTGCAAAGACAGATCCAGGCTGGCTTCGTCCCCGAGCGGACCGATGACCTGCTGGTCGTCCGTGATCACGAAGGCGCAGTTTCGGCCTTGCCGGTGGGCGCGCTGGTTGGCGGTCTGGGCGTTCGCCCGGCCCTTGTGGACGGTGTCGCCGATCCCCCACCCGACATCGACCGGCCACGGCAGCTTCGCGGTCAGCTCGCCGAGCAGCGCGCAGCGGGCGAATTCGTTGGTGATCTCGCCCTTCAGGTCTTTGTACGACGTGATGATTTCAAAATGAAGCGGATGCTTCTGGACGATGAGCGACAGCTTCATCCGCTTGCTGAACGCCAATATCGCCTGCTGGAGCGTCGTCAGCTGCAAGTCCAGCTCCTCCGAAAACGGCTGCGGCATGGAGTCGTGATGGATGGAGACGTAGCCGATCGCGACGCGGTTGGCCTGAAGGCGGTCGGTCTCGGTATCGGCGATCACTTTCTCGAACACGCGGAGGATCGTTTCGTCCTGCGGATAGATCTCGACCACCGGGATGCCCTGGCTTCGCAGCTTGTCCACGAGATCGCCGTTCGTATAGCGCGTAAGGCACAGGTCGACTTTGCCCCTCTTCCACAAGTCCAGATGGAAACGGTACATATCTTCATCGGAGCTGCGATCCGCCGCGTCGTCCGGACAGTGCGGGAATTCCTCCGGCTGCAGCACCTTGTTCAAACCGAGATATTGATTGCTGCGCCCGAGGCAGTCGATCGACATCCGCGCGGGCGCCACCTCCCGAAACTTCATCATCACGGAGAAGAGCAGCTTGTAAAAATCACCTTCGGTTATGTCCAGAAAAGCCGTCGGAAGGGAAGGCCGATTGTCCGGGGAGGCATGAAGCGCCAGATACGCCAGCTCTCCTCCGAATACGACCGCGTCCAGGAACCGGCTTTGGGCTTCGTAGAGAGACGGCACTTCCTCCAAACGTTGAAAAGGAATCAACGTAAGCTCGCACATCGCGTCCAGCGCAGGCCGAAGCCGCTCCAGGCGGGTCACGGTCTTGGCGGCCGCGATAAATCCGATTCTCAGCATGGCAACGCTTCCTTTAAATCCGCCTCCGAAAAGGCTTGAATTATCCTCATCATATCAATCCTTAAAACCGATATGCAAGTCCGAAAATAGGCATGCCCCGTCTTTTAAACGTTAATTATTATAACATAAATTTTGTTTTTATGAAAGTTTCGATAAAAAAATCGTCGATTCCCCTCGAAAAATCTATTATTATGTAATGAAAATTAACCTAACTGTTGTTGGGTGATCGCATTCATACTATAATCATTTCAGAAACGTCTGAAATACGACTAAAAATAACCAAGGACGTTCCCGTTACTGCACCCAAACAAAAGTGGAGGGAAAAAAGCATGTCCATCAAAACCAATCGTTTTGCCGCGTTCCTGATCCTCGCCGTCGTCCTCGTCATTTCAGGCTGCGGAAGCAACGGCGCTTCGAACGGTTCCGCCTCTCCGGAGCCGTCCGCGCCCGCATCTTCCGCGGCCGGCACGGCCGAAGCCTCCTCGCCTCCGAAGTCGTCCGAGGAACCCGTGACCATTCGCTTCGGCTACAGCCCATGGATCGGCATGGCCGGCCCGATCGTCGCAAACGCGGAGCAGCTTTTCGCGGCCAAAGGCGTAAACGTGGAGTTCGTGGAAATGGAAGGCAATACGAAGGATGCCTTCATGTCGGGCAAGCTGGACGCGGTCGTGCAATCGTTCGTCGCGGTCGTACAGATGAAAGCGAAGGAAAAGGCGGACGATCCGGTGCAAATCATCTCCGTCATGGACCGCTCCCTCGGCGCCGACGGCATCATCGCAAATGAACAAATCGCCTCCCTGGAGCAATTGAAGGGCAAAAGCGTCGCCGTCTCCATCGGCTCCGTCGCCCACTTCCTGCTGCTCAAGGGCTGGAAACCGTCGGCCTCGAGGAATCCGACGTGCAGATCATGAACATGAACAACAACCTCGCAGGCTCGACGTTCATGGCCGGCCAGGTGGACGCGGCCGTGACGTGGGAGCCCTACCTGTCGGAAGCGACGGCCAAGGGCGGACGCGTTCTGTACTCGACCAAGGACGCCCCGAACCTGATCGTCGACGCGGTCGTCGTGAAGAAAAGCCTGATCGACAACTATCCGGAGCAAGTCCGCAAGATGGTCGAAGCGTTCGACGAAGGGCTCGCCATGTTCAACGAGGGAGACGAGGGCAAGCAAATCGTAGCCGACGAACTCGGCATGGACGTGCCCTCGCTCGTCAGCACGGTGGAGACGCTGGAGCTGACGACGGCGGAAGGCTCCGAAAAAATGCTCGTGGACGACCGCGCGGCATGGGAAGAAACGATGAAAGAGTACGCCGACTTCTTCGTCTCGCAAAAGATTTTGACGGAGACGGTCGACACGACCGGCATCATTAACGATTTTCTCTACAAATAGCCTCTGGAGGCCGTTATTTCGTTCGAGCGAGGCCAAACACCGCACGGCACTTGAATAACGGCGGTCGCGGCGGCCTCGTCCTTCGCGCCTTGACGACCAGCTCTGTTCCGCAGGACGGTCTGCCGCAGCTTCCGGTCCGAGGAGGAGAGGCGCTGCATGTCGGACAAGCCTTGGCCAAAGCGACGTTATAACGCAAAAAACGGCCCCGCTTCGGCGGGACCGCTTCGTTTTGCATTTTAATAGAAACCGTACTCGGCCAGTTCATCCAGCGTGATGACATTTTCCGCGGCCGGCACGTCGAATTCGAATTTCACGTCGC
This sequence comes from Cohnella massiliensis, assembly GCF_900169535.1. Taxonomy (NCBI): domain Bacteria; kingdom Bacillati; phylum Bacillota; class Bacilli; order Caryophanales; family Paenibacillaceae; genus Cohnella; species Cohnella massiliensis. Next base: position 176,283 of record NZ_LT821254.1, read on the forward strand.
CGTTTACGTCCGTCAGCTCGGATACGATTTTGAGCGTACCGTTGCCGGTTTGGCCCGCGTCTTCGATTTCCGCTTTGATCGTCGCGTCGGTGTACGTGGCGTACCCGTCGCCGTTGATGCCGAAGTTCGCGAGAATGTCCAGCGATTTGAACATTTGGTTGAACTCGTCGATCCCCGCTTGCAGGTCCTCGTCGGTGACGCTCTCCAGCTCGGCCTTCGCCGCATTCAGATCTTCCGGAGTCAATTCGGTCAGCTTGCGGTATTCTTCGTTCGAAGACAGAAGCTCGATGACCGCCGGCGCGATGTCCTTGATGACCGTCTTGATGAACGGCTCCACTTGCTCCTGCGTCAGATGGAACTGCACGACGTTCTTGACGTTGGCTTCCGCCGGAATGCCCGCTTCTTCGGCCTTGGGAGCGCTCAAATACGTTTCTTCGTCGATATGCTCGAAAACGACTCCGGAAATGTCGTTGAAAAACTGGACCGATTGACCGACGTCGGGCATTCCCGTCCATTCGGTGCCTTGCTCCTCGGCCAGTTCCTTCAGGTCGAACTCGACGAATTTGCCGACGAGATCTTCCGGCAGTCCGAGCATGGGAATGTTCGGCACTTTAAGCCACATTTTCTCTTCGTTCATAATGATCGGCAATTGGAACGACATGGCCAGATCGCCGCTGAGGCTGAGCATCAAATTCAGCTCGAGCAGCATCGGATCGAGGCGGTAGGCGCCCGTCCAGGAAACTTCAGCGCTTTGAATGAGGCCCAGAGCTTCCGCCGCTCCCTCTTCCGCCATGACCTCGGGCGGCAAATTGAGATCCTCGATTTTCAAGCTGCCCTTCATTCCGTACGACTTCATATCGGCGGATTTCTCCACGGCGCCCTGAAGCGTATCCTTAGGCGACGATTTGCTGCTGCTGCTGCATCCCGACAATACAAGCGTCAAAACGACAAACAGCGACAAAAACAAACTTACGAACTTGCGAGACTTCAAAATAACCCTGCTCCCCTCGAAAACAATAACTTACACAGGACACATTCTATCTTAAATCGAATACCGGGGGAACCCTAAAAATTTAAAGATTAATTAAAATGACCTAAAAATAAGACTAATTCACCAAATAAACCCTAATGGATGTCCTTCTTTTTGAATCTTCCGCCCTGCACGTCGTGGATGTTGCCGACCGCCATAAAGGCCGCGGGATCCATCTCGCTGACGATCGATTTCAGCTTCGCTTCCTCCATCCGGGTAATAACCGCGAAGATGACCTGCTTCGTATCGCCGGAAAATCCGCCTTCCCCGTTCAAATACGTCACGCTGCGCCCGAGGCGGCTGACGATGGCGTCGCCGATGTCGCGGTAATGTTCGCTGATGATCCAGATCGACTTCGACTCGTCCAAGCCTTCGATGGTCAGATCCATAACCTTGAAGGCGATAAAATACGTAATCAGGGAAAACATCGCATTGTCCCAGCCGTAAACCAGGCCCGCGCTGCCCAGAATGAACAGGTTGATAAACATAACCATCTGTCCGACGGAAAAGGGCGTTCTTTTGCTGACGACGATCGCGACAGTCTCGGTTCCGTCCGTCGCTCCGCCGTTGCGGATGACCATTCCGATCCCGACGCCCAGCAAAATGCCGCCGAATACCGTCGCGAGGAGCGTATCGTCGGTAAACGGTTCGACGTGATGGAGCAGAGAAGTCGTCACCGAAAGCGTAATGACGCCGAGCAGCGTCGACAGGGCAAACGTTTTGCCGATGGATTTGTAGCCTAAGACGAGAAAGGGAAGGTTCAGCACGAACAGAAAGACGCCGAGGGGCCAGTCGCTAAGGTGCGCAGCCATAATCGAAATGCCGGTGATGCCGCCGTCGATAATATTGTTCGGAACGAGAAAAATTTCGAGGGCGACCCCGGCCAGCGCTGCGCCCAGTATAATGAACACGACACGGCGCGCGATATCCAGAATGGATAGCTTCGAATGGCGAACCGGCTTCGGATCGGCTGCAGTATTTACAGGCAATGGGCTTTGCATAGGCACCTCCTATAAACAATTTTTATTATCTATTATAACAGTCCGATGTTTAAACGCACAAACAAGACCTGAAAAAGCCGATTCGCCCGCGGATAGCTCCGCGAAAGAATCGGCCTGTTTCATACGGCATGTTCGCCGCTTACCCTTCGCCGTTATTATGGCGCGAATGGTTGCGGTTTTTCACTTTTTTGGAACCCGATAACGGTTCGTTCGGTTGATGGTTTCCGTCGCTTTTGCGGTCGCGGGCGTGTTCGCTGCCTTCCGCCGCTGCGGCTACGGGAACGGTTTTCGGCTTGCTCACGTAAAGTCCTCCCTTTTATTGGCGAACCCGTTTGGGGCCCAGATCGGCGCCCGGCTCGTCATGGTTCAGCGCGTCCTGATGGCGTCTGTCGTTATGCTGCTGCTGGACCTGCTGGGCCTGATGCGAGTTGACCGGCGTATCCTTCAGCTCGCTGACGACGTTGCGCAAATTTTTATCCGTCATAAACGTTCCCTCTTTTCAAGATTAGGCATGGGTAAAATGATGCAGGGCCTGCGCGCATTCGTGCAAATGACGCCGGTAGTCGGCGATGAGCGATTGCATTTCCTCCGTGCGCTCGTCGATCGAGACGCCGTCTTTTTCGACGTCGGTTAACTGAATATCGATTTCCCTGCTGTCCACGTATTTGACCGAAAAATCGAATTCCAGCTTTTGGCGCCCCGCCGTCCGGATTTGGACCACCAGCGCTTCCGGGCTCGATGCGTCGCCTTTTACGACGGCCTGATCGCCCGGCTGCAGCCGCTCCGGAAGCGTCTCCCGCCACGCTTGGACCAAATCCCGTTGCGGGACGTCAAGTTGATCGTTGCTTGCCATTGGGCTCACACCTCCGCCTCGTTAGGTTGGCCCGCCACCGCGTTCTTATGCACAAAAAAACCGGCCCGGGTCGCGGGTCGGCCTTGTCGTTTCGTATGGAATGGCGGAGAGGGTGGGACTCGAACCCACGTGGGCTTGCGCCCTAACGGTTTTCAAGACCGCCCCGTTATGACCGCTTCGGTACCTCTCCAAAAATCGCGGGCAGATCGCATCCGGGATCGGATGATCCGCTCTGCCCCGTAATCATATCACAGCCGGGAAGCGATGTTCAACCCCCGAAAGGCCGGGCCGGAACTTCGGCCCTAGCGAGGGCCGATGCGCTCCAGTCCGCCCATGTAAGGGCGCAACGCTTCCGGAATGACGACCGAACCGTCGGCCTGCTGGTAATTTTCGAGAATGGCCGCCACGGTGCGGCCGACGGCGAGCCCCGAGCCGTTCAGCGTGTGCACGAATTCCGGCTTCGCGCCTTGCTCGCGCCGGAACCGGATGTTCGCGCGGCGAGCCTGGAAATCTTCGAAGTTGGTGCAGGACGAAATTTCCCGGTACACGCCGGCGCTCGGAATCCAAACCTCGATGTCGTACGTTTTGGCCGAGCCGAAGCCCATGTCGCCGGTGCAAAGCGTCAGCACGCGGTAAGGCAGGCCCAGCACCGAGAGCACCCGTTCCGCCTCCTGCGTCAGCGATTCCAGCTCGTCGTAGGACGTTTCCGGATCGACCAGCTTGACGAGCTCGACTTTGTTGAATTGGTGCTGACGGATCAAACCGCGCGTGTCGCGGCCCGCGGCGCCCGCTTCGGAGCGGAAGCAGCCGCTGTAGGCGACGAACTTGGACGGCAGCTGCTCGACCGTCAAAATATCGTCGCGGTAATAGTTCGTCACCGGCACTTCCGCCGTCGGGATCAGGTAATAATCCGTTCCCTCGATTTTAAACAGATCCTCTTCGAACTTCGGCAGCTGCCCGGTGCCGACCAGGCTGTCGCGGTTGACGAGATACGGAGGGAGAATCTCTTCGTAGCCGTGCTCGTCCGCGTGCAGGTTCATCATCAGGTTGATCAACGCCCGTTCCAGACGCGCGCCCAGGCCTTTATAGAAAACGAAGCGCGAGCCGGTTACTTTGGACGCCGCTTCGAAATCGAGAATGCCGAGCTCGTCGGCCAGCTCCCAGTGCGGACGCGGCTCGAAATCGAAGGACGGCGTCTCGCCGACGCGGCGGATTTCCACGTTGTCCTCCTCCGAAGCGCCCACCGGCACGCTCTCGTGCGGCACGTTCGGAATCGACAGCATCAGGCTGTTGATTTGTTCTTCCAGCTCGCGCACTTCCTCGTCGAGCTTCTTGATCCGGTCGTTCACTTCGCGCATCTCGACGATGAACGGTTCCGCGTCGCCGCCGCTTTTTTTCAGCTTGGCGACTTCCTGCGAAACGACGTTGCGCCGGTTTTTGAGCGCTTCGCTCTCCGCCAGCCGTTCCCGGCGGCTGCTGTCCAGCTCCGGAAACGAAGCGATCTGCTCGACCGAAGCGTTCCGGTTGCGCAGCGCCCGTTCGACCTTCGCAAAGTCGCCGCGCAGCAATTTGACATCCAACATGTTCGGCTATCCCCTTTCCCGTTCAAGGGCGGTTTCTAGATTTTACTTGGCCGTCCGTTCCGAGGCTTCTTTGGCCATGTCGACGAAATAGGCGTGCAGCCGGTAATCGTCCGTAAGCTCCGGATGGAAAGAAGAAGCCAGCAGATGACCCTGGCGCGCCGCGACGATTTCGTCCTTGTACGTGGACAGCACTTCCACGTCCGAGCCGACTTCCTTGATGAGCGGGGCCCGGATGAACACCGCGCGCAGCGGAGATTCGATCCCTTTGACGTCGAGATCGGTTTCGAAGCTTTCCCTCTGCCGTCCGAACGCGTTGCGGGCTACGGTCATGTTCATCAGCCCGAGATGAGGCTCCTCGGCGCCATCGAGCCGATCCGCAAGCACGATCAGCCCGGCGCATGTGCCGAAGATCGGTTTGCCTTGAGCCGAAAAATCCCGCAGCGCATCGACAAAATCGTATTTGCGCATCAGCTTGCCGATCGTCGTGCTCTCGCCGCCGGGAATGATAATCCCGTCCAGTTCGGCGAGCTGCTCCGTCCGCTTCACGGGAATTCCCTTGCCTCCCGCTTGCTCGACGCTGCGGATATGTTCGGCTACGGCGCCCTGCAATGCCAATACTCCGATGTTCATTTCGATTCCTTCTTTCCCGATCGTTAAGCTAAGAACAACGAAAAATCAATCGGGGCGGCTCCGCTAACGGCCTGACGAGGCCTTGCGAAGCCGCCCGAAATCGAACCTGGATTCCTGCGAAGCGATGGAAATTAAATGCCGCGTTCCTGCATCCGTTCGAATTGGCTCAGCTTGGAAATTTCAATGCCCTTCATCGGCGTGCCGAGATTTTTGGACACGCGGGCGATCAGTTCGTAATCCGTATAGTGCGTCGTCGCTTCGACGATCGCGCGGGCGAACTTCTCCGGGTTTTCGGACTTAAAAATGCCCGAGCCGACAAATACGCCGTCGGCGCCCAGATGCATCATCAGCGCAGCGTCCGCAGGCGTCGCGACGCCGCCGGCCGCGAAGTTGACGACCGGAAGACGGCCGGTCTCGTGCACGCCGAGCAGCAGCTCGTAAGGAACGCCGAGCGTTTTCGCTTCGTGGTAGAGCTCGTCCTTCGACAGGTTTTGAACTTTCCGGATTTGCCCCATGATGAGGCGCATGTGGCGAACGGCTTCGACGATGTTCCCCGTTCCCGGCTCGCCCTTCGTGCGGAGCATCGAAGCCCCTTCCTGGATGCGGCGAAGCGCCTCGCCCAAGTCTTTGGCGCCGCAAACGAAAGGCACCGTAAACTCGCTCTTGCTGATGTGGAAAACTTCGTCGGCCGGCGTCAGCACTTCGCTCTCGTCAATATAATCGACGCCCAGCGATTCCAGCACCTTGGCTTCCACGTAGTGGCCGATCCGGGCTTTGGCCATAACCGGAATGCTGACCACTTTCATGACTTCTTCCACGATCGTCGGGTCCGCCATACGGGCGACGCCGCCTGCCGCGCGGATATCGGAAGGCACTCTTTCCAGCGCCATAACGGCCGTTGCTCCCGCCGCTTCGGCCACTTTCGCCTGCTCGGCGCTCATGACGTCCATGATGACGCCGCCTTTTTGCATTTCGGCCATGCCGCGTTTAACTCTCGAAGTACCGGTTTCCATTTTACACGCCTCCTGAGCATTCTAACCATAGATTTTACAGGATGGATCGCGAATAGACAACCCACCCGGTCGGAATTAATCCCGTCTTCAGAACAAATTGACGATTCCCTTGAACAGCCCGGCGAAAAACTCCCCGATCGCCCGGAACATCAAGCGCCACCAGCTTGCTTTTTTGACGTCTTCGGTGGCCACCAGGTCGATCGTCGCGGACTTGTCCGCTTGCGTCGCGGGGTCTTTGTACGTATACGTTACGGTGCCCACTTTGTCGCCTTGCTTGACCGGCGCGGTGATCGGATCGACCGTGCTTTTCACTTCAGTGACGGTCGGCTCGATCGTTTCGCCCTTCTTGACGAGAATCGTCAGATCCGTCGCCGTGACGACGTCAAGCTTTTTGCTTACGCCTTTTTTGACGGGAAGGGTCTCGTGCTCCGGCACGGCCGTTTTCGCGTCGATGACCGTCTTTTTCTCGAAATTGTTGAAGCCGTAATCGAACAGCGTCGCCGTTTCCAAAAACCGCTTGCCGTCGGTGCTCGAGCCTTCCACGCCCATCACGACGGCAATCAGGCGCGTGCCGTCCCGCAGGGCGGTGCCGGTAAAGCAATTGCCCGCAGAGGACGTATGGCCCGTTTTCAGGCCGTCTACGCCTTCATAGGCGAACTTTCTGAACGAGGGCACGTCTTTGTTCGATTCGAGCATCCAGTTATAGTTGACGATCGGATCCGTATCCCGTTCGCGGAATTGGTACGTTTGAATTTTGGAGTATTCCAGAAACTTCGGATCTTCCTTAATAATGTGGTACGCGAGCGTCGCCGCGTCACGGGCGGACATCATCGTCTCGCCTTCGATGGACGTCGGGCGGTACTTTTCCGGCATATCGGCCCGATCGAGACCGGTCGCGTTAATGAAATGCGAATTGGTCATGCCGAGCTCGGCCGCCGTTTCGTTCATCAGCTTGGCGAACGCTTCTTCCGAACCCGCTACCGCTTCCGCGAGTTGGACGGATGCATCGTTCGCGGAGCCGACCGCCATCGCGATATACAATTGTTCTACCGTATGTTTATCTCCAACCGCCAAGAAAATACGGCTTCCGACCTGGCTGGCGGCATTCTCCGTGACGGTGATCGTTTGATCCCAGCTCAGTTTGCCTTCTTCCACGGCTTTGAATACGAGATATTCGGTCATCATTTTCGACATGCTGGCCGGGGCGTAGGCGGTGTCCGGGTCTTTCTCGTACAGGACTTGTCCGGAGTCCGCGTCGATCAGAATGGCGGAATGAGCCGACAGCTGCAGTCCAGCCGCATCGGTTTCCGCTTTGGCTGCGCCCGCAAATAGAGTCGCTGAGACGAATGATAGAAGAACGATTATAGCAATAAACCTCGTAATCGAAAGAGACGGACGTAGCGACAAGGGGTGAGGACGATTCAAAGCGCGTTCTCTCCTTTTATTTTGTTCGATGGTGTCAAAAAAGCGTCTGCGTTCCGTCTGCTATTGTAGCATACCGCAGCCAAACGAAAAAGCCGCAGCGAAAGGAATCCTCTTCTGCGGCTCAAAACCAAAATTGCCGGCTGAGACCGAAGTCTCATCCTCCGGATAACGTCACAGCGAATAGTTCGGGGCTTCTTTCGTAATTTGGACGTCGTGCGGATGGCTTTCGCGCAGCCCTGCCCCCGTAATGCGGACGAAATACGTGTCGTTCTTCAATTGCTCGATCGTTTCGGTTCCGCAGTAGCCCATGCCGGAGCGCAAACCGCCAATCAGCTGATGAATCGTGTCCTTGAGCGGTCCTTTGTACGGAATTCGGCCTTCGATTCCTTCCGGAACGAGCTTCGAATCGTCTTCCTGGAAGTAGCGGTCCTTGCTGCCTTCCTTCATCGCGCCGATCGAACCCATACCGCGATAGGACTTGTACCGGCGGCCTTGATAAATTTCGGCTTCGCCCGGGCTTTCCTCCGTGCCGGCGAACAAGCTGCCGAGCATGACGGCGCTGGCGCCGGCGGCGATCGCTTTCGTGATCTCGCCGGAATATTTGATCCCGCCGTCCGCGATAATCGGCACATTGTACTCCCGTGCCACCGTAGCGCAATCGTAGATGGCCGTAATTTGCGGAACCCCGATGCCGGCGATTATCCGCGTCGTACAGATGGAGCCCGGGCCGATGCCGACTTTGACGATCGACGCGCCGGCTTCGATCAGGTCGCGCGTCGCTTCGCCCGTCGCCACGTTGCCCGCAACGATCGTCAGATCCGGATACCGGTCGCGAAGCTGGCGGACCATTTCGACGATGTTGATGTGATGGCCGTGGGCGGAATCGACGACGAGCATGTCGACGCCCGCCTTCACCAGCGCTTCCGCGCGTTCGAACGTATCCTTGGATACGCCGACGGCCGCACCCACGAGCAGACGTCCGTGCTGATCCTTCGCCGCGTTCGGGAACTGGATCGCTTTTTCGATATCTTTAATGGTGATGAGGCCTTTCAGCGTGTTGTTTTCGTCGACGAGGGGAAGTTTCTCGATTTTATGCTGTTGAAGGATCACTTCGGCTTCCTGCAGCGTCGTGCCGACCGGCGCGGTGACCAGGTTTTCCTTCGTCATCACTTCGCTGACTTTGATGGAGTAGTCATGGACGAAACGCAAATCGCGATTCGTGATGATCCCTTCCAGCTTGCCGTCCTTGTCCACGATCGGCACGCCGGAAATGCGGTACTTGCCCATCAGCTCTTCGGCGTCGTACACATGATGGTCCGGAGTCAGCGAAAAAGGATTTGTAATAACGCCGCTCTCGGAGCGTTTCACCCGGTCGACTTCTTCCGCTTGCTGCGCCACGGACATGTTCTTGTGAATGATGCCGATGCCGCCTTCACGGGCAATGGCAATCGCCAAGGCCGATTCCGTGACGGTATCCATTCCGGCGCTGATCAGCGGAATATTCAGCTTCACCGAAGCGCTCAGCGTTGTCGACACGTCCACGTCCCTCGGCAGAGTAGAAGACTTGCGCGGAACGAGCAGTACGTCGTCGAACGTAAGGCCTTCCTTGGCGAATTTGTTTTGCCACACGAGAATTTTCCCCCTCTATTCGGTTCCGGTAACCGGTTGTTCTCCGATTGATTATAGGCAATCTTAGCAGAGGCATAAAAGGCTGTCAAGGCAAATGCCCTCGTCTCAGGAAATGCTGGGAAACGGCACCATCGCTGGCATTTCGCCCGCAGCATACCCCAGTAAGCCGCTGTAGATGGAGCGTTTGAAAAAGGCTCGAAACGAAAGCGAACCCGCCCCTCTCCGCGGAAAAGGACGGGCTTCGCCAACTTTAGGCTGCAACGCGACTAACCGGAAACGGAAACGAAAACGAATGGATCAGAATGAGCAAGCGATCATGCGCCCCCAAAACGCATGGACGTGAGGCTAAACGCCATCGATCGTCTTTGTCATCCGATGCTCCCGCCTTTCCGTATAGTATGCCCTGCAAAAAACAGCGTAGCCGGCTTTCATTAGGCGGCCTTTAAAATTCCCTTAAACGGGCGTGAAAAAAATGAATCTTTCCGCGTCGTATCCAACGCTGTTCTGCTGCTCCCGCCTCCCGCCCATGCGACGTACGCGCTTGTCGGGAGGAATGCGGGCATCGAGGCAAGGCAAATTTTCGGGTACATTTGCGGATGGCGGGACAGATGCGGGCAAGAGGGATGGATGCAGCCATGACGGTGAATTTTTCGGGTACATTTGCGTCTTTCGGGATGGATGCAGCCATGTAGGCGGATTTTTCGGGTATGCCGGATGGATGCAGCCTTATGGAATTAAGTACGCGGAGCTTCGTTGGATTTTGTCCAACCAAAACCGGCCTTTTCGCGAAACCCGCCGGCTTGGTTGGATTTTGTCCAATCAGGAACGGCCCTTTCGGGGATTTCGCCCGATTTTCCCGTTTCTCGTTGGATCAAATCCACTGTAGACTCGGCTTTCCGCGATTTTCCCTCCGTCGGTTGGATAAAATCCAACATAGGACGGAGGGAGACCCAACACTAGACAACATCCGAACCAACAAAAAAAGCACCCCGTATGAGGTGCTTTCCTGTTCTCCAACCTGGCAACGTCCTACTCTCCCAGGACCCTGCGGTCCAAGTACCATCGGCGCTGGAGGGCTTAACGGTCGTGTTCGAGATGGGTACGCGTGGAACCCCTCCGCCATTGCCACCAGATC
>NZ_LT821255.1:0-199694 GCF_900169535.1 Cohnella massiliensis
TGCAGGATTGGCTCGAGGAGCGCGAGTGCCGAGAGGTAGCGATGGAGAGCACCGGTGTGCTGTGGAAGCCAATATGGAACGTCCTGGAGTCCACCTGTGAATTGACTCTCGCCAATGCACGGCAGATTCAAAAGATGCCGGGACGTAAAACCGACGTTCAAGACGCACAGTGGATCGCCCAGTTGCACCGCTGCGGGTTGGTACAACCCAGCATGGTCGCCCCACAAGAAATCCGTGAGCTTCGGGACTTGACGCGGTATCGTCGCAAACTGGTGCAGCAAACGACCTCCGAGAAGAACCGTGTTCACAAAATCTTGCAGGATGCCAACATCAAGCTCACCACCTTTATGTCCGATTTGTTTGGCGTCTCCGGCCGGGCTTTATTAGACCGACTTGTCGACGGCGAGGTATTGGAGGAGGCGGAAGTTCGCCAGCTCGTCAAATCCCAGTTGAAGAAGAAAGTCAAACAACTCATGGACGCACTGAATGGTAAGCTGCTGAAACATCATCGCGAAATGATCAAGTACCACCTGGAGCACCTGAAGTTTCTCGAGGATCAAATTGGGCGGTTAGAAGAGAAAGTTCAAGTGCTGATCCAACCATACGAAGAAGAGGTGAAATTGCTAGATACGATTCCCGGCATGGATCGCACAGCGGCAATCACGCTGCTGGCTGAAATTACGCCTAATGCGGCTAAGCATTTCTCGTCAGATGCCAAGCTGGCCTCTTGGGTCGGTGTAGCCCCTGGGAACAACGAAAGTGCAGGCGCCGCATCATACAGGTCCGCTGGACGGACTACTTCTGCCGAGAGTCCGGACGGACGGCATCATGAGTCCGTCCAGCGGACTTCTTCGGTCCGTAGTCCGGGCCAGCCGGCCTGCTAGACGACGGCGCCGTCCCGCCGCAGCCATTCCCGCAGCAGCGCCGCGTCCACCTGCGCGGCCGTCGTGCCCAGATCCGCCGCCAACGCGGCGGCGGTGCCCGCGGCCTGGCCGGTCGCCATGCAGCTCGGCGTCAGGCGGGTCGTCGCCAGCGCCTCGTGCGTCGTCGAAATGCAGCGCCCGGCGGCCAGCAAGTTATCGACCCCTTTCGCGACCAGGCAGCGATACGGAATGTCGTAAGCGCCGTCGCCGCCGATCCAGGCGGCTTTGACGCCTTTGCCCGACGGGTCGTGGATATCGACCGGGTAACCGCTGCGCGCGACGGCGTCCGGGAATTTGCGCCCGGACACGACGTCGTCGATCGTCAGGCTGTACAGCCCGTCGATCCGCCGCGACTCGCGGACGCCGATCTGCGTGCCGACCGCCGAAATCGAAGCCCGGGCAAAGCCGGGCACGCTCTTTTGCAAAAATTCCGCCATCAGCAGCACCTGCCGCCGGCCCTCATCCTCCGCTCTCGTCAAATCTTCGACGTCGGTTCCGCTAAGCCCCTGCACCCGCGTGCAGTTGACCAAAACCTCGTCCTCGGCCGGCCCCGCGAACAGCAGCACCTGATCGCGGTTGATCGGCACGTTCGCCGCCTTCCACTCGGCATAGAAGCCCTGAATGCCGGTAAGCGGGATGCGCTCCAAATCGGCAAACGGCGTTTTATGATAAAAATTGTCCGGATTTTCGATCATCGCCCGCTTCACGGCTTCCAGATCGACGCCGCGCATCCGGAACTTCATCGTCATCGGCTGGGTAAGCCGGTCGCCGTCCCGCCCGACAAGCGTGGGCGCGCCGGACAAGTTCGCCACGTCCGCGTCTCCCGACGTGTCGACGAACATCGTCCCGCGCACGCCGATCCGCCCGGACTTGCCGGTCAGCGTTACGCCGGCAATCCGGTTCCCCTCCACCTCGGCCTCGTCAACGAAGCTGTGCAGCAGAAGCCGAACGCCGGCTTCCTTCAGCATATCGAGCGCCGTCACCTTGAACAGCTCCGGATGGTACGGCGTGACGGTGCTGACGAAGCCGACCGTATCGCGCAGATGGCCGGGAGAGCCGCCGCAAGCCATCAGCCGCTCCACCAGCTCCTGCGGAATGCCCCGGATGACCTGCTCTCCCGTTTCGGTATGAAACGTCATCCACGGGTAGACGAGCGCCGCCGTAGACATCCCGCCCAGAAATCCGTCCCTCTCGATCAGCACGGTGCGGGCGCCTTGACGGCCGGCCGCGATCGCCGCCATAATGCCGGCCGGGCCTCCCCCGACGACGACGACATCCGCCTCAAACGTTTTTTTCATTTTCGCTCGCGCCCCTTCCTAGGATAAGGCCGGCAGCCTTGACTTTCATTCCGGCCGCTTTCGGTCAGGCCGGCCTTTTTCCTGCTTGGCTGTAAATATTCAGCATTCAATCCGGTCCATTTCGGCTTTGAGCCATACATCTTCCAACTGCCGCCTCCAACTTCCGGCCGGGCATCTTCTCCGTCCGGCGTCTCCACTTTCAGCCGGGTAGCTTCTCCGTCGCCGTCTCCAACGTTCAGCCGCATCTTATCACTTGGCCGACCGTCCGATCCGCGCTTATCTAACTCCCTTTTTATATCCGCTCTGTCTCTTCATCTCTTTGCTCCGCCCCGCTTGGCCGTTAATCCTTCAGCCCGGTCATCGCCACGCCCTCCATAAATTGCTTCTGCGCGAAGAAGAAGACGATCAGCAGCGGCAGCGTGGCCATCACCGACGCGCTCATAAGCAGATGCCAAGCCGTGCCCGCTTCGTCGGTAAAGAGCGACAAACCGAGCGGAATCGTCATCAGCTCCCGGCTGTTCACGAAAATAAGCGGATCGTAAAACTCGTTCCAGCAGGTCAAAAAGGTGAAAATCGTCAGCGTCGATATCGCGGGCCCGGCGAGCGGCATCATGATCCGCCAGTAAATGCCGAACCGGGAGCAGCCGTCGATCATCGCCGCTTCCTCCAGCTCCTTCGGCAGCGTCAGGAAAAACTGCCGCATGACGAATACGCCGAACACGCCGCCCGCGCCGAAGATCGGCACGACAATTAGCGGAAAATGCGAGTCGAGGAACCCGAGCTCCCGCATGAACAGAAACATCGGAATCGACGTCGCCTCGTGCGGAATCATCATCGTGCTGAGCAGGATGAGAAAGACGAGATTGCGCCCGACGAACGGGATTCTTCCGAACGCGTACCCGGACAGAGAGGTGAACAGCACCGTCCCTGCGGTGACAAGCACGGCGATATAGACGCTGTTGAAGTAAAACCGGCCGAACGGGATCGTTCGCAGCACTTCGGCATAATTCTCCCAACGGATGGGCGAAGGAATCCACTCGGGCGGAAATACGAAAATGTCCGAAGGTTCCTTCAGCGACGTGGACAGCATCCAGACGAAAGGCAAAATCATCAAGACGGAGATGACCGCCAAAATCGAATAATGAATCAGCACGCCCGGACGAAACCGGAAACGAGGGGACGACGGTCTTGCGATCGGTTCAGCTTTCATGGAATACCCACCTTTTGCGAAGCTGCCACTGAATCAGGGTAAATACCAAAATGATGCAGAACAAAATGAACGCCACCGCGGAAGCGTAGCCGAGATCGTACAGCTTGAACGCCGTTTCCCAAATGTAATAGACGAGCACCTTGGTGGAGTTGCTGGGGCCGCCCTGTGTCATGACATAAATTTGACTGAACACTTTGAGCGAGCCGATCACCGTCATGATGACGGTCAGAAAGACGGTCGGCGTGATCATCGGAAGCGTCACCTGGAAAAACGTCCGGGTCCGTCCGGCGCCGTCGAGCTTGGCCGCCTCGTACAAATGCGCCGGAACCTGCTGCAAGGCCGCGATGAACAGCACCATGTTCAGGCCGACGTTTTTGAGCACGCTCGTCACGATGACCGCCGGCATCGCCAGGTCGGGATTGTACAGCCAAGCCGGACCTTGAATTCCGAATATTTGCAATATTTGGTTAATAAACCCCGAATCGGTGGCCAGCATGTACTTCCATACGATGGACCAGACGACGAGGGACGTAATGACGGGCGTAAAGATCGCCGTGCGGAAAAAGCCCATTCCCGGCAGGCTCTTCGTCAGAAGCAGCGCGAGCAGCAGCGCCAGCGCAATGTTGAGCGGGACGAGCCCGACCGAAAAGTAAACGGTGTTGCCGAACGATTTCCAGAAGATGTCGTCGTTCATGATGTTGCGGTAGTTGTCGAGTCCTGTGAACGACGAGCTGCCGAGCAGCGGCCAGTCGGTGAAGCCCATATAGAAGGCCATTGCCATCGGGAGAAGCAGAAAACAGATAAAACCGAGCACCATCGGCGAGATGAACAGCCATCCGGTCAAATTCGCGTCCCGGACGAGCGGGTTTTTCGAGGCTTTGCGTCGGCTCGAGCTCATGGCGTCATCATCCTCCCGCTTTGTCGATCGCTTCGCGGAACCGGCTCGCCGACCGGCCGATCGATTCCGCGGTCGAGCCGATCGAAACCGCGCCGACAAGCAGCGCCTTGACGCCGCAGCCGATCAGATGCGGGACGTCGTCCGGCGTCACCTTCCGCTGCGTCGGCACGATGACCGGCAGGCCGGAGCGCTCCGCCAGCCAGCGGTATTTCAGCAGGTCCGCCAGCGTCAGCGGCGTTCCGTATTCCGCGCCGGGCACGACGGACGCTTCCAGCGCGTCGATGCCGAACGCTCCGGCGGCTTCGAGCAGCCGCAGGTCAAACTTGTCGTCGATCGCGAACGTCCGGGCGAGCCCTTGCGCTTCGAGCATGAACGTCGGAAGGTGCCAGGCGTAGATGGAGAAAAAGTCGAAGCCCGCCTCGGGCAGGGCCGCGATTTCTTCCCGGCTGACGTCGGCCGCGGAGCCTCCCGGCACGACGCCGAGCGGCCCCCGGAACAGCGACCGGATTTCGGCGAACGTCTCCTTGTACGATTCCAGCGAGCCGAAGCTGTTTCCGCTTGCCCGGTGCGCGACGTTAAGGTGAACCTTCAGCCCGTCGGCCCCTTCCCGGACGGCGGCCTCGGCCAGCTTCGCATCGTTGGCCGGCAGGCTGACGAACAGCTGCAGCTTGCCGCTTTGCAGCGATTGGCGTAAACGGTTCATGACGGGGTCTCCCTTCGAATGAGACGACGGTTCGCGAATAAGCGAACCGTCGTCCCGCTTTTCGTTATTTGGTTAACAGCGGATCGATCGCTTGCTTCATTTGGTTCACGATGTCGGCCGGAGCGGCGGACTGTCCGAAGAGCCGGTCGAAGCCGAGCAAAATTTCGTTGTCGATTTTGGTCCATTGCACATGGCCCGGCTGCACGACGGCTTTCGGCATTTCGTCGATCAGCGCCTGCTTGATGTGCTCCGCCGGAGGATTGTTCGGCTGATTCAGGAACGCGTCCGAATTCAGCACCGATTGGCGCGGCGGCACGAAGTAGGTCGACGTTGCCTGCACGCCTTCCTGGCTGGCCAGGAATTTCAGCAGCTCTTTCGCTTCCTCCGGATGCTTCGTCTGTTCGAAGACGACGTAGCCGGCTTGCCCCATCATCGGAGCGGAACCCATCGAACCCGACGGGAACGGCGCGATGCTCCATTTGAAATCCTTGATTTCCCGCGCTTTGGACATGTAGCTGTAACCGTCGAAGTACATGCCCAGCTTTCCGGTTTCGAAGCTGATCTGCTCGCCCGCTTTCGGGTGGGAGCCGTCGACGAACATCATTCGGTTCAGCATCTCGAACGTTTCGACGCCGTACTGGTCGTTCCAGGTGAAAGACGTCATGTCGTCGTTGAAAATGTCGCTGCCGTTGGACCAGGAATAGGACGGAAGCATGATCCACGTTTTCCAATCCCGGAAAAACGTCGCGCCGTACGTTTTGTCCGCGCCGGTGCCGGACGTAAGCGCTTTAGCCGTTTCCGTGAATTTTTCCCAAGTCCATTCGCCGCTTGCCGCCAGCTCGTTCGGCGTCGGAAGACCGGCCTGCTCGAACAGGTCCGCGTTGTAGAAAATAACGCTCGGCGGCGTCGAGAACGGCAGGCCGTACAAGCCGCCTTCGCTCGAAAAAAGCTCCAACGTGGACGGAATGAAGTCGTTCAGGGCGAACTCGGCGTCATCCTTGATGTCGGAGATGTCCGCGAGGATGTCGTTCGCCATAAATTGCGGCACCATCCGTTCGGAAATCCACGCCAGATCCGGCAGCTCGCGGCCGGCGGCAAGAACGGACACCTTTTGCTGATAGTCGGCGAACGGCACCGATTCGAGCGTCACCGTAATGTTCGGATGCGTTTCCTTGAATTTGGCCAGCAGCGTTTCATACATGTCCAGGTGCTGCTGATTGCCCCAGGTCATAAACTTCAGCTCGACGGGCTCGCCGCCGGCCGATCCGCCTTGCTGCGTGCCCGACGCTCCCGGCGCCGTGGAACTCCCGGCATTTCCGGAATTGCCGGAATTGCCGCACGCCGCCGCAAACACGGCAAGCGCGACGAGCAGCATGGCCAATAACGATTTTTTCATCTCTCTTTCCCTCCCGCTTCGCGCTGATCATGTCGTACGTCTTTTATTGTAGGGAAAGGCAATGTTACAAAATATCACGCGACATACACTTTTGGTACGTTTTATTAGCCAGTTCGTTTTAGCCCCCGTGCTCCTCGCGGTAAACGCCCGGGGTAACGCCCGTCGCTTTCTTGAACACGAGCATGAAATGCTTCGGGCTCTGGTAGCCGGACAGCCGCGCGACGTCGTAAATTTTCAGCTCGGTGCCGGCCAGCAAATATTTGGCGCGCGCAAGCCTCGCCGCCATGATGTAATCGGACAGGTTTTCGCCGGTTTCCTGCTTGAACAGCTTGCTCAGGTAAACCGGGCTGAGATGGACGAGCTCCGCCAGCGTTTGCAATCGCAGATCCCCGTCCGGATGGCCGTCGATATGGGCTTTCAGCTTGCGGATCAGCTTCCGCCCGTCGCCCGGGGGAATCGCCTGCTCCTCCTCCGGTCCCGCAGGCAGAGCGATGCCTCTTTCCTTATCGATGAGTCCCCGGATGCGCTCCAGCGCCTTAAGCATCGCCGCCCGGTCGATCGGCTTCAGCAGATAGTCCGCCACCCCGTGGCGCAACGCCTGCTGGGCGTATTCGAAATCGCCGTAGCCGCTGATGATGACCAGCGGCATATCGGCGTACCATTCCCTCACTTTGGCAATTAGCGTCAGGCCGTCCATCTCCCGCATCCGGATGTCGGTGATGATGGCGTCGGGCACGTCCGTTTGCAAATAACTCAACGCTTCCTTGCCGCTCGCCGCTTCCTTGACGATTTCAAAACCGTCGGCAAGTCCCGTGATGACGCTGCGGATGCCCGTGCGTATCGTTTCCTCGTCTTCAACCAGCAATAGTTTGATCATCGCCGTGGCTCCTTTCTACGGCCGGAATCGTAATGGTGAACGCCATGCCCATGCCGGGGCTTCCGTCGATATGAAGATCGGCCTCCGGACCGAACATAAGGCGAATCCGCTGCGCGATGTTGCGCAGCGCCAGCCCGCGCTTCCGCGCGCCGGGCGGATCGGGGACGAGCAGCGACTGGCGCAGCCGCTCGATTTGCCTGTCGTCCATCCCGATGCCGTCGTCGCGCACGATGATGAGCAGCTCGTCCTCGAACGCGGCCGTGCTGATCCAGATCTCGCCGCCTTCCTCCCGATCGCCGATGCCGTGGAAAATCGCGTTTTCCACGAGCGGCTGGAGCAGCAGCTTCGGCACCTGCAGCCGCTCCGTCCCCGGCTCGACGTCGAACCGGACGCGCAGCCGCTCGCCGTAGCGGAGCTGCTGGATTTTCAAATAGGCGCCGACCGATGCCAGCTCCTCCTCCAGCGCCACCGTTCGCCCGCTTTGCGTTACGGTGTACCGGAGCATGCCGCCGAGCGCCGTGACCATGTCGGACACCTCGTAATTGTTTTTCTTGAGGGCCATCATGTTGATCGACTCGAGCGTGTTGTAAATAAAATGCGGATTGATCTGGCTTTGCAGGCTGGCGAGCTCTGCCTCCTTCTCCCGGATTTCGACCGCATACACCTCGTTGACGAGCCGGTTGATTTCCTCGGCCATCCGGTTGAAGCCTCTCCCGAGCTGCCCGATTTCGTCCTGCGTTTCCACGGGAACGCTCTGCTTGAAGTTGCCCGTTTCGACCAGCAGCATTTTCTGCTTCAGCTTGACGAGCGGCTGGCTGATCCGGTACGCGAAAAAAATCGCGATCAGGCAGGCCGCGGCGACGAACAGGACGGCGATGAAAATCGTGAACTTCTGCAACTGCTTCGTTTCCTGGAGCAGCACGCTCTCGGGAATGTAAGCGATCACCTTCAGCCCCGAATAGGAAGAATTATCGACGACGGTAATGAAACGCTGCCCGCCCGGCGCCCGCTCGTACACGCCGCTGCCGTACGTCGCGCTGACCGCCCGCAAATCGCGGGCTAGAGACGGATCGGTCTCGCCGCTCGTTTTTTCGAAAAACAGGTCGTTGCTCCCGTTCATGACGAACAAATTGCCGTTCTCCTCGAACCGGTAATTCGCCAAAATCGTGCGGAACACGTCCAGCTTCAGGTCGATGACGATCATCCCGAGCTGACGGTTGCTGCCGGGCTCGCGAAGCATGCGGGCAACCGAAAAATACTCGTCCGGGTCGCCGGGAATGTAGTGGCCGAGCGAATGAGGGGGAATGAGCGCCCAGGCGCCGTCGGCTTCGCGCACCTTTTCGCTCCAGGGCAGCGCCCCGATATCCGCGAATTTCATCAGGGTGGAATCGACGTTCGTAAAAATAAAGCCGTTGCCGGCGATAATCTGGATGCCTTTCACTTCCTGAAGGCCGTAGGCCGCGCCCGAAATGTAGAGGAACATTTTCTCCCGTTCCTCGATGGTCGGACGGATCCCGACGGAGGAGGCGCCGCCGTATTTGTTCAATATCGCCACCACGTTCGGATCGTACAGCGGCGTAAGCGACAACCGCTGCATCTCCGCCAGCGTCCGGTCCAGGTTGCGGTTGATTTGCTCGGTAATTTGCACGGTGTTCTCGGTCGCCCTACGCTCGGTGGACGACGAAAACTCCCGGTACGTCACGATGCCCTGCAGGCTCAGCGGAACCGTTATCATCAAGATGCTCAGCAGCAGCAGCTTCCAACGCAAGCTCATTTTGGCGAACATAACGCTCTCCTTCTTGGTGCGAATCTTATGGGCTACGGGCGTCCCGAAATGTAACAAAAGTTTACTTCATCGAAAAAGAATTAAGCAACGGTTTATTTGAAACGCCAAAAGACAGGAAGCAAAACGGAAGCCTCCCGCGAATTTCGATAGAATAGGGACGGGCGCGGCCGGCCGGTTCGCGAATAGCATTTATACCCAACTGCGTATGGCTGCATGCGTTTGGCGGGTTGAGATGAGTCATGACGACTCAACTGGATCGACGGCTTGCGTGCGGGGGCGGTGAAATGGGTATTTTTGACTCAACTGCGTATGGCTGCATGCGTTTAGCGGGCTGAGATGAGTCATGACGACTCAACTGGATCGACGGCTTGCGTGCGGGGGCGGTAAGATGGGTATTTTTTACCCAACTGCGTACGGCTGCATGCGTTTGGCGGGTTGAGATGAGTCATGACGACTCAACTGGATCGACGGCTTGCGTACGGGGGCGGTAAGATGGGTACTTTTTACGTATGGCCGCGTGCGTTTAGCGGGTTGAGATGAGTCATCGCGACTCAACTGGATCGACGGCTTGCGTGCGGAGGCGGTGAAATGGGTATTTTTTACTCAACGCAAGCTTGCTCGGCGCTTTCGCACGGTGAACACGACCAGATGGGCATGAGAGGCAGCGAAGCTTCGCTGGATTTTATCCACTACGTATGCAAAAAACCTGACATGAAGCTAGCCAAAATAAAAAAAGTCTCCTATTGTAGAGGAAGCAGACAAAATTGCCCATTTCCCTACAAAGGAGAACTAACCCATGGGCAATATACACCAAAAAACGGTTATGCGCAAGTGTTTAAAAGAACTTAAACTCCATATAAGAAGACTTCCTCTAGCGGATCGCTATTCAAAAAAATTGACGATCACCGCGGCCATCCTGTTATGTATCGAGGGGGAAATTCAACAGCGAAGGACCTTGGAAGATATTCAGCTCCATTTGGCTACCGATCCCTATCTTCAAGAACTGACTGGCGTGTCTTCCGTTCATGCCTCGACGCTGAATCGAAAGCTGGCGAAACTGCCCTTGGAATACTTGCAGTGCATCTTCAATCGATTAGCCTCCCGACTGCAACAACTGATGCCAGGCGCCAAGGGAGTTGGTCATTTGGGTAAACTGGCCCCTATCGATTCAAGCAGTTTCCTTCTTCCGTTTGTGTTTGGCGATTGGGCCTTTTATCAGGATCGAACCAAGGGGGTGAAGATGCACACTCGGCTGCTATGCTTGGACGAAGAAAATCCCTTTCCGGACCGGATCGTCTTGTCCACGGTTGGGGTCTCTGATCAGATGGCGGTTGATGAGCTCGTGACACGCAAGGATCTGACCTACATTTTGGACCGGGGCTACGTGAATTACACGCGCTTTTGTGCATGGGCGAAAGACGGCATTACCTTTGTGGCCCGACTTAAAACGACCAACACGTTCACGGTATTGCAGGAGCACCCTGTGAAGGCCGACACGCCGATCCTGCGGGATGCAACCGTCACGATCTACGACAAGAAGACGAAAACCCATCGGCCGTTTCGCTTGGTGGAGTTCCAGGACGACGAGCGTCGGACCTCCAGGCTGCTGCCCAACCGCTTCGATCTTAGCGCCGTGGACGAAGGTGAAGTCTATCGCTGCAGATGGCAAATTGAGTTGTTTTTTAAGTGGATCAATCAACACCTGACGACGATCACCTCTCTCAACCATGATCCAAATGCCGTATGGGCTCAGTTGTATCTGGGCGTCATTCTCTATCTGTTGTGCCAGCTCGTGCATCGTGAAACGCCGAACAAGTTGACCCTGTTTAACTTTGTTCGTTATTTGCGTCATTACAGCCAATACCCGTGGAAGCGGTTCGTCACCATCTTGAATAAACCTACGGAACGAACCAGTCGGGGAAGGCAAAAGCGAAAACAAGCCAAGACCGTCCCTCGGATTCAACCTGGCAGAGGCAAAAATGAACGTGAGGTTGTGAAGATTCTAGTCCCGTAACGAAACCATTTGGATCCAAACCTTTTTTTGGCAATTTTTCTGCGATTCCTCCCCTGTTGCTCGTTTTTCCTCTCCCCATCCAAACGACATGTAAAATATTAGGTCAAAGGAAATAATAATGACAAACCAACTCGGTACTGGATTTCGCGTTAGGTTTATTGCATGTATAGTGGATTTTATCCAATCAAAACAGACTTTTCCGCGAAACCAGTTGGCTTCGTTGGATTTTGTCCAATCTGGCGAGGCTTTTTCGGGGATTTCGCCCGAAACTCCCGTTCTTCGTTGGATAAAATCCACTGTAAACCGCGGTTTTCCCGTTTCCCGCTCCGGCGATTGGATAAAATCCAACATAGGCTGACTCGCGCCAATCGGCACCGCGACCGCCCATCGACGAAGGCATCCCGCCGCCCCTATCCGGTGCGTTCGACGCCGGTTTCTACCCTCAGCCCCGCTCTCCTTCTCCCCTAATCTTCCCTAAAACTCTTTCGTAAGGCGAATAACTTAAACTTCCCGATGCCGAAAAAAGGGCGCCGCGATCGCGGGCGCCCTTTATCGGGATGCGGATAGACTCCAGCGCGACGGGAGAACTCGCCGACCGGGGCGAACCTCTCGCGCGCGTCCCGGCTTCAGCTGTATCTATCGATAATGTTGGCCAGCACGCCGGCAACATGCGAGAGGCCTTCGCCCAAATCGCCGCCCGACAGCTCGACGCGGACGAACGTCTCGTCCGTATCCATCGCTTCCGCGAACAGGCCGAAAATGCTCGTCGCTTTGCGGTCGATCTGCAGGAGCAACGTTAAGCCGTCGCCACGGCTTCCCAGAAACATGAGCTCCAGTTCGTCCAGCCGCCCGCGGTAGCGTCCGCCGCCGGGAATCCATTCGAACTCCTGAACGAACGGCAGCGAGCCGCCGAGACGGGGCGCGTACACCGTTTCCGTCTGCTTCAGGCGGAATCCCAGCATGTCGATCGCGTCCAGCACGACTTTCTGATCGCGCGAAGGCATAATATGAATGCGGTCCTCGTCGGTCGGATCGACCGCGGATTGGATGTCCGCGTTCGTTTTGATCCAGACCGGCGTACGTCCGATCGACAGCGGCGTATTGCGCGGCAGGTAAAAGGAAAACGGAACTTCCTCGCGCGAGCCCGGCGCCAGAACGAACGGCTCCGTCACGCGAATGCGCGCGATTTCCGCGTTCTGATGCAGTTTGCTGTCGTTCACTTCCCGAACGTACTGGGACATGACGGTGAGGACGATTCCGTCGATCCGCTGCTCGACCGCCCCTCCCTCGATCCGCACGACGCCTCGGACTTCGTCTCCGGGAGCATAAGAGGATGTTTCCAGTACCGTGTCCACCTTTGCCGAACCGATGCCGACGCTTGCCAAAATCCGGCCGAAAAACGACATAGCCCACCCGACCTTTCAACTGAATTGGATAAATACATCCTCTTATACGAGAGAGAGGTAGAAAAGATTCATCCGCATACGGAAATTTCCATCGCGCCGGCCGCCTCCTTCAGGTCAGCAAGGATTTCGCCAGCCTGCCCGCGGCCCGGAGCCGGGGCCTTCTCATGTGCCGCTGCACGTGACGATAATCGGTCAGCATGACGTTGGCATCCTTCATCGCGTATTCGAAATCGGCGTCGAGCATGAGCCGGTATTCCCAAACCCGCTTCTTCCAGGACGGAATCGATTTCGCCAGCTTCTCGTCCTCGACCGCCGGATGAATGTACGTCTCGGTAACCCCGTCGGGCAGCTCGTAAAGCCTGGCGATCATCATGGCGCGAAACGATTCGTAGCTTTCGCCTTCTTCGGCATGGTACGGATGGCTGATCAAATAGTCTGGAACGCCGACGCCGAGCGTATCGGCGAGCGCGACGACTTTATCCAGCGCGCGCTGCGTTTCCGGGCTTGCGATGGACGCCATGAACGAGTCCCTCGGCTCGAAGCGGCGAAACAGCCGGAACGGCAACCTCCTGCGAGAGCATAACCACAGTACCTGGGGCAAATGGCTTTTGCCCGTCGCCAACCCGTACAGGCTGCCCATATGATTGTCGGCGTGCGCGATGTCGATCCCCGCCCGCCTCGCCGCTTCGAACTGCGCCTTCATCTCGAGCCTCACCGCCCTCGGTTCGGCGTTGCGCTCGAACTCCTCGACCGTGTGAAACATAAATCCCTCTTCGTCGTGCAGCGAAGGATGCCCGGTGAGGCTGCGCCAGCGAATCGCGTCGTATTCGCTCGTAAACGTCAAATGCAGGCCGACGCTTCCGATTCGGCGTTTTCGGCACCACGCCGCCGCTTCCGCGAACGCCGGAGCCGGCGGCATGATCGTCGCCGAAGACACCTTCCCTTCCTCCAGCAGATGCATAATCGCCCGATTGGCCGCGGCGCTCTGGCCGAAATCATCGCAGTTCAGAATCAATCGTTTGGCCATGCTCCTCCTCCTTTCTCCTGCGCCGGTCAAAGCCCGCCGGCGCCGCCGGCGCGCCCGGATCCTTCATGAACATCGAAACGGCGAACGAAACGGCGAGCAGGCAGAGCGGCACGATGCTGATCAGCACCCGAAACGTCGTCTCCGGATGCGGGCCCGGTTCGTCTCCGCTGACGTAACCGAACGCCAGCCCGACGAGCCAAAAGGCGACCGCCGAAATGAGGCCGCTCGAGCGGGTCACGAATCCGGCAACGGCCGTGTAGACGCCCTCTCTCCTTCGGCCGGTTTTCTCGGCGTCGAGGTCGACGATACGGCTCGCGAGCAGCGCCGGGGCGACGAGAAACCCGGCCATGCCGAAGCCCGCGGCAATGCCCGCCGCGATGCCGCCCCAAAGGCCGCCGGCGAACCAGAGCGGGATGACGGACAGTCCGTAGACGGCCAGCGCGAGGCGCCAGCTCTTGAGCCCGCCCAGCTTGCGGACGATGAAGTACCAGACCGCCACGAGCGGAATGATCGACACGAACACGGAGGCCAGCACGAACGCAACTTGGGATTCCGGAATTTTCAGCGCGTATTTGGCATAAAAGGGAATCATCGAAGCGAGGAGTCCGTTGACGGTCTGGGCGAACGAATTGGCGATGTAAAACGTCCAAAAGGGCTTGTTTTTCAGCGTTTCGCGGAACGCTTCCTTCAGCGGGAGAGGGGGCGCCTTGCGCGCGTTTTCGTCCTCGCGGACCGAGAACGCGAACCACAGCATGAAAGCCGCGAACGCCAGCGAATACGCGACCGACATCGGGCCGAAGCCGATGGCGGCATAGACGATCGGCGTTAGCGCGGTGCCGATCAAAATCGCCGCGATCTGAAAGCCCTGCTGCACGGCGGACGCCTTTGCGCGCAGCCGCTCGCCCCGGAACAGCTCGGGGAACAGCGCGCCGTAATTGACCCACAGCAAGGTAGAAACGCTTTCGAACAGGACAAGAGCCGTCAGAAACCAAACGAACAGCCCGCTCTCCGAAAGTTCGCCGGGAACGGAAAACACCATGATGAACGTCAGCATAAAGAGGGGGATGGAAGCGAAAATCCACGGCCTGCGCCTTCCGTGCCGGGTGTTCGTCCGGTCGGACAGATAGCCGGCCATCGGGTTGTTGACGGCGTCCCAGACGAGGTAAATCGTCCGGGCGATCGTGGCCAGCCCGACCCCGAGGCCGAGCTTCTCCACGTAGTAATAGCTGTAAAACGAGCTGAAAGCCTGACTGGGAATCATCATGGCGAACATGCCCAGCGCATAGGCCGCCGGGGAATTGATAAACTTCCTGTTCATCGGATCGGGCCCCCGTTTACGAAGAGTAAAGGCAGCAGCGAGAACGACAGGAACAGGCTGAAAGGAAATCCGAAGCGGGTTCTCGTTCCATTTTACCACGGCTGCGGGATCGGGAAAGCAAAAATTTAAGCGTTTTCTTTTCTTCCGGTCACGGCCCGCATCGGGATGGTCCGTTTATGATCGAGTCCGGCGAGACATGCTAACGGCAGAGAACGATAACTTCTAAAAACGGAGTGACGTGATGACGCAGCCATCTTATAAAATCGCCCGCTTGGACAGGCAGCCGCAAGCCGTAGAACAAATCCGCGAGCTGGAGCGCCAGTTAAGCGCCGAAGCCGGTTCCCCCGTAACGTTGATCGCCTATACCCGGTCGGATGACGAAGGGGACGCGGTAGACGAAACCCGGCTGCCGGGGGTCTAAGCGCGAAAAAAGCCTGAAAGCGGGACGTCTTCGTCCTGCCTTCGGGCTTTATCGGATTGCGCCTTTAGCGGGTTTTCACCAAGATTTTGCGGATGCTTTCGCCTGACAGGTGGTATTTCCCCTCCAGGGCTTCGACGGACCATCCGTCCTCATGAAGCCGGCGGATTTCCCGGTTCCGTTCCGCCAGCATTTGTCTCGTGCCGCTCACTTCTCCCCAGCGGGCGCGCCGCTCCTGCGGTTTCGGTATATAAATCAATTCGCCGTTCACATACTTTTGGAGTTCTTCCAGCAAGCTAGGGGGAAGCACATCCTTCCCGTTTTTGTATAGCAAAACAGACGTCCTCCTCGAACAGGTTTTCGCACGGCCGGCCGCTTAACGCATTGCCAACATTCATGTCTTGCTTCCTCCCCTCGTTTGGATATTCGTCTTTGCCGCAAAAACGCGAATACGGCTTCCCGCGCCGCTCTTCGGCTTCGAAAAAGCGGCATCGGCGGCGGACCTCGTCGCCGGTAGCCTACAGTATATAAACCTGAATTACGAAAGTACCACCTCATAAAAACATGAAAAAGTGCCCAGATCTTTGGTAGAATGGTGTTTGCCTAGAACATCACCAACCAAGAGAGGAGCACCCTTAAGGTGAAGTCTACCACAAAAATCGCGTCATTGAAAACGGCATTTTCTATGAGAAATGCAACAAATTTTGCAGGAAGCAAGGTGATCCTCGGATTTCTTGAAAACATCGGTTTGAATCAAGCCCTTCGGAGCCTTGGACTAGCCAAAGCGGCGAATGCCATCTTTCCGACGCATCGCATTCTGCAGATGCTCATCATCGGCTGGATTTTGGGCTGCGAACGTCTCTTTCATTTCAAATCCCTACAAGGTGATGCCTTGATCGCCCAGGCGCTGGGCGGCCGGGTGCCGCATCACACATTGTTAAACAAGGAATTGCTTCGTCTGGGCAAAGCCCACGACCATTTAGCGCCAGCCCTGCGAAACCTGAATGTCGAAATCATTGCACCGCAGCTACCCGACTCCTTGATTCTCGATCTGGATTCGACTGTTGAGACGGTGTACGGCAACCAGCAGGGAGCGGAAGTCGGTTTTAACAGTCAGAAGCGCGGCCGAAAGAGCTATCATCCCCTTCTCGTGTACGAAGGGCAGTCGCGAATGCTAGTGAATGCCGCGCTGCGTCCCGGCAACACGAGCAGTTCGACCGACGTCCTTTCGTTTGCCCGGCAAACGCTGGCGTTGTTGGAATCCCACCACGTACGCTATGCCCGGTTTGACAAAGGCTTTGGCGGAGAAGACTTCTACGCGTTCTGGGAGTCCCGTCAGATCGGCTACGTCGGCAAGCTGAAATGGACAAGTCGTCTCCAGGACCAAGTCAAAACCTGTGCGCATTGGACACGCTTTGTGGACGAGGACTGGATCATTGCAGGCATCGTGATGGCCTACCAAGCGATCGGTTGGAAGAAGATGAGCCGAGTTGCTGTCATCCGCAAAATGCCGCGTTGGGACGGGGATCAGTCTCAGTTGGAACTGGATTTGCTTTGGCAATACGAAGCCATGGTCACAACGGAGGAATGGGAAGCCATCGATGTGTGGCGGTTCTACAACCAGCGCTGCTGCATGGAGAACTACATCAAGGAAGGCAAGAATGGCTTTGCCATCCACCGCATTCCAACGCAGTCGTTTGCCGCCAATGAAATCGACCTGCTCTTAAAGCTGCTCGCCTATAATCTCTTTGAGCGATTCAAGCATCATTGTTGTGAGCCGATTCACCGATCCTACACCATCCAGCGGTTCCGGCGAACGTTTTTTGTTTGTGCAGGTGTGTTTGTCCAGCATGCCCGCCAAATGACATTGAAACTGAGTACGTCTTTCCAAAACCAGTGGGCATGGCGACGAATGGAGCGAAAAAGTATTTTATTGGAATAAACGATAATCCCAATTTGTGTCTTGGAAATCCCGTTGCCCCTTCATGTGGGGAGGGGGAAAGTAACGGCATTTTTGCTCGCATTCCATTTTGACTGCATATTCTGCCTCCATAATTGGTTGTGAAATCCAAGTTCTGCGTCTTCAAAAGCCTGATTCTATAGGCTTTCGTAATTTAGGATAAAAAGTCGGCTTGCGCCACAATCGTTTTTTTCCATGTAAAAGGGAGGCCGGAACGGCCTCCCCCGGTAACGGCGACTTCCGCTTACGCGGAAATCACCTCAGGATGGTTGATCAACGGGATCATCTCCTTTCACGCTTATTTGTCGGCCCGACAACCTTATTGTAGCTCCGATTCCGCCCGGCAAAAAAGTGAACAAACGGCTATAATCAATTTTTCCGGAGTACGTCCAGAATCGTCTCCACCACGAGCTCCGGCTGGTCATGAATGACCATATGGCCGCTTTGTTCGGCGACGATCAGCTCGCTGTCGGTCGAAATTTCGAGCATTTGCCGCTGGCCGGACTGCCAAATCTCCTCTAGCTTTCGGCCGCCGGCTTCCGAAATGCCCGCTTGGGCGTAGTCCTGCGGCAGCCCCCGGGCGATGATCCGCACCGGCAGCGAGCCCAACCGTTGTCCGCGAATGGCGTCTTCGGTCGAATAAGCCAATTCGGCTTCCTTCTCCTTCGCCTCGAAGTATTCGGGGGTTGCGATGACGTTGAGAAATTGCCCCCGGTCTTCCTTCGCCACCAGGCCCTCCAGCAAAAAGTCCTGGAACAAACGCAGCAGTCCCGACTGCTTGAGCAGTTTGAGGATAGAAGCCGGCGGATTCCCCGCGAAGTTCTCCTCCTTCAAAATTTCCCGGGTGTCCCGATCGTCGTTCTCCGGCCTCGCGTCTACCAGAACCAGTCCCATGACCTCGTCCCGGTACGTTTCGGCGAACAGCCGGGCATACATTCCGCCCAACGAGTGGCCAACCATCAGGTACGGTCCCTCGATCCCTTCCTGTTTCAGCGCCGTGTACAGCTCGCCGACGATATTTTCCCCGGTGCGTTCCCGGCTCGCCTCCTCGCTCCAGGCATATCCGGCCCGATCGTAGGAGACGACCGTGGCGTGGCGGGCCAGTTCCTCCGGGATATCGCGCCAGGACAAGCTCGTTTCGCCGCTTCCCGCTTCGAGAACGATCGTCGGGGAGCCGCTGCCGGCTTTGACGAGATGAAGCTTGTAGCCGCCAACGTCCACCAGGGTGCCGGGCGGAGGATAATTGTTCGCGGCTTGCCTCGAAGCGACGGCTTCATACGCGAAGCCGGAGCCGATCGCGAGAACCGCGACCGCCGCCGCGATCAAAAGTCCGTATTTCAGCTTTTTCCATTTCGATTTCTTCTTCCGCTTGCCGCCTGTGTCCATCTGAAAAATTCACGCTCGCTTTTCATTTATTTAGTACATTGTATTACAAAATCATTTTAGCACGTTGTATTAAAAAAGAAAAGCGCGTATAATAAAGCCATGCCGAAAATCGTCAATCATGATACGCAAAGACGCATCGTCGCCGAAGCCGCTTTAAGGGTGATCCGGCAATCGGGCCTGGAACAGGCCACCGTGCGCAAAATCGCGGAAGAGGCTGGATTGTCCGTCGGTTCCATGCGCCACTATTTCTCCACGCAGGTGGAGCTGTTTGCTTTCTGCATGGGTTTGTTCGTCGAACGAGTGGAAAAAAGACTGGAAGCTTTCGAGCCTCAAGGGCCGCTGCTGGCGGACTTGAAGCGGATACTGCTGCAGTTTTTGCCCGTCGACGACGAGCGGACGCTGGAAATGGAGGTCTGGTTCGCTTTTCATTCGAAGGCGCTGGTTTATCCGGAATTAAGGAGGTTAAGCTCGAATATTCAGGACGGGTTGTACAAGGTTTCGCGGTTTGCGCTGGAGGAGCTTGTCCAAAACAAGCTGGCGCGGCCCGGCATCGACGTCGAGATGGAAACGGAAAAATTGTACGCGCTCATCGACGGATTGGCCATTCATCGGCTGATGCAGCCCGAACGGCTGCCGAACGAAAGGCTTGAAGGCATCGTCGAAGCCTATCTGCAGGCGTTATGCGCCGCTCCTGGAGCGGCGGACGGAAACGATTGACAATACGGGCTCGCCTCCTATATTCTGTAGCCGTGAACCGCTTTTCGGCGACCTGCAAACGCTTACTATCCGTTGGCGCCGATAGCGCACACCCATTTCGAAGGGGGCTCCCGTCTATGCCGCAAGGACTGTTGGGAACGAAAACGATCACGCAAATCGGCATCCTGGTCAACGACATCGAGAAGGTAATCGAGGCGTACGCCGATTTTTTCGGCGTGGAGAAACCGAAGGTCATCGTGACGGACATCGCCGACATCGCGCAAACCGAATACAAGGGCCGGCGTTCCGAGGCCCGGGCGAAGCTTGCTTTTTTCGACATGGGGTCGGTGCAGCTCGAGCTCATCGAACCCGACCGGGAGCCGAGCACGTGGCGCGAATATTTGGATGAGCATGGGGAAGGCCCTCATCACATCGCTTTTGTCATCGAGGGCATGAAGGAGAAAATCACCCTTTTGGAAGGCAAACAGATGGCCCTGCTGCAAAAAGGCGAATATACCGGCGGACGGTACGCCTATATGGATACGATGAAAGAGCTGAAAGTGATCGTCGAGCTGCTGGAGAACGACGGATGAGCGCCCCGGGGAAAACGATTTTGGCGATCGCGGGCGACGATTACCATCCGGAGGCTCCGATCCGGGAAGCGCTGGAGCAGGCGATCAGGTCGGCGGCGGACACGAACGCCGCCGGGCTGCGGATCGGCGCGGCGACGGAGGCCGTCCGCGTCCGTTACGCTTCCGCGGAACGTCTGCTTGAGGAGCTTGCCGAGCGGCCCGCCGCCGTCGTTCTGTTCAAGGAAAACCGGATCAATCCGCAGGACCGCGAGATCAGGCAATGGATGACCGAAGAGGCCGAATCCGCCATCGCCGCCTATGCAGAAGCCGGCGGCGGGTGGCTCGCCTGGCATTCGGGACTTGCCTCTTACCGGACGGACGGGGCGTATGTCGGCATGCTGCGCGGCTATTTCCTCCATCATCCCGAACGTCACCGGCCCGTGCGCTATAGCGCGGAAGCGGCCGGCCCGCTCGCGGGAGGCTTCCCGGAGGGCGATCCGGGAAGCGGCTCGGGCGCCGCGAATCCGGCCGCGTCGTTCGAATTCGCGGACGAGCATTATTTTGTCGCGTGCGACGAACCGAATACGACGGTTTTCCTCCGCTCCGAATCCGCCGACGGGGAGTCGATCGCCGGGTGGGCGCATGCTTACGGCAAAGGCCGGGTATGCTGCTTGACCCCCGCCCACACTCCCGAAGGGCTGCTTCACCCCGGTACGGTCGGCACGCTCGGAAGGTGCGTCGCCTGGATCGCGAATATCGGATAGTCAATACGGGTAGGGGTAGGGGTAATACGGCGCGGGCTGTGCGGCCGCATAATTCGCGAAGCTCGCATAGCCCGGATAGCCCGGATAATTCGCGTAGTAGCCTTGCGGATAGAACGGCGCGGGAGGTTCGGGGGCCGTCTCGGGCGACGGCGCGGCCGCTTGCGCGAGACGGTCGTCCATGCTCGGAGCGAAGCCCGCGGGCGGCCCTAAAATGACGGACTGCCGAATCGGCTCCACCGCCTTCTCGTATTCTTTTTCATCCACGGAGTAAGCAAGCTGCATGATTTGCCCCGGCGTCATCCGAAGGAAATCGGAACCGTACACGATATCGGGCGTCGGCCGGTCGAAAACGGTCAGAATATGCGTGTCGTCCTCAAGCCCCACGATCCAGTGGAACCAGCCTTTGGGGAACATGGAGGCCTGGCCCGGCTTCAGCCGGTAGGACATCAATTTTTGCGTAAACGGATTGAACACGGTCGTCGCGACCTCGCCGCCGATGACAAAGACGAGCTCGTTCACATTCGTGTGCCAGTGAGGCTGAATAATGATCCCTTTGTTCATGCGAACGTTGAAAAAGCCCGTCTGAATCGCCGGCAGCTGCTCCGCGAACAGCTGCGTAATGTAATTGTCCGCATCCCGGCGGTACGTGACGACTTCGTTGGAGTCGCCCGTCAAGGTAAGCGACGGCGACGTTAAAACCGGATCCACAAGCTTTTTCCTCCCGCATAGGTTAATGTCTATCCATATGTATGCATAAACCGGCGGAATGCTCCTCGCTGGAAATGCAAGCCCTCCCGACCGAACCTCGTCTTGTTCCGCGCGATAAAGCCTTGGCCGCCAGGAACGCCGGTAGCGCAAGGGCGTTTGTGCTATAATCGATTACGGAAAAAACGAACAAGGACGGATGAACATGCCCGATTATGACGAGGCCGGTACCGGCCGTTCCGCTCCTCGCGGAAGGCCGAGAAGCAGGGAAGTCCATGAGCGCATCCTGGATGCCGCCATCGCTTCGCTCGCCGAGACCGGCGTCGAGAAACTAAGCATCGAGGCGGTCGCCCAGCGGGCCGGAGTCGGGAAAACGTCCATTTATCGCAGATGGAGCCGTAAAGAAGACCTGGTGGCGGACGCTCTCGAACGATTGAAGCCCCCGCTCGGAACGCCGACGCGGGGCGAACTGCGCGAAGATATGTTCGAGCTGGCGCACGGCTTCGCTCAGAGCATGAACAACCCGCTGGGCAAGCAAATGCTTTCCGTGCTGGTCTCCGCTTTGTCCGGGAGCTCGGAAATTTCGGAGCTGTACTGGCAGAAGCACTCCTTGCCCAAAACGAAGGAAATCGCCGAATGGTTCGAGCGCTATCGCCGGAAGGAGCCGCTTCGGGAGGATGCGAACCTCGAGGTCGTCGCCGAGTTTCTGATCGGCTTTATCATGTACCAGCTGTTGATGAAACCCGCTTCCGCCGATCTGGAAGATCGGCTGAACGCCGGAATCGACCTGATTTTGAACGGAATACGCCAACCTCCCGCCCGAAACGATGGCGGACCCCGGGCGATCGGATCTCGCGATGGCTTCGCTCTCCCCGTCCGCCAGAGGCCAAACCCGCTACTCCACGTCCAAGCTGTGCAACCTCTATTTCGCTTACGGGCTCGATGAGCGGCTTCGGCAAGCGGGCCGGGCGATCGAGGTCCATGCTTTCAATCCGGGCATGATGCCCGGCTCCGGACTCGCCCGGGACTACAGCCCGCTGGCCCGCTTCGCCTGGAACTCGATATTGCCGCTGCTGCGTTTCGTCCGTCCGGGCGTGCGCACGACCCGGCAATCCGGAGCCGACCTGGCGCGGCTGGTCGCAAGCGAGCCGCCGGGCCGAACGAGCGGAACGTACTGGGACGGCTCCAAGCCCATCCCCTCTTCCCCGGAATCCTACAGCCGGGAGCGCGCCGCGGAACTTTGGAGCTGGAGCGCGGGCAAACTCGGCCTGGCCGAACATGTCTAGAGGATCGTTAGAGGAGAATCAAGGGATTCGGTCGTCCTTACCTCTTCGTAAAAATTTGAAAAACGACGCCGAACCGGTCCGTTACCTGGCCGTACGCCGGACTGAAGTAGACTTCCTGCAGCGGAAAGTCGACTTGCCCGTCCTGCCGCAGCGCGTCAAAAAGCGCCTGCGCCTCCTCCGCATCGTTCGCGGTCAGGCAAAGGCTGACGCGGTTTCCCTCGCGGTTCGGCTGACCGGGCAGAACATCGGCCACGAACAGCTTCCCGTCCCCGACCTTCAGAACGGAATGCGCCACCCGCCCTTTGTCCTCGGCGGGCAAGGCGGCTTCCGGGCCGCTCGGCGCGTCTCCGAACGTTTGCATAAAAACAACTTCCGCGCCGAGCGCCAGCTTGTAAAACTCGATCGCGTCCTTGGCTTTGCCGTCCAGCATGATGTACGGGGTCAATTCGAAATTCATCGGTTTGCAGCTCCTTTTGTCCGGGTGATTAGAGTTTTTTCGAACTCGGAGCCAGTATAAACGTTAAACGCGACAGCTTTCGTCTTATTTAAATCAATGAATCCGATCAAACGGTTCACTCCGGATGCTGCGGAGACAAATGCAGCTCCCGGTATTTGGCGGGCGTAATGCCTTCTTTCCGGCGGAAGGTGGCGACGAAATGGCTGACGTCGTTAAACCCGGTCATGGCGGCCACCTCTTTCAGCGCCATGCCGGGCGTCGCGATCATGATCTTCTTCGCTTCGCGAATGCGGAGCCGGATCAGAAAGGAATAAGGGCTCATCCCGAACGCGTCCTGGAACAGCTCGTTCAAATAGGAAACGCTCATCTGGGCCTGCTCGGCGATTTCCGGCAGCCCGATATTGGCCGAGCGGTTGCGCTCCATCCATTGCACGACCGGGCGCAGCTTGTCGTAAAACTGCGAGAGGGAGGGCTGGTCGTTTCGCCGTCCGAATTTGCGCAGCAGCATGAGAAAATGGTACATCTCGGTGGACGATTCCAGGCCGGAAAACTCGGGATCCCGGCCGGCCTTGTCGATCATGTCCCGGATGGCGTCGGCAAACGAAACCTTCTCCGTTTCGGTGTACAGGGCGGAAACGTTCATGTCCAGCGAATCCAGAATCGCCGAAGCGGCCGCGCCGCCGAACGTTACGTACACCGTCGACCAGCGGTCCGAAACCGGGAAGTAGCGATGCGGGGTAAACGGGGTCAGCAGCACGCCCTTGCCCGGCGTCAGCATGACCTGCCCGCCCTGGAACTCGAAGGAGCCCTCTCCCTCCAGCGTCTGCAGCCAATGATAATAGGGATAGCCGTCGGGCCGGTCGAAAATCCGCTCCCACGCGCTGTAGCCGATCGTTTCGATAAAGAGCGGAAGAGACCGTTCCACCGACGTAAACACGTTGCGAATGTTGTCATCGCCCCATTTCATGCGCATCCCTCCCTGCCGGTTGTTCTCTCATTATCCGACAAGGGAGGGCGCTTTTTCAACGGTTCGCTTGCCTGCCCGGACAGCCCAGTCCAACGCTCTTGGGTGCGGACCGTTCGGTCGCCGCCACCCCGCTAAGCCGCTATTCGCTATTCCTTGAACGCGTCCAGCGAGGGCAGCCTGTTGCCGGCGTAATCGAACAGCGTCAGGTTCGACCAGTTGTTCTCGTGCCCGACGGACCAGGCCGGCTTGGACGGAATCCAGCAGGGCTCCCAGTAGTAAACGCCGGCGCCGTGCCCTCCGGGCGTCGCGCGAACGGTTTCCATCAGCCTGCGAAGCCACGCCGCCTGTCCTTCCGGGCTCGCCGGATAGCCGGGGTACAGCCACTCCTCGGCATTGAAAATAAGCGGCTGCTCGTCGGGCGGCGTCATCGTCCACGGATAGGCGGCTTCCACGACGACGATATCCTTGCCGTAGCGGCTTGCGAGATCCGCGAGATTTTCCGTCAAATCCTCGAGCGTCCCGTGCCACCAGGAGTAATAGGAAAGCCCGATCACATCGAAATCGACGTTCATTTCGGCCAACTTGTCGAAAAAATAGCGGCTGCCGGCGTTGTCCCCGCCCCGGTCGATATGAATCATGACCGGAACCGGCGCCGCGCCCTCCAGCGCTTCGTTCAGCCCCCGAATGCCCGCGCGGACAAGCTCTCCGAGCTTGCGCCACTGCTCCCCGGTGTTCCATTCCCCGTCGACGCGTCCTTCGCTCCATATCATGCCGTTCGTAATCTCGTTGCCGATCTGCACCATGTCCGGCAGCGTGCCTTGCCTTTTCAACGCTTCGATCGTATCGCGGGTAAACGTCCGGACGGCGTCGGTCAATTCGGCGAACGGCAGCTTCTCCCATGCCTTCGGCATGTGCTGCTTGGACGGATCGGCCCAATAATCGGAATAGTGAAAATCGAGCAGAAAATGCAAGCCTTTCTCTTTGATCCGCTTGGCCATTTTTTTCGTTTTTTCGAGATTGCAATAATCGAAGGCCGGCTCGTTCCAAAGCCGCAGCCTCGCGGAATTGATCCCGCTGTCCTTCAGGATGTCGAGGACGTCCCGCTTTCTCCCGTTTTCGTAGTAAGCGCCGCCCTCCGTCTCGATTTCGTCGACGAACGAGATGTCCGCGCCTTTCAGAAATTCCTTTTGCATCGTATGATTTCTCCTTCTCTCTTTCGAATTCAGCCTTTCGTCCCCCCGGCCGTCAGCCCGGAAATGAAAAACCGCTGCAAAAACAGATACACCAGCGCGACCGGAAGCGCGATCAGAATGGCGCCCGCGGTGAATACGGTGAAATGGTTCGAATACTTTTCCGTGACGAAGTGATACAAGCCGACCGCCAACGTATATTTGCCGGAATCGTGCAAAATGATCGACGGCAGGATGAAATCGAAAATCGGCATCATGAAATTGGACAGCGCGACGATCGCCAAAATCGGCGTAATGAGCGGCAGCAAAATCCGGACGAACACGCGCAGCTGGCCCGCTCCGTCGATCTTCGCCGCGTCGTCCAGCTCCCGGGGAATCGTGTCGAGATACCCTTTGACGAGCCAGGCGTTGAACGGAATCTGCCCCCCGACGTAAATGAGGACGAGTCCGGTCAGCGTATTCAAAAGCCCGATCAGGTTCAGGAAAATGTAAAGCGCGACCATCGCCATCATGACCGGGAACATCTGCAGCAGCAAAAACGCATACAATCCGCTTTTGCGGCCGACGAAATCGAACCGGGACAGGGCGTACGCCGTCGCCGAGGTCACGATCACCGAGAGCAGGCTGGTCGAGGCGGAGACGATCAGCGTATTTTTGTACCAGGTCAGGTAGTCGCTTTCGGGACTCGCGAACAGCCATCTGTAATGCTCAAGGGACGGATGGCGCGGAAACATGCTGGCCGAGTACAGGCTCGTGCCCGATTGCAGCGACAGCCCGGCCGCCCAGGCGAGCGGGTAAAGAATGACGGCGAACGCGACGGCCAAAACGAGGTAAATGCCGGCCACTTCGAGCCGGGATGCCCAGCTTGCTTTCATTGGAAATTCCGCTCCTCCTTGAACGATTTCGACCGGCGGAATTGGAAGAAGGCGAACGCGATGACGACGAGGCCGATAATCAGGGAAATGGCGGCCGCCATGCTGTAGTTGTTGTTGGTGAACGTCAGCTTGTAAACCCAGGAAATCAGAATGTCCGTCCCCCCGGCCGTCTGGCCCCGAACCGCCGGGCCGCCGCCGTTGAACAAGTAGATGATGTTGAAATTGTTAAAATTGGTCGTGTACTGGATCAGAAGCAGCGGACCGGTCGCAAACAGCACGTGCGGCAGCGTAATGTGCCGGAACTTCTGCCAGCGGGTTCCCCCGTCCACGTCGGCCGCTTCGTACCATTCGTTCGAAATGCTCTGCAGCACGCCCGTGAACAGGGCGAATAGAAACGGGAAGCCAAGCCAGGCCTGGATGCCGATCAGCGCGAGCTTCGTGTACAGCGGGTCGGTCAGCCACGGCAAGCCGCTGCCGCCGAACCATCCGGCCAGCGTGCGGTTGATCGCCCCGAATTGGTCGTTGAACAGCGCGGAGAAAATGAGAATCGACACGAAGTTCGGGACGGCCCAGGGCAGGATGAGCACGGTCCGGATCAGCTTCTTGAACTTGATCCGCTTGTCGTTGACGATCAGCGCGAAAAACAGGCCGATGCCGATCTGCAGCGACGTCGAGACGACCGTCCAGACGACCGTCCACGAAAAGACGCTGACGAAGGAACGGTTCCAGAGCGGAACCGTGGCCAGCTGGACGAAATTGTCGAACCCGACCCAGTCCACCAGATTTTTCGGCGGCGAATTGTACAGGTTGTAGTTCGTAAACGCCAGCGAAATCGCGAATAGCAGCGGGAAGATGACGACGAAAACGAGCATCAGGAAGCCGGGAACGGTGAGCAGATACGGGAAGGTCCGCTCGTACCCGGATTTGACCGACTCCTTCCATGTCGGCCGTTCCCAGCCTTCCCGAATCCGAATCGCCTGCCTGCGCGCGTCGCGGACGTTCAGCGCGTAGAGGCCGATGGCGATCGCGAGCAGCAGCACGGACAAAATGCCGTAGACAAGCAAAAAAATCGAATGATCCAGCCTCGGGATCGTGCCGAGCGTGTAAATGCCCCAAAGGCCGAGCTGGATGAAATCCGCGAAAACGACCAGAAACGCCGCTTCGATGACGATAAAGGCGATTCCTTTCGCATAGCTTCGGTTATACAGCTGCCCCAGGCCGGCAAAAAGGAGCGACAGGACGAGAGCTGCCGCCGGGCTGTGCCCGGCCCGGCCGTTCGCGCCGCTTCCTTTTTCGCCCGGCGGCCGCTCAAGACGCGTTTCCATCGGGTCTCACCCTCGTTTTCATTTGCCGGATGCGGCAATTTGCTGCTCGATTTTTGCCACCGTCTCGTCCAGCACCGCCTGCACGTCCTGTCCCTGCAGGATGAAGTCCAGGGCGCTGTCCATCTCCCACACCGGCGTCATTTCCGGCACGTTCGGCATCGGAATGCCGCTGGCGATCTGATCGATGAAGCCCTGGTACAGCGGATCCCCGATTTCCGCCGTGACGGCCGTCCGCGCCGGAATTTCGCCCGTCGTCTCGTAATAAAGCCGGGCGTTCTCGTCGTTCGTCAAATACGCGGCGAGGTCCATCGCCCATTGCGGGCTGACGGAATAGGAGGACACGAACCAGCTTTTGACGCCGACGAAGGAGGGAGAAGGCTTGCCGTTGACGGACGGAAGCGGCGCCGTTCCGAGCTTGTCGCCGAGCTTTTCCCCGAACGTCTTGAGCGACCATAGTCCGTCGACGACCATGCCGGCCTTGCCTTCCGCGAACAGCGTCTGCATGATGTCGGTCGTGAGCGTCTCGGGGATGGCGTTCTCTTTCATGAACGCTTGGTATGCCGTCAACCCTTCCGCCGCGCCGGCGTTGTTCAGCCCGATGTCGGCCACGTCGTAGCTGCCGGGACTTCCGCCGAAAATGTATCCGCCGTAGTTGGCGATGAACGGGATCGCGTAATAGAAGTCCGGCACGATCAGAAAGCCGAAGCGGTCGTTGGCCGGATCGGTCAGGCCGGCCGCGGCGTCGGCGGCGTCTTCGACGGAAGCCGGCGCTTCCGCGACGAGCTCCTTGTTGTAGTAAAGCGCGTACGTTTCGACCGTAATCGGGTAGCCGTACGTTTCCCCGTCGTAGCGAACCGCTTCGAGCGCCGCCTCGCTGTAGCCCCCCGCCGCCTCGCCGTCCAGCTCGACCGGATCGGCCAGCCCTTGCGCGACGACGTCCCCGAGACGGTCCTGCGGCTGATAGAACAAATCCGGTCCTTTGCCGGACGGCGCGGCGAGCGCGAGCTTTTGAACCTGCTCCGCGCCGCTCACGGGCGTGACTTCCACTTCGATCCCGGTCTGCTCCGCGTATTTTTGCGCGATCTGCTCGACCGCCTTCAAGTGATTGGCATCGTCGTTCGCCCATACGACCAACTTCGCGGGCTTGGCCGCGTCGGTCGCGGATTCGCCCGTCGGAATCGCTTCTCCGCGATCCGGGGCGCACGCCGCCACGACGGCGGACAATACGGCGATCGCGACGGCCGCCGACAGTTTTTTGATAACCGGCATGTTGAGTCCCCCTTGCTTTTCTGCTCCGAACGCGAGGCGTCCGTTCACCTCCGATTATAAAGCGTTTCCAAACCGCTTTATATATAAGAAATGCCCGCCGGCGATATAAGAATCTTATGTCCGGATCGCGACGGCTGGCCGTCCTCTCGCTCATCGCAAAAGCCCGAATCGCGATCGCGAGGACCGGGATTCGGGCGGAAAAATCAAACGGCGGACACGGTCAATTCGTTTTATAAAGCTTCACGTTGTCCATGTTGATCCAGTTGCCGGCGTTCGCATCGGAGTAAACGCCGATCTCGATCTGGCCGTTCGTCACCTGGATGTTGTCGATGCGGATTTTGACCCATTTGGCCGCGCTGACCGGAAGATCCTGCTGCAGCTCGCTGCCGCCGTAGTTTTTCGCGTAAAGATGAACTTCGTTCTGGCCGCCGCCGTTCAAGATCCAGGCCGTAAGCGAGTACGTTCCGTTGGCCAGCCCGGTAATCGTCTGATAGGTCGAAGCCTCATAAGCGGTGGCCTTCCAGTGGGTAAGCTTGTAATCGCCGGTTACGCCGGGCTCCTCCACCTTGATCGCGTCGTAGTCGGACGGATTTCCCGCCCAAACGCCCCAGCCCGAAGGCGAATTCGTCCAGCCGTCCTGCTCGAAGTCGTGGTTGACGACCCGATTCGCCGGCACGCCCTCGTCGAATACGGCCAACGTGGGCAGCGCGTTCCCGTCGAAATCGAACAACGTCTGATTGTCCCACGGGTTGGACAGCAGCCCCGTATCGTTATTGTACAGCTTGCCCGCCTCCGTCCCCCAGTTGGCGCCTTCGACCGGAAGCCATGCCGGCTCCCACCAGAAAATGCCGCGACCTCTTCCGTTCGGCACGTCGCGGACGATTTCCGCCAAATCGCGGATGTAAGCCATTTGCCCGGCCGCCGAAGCCGGGTAGCCGCCGACGCTTTCCTCCGTCGTATAGAAGGAGTTGCCCAGGCCGTCGCCGTCGCCGAGCGTCCAGCCGTACGCGGTTTCGACGATCATGACGTCCTTGCCGTATCTTTTGCTGATGTCGTTCAGGTTGTACTGCAGCTCGCCCATCGTGCCGTGCCAGAACGGATAATAGGACAAGCCGATAATGTCGTAGTCCACGCCCTGCTCCTCGATTTTGTCGAACCACCAGCGGTACAGGTTGTTGTCTCCGCCATGATCCAGATGCAGCGCGATTTCGACGTCCTCCCCGGCGCCGAGCGCGTCGTCGATGCCCGAAATGCCTGCCGACAGCAGCTCGCCCAATTGAGTAAAATCGTCGATGCCGCCGCCAACCTTGCCGTCGTCCCACAGGATGCCCGAGCTGGTCTCGTTCCCGACCTGCACCATTTCCGGCAGCACGCCCTCGGCTTTCATCGCCGTAATGACGCCTTTCGTATAATTGTAGACCGCCGTCTTCAATTGGGCATACGTCAGGCTTTGCCAGGCTTTCGGCTTCGTCTGCGTGCCGGGATCGGCCCAAAAATCGCTCAGATGCAAGTCCAGCAAAATGCCCATGCCTTCCGCCTTCGCCCGCTCGGCCAGAGCGATGGTCGTCGCCAAATCGTTCGTGCCCCCGCCGTACGGGTTCCCGACACTGTCATACGGATCGACCCACAGCCGCAAGCGAACGTAATTCATGCCGTTGCCGCTCAAAATTTCCAGAGGATCCTTCTGAATCCCGTTTTCGTAAAAGCTCCCTCCCAACTCTTCCACTTCGTTCAGCATCGAGACGTCCGCACCTACGATCAGTCCGCCCGGGTTGATCGCCTGCGCTTTCGGACTTGCGGCCGGCAGCAGCAGCCCGAGCAAAAGAGCCAGCATTCCCAGTTTTCGCACCTGCTTCTTCATCCGTTTTGCACTCCTTTTGAAATGAGTTTTTGGCAGATGATGTCGAGGCCAGGATGTCCAATCGTTCCCGTCTCAAATTATAAAGCGTTTTCATTTTGCTAGATATATAAAAAACGCCCGCCCGGCGATATAACAATCTTATGCCGCCGGCAGGACGCGGCACATCCCGCTCGACGACCTGGAGGGCGCGACGGAGGAGGTTTGGGACGAGCTTTACGCGGTGAATGTGAAGGGGATGTTTTTTTGCGCGAGAGCCGCGGCCCCTTATTTGAAACAAAGCCGGGGAGCGATTGTCAACCTCGGCAGCATCGCGGGACTGACGGGCTCCGGTTCGTCCCTGCCTTACGCCGTCTCCAAAGCCGCCGTGCACGGGTTGACGAAATCGCTCGCCCGGGCGCTGGCCCCGGATGTCCGGGTCAATTGCGTAGCCCCGGGAGCGGTCGCCACAAGGTGGTGGGCCGGCAGGGAGGAGCAAATGCGGACGCTGGCTCCCCGGTTGCTGCTGCGGCGGACGGCCGCCCCGGAGGACATCGCCCGTTTGATCTGCGCCGCCCTCGAGCAGGAAGCGATGACTGGGCAAATCGTCACGGTTGACGGCGGGCAGACGTTGTAGGATCGGGCTACCCGCCGTTCCGATCCGGCCGTTCGCGCAAGGAGGCGGCGATCTCTTCCCGCGCTGCCTTCGGCATTTTGGCCAGCACCAGCTCGTACGATTCCCGGAACATCTGAACGACCACCTCGTCCGGAACTTCGCCGTTCAGCAGGACGGTGTTCCAATGCCTTTTGTTCATATGGTAGCCGGGCAGCACCGCGCCGGGATACGTTTCGCGCTGCAGCCACGCCTCGTCCGGCGATACCTTCAAGTTGACGCTTTCCGCCCCCGTTTGACGGCTCATTAACGCGAACATTTTGCTTCCGACGAACAGCACCGCCATATCCGGGTCGAACGGATACCGCAGGCTTGTCCCTTTATACGTTAACCCGAGCTCGATTAATTGCGCATGATTCACCTTTTCGTCCCCCCATCCCGAATGTTCGCAACCCGATTTTGTCCCTTAGCGGCGGAAATGGCGAAATTGCTCGGGCGTCACGCCGACCGCCTTCATGAAAACCCGGTAAAATTGGCTCGCGCTGGAGAACCCCAACCCGAACCCGATGTCCGTAACCGACTCGTCCGAATTCCGCAGCCGGCGCTTCGCTTCCTCCATCCTTAGCCGGAGCACGTACTGGTACGGAGTCGACCCCGTCTCCGCTTTGAAGGAACGGATAAAATGATATCGGCTTTGCGCCGCGAGTTCCGCCAGCGTATCGATCCGGATCTCTCCCGCGTAGTTCGCGTGAATGTAGTCCAGCACCCGCCCCAAAAAAGGATCGGTTCCGAAAACGGCCGCGGACGGCGCCCGCCCGCGATCCCGCGGCTGATTGCCGGACAAGGCGTTGTACAAATAGGACAGCACCTGCGTCTCCGTCTCTTCCTTCGCCAGCCGGTCCGACGGGTCGCAAGCCAGAAGGGCATTCGTCCATTTGCGGAACTTCCCGGCGACGGAAGACGGGTCGAG
The DNA here is from genome assembly GCF_900169535.1 of Cohnella massiliensis. Taxonomy (NCBI): domain Bacteria; kingdom Bacillati; phylum Bacillota; class Bacilli; order Caryophanales; family Paenibacillaceae; genus Cohnella; species Cohnella massiliensis. The sequence goes on from NZ_LT821255.1 coordinate 32,147, forward strand.
CCGCTGCCGCAAGGAAAACTCAGGTTCCTTCCCTCCGGCAAGCTCCTTCATGCGGCTTTGGCGGACTTTGAAAATCAGCACGCCGGATTGAAGCCCGATATGAAAAGAGTGCCGCTCCCGGGGATGCTGGACAAGCCCGTCTCCGATCTGCAGGTCGTAATCCTTGTTTTCTTGCGTGAACCGGCAAGCGCCGCGAATCGGAACGGTAATTTGAAACTCGTCGTCGTGAGTATGCGGGAGGTTGACGAACTCCCCGTCAATCCGCCACAGCTCCAGCTGCGGCGTCGCCATTTGTACGATCATCGTGGATCACCCGCCTTTATTATAGCAAATCGTGCTTTCGTTCCGGGCAATAATCGCGAAGACAACGCCGCAAGAGCCCGTTAAGATGGGAAAAAAAGAAAAAGGGTGATCCGAATGACCCAACCCGCGATAGCCGAAACGGCCAGGCAGGCGGCAGGCGCCATGCTGATCGGCGTCAGCGTCGCGCATTTGCTTAACGATGCGATGCAATCCGTCGTTCCGGCCGTATTCCCGATTTTCCAAACGTCGATGCAGCTCAGCTTCGCCCAGATCGGATGGATCGCGTTTACGCTCAACGTGACGGCCTCGATCCTGCAGCCGCTCATCGGGGCCTATACCGACCGCAAGCCGCTGCCGGCCCTGCTCCCGCTGGGCATGGCCTTTACGCTGCTCGGCATGATCGGCATGGCGCTCTCGCCCGGGTTCGCGGCCTTGATCGTATCCGCCGCGCTCGTCGGGATCGGCTCCTCCGTCCTGCACCCCGAATCCTCCCGCGTGGCGCATCTGGCCGCCGGCAAAGGGAGAGGGCTGGCGCAGTCGGTCTTTCAGGTGGGCGGAAACACCGGCCAAGCGCTGGCCCCGCTGATGGTGGCGTTTATCCTGATGCCCCAAGGGCAGCTCGGCTTCTTATGGTTCACGCTGCTGGCCGCCGCCGGCATCGCGATCCAATGGCGCGTAAGCCGGTGGTATCGGGAGAGAATCCGGCTCTTTCCGAAGCCGGACCGCCGCGCCGCCGCGGCGGAGGAGCGCACGCTGTCGCGCGGCTTTGTCGTCGCCGTGCTCGGCATTTTAATCCTGATGCTGTTTTCCAAATTCGTCTACCTCGCCAGCATGACCGGCTATTACTCGTTTTATTTTATGGAAAAATACGGTTTGCCGCTGGAGAACGCCCAAATCTCCTTGTTCGCCCTGCAATTCGCGGGGATGCTCGGGACGCTGCTGGGCGGGCCGTTGGCGGACCGCTTCGGAAGGAAAAAAATCATCTGGTTTTCGATTCTCGGCTCGGCGCCGTTCTCCGTCTGGCTCCCTTACGCCAGCCCGACCGGCTCCGTTCTTCTATGCCTGGCCGTCGGCGCAATTCTCATGTCCGGCTTCTCCGTCATTATCGTGTACGCCCAAGAGATGCTGCCGGGCAAGGTGGGCACGATAGCCGGCCTCTTTTTCGGCTTGTCCTTCGGCATGGCCGGACTCGGGTCGGTCGTCCTCGGCTGGCTCATGGACCGGACAGGCGTCGCCCTGATGACGGAAGTCTGCTCCTTTTTGCCTTTGCTCGGCCTGTTTGCGCTGTTTCTTCCCGGCGATTCCCGGATCATGCGCGATCGACAATCTTTGCGCCCGTAAAAGGAATTGCCAAAAAGATGTCGAATGTATCCTTTTATGATCAAAACCAGAACGAAATCCATCTTAAAATATACCGCCGTGATCCTTTTGTTCGTGGCCGTCCTTTTCGGGCTGCGCCTGGCATGGTCGCATTTTTTTTACACGCCGGAGCATCCTCCCGTCGTTCGGGGCGTGCTCGACATGCGGGACTGGGACTTCGATACTCCCCGGTCCATCCCGCTGGACGGAGAATGGGAGTTCTATCCCGATGCCCTGCTTTCGCACGAGGATTTCAAGGAAGCGAATCCGGAGCCCCGGTACGCGAACGTTCCCGGAGACTGGAGCGCCGCGTTTCCGGACGATTCCGGCGGTTCGAGCGGCTCGGGCGGTTCGTACGGTTACGGCACCTATCGGCTGCGCATTCTGATCGATTCCCCGGACCAGCCCCTTGGGTTCTGGTTTCCGCGAATCCAGTCCTCTTCCACCGTGGAAATCAACGGTCAGCCGGAGGCGCTGTTCGGCCGTCCTGCCGAGGATGCGGATGCGTACGTGCCGGAAGTCAGCTCGTATACGGCGACTTATATCCCCGACGGAGCGGAGGAGATCGAGCTGCTGATCCGGGCGGCCAACTACGACCACCCGTATGACGGCGGCATCGTCCCTTCCGTGCGCTTCGGTTCGCAGGCGGCGATCGACACCGAGCGATGGTACTCGATCGGCTTTCAGCTCGCCACGTTCTTCATTTTGATGCTGCACGGGTTGTACGCGTTTATCCTGTATCTGTTCAAGCCCCGCGAGCGGACGTTTCTCGTCTTTTTCCTGCTGCTTCTGGCCGCCGGCACCACGATCGTGTCGGATCACGACTTCGTTTTGCAACTGTGGCTTCCGTTCGACTTTGCGTGGATGGTCAAGATCAGACTGCTCTCGTATATGTGGCTTTCCTTCTTCATGCTGCGGATGGCGCTGAAATTTTCGGCCCTGGAGTCGCCGTCCCTGACCCGGTGGGTCCGCATTTACACCGCCGTCCTGCTGCTCTATTCCGGCTTTCTGGCGGTCGCGCCGGCTTCGCTCGTTTACGTCACCAGGGAATGGCGGGTATTTTCCGTGCTCTATCTGGCTCCGCTTATCTGGTCCGCCTATTTGTTCTGGAAAATGTTCTCGCGCAACAAGAACGACGGCATTTTTCTGCTGCTTGCCGCTACCGGCGTCTTTTCCAGCGCCTTTTGGGGAATCTTCATCTTCAACAGGGTCTACTACCCGATCGATATTATCGCGGCGATTATCGGCTTCTCGACTTACTGGTTCAAGCGGTATTTCCGCAATGCCGAGGAGAACGCCAAGCTGAACGAGCAGTTGCTGGCGGCCGACAAACGGAAAGACCGGTTTCTGGCCCATACGTCGCACGAGCTGAGAACGCCGCTGCACGGCATGATGAGCATCGCCCAAAGCGTCGCGATCAAGGAAAAGGAGTCGATGGACGGGAAAAGCGCGGAAGACATGCAGCTGCTCGTCACGATCGGCCGGAGAATGTCCCACCTGCTGGACGATCTGCTGGATGTCGTTCGGCTGCGGGAGAAGCGCATCATTCTGCAAAAGAAGCCCATATCCTTGTCTTCCGTCGCGTCGGGCGTCATCGACATGCTGAACTATTTGACCGAGGGGAAGCCGGTTCGGTTGAAGTCCGAAATCGAGGACTCGTTCCCGCCCGCGCTGGCCGACGAAAAGCGGCTCGTCCAAATTTTGTACAATTTGGTGCATAACGCGATCAAGCATACCGAAGAAGGAACGGTCGCCGTCTCCGCCGAAATCCGGAACGGCACGATCGCCGTTCGGGTAACCGACACCGGATCGGGCATGGACGAGGAGACGCAGGCGCGCATTTTTCTGCCTTACGAGCAAGGCCCCGGCGACGGCGGCGGCATCGGGCTCGGCCTCAGCATCAGCAAAGAGCTCGCCGAGCTTCACGGCGGCGGACTGACCGTGCGCTCCGAGCCCGGCAAAGGCTCGACGTTCGAGCTGACGCTTCCGCTTGCCGAACGGGCGGCCCTGCCGGAGGCTTCCATGCCGGACGAGCCGGTTCCGCCGCTTGCGGAACCGTACGCGGAAGTCGCCGCCGCCCGGAGCCTGGAGGGCGCTTCCGCCGCCGGGCGAAACGCTTCGCCCGCAGCGTCCCCGCCCGTGGGAGAGCATGGCGCGACGATTTTGATCGTCGATGACGACGCCGTCAACCTGAAGGTGCTCGCCGGCATTCTGGCGTCGGAGCCGTACCGCATCCGCTCGGTCACGTCGGCCCGCGAAGCGCTCGAGCTGCTGGGCGCGGAGCCGTGGGACCTGATAATCGCCGACGTGATGATGCCGCAAATGTCCGGCTACGAGCTGACGCAAAAGGTAAGAAAAAGGTTTTCCGCCTCCGAGCTGCCGGTGCTGCTGCTGACCGCGCGCGGCGAGCCCGCCGACATTTACGCCGGCTTTCGGGCCGGGGCCAACGATTACGTGACGAAGCCGGTCGACGCCATGGAGCTGAAATACCGCATCTGGTCGCTTACCTCGTTGAAACGATCGGTGCACGAACAGCTGCGTTTGGAGGCCGCCTATTTGCAGGCGCAAATCCAGCCCCATTTTCTGTTCAATACGCTGAATTCGATTATGGCGCTAAGCGAGATCGACTCGGAGAGAATGCGCAAGCTCGGCAACGCGTTCACTTCGTATTTGCGGATCAGCTTCCACTTCCTGAACACCGGCGAGCTGGTTTCGCTCTCGCACGAATTGGACCTTGTGCGAGCATACCTGTACATCGAAAAAGAGCGCTTCGAGGATAGACTGCAGGTGTCCTGGGAAGTCGAGCCGGGAATCGACTTCCGGCTTCCTCCGTTGACGATCCAGCCGCTCGTGGAAAACGCGGTCCGGCATGGCGTGCTGCGGCAGGCGGACGGGGGAACGGTCCGGATTCGCATCGTCCGCCGGGAACGGTTCGCTCTCGTCGAAGTGATCGACGACGGCGCCGGCATGAGCGAAGAACGAATCCGGGAATTGCTGAAAGCGCCGAAGAAGGACAAGTCCGGAATCGGTCTGTCCAATACGAACCGGCGGCTGTTGCAAATGTACGGCAAAGGATTGTCCGTTCAGAGCGAGCTCGGCAAAGGAACGACGGTGTCGTTTGAAATTTCCGACCCGGGCTGACGGCAGACCGCCAAGGGCCGCGCTCCGCGCGGCTTTTTTCGTTGGCTCCGGATCAGGTTTCCGTCATGATGCCGCCGTTGACGTGCAGCACCTGGCCGGTCACGAAGGAAGAATCCTCCGACGCCAGATAAATGTATGCCGGGGCCAGCGCCGTTCAACCGTACAACGCCCGCATCGCTTCGAGCTTTCGCCCGATGTAGGCGACGGCTTCCGGCGGTTCCGTAATTTTGGCCTCGCTTCCGAGCCCCCACACCAGATCCGCATAAAAAAACAAATCCTCCGCCGCGATCCGGACGTTCGCGATCCCGCCGCCGTCCTCCCTGCGCCGGATAAACGGCGCGAACCGGGGGTTCGATTCCAGCAGCCATACGCCCTTTTTCGTCAGCTCCACCCGCAGCCCGGCCTGTTCCAAGTGAGCTTTGGAGGGCTTGCCGAGCACGGTTTTCCGCCGGACCTCCTCCCGGGGCCGGACGGCTTCGTTCGGCGCGGCGGACAGCATGCGGTCGGCCCGGAATTGCCGGACCTCTTCCCGAACGAAGCAATAGGCCGGGCAATACCAGTAGCCGTCGCTCGCGTAGAGTCCGACGGGCTGAATATCGCGCTTCGAGACTCCGCTTGCGGAGTTGTAGTCGATCGTGACGACGACGCCGCCCATGACGGCTTGCAGCAGCGTTTGCAGGATGTCCGGCGACATCGGGCGATACGGGCTCCAGAACATAACCCGGCCCTTGAGCCGGTCGATCTGTTCTTTTTTGTCGGCGGGCAAGTAGTGGTAAAACTTTTGCAGCGCGGCGCCGGTTACCTCGCCGAACGGATGCGAGCCGAAAAATTCAAGCGACTGGGCCGCGAAGAACAGAGCTGTCGCTTCGCTCTCGGAGAAGCTGATCGGCGGAAGCACGCGTTCCCGCAGCAGCTTGTATCCTCCCCCGCGTCCCTGGACGGAATAGACCGGCACGCCCAGCGCGCTCAGCTCCTGCAAATCCCGCGTGACGGTTCGGACGGACAGTCCGAATTCGTCGGCCATCTCTTGCGCCGTGAACGATCTTTTCGCGTTGATCCACATGATCATTTGAATGAGGCGCGACGATTTCGCCATACCGGCTCCTCCTTTGCGAACGGATGAAATTACTTTTAGTTTAGTTTATCACTTAAATAAGTCAAATTATGTCCTGTTTATGCGTTATCTTTACCTTGAAAGAACATTCGCAACAAATTCAAGGGGGAAACCGGTATGATCAATCAAACGCGGGAATCGGAAAAAACGGGCTTCGTCTTTATTCACGGGGCCGGACTTAACGGCCGGGTCTGGAGCCGGGTGGCGGAAAATTTGGACGCTCCTTGCCTGCTAGCCGAGTTCCCCTGCCGCGAAGGCCCGGCGGAGTCGCGCGGCGGGCTGTCGCTTGCGGAATATGCCGATTGCCTGAGGCGGCAGATCGAAGCCTGGGGAACGAGGCGGTTCGTCCTCGTCGCGCACTCGCTCGGGGGCCTGCCGGCGCTTCGCCTCGCATCCGAGCTGTCCGATCGGGTGGCGGGATTCGTCGCGGTGGGAGCGGCCGTCCCGAAAAACGGCGGCTCCTTCCTGTCCGCGCTGCCGTGGCCGAGGCGGGCGATTATGGCGGGAATTTTGCGCAAAATGGGGACGAAGCCGCCGGAAGGGGCCATTCGGGCCGGCCTGTGCAACGACCTTCCGGCGGACCTCGCGGAAGCCGTCGTGCGCGGCTTCGTGCCCGAGGCCGTGCGCGCGTATACGGACCGGACCGACGCTCCCGTGCCGGACGTGCCCAGGCTGTACGTCAAGCTGACCCGGGACAAGGAGTTCGGCCCCGCCCTGCAAAACCGGATGATCGCGAATTTGGCCCCGCATGCCGTCCGCACGCTGGCCGCCGGCCATCTGCCGATGCTGAGCGATCCGGACGGACTCCGGGCGATCCTGCGCCGCTTTCCGGCGGAAGCGGACGCCTGGCGCCAAGCCTAGGGCCGCTTCAGCGCGGCTCTTCCAGAACCTTTGCCAGCCCGATAAAGCTCCTGGCAGGATGAACGAGGGGACGCATTGACGAAGCAGGGTTGCGCGGGATGACGCAGGGCGCGGGATTGCGCGGGGTAGTGCGGGATGACACAGGGCGGCGCGTTGATTGCGCGGGTTGCCTGGGGTGGCGCGGGGTTCGGCGAAGCCTGGTTGGAATTTGTCCAACCAAAAACGGCTTTTTCGCGAAACTATCCGGCTTCGTTGGATTTTGTCCAATCTGGCGAGGCCGTTTCCGCGTTTTTACCCAAATTCCAAGTTCAAAGTTGGATAAAATCCACTCTAGACCACGGTTTCCCCGTTTTCCGCTCCCTTGATGGGACAAAATCCAACATAGGTTCCATCCGTCTTCCCTCCGCTTGCCCCTCCTCCCTCCATTTTCCGCAAAATTTTTTCGCAAGATGAAGAACTTAAACTTTCCGATATTCAAAGAAACGCGAATGAACAAAGACGTTCATCCGCGTCCCTTATGCGCAAGAGCGTGATTGATTGAATGGAATGGCCGTTCCTTTTTACAGCCATCTCAAGACGCTTATTCCTTCATCGAAACGATTACCGCGACTATGTCATTTCCCCGCGCGATTCCGCCGCCCGGCTCGCGGCGCGGCCGGGCCCTTTGCGGAAACCCGCTGCCAACAGGACGGCCAGGCTGATACCCGCCAGGCTCCACAGCACCGCGTAGGACAAGCCCATCTCGCGCTCCCCGCCGAAATACATGACATTCCGCAGCCCCGAGGCGACGTAGCGGAACGGCGTCCACGAGTACAGCCAATCCCGCGTCGCTTGAGGCATGAATTCGGGCGCGAGATTCAGAATCGGCAGCGAGAAAAACAGCAGCAGTACGAGCAAGGCCACGGCCGGGAGGCCAAGCCAGTGGAACAGCGCCGACTGCATCAGGAAAAACGCGATCGCCGCCAAACTCAGGAACAGCCAGACATCCGCCGAATCCGTCAATTCCATTCCGTACCAGGCTGTCGCCATCCAGACGAGGAAACCGGACGCCCCTATCGCCAGGACGATTCCGGTCAGTGCTTGTCCCGATAACGCGCCCCATCTGCCTCCGGCCTCTCTCGCGCTTTTGACCGCTTGAAACAGGAGCACGCTCAGCACCAGCGTCCCCATCCAGACGATCTGGGTCAGCATGTTCGGCGCGCTGCCGCTCCCGTTGTTGGCGCCAACCGGATTCACGGACGTCTCTTCGATTTGCACGGGGGCAAGCAGCGCCTGCACGGTCCAGACCGGAACCTGTTCGGCGCGCTGGCCGACCTGCTCCAGCACTTGCCTGGTCAGCTCCCGGCTGACATTGCCCGCGACCTGCTGCAGAATCGTCCTCACGGCGGAAACCCCTTGTGGGTTCATCCCCTCGTTCAAGTAGATTTTCACCGTCGCCGGCGCGGGTTCCGGTCCGGATACCGACAGCACGCCGGCGCTGAAATCGGCGGGCAAGACGAGCGCGCCGTAAACCTCCTGCCCGTTCATGGCCTCCAGCGCTTCTTCCTCGGATCCGACCGTTCTCCACTCCACCGGCAGTTGCTCCAGTCCGAGCAGATTCCCTTTGACCGCCTCTCCCAAAGCCAACTGCTCACCCGTTGGCAGTTCGGCCGGACGGTCGAGAACGGCAAGCGCGACCGGCAAAGCTTTGGGCTTCGCCCCCAGCACGGACCCCATCATCGCCAGCCCGAAAACCGTCAACACAACCAACAAGGCCACGATCGCAATAGGCACGAACTTCGATTTCAAAAAAGTTGTCATCTCGATCCCTCACTTTTATGAACAAGTTGTTGATTACTAGCCACAGCGTTAATTATAATGAGGGGAAAGAGAACTGCAATCGTCAGTTTTCGGCGAAGTGTTCAGTACTGAACGGGGCCGTCACGGATTGTCGAGGATTGCCTGCAAATTTAGAAAGGGGGGGATCCCCATGCCGGAAAAAGCGGCCGATCGCCGTACCGTACGCACGAAGAAACTGCTTCGTCAGGCGCTTATCGAACTGATGAGGGAAAAGGGAATGGATCATATTACGGTCAGCGATCTGACGGCGCGCGCGGAAATCAATCGGGGAACGTTCTATCTGCATTATCGGGACGTGTACGACCTGGTCGAACAATTTCAGCAGGAGATCATCGACGGGCTGAAAGAAATCGCCGCCCACATGAATATTCAGGATATCGCCGGTTATGCGGACAAAGACGAGCCTTATCCCGGGCTCGTCTCCATTTTCGAATATTGGGAACGACATGCCGATTTCGCCGGCGTCATGCTGGGCCCGAAAGGCGACCTGTCCTTCATCGGCCGCGTGAAGGAATTGATGAGGGAACGCATTTACGGCAAAGTCCTCGAAACGCTGCGGCTGTTCGGGCAGGACGACCGCGTTCCCATTCCTTTGGATTTCGTCATCGCCTATACGACATCGGCCAACTTCGGGTTTATTCAGCACTGGATCGAAACCGGACGGAAGCAATCGCCTGCGGAGATGGCGAGGATGATGACCCGGCTGATCAGCCAGGGCCCCCTGGCCAGCGCGGGCATTCGCCCGGTCGACTGAACCGCCCGCCCGGCTCGCGGCGCGGCCGGCCCGTCACTTGGCCGTCAGCCCGAGACGCTCGTACTGCTCTACGGGCGCGTCGTTGTCCCGCATCAGCTTCAGCAGCAGCCCGATCATCCGCGCCTCGATCTCCGGATCGCGAAACGGACGAAGCTGCCGCGGATCCTCCCGCACGTCGAACAGCAGCGTTCCATAAGCATGAAGATCGCCCCGGGTTTGCGCGGGAATGCGCAAGGGCTTCACGTTTTTCGTGAACGAAAACGGCTCCGCCAGCTCCAGCCGCGTCAGCTCCGCCGGATGGAACCGGCTGCGCATGTGCGTCGGCATGAGCGTATAGTCGTACAGCGGCTCGTTCTTCCCGGACGCGGCCGCCCGCATGTACACGTAGCGGCCGTCCGTCGCGTTGACGTGCCCGCCGTGAATGCCGAACAGCGCCGCCTCGCGCACCGGCTCGTCCGTCTCGATCGTCCGGCGGAGCGGCTTGCCCTGCATGTCCGGCGGCAGCTTCGCGCCGAAGAAGTCCAGCAGCGTCGCCGGAAGGTCGATCGTTTGCACGAGGCTTTGCCGGCGCTCTCCCCGCACGCCGGCGCGCGGATCCCAGACGAATAGCGGCGTATGCGCCACCTCGTTGTAGAACGGCTGCACGCACTTTGCCCACTGGTCGTGCTCGCCGAGCAGGAAGCCGTGATCGGTATTGACGATCAGCAGCGTATCCTTCCACAGATCGAGCCGGTCCATCGCGTCGAGCACCTTGCCCAGGTAATGGTCGCACATCGCGAGCAGCGCCGCGTATTCGCAGCGCATGTGCGCCACGTCCTCCGCCGACTCGGTCACCGGGCCGTAAACCGGCCAGTCGCCGAGGCGGCCGTCGTACTCGTGGGCGTACAGCTTTTTGAACGATTCCGGGCTGTAAAACGGCTCGTGCGGATCGAATGTCTCGATCTGCAGAAACCACCGGTCCTCCCTATGGTTCCGCTCCAGAAATTCCAGGCCGGCCGCGAACGTCCGGGCTTGCGGAAACTCGTCGTCGGCCCGAATATACCCGCGGTTGACGCGGTCCTGCCGGAACATATTCCGGGCGATCGGGTGAAGTCCTTCCAGGCTCAAGCCTTCCGGATCCTTCACCTCTCCCTTCCACGGATCCCCCTCCTGCCCCCGGATCAGCTCGAACGACCGGTAGCGCGGATGATACGTCCCGCCGCCGTCCTCCCAGTAATGCTGATGATCCGTGACGAGATGCGTGTAGACCCCCGCTTCCCCCAGCAGCTCGATCGCCGAATCGTCATACGGCTCCAGCGGTCCCCAACTGCGGTGCAGAAAATTGTAGCGCCCGGTGTGCAGTTCCCTTCTCGCCGGCATGCAGGGCATGCTCCCGACATAGCTGTTGTCGAACGTCGCCGTCCGGGCCGCCAGCCGCTCGAAGTTCGGGGTCTTGATCCAATCGGGACCGCCGTACGGAGACAGCATGTGCCGATTCAACGTGTCGAACATGACCATAATCGCTTTCATCGAATTCACCCTTTCACGCTGGATGCCACCATGCTGCGAATGAACTGTTTCTGGAACACGAAAAACATGACGACGATCGGCAGCGACACGAGCAGCGACGCCGCCATGAGCAGGTTGTACTGCACCTGGTGCTCGCCGCGGAACACCTGCAGCCCCAGCTGCAGCGTGCGCATCGCTTCGCTGTTCGTATAGATGAGCGGGTGGAAAAAGTCGTTCCACACCGCCACGAACTTGAAAATGCCGAGCGTAGCGAGCAGCGGCCCGCTCTGGGGCAAATATACGGAAAAGAACAGCCGGAGATAGCCGGCTCCGTCGATATACGCCGCATCGTCGAGCGCGCGCGGGAACTGCAAATAAAACTGGCGGGCCATGAACACGCCGAACGCCCCGGCCAGCTCCGGCACGATTAGCGCGTAATAGCTGTCCAGCCATCCGTTGCCGCCGGCGCCGAGCCAGTCGTTCCCTCCGAAGAGCGGGACCGACTTCAGGATGAGAAACTGGGGGATGACGACGACCTGCGCCGGAACCATCATGCCGACGAGCAGCGTCAGGAAAATCGGCTGCTTGCCCTTGAACCGGAGGCGGGCGAACGTAAAGCCGGCGAGCGAGTTGAACGCGAGACTCCCCGCCACCGCGACGGCCGTCACGATCGCCGAATTTTTGAAATACGTCGGCCAGTCCCCCATCCGCATCGCCCGGGTGTAATTTTCCGGATGCCAAGATGCGGGCAGCAGCCGCATCGCCCCGAGCGAAAATTCCTCGTCCCCCTTCATGGAGGTGAAAAAAGCGGTCAGCAGCGGCAGCACCGTCGCGGCGGAGAAAAGCACCAGCGCGAGGTAGGCCGCCGTTCGTTCGAGCTTCGAAAGTTTCATCCGTTCACCTCTATTCGGCCGCCTGGTTCCGGCTGCCGATGCCGTACTGAATCAGCGTCACGACCAGCGTGGCGGCCAGCAGAAACACCGCCATCGCGGCTGCGTAACCCATCCTGTACTCCTGGAAGCTGGCCCCGATAATTTGCGTGACGATCGTCGTGCTGGAGTTGGCCGGTCCGCCGCCCGTCAGGACGTAAACCAGATCGAACACCTGGAACGAGCGGATCGTGGCGGTGATGAACAGGAACAGCGTCATCGGCTTCAGCAGCGGCACTGTAATGTGCCATAACTTCCTGAAACCGGAGGCCCCGTCCAGACTCGCCGCCTCGTACAGGCTTTCCGGGATGCTCTGAATGCCGGCCAAAAACACGATCATCGCGTAGCCGATCCCCGTCCATACGCCAATGACGATGACCGTTTCCAGGGATGTCGCGGGATCGCCAAGCCAATTTCGGCCCTCGATTCCGAAAAACTCGAGCAGCGGATTGACCGGCCCCTGCGCCGGGTCGAGCATCCACAGCCACGTCATCGCGACCGCCACCGACGAGATGACGCCGGGCAAGTAAATCAGCGCGCGAAACGCGGCAAGCCCGCGCAGCTTCATCGACAGCAGATTGGCCAGTACAAGCCCGATCGCCATGCCCGGCACGACCGTGCCGATCCAGTACCAGGCCGTGTTCGCGACGGCGCGGTGAAAAATCGAATCGTGCAGCAGCCGGGAATAGTTTGCGAGGCCGGTCCAAACCGGCGCGCTCAGCATCGAATAGTCGGTCAGGCTCAAATAAAAGATCCACAGGATCGGAACCAGCACGAACACGGCAAACAACAGCACGTTAGGCAGAATGAGCAAATACGGTATGACTCGGTTCCAGCCTTTTTGCATCTCGTTCCTCCTCGAAACCAATGGACGCGCCGGGCGCGGCGGCCTTGCGGGTCCTGCGCTCATGCCGCTCACTTGGCGGCGGCGATTTCCTCTCTTGCCATCTCCGCGTTCGACTTCAACGCATCCGCCGGCGGCTTGATGCCGTTGAACGACTCCTCGAGCGCAAGGCGCAAATACTTCACGTTAATCGCCCAATGGCCGGAAGCGCCGTACCCCCGCGCGTCGTTCATCGCTTCGAACGCGACCTCGTTGCCGTCGCCCAGCTTGACGAATTCGTCCTTCGCCGACCGCAGCGGCGGGATCGATCCCGTCTTCGTCGCGAATTCGAGCACGTTTTCCTTCTCGAACCAGAATTTGATGAACGTCCACGCTTCTTCCGGGTGCTTCGTCTTCTGCGCGGCGGTCAGGAACGTGCCGAGCATGAGCGCGGTTTGCTTGCCTTCCGGCCCTGCCGGGGGCAGCGTCCAGCCGATCTTGTCCGCGCCGATCGATTGCTGCAGCGATGCCGCTCCTGCCGTGGAGACGAACGCCATCGCCGCCTGGCTGTTGACGAACGGCGTGCCGTTCACCTGCTGCTGGTTGGAGGCGATGATCGCGCCCGACTCGTACAGATCGACCATCTTTTCGACAAGGCCGACGGAGGCCGGCGAGTCGAACGTCGGATGGCCTTCCGCGTCGTAGAAATCCTCCCCGAGCAGCAGCAGCAGCGACAAATACGACTGTTCTCCGTTGCTCGTCTGGATGTCGATGCCGGCGCGCGTCGTTTTTCCGTTCTCGGCCTTCTTCAGCTTTTCGGCATAGGCGAAAATGTCGTCGAACGTCTTCGGCGGGCTTTCCGGATCGAGCCCCGCTTCTTCGAAAAAGTCCTTCCGCCACGCCAGCGGCCGGATTTCCGGCAGCAGCAGCCCGTATTGCCCGCCTTCGTACTGCCCGGCCTCCAGAATGTCCGGGAAGAAATCGTCCTTGCCTTCCCATCGGTCCGCCTCGATATAGGGCGACAGGTCCAAATATTTGCCCTGATCCACCGTGGAGATCAGTTGGCCGAAGCCAAGGCCGTGGATGTCCGGCTGCAAGCCGCCCGAATAGGCGACCGTCAATTTTTGAAAATAGTCCGCCCACGGAATCGAGGTTAGCTCCACCTTGATCCCGGGGTGCGTCCGCTCGAATTTTTGTATGACCTGCTTGACCGCTCCCGTCAAAATCTCGTCCGTTCCCGGGTACCAGAATTTCAAGACAATTTCCTCTGCGTTTGGATCCGATGCTGCGGCGTTCGAGCTTTCGGACGGTCCGCCGGAGCAGGCCGCCAGCGCCAATGCCAGCGCCAGCAGCATCGCGAGAGTTGCAATCGATCTTTTTTTCATGCGGGTTCCCCCTGTCCTCTGGATGTGATCAGACAAGCAGCATGCCATCCGGTCGTCCGGTCTGAAGTACAAGTTTACTATTCCGAGTAATTTACTTGTATTAATGCTCGCCAATGGTTAGTATTATAGCATCGAAGATTCCGAATCGTATTTATCCGCGGCAGGCGGAAAGGTTTCAAAAATGCAGATTCATTCTGACCGCTAAGAGGGACGACGATGAACAACCTGATGGAATTCAGCAATCAGAGCTCGCTCGATCATCTGAACTTGAACGTCCGCTGGCTGAAAGAGTGGTCATTGACCGAGGTGCCGCATCATTATTTGTTCCTGTTTCCGTACACCGCCTTCTGGATTGTCTTGTCCGGAACCGCGGCCATCGAGCTGAACCAGATTCCTTACGAGCTGAAGCAAGGGGATATCGTGTGCATTCCGTCGAAGTCGGCCCAATCGTGGAAGCGGATCGGCGCCGGCGAACCCTTCCATTATTTGTCCCTGGCATGCGAGGCGAAGGTGGGGGCGCTCGATTTCATCCGGTCGTACCGCTTCCCCCATGTCGTTTCGGACGTCCGCAAGGAGGAGCTGAACGGGCTGGTCGCGGCCTGGCGCGAGCTGGCGAAGGAGTACAACGAATTTCTGGAACTTTTCGACGAAAAAGACATCAAATCCAGCGAAAAAGGCGCCGGGCGATTTCCCGTCTTTATGCTGAATACCGAGCAGACGATCCGGCACCTGCGCATCCGGGCGCATGGCATGCTGTGGGTGCAATCGCTGTTCCGGGTCCTGCGCTCCCGGCTGCCCGAACGGCCCGTCGCTTACGACAACCGCGTGTTCGAGATTTGCGACTACGTGGAGCAGCGGCTGCACGAGCCGCCTGCGCTGGACGAGCTGGCGGCGTCCGTCTCGCTGAGCAAGGAGCAGCTCAGGACGCTGTTTCATGCGACCTTCGGCATTTCGCCGATGAAATATGTCCGGCATATCCGGCTGCAGCGGGCCCGGGATTTGCTTATGCTGACCTCCTATCCGATCAAGGAAATCGCCAAAGCGGTCGGGTTCGAGGATCAGCACCATTTTTCCCGCGCGTTCCAGCAGTCGGAGGGCATGTCGCCGATGGAGTACCGGCGAAGGCTGCTGCAGGGCGGCGGCGGTTAGCGGGCCGGTTGCTTATGCGTTTGCGGGCCGGTTGCTTATGCGTTCGCGGACCATCCGTTCGCGCGCCGAATATGCCGGAACGGATCGCGTTTTCGTTCGCGGCGGCCGCCGGTTGGGAAAAGTGCCCACTCTGTAGCCGCTTTCAAAAGCGGACAAAGCAAGATATAATGAAACACCAAAAGAGATTTTTCGGGAGAGAGGAATTGCGATGGATCAGAAGGAACAGAAACAGCCGCCGAACTCCTGCTGCGGCGCGACGGGACGCCGGGAAGCGGTGCAGCCCGTAGAAATGTCGTTCGGCTCGTTCCGAAGGGAGAAGCAGACGATCGAAACGCCGGAGCCGGCGCTTGCAGTTCCGCGGGACATGATTTTGCTTCCGGGCGGCGTTTTCAAAATGGGGACCGACGACCGCGAAGGCTTTGCAAGCGACGGGGAAGGTCCGGTTCGCGAAGTGGAGCTGTCCCCTTTTTATATCGATCCCTGCGCCGTGACCAACGCCGAGTTTGCCCGCTTCGTCCGAGAGACCGGCTATGTGACCGAATCCGAGCGATTCGGCTGGTCGTACGTATTCCACCTGTTCGTTTCCGAAGAGACGGCCAAAACGGTAACCCGCTCCGTTCAGCGCACCCCGTGGTGGTGGGTCGTGGAGGGCGCCAGCTGGGATCATCCGGAAGGGCCGGACTCCGACATTCGGGACCGGATGAACCACCCCGTCGTGCAAGTCACGTACAACGACGCCGCGGCCTACTGCGATTGGGCGGGCAAGCGACTGCCGACCGAAGCGGAATGGGAATACGCGGCCCGCGGGGGCCTGGAGCAGAAGCGTTATCCCTGGGGGGACGAGCTGAAGCCGAACGGCGAGCACCGCTGCAACATCTGGCAGGGCAAGTTTCCGACCGTCAACCACCGCAGCGACGGCTATGCCGGAACGGCGCCCGTCGACGCGTACGAGCCGAACGGCTACGGCTTGTACAACATAGTCGGCAACGTCTGGGAGTTTTGCTCCGACTGGTTCAGCCCGACCTATCCTTTGACCGCACCGCGGGTCAATCCCAAAGGCCCGCCGGAGGGGCAAAGCAAGTCGATGAGAGGCGGCTCCTACTTGTGCCACCGCTCCTATTGCAATCGCTACCGGGTTGCCGCGCGCAGCGCAAATACCCCCGACAGCGCCTCCGGCAATATGGGCTTCCGGTGCGTGCGGGACGCTTGAGAGTCGGACCCGGCCAAGAATGGCGGCTTTGCCGTTCTCTGCAGGATGCCGTTCTCTGCGGGATGCCGTTCTCTGCGGGATGCCGTTCTCTGCGGGATGCCGTTCTCTGCGGGATGCCGTTCTCTGCGGGTTCGGCTTTCCGCGCCCGGTTTGGCTTCGTTGGATTTTGTCCAATCAAAGGCGGCTTTTTCGCGAAATTCACCGGTTTGGTTGGATTTTGTCCAATCAGGCGAAGCCTTTTCGGAGATTTCGTCCGAAATTCCCGTTCCCCGTTGGATAAAATCCACTATAGACCGGGGTCTCCTCGTTTACCGCGCCGTCGATTGGACAAAATCCAACATAGGCTTGTCCGCTCCGGTTTCCCAGGTTTCCGCCAACGTGCGACTTATACTTTCGCACCTTAAATAATGGCTTACACGTCCGCCAAATCCCAAAAACGCGGCCTTTTCGCCGGACAAAAGCCGGCATGTCCGCCACCTTCAGGCCCAGGATGTCGTCTTCTTCAACTCACTATATTTGAGAAACTATAAAAAGTGTAGTAAACTGTAAGCAACGGTAACGATATGAAGGAGGCGAGCCGAATGTCCAATCCGGCGAACATGGAGATAGGAATCAGCACGTTTTTGGAGGCCGGACGGAACCCGGCAACCGGCAGGCTGGCCATCAGCCATGCCGAACGGCTGCGCAACGCGGTCGAGGAGATCGTGACGGCCGACCAGGCCGGTCTCGACGTGTACGGGATCGGCGAGCATCACCGGATCGATTATGCGGGAAGCTCCCCCGTCATTCCGCTCGCGGCGGCGGCGGCGATGACGAAACGAATCCGGCTGACGAGCGCCGTCACCGTGCTGTCCTCGGACGACCCGATTCGCGTGTATCAGGATTTCGCTTCCCTGGACGGCATCTCGAACGGACGGGCGGAAATCATGGCGGGCCGGGGATCGTTCATCGAATCGTTCCCGCTGTTCGGGTACAGCCTGAACGATTACGACGAATTGTTCGAGGAAAAGCTGGAGCTGCTGTTGAAGACGAGAGCTTCCGAGAAGGTGACGTGGCGCGGCGGCCACCGTCCCGCCATCGACAACCTGGGCGTCTACCCGCGCTCGGTCCAGGACCCGCTGCCGGTGTGGATCGCGAGCGGCGGCAACCCCGAGTCCGCCGTGCGGGCGGGGGCGCTAGGACTGCCGATCGTATTCGCGATTATCGGCGGCATGCCGGAGCGCTTCGCCCCCTTGGTCGAGCTTTACAGGAAGGCTGCCGCGCAAGCCGGGCACGATCCGGCCAAGCTGCAGATCGCGACGCACTCGCACGGATTCGTCGGCGATTCGACCGAAGCGGCGGCCGACGCGTTTTTTCCGCTGACGCAAGCGCAGATGAACATCATCGGGCGCGAGCGGGGCTGGCCGCCGTACACCCGGGAATCGTTCGACGCCGCGCGCAGCCTGCGGGGCGCGCTCTATGTCGGGGATCCCGAATACGTCGCGGAGAAAATCGTCCTGCTGCGCAAAAACCTGGGCGTCACCCGGTTTTTCCTGCACATCGACGTCGGCGCGATGCCGCACCGCGAGGTGCTGCACGCCATCGAGCTGCTCGGCACGAAGGTCGCGCCGCTCGTACGCAAGGAGCTAACGCGGATCGAAGGATAATGAGACGAAGAGGCTGTCTTCCGCCAAGCGGACGGCAGCCTCTTTTCGCTTCCGAACCGGAAAGTTTACGCCGCCCCGCAGCCGGATATGCTGATAAGACGGAGAAAACAAGGGGAGGGATCCTCGTGGGCTGGATGCCGATCTATGAGAGAATGGCGGAACTGCGCATGGTGCAAAAACGCCGGAAACTGACGGAAACGGAACGTCTGGAGCTGGAGCACTGTCTCGATATTAACGCCGACTACTGCTACCGGCTGGCCAATCTGTACAATTTGTCGTTAATGGCATCGATGATCGACGATCAGGAGTGGCAGCACGAGCTGTGCGGGGAAATCGAGAAACAGGGCGGCAGAGTGCCGCGCTTATAGCCAATGCAAAGCCGAAAAAGCAGCTTGGCCGCGGGCCTCGCCGCTTTTTCGTTTGCCCGGTCACTTCCGCAGGAAGCGAAGCGTCGCCTCGTTGACGATGCCGGCATGCTCCATCGTCAGCGAGTGGCTGGCGCCGGGGATCACGCGGGTTTCCAGATCGGCAATGAGGCTTTTCGCGGTCTCGGCCACTTTCCCCGCCGGGTAAATGACCTCTTTTTCCCCTACGACAAGAAGCGTGGGCACCGCAAAGCCGCGAAACTCCTCCGGCGGTATAACGGAAGGCACGACGTGCAGCTGCGGCATCGCCCCGCGATAAGCGGCGACAATGAGGGAGCGGATGGCGGGCTCCAGCGGCTCCTTGTTCCCCGACAGCCAGATGAACGCCTTATCCGTGAACCTCTCGGAATGAAAGATCAGGGCGGGAAAAATTTTGGCGAAAAACTTCAGGTTGATTTTATGAAAGGATCCCGCCGGGGCGTACAAAACAAGTTTGGACACGCGTTCGGGGCAGGAAAGCGAAAAATTGAGCGCCAAAAAACCGCCCATCGAATGGCCGGCCAAATCCGCCTTGTCGAGCTTCAGCGCATCCAGCGTTTCAAGCAGCCACCGCGCGGCCTCCTGCCGGCTTTTTAGCGGAGCCGCGGGCCTGCTTTTGCCGAAATCGCCCATCACGTCGATCGCATAAACGGTGCGGTCCTGCGCGAACGGCTTGACGTTCGGGTACCACATCGCGCTGCTCATCGTCATCCCGTGAAGCAGGACCAGCGGCTTTTTGCCCTCTTCGCCGAAGCGCAAAACATGCGTCTCCCCGAACGTCGTCGGGACGAACCGGGATTCGAACGGCAGTCCGAATTCGTTCAGCGTTTTGTCGTAGCAACGGTAATATTCCTGTTCGAGAGTCGGATCCTTAAAGAGAGATATCACAGCAGGCTCCTTGTTTTTCTTTCTATCATATCATCAATGCGGACCCTAAAAAAACCGCCGCCGGACGAGGCGTTTTACGACTTTGGTCCGAGGCGTAGCGCGCGCAAATACGAAAAAGGCGCGAGGACGCGGACGGCACCGGTCAACTCACGCCTTTTTCGTCGATTTTGGAAGACTTCCGGAGCATTTTTCTCCGGCCGGACAGCACTTTGTACCACAGGTTTCCCTGTTCGTCCCGGAACAATTGAAATCCCATCAGCTTCAACGGCGTCCAAATCTCGTGAAAGTAATGATAAGGCATTAATCCCCCTCCATTGCAACCAATATAATCCATTCCGCGCCCAAAGAATAGTTACCCGTGTCATTACTTTTATTACAGGTCAGTCATAAAATAGTAAAAAAGACCCCTTGCTTGCAGGGTCTTTCTTGAAAAATCTTTTTTCCCGTTCATTCCGCATGCTCATGCAACGTGACGCTTTCGATATAGTTGATCATTCTTCTTAGTTCCTTTGCCTGATCTCTGCTGATTTCCCCGTTTCCGAACATCCGGCGGATTTCCGCCCGTTCGACGTCGATGACCTTAAGCCGAAGCTCCTCCTTTTGCGCCTCCGCGATTTCGTCGAACGATGCCGTCGGCCGCTTCAAGCGGTCGATCATCCTTTTGTAATCCAGGATGACGGAATACGCGATGCCCGATTTTCCGTGCTCCTCGGCGTAAGTCTCCAGTTGGCCGAGAGCCGCCTCCAACGCCTTCAGCTGCACGTCCCGCCCCAACCGCAGCTTGACCACGTTCGCCGCATCGCGTCCGGCCCGCTTGCGGTAGCGGCCGGTCGACCGCTTCCAGTCCCTGACCGCTTTTCCGATGAGATAGACGATGCCGGAACGAACGTCGGTGGACAGGGCTTCTTCCCGGATGTCCAGCGACTTTTCGAAAGCTTCGAACACCTCTTTGTTCATTCCTTCGCCGTTCATCGCCTCGTGGATATATTTCCGCTCCGCCCTCAGCGCCATGAGCCGGATTTCCGTCGCCTTTTGCCGGCGTTCGTTCGCCTGCTCCAGCGAATCCCGCTCGGAGTGCAGGCGCCGGAACGTCCGTTTGTATTCGTCGATCAACTGATAGGCGGCCTCTTCGTTCTCCTCGTTCATTTCCGCCTTCAGCTTCTTCAGCGAAGCCAGCAGCAGTCTGCTCTTGGCCTCGCGCATATCCAGAAAGTCCGCGTTCTCCCCTTCCGCGGCCGCCTCCCCTTTGCTTAACAGAGGCAAAAACACGGTGGCCGCGATGAGCGTCAGCAAGATGACGCCCGCCGCCAGAAAGACGATGAGCGAACGCTGGGGAAAAGCCTCCCCGCTTGCGGTCGCGAGCGGCATGGACAGCACCCCGGCCATCGTGACGGCGCCGCGCACGCCGGTCAGGCTGACGAGCAGCGTATTGGCCAGAGCGGGTTTGGAGGTGTCCGCCGATTTTTTGAAACGGTGTTCGTAATATGAAAAGAGGCAGGACCAGACGAAACGAATGGCCAGGATGGCGAAGCCGATCGCGACCGCATAGCCGACCGCGAGCCCGTTGTCGATGAAGGGATTTTCGACCGTCGCGCGGATGGAAGGGGGGATGATCAATCCCAACAGCAGGAACACGATGCCGTTCAGGACGAACAGCACCGTCGACCAGACGTTTTCCGTGAGCACCTGTTCCTCGGCCAGCACGGTTTCCGTCCGTTCCCGGAGCAGGGAATGCACGATGCCGCCGACGACGACCGCGATCACCCCGGAGGCGTGCAGCATCTCTTCCGTGATGATGAAAATCAGGAACGGCGTCAGAAGTTGGAGAAGCGAATGCAGCGTGACGTCGTTGATCCCCTGTTTGCGCAGCGTGAACCGGAGCCAGGTCATGATCAAACTGAGAACGAGGCCCAGGACCGCTCCCGCAATGAACATATAGGTAAAATCGAAGACGGCTTCCCGCAGCGAAAAATAGCCCGTCACGACCGCCGCGACCGCATAGTTAAAGGCGACCAGGCCGGACGCGTCGTTGATGAGAGATTCCCCCCGGACGAGATTCAGCACCTTCTCCGGCAGATGGATTCGTTTGGCGATCCCGTTCACCGCGACAGGGTCGGTGGGCGACAAGATCGCGGCAAGCGCAAACGCGGCAGCAAGCGGGATTTCGGGAATGAGCCAGTGGATAAAATAGCCCCCGCCGATCGTCGTCAAGAGAACGAGAATGATCGCGTTGCCGAAAATCGGGGCTTTCATCTGCCACAATTGCTCGCGGGGAAAATGCCGCCCGTCGTTGTACAGGAGCGGAGCGACGAACAGCAGCAAAAACCATTCCGTTTCGATTTCCAGCCGGATGTTCGGAAACGCGAGCGCGAGCGCGAAGCCGAAAGCGATTTGCGTCAAGGCCGTCGGAATAAAGGGGATGTAGTGGCTGATGATGTTCGAGATGACGAGACAAACGAGCAGCAGAATGACGCTCATCAAGAGACCCATTTACTTCCCCCCTGAACGATTGGAAAAATACATCTATCCAGTGTTCCAACGCACAAGCCTATTTAAACCATTCCGGCCGTCAAAAAACGAATGATTTCCCGATTGACGACGCCGGGCTGCTCCTGGTTGATGCCATGCCCGGCGCGGGAAACGATTTTATACGAAAACGCCCCTTCGTTCAAAATCTCCAGCATCTCTTTGTTGAGATTCAATTTGTGCTCCCCCAGCATAAAAAAGAGCTTGTCCTTGACGGCCGCGCCTTTGATCGGGTCGTATTTTTCCAGCTTGTGCGCGAACATCGCCTGGCGGTTGTGGCTTTTCATCAACAGAATCAGATGCTCCGCGATGAGCGGATGCCGCTCGAACAAATCCGAGCCGGGAGCGCTCATTTTTCGGAGGACTTTGAGCAGGTTCCGGTCCGTCGGGACGACGATTTCCGGAAACATCAGCAGAAGCGTCCGGATCATCGATTTCAGCGGGGCGGTCACGATCCCGCCCTCCATGCAGACGGCCCGCGCTACTTTCCCCGGATTTTCCGCGGCATAGTTGTAGGCCATATAGCCGCCGTTCGAAACCCCTGCCATATTCACCGATTCGAACCCGAAATAGCCGATGACTTGATCGATCCAATCCGTTTGGCGAAACGAGCTTTTGTCGTAGCGGTCGCCCGGCACGCTCTTGCCCGGTCCGCCGATCGTATCGATCGCGATGCAATAAAAGCGCTCGGACAACTCCTTCATGTTCAGCGCCCACATGACCGCGGAGTTGTCCCCCACTCCGTGAAACAGCATCAACGGCGGATTCGCCGGATTTCCGCAAACGATGCAATGGGTGATTCCGTACGCCGTATCGACATCCGTTTCTTCGTAGTCGGTTGCCCAGGTCCCGAGCAGCTCGTCGTAAGACCGCATGACCTTCTGTTTGGCGCTCCCGTTTTTAAAAATGCGCATCGCGCTCTCCATCCCCCTTGGGCGATTTTTTCATAAATCGCAAAACGACCTCCGCCGACGGAAATGGCAGGTCGCCGACCGTCTGAATCCTCGCGATGCCCAAGCCCTGGATGGTCGAAAAGTACGTAATGGCCAGCATCATCGGATCTTCCTCTATGATTTCGCCGGCCTTCTGCCCCTCGACGATGATCGGGATCAGATGCTCGAAGGGCCGTTTCATTTTCTCGGCCGACACCCGTTTGGCGCTCTCCGGGGCCCCCTCCGATCCTGCGCTCTGCAGCAGGATGAGCCGCCAGTGCTGCATGGCGATGCTGTCCGGGGCCAGGAAGGCTTCGGTCAGCCAGGTGATTTTGTCCAACGGCGATCCCGGCAGCTCCGCCGCGAAAGCGACGGCTCGCCCGGCCCCGTCCGCCGCAAGCTCGACGATTTGGGTAAAAATCTCTTCCTTCGATTTGAAGTACGTATAAACATAACCTTGGCTGAAACCGGCGCTGGCGGCGATATCCTTAATTTTTGCCGCGGCGAAGCCCTTTTTCGAAAATACCTCGATGGCGTGCAAAAGAATTTGCCGAATCGCATAATTGGGCATCGCGTTCGCGAAGTTTTCGGCATACCTTGCTTTCAACCAATCGCTTTGCCGGGACATGGGGCCGATCCTCCTCTATTTCCGATATGGTGAATGAACGTTCGTTCATATTCTACTATAATTTAACATTAAAATTCAGTTCGGACAACGGAAAGCGGCGGCTTTTTCGTTCTCTGAGGGCGCGACTCTCCCGGTTCGGCTTGGCTTCGTTGGATTTTATCTGATTTTATCCAATCAAAGCCGGCTTTTTCGCGAAACGGGCCGTCCCCGTTGGATAAAATCCTCATTTAAAAAATGCATGCCCGAATTTCGGCGACGGGGGGAGCGGCAGCGTTTTATAATAAAAGCATCTAATTCACGTGCGGGGTGTGGAACCGATGATCGCAACCGAACGCAAGCAGGAATTTTACGAGGCGCTCCTGGATCGAAATACCGAATACGAAGGGGTCTTTTATGTCGGCGTCAAAACGACGGGCGTGTTCTGTCGTCCGACCTGCCCGGCGCGAAAGCCCAAAATGGAAAACTGCGAATTTTTCGAGACGGCGCAGCAGGCGCTTTTGGCCCCGTACAGGCCCTGTCAGCGCTGCCGACCGCTGTCCCATCCGAACCAGGTGTCGGACGTTGTGCGCGTCCTGGTCGAAGCGGTCGAGAACCATCCCGAGAAACGCTGGAAGGGCCGGGATTTCCGGGAACTCTCGGTGGACGAGTCCACGGCGCGCCGCCAGTTCAAAAAGCGCTTCGGCATGACGTTCATCGAGTATGCGCGCGCGCGGCGCATGGGACTCGCCTTAAAAAACATCCGCTCCGGCCAATCGTTCATCGACAGCCAGCTGTCCGCCGGATATGAGTCGAGCAGCGGCTTTCGGGACGCCTTTTCCCGGATTATGGGGGCGGCGCCGACGCTGCTGGACGACCGCAAAATATTGAAGGCGGCCTGGATCGACACGCGGCTCGGCCCGATGATGGCGATCGGCGACGAGTCCGCCCTCTATTTGCTCGAATTCATCGACCGCCGCGGCCTGGAGCGCGAGGTGGAGCGCCTGCGGAAGCGGACCCGGTCGGCCGTCATTCCCGGCATGACCGAACCGATCCGCTCGGTCGAACGGGAGCTGGGCCTCTATTTCGAAGGGAAGCTGACCGCGTTCGAAACCCCGCTCTTTTTGCTGGGGTCCGAGTTTCAAAAAAGCGTATGGGCGCAGCTGTTGAAAATTCCGCCGGGGGAAACCCGCTCCTACCTCGACATCGCCCGCTCCCTGGACCGGCCGACCGCTTCCCGCGCCGTCGCCCGCGCCAACGGGTCCAACCAGCTGGCCATCGTCATTCCTTGCCACCGCGTGATCAATTCGAACGGCGACCTTGGCGGATACGCCGGGGGAGTCGCGCGGAAAAACTGGCTGCTGGAGCACGAGCGGCGGGGAGAGGGATAGCGCCGCGCCGCCCTGTCCCTTATTCCGGAAACACTCTTGCCACCGTAAGGATATAGTCCGTCTCCTCCGCCGGAAAATTTTGCGTTACGGTCACATCGCCGTCGGCTTTAACCTCCGAAACCGGAGGATATCCTTTGACGCCCTTCCGGCGTCGGAAGTTTCATTGCAATCGGGAAATTATATAATAGAAGGAGCGAGTTTCGAAGGAGGATCCAGATGGCGAACGAGTCCTGCGACCGGAGAATCAGGAAATCGAAGGCGGCGTTGAAAGAGTCCCTGCTGGCGCTGATGGAGCAGAAGAATTTCGAGGACATTTCGATTACGGATATCGTGCGGGCGGCCGAGCTCAATCGGGGCACCTTTTACAAGCACTATCAGGTGAAAGAGGAGCTGCTGAACGAACTGCTGGACGACGTCGCCGCCGAATTTATCGAGGCCTATCGGGCGCCCTATCGAAACAAGCAAACGTTCGAGGTCAAGCACTTGACGGCATCCGCCATTACGCTCTACGACCACGTTCAACGAAATGCTCGGTTCTACACTCTGTTGGTGATGAGAAACGCCTTCGGCGGCTTTCAAAACCGCATCTGCGGCATTCTGAAAAATCTGTATCTCGAGGACGTCACGGATATGTCCCCGAGCCCGAAGATCGACCGGGAGCTTCTGGCCGGCTTTCGCGCACACGCGGTGTTCGGCTTGATCGCGGAGTGGGTCAAAGGCGGTTTCAAGTACAGTTCGACGTATATGGCCGAGCAAACGCTTGAAATCATCCGCAAAAACCAGGAGAACGACGCGTACGCCACCAATCTATCCCGAACGGAAATCACGAGATAGCGGTCGCCGTCTCCCTGACCTTCGCACGCAAAAAAAGGCGGCACGCACGCCACGGAAACCCGATGGCCATGCATGCCGCCGGCGCCGAATCGACGCTCCCGGCGCTTATTTCAACATTTGACCCAGCCCTTGCTTCGAGTCGATGTTTTTCTCCATCGCGTCCGCCTCGGCTTCCCAATCGTCGAATTGCCCGTACGCCGAGTAAATGACGGAGCCGGTCGGCAGCTCGGGATGCTCGTTTTCGCCGTTCGTTCCCCAGTTGACCCAGCCGGAATCGTTGCGCTGAACGATCTGGTAACGGGACACGACGTTGCTCGTGTACCACACCATCGCATAGCCGGTCCGGTCGTTGAGCTCGGCCGTCTTGTTCGCGCTCATCGGGAAAATCGTTTGCTCCGGAGCGGCGTTGACGTCGACGAATTTGCCGAACTTGACGTTTTCGTTGCGTTCGCTCCGGTGAACCTGCTTGTGCGATTCCGGAATGATGTCCGCGATATGCCGCTTGATCTCCTCTGCGCCAAGGATGCCCTCCTTGACGCAGAACAGCCGCCAGAAGAAATCCCAGGACACCTTGTTGATGTCTTCGCCGATGCTTTCCTTATACCTTTGGATATTAGGGCTGTTTTGCTCGTCGGCATGCTCGAGCAGCTTGTGCACGCCTTCGGACAAAATGTTCGCGTACAGATCGCCTTCCCGGTAATAGGTGCCTCCGTAGCAGGCGAACGACGTAAACACCCGATCCCCTTGTCCGCTTTCGAATTCGTCGCCGACCGTGATTTTGTTGACGACCGGAATGCCGTCCACCGTCGTCGAGAAATCGTCCACGTCGTACTTTCTCCGGAACCACGGGGTATTATAAAAGAACTCCCACGTAATCGCGAACTTCTTTCCCTTCAGATTTTCGTCCAGGCCGTCCGGCACGGTGCCTTTGAACAGATAGCGGCAGTACAGCGGACCTTCCTCCTCGACGACGCAGTCGACCGTCGTATGCTCCGGAGGGTTGATGAGCCCGTTTTTGGGCGTGAAAAAGGGGCCGTAAAAGCCGCCGATCGCGTTGGAGCAATCCTTGATCAGGTTTTTCCCTTCCGCCTTCGCCTCGAAATAGCGGATTCCCCACTTGCCGTAGGAGGTTCCGTCCGCCGTCCCCGAACACAGCTCCAAAATATAATGGCCCGTGTCCAGCCGCCGGAAGCCGTCCTTCTGGGTGAGCGCCAGCTTCTCGATGCCTTTGAAATCGCCGGTTCTCGGCGCCGGCTCCTCGCCCGCGTACAGCCAGTAGGAGGCAACGAGCTTGTCCATGTCGACCAGATACACGATGGATGCCTCGAGAAGCCGATCGCCTTCCGCGCGAACGTCGATCAGTTGAAACGGGATTTCGCGCTCCTTATCGTCGACGAGAACGAGACTGTCCCGATGAATGCGATAATCCGTAAAATTCAATTTGGTGATGACGGGCTCTTTCTTCCGGACCAGCCGATCCGGGTTGTTGAGCATGATCTGAAATTTGCAGGTAGCGTTCGAAAGGATGGAGTTCACAGCTCATGCCTCATTTCGTTTAGTTTTTCGCGAATTTGAAGGAAAAATTCAGGCGTTTTCCCTTTTGGGCGTCGACGAGGATCGCGATGAGAATGATGATCCCTTTGACGACCAACTGCCAGAACGAGCTGACGCCGAGCAGGTTCAGCCCGTTGCTGATGACCCCGATGACCATGGCGCCGAGCACGGTTCCGCTGATGCGGCCCCGGCCGCCGGCCATCGACACCCCGCCCAGGACGCACGCCGCGATGGCGTCCATCTCGTACCCTTGGCCGACCGAAGGCTGGCCGGAGTACATCCGGGCCGACAGCACGATTCCGGCAAAGGCGGCGAGAAAGCCGGTGATCGTATAGACGGCGATTTCGACTTTTTTGATCGGCACGCCGGACAGGCGCGCGGCCTCCCGGTTGCCGCCGATCGCATAGACGTACGTGCCGAATTTCGTTTTGTTGAGCAGCACCGAAAAGATAAAGATCAGGACGAACATGTACAAAACCGGCAGCGGAAGAAAGCCGAACAATTGGCCCGTTCCGATCGTCGTGTACGCGTCGTTCGTGATCCGTACGGATTGGCCGCCGCTGTACAGATAGGCGATCCCCTGCGCCACGTTCATCGTCGCCAGCGTCACGATAAAGGCCGGCAGCTTGAACCAGCTGACGATGCACCCGTTCAGGAAGCCGACGACCGTGCCGATCAGCAGTCCGAGCAAAATGGCCGGAACGAGCGGGATGCCGGCGTTGACGATGAAGCCGACCGTCAGCGTGCCGGTCAAGGCGACGACGGCCCCGACGGACAGGTCGATGCCGGCCAGAATGATGATCAGCGTCATCCCGAGCGCCAGAAAGACGTTGATCGAGATTTGCCTCAGCACGGTGATCAGGTTGTCTTCGGTCAGGAAGACCGGAGACGTGAGCGCCAGCGCGACAAACAAAAGCACCAGCACGGCAAGGATGCCGATATTCCCTTTAAACGCCGTCAGAAACGGGCTTGTTCTCTCCATTTTGCGGGTCATGGGTTTTACCCTCCTGTTGCGTAACGCATGATATTTTCTTGCGTAAGCTCGGACTGGCCGAGCTGCGCCGCGATTTTCCCGTTTCGCATGACGCATACGGAATCGCACATGTTGATAATTTCCGGAAGCTCCGAAGAGACGAGAATGATGGCGAGGCCTTCCATGGCCAGCTCGTTGATGATCGAATAAATTTCGGCCTTCGCCCCGACGTCGACGCCTCTTGTCGGCTCGTCCAGAATGAGCAGCTTCGGCCGGGTGGCCAGCCATTTCGCGAGAACGACCTTCTGCTGGTTCCCCCCGGACAAGCTCGACACTTCGGCGTCGGGCGAAGCCGTTTTAATATTCAAATCCTTGATGTACTTGTCGATAATTTCGCTCCGCTTCCGCTCGCTCACGAGAAGCTTGTTGCTCATTAGATGCTTCAGCTCGGACAGCGTCATGTTGAATCCGACGGAGTTCATCAGGACGAGCCCCTGGCCTTTGCGGTCTTCCGGCACCATCGCGATCCCCTTTTCGATCGCTTCGCCGCAGTTTTTGATCGCGAGCTTTTCCCCGTTGAGGTAAACGGAGCCTTGGTCGTACGGATAAGCGCCGAAAATCGCCTGCATCAGCTCGCTGCGGCCCGCGCCCATCAGCCCGGAAAAGCCGAGGATCTCGCCTTTGTGCACGTCGAAGCTGATGCCTTCGAACAGGTTCCGCTTGCTCAGGCCCTCGACCTTCAGCACGACCTCGTCCCGGCGCGCATACGTCCGCGGATAGAAGCTGTCCAGTTCCCGGCCGACCATCATCGCCACGAGCTCGTCCGGCGTCGTCGCCTTCGTCGGCACCGTTCCGACGTACGTGCCGTCCCGGATGACGGTGATCCGGTCGGTGATTTTGAACAGCTCTTCGAACTTGTGCGAAATGTAAATGATGCTGACGCCGCTTTTTCTCAATCGTTCCATCGTTATAAAAAGGTTTTGGACCTCTTCGTCCGACAGCGAGGACGTCGGCTCGTCCATAACCAGTATTTTCACGTTAAACGAAATGGCCTTTACGATTTCGACCAGCTGCTGATGCGCGACGGTCAGTTCCCCGACCAGCGTGTTCACGTCCAGGTTGAGTCCGAGCTGACTCACCATTTCCCGGGACCGGGCGATCATCTGCTTTTTGTCCTTGAATCCGAATTTCGTCACGGGCTCTCTTCCGAGAAAAATGTTTTCCGCGATGCTGAGATAAGGCACGAGCACGATTTCCTGGTGAATGATGCCGATGCCGTGGGCTTGCGCGTCCTGCACGCCTTTCATGCCGACCGTCTTGCCGTCGATCCGGATTTCGCCCCGGTCGGGCTGATGGATGCCGCCCAGCACTTTGATCAGCGTCGATTTTCCCGCGCCGTTCTCCCCGAGGAGAGCGTGAATCTCCCCTGCCTTCAGCTCGAAATTCAGTCCGTTTAAGGCGCGGGTCGGGCCGAAGCTTTTCGCGATCCCGCGCATTTCCAGAACGGTTGCGCCCAATGAAGTTCACCTCCGAGAGTTAAAAAATGTAGAATGCAAGGAAACCTTGCATTCTACGAAGATGAAGCTTTGCCGTTTTGAAAGGTTCATCCGGTACGTTATTGCCACTCGCCGGCCGTTTCCTCCGCCATCTCTTTCGTGACGACGTGGGAAGGCAGCAGCATTTCTTTTTCGATCTCTTTGCCGTCCAGCGAATCCAGGGCGGCCTGGAACGATTGCTCGGCGATCTGGATCGGCACCTGCGCCGCTACCGCCGTGAACGAACCGTCCACGAGCGCCGCTTTGCCGTCCGGAGACGCGTCGATCGAATAGACGCCGATGCCGGTTTTGCCGCTCGCTTTGATCGCCGCGGCGACGCCGAGCGCGGACGGGTCGTTGATCGCGAAGAAAGCGTCGATATCGGGGTTAGCCTGGATAATGTCTTCGGCGATCGGCAGCGAAGCGTCCAGGGCCGCCTTGCCGTCCTGCTGGGCGACGATGTCGAATTTCGACTTGCTGTCGCCCAGGCCGTCCATGAAGCCGGCGACGCGCTGCACGCAGCTTTCGTTCGACGGGAAGTCGAGGATGGCGATTTTGCCGCCGTCCGGATAGTCCTTCACCATCTGCTCGCCCATCAGCTTGCCGGCCATGTAAGCGTCCGTGGCGACGATGCTTTTCACCAGTTCCCGGTCTTCCTCGATGACCGCGGTGTCGACGTTAAAGACCGGAATTTGCTTGTCGTTCAGCTGCTCGAGCCCTTGACGGATTCCGGCCGAGTCGACCGGAATGACGAATACCGCGTCGAAGCCCTGGTTGGCGGCGTCGGACATTTGGTTCAGCTGCTTGTTCAAGTCGTAGTCCGGATCCAGCATCGTGAATTTGACGCCGTGCTCCTCGGCCAGTCTTTCGTACGTTTTCGTCATTGCGGTTTGGAACGTGTTGTTCTGCGTATTGGGCAGGAAAGCGAAGCTTAACGTATCGCCGTCGCCGGATGCCGACGCGCCCCCGGTGTTCGCTTGCTGGTTGCTGCCGCATGCGGCCAGCGCCGCAGCCAACATCATCACGACAAACCCTTTCATGACCTGCTTCTTTTTCATTCCAGCTACCCCCATGATGAGTTAGTAAAATTTAACTAAGAAAAGAAGCCAACCTGCTTTCGAATGTGGTTTCCCACATTCAATAGCATGTCCTTAAGCGCTTCCATCCGTTTGCTTACGTAAAATATATCATGTAACCGTTTTTCTAGTCAACATTT
Organism: Cohnella massiliensis; assembly: GCF_900169535.1. Lineage (NCBI taxonomy): Bacteria > Bacillati > Bacillota > Bacilli > Caryophanales > Paenibacillaceae > Cohnella > Cohnella massiliensis. The sequence continues at coordinate 63,005 of NZ_LT821255.1, forward strand.
TAAATTAAAAACAAAAATAAAAGATGGTTATCGCTATTTTTTACGTAAATTTATTCAATACCAGACTTTCGATTTCGGGAGGAGCCGGCTCCAGCGTAATATCCTTCCAGGCTTTCAGTAAATTTTTCGATTCGACGACATACGGCTGAACGCCGATATATTTATAGCTTTCCTGGCCGAGCAGCGCTTTCGCCGTCGCCAGTCCGACCGCCACGCCCTGCTGATAGGGCCGCTGCGTGGACAAGCCTTTGACGATTTCCTCTTTGGCCAGGTAAGTGGCGATTTCGTGATCCAGATCGAAGGTGAAAATCGAAACGTCTTCCCGCTTCAGCTCCTTCAGCGCCTTGATCGCCTCGAGCGCGGGCCGGTCCCACGAAACGTACATCCCCTGGATCTCGGGGTTGTCCTTCAGCATTCGCTTGCAAACTTCGTAGGTGTTTTCGATTTTGTAAAAATATTGCTCGTTCACGATTTCAATGTTGCGGAACTGGGTCATGATGACTTCCTTGGCGACCGCGTCGCGCAAATGCGTCCCGTAGAACGGAGCGCCGTGCCCGATAAAGCCGATCTTCGCTTCCCGCTCGTTTTTGAAATAATTCCCCAGCATGAGGGCGGCGTTTTGGCCGTTTTCCCGTTCGTTGACGGACACGCACGAGGCATACTTGTCCTTGTCCATGCCTTCCGGAACGTTGCTCAAAAAGATGAGCTTGATTTCTTCCGCGATGCTCTGGAACTTTTTCGCCGTCACCTCGTCGTCGACCGGAATCGCGATAATCGCATCCGGCCGCTGAAGCCGCAAGCCTTCCAGCTGGTTGACCTGCAGCAGCGGATCGAAATGCGCGTTGGTGATCGAAATGATGGAAATCCCGTACTTGTCGAGCGTATTGCGGATCCCGTTCTCGTACAGCCGCGCCCAGGCCGTGCCGCCGTAGTGGAACGAAATCGCGACTTTGTAATTGCCTGCGACCAGCTTTTCCGCTTCCGCGGCGGATATCGTCAGTTCCTCCGGAGATACCGTCCGTTCGCCGAACGGCCCCTTGCCCACTACCTGCGTGGACCGCTGGATCGACAGCTCCATCGGCACCCGAATTTGCTCGGGCGCGGGCGACGTTTCGGCTTTTTCGATTTGCCGGAGCAGCAGCTCGACTTCGCGGACGCCCATCTCTTTCGTGTCGTGCTTGAGAATCGTCAGCGGAGGCGTGACGATTTCCGACCACTCTTCGTCGCCGAAGCCGATGACCGACACGTCCGTCGGGCACTCGATGCCCAGCTTGTTCAGCACTTTCAGCAAATTCAGCGTCATCCGGTTGCCGCTCGCGATGAAGGCGGTCGGCTTCGCCCGAACCCAGATGTCCTTCACCTTTTTCTCGGTCTCTTCATAGCCGTTATGGTCGACGTGCAGGACGAGCTCGTCCCGCAGCGGCAGCTTGTACGCGTCCAGAGCGTCCCGGTAGCCTTTGATTTTGCTCTCCGACGAGGAGAACCGGCCGCTTTCGACGAGCAGGACGATATCTTCGTGCCCGGATCTCAGCAAATGCGTCGCCGCCTCGCGGATTCCCCCCTCCCCGTCCGAAGAGACGGAGCCGGCGCTTAAGCCTTTGACCGTCCGGTCGAGAAAAACGAACGGAATGCGCCGCTGCGCGAACGGCTCGAACGTCTTCGCGTCGGTGCTGGCCGGCACGAAAATAGCCCCGGCATTGAGCTTGTCGGACAGAATATTCGTAATGATGTCCTTCTCGTAGGAAACCTGGTCATGATGAAAATAAACGACCGGATTATAGCCTTTTTCCGTCAAGGCGGCGGACATGTTCGAAACCAGCTTCGCGTACAGGGTACCCCCGATGTCGGGAACGACGATCGCGATCTCGGAGCTTTTGCCGATTTTGAGCTTGCTGCTCTTGCTTTTCGGCTTCTTGTCGTAGCCCAGCCTGCGGATGACTTCTTCTACTCTTTCGACCAATTCCGGACTGACGTATCTGGATTTATTGATCACGTGGGAAACCGTGGCGATCGAAACGCCGGCTTCCTCCGCGATTTGGTGAATCGTGGCCATCCTGCAGCACCTCTTTTCTTTTTTACGTAAATTTTAAACGATTTTATCATTCAATCCGCATGCGGTCAAACGTATAAAGCTGGAGAAACCGACCGGGAAGGCAGATTCTGCCAGGGGTCCGCTTTCATTTACGTAAATAATGCCATTGGCGAAAATACCGGAAAAAAATGCTTTATCTTCTCCATTTACACGCGTGTTATCAAGTGGTAATATTACCCTGCGAGAGAGTTAGTTAGTTGTATAACTTATACGGATGGTGGTCCAGATGGCAAGGCCCAACCGGGTGAAAAAGGAGGAGCTGATCCGGTCCGCCCAGCGGCGCATCCAGGAAAAAGGGCTCGATCAGCTGACGTTCAAAGCGGTCGCCGAAGGCGCCGGAGTGACGCAGGGCACCGTATATTACCATTTCCGGACGAAGGAACAATTGCTGTTCGAAGTCGTCGAGTCGCTCTGCAACGATTCCTGGCGAATCGCCGAGGACGAACGAAAGGACGGGAACGTCGAGGAAACGATGCGCCGGCTGCTGGATGCCGCGCTTGGCCGCTGTACGCACGATTCCTTTTACCATAAGCTGTTTTTCTCGCTGGTCGCGCACAGCCTGCAAAACGCGCCGCTGCGGGAGCAGCTGCGGGGAATGCTCGAACGGGAAAACGCGAACGTCGCCGCCCTGCTGGAGCGGCTGCTTCCGTCGCCGGCCCTGGACGCGTCCGGCCTGCCGCCTTCGCATCTGGGCATCCTGGCGAACGCCCTGATCGACGGGCTGGCCCTTCAGGCGCTGGTGAATCCGGATTTCCCCGCCAAGGAGATTTACGCCGGGCTGGCGGCGGCCCTGTCGAAGCAGGGAGTCGGCCGTCCCTCGCCCGATCGATGAAAGGAGCTTGCCGATATGCGATTTTACGGCTTTTTCGGCCTCGTTCTCTGGTTGGCCGCAACGCTCGTCTTCCGGCTGTGGGGCGGCGCCCTGCTGGACCCGGACCGGCCGCTCGTCTGGTTGACGTTCATCCTCGTTCTCCCCGGAATCCCGATCATGCTGCGATTGCTGTTCGCCGTCCGGAAAACGCCCGCCGCGAGCCGCCCGAAGGCGGCCGTGCTGATCGCGCTGCCGGGGATGCTCCTGGACATGTTCAGCGTCGGCTTCCACAAGCACGTATTTCCCGGCATCCCCTCGTCCGATCTGAACCTGTTGTTCATTTGGCTGTTGTGGGCCTATTCCCTCATCCTGGCCGGGGGTTTCCTCGGCGGGAAAATTTTTCGTCATGAACGTTAAGGGCGAGGCCCGAATGGAGGAGGATTCGGCCAAAACCGCGTCCGTCTTCTCGCGGCGTCACATATCGAGCTTGCCGATCGTCTTGTTGGTATCAGACATGGAAAGGGTCGATGAACATGAACTCAACGAACAAAGAGCCGGTGTGGGACGCGGTCGTCATTGGCGGAGGTTTGGCCGGATTGACGGCCTCCATCTACTTGGCCCGGGCCGGACGGAAAGTCGTCCTGCTGGAGAAATCGCCCCAAACGGGCGGCAGAGCGGCCACGAAGGAACTGGGCGGTGCCCGGCTGAATCTGGGCGCGCATGCGCTCTATGCAAGCGCGCTCGGGATCTTGCGGGAAGTCGGCGTCGAACCCCGGGGAGGGTCGCCGAAGCCCGGCGGTCCGCTCGTCTTCAAGCGCGAGGGCGGCGAGACGGCGGTTCCGCTGTGGAAGCTGCTGGTCGGTTCTTTTCTCGCATGGCCGGAAAAAACGGAGCTGATCCGCTTCTACGCCCAAATCCGCAAAACCGAGACGTCCGCCCTGCAAGGCATCAGCCTGCAGCGGTATCTGGAGGACCGCATCCGCAGTCCCCGCGTTCGCAACATCGCGATGGCGCTCGTGCGGGTCAGCACCTATTGCGACGCCCCCGAACTGGCCAGCGCCGGCGCCGCGATCGACCAGCTCCGGCATTCGTCGGTGCTGTACGTGAACGGCGGCTGGCAAACGATCGCGGATCGGCTGAGGGCGCAGGCGCAAACGGCGGGGGTCGCGATACGCTGCGGCGCCGCGGCGCGGGAAATTTCCGGCGCGGATCCGGAGATGACGGTTACCCTGAAAGACGGTACGCGGCTGCAGACCCGCCGGGTGCTGTCGACGGCCGGGCCGAAGGAGACGCTTGCCCTGCTGGACGCTCCCCTTCCCGCCGGGGAAGCGGACGCTTTTTCCCGGCTCGTTCCGGTTTACGCGGCCTGCCTGGACCTCGTCGTCGCCGGACTGCCGCAGCCGAAAACGACGTTTTCCCTGGGCGCCGACCGCCCGTGGTATTTCTCCAACCACTCGGCCGCAGCGACATTTACCGACAACCCGGAACATTCGGTCGTGCACGTCATGAAGTACCTGCCTGCGGGGAAAGACACGGACGCCAGGCAGGACGAACGCGAATTGGAGCGTTTTCTCGATCTCATCCAGCCCGGCTGGCGCAAGCACGTCGTGCAGCGCCGCTTCCTGCCGCACATGCTCGTATCGAATGCGGTCGTCGCCGCGCGCACGGGCGGATACGCGGGACGGCCGGGGCCGGTCGTCGAAGGCAGGCCGGGCCTGTACGTCGCGGGCGACTGGGTAGGCTCGGAAGGCATGCTGCTGAACGCTTCGCTGGCTAGCGCCAAGGAAGCGGCGATGCGTATAATCGGCGATAAAGAACAGAACAAGGAAGCGATGGAACGTGGAGCTTGAGTCCGTTTATGCGGCATACAGGCCGCTGCTTCTTTCGATCGCGTACCGGATGCTCGGTTCGGTGAGCGACGCGGAAGATCTGGTCCAGGATACGTTCGTGGCGGTCCGGCGGCTTCAAGCCGAGAGCGGCGCGGAGCATGTTCGGAACGCGAAGTCCTTTTTATGCAAAATGGTGACAAACCGCTGTCTCGATTTTTTGAAATCCGCCCGCAAAAAAAGGGAGCTGTACGTCGGTCCGTGGCTGCCGGAGCCGATCGTGCAGGCTTATCCGCAAGCCGGCTCGGGGCATGATCCCCTGCAAACCGTCGAGCTGGAGGATTCGATTTCGTACGCGTTTCTTGTGCTGCTGGACCGGCTGACCCCCGTCGAGCGCGCGGTGTTCATCCTCCGGGAAGCGTTCGACTACGACTACCGCGAAATTGCCGGGATGCTCGGAAAAACGGAGACGGGCTGCCGCAAAATTTATAGCCGCCTCAAACGCAAAATCCAGGCGGAGCAGCCCGTCGGCCTAACCGACGCCGAGCATTCCGAACGGCTTGTCCGGCGCTTCATCCAGGCCGCCACGACGGGCAACATGGAGGCGCTGATCGGGATGCTCAGCGAGGACATCGTCGTTTATTCCGACGGCGGCGGCAAGGTGCAGGCGGCCGTCCGCCCGATCGTCACGCCCAAGCGCGCCGCGGCGTTCTTCTGCGGGCTCGCGTCGAAGTTCGCGGCATGGAGCGACATCCGCCTCGTGCGGGTCAACGGGCAGACCGGTCTTGTTCTGTCCAATCCCGCGGATCCGTATCCGACCGTCGTCAGCATGGAACTGGGGGACGACGGCGGCTTTCGGCGCATTTACATGGTGCGAAATCCGGATAAGCTTCGGCACTTGCAATTCGGGTAATTCCATAGCCTGAAAACAAACAAACGAACGCGGGCAGCTGCCCGCGTTCGCGCGTTTCCGGAGGTTCGCTTTATTCTGCTGCCGGCGGCGTCGTGATCACTTTGGCCGGCGGCGTCGTGATCACTTTGGCCGGCGGCGTCGTGACGTCCAATTTGACCGGCGCTGTCGCGTTCCCGGCCTCATCCGTCACGATGATGTAAATTTCGTATGCCGTCGCATCGGCCGGCAGGGGATCGAGGACGAGAACATCGTATTCCATGTCGGCCTCCAAGCCCCCTTGACCGAAGGCAAGGGCCGCTCCGTTCTCGCCGTTAAACCCGGACTCGATCTGCTCCGCGTCCGGCGGCCGGTCCCCGTCCGGAACGACGACGTACTTAAGCCAACCCGCTTCATCCGTCCGCACTTTGAACATCACCTGGCGGCTGCCGTTCGGCAGGACCGTCCCCGCTTTCGGATAGGTCGGCGCAAAATTCGGAGGCGTCGTGTCCCCCGGCGGCTCGACGACGTCCGACGGCGGAGTCGTGACGTCCACTTTGGCCGGTGCCGTCGCGTTGCCCGCCGCATCCGCCGCCACGACGTAAACGTCATAAGCCGTTGCGTCCGCAGGCAATGCTTCCGTGACGACAACCAGCTCCTCGCCTGCCGTCATCGCCCCGCTTCCGCTGTCCAACGCGGTATCGCCGAAGCCGTCCAGACCGGCCATCACCTGCGCCGCGCTCGGCGCCTCCGCCCCTTCCGCCACGACGACGTAGTACGCCGTTCCGGCTTCGTCCGCCCGAACGAGAAGCTCAACCTTCCGGCTGCCGTCGGCCTGCGCTGCGCCGGCTTTCGGATAAGTCGCCGCAAAGCCCGGCGGCGTCGTGTCCTCCGGCGGCTCGACCGCTATCGTGTAGCTGGCGCTCATCACCGCGCTGGCCGTCTCGCCGGCCTTTACCGCGAACGCCTTGATCGTCGTCGGCCCCGTTATGGCGATGGGCTCGCCGTACAGAGCGCTGTCCGTCGTCGGCTCGCTGCCGTCCGTCGTATAGTAAATGCTTGCGCCCGCCGTGGACGTGCTCAGCGCAACCGCGGTCCCGGACGCCACTTCGCCGCCTGCAGGATCCGCCGTCGGCATCGCCGTAACGATGACCGGAGCCGGAGCCGGAGACGTCACCGGCGGCGCCGGCGGATTCGTGACGGTCAGCGCGACGGTTTGCCGGGCTTCGGACATCGGCGCGTCGAACAGAGAGCGGATGCCCGCAACCTCGATTCGGGCGTTCTCCGCATTTCCCGCGTAGAAGGTCGACTTCAACGTGACGATCAGCTGCTTGCCGTCTTCGGAGAGCGTGTACGTCGCGTCGCCGTCCCCGAGCGGGATCCCGTTAATCCGAATATTCGACAGCTCGAACGAATCGGGATCGATCGCCGCGGAAAATTCGATGGTCAGCCGATTGCCCGCATCCAGAACGGCGCTTCGGACATCGAGCTCGGGCTCGATCGCCTTCTTCGTCTCAAAGGCGCTTTGAACGAGCGTTTCCCGGGTCGCCGCGCCGGTTCCTGCGAAGGTTCCGTCGCTTCCCGCTTGAAGCAGCTTTAATTCGAGCGCCCGGGCGACGTATCCTTTCGCCCATTCGGAAGCGTCGACGTTGGAGGAGGACCCCTGGGAGGGGGTGTTCGTCTCTTCCCCCAAGCCTCGGACAAGCACCGCGGCAAGCTGTTCCAGCGTGACCGTTCCGGAGGGATCGAACTCTCCGTTGCCCGTGCCCTCCATCAATCCCGCTTCTGTGACCGCTTCGATAAAGCGGCTTGCCCAATGCTCCGAAGTCACGTCCTGAAAGCTGCCGGAACCGGGAATCAGGACGGAATCGACCTTGAGGTCGAACACGAGAGACATAACCTTTGCGAGCTCCGCCCTGCTCATCTGCTCTTGAAGGCCGAATGAGTCGTCGCCGGTTCCTTCGAAAACCCCGGCTTCGAGCAGGGCTTCGATTTTCTTCTTCAACGACGGATCGACGGACTCCAGATCGGCGAATTGGGACACGTCCGCCGCCGAGGCGGCCTGGGACGTCAAGGCCAAACCGCAAACGAGAACGGCCACGCTCCAAAAATGCCGTTTGCCTGTTTTGCGAATACGAACCCCTCCATTATGTAAAAATGATGGGAAAACAGACACGAATTTCCCTCAATACCAAGTATAAAAGCAAAATACTTTTCCGAAATAGGGACTAATGTCGCATTTCTCGTTCGATAGTCCCTTCGGATGGATCGGATTCGTCGGCAAACGACACGGCAAAAAAAGAAGCGACCCCGTAAACGAGGCCGCTAGTCGATCGTATTTTTTTTGACCCATTCGAGAGTATCTTCCAGTCGCTTGAGAAGCATCGGATGCTCTTCGCTTACTTTCTCGCGCATATAGTCCAAATCAAGCATTTCAGTCAGGTTCGAACGGTTCCCGATCGGCGAGATACGCTCATTTTAAATATTCCTTTACAGGAATATTCTCATTATGGTATATTTAATCCACAAAGACAAACCGCCCGACAAAGGGCCTAAATGACGGAGGTTTTATCAATGGCGGAAAACCAAGGATATCCGGAAACCGAGAACGCAGAGGACAGGGAAATCGTATTGAACCGCAGCTTTAACGCTCCGCGGGAATTGGTCTGGGAAGCCTGGTCGCGTCCGGAACATCTTGCGAATTGGTGGGGCCGAGGGGATTCAAGATCGCTTCGCAGCAATTCGATTTCAAGCCGGGGGGCGTATGGAAATTTACGATGCACGGCCCTGACGGCGTCGCCTTTCCGAATCAAATCGTGTTCGTCGAGATGCAAAAGCCGGAGCGGCTCGTCTATGCGACGAGCGACGGAGAAGAGGAAAGCCCGGGGCAGTTTCAAACGACGGTTACGTTCCGGGAAGACGACGGCGGAACTTCGATCACGATGCGGCTGCTGTTCAAAACGGCCGCGGAACGCGATCACGCCGTCAGAGAATACGGAGCGGTCGAGGGCGGCAAGCAAACGCTGGACCGGCTTGCGGAACTGCTCGCCTTGCTTACCGGAAACTAACGCAAAGAAGCAGCGGATGAACGATTCATTCGCTGGCTTTTTCCGTTTCTATGCCGGCCTCGGCAAAGCTTGGTTGGATTTTGTCCAATCAAAACCGGTTTTTTCGCAAAACACGTCATCTTCGTTGGATTTTGTCCAATCTGGCGGGGGCTTTTCGGCGTTTTCACCCAAATTTCATGTTTCTCGTTGGATAAAATCCACTCTGGCTAACGGTTTCTTCCTTTTCCGCTTCCTAGATTGGACAAAATCCAGCATAGGTCTCCCTCCGCTTGAGCTGTCCTCTTTTCTCCGTTCCTTAAGCTTCTGCAACCGCTCTATAGCGAGGTGAATTCCAAAATAAAACCGTCAAGGAAGACATCCCCTGACGGTCGAAATCCATTTTGCCTTATCTCCGATCGGACCATAAAAAACGCGGAATACGGCCGAGGATGGCAGGCAGGACGCTTACATGTTCTTCGTCCGCGAACTTGACATGCTTCATATAAACGTTTTGCTGGGCCAGCGGACGCAAGCCCTCCGCTACTTTCTCCGCCCCCTCCAGCATATCCTCCAGTTCGTTGGCGCCGATGGCCAGCAGCAAGTGAAGCGGGTGCTCTCCCTGCCAAGTCTGTTTGAACCTCTCCAGCTCCTTCAGCACCTCGCCGTTTCCCCACCAGACGGAGGGGCTCCCCGGACGGATATCCGATTCCGACGACCAGAATCGGATCGTACCCCTTCGGCTTGCGCGTTTGCAGCCTGACGGCTTCCGCAAGCGTCCGGAACAACGCGTCGCCGTCCAACGCATAGACGACCGCATAGCCGCTTGGCGGAGGCTCGTCCGCCGGGGCGGCAATCAGAATCCGATAATCCAGCCGCGCGTTCGACGTCATCGGATATTCGTAGCAACGATCGGGTATATACGGGATTTTCGTTTTTGCGTTCATGGCGCGAGGAACCTCACGACGTCGTCGATCACTTTCCCTTGCGCGATAAGCCCGCCGCTCAGCCAGTAGTCGCTCTCCGTCTCGTACACGTTGCCGTTTTTGACTGCGGGCATGTTTTTCCAAACGTTGCTTTCCTTCAATTCGTTCAGAAATTGGTCTCCCTGGCTTCCGTCTTTCACGAGGAAAATATAATCGGCATCCAATTCGGGCAGGATTTCCAGCGAGACGTCGAGGGTGCCGCCCGAAACCAGGCTGCTCTGGGCAAAGCCAAGATCGTGCGCAAGGACGTAGCCGCTGAAGTAATTGCCATTCAAAAAGAAACATGCCTTTTGCATTAAAACGAATGATCGCCGCCTTTTTGCCTTCCGACAATGGCGCCAGCTTCGTTTTTGCCGTTTCGGCCTTGTCGGCGTAGACTTTCAATGCCTGCTCCGCCGTGCTTCGCGCTCGCTTCGGAGCATTGCCACTTTGCCTCCTGCACAATCAATCGGCCATCGCAATTGATATTTATTCTCAATTATCATACACCGATGTCGAGAAAATGCCTAGAGAACAGCGACCGCGGAAATCCCCGATTTAATCGCCGCCCTCCGAAACCGGAAGCCAGCCGGTCAGCTCCGCCCCGCCCTCCGGGCGATTGGCCGCGGCCAGATCCCCGCCGTGCGCCCGAAAAATCCGCCTGGCGATGGTCAACCCCAGCCCGGCCCCGCCCGTGTCCCGGTTCCGCGAAGCCTCCCCCCGGTACAGTGGCTCGAAGACGCGCTCCAGATCGGACAGTGCGAAGCCGGAGCCCGTGTCCCGGACGGTGACGACCGCGCGGCCGCCCTCCGCATGGCACCGGACGAAGATTTCGCCATGAGCCGGAGTATGCCTCGCCGCATTGTCCAAAAGGTTGCTTACGGCCCGTTCAAGCAAGTGGGCGTCTCCCCTTGCCGGGCAAGCTTCGCCGGGGATCTCCGCGCGAACGGAGATGTTCTTCGACTCGGCCGCCCGGCGGATGCCGTCGACGGATTTATGAACGACCTCGGCTAGATCCGCATGGTCCTCCAGCCGTACCGTCTCCCTATACTCCGTCTTCGCGTAAGCGAACAGGTCCGACACGAGCCGGTCGAGCTGATTCGACTTTTCTTTGCAGACGGCCACGTACTTCTTCATCTGTTCCGGCGAAGAGGCAATCCCTTGATCAAGGCCGTCGAGATACCCTCTCAGGGCGAACAAAGGCGTGCGCAAATCGTGCGCGATGGCGCCGATGAAGAAGCGCCTTTCCTCCTCCAGTTCGGCCCGGCGCTCGACGGATTGCCGCAGCCCCGCCACCATCGCTTCGAACCCTTCGCGCGCCTCGGCGATTTCCCGGATGCGGGATTCGGGCAGTTCGACGTCGAGATCCCCCCCGGCGATTCGTCTGGCCGCCTCGCCCATCGCTTCGAGCGGCCTCGCGATCCATTTGCGCATGGCGTATCCGATCAGGAAGACGGCCAGCGCGAACCCGAACAGCGAGGAAAACCAGATGAGGTCGGGATCGGGGGCGCGATCTTCCGACCCGAAGACGAGCGTGCCGGTTGCCGCGAAACGGACGATCACGTACGTGACCCAGGCCGACGCGCTGATCAAAACGGGAGCCAGAATCATGAAGCTGCGTACCCGAAGCTTCTTCATCGCGGTTTCCCCTCGAACCGGTAGCCGACTCCCCACACATTCGTCAAGTAGAGAGGCTCGTTCGGGTCGGTCTCGATCTTTTCGCGAAGCCGGGCGATGTGCACCCGTACCGTATGCTTGTCGCCGACGCCTTCCCACAATCGTTCCAGCAGCTGGTCGTACGTAAACACCTGGCGCGGATGCTCGCTCAGCAGGCGAAGGAGGTCATACTCCTTGGGCGTTAAAGCGACCGGCTCCCCGTCGACAAGCACTTCGCGGGTGTCGAAATTCAACTGCATGCGCCCGTAATTCAGCACGCGGGGGGCGGCGTTGCGGGCATGGCCGTACCTCCGCAGCACCGCCTTCACGCGGGCGACGACTTCGCCGGGGGACGCGGTTTTGACAATGTAATCGTCGCCGCCCAACCCCAGGCCGCGGATTTTGTGGACGTCGTCGTCCCGCGCGCTCAGAAACAAAATCGGCACGTCGCTGACCGCCCTGATTTTCCGGCACAGCTCGAAGCCGTCCTGTCCGGGCATCATAACGTCCGCGACGAGGCAGTCGACGGCGGCTTCCCGAAACAAGGCCAGCGCTTCCTCCGCGTCAAACGCCGTCATTACCCGAAATCCGTCATTTTCCAAAAAATCCCTCATTAACTCCACGATGCTCCTGTCGTCGTCGACGACAAGGACGGTTTGCCGTCCGTTCACCGCTATCCCCCGCTTTTTCTGCGCCATCCGGCTGCTCCGGTCCGCTCTAAGGTTACTGCCAGTATAACACTCTCCCGCCCGCGAGGCCTCGGTCGCCACGAATCGTGATCGTTTGTTGATTATATTGTGATTTTTTCGCCCCTCGTTCCGGTATATTTGTCGGGTATTCTTTGGGCAGAGGCCTGAATCGCGAAAAAAAAGGAGCGCACGTCATGGAATTTCCACGAAGTCTTTTGTTCTCGATGCATTTCTGGTTTTTTGTCTCGCTGTTCGTATTCGGCGCGTTTCAGTTCTCCCGGCTCCGCGGGTTCGGCAAAAGAGCGGCGCGAGAGGCGGAAGCCGCGCTGAGCCTGCGGCTTGCCAAAGGGGAAATCGGGGAAGCGGAATACAGGCGGCTGAAAGCAATCGTTAAGGGCGACCGCAGCGATGAAAAGTAAAACGCCGTACCGCATTGTCGTCGCCGTCGCGGCCGTCTGGATCGTCTGGACGATCCTGAACCGCTTCGTATTCGATCCGGCGTTTGCCGAGTTTCTAAGCCGCAAAACCGGGCTCGATCGCCCGATTCGGCTTCCGTTATGGCTGACGATGGTCGATATCCACATCGGATTCGCCTGCGCCGCTTTGCTTGCGGGAGCGATGAATTTCTCCGGCAAGCTGCTGCGCAAATACAGGACGCTGCATCGGGGGACGGGATACGTCTATATCGTCAGCGTTGCTGCGGTCATCATCACCTCGGGTTACTTGGCCCCTTACGCGACCGGAGGAAAAATCGTCAGCATCTCGTTCAACCTGCTCAACATCGTCTGGATGGCGATTACGATTACGGCTCTTGTTCAAATCAAACGTAAGCAAATCCAGAAGCACCGCCGCTGGATGGTTCGCAGCTACGCGTTCTGCTTCACGAACCAAGCGATCCATATGCTGCTGCTGGTGTTCGTGGACTTGCTCGGAATGAGCTACGCCAACGGCTACGCGGCAAGCGTAATCGCCGCGATCGTCGCCCTTTTCCTGGCGGCGGAGCTTGCGATCCGGCTGTTTTTCCGAAATCCGCCGCAGGGGATTGGCATCGGCCGGACTGCGTGAGGCAGCTTAGGTGTCGGTTAAGCGGCTGCTTCTTCCGCTGACGGCTACTGGAAAGGCAGAGTTCCGGGGATAGCGAATGGCGGGTAGAGATGGGTAACCACGACTCAACTGGATCGTCAGCGTGCATGCGGAGGTGGTGAGATGAGTAAATTTTGCTCAAGTGCGTACGAATGTTTGCGTTCGGCGGGTAGAGATGGGTAACCACGACTCAACTGGATCGTCAGCGTGCATGCGGAGGTGGTGAGATGAGTAAATTTTGCTCAAGTGCGTACGAATGTTTGCGTTCGGCGGGTTGAGATGGGTAACCACGACTCAACTGGATCGTCAGCGTGCATGCGGAGGGGTGAGATGAGTCATGGTTACCCATCTGAGTTCGTCCACCAATGTGGAACGCAGTTTTTCAGTATCGTAAAACGATCCGGATCCGGGAATTGCCGCATAATAACCAATCTCGCGAGGGAAGCGCTCCAGGCCGACCTCGCTGCGCCGGGTTTGGAGCAGCACCCTTTTCGTCCTTCTCCGCTGCTTGTCTCGATGTCGCGACAGCACTTCAGCCCTCAACCGCGCCCGGCCCCCGCCGCCTTACTGCGGCGCTGCGTCCACGGCCGCATCCCGGCCTGCTCCCATGCCGCCGCGTCCCATGCCGCCTCGGCCTCCGCCCATGCCGCCCATGCCGCTTCCGGCGGTCGTGACGCCGGACTCGTTCACGTAGGTGACGCTCGCGCCGAGCGCGAAGCTGACGACTTCCGTTCCGCCCGTCAAGGCGCCGCCTTCGTACAGGCCGTCCGTTTCGGCGCCGGTCGACGTGCCGCCCGTGTAGAACGCGTACGTCTCGCCTTCCGTCAGATCCGGCGAAGAGATGACGACGGTCTGGAAAGACTTCGCCGGAGCGAAGGAGACGACCGGCTCTCCCTGGCTGTTCGCCAGCGTGATCAGCGTGCCCGCCTCCAGCGCGCTCGGGAACGTCATCATGACGGAGCGCTGCGATGAATCCTCGGACGGCGCCTGAGCCATGCCCGAGCTGCCGGCGGCGACGAGAAGGCCGCCCGTTTGCTCGAAGGTGCCGTTATAGTCGAGCGAGCCGTTGCCGTTCATCGTCGGGCCGTTCACCAGCACGGTGCCGCCGGACATGACGATCGAGCCGTTGGAATCGAGGCCGTCGCCCGAAGCGTTCAGCGCCAGGTAGCCGCCGGTTATCGTCAGCGCTCCGCCGCTGGAGCTGAACGAGTCCGGGCCGCCGCGGCCGCCCGCGGCCGATTCGTCGTTGCCGCCGGCCACGTTGATGCCGTCGTCGCTGGCTACAAGCCGAATTTCGCCGCCCGCGATCGCGATGTCCGACCCCTCGATCCCTTCGTAGCTCTCGGTAATTTCGATCGAACCGCCGCCAATGGCGAGCGAGGCGTCCGCATGAATGCCGTCGTCGCCGGTTGCCAGGCTGAATTGTCCGCCCGAAATGCTGACGTTCGCGTTGCTGTGGACGGCATCGTCCGCGGCGTCGATTTGGAAGGAGCCGCCCGCGATCACGATATCCGCCGCCGCTTTAAGCCCCTTGGCGCTGGTCGTTTCCGCAGCTTCCGTGTCGGCCGTCCCGGTCTGGGCGGCCGTTTGACTTCGTTGCGGGCTAACGCCTCCGTTATCCGCGCCGGTTTGCGGCGCGGCCGCCGCGCTGCCTCCGCCGGACACGATCGCGAACGATCCGTCCGCGATCAGCAGCGAGGTCGCCGCCTGAAAGCCGTCGCCCCCGGCGGTAATGTCGAACGTGCCGCCGGCGATGGCGATGACGCCTTTGTCCGCGTCGGCGTCGTTCGACGACTTCATGCCGCCCCCGCCCGCCGCGACCGCGATCGTGCCGGCCTTGACCGCCAGCAGATCGCGGCCGATGATGCCGTCGTCCGCCGCCTCGACGACGATCTCGCCGTTCACGATCTTCAGATCGTCCCGGCCGGTGATGCCGTCGTTGCCGTTCCCCTGCACGGTCAGCTTGCCGGCGCCGTTGATCGTCAGGTCGCCTTGGCTGTACAGGGCGGCGGTCGGCGCGTCTTCGGACGTATCCGCGTACGTCTCGCCGTCCGTCAGCGCATTTTCCGTTCCTTCCTGCAGCGTAATGACGGCTTTGCCCGCTTCGACCACATGAATGGCGGCACCGTCGGAGTTATGGATTTCCGCGCCGTTCAATACGATATGCACGACTTCGTCCGGGGCGTTGACCGCAAGCTGACCGTCGTCCAGCGTTCCGCTCACGACATAGGTGCCGGCCTCCGTAATCGTCACGACGCCGCCGTCCGCCGCCGCTCCCGCCCCGGCAACGCTGGCGTCGGAGCCGTCGAGGGTAATCATCGTCGAGCCGTCCTCGCTCCACGCCGTCGACTCGTCGTCTTCGTCGTATTCGACCTGGTCGTCCAGATGGAGAGCCGCCAGCTGCGCGGTCGCGGCGGAAGCGCCGGCTTCGCTCGTTTGAACGGCCTCGGCGGAGGCCGCGGCCGAGGACGCGCCCGCATCGGAAGACGAAGCGTTCGAGCTGCACCCCGCCGCCAAAATGGCGCAAAGAAGCGTGATGCCGATAAGTTTCATTCGGGAATCGTTTTTCATTTCTAATCAACCTTTCCTGGTTTAATATTCCTGCACCGCAGGATTCATGGTGAGCGCAATGTCCAGATTGCCGTTCCGGCACCGGATCGCGTCGAGAAACTCCTTCTGGTTCGTCTCGGGCTTCAGGTTCACCGCGTAGACGACTTCGTAAAGGCTGCCCAGCTCGGTCGTCCGGACTTTTTTCAGCTCATAGTCGATGCCGAACTTTCGGAACACTTCGTCGAAAGCTTCCTCGTAGCCCAGACTTTCCGGGATCGTGACCTTGAGCAGCTTGAGCGGCGATTTGTTTTGTCCGAATTTGAAGGCTTTCAGGACGAACATAAGCAGGCACAAGCATACCGTGAACAGCACCGCGTAGCCGTACGCGCCGACGCCGCAGGCAAGCCCGGCCGCCATCGAGAACAGAACGTACGAAATATCCTTGGAATCGCCCGGGGCGCTTCGGAACCGGATGATGGAGAACGCCCCGGCGAGGCTGAAAGCTCTGGCGATGTTGCTGCCGATCAGCAAAATGATGATGGCCACGATCGTCGGCAGCACGATCATCGTCAGCGTAAAGCTGGGGGAAAACGCCGGCTGCGTCTTCATATACGTAAGGCTGATCACGGAGCCAAGCACGATGGAGACGGCGAACGTCAGCAGCGCGTAGGTTAACGTCAATTCCGCGCTTGCCGCGCCGGAAGCGATAATGGACTCGATGGATTCGATCATAGGACGACTCTCTCCCTTTCCGGTTTTGCGTATCGAACGGACTTTTTGTACTCGTTGCCGTATTTGGAGAAGCTCGTCCGGTACATCTTGTGCTCCGACAGCATTTTTGCCAGCCAGACCGGAACCGTCTTCTCCGCCTTCACTTCCATCAGCCACTGCCCGTCCTCGAGCAGCTGCTCGCCGCGGTCGCCGCTCTCCAGCCTCAGATCGTGCCGCCGCGACCGGATGTTCGTGTCGAAGGTGATGCGCAAATCCCGGTTCCCCTTGCAAAACATCGCGATCCGGTCATACGCAAGGTACACCATCGGCCGAAGCTCGTATCTCGACAGGAAGTACTCGATCTCCCCGATCACCTGCCGGTTCATCCCGGCTCGGAATGCCGGCGCTTTCCCCGTCCGGACGAATTCGTAAGCTTCGCTTAGCTTAAGCGCCGTCCTTCGCTTGTTGACGACGCCGAACACCTTTTTTTTCAGCTCCAGGTACACTTTCGCATCGCTCTCGGGAACTCCGTAAGCCCGAATCCGCAGCTTCTCCCTGTACTTCGGCTTTGCCAGGCTGTTGCGGATCAGCGTATGGCGATCGGTATCGTAGTAGAGGTTGCTGATGGAGTAGAACTTGCCGTTTTTGTTGTATTCGTCGAGCTCCATATATTCCATCAGGCGGTGATAAAGGCCATGAAAGGCCTGGGCGTCCATCAAATATTTGTTTTCGTAACGGTTGAACACTTCGATTGCCATGAGCGGCACTCCCTTTCCGTCGGCGATGTCCTCGCCCTTTCATGTCTGTATGTTAGAGCGCCAACCTTTAGCGAAGCTTAAATTGTTATCGCAATGTAAAAAAGTTTCTCCCGGCCGCAAGCGGATGCTACTATTAAGGTTGATTAAAGGTTCCGTTCCTACAATAGAGGCACGTCAACCTAAAGGGGCTGCAGCCATGAGAATTTTAATCGTAGAGGACGAAGTGCATCTGGCGGAGGCGCTGGCTCAAATATTGAAAAAAAACCATTATTCCGTCGACGCGGTCCACGACGGCCAATCGGGACTGGACAACGCGCTGAGCGGCATTTACGACCTGCTGCTGCTCGATATCATGCTTCCGGAGATGGACGGGATCACGCTGCTCAAAACGCTGCGCGCCGAAGGGATTTCGACGCCGGTCATCATGCTGACGGCCAAAGGCGAGGTGCCGGACAAAATCGCGGGCCTCGACCACGGGGCGGACGACTACGTCGCCAAGCCTTTTTCGACCGGCGAGCTGCTGGCGCGGATCCGGGCGGCGTTAAGGCGCAAGGGCGAGGTCGTGCCGGAGGACGGGCTGAAATTCGGAGATATCGAATTGAACACGTCGACGCTTAAGCTCACGTGCAAAGGGAAGGAACTGAAGCTGATTCTGAAGGAAAGCGAGCTGCTCGAGCTCCTGATCGCGAGGAAGCAGGCGGTGACCTCCAAGGAGCAAATTATCGAGAAGCTGTGGGGGTTCGACTCCGATGCCGAGCACAATAACGTGGAAGTGTACATCTCATTCTTGCGGAAAAAGCTCGCGTTCCTGAACGCGTCCGTCCGGATCGCCACGATTCGGGGCGTAGGGTACGTGTTGGAGGGGGCCTCCTGATGTTCAACAAGCTGCGCAACCGGTTTCTCCTGATGAACATGATCATCATTTCGATCATCATGCTCGTTGCCTTCGCCGCCATCTATACGATCACGTACCGGGACGTGCGCAGAGACATCGCGCTGGACCTGGAACGCGTGTCGGAGACATACCGCAAACCGGACGCGGGGGACGGCTTGCCGCGCAGAGGGGGGGACAATCCCTTTCCGCAGACGGGCCGCGGCAAGCTGGAGCCCCCGGCGGAACGATCGGTCTCGTTCTCCTTGCAAGCGGACGCGGATTGGAACCTGACAGAGATCGACTCCCGGTTCGACATGGACGACGAGTTCTATGCGATCGCCGTTCAGGAAGCGGCCTCCGATCCATCGGATAACGGCCAGTTCACGCTGGACGGAACCCGCTGGGCATATAGCGTGCAGCCGACCGTCACGGGATATTCCCTCGTCTATCTGGACGTCACCGCCCGGCAGAACATTTTGACGAATCTCATCTATACGTTTTCCGCCGTCGCGCTGGTCATGCTGGTCGCCATCTATGTCGCCAGCCGCTACTTCGCCAACCGCGCCATCGTGCCGGTGCAGGAAGCCTTCAACAAACAGAAGCGGTTCATCGCCGACGCCTCGCACGAACTGAAGACGCCGCTGGCCGTCATCAACACCAATGCCGATGTCCTGCTCGCCAACAGCGAGGATACGATCCGCGAACAGTCGAAGTGGCTGCACCATATCAAATCGGAAACCGAGCGCATGAAGACGCTCACGAACGACCTGCTGTATTTGACCGAGATGGACGACGTCCGCGAGCGCATTCTCCATGTCCCGTTCGACCTGAGCGAAGCCGTGGAAAGCGTCATCCTCACGATGGAGGCCGTTATCTTCGAGAAAAACATCGAGCTCGACTACGAGATCGAGCCCGGCCTGACCGTGAACGGCAGCAGCGAGCAGATGAAGCAGGTCGCCATGATTTTGCTGGACAATGCGGTCAAATATACGAATCCCGGAGGCTCGATCGAGCTCAAGCTCAGGAAGACGGGCCATCACATCCTGCTCTCCGTGACCAACACCGGCGAAGGCATTTCCGCCGAGCATCTCGGCAAAATTTTCGACCGCTTCTACCGCGCCGACCCGTCGCGTTCGCGCAAGCACGGCGGCTACGGCCTCGGCCTTGCCATCGCCAAGTCGATCGTCGAGCAGCACCGGGGAAAAATTTACGCCAAAAGCGTGCCGAACGAGACGACGACCTTCTTCGTTCAGTTGGGCTAAGATAGCGGGAATTCGAACCAAAACAGCGCAGGACCGCCCGGCCGCCGTTCATGACGGCCGGCGACAGTCCTGCGCCGTTCTTTTTCCGAAGACGGAGTTATCGCGCTTGTCCTTCCAATATCCGCTTGATCGCCTTCAAATCCTTGCGGTTCGCCCTCCGCATCATCGCCGCCATAAAAGGAGCGAACAGTCTGGAAAATCCGGACGGATTCCCTCGGTTGCGAAGAAGCATCCGGGTCGAACCGCCTTCGGCCGGTTCCCAGACATACGTCGTCTCCATCGGAAAAGGCCCGTCGGCCGTTCTCATCACCAGCAGCCGGCCCGGACGGTATTCCGCGATTTCGTATACGTACGCCAACCTCCTCCCCAGAAAATCCGCTTGAAACGCAATCCGGGAACCGAGCGCCAGCGGCTTCGGGGTCTGCCATTCGACCGATTTGATGTTGACGTACCATTCGGGAGCATGATCGGGGTCGGCCGCATACGCTGCTACCCGTTCCAGGGGGCTGCGGATGACCGTTTCCGTTTGAACGTCTACCATGCGTGGCGCTCCTTTTCGTTACTTTATCGGTACGACGCGTTGACATGGATATTATGGCAAAAAACTCGCGCAGCGATGATTCTTCCGGCGGAACCGGTATGGAAAGGGCGCTTACGCGAAATTAACGGCACCGTGAGGCCGTTAATCGGGCCTCGCGCCGATATAACGCGGAAAAGCGGCCCGATTCAACCCGGGTAGGTCTCCCTCAAAAACTTCACCGACTGCTCGATGAGCGCCTTCAGGACGTCCGTATCGATATCCGCGACCTTGTTAATATAGACGCACCCTTTGCCTGCCGTATGTTTGCCGAAATTCCGCAGCAGCTCTTCCCGCTTCTCGTCGCCCGTCGCGAAATAAAGGCTGATCTTCGCCTTTCTCGGCGAAAAGCCGACGAGCGGCGCGTCGCCTTCATGGCCTGACGCATATTTGTAGTGGTACGAGCCGAAGCCGATGATGCTCGGTCCCCACATTTTGGCCGGATAGCCGGTCGTTTCGGCAAAAAGGTCCAAAAGCGCATAGGCATCTTCGCGTTTCTTGGGGTTGTCTACATTTTCGATGAACTCGATGACGCTGTTGTCGGTTTCTTTCGTTTTCAGCTCGTACATCGGCGGACTCTCCTTTTTGGGGGCGTTTACGATATTAGGTTGAATCCCATGGATGATTACACTCCGGACAACATCATTTTAAACGAAACTGGCCGATGCGTATTCATCAATAGCGAAATTATAATCGATTGGTTATCCCAGACCGTCCAACGGTTGGGCGGATTGGAAGAACAGCAGCGGAAAAACGCTGGATGAAGTGAAAAGAGGCTGAAAAATAAATCGGGGATTGGCCCCTATAAAACAAATAGACTCTGACCAGGTCAGAGTCGCCCCACTGAAACTTACTTCCCCGTCTCTTTCCGAATCGCCGGCGCGACCTTCGTCGCCAGCAGCTCGATGCCTTCCGCGACTTTGCGGAACGGCATGCCGCCGATGTCGATCTGGGCCATGAAGCGCCGGTGCCCGAACAGTTCGTATTGATAGAGGATTTTCTCTATGATTTGCTGCGGGCTGCCCACGAACAAGGCGGTGTCCGGGCCCGCCAATCGTTCGAATTCGGCCCGGGTCACCCTGCTCTCGGTTCCTCTCCCGCGGCTGACGTAAGAACGGTAATTCGCATAATAGGGGAAGTATTCCTCTTTCGCTTGCTGCGTCGTCGCGGCGACATACCCGTGCCCCGTGATGCCTACCTTGAGCTCCTCCGGGACGAAGCCGGCTTCGGCGCCGGCCTTGCGATAAAGATCGACGAGCGGCTTGAACCGTTCGGGCTCGCCGCCGAGAATCGCGATCGCCATGCCGACCCCGAGCCTTCCGGCGCGAATCGCGCTCTCCGGCGAGCCCCCGACGCCAACCCAGATCGGCAATCGGCTTTGGACCGGCCGGGGGGCGATTTCGGCGCTCGCCAACGGGGATCGAAACCGGCCCGACCAGGAGACGACGTCCGCTTCGTTCAGCTTCAGAAACAAGTCCATATTTTCGGCAAAAAGGTCGTCGTAATCGTTCGTATCGTAGCCGAAAAGCGGGAACGATTCCACGAACGCTCCGCGCCCTGCGATGATTTCCGCCCGGCCGTCCGACAGCAAGTCCAGCGTGGCGAAGTCCTCGAACAGCCGGACCGGGTCCGCCGTGCTGATGACGGTCGTCGCGCTCGTCAATTTGATCCGTTTCGTCGCCTGGGCGATCGCCGCGAGGACGACCGGCGGCGCCGAAACGGCATAGTCCAACCGATGATGCTCGCCGACGCCGAACAGATCGAGCCCCGCTTCGTCGGCCAGCTTCGCCGCCTCGATCGTCTCCTTCAACCGCTGCCGGGGGCTGATCGTGTTGCCGGCATGCGGGTCCGGCACGAGATCTCCAAGCGTATAAAGACCGATTTCGAAATTCATCCCGCCACCTCGAGCCTCCCGGTTAATCGTTCGGACAGCCGCTTTCCGCCAGGTGGCCGGAGCGGATTATTTTGGTTTGCAAATATTTTTCGTTAAATTCGGAAGCGCTGCCCCACAGCGGCGTCCGGGCCGAGACGTCCATGCCCGCCTTTTTCAAGGCTTCCAGCTTTTTGGGGTTGTTCGTGATCAGCCTGACCGGCTTCGAACGAAGCGTCCGCAAAACTTCGATGGCGTCGCCGTAATTCCGGGCATCGTCGACAAATCCGAGATTCAAATTCGCATCGACGGTATCGTAGCCGTTTTCCTGCAGGACGTAGGCCATCGCTTTGCTGAACAGCCCGATTCCTCTTCCCTCGTGATTGGCCAGATAAAACAAGGCGCCCGTTCCGTGCTCCGCGATCATTTTCAGGGACTGCTCCAATTGGAACCCGCAATCGCACCGCTGGCTGCCGAAAATATCGCCCGTGTGGCAGATGGAGTGCATGCGGATCAGCGCATCCTCGCCGTTGCGGAAATCGCCGTACGCCAAAACGCTGGACTGCTGCATTTCGGCCAGATTGACGGAGGACAGCTTTTCGATGATCCGTTCGACGTCCTCGGTTACTTCCTGGCAGCGAAGCCAACAATACCATTGGAACGTGACGGTCTCGCCGTCCAGACGGATCGGCAATCGAATCGGCCCCACCAGGTAAAGGGCCTCTTCGCCGCTTTTGATCAATTGAATTTTCTTTTCCAGGATGGAGACGACTTTCTCTTGAAGCGCAGGCATGCCACGACCCCTTACGATTAAAAATTTGGTTTCAATATGCCCCGGGCAAAGGAACCGTATGCCCTCGGGTTTCCGAAAGGATGCCTAAGCCGAAACGGCTATCGCCGTCCTCTGTGGGTTCGACTCCTTGCCGGGCTGGCTACATTGGATTTTGATCAAAGTCGGCTTTTAGGCCGCCCCCGCCGTCTTCGTTGGATTTTGTCCAATCGGGCGAGGCCTTTTCGGCGATTTTGCCCTTATTTCAGGTTCCGCGTTGGAAAAAATCCACTGTAGACCGAGGTTTCCGCGTTTCTCGCACCACCCGTTGGATAAAATCCAACATAGGCGCAGCTTCGCAGGCTCAGCCGCCTGAGCGGCGCCGCGCCAGTCCACGCAAACATCGCATTCCGATCTACCTAAGAAAGGCACCCTTCGGGGTGCCCTTTGTTCCATGAAGAAAAGAAAAGCAGCCTTTACTTACTTTATGAAACTAAGTTTATTATAATAACAAAGAAACGTCAAGTATGTTATTTCAAATGCGGCAGGATGCACCGCGCGAGCTTGTCCGCCAACCGCTCCGGGTCGGCTGCGTCCTCTTTCGTCAACGTAACCCGGATATGCCGCTCGTCCCAATCGAACGCTTCCTCCAGCAGGCCGCTCAGCCCTTTGGCCCGCCGGTCGATTTCGATAAAAAAGTTCACTCGCTCCGACCCGTCCGCCGTATAGTAAACCTCGATTTCGTCCAGAGCCGAGGGCAGCCGCGGCTTGAATTCGAATTCCTGCACGAACGGGAATTCCGTCCGAAGGCGCGGGACATGAAGCAGCGAAACATCATCCAGCCGAAGTCCCAGCAGCTTGACGGCCTCGAAGAACCCGTGAACGATCGGATGCGGCAAAATCGGCACGGCGTCCCGGTCGTTCCTGGTCTCCTCCATCTCCACGTTCACGGTCGTTTCCAGCCACACCTTGGAAGAATCGATCGACACCGGCGTCGTCAACGGAATCCGGAACCGGAACGGTACCCGTTTCTCTTCGCCTGGGGCGACCGTAACGCTCGTTCCGAGCGTATGGCGGTAAATGACGCCTTTGTCTTTAACGATTTGCTTGTTTTTTTCGCAAAAAAATTCCGCCACGAGCCCGAATTCGATCGCGGTCACATGCTTCGCGTCCCGTCCTCCCCTCAAAATGACGGTGCCGCTCAGCTCCTCCCCGCAGCGAACTCCGCGGGAAATGTCGAGCGTCGTGTCGACTTTGACGCCTCCGGATCGATTCATCATTCGCTCATAGATAGACATAGGACAGTTTCCCCTCCGCATCGGTCATAGCTTCATCGTACCGGGCGCGATGGGGTTTGGCAATCCGCTTTCGGGTTTTTCTTCCAACTCTTTGAAACTGCGAATGCGAAGGCCCGTAAATAGCTGTAGGCGATTCGCGAAACTGCAAGAATCGCAAAACTTATCGGGCATAGGAGGATTTCTCGAATGGGTTTGTTCGATCTATTCAAAGGAGACAAAAGCACGGAAGGCATGACGCCGCATTTCGCGTTCGCGAGCTCGCTGCTGTATATGATGCAATCGGACGGAGAAATGGATCATGAAGAAGTAGGGCAGCTGCTGGCCGTCTTGGGCGGAGAAGAGCAGAACGGCGTCATCGGCGTCGGTGCGAACAACCGGGCTCTGCTGGATCGGGCCTTGAAATACGTTCGCTCGACCCCGATCGACAAGTTTTTGCAGGAAGCGGCTCCGATCCTGACCGACGCGCAAAAAATTTGCATCCTGGTCAACCTGGTCGATTCCTCTCTCGCCGACGGCGAACCCGAGCATCAGGAACAGCAGTTGTTCGCCAAGTTCCTGGCCGCGTTCAACGTTTCGGAAGAGCGCTTCACGCCATTCTTTGAAGTCATTTCCTTGAAAAACGACCGTTCCGTCTTCCTCAATCAAAACCACCCGAAAAACCAACCGGGGTATCAGGTCAAGCTGCACGTTTAATCTCGCATATACGACAGGACCGTCTTCGGGGCGCTTCGCCTCCGAAGGCGGTCCTGTTTTGGCTGCCGCCTACAGCGCGAACAGCTTCAGCTCCTTGACCCTCACATAGCCGTTGTCGGTGCTGACAAACCGGACCTTGCTCGTCGCGACCGGGTCGGCGAACGCCAGGGAGACGACCGTACTCGTCTTCGGATTTCCGCTCGCCGACGCTCCCGGGATATCCGTCCAGCCGCTTCCGTTCCACGCCTGCAGCTTGAAGTTCGACACCGCGTTGCCGTCGCTGTGGCCGGTATGAACCTCCGCGCTTCCGATGGCATAGCTTTGGCCCAAATCGACCTCCAGCCAATGCGGGCCGTTCGTATTCGCGCTTACCCAGCGGGATTCGTCAGACACGACGCCGTCCACCGCTTTCTCCGCCGCGAAGACGTCATAGACCGAATCCGCCGTCGCCGGCTTTCCCGCCGCCACGTTTGCCGGGCCGACGGCCGTCGGCGCGAGCGCCGAAACGTTTCCATCGCCGTCCACCGTCCGAACCTGATACTCGTCGCCGGAAACGCCCTCCTTGTCGAAGTAGTACGTCCCTTTCGATACTTTGTCGTATGCGGCCCCGTTTTTGAAAATTTCGTAATAGGAAATCCAGTTGTCGTCGGCGCCTTCCGTCCAGGTTACTTCGATACCGTTATAGCCAAGGTTGGAAGCTTCGGCTTGCGAGACGTTGCCCGGCGCGGAGGGAGCGGTCGTATCGCTGCCCGACATCGGCCGGTTTTCCAGGTTGAAGAAAATGACCTCGCCCTGCTTGAACGGCGTCAGCGGAATGCCGTTGGTCATCCAGTAGGAGCCGCTGCGCGTTTCCGTCGTTTTGCCGCCTTCCAGCGTCGCGACCGTGTAGCTGGCCGACGCGTTCAAGCCTTTGGGGAAGACGGTGACATTCGTGCCGACCATCGCGTCTTTTTTCGCGAACGTGATGTACCCTTTGGAGCCGTCGCCGCTCATTTTTTGCAAAATGCCTTCCTTGTCGCCCGCGCTGACGGCGGGACGGTACACCTTCACCCATCTGCCCATGACGCCCTGCGTCTTCAGGTACCGGTACAGGTCCACGTCCCGGCGCAGCGGCTCCATCTCGCTTGGCGTCCCGTCGACTTTGCCGGCGATCGTCAGGTGGTAGCTCAACAAGTAGCGGTTGCTTTTGCTGTAGTTGCCGATGTCGCCTCTGCCGTAGCTGACCTGAAGCTTCTCGGAAGGGAACAGCAGCGACGTATAATACCCGTCCTCGCTGCCCGCCGCTCCGTCGCGCAGCTGCACCACGTCGCTGAACCGCGCCGTTTCGATCGACAGCAGGCCCGCGCCGTCGCTGCACAGGAGCAAGGCCGCGCCGGGGTTTTGCTTTTTGAATTGTTCGAGGATGTAGAGAATGTTGTTGGCCTTCAGAATCGTCCCGGAGTCGGCGCCGTAATCCGTTTTCAGCATAAAGCTCCCGAACTCGGTTTGTTTCTGGTTCAGCATCGCGACGATGTGCGCGACGACGTCCTGGCGCTCCGTCTTTAATCCCGCTTTGTACCAGGAAGGATTCGCCATCCATTCCGGATGAGCCGCGGCAATTTGGGAATTCGCTTCCGCCCCCCAAGGGACGAGCCACAGCCCGAGTTTCTGCCCGTTTTTAACCGCGTAGGCGTTGTAGGCGGCGTTGCTTTCTCCCGGCTTGTTGTTCCAGTCGCCCAAATAATCCTGCCAGCCGGCGTCGATCCAGATCAAATCGCCCCCGATATAGCGGGTCGAATGGATCTTGTTCAGGATGTGGGCCGGGTCGCTGCCGTAACCGCCGAAGCGGACAAGCGGAAAATACTCTTCCCGGGTGTAGTCCCACTTGTAGCGATAAGTGAAATCGAGAATCGTATTCCCCATATCGTCCAGGTCCCCGGAAAACACGCCCGTACGGCTTAGCGGACCCTTCAACGTCGCGTTGTTCGCGATCGTTACCGGGCCGGAGCTCGTCTTCATCTGCGCGAACGTCCGGCCGGAAAAATCGCCGACCTCCGCCAGCCAGTTCCCCGTGTAGTCCCAGGTGACGAAAATTCCCTCCGACAGCGTGCGGTTGTACAGCGCCAGAAACGGATGGTACTTGTTGGAGCCGTTGCCCGCGAAGGTCGTGTTCGAGGTCGCCGGCCTGGGGTCCAGCAGCTTGTTCCAGACGGGCGTATCCGCCTTGTCGCCGCTCATGACGTAAAGGTCGACCTGCCCGGCATCGTTCTGCATCACGCGTTGGCGAAACGCGGATATATCCGCGAAGCTTTGGGAGCTTCCGGAAATATTCCGGAATTCCGACCATTCCTCGATGACGCCCGTCGAAGGATACGCGACATAATGACGCGTAACCTCGACGACGCTGTTATGGATAACGACGCTAAGCTGCAATTCGCCTTGCGCCAGCGTTTGCGTCCGGTACGAATCGTAAATCCAGCCCCCGCCGGAGCCGTTGTACGAAGCGGTTCCGATTTTGACGTTGAACTCGTCGGAGTTCGGGCTCGCCCCCTGCACGTAATTTCGGCCGGTCGCCTTGTTGACCAGCCGGGTCATCGTATACGTCCCCTCGCCGAAGCGCACCGCCTTCTCCACCTTGCCCGTCCCCATCGTCCACGTCCGCGTGGCCGAATCGTAATTCACGTAAGCATCCCCCGACGCGGCCGCATTCGCCTTGCCGCTCCCGATCGGCATTGCCGCCAGCAGCACGCAGGCCGCAACCGCCGCCAGCCAGCCCGTTCGAACTTTCGGTTTGCTTGACGCCGACATTCGTAAGCCCCTCCTTTGCGGAATGTGCAGCTCATACGCGCAAGGTTGATCACCTTGATTGTATGCGCTTACAATTTTTACTATAGCAAGCGGAGCACGTTAAGCACTATGCACTTTTCGTACTCCTTGACGTGGATTGTTTTGACTTCTCGTTACGAACCCTTGAATTCGCTCGGGCTTTTGCCGCTGTACTTTTTGAATACTTTGGAAAAGTAGGCCCGATCCGAAAACCCGAGCGTATACGCGACGTTTTCCACCGTTTCGTTCTCCTGCCGCAGCATCCGGATCGCCATGTTAATTTTGAACTGGTTGACGTATTCGGTGAAGTTGACCCCGGCAAGCCGTTTGAAAAACCGGGAAAAATAACTGGGATTCAAGTGCAAATAATGGGCCATGTCGACCGAGGTGACCATTTCGTCCACATGCTCTTGCAAATATTGATCGATCGCCTGCAGCCGCAAATCCCTTTCTTCCTCTTTGCCCCCGGGCGCAAGAGAGTGACGGACGAACAAGCCCCGCAGCTCCCGGCGAGTCAGTTGAACCGCTTCCGCAGCTCGAACGGCCAGCCCGAGATGCGTGTAGAAGCCCTCCCCCACCTGCCCGTTCGTCTCGTACGCCAGCTGCCGGACGAGATCCGCGCAAGCTTCCTTGACCAGGCGGGGCGGCAAGCGGTCCGCCGCAACCCGCTGGCTCATCGCGCTGACGGCCAGATCGATCCACGATCCGTCGTTCTCCTCGAGCGCGAGCGACAGCAAGCCTCTTTCCTTGTCGAATTTGCCGTCGGCGGCGGGATCGAACGGCGCCGGCTCGGCCGATACCGCCGCCGCCCCGGCGCTGCCGTAAAAGCTTTGATCGCGGCAAGCCGTCATCCGGCGATGGGCGGCTCCGATTTGCGCCAGCGGAACGGCTTCCGGCCAATAAAAGCCCAGCACGTCGATTTTCAAGTACTGCTTCGTTTTTTCCCGTACCGTCTCCATGAAGCGAAGCATGTCCGCTTCCGCCCCGTCGGCCTTGCCGCGGCTTGGGCTTCCTTCGGCTTCCCCGGGGCCGGCCGCGTTCCAGATCAGGTAAACCTCGTAATCCTTGGTCATGAACGGCGTAACGGGAGCGGAAACGGGCGCCGTCCCCGCATCGGCGCAAATTTCCGTCACGATGTTGAATACCGCGTACTGGATCAGGTGCATATCCTCATACCCGTACCGCTCCGCGACGGAAGCGGCGTCGAGATGGAGGAAGCCGACCCGAAAAAAAGGCAGCTTCCACGAAATGCCCAGCCGTTCGCCGAATTGCATCGTGCCCGTCAAGCCGCCGCCGCCGGCCAGCAGCTCCTTCAGGAAGCTCGTCTTCAGCACATCCTTGTTGCGCTCGATATCCTGCCGAATCACATAGCGCTCCATCCGCTCGCTGCGGGCCCGAAACTGATCCATCGCCTTGCGCAGGCTGACGCGAAGCTGCTCGGCCGAAAGCTCGTCCTTGATCAAATAATCGTCGGCTTCCATCTGGAAGGCTCTCTTGGAATATTGAAACTCTTCGTAGCACGTCAGGAAAATCAGCCTGACCTCCGGCTTGATCGTGCGGAAAGCTTGCGCCAGCTCCAATCCATCCATGCCGGGCATGCCGATGTCGGTGACGACCAGGTCGGGCAACGCGGTTTGAAACCGCTCCAGCGCCTGCTCGCTGGTGGACGCCGAAGCCGTCAGCTCCAGCTCCAGATCGAGCTGCTTCAGCAGTTGCGCCACATAGTCCAGCATCGGGACGTCATCGTCAATCAACATGACCGATATCATCGGAAGCCGCCTCCTCGGGAAGAGTCATCGGGATGAAAAACACGACGGCCAGGCCGCCGCCGGAACGGTTCGCGGCCGAAAGGCGCGCCAGAGGCCCGTATAAAATCCGCAGCCTTCTGGCGACGTTGACCATGCCGACCCCTCTGCCGGACGCGGGCGATTCCTCTCCCGCGATCCCGTCAAGGCGGTCGTTGAGCCGCTTGAGCCGTTCGTCCGGCATGCCCCGGCCGTTGTCGCCGATCTCGATGCGAAGCCCGGCGCCCGTCCATTCGGCGCTCAGCTCGATCGCCGGGTTCTCGGGACGGGAGGAGAAGCCGTGGATGATCGCGTTCTCGACGATCGGCTGCAGCAGCAGGCGCGGAAGCCGGATCGCTTCGGCTTGCGCGCCGATCCGGCTATGGAACCGGATGTCCAGCCGGTTGCGGATTTGCATGACCTGGATGTAGCTCCCCAGCACTTTGCACTCCTCCGCCAGCCCGACCGGCTCGACGCGCACATAGGCGCGCAGCAGCTTGATCAGCGATTCCAGCATGCCGCCATGCGCCGAATCGCCGGCAAGCAGAAGGTTCACCTTGATGGAATTGAGCGTATTCAACAAAAAATGCGGACTGATCTGGGCGGCAAGCGCCTGCAGCTCCAGCTTCCGCTTCTCCTCCTGCTCGGTCTCGACCTGATGCAGCAGCTGATTGAGCTCGTCCAGCATCTGATTGAACGCCGAGGACAGCTGGGCGACCTCGTCCTTGCCCTTGACGGGCAAGCGCACGTTCCGGTTGCCCCCGACGTACTGCTTGACGTTGGAACGAAGCAGGCTGAGCGGCTTGTTGATTTGTCCGGCCCACAGGACCGACAAGACCAGAAAGCCGACGAAAAAAATGCCGACCACCATAATGGAAACGAAAAATTCGCGGTTGATCTGGCCGACGATGGAGCTCCTTAGCGTATGGCTGGCAAGCTGCCAATCCACTCGCGGAATCCGCACTTCGCCGCTCAGCACATCCGCGCCGGAAAGGTCGCCAATTTCGTTCGCGGAAGCGATCCGGCTGCCGGACTTGTCCGTCAGCGTAACGGCGACTGCCGGATTGCCCGTATTCAACACGCTTTGGAAATAGGAATTCGGAATGCCGATGAACAACGTCGCCAGCTTCTCGGAGTTGCGCGGGTCGGCGATGACGCGCGCCGCATAATAATGCGCGGGAGCGGCATCGCCGCTCCCGGAAGGGAACCACTGCAAAATCGAGGTTTCGCTGTCGTCCACGCGGCTGCCGGCCGCCAAAAATCCGTCCGGCAGCTCCGAGAACAAAGGCCGGTCCAGGTTGCCCATGACGATCCGGTTTTTCCGGTTGACGATGAGAATTTCCAGATTGGCGTCGAACGACTGCACGGTCAATATGTTGGCCATCGACTTCAGCTTCGAATGCCGGGCGTACGCCTCGTAGTCCGTGAACGAGTCCTTGTCCTTCAAGTATCGCAGGCTCTCCAGCGCTTCGGCGTCGTACGACTGGGAAAAGTAAATCGAGGCGAAGGATATCGTGTCGATCGTCTTCGTAAGTTGGTTGGCGATCACCCGGAGCGTTTCTTCATTGGAGCGCAGCGTCCGGTCGGTCACGTTCTGCTTGACGGACGTATACGACCAGAGCGTAACCGCCATGAACGGCAGCAGGATCAAGATCAGGAACGAAAACTGCAGTCTGCGATGGAAAGAAAAGCGGCTCATCCAGCCCATTAACGCGCTCATCTCCACCCCGTCCTTTACTCATTCCCCATTATACCGCATTCTCCCCGCTGCCGCCCCGCGTTTTTCTACGGATTGGCCTGGATGACCTTCTCCGCTTCCTCGGTCATTTCCTTTCGCACGTCCTCGAAGCTGCGGTTGTCCAGCATGAAGCTGTTGAACCCGTTTTCGACGATGGTTTTCAGCTCGGCTCCGTACGCCACGCTCACGCCGCCTTCCGGCATTTTCACGTTCGGATCGAACAACGTTTTGGACAACGACTCGATATCGATCAGATCCGTGTTGTCCCCGAAAAAGTCCGTCAGCAGTTGGTTGCCGTCAACCCCTTTGGCCGCCGGGATTTCCTGCGTGAACTTGTAGGACTCGGTCGTCATCCAACGGACGAAGTCGTATGCCGCTTCCTTGTTTTTCGAGCTTGCGCCGATGGCGATGCCGCTGCCCGAAATGTTCGTCATGCCCATATCGGTCGCGTCGACGGCGCGCGGAATCGGGGCGTACTGCATCTGGAATTCATGAGGGAACCTCTCCAGGTTGAGACCCGCTCTGACCGCGTAGCTCGGCACGGCCAGCATGCTCGCGTTTCCGGCGAAAAACTGCTGGAGCACGTGGTAGTTCGAAGCGAGAACGTCGGCGTACGGCTCTACGCTCTTGTCTTCCTTCTCCATGGCGCGGCGGAGATTGAAGAAGTATTCGAAGGACGGATCGTCGAAAATCGGTTTCCGGTCGGCCGACAATTGCGGATGCGGGCGCTCGGTATAGGCGATGATGTTCGGGTATTCGCCCCACGTATGGAAATACGTTCCGTAGTGTTCGTCCGTCGTCAGCTTTTTGGCGTATTCGCGGAAATCGTCCCACGTCCAGCCCATCTCCGGCAGCGCCAGGCCCGCTTCCTCCAGATGGTCCTTGTTGAATACGGTAAACCACTGCGTCGAGTTGGTCAGCAGCCCGTAAACCTGATCGTCGAGCTTGATCACCTTGGTATATTCGTCTTCCGGCGTGACGCCCTCTTGGGCGAACAGGCCGTTAAGCGGTTCCACGATGCCGCGCGAAGCGCGCTCCAGCACCTGCTCCTCGTTGCCCGTCATGAAGACGTCCACGGCTTCTCCGCCGGCAATCAGCACATCCAGCTTGGTCATGAATTCGACGCTGTCGCTGTTTTGCACGAGGGAGACGTACTCGACCTCCACCTTGTCCTGGGACTCGTTGTACGCCTGCACCGCCTGATAGAACGGCTCTTCCGGCTTGCTCATTTTGAACGTGTAAAATTTGATTTTCGTTTTTTCCGCGGGCGCCGCTTCCCCGCTGCCCGAAGCTGCCGGCGCCGTCGAGGACGGAGCCTCCGCGGACGGCGAGGCGTTCGAATTGCCGCCGTTTCCTCCCGAGCATGCCGCAAGCGCAAAGACCAGAATCAAGCTTGTAAGCGCTAAACTAAATCGTTTCAAAAGAATCCCCCCGGTTTTGGTGTCGTTGCACGATCATTATACCTTCCCGCCGTGCGGCTCGCCGTGTACCGTATTGCGCTTTCGGCGTGGACATTTTTGACTCTCGCGAGCCGCGGCTGCGACCGGCGGAGGGCGTCAGCCCTTCACGCCGCCGATCGCGATGCCGTTGATGACCTGCTTCTGCAGCGCCAGGAACAGCGCAAGCAGCGGAATGACGGCGGAGACGGCGGCCATCATCATGACCGAGATCCGCGTGCCGAATTCCTCCTTGAAAAACTGCATGCCGAGCGGAATCGTATACAGGTCGGTCGAATACAGGAAAATAAGCGGTCCCTGGTAGTCGTTCCAGGTCCAGATGAACTTGATGATGCCCACGGTCGCCAGAATCGGGCGGCTGAGCGGCAGCATGACGCTCCAGAAGATGCGGAAGTAGCCGGCCCCGTCCAGCTCCGCGGCTTCCAGCATATCGTTGTGGATGCCGGCCATGAACTGCCGCAGCAAAAACGTAAAATAGCTGGAAAACATGCTCAGGAGGATAAGGGAAAGGTGCGTGTCGTACAGCCCCAGCTCCTTGATCATAATATAGCGGGGCACGAGCGTCGCCTGCTCCGGAATCATCATGAAGGCGAGCATCAGGCTGAACACCAGGGCGCTCCCCTTGAACTTGAGCTTGGAGAGGGCATAGCCGGCCATGGCCGAGATGAGCAGGGTGGCCAGCGTGGTCAAAATGGAGATTTTCAAGGAGTTCCCGTAAAACAGGGTAAAGGAAACGTCCCCCATCCATACCTCTTTGAAATTTTCGATCAGGTTCCATTTTTCGGGGATCCATTGAATCGGGAACGTCCATACGTCCTTCTCCGTTTTGGAAGCGGCCGACAGCATCCAGAACAACGGCAGCAGAAAAAACAGCGAGATTACGGCGAATGCGGCGGTCAGCAGCCAATTGCCGAGTTGGATTTTTCTCATCGAGTAGGCCTCCGTCATCGGTCAGTAATGAACTTTGCGGTTTTGCGAAATCCAGGTAATCGAGGTCACCAGCACGATCATGAGGAACAGCACCCAGGACATGGCCGACGCATAGCCCATTTTAAAGCGCTGAAAGCCTTCTTCGTAGATCTGATACACAATGACGGTGCTGGAGTAGTTCGGGCCGCCGTTGGTCAGGAACTTGATAATGTCGAACACCTTGAACGACGAAATAATGCTGGTAATCGTCAAAAAGAACGTCGTGGGGCCGAGCAAAGGCAGCGTAATGCGCCGGAACTGCTGCATGCCGTTCGCTCCGTCGATGGTCGCCGCCTCGTACAGCTCGTCCGGAATATTGGTCATCCCCGCCAGGAAAATGATCATTTGGTACCCGAGCAGCTGCCAGACGTAAATGATCATGATGGCGACGAGCGAGAAGCTGGTATCGACCAGCCAGTTGGGCGGATTGTCGATGCCGAGCTGCAGCAGCGCCTGGTTGATCGGCCCCTTCGAGGGATGATACAGCGCCGACCAGACGGCGGCCGTCGCGATCGTCGAGCAAATATACGGAATGAAGAATGCCACTTTGAAATAGCTCTTGGCGTACAGCTTCTTCTGGATGACGGCCGACAGCGCGATGCTGATGACGAGCGTGGCCGGAACCGTTCCGATCGTAAACCAAATGTTGTTTTCCAGCGCCATCAGAAACTTGTTATCTTCAAATAAACTGAAAAAGTTGTCCAGCCCGATCCACTTGATAGCGGACAGGCCCCCGACCAGATTCCACTCCGTAAAGCTCAGCACGAGACTGAACCCGAGCGGAAAAAGGGAAACGAGAATCATCCCGATCACTTCCGGAGCAATAAACAGCCACCCGGCGGCCTCCGCGCGCCTCTTGCGCGTCCAGAACCGTTTTTTGGCTTCCGGAGACTTCGAAATCGCTACCCGTTCGTTCATCGCTTTCGCCCCTATTACCTTAATGTGTCCCCATTGTAGCAAGACGGGGGCGGAAATACGGTACATGTTTCATACCCTTGGGCGTGTATTATTTTGACTTTTCGGCGTATGCGAAAGGTAACCGACGGACGGGGAGATTTTGTATGAAAAATCGTACAATTGCCAAGGCAGAAGGGGAAAAACGGGGGGGTTTGTACGAAAAATCATATAAAAACGGGCGCGGAACCGACGGACGGGGAGATTTTGTATGAAAAATCGTACAATTGCCGGGGCAGAAGGGGAAAAACGGGGGGTTTTGTACGAAAAATCATACAAAAACGCGCGCGGAACCGACGGACGGGGGGCCAGGGACGGTGTAAAGAAACACCGCAACCGAAACAAGACGGCCGCATGGCCGCCTTGTTGGTTCCCCGGCTCGCCATCCAATGGGCAGGACTCGGCCAGAATGGGGTTTGCCGCCAGCCGTCAGCGATCGATCGTTTCCCCATCGTCCGGCACGAGAATTCGATCGCGCAATCCCTTTTCTTCAATAAAGCTCCTCAGCTCGTCCCGGGACAAGAAGCAGTGGTTGACCGCCTCCATATGCGAGACGATCACCGTCGCTTGCGGAGCCGCCAAATGCGTCCGGAAAATCGGGCCCCGGCACTAGTTCGAAATCTTCAGGGGCACGATCGGAGCCTAGGCATCGAGAACGAATCGTGAAATCGGCGGTTCGTTTTTCTTTAGTTTCTCCCTTAAATCTTTAGTTTGTCCTCTACTTGAAAGGGGTTACATGTAATAGATTAGGGGTGATTCATCAGGACGACAAAACGCGGAAAGGGAGAATGATGCATTGAAGACTCGCAACAAGAAGAAAACCTGGTCCAGGTTCACGGTGCTCGGCGTCGCCACAGCCTTGTTTACGGCCAGCTTCCCGCTTGCGGCGGCGGCCGGGGACACCTGGCCTTTTGCCGGAGATCAGGCTCACGGCGTTAACCAGCCCAGCGTGCACGGCTACACGAGCGGCCATATTGCCGACTGGAGCCCGGAGCGCGACCCTTATGCGGAAATGCTCCGGTCCCATGTCCCGCTTCAGCAGCGGATCGCTCCCTTCGCCTCGACGCAAGCCAATCCGAATCTGGATCCGGACGTCAAAATGACGAACGTCAGCGGCGACTACGGAAACGCGTTTATCGAGAACGCGCCTTACACGAACAAATTCGCCCAATACCATTTTCATTTCTGGCAGTATGTCGATTACTGGTCGCCCTGGCACGGAACCGCCACGGCCTACACCCCTCCCGAATATTACGACGAGCTGGCCCAGAAGGACTGGCAGCAAAAGTGGTTCGAGTTCGGCATGCTGAACATCCCGAATCCGACGTACACGGACGCGGCGCACAAAAACGGCGTGCTGTCGCTGGCCGGCATCTTTTTCTCCAATAACGACCGCGGCCAGCAAACGTACAAGCAGATGATCGTGAAGGACGAAAAAGGAAACTACCCGGTCGCCGAGAAATTGATCGAGATGGCCGAATACTTCGGTTACGACGGTTACTTCATCAACCAGGAGGAGCAGAACCCCAACGTCGCCGTCGCAGACATTCCGGATTACATCGGATTCATGAAAGCGCTGCAGGACGGCGGGCTGTACGTTCAGTGGTACGACTCGCTGAACACGGCGACCGGCGCCAACACGTTCGCGCGCACCTTCCATGACCACAACATCTCGTTCCTTTACGACAAGGCAACGGGCGAACAGGTGTCGCAGTCGTTTTTCTTCGATTACGGAATGGGGAACAGCCAGATCAATGCGGCAGCTGCCTATCTCCAAAATCTGAACGCCCAATCCGGCACCGATTTCGAGCTCGACGACGTCGGCTTTGCGGGCCTTGAAGCCGGACGCGACCGGTTCAAAAGCGTCAACGGCACCGCGCTGAAAAACAAGCTGGACGCAAACGGCGTGCCGCGCCTCGGCATCGCCACGCTCGGGGCGGACTTCGTCCACGCGGGACTGGACGAGGACATGAACCTGGGCTGGCCGGTCCGGCACCGCGCGGAAAACGAGTACCAGTGGATGACCAAGCTGCGCGAACAGCTCTGGTGGTCCGGCCCGAACGTCGATCCGACGAATACGGCGACCTCCCCGACGAATACCGTCGCCGACGTCTATGCCGACAACCGGTACTGGCCGGGAATCTCTTCGGTCATCGCCGAGCGTTCGGTCGTCGGGGGCACGAATTTTTATACCGATTTCAACACGGGGCACGGTCTCTCCTACTATCGCGACGGAGCGGTCTCGAACCCGGACGAATGGTCGAACATGAGCCTGCAGGACGTTCCGGTCACCTGGCAGTGGTGGCAGGATACGGCCGGCAGCCGGCTTAACGTCGACTTCGATTACGGCCCGGAATACGACCTGGGCGATTCGGGACGCCAATCGTACGAGCAGATCGGCGCGTACAACGGAGGAAGCTCCCTCGTCGTCAGCGGCAAGCTGGAAGCGGAGACGTTCCTGCGTCTGTATAAAACCGAGCTGAGCGTTAACGCGAACTCGAAGCTGTCCGTCGCCTACAACAAGCCGGAGACGGACGCATCCGCCATGCAGGTCGGGCTTATTTTCGCCGATCGGCCGGAGGAAGTCGTGAAGGTTCCGGTTCCGGAGAGCGGGAATGCGACCAACGGCTGGGCATCGGCCGAACTGGACCTCGGCGCTTATGCGGGCCGGACGATCGCGGCTTTCGGGCTCGTTTTCGCTCCGGAGCAGGAAGCGGTCGAAACGTATCAAATGAATATCGGGCAAATCCGCATCCATGACGGCTCCGCCGTTCGTCCTTCGGCGCCGTCCAAGCTGACGATTACGGAAGCGTACGCGGACACCGGCGAAATGAACATCAGCTGGAAAATGAACGAAAACTATGAAGTCGTGAAGCAGTACAACGTTTACGTCAACGACACGTTCGTCGG
This sequence comes from Cohnella massiliensis, assembly GCF_900169535.1. Lineage (NCBI taxonomy): Bacteria > Bacillati > Bacillota > Bacilli > Caryophanales > Paenibacillaceae > Cohnella > Cohnella massiliensis. The sequence continues at coordinate 100,039 of NZ_LT821255.1, forward strand.
CGGCAAATACGACGAGGTGTTCTACATCAAAGATCTCCCGGCGCTGTCCGGTACGATCAAAGTGGTTCCGGTCGGCGCCGACGGACGGGAAGGCGAAGCCGCCGTTCTGCCGTTCGACCTGACGAGCACGGTATCGAACGTGCAAGTCGAATCGACGGCGGACGGCAAGCTGACCGTCAGTTGGACCAACCCTTCGGTATCGACGGGCAACTTGAAAATCAACGTCGAATCGGTCAACTGGGTGACATCCAAAAAACCGGTGAAGGAAAATAAAGTCGTTTCCGAAGGCACGACCTCCGTCGTTTTCGACAAGATGCCGGTCAACGGGGACGAGTATGTGGTAACGATCGCTCCCAAACGCGGGGACGCGGTGTCCGCAAGCGGAGCCTTCATCGATACGATCGCCGAGCCGTATGCCGAGGACTGGTATTGGGAGGGCGACACGCTCCATCTGCCGATGCCGGAAACGAGAGACTGGCGCTATCTGTACGTATATGAAGACGGGGTTCTCCGGTCCTTCCCGACCACTTACGGCGTAGGGGACAAAGACCGGATCATCCGCGGCCGGAGCACGAAGGCAAGCCTCGCGTTTCCCTCGACGGCCGAGAACGTGCATGTCGTGCTGGAGGATTACGCGGGCAACCAATCGGAGCCGGTCGTTCTCAGAGGCGGCGACAATTAAATAACCCGACGCAGACCGAACCCGCAAGAGCGCGCTTCCCGCGCGCGTCTTGCGGGTTTTTGCGCGGCGCCGCTCAAGCCGCGGCGTAAGCGGCCGTTATCAAAGCCAGGCAAATGCCCAGCAGCAGGCAGAGCGGGGAATACAAGAGGGCATCCCACTTGGCGAAGGGAGTCCCTTTCCGGCTTTTAAAAAAACCTAACCATTTAAAATCGCCGACCGCCCGCAGAATGAACGCCGCAGACAACCCCCATCCTCCCGGCGAAAACAACCAGCTCGGCAGTGCGGGCTCTCCGTATCCGCCCAATTGCAGGACGAATAGCCCCATGGCCGCGAGCAGCGCCGCCACGCCCCCGGTCGCCCGTTTGGACGGCCGGAACAACGGCTCCCCTTCCCGGCTCGGAACCGCAACGAGCAGCCCCTTTTTTCCGCCCAATACCCAATACCAATGGACGCCGCTCAAGATGAACGAAACGATTCCGACAAGCAAAGCAAGCCAAGCGACCATGCAAATCCCCCCTTAACGTTCGATCAGGCGTTTTCGAATCGAGTTCACATGACGAAGCACGTCTTCCTCCGCAATCCGATCGAGCTTGTGACGCTCATACCAGCCGAGGTAGTAGTGGTACAAAATCCATGCTTTGCTCGTCGCGTCTTCGGCGGACATGCCGAGCTTCGCGAACAATCCGGCTGCAAACTTCATCCGGGCATGCTCCATCGCCTCCAGCACCTTCCGGTAAGCGGGTTCTTTGGCCGACAGTCTCCGGAGGTAAAAGAGAAAATCCCCCTTCCGGGTCGCCGCAAACATCTGCCGCAGCAATTCCGCCAGCTTCTCCTCGGCCGAAGCCGGACTCGACGCGGCCTCCATCACCTGCTTCGTCGACCGGTCGATCCATTCGTCTACGATTCGCCGGACGAACGTCTTGCGGTCGGAGAAATACCAGTAAAAGCTGCTTTTGCTGCACTTGAGCGCCAGCGCCATCTTTTCGATGACCAGCGCCTCCGCCCCGCCCTGGGAGAACCGCTCCATCCCCAATCGAATCCACTGGTCTTCCGTCACCATAATTTTCGGCATCGGCCCGCTCTTTTCTGTACGTTATCGTCTAGATAGTTCCAGCATATGGCTTCTTCTCATGCACGGCAATATCTGTACGAAATCGTACACAAAAATGTCGCCCTTTTTCGTTCGCCGAAACCCGAATGCTTGCAAGCGCTCAGTCGGGGATCCGATGCCGGGTCCTCCTTTTTTCGTTTAAGACTCATTAAAGGTTGCCGCTCTAAGATGGGGGCATGAACGGGGCGGGCAGCCGCCGGAAGAAGCCGTTCAGTTGCCGAAAGGAGTGGAGCTTATGTTCCGCCAACGAAAAAAAACCAAAATCTTCGCCATAATAGCCGTCATTCTGCTGGCGCTCGGCACGACTGCGTACCGGCTCGCCGATCGCTATCTGATCGAGCACGTCGAGGTCGTCGTCGCTCCGAACGGCGCGTCCGCCCAGGGGCGCCCGGAAACGTCCGCAACCTCCGAGTCCGCGGAAGCTTCGGAAGACGCCGGAGCCTCGGAGAGCTCGGGGACATCCGGAACGTCGGAATCCTCCGGAACCGATGCGCCGGACGCCTCCGCGACGGAAGTCGAATGGGACGACTGGAACTACACGGACGAAAACGTCACGATCCGCATCGAAAAAGTGCAAACGGGCTCTGGCGACGACGTCGTCACCTACTTCGTGGCCGACGTCCAGTTAAGCGAATCGGCGGACTTGCTGACCGCCTTCGCCAAAAACGCCTTCGGCACGAACATCACCGAAGACACCTCGACGATCGCCGCCAACAATAACGCCATCTTCGCCATTAACGGCGATTATTACGGCTTCCGCAGCGACGGCGTCGTCATCCGCAACGGGACGCTGTACCGCGACGAACCGGCGCGCGACGGCCTGGCCCTGCTCGAGGACGGCACCCTGATGCCGTATGACGAGGAGGAGACGTCCACGGACGCGCTCCTTGCCCAGGGGGTCACGAACACCTTCTCGTTCGGCCCGATTCTCGTTCAGGACGGCGAGATCGCCGGCGACTTCAGCAGCGTGCGCATCGACAACAACTTCGGCAACCGTTCGATCCAGAACGCCAATCCGCGAACCGGCATCGGGATGATCGCGCCGAACCACTTTCTGTTCATCGTGGTCGACGGACGCGAGGAAGGTTACAGCCGGGGTATGACGCTGACCGAATTCGCGGAGCTGTTCCGGGAGCTCGGGGCCACCGAAGCCTATAATCTCGACGGCGGCGGCTCGTCGACGATGTATTTCATGGGCCGGGTCGTGAACGATCCGCTCGGCGAAGGCAAGGAACGCGGCGTCAGCGACATTATTTACATTCCCCAATCTTAAACAAGGAGGCGAATCCGCATGACGATCCTCATCCCTTCCTACGAACCGGACAACCGGTTGATCGCCCTCGTTCGCCAATTAAAGGAAGCGACCCGCGATTCAATCCTGATCGTCGACGACGGCAGCGGCGAGAAGTACCGCGAAATTTTCGACCAGGCGAAACAAGCGGGCTGCACCGTGCTGAAGCACCCTGTCAACCGGGGCAAGGGCAGCGCGTTGAAAACGGGCTTCGATTACGTGAGACGGCTCGGCGACGGCGAAGGAGTCGTCTGCGCCGACAGCGACGGGCAGCATTTGCCGAAGGATATTTTGAAAGTCATGCAAGCCGTTCGCGAGTTTCGCAACCACATTGTGCTCGGAAGCCGGCAGTTCTCGGGCAGCGTTCCGCTCCGCAGCCGCTTCGGGAATACGGCGACCCGGAAGGCGTTCGCGCTGGCGACCGGTCACTCCATCCGCGATACGCAGACCGGGCTTCGCGGCTACTCCGCCGACATGCTGGACTGGTTATGCCGCATTCCGGGCGAGCGCTTCGAGTACGAAATGAACATGCTGCTGGAAGCCCCGAATGCCGGCTACGGCCTGGTGGAGGTGCCGATCGATACCGTCTATCTCGACGACAACAAATCTTCCCATTTTCGCCCGCTTGCCGATTCCGCGCGTATTTATTTTCCTTTTCTGAAGTTCTGCCTGTCTTCGGGCCTCGCCGCGATCCTCGATTTCGCGCTGCTGCTCGTCTTGCAAGGACTGAAGTCGAATCTGCTGTTGTCCGTCGTCGGGGCGCGTCTGTGCAGTTCGATTTTCAACTATACGATGAATCGCAAATTCGTTTTCGCCAAAGGCAGAAAGGCCGCCGTATCCCGGTCGATGCCTAAATACTTCACCCTGGTCGTCCTTATCGTTTTGCTGAATTACGGGGTGCTGCATTTGTTTCATGAACATATCGGCATTCCGCTCGTCCCGGCCAAGCTGCTGACGGAAGCCGCCCTGTTCTTGTTCAGCTACTGGGCGCAGCGGAAATTCGTTTATTGAACGGGCTTGGCCGCTCCCGATAAGTTAGTTAGTAAACTCGGGGATATTAAGTAATGAATTTTACAGTTCTTACGGGCGCCTCCGGAATTCGTTACAATTGAACCGTGCCCCATTTTTTATCGAAACGAACCAGGGAGGACATCGACGATGAGAACAATCCCGTTGGGAACAAGCTCTTTAGAGGTACCGGTCGTCGCGGTCGGCTGCATGCGCCTCAATTCGCTGGACAAAGCCGGAGCGGAACGATTCGTCAAAACGGCGCTGGACGAAGGCGCGAACTTCTTCGATCATGCGGACATCTACGGCGCGGGCCGTTGCGAGGAGATTTTCGCGGAGGCGGTCGGGATGAACGCGACGGTTCGCGAAAATCTCATTCTTCAATCCAAATGCGGCATCCGCCAGGGCATGTTCGATTTTTCCAAGGAGCATATCCTGCAGTCGGTGGACGGCATCTTGGAGCGGCTGAAAACCGAGTATCTGGACGTGCTGCTGCTGCACCGCCCGGATGCGCTGGTCGAGCCGGACGAGGTGGCCGAGGCGTTCGACCGGCTGGAAGCGTCCGGCAAGGTGCGCCATTTCGGCGTTTCCAACCAGAACCCGCTGCAAATCCAGTTGCTCAAAAAGTCGGTCAAGCAGCCGATCGTCGCCAACCAGCTGCAGCTCAGCATTACGAACGCCACGATGATCTCCAGCGGCTTCAACGTCAACATGGAGAATGAATCGGCGGTCAACCGGGACGGCTACGTGCTGGACTACTGCCGGCTGAACGACATCACCGTCCAGCCGTGGTCCCCGTTCCAGTACGGCTTTTTCAAGGGCGTTTTTCTCGACAACCCGGAGTTCCCGGAACTGAACCGGAAAATCGACGAAATCGCCGCCAAGTACGAAGTGAGCAACACGACGATCGCGATGGCCTGGCTGCTGCGCCACCCCGCGAACATGCAGCCGGTAACCGGCACGATGAATGTCGATCGCCTGAAGGACTGCATCAAGGCAAGCGATATTCGGCTGACGCGCGAGGAATGGTACGAGATCTTCCGCGCCGCCGGCAACGTGCTCCCCTGACCGCCCGGCCCGGCATTCCCGAGAAAACGAGCTTCTTCCTGCGAGCTGCGGAAGAGGCTCTTTCTTTTTCTTGTTCATGCTCTTCGCCGCCGAAAGTGTTTTTCTCTCCCCGCTCGGATTTCATTCCTCTTCCATTTATGTCATAATAAAGGGAGGCATTGTTCCTGTACGCGTTGCTATCGTTTCAGACAAGTTGTCCCGGCCGGAGCATAGAATAGATATAGCCATATCGGGAAGGTGCTGATGGAATGAAAGCGCTTAATGTATGGATCGTGTTGGTCGCCTTTCTTCTTGCAGGCTGCGCGGGAACGAGAACGGGACAGGGGCAAGCGGTCGAAATCGAACGGCTTAAAGTGCTGGATTGGGATAGCGACAGCTTTTATTCCCGATATGGCAACTATTTTCTCTACGAGTTTCCCCAAATTCGTTTCGAGGTTGTCCCGCTGAAACAAGTTTATGCAAGCGGAAGCCCTCCGGAGCAGGAGCAGGAATTGGCCAGGCTGGTTGCGAGCGAGAAACCCGATCTTTTGTTTTTAAACCGGATGCAGTACCGGACCTTGCAGGCCAACGGGGATCTGTTTCCGTTAAAAAGCCTGTTGGGAGACCGGGTATTCGAAAGCTTGCACAAGGGCGTTTTCGAGCTGCTGAAGTTTTACGGGGGCGACGAGCTTTACGGGGTTGCCGCTTCCATGAATTCGAGCTTCCTTTTTTATAACCGGGATTTATTCGATCGTTACGGAATCCGGTTGCCGGACGACCAAATGGATTGGGAGCAGTTTGCCTGGCTGGCGATGCGGTTCCCGGCCGGTCGGACCCTGGGGTTGTATTCCCCGAGCCCCGAGCCAAGCTCGTTTTTGACCAATATCGGCGTCTCCGAAGGCCTGTCCTATCTCTCTCCCGACAAAAGCAAAGTGACGATGAACACGGACGGCTGGGCCGAATTTGCGGAGCTGCTCAAATCGCTTTATGCCGGGAAAACGGTGAACGCGTGGGAGACGCCGTACAACCGGGAAAATCATCCGTTCCTGCACGGGGAGGCCGCGATGACCTTCGGGGATTACGGCTTTTATCGATTGCTGGAGGAACGAAGTTTGCCCTTTGCGTGGGGGGTCATGCCGTTGCCCGGCTCGGACCGGACGCGATCTGCGATCGACCTGGAGCAAGTCGTCTCCGTTTACAAGGACAGCGAAAAGGCGGAAACCGCGGCCAAGCTGATCGAATATATGACCGGCGAGAAAATGACCCGAATGCTGGAACGCACGAAGGCCTCCTTGTCCGCGTCGCTGCATGCTTCGGCCGCTGCGGACGCGGCCCATCCGTTTCATTTCTTGTACGGTCGGAACGCGAATCTGGGCGCTATCGCCAGTTACATGAACGTGAGCGAAATGCCCGATGCGTTTAACGCGGAATTTTCGGCTTTCTACGAGGATACGATTCGTAAAATTGTGCAAGATCAAATCGGGGTAAGGGACGGACTGGCCGAGATCGAAAAGTTCGGCAATGCGCTTATCGCGAATATTCCGGAACCGGCTCTCGACGCCGGCGTTCGACCATAAAGGAAGGGTTGCCCCCGGTCATTCGCATGACCTTCGGGGGCAACCCTTTTTTCGAACTCCTTCTTACTCGACGATCGTTTCGCCGCCTTCCGGACGGCTCGTAAAGTAGTGGTCTCTGGACGCTTCCTCGATGTGATGGAAGGCCCAGTGGCTGGCCGGAACGTCGGACCAGGAGGCTTCTACGCCGTACAGCGGCCCTCTCTCCAGCACCCGGTTGAACACGGTGACGCCTTCGGCGCGGGTCAGAACCTTGTTCGGCTGGAAGCTGCCGTCCGGCATGCCTTCCATGTAACCGGCTTGGTAAACCTTGCCGATCATCTCTTCCGCCCAATGACCGCCGACGTCGGCGAAGCCGTGCTCCGACTCGCCCGCGAGCGCCTTCCAGCGCCCGATAATGACCGCCATTTCCGCGCGGGTAATCTCTTTCTCCGGTTGGAAGCTGCCGTCCGGCATGCCTTCCATGAGACCGGCTCTTGTCACCTGACGAATCGCTTCCGCTGCCCAATGCGTCGCTTTGACATCCGGATAGCTCATCGTTGCGTCTGCCGCCTGCAGATCCAGCACGCGATACAGAATCGTGGCGACTTGCGCCCGGGTCAGCGCGACCGTCGGACCGAACGTTCCGTCCGGAAGCCCGATCATATACGCGCTATGATAGCTTCCTTCGATTCCGTTCCCCGGGGTTCCGTTCGCCCCGTCGTTCAGGTTGAGAATCGTGAAGGTACTGAACTTCTCGATCGTAAAGGTCAATCCCAGCTTGCCTTCGGCATATTCCCCGATTTCCGGCTTCACGACTTTCCGTTCCCCGTCGCTGTGCTCGATGAAAATGACGAGGTTCGACAGGTACGCTTCTCTTGCGGCCGGGGAAGCCGGCACATGGCTGTCGTTCATCGGCAGCGTGATGTTGACGGAACGGCTCGTCATGTTCGTTTCGATCGTCATCGGGCGATCCACAACGTACACGTTTCCGTTATTCAGGATTTGCCGTACGATCTGTTCCGTTCTCGCCCGCTCTTCCACTTGCTTGCGCTCGCTCTCTTGCTTGATCGGCACCAGGTGGAAGTAAAGATTCGGGTTGATGCCGGCCAGCGAAGCGTTCGGAATGGTGATCATGCCGTTATCGGTGTAAATCTCCAGATCTAGTCCGGCGTCTTGTACGGCTTTCAGCGCCGCATCCGGCAATTCCACGCGAACGTCCTTGACGACGTCCTGTTGGTCCGGAATGACGATGCGGACCGCCGGCGCGTTTGCGGCCAGCGTTTTGTCCACGGCTTCGATAGCTTTGTTCGTCGTAAACGTCACTTTATCGCTCTTCGTGCCGTCCGTGTTCGTCGTTCTCTCGATCTCCGTTTGCGCGACGACGCCATGACCGCTGGCTTCGACGTTAACGGTGATCTTCTCGACGCTCGGCGACGGCGACGGTACCGAAACGACCGGTGCCGCTTGACGCGTTACGGTGATCGTGTACGTTTTTTCGCTGCCGTCCTTCTCTTTGACGACGACCGTCACGACATTGCTGCCTACGTTCAGCGCGATCGGATCGCCGGCTTGTCCGCTCGTTGCGGCCTTGCCGTTGACGGCGATCGTCGCTTCCGGATGAGCGGCCGTCAGCGTAAATTGAAGCTCCGCTACGCTGTAGTCCACGCTCATCGCATAGTCGTACACGCCGGCTCCTACGCTCGGCTCGATCGTTCCCGTCGACGGGACGATCGCTACAAGTCCGCTTTTCAGCGTCAAGGCTTGGCGGGCTCCCTGCAGGCCAGCAAGGGCCGCGTCGACTTCCGCTTGGGTCGCGCCTTCGTTGTTCAGCACCGCTTGCGCTTCCGTCAGCTTCGCCTGGTAGTTCGTCCAGCTTGCGGTCGTGTACTCCGCTTCGTTCAGATCAACTGCACGGTCTGCTTCAGCTTGCAGTGCCGACTTGTCGACGACCGGCGTTTGGACGTCTTCTTCCAGCGCTTCTCTTGCCGCCGTCAGGGCTTCCAGAGCTGCATCGACTTCCGCTTGCGTTGCGTCTTCGTTGTTCAGCACCGTCTGTGCAGCTTCCATCGCGTCTTGCAGCGCTTGCCAACTCTCCTGCGTATAACCCTCTGCTTGCAAGTTCTCTTCGTTGATCTCGGTTACTTTTGCTTTCAGAGCCGTCTTGTCAACGGCTGGCTCGGTCGGCTGGTCTACGGTATACGTCTCCGGTTCCGAGGCTTCCGAATCCGTATACGCCGGATTGTCCGACTTCGCCGTCACCGTCACCGTATAGGTGCCCGGCTGAAGCGCCGGATCCAGCGTCGACAGGTCAACGGACGTTCCCGTCGTAACTTCGACTGTCCGGGTCGTGCCATCTTCAAATTCAATCGTTACTTCATATTTGTCCGCATTGGCAACGGCTTCCCATGTCAGATCGTCGCCGGTCAAGTCAACTACCGGCTTCGCCAGCGGAGTCGCCGGTTCAGGTACCGTATACGTCTCCGGTTCCGAGGCTTCCGAATCCGTATACGCCGGATTGTCCGACTTCGCCGTCACCGTCACCGTATAGGTGCCCGGCTGAAGCGCCGGATCCAGCGTCGACAGGTCAACGGACGTTCCTGTTACTTCGACTGTCCGGCTCGTGCCATCCTCAAGTTCGATCGCCACTTCGTACTTGTCCGCATTGGTAACGGCTTCCCATGTCAGATCGTCGCCGGTCAAGTCGACTACCGGCTTCGCCAGCGGAGTCGCCGGTTCAGGTACCGTATACGTCTCCGGTTCCGAGGCTTCCGAATCCGTATACGCCGGATTGTCCGACTTCGCCGTCACCGTCACCGTATAGGTGCCCGCCTGAAGCGCCTTCCAGCGCCTGCCCGCCGAGCAGCAGCGCCGGGCCGAAGCTCCGGGCCGGGTTGAGGAGGTTCCCGTCAGGCCGATGCCGAGGATATGGACGAAGGCCAGCGTCAGGCCGATGACCAGACCGGCTACGGCTCCGTTGCTGGCGGAGGAGGTCACGCCCAAAATTGCGTAAATGAAGACGAAGGTCAATACGATCTCGACGACGACGGCCATCCCCATCGGAATGCCGATCCCGTAGCCTTCGCCGAACCCGTTCTGCCCGAGGCTGGTGACGGCGGCTCCCGTGGAGTCGATGATCGCGAACAGAACGCCGGCTCCCGCGATGGCGCCGGCAACCTGAGCGACGACGTAGCCGATGAAGTCGGCGCCGGACAACTTGCGGCTAAGCAGCATGGCGAGCGAAACCGCCGGATTGATGTGGCAGCCGGAAACCGGACCGATGGCGTAAGCCATCGCCACGATGGACAGGCCGAACGCGAGGGCGATGCCCAGATTGCCCAGGTTGTCCCCCGCCGTCGCGGCGCTGCCGCAGCCGAACAGCACGAGCACGAACGTCCCGATGAATTCGGCGGCATACTTTTTAACGGATGTGTTCATGTTCTCCTCCTGATTCATAGTCGAAATCGCCTAGCCTATTGTAATCAGGAGGTTTGAACAAATTCTGAACGTGATCCCCGGATCAGTTGCTGATCCAGCCGCCGTCGACGGGCAGCTCGATGCCGGTGATGAACTTGGATTCGTCCGAAGCCAGGAACAGATAAGCGTTGGCGATGTCCATCGGCTCTCCGGCATGCGGAGGCAGCGGCGCGTGGTTTTTATAATGCTCGCCCATCTCGACCTGCGATTTGATGCCCGATTTTTCGACCATGCCGGTAAATACGGCGCCCGGATGAACGGAGTTGACGCGAATGTTGTCTTTGGCGAACCATTGCGCCGTATGCTTCGTGAGCGAACGGACGGCGCCTTTCGATGCGCTGTAGGCGGCGCCTTGCGCGTCGGCCATGCCGCCGATGATCGCCGCGATGGACGACGTATTGACGATCGAGCCTTTGCCGTTCTTCTGCATGTGCGGGATGACGGCTTTCATGCCCAGCCATACGCCGGTCGTGTTGATGTCCATGACCTTATTCCAGTCGGGGACGTCCGCGTCCAGAACGCCTTTGGCGATATGGATGCCCGCGTTGTTGATCAGGATATCGATTTTTCCGTATTTCGCGACGGTTTCCTCCACGATGGAGTTCCAGGATTCCGGGCTGGAGACGTCGAGCTTTAACGCGATCGCCTCTCCGCCGTTTGCCACGATTTCGTTCACGCGTTGTTGCAGCGCTTCGACGGCTACGTCCGTCGCGACAACCTTAGCGCCTTCTTTGGCGAACAACTGCGCGCCGGCCAAGCCCATGCCGCTAGCCGCTCCCGTAATAATCGCTACTTTTCCCGAAAGTCTACCCATGTTCGTCATCCTTTCTGTAGTCGGCTATGACAGGTTCCTGCCACTTCAAGTATAGAAAGCACGGAAAGCGCGCTCAATCGGCAAAATATTCGCGCTTTGTACGTTAAACGAACGGGGAAAGCCTTCTGTTCAAAAAAAGAGCGTTCGTGAACAAAAACGGAACGAATTGCTCGCTTGCGGAACTGACGGTTATGGGTGCGCGTCGCCTCGCCTTTAAGCCTACGTTGGAAAACGTCCAACGAAGAGCCGCCAAAAAGCGATCCGCCCCCGCTACGCTGGATTTTATCCAACGGAATCAAGCGATTTGGCTCCATTTGGAGAATACCCGGCTTTTTCGTTGGATAAAATCCACTGCAGCCGGCCGAATCGGCCAAAAGGCGCTTCCTCGTTGGACAAAATCCACTGCAGGCAGTCGCTTTCCCCTCGCCTTCGATCAGCATCCCCTCGGCTCGACTCCTTCCCGATCTAAGGAAGAGGGATTCCCTCGCTTAACTCCTCTCCCGTCCGGTCGAATCCGTCATACGGGACGAGCCTGTATTTCTCCTTCCGGAGATCGATCGGAGCGTATCGGCCATAGGAGATCTCCCCGGCCTCGTCGGATACGTAAGCCTCCCGGTACGTCAGCTCCTCGCCGTCCGCCGATACGATCTTAAAATGGACGGCCTCCGACGCCTCCGTAACGTCATAGTAGACCATCGTCGAGACGGGCGTCGACACGACCTTTGACACCGTCACCTTTTGCCCGTTCTGAAGCCTGACGGTCTTGTTCAGCTCGATCGTCGTCGTGTCCTGCGCCAACCGGCTTGTCGGGACCGAAATGTCGAAGACCCAAGGCTCCTCGATCGGTTTCCGAAGATCGAACGTGTCGTATGCAAGGGTCACCCGAAGCTGCTCGTCATCCGGCAAATCCCGCAATTCGATATCGCCGTAAATCGTATACATGCGGTCGTTGACTTCGATGGACTGTCCTCTTCGCGTACGAACGAGATCTTCACCGTTGACAAGAACGCGCGGAATGAGGTAGGTTCGGTAACCGAACGAAACCCCCGCCGCCGGCTCGTACGTCGAGCTGATGAGCAGGTTGTCGTTATCGACCAGAACCTCGTTCAGGGTCAGCTTGCCGTAGGCGTTTTGCGCCGTTTGGCCGATTTGCGTTTTATAGGCCGAATAATCGAGAGGCTCGTTTTGATCCAAAAAGCGCTCGATAAGCCCCGCCACGAAGGGCACGTTCGCGATCGTCGCAGGATTAAGGGGCACGATCAGCCCCATAGCCAGCAAGAAGGCGGACGCCATGCCGACCCATTTCCCCGATTTTGCCCGTTCGGGTTTCCGCAGCTTCCGAAGTACGCGATGCTCCCACCGCTTTTGCTCCTCCTCGGTCAGAGCCGGTTCCTCGAACTGCGAGACGTCCAGCCGCAGTTCGTTCAACTCCCGATAGATGGACATGCCGTCACACCCCGTTTCTTGAAGTGAAAATCCGTCTAAGCTTTTGGCGGCCGCGCGACAGCTTGTTGTGGATCCACGATTCCTTCACGTCGAGCTGCCGGGCCAGTTCGCGAGAGGGGACTCCCTCCAGGTAATATTTCTCGAAAATCATTCTCTCCCCGGCCGTCAGATGGGCCAGCACTTCGTCCACGTCCTGCCGGTCGCAAAGCGGCTGCCGGCCGGGCAGCGTCTCGGCCAATTCCGCATCCGTCACCGGCTCCCGATGCTTCCTCGCTTTCCGATAGCTGTCGATAGCGCGGAATTTGGCGATGGCGGCGATCCATTGTTTGAACGTGTTTTTTTCGGGATCGAAGGTATCGATTTGGTTCCAGACGGCCAGGAGCACGTCATCCAGACACTCCTCGCAATCCCGGCGGTCATAAGGCACGTAGCGCTTGATGATCGACACGAGCAAGCCCCCATAGCATTGAATGAGAAACGCGATGGCCTTTTCGTTCCGGTCCCGGATGTGCCGCACCACGTTTTCCTCGGTTATGTCCACAAACGCTTTCCCTCCTTGCGCTGATCATTGGCGCCTACAGGGTAATTCGTTGCATCACGGGCGATTCTATCATTGGGAAAAAATAAAGCATATATCGGGCCTATCCAGCAATAAAAAGCCCGCCCCTCAATCGGGACGGACTCCATATCGGCAAAGCTTCCGTTCATCGCTCGAACAACGGAAATAGCTGGTTGTTTGCCGCTTCGAAAAGCAGCTCATCCCTCTTTTGAAGCGCGCGGCCCGTACGATCGTTCCTATCGCCCGTGCCCGAACGGCGCTCTTTTCGCACCTTTTAGGAAACGTTCACGAGCCCCCGAACGAAGGCCTCGAATTTCGGGGCGAGTCTTGTGATTCGGTACCCGTTCTCTTTATCGACGTAGACAATCTCGGGCTCCCCATCGTTGCCGCAGTCGCGGTAGTCCAGCATCACCACGCCGGCCTCGGAAGGACAATCGCAAATGACCACGCCGATTTCGGGGTAGCCTCCGTTTTCGATCGTGGCCCGGCTGCCCAAATCCCCGCACAGCGAGCGCTTCTTCTTCCGCCCGATTCCCGAAATTCCCGAAATCTCGATAAAGCCGTCGGTCCCGGAGTCCGATTCGCCCAGCGGATAAAACCGGTTGCGGGGAACGCCCCCGTTCTGTGCCTTCATCATCCGCACGTAAAAAGTTGGCAGCTTGAACACCAGTTCTTCTTCCACGGAAGCGATCAGTTCGTCGCTCGGCCATTCGGAGCTATAGTCGTTCGCCCGCCCGCCTTCCTCCCAGAAGTCCTTCAAATCGATGCCGATATCGGCTTTCGCTTCGGCCTTGGGCGCTTTCGCGGGCTTCTTGGGGAGCTTGCTTTCGATCCAGCCCAAAAACTCCAGCGTGTCCTCGTCCCCGGGCTCCAGCCGGTCGGCCGTTTCAAACGCTTTCCTGGCGTCTTCGTACCGTTCCAAATAATAATAGGCGAGCCCGATGCGGTAATGCCACAGCGGGTCCTCCTTGCCCTCTCTTTTCACCGACAGGAACTGCTTGACCGCTTCTTCGTAGCGTTCCAGATTGTTCAGCGCCCGGCCCAGGTGGCTGGTCAGCGCATAGCCCCGGCTTTTCGCCGGAATTTCCGTGACCGCTTCCACGATTTTCTCGTATTCTTCTTCCTCGTGCCATTGTTCCAGCTTGTCCAAGAGCTCTTCGCTCATCGTTCAGGCCTCCCCCTCGAATTTCCATTGCTGCCATTATACCATTTCCCGCAGGCCGTCTGGAAATGCCGGCCCTCCGGTTTGTCTCGTCATGCTTTTTCTGGAAGCGTTCGAAACGGTGTGGTCGCTGGGGCTGGCTTCCGTCGGCTATATCGCCGTTCACCTGGGCCATGCTTTTCTTCCTCGCTTCCAGCTGATCGAATCGGGCGTACATGTCCCGCTCGGTTTCCAGAGGTCCGACGACCAGTACGCAATCCTCCAGGCACGTAAAGGTATACTCGGAAGATTTATCGGATTTATGGTGATTAAAAACCGCGATCGCCTGCTCTTCCGTATAAAAGTTAGAAGTGACCTCTTTGCCCGCTTCGTCGACCGAATGCTGCCGGATGCAACCCTTCAGTACGAAAAAACAGGTGTCGGGAATGTCCCCTTGCCGGAGGAGCACCGTCCCTTTCGGATATTCCTCGACCCGGATGGCGTCCACGATCGCCCGCTGCTCCACCTCGGCAAGCGTCGTGTGCCGGTTCAGGTACTTGAACAATATGCTCTTCATGCCGGGCCCCTTTCCTTTGTCCTCTCCATCCACAGCTCGTTGGCCTTTTGGAGTTTTTCCGCATACGCGCGATAAGACGGGCTCAACATTTTCATATTGGCGATCAACACCTCGTCATAACCGCTGCTTTTCCGGAATTCCGACAATGCCTGCCGCAGCTTGTATGCCGGAGTCGTCTTAAACGCATCCGAAGACAGGAACTTCATGTACTCTTCCATGGTCTTTCGATTGTCGGTCATGTAGCCTTCGGGATTTTCGACGGCGTTGTGCAGCGTGCCGGTTATGTGATCGATGTCCTCGGTCCGCATGAGCGAAACATGCTCCAAATCCCTTTCGAGTTCATCCGGGATCTTCAGGTTGTCGAGGAAATCGACGATTTCGGCGTATGCTTTTTCTTGTTCGGCGGTATCCGCTTTCCCGTCCAAAAACCGGCCGAAATGGATCGACAGGAACATGCCGTACGAGCCCGGAAAAGACAGCGCCAGTTTTTCCTTAAGGGCAAGCATGCGGTCCAGACCGGTCCGGATTTCTTCCATTGCTTTATCGATATTATAATTTAGGATTAACTGCTCGATTCCTTTTTGTTGTTCGCTTATTCTCTGCTTTTTTAAATCCGTCAGGTATTCGTATTTGGATAGGGTTAACGGCTTGTTCTCGCTTGCAAGCACGTCTTTTATCTCCGAAACGCCCAGCCCCAATTTCCGGAGGACGGCGATTTCCTTCAGCCGGGACACCTCCTCATCGCGATAATTCCGGTACCCGCTATCTCCGACCTCCGGATGCAAGAGTCCCTGCCTTTCGTAATATTCTACCGCCTTCTTGGTAAGCGAACATTTTTGGCATACTTCGTGAATCAGCATCGCGTTCACCTCGAAACCATCATAAACTCATCCCCAAGGCGGCAGTCAAGGAGAAATCACTCCGGACCGTCAAGCGCAAGAGTCTCAAGCAGGCCCGAACCTGCTTTCAATTGCCAACGATGAGGACCCGCTTCCGTCAGGAGGTTCCGCAAACACAGTTTTGTATGATATTTCATACAAAAACCCTTCATTTACGGCTTTCGCGGTGACTTTTGTACGATTTATCATATAAAGTCGGCCCATCAGGAGGTTCCGCACGCATTTTTGTGTGAAATTTCATACAAAAACCCTTCATTTACGGCTTACGCGAGGACTTTTGTACGATTTTTCATACAGAATAGCCTCGTCAGGCGATTCCGTTAACAGTATTTTCGTGCATACCTCCGCCATCTGCCGTTCGTTTATGTTTACGAATGAGGCAACTTCCGAATTGGCCAATTGGAGGAGTAGACAAAAAATACGTCTTCATTCACCGTGAAAACGTACTGGTTAACCTATAAATCAAAACCCGCCCCGAAAAAGCGGGACCGTCTTCATGACGCCGTATTCCCGCAAGCTCAAGTAATCGTCGTCCGCCCCGAGAATCAGATGATCGAGCAGTTGGATGCCCAACAGCTCCCCGGCCTGGGCGAGCCGGTGCGTCACCTTCACGTCCTCCGGGCTCGGGTCCGGATCTCCGCTCGGATGCCAGTGGGCGCAAATGATGGAGGCGGCGTTGGCCAGAATCGCCGTTTTGTACACTTCCCTCGGATGGATCAGCATGCTGTCGAGGGTGCCGATGGCAATGACCTGAAGCGCGGTCGGCCGATTTTTGATGTCGAGGCAAAGCAGCACGAACAGCTCCCGGTCCGACTCCGAGCCGATAAACCGGCGGAACAGACGGTGGGCTTCTTCCGGGGATTCGATCTTGGACAGAGCCAGAATGCTCTTTTCCCTGATCAGCTTCAAATTGACGATATCGACTCGTTTTAGTGGCGCATACTCTTCCTGCTGCACGGCAACCTCCCGCATCGTAACGTGTCCGTTCTCTTCACTCTTCGGCATCCAGATTCAGAAGCTCCGCCACCTTGGCCCGGTACTTGTTCCCTTTTCCGCCGATGAGCCGCGAAAGGCCGTATTCCGGAATGCCGTGCCGCTGGCAAAACGTCTTTTGGTTGACTTGCATTTCCGCCAGTTTTCTCTTGATGGCCCAACCGAAGCTGCTAATGGGTTGCTTTCGCTGCACAAGCTTCCCCCCATATTCCATCATCAAGATCGGAATGTGCTATAATTTACATGCAATCGGATTGCATATCTTTCATTATAGACGCATATGCGCCTATTTTCAATCATTTTTTGTCGAAAATGCGCCAAATTAGGCGATTTATATCTGCGGTTTCGAGGTGTGATAGATGAGCGAAAAATTGAACGCGCACGGGATGCGGATCGCAAGGCGCATCGAGTACGTGCTTGAAAAACGCGGCATCAAGAAAAGCGAGCTCGCCGCCCAAACCGGCGTGAGCACGGGCAATCTGGGCGATTGGAAACGGGGAAAGTCGGCGCCCGGCGCAATTGCGCTCATCGAGATTTCGAAGTTTTTGGGGGTCAGCGTCGACTGGCTGCTGGCGGAAGGCGAGCCGTCTTACGAGCTGAAGGAGGGGAGTCCCGCTTATTTTTTTGGCGAAAAATTGCAATCGGATTGCAGCGACGCCGATCTGACCGACGAAGAGCGGAGCTTCATCCGGGAGTACATCGAATTCGCCAGGCATCGGAGACAACGCGGGAAAAACTAAGCGAAGCCGAAGCCTGCCGGCGCAGGCCGACTTCGCTATTCATGCGGATCAGCGCCGCCCGTGCAGGATCGGCTTTTCCATGTACAAGGCTCTATTTATTTTACACGAAAAACCGTCCCGCAAATGAAAAAAGCCGCTCTTGACGAGGGCTTGTTTACGGATCGGCGATCCGGCCGGCCTGCTGCTGCTATTCGTACTGGGCGGCAAGAAACGCCAGCACTTCGGCCTGAAGCCGTTCATGGAACCGTTCCCGGTCAAAACCGGGAGGATCCTGGGCCGGAAGAAACCCGGGGACGGCCATGGATTCCGGAAAAGGACTCAGAAAGGAAAAATGGCCCGCGTTTTCGATCGTCCGGTAATGAACTTTGCGGGGATCGGCTACCCCATTAACGACAATTTGCGCGTGAAAAGGGGGCGTATACGGGTCCCGCTCCGCATCCAGCATGAGAATGGGAAGGTCCACCGCCCGCAGCGCCCCCTCATCGCGAAACCAGACGGATGCCGGGGCCAGCAGCACCAGCGACCGGATTCGGGGATCGGGCGTTACCTCGATCGCCTGCGGCGTACCGTCCGGCGTTTCATGCGGGAAAGCCCTTGGCAAGCCGCCCGCCGCCGCAAGCGCCGTGTACCCTCCCATCGAATGGCCGATGACGGACACGGCATCCGGCACAAGCTTCCCGCGGAACGCGTCCTGCCCGAAAACCCAATCGATCGCCATCCGGAGATGCCTCGGCCGATACGCGAGATTGCGGGCCGTCCCTTCCAGGCTGTTATCGTTCCGATTATTGTACGGGTGCTCCGGCATGCCGACGACGAAGCCGTTGCGCGCCAAGTGCCGGGCCAGCGTCCGGTAGACGAGCGGCGAGCCGCCCGTGCCGTGCGAGAGGATCGCAAGGGGGAACCGGCCTTCCGCCGGTTCGGCGCCCCTCGCCAGCTCCAGCGCATACGGCCCCAGCCGGTCGGGCCGTTCCGCCGAGGCGGCCGGGTACAGGACCGTCATCGGAAAAGCGATATCCAATGAGCGGTCGACGATCTTTCCTTCGCGTACGCCCGCGAATCCATTAGTCCGTCCGAATTTGTTCATTTTTCTCGTCCTTTCTTTCTTGTCCCCGCCCCGAGTCGGCCCCCGAGCATACGGGAATGTAAAGGTCCAGCTCGGAATCCTCGCTGTTCGGCCCCCGGTATCTGGGATCGTACCGCGCGAACTCCGGCTCGTGGCCGCGCTGCCATCCGGATTGGGGCAACCAGGCAAGATAGATATATTGGAACGTTTCCGGAAGCCGCGCCAGCGGTCCCCGATGCGTAAATACGGCATATGTCGCGGAGGGGAGCCTTTTGCCGACCATTCCTTCCGGGAGAAGCCCCGCTTCCTCCGCTTCGACGCAGGCGGTGTACGCCACTTCCCACCGCTGTCCGGTCAATTCGATCAACGCGTAGAAAACATCGCCGGGCCCCCGTCTTGAACGGATCTCTCCCAGGCGCTGCCTGAAGCGACCCCATAGCGCCCCGATTTTGCGGGAATCGAGGCCCTGCTCTTCCAGTCCGACCAGATAGCGTTCGCCCGTCTTGACGATCTCCGGCTCCCGGGATACTCCGGCATGAAGGTGTCGCAGCCTTTTTTCGTCCAATGCGCTCTTCTCCATCGCCCGGAACAGCGTGTTTTTCATGTCGGTCTGCTTCCGGAATTGTCCGGGCGTGATGGAAAAAAGGTTTTGAAACGCGCGGGTAAAGGCTTCCTGCGACTGGAATTGGTATTTGACGGCAATGTCCATAATTCGCTGGTCGGTATGAAACAACTCGTAAGCCGCATGCGTCAGTCTCCGACTCCGGATGTACTCCGACACGGTCGTCCGGGTTAACGCCAAAAAAATGCGGTGAAAATGAAAAGGAGAATAGCCGACCCGCTCGGCGATTTCTTCGATCGCGATCTTTTGGAGAAGGCGGTCTTCGATATAATCGACCGCTTGGCTCACCGACTCGAAATAGTTCATTTCAACGCCTCCATGGAGATACCCCAACTATACTACAGCTTCGCTTTCCGCTTTTGATTTTTTCTGCGGAATTCGGCGTTGTTCGTTTCGTATTGTATATCGGTATATTCGTATACTATAATGAACAAAAGGGGGCGATTTTTTCCCATGGATCCCATCCATATCCGCATCGGGCACAACCTGCAAAAGATCCGGAAACAAAAAGGGCTCAGCCTGGACAGAGCGGCCCAGTTGACGAAGGTGAGCAAGAGCATGCTTCACCAGATCGAACGCGGAGACATTCAGCCGACGGTGACGACCGTCTGGAAAATCGCGACCGGGCTTCACGCTTCATTCTCCGATTTTCTCAAGGACGACGAAACGTCGGTGTCCGTCGTGACGCCCAAGGGCGAGCCCGACATCACCGAGGACAACGGGAAATGCAAGCTGTACTTGCTGTTCCCGTTCGACCCGCAAACCCGCTTCGAAATGTTCACGATCGTTCTCGATCCCGGAGGCAGCTATCTTTCTTCTCCGCATAACGAGGGCGTTCACGAGTACATTACGGTGACGTCCGGCGACTTCCGGATCGAGATCCAGGATCGGACCTATACGCTGGGCGAAGGCCAGTCCATCCGGTTCGCCGGCCATGTGCCGCATCGCTATGAGAACCCTTCCGGGGAAAAAACGATCCTGCACGTCACCATGCACTATGCCGAACGGCAGGGATGAAGCCGCCGCCACGACCATGACCATGACCAAGGAGGAACGTACGCCATGAATTCCATGCTGAACGAAAGCGCGCAGCGGGTGCAGGACTTGCTGCTGCGGCTCGGGCACCCCAACCGGGTCGTTGTCCTGCCGGACAGCGCCCGCACGGCTCAGGAAGCCGCCGACGCGATCGGCTGCGACGTGGCGCAGATCGCCAAATCGATTATTTTCCGGATGAAGGAGTCGGACAAGCCCTTATTGGTCGTCGCCAGCGGAGTCAACCGCGTCAACGAGAAGCGGGTTTCCGAGGCGGTGCGGGAGACCCTCGGCAAAGCCGACGCCGATTTCGTCCGCGAGCGGACCGGGTTCGTCATCGGCGGAGTTGCGCCGCTGGGACATACGGAGCCGGTTCGGACGTTGATCGACGAGGATTTGTTCCGGTTCGGGACGTTATGGGCCGCCGCGGGTCACCCGAAAGCCGTCTTCGAATTGACGCCCTGGCAACTCGCCGACATGACGCAGGGGCAGGTGCTGGCGATTAAGTAGCGAGGCGCGTTGAAACTCCTTTTGACCGGCAGCCCGGATTTTATGCGATGGCCGCCATCCTCAAAATCTGTCTATCCAAAACTGAGAAAAAGTCCATTGCGCCCCGCCGCCTCTGAGGGTAAGATGTTAATCGACTCATTTGAGAACGATTATCATCACAAGGAGAGATTCGCCCGATGCCCGTCCCGTTCCCAAGAAAGCCGATCATCCCTTTTCTGATTATCCTGCTGTCCGCAGCGCTGCTGTCCGCCTGCGGCACAGGCCATAACGCCGCTTCTCCGTCGCCTTCCTCCTCCCCGTCCGCATCCGAGGCATCGTCGCCGGCCGCGACGGAATCGGCAGCCCCGGCAGCCGGCGAAGCGGCAGTTCGCTCCTACCGGGACGCGCTCGGCAGAACCGTCGAAATCCCGACCGCTCCGGAGCGAATCATCGCCCATTATTACGCGGCCGAGATGGAGGCGCTGGACGTTCCGGTCGTCGGAACGAACTACGTGAACGCGAAGCTGACGCTGACGGACGAACAGCTCCAGGGCGTGGAAGATATCGGGGGCGAAGGGCTCGTGCCGAATCTGGAAAAAACGCTGAGCCTCTCCCCCGACCTGATCCTCGTTCCGGATTTTCTCCAGCCCACGGATCTCGAGGCTTTGTCCAAAATCGCCCCGACGGTCGTTGTCGCTTACGGCGACGACGTCTTCACCCGCCTGGGCGTGCTGGCCGATCTGATCGGACAGCCCGAGAAAGCGGAAAACTGGATCGCGAACTATCAAAAGAAAGCCGAGGAAAAGCGCCAACTCGTCCAATCCGTGATCAAAGAAGGGGAAACGGCTTCGGCATTCATTCTCCACTCCAACAAACAGTTTTACGTGTACAACAAGCAGCGGCTCGGGCCGACGCTGTACGACGCGTTCGGCTTCGGGGTACCGCCGAAGGTGGCCGAGCTGTTCGCGGACAAGCCGAACGAACTGTGGGCGGCCATCCCTCTGGAGACGCTGCCGGACTATGTCGGCGACCGCGTTTTCCTGGTGTACCAGAGCAATACCGATGAAGCCAAGAAGGCAACCGAGGAGCTCATCCAAGGACCGGTATGGAAAAACCTCCCCGCCGTCAAGGAAGGCAGAGCCTACGTCGTCGAGAGCCGCTGGGCGATGAACGACCCTCTGACGCTGGATTGGCTTCTGGACGAGATGGTTGCCTTGCTCGCCCCGTAACCGCGTTAAAATCCCTTAAAGCTGAAGCCCCGTGCGGAGTTTGTCCGATGCGGGCTTCTTTTTCGCGCGCGGATCTTCTATAATGGGGATAAATGTTGATAACGGTTCTCACTGGAGGCTGGACCGCCGTGTCTCAGTTCGAACATTCGCCTTACGCTCCCCCGCTCGTCCAGCTGGACGCGATCGAGCATCACGTTTTGAAAGACCGCGAGGCCTCCCGCTGGCTCGAACTTCATACGCTCGCCGTCATTACCGCCGGAAGCGGCGAGGTGTCGGTCGACGGGTCACGCCGGCATGCCTCCCGCGGCAAGTGCTTCCTGCTCCGCCCCGGGCAGGCCTTTTACCTGCGAAGCGAACCTCCCTCGGCCCTCGCTTATGGCCTGGTTTCTTTCTCCGTGCGCCAAGACGCCGACGGACTGTTCGCGCGCAACGTCGCGGTCGTCTACGAGCCCTTTTCCCGGTTGGAAGACCAGCTGCAAGAACTCCTGTCCTCTTCCCGCAACCCGGCTATTCAGGGAGATGACGGTTCGCACCGGTTGGAAAGCTTCCGGCGTCATATCCGGTTTCAGACGATGCTCTATGAAGTGCTCTGTCAGGTTGAGCCCCAGCGGCAGGACGGCGAGAACGCCCGCCAGGCCGTCGAACGGACGATCGATTATCTTCACCGAGCTTACCCGGAGGAGATCGAGATCGGACGGCTCGCCCGGGAAGTCAACATGAGCCGATGGCAGTACGGGAGCCTCTTCAAATCGCTGACCGGCCAGACTCCGGCGCGTTATTTGAACGCCTTGCGGATCGAGCAGGCCAAGAAGCTGCTGGCGTCCTCGTCCGCTCGCGTAAACGATATCGCCGCCAGAGTCGGTTTTCGCGACGAATACTATTTCAGCCGGCGGTTCAAGCAGACGACCGGGATGACGCCGACCCAATTCGCCCAACGGCACGGGCGCTCGCCGCGCATTCTTTCGATTCAGTACCTGGGCGAGCTGCTGGCCCTCGGCATTCGCCCGATCGGGACGAACCGCTCCATGCTGCACGCGCTCCCCGAGGCGGGCGCGGACGTCAGCCCCGTCGACGAGCCGCTCGACATCGGCCAGCTCTCGAAGCTGGAGCCGGATCTGATCCTCTATCCCAGCTATGTGCCGGCCGAGCTCGCCGGACAATTGGCCCGGGTGGCAACGGCCGTCGAGATCGACTGGGAGGCCGACGTGTATACCCGGCTTCAGGAGATCGGCCGTCTGCTGGGCCGAGCCAGGGAAGCGGACGAGTGGATCGAGCGCTACAAGGAAAAAGCGAGCAAAGCGAAAAGGCGGCTGAAAGAAGCTGTCCGCGAGGGCGAAACCGCGGCCGCGTTTGTCGTTCACATGGACGGGCTGTATGTGTATGCGGGGCATCATTTCGGCCATACGCTGTACCAGGGGATCGGCTTTGAGCCCTCCCCCGGAATCCGCGCGCTCATGGAGCGAAACCGCAACGCCAAATGGCAGAAGATTCGTCTGGAGGACGTGCCCATGTACGCCGGGGACCGCATCTTCTTCGCCCTGCCGGAGCAGGGACAGGACGCGGGACTAGGCAGGGAAATGCTGCGCCATCCGATTTGGAAAAGCCTGCCCGCCGTCCGCGAGGGAAAGAGCTACATCGTCAAGGACCATAGGGCCAATTACAATCCGGTCACCTTGGACAAGCATTTGGACGATACGGTGCAGCGGCTGCTGCAGGGGCGATGAGGGTGCGGCGCCGTCATCTGCCGGGCTCCGGATTACAGTAGCTGTGGCGTGGCTTTGAGGACTCTTCTAACTCGGATTGATATTCAAGCGATCGAGCACTTCCTTATTTTCATCATAAAATACAACCGTGAATCTTGGGCTTGGATTCCAAATTCTCTCGTCGACGATAACCAGGCAATCTTTATTTTTGTACAAATGATCATACCAGCGTTCTTCGCCGCTAAAATCGATAACCGAATAACTTGTTCCTTTATCGGTAATTCTTTTTTCGGTATCGACAATACCAATAGAGCCCTTCTCCAGACCGCCAATCAAATAACCCTGAGCATAATTATCCCGTGAAACTTGATATTTTTCCTTATGGTAGTAAACATAAACACTCGTACCCGAAAATATGTACGATTTCCCCTCTATATCAATCTGGGTAACATTGCTTAAGTTATGATCTCGCTTGAAATCATTAATGTCATAGCGATCCTCGTTGAAAAAATGTTGATAGCCCCAAAAAATGCTAAAACCTAGCAAGGCTGCGGCTAGGAGAAGAGTCAGTACATTAAAAAATTTATTGGAAATCATAAAATTACTCCTTTTTTTGATTTTTTTGGTTTTAAAAAGGAATGCTTTGTAGTATTACAAACCTATCGGCCGATACAAATTTTAGCAAATGAGGGTGATAAAGTGAATAGAAGGAACGTAGTTGCCTTCAAATTGTTACTGTCAATTTCCCTGCTGTTCGGTGCCTCTGCGTATGCTTCGGAAACTCCTGTAAACATTATTAACAGTACCCATTTAAGCACAGCAGATATAGAGCGTCTTGTTCAATTTGGCTTTAGTAATGAAGAAATTGAAGCTATGTCCGTTGAAGAATACCAAAAATTCAATGAAAAATTCGATGTGGACAGCTCGGGTAGTTCTGACCATTCTCCCATTTCGAAACCGATTGCCGGCTTACGAAAAGCATAGCCGCCAATTCCTCCTGGGACCAGCCCTTCTTCTTTCGTTCCGTTTTCAGCTACGTCCCCCATGCGAAAATAAAGACCGCATTGGTTGCAAAGCCTCGCAACCTCCGGTTGCGGTCCGTATTTCCGCCAAAAAACCGTTATTCCTTGCCTTAGCCGCAAAAAAAGAACGCCAGAAGGCGTTCCCCTTAAGAACGTATATACAAACCTATATGCCGATCCGCTCACCAAGGCATCTGGTTGTCCATGCATTAGCGAACCGGGAGGCCGCTTGCTCCCGATATTCTCGAATACAGCTCCAAAGTCAGCGTCCCCGTATCGACGAGCGCGAAACCCGCCTGGAACTCCGGGTTTGCCATTAGCGTTTCTTCCGCTTTTTTCGCGGCGGGGCCGTTTGCCCATGCAACGACTTCAACCCAGGTTTTCGTCTCCGGTTGATAATAAACGTCGCGCTGCACGAAACCGGGCATTGTCGGCAGCATGGCATTCAGCTTCTCGACGGACGCCTTGTATGCCTCGGGATCGGCATCCGGCAGCAGCCGGTAGCGGGTGATTTCATAGCAATTTGAATTCATGTCGTTTCCTCCATCCGATATTCGACGAAGGCTCATCGGCCGATGGATCGTCTGCAATTACCATAACACAGAATGGTGACAATTTCCGTCAATATTCCATGCTATACTTGGATTCAAGCGGAGGTGGAGGCCATGAATAAATCGCAGCGGCTGGTTTCGCTTTTAATGACGCTCAATACGAAAAGAAAATATACGCTGAAGCAGCTCGCCGAGGAATTCGGCGTTTCGAAGCGGACGGTCATCCGCGATATGCAGGATTTGGAGACGATGGGAGTGCCTTTGTTCGTCGAATACGGCGTTAATGGCGGGTACCAGGTTTTAAGAGAGCGGACGCTGCCGCCGATCGCCTTTACGGAAAATGAAGCCGTTGCGTTGTTCTTCGCCTGCAAATCGCTCGAACATTACGGTTCGCTTCCCTTTGACGCGGAGGCGAAAACCGCGCTTCAAAAGTTTCTGCTCTCGCTTCCCGACGATGCGAAAGCCCGTATCGAACGGCTTAAGGAAAGACTGCGTTTCTGGGTGCCCACGCAGAAGGCCGAGCAGCCTTTTCTCCGGGGCCTGCTGGACGCTGCGCTGGATCGAACGCTTCTGGAGACGGTCTATGAATCGGAACGCGGGGTACGAACGCGCAGGATGCTGCCGTTGGGTTTGTATGCGATGAACGGTCTCTGGTACTGTCCGGCTCTGGACGCCAAAAGCGGCCGAATTCGCGTGTTTCGTGCCGATCGCTTTGTCTCCGTTCGCCCGGCCGCGATCGAACCGGCGGAACGGGAGACGGTTGCCCGTTTGCAAACGCAAGTTGACTCGCCCCTTGACCATTGGCTTGGACCGCAAGAAGACGAACCTCAATTGGATCTCGAGGTGGCGCTTACCCGCCGCGGGGTGCTTCGCTGCCAATCCGACGCATGGCTGGAGAGCGGACTTCAGGTCATGGACGATGGAACGGGACGGATTGTCCGGAAGATGAGCGAATCCTACGTTGAATGGGCGGCGGCTTTTTTCATCTCGTTGGGTTCGGATGCCCGCGTCATGCGCCCGGAGCCGGTGCGGGAACAAATCCGCAGCATCATCGCGGAGTTGACGCCCGTCTACAAGGAGGTTACGGAGTGACGAAAAATCCCGCCAAAAGGCTGAATTTGAAGAACATCGGACCCAAAACCGAATGGATGCTGCTGGAGATCGGAGTTGACGGATATGAATCGCTGAACCGGATCGGCTCGGTCGAAGCGTACCGGCGGCTTCAGGCGCGTTTTCCCGGAAAGTTGAATTTGAATGCGCTCTATGCTCTTGAGGCGGCATTGTGGGGCATTCATTGGCTGGAGCTGTTGCCGGAAGTGAAGGAACAGTTAAAAGCGGAGCTGCGAAAAAATAGCGGCCAGAGATAGCGAACCGCATGTATAATGACCGTAAGGATTCGAAATATTGGCCGGTTTTGCGGAGGTGCGGGATGGGCGTGTGGGTATGGATTGCGCTTGCGGTTGCGGCTATGGGCATCCTGTTTCTGGCGTTTGCCGGAATTTTGGCTGCCTCCAAGAAGGATGCGGACGTGAGACGGGATGCCCATGGGAACATCATTTTGCTCGATACGCCAAACAGGCGGGTCGGAGCCGCATCCGCCTACGATTCGAACATTGAAATGGAACTGCGAGGCCACAAAATGTCCGACGGCATGAGCTGGAACGAAGTTTGGCTGAACACGATCCGTAATATCCGGCGAAGCACCGAGAATCCCGAGTGGTACGTTCAGTACATCATCGAACAGCGCCGGAAGGCGGGACTGCCGGAGCTTGAAGGCGTCGACGAGGCGAGGTAAGTTTGGCGTTCGTCTACTTCTCTGGCGCCCTTTTCATCCCTTAGAGCGAACAGATGAAGAAAAGACAGAACAGCGGTCAAAATCCCTAGTCGAAATACACTGACCAGATCGCGGCGAAAATGGACAGGACAAGGATGAGCTTAATTTTTTTAACTTCCTTGCTGCCATGACAAACCGGCGGGGATAGCACCATCCGAAACCAAGGAACGAAATATACCCGACAACCGAAGGTACTAATCCTATGTTTCCATTTCCGGATATTCGCGTGGCCGGAATCGTAAAGAAGTCGACAAGTTAAATCATGACCTAGTTTAAAAGCAAAAAAGCAATTGCGCATTTGTCGTAGTTGCGCATTGATTCCCTCCGTTATAAATCCTCAGCAGTTGCAAGTTAGGGAGTTATATACAATTCATAATGTTCTTGAATCATTCTATCCCTACTCCTAAGTTTGATGTCCCTCTGTCAAACGGCCGGAACCACTACACTCGGCGATTCCAACTTCTTGGTGAAGCTCACTCTGATTATCCGTTCAGACAACGGAGCATGACCGCTACTTCCGGTACCCATGTATTTATAGGTTTGCTCTGCCTTTCGCAAGAATTTATATTACTGAAAGGAATAACCACCTCTGTTCTAAAGTGTTGGTTTTTAAGTCTGATGATTACTGTTGAGCATAGTATAAAAAAATTGTGGAATACGATCACAAAATAATAATCAATAACGACATAGAGTGTTGTAAGAACGGGGGCGCGTCACCGTAACTACAATAAATTAAATACCGAGGTGTTGCAAAATGTGGGTTTATGTTTTTAATCCCGGGAGTATTCTTGGAGATACTGAGGAAGTTCGGCTAACGCAATATGTAGCTTCGGTTCCAGGCCAAGCGGGTGGATTCAATGTACCGGTTCGTAAAGGTCACCTTTTGTTTCTCGATTTGAATGGGACTGCTCCTCGTTTCCATACATTCGGAACTGACGGTGTATGGAGAGAAGCTCGAGCTTATCCTGTCAATACCGACTATGGCTATCAAGTTTCGTTTAGCCGACCCGGTGAAGGGACGACTACAGTTACTTGCTACAGACTGAACTACTTTAATTGCAAGACTTACGGTTCCGCCTACTGTTCGATGCCGCTTAACGGAGCATTTGGTTCCGTATACAGTCTACGAAGTAGTGTTACTTGTTATACCGGCGCAGGAACCGGGAGCCAAGTAATTAATTTGAACGAACAAATTGTCTTTGCTCCTGGATACGGTTATTCTAGAGGCGATTTTAACGCCAGCATTCCCAACAATCAACGATTTATCCGGGTTTGGGGTAAAAAAGTCGGCAATATTTATACTGAATTTGTGGGTGACTGGTATGCAGATATTGATTATACAAAATACCCTCACCAGTATTCTATTAATACGTTTTAACATGAAATCGGAATGTGGATAACTCAAGCCTGTGGATAACCCGTCATTGTCCGCGGAATCCCCGTTTCGATGCGGGTTTTGGGACTGGATTTCGAATCTTCTTGCTTTCAGACGGGAGTGCTAATCGCTTTTGGGCAAACCCAAAGAAGACCCTGATTTTACAGGTTCCAATTTCGTCATGTTGAGGCGATGAATCGATCCGTCATGCCACTGGCTGAACGAGTATGAACCGTTCAGCCAACGCTCTAAGCTTGTGTTGCATGGTGTCGACGATGCCAGCGAGCGTCGGATTCGGCGCAAGCCGGATATGCTGGTATCGGCCGGAACCGACCACATTGGCGGGCACCCGGATCACCGTCCGGCGAATCGTTTGGACTTCGCACCGGTTGAGCGATTCCGGCATCAGCGTCTGTTTGAACCAGACCATCACGTTGTAGGCGATGGCTTTGATCCAGCTGAACAGCAAGTTCCGGAGCAGGGAATGCTGGCTGTTCTGCTCCACCGCATAACCTTCTTTCAATTCATCGATGCGATTCTCGATGTTGGCCCGCTTGTTGTACGAGCGAAGCAGCGGCAAAGGCTTGAGTTCGGCATTCGTGACGATGGCTTGGAAGGAATAGGTCGTAAGCGCCATCGTCAATTGGTCATCGGTCGTACGCTCGGTTTCGTGGGCTTCCCGGTAGATGACGCAGCGCCGTGCTTTCTCCCAGTTGGTGAGGAGAATCGGGATGTCGGCAGCAGCCCAACGATCGTCTTCGGTCGCAAACGTGATGTCCTCTTGTTTTTCCGCCAGCGTTTCCCAGAACGCAGGATGCTGCTGAAGGTAAGAAATGGCCTTCTTCACAGTGGCCTTCTTCGGCAGTTTGAAGATGTACTGCCACCCACGTTCTTCAGCGTACGCCATGACAGTGTCATCGGCAAAGCCGCAGTCGGCCCGGATGCCTTCGATGATCCATTCCGGCGGCAGCATCGCCTCGATTTCTTTAACGAACGAGAGCAGATCCTTCATGCCGTTCGTGTTGCCGGGATTCACTTGCAAGTGGATGATGTTCGCCGCCTGACTTTATGGCGGGAAAAAGGCATGAATTCGCCATTCGGTGTGGCGGAGCCAAACCGAATAAACAGCCGACAATAGCCTAATCCCTTCTGTACAATGACGGTGGATTAGGCTATTGTCGATTAAAAAGGAAAATGCTCCCGAACCTTTGGCGAGGATCCCCGGGAGCATTCACTTCATCATGTCAAAAATACTTTATTTCGGCCTTTCTTGCAAGGCTTATTTACGCACATTCGGAAATCAATCTCCTGACGTCCAGCTCTGCTGTGAAAACTGCGGTCGGCTTCTCCATAAACACGGTCGTTATTGGCGAGGAATTGTGACGAAGCATGAGGTCATCCAGATCCCGATCTACCGTCGATATTGTCCTACCTGTAGAATA
Organism: Cohnella massiliensis; assembly: GCF_900169535.1. Classification (NCBI taxonomy): domain Bacteria; kingdom Bacillati; phylum Bacillota; class Bacilli; order Caryophanales; family Paenibacillaceae; genus Cohnella; species Cohnella massiliensis. The sequence continues at coordinate 129,739 of NZ_LT821255.1, forward strand.
ACAATCTCCCTCCTGCCGGAGTTCCTGATTCCATGGGCCCGGTATGCGACTTGGGTGCGAGAAGCGGCATTAAAGCGCAAGCACAAGGGATTCTCTTGGCGGCAGACGACAGAAAGCACAACAACTCCTGCCGTGCGTTATAGCCGCCGTACGTTGAAACGCTGGTGGGCAAGACATCTGCGCCGCGCAGCGGATGCAGCACTATGGGTTGCTGGGAAACTCGTAGCCCAGGGGGACGACACGGATATGCTCCACCTTTACCCCACCATGATGAACCCAACGCCAATGGATACATTGGATTGGCTGGACAAACTGTTACCCCGATTCATCCCCGCTGGCGCATCCAGACGGGGCTATTGGACGTTTCTAAATGCGAGGTTACCTGTAGCATCACGCTTATAAATCCCTTCAGCATCCACCGCCAAGGAGCAAGGCAAACGAAAATCGCCTCCAAAATTGCTTTAAAAATCGCCTGGACGGCAAGTTGCCCTCCTGATCCCACAAAATATGCGCCCTCCCTGGCTTCTAGCGTCTATGCGATACTCTCATAGACCACAGGGAGAGGAGATTTAGCATGGATGAGCAAGCAAGGCAGCAAGAAGCCAACTTCCGTTATGGCTTAATTGCATCACTGGTTAGCCGCAAATTGGATCCCGGAGAACAGATGGCGTTGATGCGCGAAATTGTAAGCCATGAGTATGAAACGTCGTCGGGACAGCGAAGGAGAATTAGTCTACGAACGCTTGAGCGATATTTAAAAGCGTATCGCGAAGGCGGATGGGAGGCGCTGTTGCCCTCCGTCCGAGCAGACAAACTCACGACCAGGGAAATCCCCGAGGATGTGCTTGCCAAAGCGATTGCCTTAAAGCAGGAGCAACCCGGCCGAAGCGTCAGGCAGATTATTGCGATTCTGGAACTGGCGGCATTCGTGGCCCCCGGCACCCTGAAAGAAAGCACGCTTAGCAAGCAGCTTCGCCGCCGCGGCGTCACGCGCAAAGCGTTACTGAATACGGGGTGGAGCCACTTTCGCCGGTTTGAAGCCACGCACCGAAATAGCATGTGGCAAGGCGATGTGCAGCATACCCTTTACCTTCCGCATCCGGACAAGCCCGGCAAGAAGGTCATGGCCTATCTGGTTATTTTCATTGACGATTACTCTCGCTTCGTTGTGCATGGCCAGTTCTATTTCGAGGAACGTGTGGCCCGGCTGGAGGATTGCCTGAAGAAGGCGATTTTAAAGAACGGAGTGCCGGAAATGATCTATGTCGATAACGGCGCCATCTATTCTTCACACCATTTTGAGCGGATTTGCGGGCGACTGGGGGCAGAGCTTAAGCATACTCGCCCCGGACGTCCTATGGGACGCGGGAAGCAAGAAAAGTTCTTCCGATTTGTCGACCAGAGCTTTGTGCCGGAGGCATACGACCTGATTGAACAAGGGAAGATCCAGACGCTTAACGATTTGAATCGATTCTTCTCGGCGTGGCTTGAGATTGCTTACCACCAGAAAGTCCACAACAGCTTTAAGCAGCGCCCAGTCGACCGATACCAAAAAGACGACCACCCGATTCGCATGTTGCCGCCGCATGAACTCATAGAAGTATTCTTGCTGGAGGAATCCCGCAAAGTGGACAAAACGGGATGCATCTCGCTGCTGGGCACGATATTCGAGGTCCAGACAGAGCTTGCCGGCTCGAAGATTCAGGTGCGATTCGATCCGCACGACCTGTCCGTCATCCAGGTGTGGAAGGACGGCCAGCGCTATGAAGACGCGAAGCCAATGAAGCTCCGCGATCCGAAAAACCGGCCGAAGCAGGATGAACCGAAGGCCGTCATGCAACCGCCGAAGACGGGCCTCAACTATGTGGAATTATTGGTGGAAGAACAGAAACGGCAGACCCGCGAAGCGCAAGGCGCTGCGCTTTCGCGAGCGATGAAAGAGGTGAATCGCTCATGATTCGTGGTTTCTTCGGGTGGGAGCGCGTTCCGTTCACCCGGGAGATTGAAACACGGCATCTGCACCGCTCCAAGCGATTCGAAGAATGTGTAGCACGGATGCAGTATATGGTGATGACTCGCTCGATTGGCTGCGTCACCGGTGAAATTGGCTGCGGCAAGTCGACAGCCGTTCGCTACTTGAAAGACCAACTGGATCCGAACAAGTACCGGTTTATCTATCTGTCGGATGCGAATCTGAAACCAAGGGACTTTTACCGTGAACTCCTCCACCACTTCGGCTTGCCGCCCAAGTTTCTGCGCAGCGAAGCCAAACGGCAATTCCAGCACCTCGTATGGGATTTGTACGAGAACCAGCAGAAGGTCGCCGTTATTGTCGTGGATGAAGCGCACCTGCTTTCAGGAGACATGCTGCAAGAAATACGCTTTTTGACGAATTTTCGTATGGACTCGATTTCGCCGCTTGCCCTGCTGCTCATTGGACAGCCGGAACTACAGGCCACGTTGCAACTGAGAATCTTCAAGCCGATTACACAGCGGATGAACGTGCGTTTTCATTTGGAAGGCTTGTCGCTCGAGGAGTGCCGCGATTACATCTCCCACCATTTGGAGGTTGCCGGAAGGACAGGGCCGGTGTTTACGACAGAAGCGATGGACGCCATATACGCGCATGCTCGGGGGATATGCCGAGAGATAAATAACGTCTGCACCGCTGCGCTTCTGGATGCAGTGCTGCGAAAAGACAAAATGATTGATACCGTCCATGTGACGAGGATCCTAGCTGAATTTAAGGAACAGTGAGGGATGACAAATATGAATGAGATACGATTTCATGGAGATACCGAGCGTTGGAACGTGTACGATGGAGAAGAGTTGCTTTGCTCGCTACGTTGTGGTGATGCCGTGATGATTCAAGTAGGAAAGCACTTCTTGCCATCCAACCTTGAGCTCGATACGGACTGGTACGTGAAGTTTGGAAATTCGAAGTTCTGGCTCCACCGACATGCCAAGTACCGCGTCCGACCGCTGTTCTAACTGCTCTTCGGAGCAGTTTTTTTACGCCGACAAACAAAGGCGAAATATAATTGTCTCCGAAACGGCGGTGAGGAAAGCAAAAAGCCACCGTCATTGGCGGTTCCGAATCTACCGTCAATTAAAGTGGCTGATGACAGGATGAGCTCGCCGCTTCCGGCGATGAAGGCAACCCGGATTTTGTACGAGGGGCGTCCGTGGTAACGCGGATTGTAGCCGTTTGTTGCGCCTTCTTGTTCACCGAATAGCGTGATGACTGTATCGTCGATGTCGATCCAGACCAGACGCTTTTCACCCATCCGAGCATGGCGAGCCAGCAAATCCCGGTTTAAGGCGACAAGCTGAATCAAGTGGCTCCAGGAGAGCTTGCTCAAGAAGCCGCGGAAGGTGCTTTCGTCAGGAAAGCGGTCGATACCGGTAACGATCTGGTAACCTGGGTCCGACTGCAGGGCATTCATATGCGAAAAACGCGTGTGGCCGAGCAGCGCGCAGTCCAGCAAATGATCGACAAGCTTAGAGGCCGGGTAGACACAGTTGGCTTTCTGCTCCAGATGGAAGTGATCTTCAATCAGGGCATCCAGACCGATGAGTTCCTTGAATCGAGCGAGGAACTGGAAGTTACCGGCTTCCGTGACGGTGTTGTTGTCGAACGTGACCGGTCTCAACTTCTTCACGATCTGTTTGATTCGGCGACGCTCCGCAAGAATTTCCATTCGGCGTTCGCGGCGTGTTTTTTGTTCTGGCGCATGGTTCGTTGCTTGTGGTACCATGTTGCTAAGGACACTCCCTCTCGTCGGTTATTCTGTGGTGGTTTAACCTTTGACAAGAGGCATGCAGTGTCCTGTTTATTTTGCGAAAAAATTAGCAACTTCTTATGACGGAAAAAACCTGTCACGGCCTGGATCTTTCACTTTTTGACGAGGTTACTTTCCGATTTCATGTTTAACTTAAAAGAGGGTGTCCCAAAAGTAAACTCTGGGACACCTTCAGCAGCAAAATAGGACGGCATTCGGAATAAACGAAGGAGCTAAGCGGCCTGTTGTCGCTTAGCTCCTTCGTTTTTGGCGTCCACCACTGCTTTATTGAGCAGATTGTGGGCAAGCGAAAGCCCCCCGACCTCCAGACTTACTTTGGGTAAGCCTCGAAGCAGGAACCTTTTAAAGCCTCGGTTGTTCTTCATATCGCCAAACACAGGTTCCGGCTCGATCATACGCCTTACGGCCAGGGCATACCCTTCTTCACTGCGGAGCTTTTCCCTGGCCTGGTTCTTTAGCCGCCAATACTTCATGCTCACTTTGATCTCGCGATGGAGGCATCATACGCTGTACTATGCACTGCTTGAATTCTTTGGTTACGGGATTCAATGTTCTCCACCTCGTCCTCGTTTCTCCCCACTATATATTCATTTTGGGGGCACGACAACTATTCTGACAGAAGGGGAGGGGCACTCAACCTCTTAAACTACATGCTTTATTAGGTTGCCTTAGACATTTTTCGCTCTTGGACCACCAAAAAAGAACCCAAAACCGTCTAGACAGTTTTGGAAATCGGGTTCTTAAATTTCCGTCCCTCTAATCTTATAAAAGAATTATGAAAATTGGTTCTTCGCAACTATTAATTGTTTTTGCCAATGTATGTTTTAATTTTGTTTACCATACTTTTGTCATCATATAGTTGCAGAGTTTCCGTTGCTGCGAAGTACTTATCTGTCTCTAATTCAGGATTAAACACCCAGTGGTTTAAGTCATTCAAAATATAATAAGCATATACTATTGATTGGACATCACGCTTAGCTTTGGCAATATGAATGAGTTTCTTTATATTTTGAAGATCATCATTTATGATTTTCATCTGATTTATTGAAATTGCATTTTCTAAATCTTCTTCATCAAATGAAGCATTTTCAATAAACTCCTGCCAGTATGTATCCGCAAGTATTTCTGTTGTAAAAAAATCAGTACCATCTCCAACTAAAACAGTTAGATTATCATCCATGCTCGAAATCAACTCATCGATTTCCGTTTGCGTTTGAACTTCTTTTTGAACAATGGTTGCATAATCTTCATTTGGAGCTGACTGTATAGTATTATTACTACTTATTAAATAGATGGATATTACAGCAGTAACAATAGTTAGGGCAATAAGTGACGCCCATATTATTCGTGGTTTCATAAAGTACCCCTCCTTTTACTTATACCTTTTAATTAGACTTTGTTATCTGGGAGTAAGTTGCATCTTAGGAGCATCTAATTACAAGCTGTGGTAATGAGGTTATATTGGAGAAAAACCATTAAATGAAAATAAATTATCGAATTATTCGCTCAAAATTAATTTGGGCATTCAAATTGCCTTGGATGTAAACTATTAAATGACGCTGCCAGCTGCTATAATAGCTTCACAATTGGGCGTATTATCCTATTTTGTTATTTTTTAATATGGTATACTTAAAGGGATCAACACATTCCCTCATCAAAACATAATTTATGCATCCCTAGAGGAATCTATTTTATCTTCTAAGATTTCTATTTTAATATTGCTTACATCTTCAGCAATTGATGCATACTGTTTTACTCGTCCCTCAATATTGTCTTGTAATGGTCTCGTGTTGCTTAACTAACCCTTCAAAAAAACTGCTTAGTAATTTCATTAATAAAATTTGTTAATTTGTCCACGCTGGCCTCCGAACCTGTTTCGTGTCGTTTGCTTTCTCTTAAGTTGTAAAAATAAAGTGAAGTTGAATAAGAGTGCAAAGCACTGTTCAATTTTACCTCTTACATGTTGCGTATTTTTTACAACATGTTTATTTTCGCCAATGTCACGAACGCATATTCCCTTACGACATATATATTACCATATAAATGGGTGGGTGGTAAAAAAATATGGGAATCAAGGTAAATGAGGACTCTGTGAACATGCTAGCAATGGAATACGTCCAGACCAAAAGCCCTGATAAGTTTCGTGATTTGTTCTTTGAAGTTTATTCATTTCTTCACTTTATGGCCATGAGAGCCAGCAGGAGAGCCGCTAGAACTAGCCTCACAATACCTACTGAGGATTTTGAATCTTATTTTGGACTGGCTCTATATCAAGCAACATTGGGTTATGAAAGTCAGAAGGGTGATTTTATTCCCAGGTACATGAGCTTCATTCGACTGAGAGAAGCCGACGTTTGGCGGAGTTATAGAACAAAAAATTCGAAAGAGATTGAATTTGACGGTGTTCGTTACCATAAAGCACAGTGGGACTCCCTTGATCGAAAAGTAAGCGAGGATGAAGATGGGCCACTCCTTCGGGACGTTGTCCTTCCTTCAAGCCCTTCTGCAGAGGAGGCCTATTTAGAGCTTGTTGAATTACGAAATTTGCGCGAAGACTTGAGGAGAATGAACACCCAGCACGCGAAAATCATCTGTTTAACCTAAATTACGAAAGCCTATAGAATCAGGCTTTTGAAGACGCAGAACTTGGATTTCACAACCAATTATGGAGGCAGAATATGCAGTCAAAATGGAATGCGAGCAAAAATGCCGTTACTTTCCCCCTCCCCACATGAAGGGGCAACGGGATTTCCAAGACACAAATTGGGATTATCGTTTATTCCAATAAAATACTTTTTCGCTCCATTCGTCGCCATGCCCACTGGTTTTGGAAAGACGTACTCAGTTTCAATGTCATTTGGCGGGCATGCTGGACAAACACACCTGCACAAACAAAAAACGTTCGCCGGAACCGCTGGATGGTGTAGGATCGGTGAATCGGCTCACAACAATGATGCTTGAATCGCTCAAAGAGATTATAGGCGAGCAGCTTTAAGAGCAGGTCGATTTCATTGGCGGCAAACGACTGCGTTGGAATGCGGTGGATGGCAAAGCCATTCTTGCCTTCCTTGATGTAGTTCTCCATGCAGCAGCGCTGGTTGTAGAACCGCCACACATCGATGGCTTCCCATTCCTCCGTTGTGACCATGGCTTCGTATTGCCAAAGCAAATCCAGTTCCAACTGAGACTGATCCCCGTCCCAACGCGGCATTTTGCGGATGACAGCAACACGACGCATCTTCTTCCAACCGATCGCTTGGTAGGCCAGCACGATGCCTTCAATGATCCAGTCCTCGTCCACAAAGCGTGTCCAATGCGCACAGGTTTTGACTTGGTCCTGGAGACGACTTGTCCATTTCAGCTTGCCGACGTAGCCGATCTGACGGGACTCCCAGAACGCGTAGAAGTCTTCTCCGCCAAAGCCTTTGTCAAACCGGGCATAGCGTACGTGGTGGGATTCCAACAACGCCAGCGTTTGCCGGGCAAACGAAAGGACGTCGGTCGAACTGCTCGTGTTGCCGGGACGCAGCGCGGCATTCACTAGCATTCGCGACTGCCCTTCGTACACGAGAAGGGGATGATAGCTCTTTCGGCCGCGCTTCTGACTGTTAAAACCGACTTCCGCTCCCTGCTGGTTGCCGTACACCGTCTCAACAGTCGAATCCAGATCGAGAATCAAGGAGTCGGGTAGCTGCGGTGCAATGATTTCGACATTCAGGTTTCGCAGGGCTGGCGCTAAATGGTCGTGGGCTTTGCCCAGACGAAGCAATTCCTTGTTTAACAATGTGTGATGCGGCACCCGGCCGCCCAGCGCCTGGGCGATCAAGGCATCACCTTGTAGGGATTTGAAATGAAAGAGACGTTCGCAGCCCAAAATCCAGCCGATGATGAGCATCTGCAGAATGCGATGCGTCGGAAAGATGGCATTCGCCGCTTTGGCTAGTCCAAGGCTCCGAAGGGCTTGATTCAAACCGATGTTTTCAAGAAATCCGAGGATCACCTTGCTTCCTGCAAAATTTGTTGCATTTCTCATAGAAAATGCCGTTTTCAATGACGCGATTTTTGTGGTAGACTTCACCTTAAGGGTGCTCCTCTCTTGGTTGGTGATGTTCTAGGCAAACACCATTCTACCAAAGATCTGGGCACTTTTTCATGTTTTTATGAGGTGGTACTTTCGTAATTCAGGTTTAATAGAATATGGAGCAAGTAAAAAAGAGTTGGCTCAAGCATTTGGAGAAAGCGGATATAATGCACGAGTACGGAAGATGGTTCAGCGTGCGCGCTCTTCCTTCCAACGGTTTTTAACCGAACGAAACATGACGAGACAATAACATAAACCAATTTACATCTCATTAAAATTCATTTGCCCCATACCACACAGATCCAATAATTGGGCATATATAACATATTTTATAATTATATCTGAGGAGATGATTGAAATGGATGAAATGGTACTGGCGGTGCAAGAGTGGCTAAACGATACGTATGAAACGGTGTCTGGGTTTACTCCTATTGACGAGGATGGTATTACGGGGTGGGGAACCATCCGTGGCTTAACCATGGCCCTCCAAATCGAACTAGGAATCTCACCAGTTGACGGCAGTTTCGGGCCACAGACAATGAATGCATGTCCAACTCTTTCTACATCATCTGAATCAGGAAACCTTGTTAAAATTGTTCAAGGTGCATTGTTCTGCAAAGGATACGACCCAACAGGTTTTACAGGTACTTATGGTAACGGTACAAAGACAGCCATTTCAAATTTACAATCTGATGCCGGTTTATCGAATCCGGATGGAATTACAACACCAATGATTTTTAAGGCACTTCTCTCCATGGATGCATTTGTTAACCTCGGGGATGCAAATATCCGGACTATTCAACAAAACCTAAACGACGATTACAGTCATGTGTATGGACCACATTTGGGGCTAATTCCATGTGACGGATTGACGTCGAAGAATCTAATTAGAGCCCTTATTTATGCACTGCAAATTGAGACAAATAATCCGGCACCTGATGGAGTATGGGGACCGCAAACCCTTTCTCTAATTCCAACTGTTTCTCAAGGTAGCACTCGGACGAAATTGGTTTACTTGTTGCAATATGGATTGTATCTTAACAATTTTGATCCCATTGTCTTTAATGGCATCTTTGATGCAACTGTAAAGCAACGAGTGTTGGCCTTCCAAGAGTTTTGTAAGTTGACGGCCGATGGTATTGCAGGAAAACAAACATTTGCATCACTATTTATTAGCTATGGTGATAAAAACCGACCAGGTACAGCATGTGATTGCGTAACAACCATTACGCCGGAGCGGGCGCGAACCCTATATAATAGCGGCTACCGCTATGTCGGAAGGTATCTTGTTGGAGATTGGAAAAACATCAAACCGGGAGAGTTGGAAACCATCTTTGCAGCTGGGCTTCGTGTTTTTCCAATTTATCAAACTTCCGGTAATGACGTAAACTACTTTACAACTTTTCAAGGGGCAAAAGATGCTATCACAGCAACTAGCGCTGCAATGAGTTATGGATTTAAAACTAATACTATCATATATTTTGCTGTTGATTTTGATTGTCTCGACGGACAAGTGACGAGCCATATTATTCCATATTTCCGGGCGCTTAATAATACGATGCAATTAGGTGGTGGAAAATACAAAATTGGGATCTATGGACCGCGGAATGTCTGCAGCCGTGTATCCGACCTTGGCCTTGCTGTTACAAGTTTTGTTAGTGATATGTCTTCAGGTTTTAGTGGCAATTTAGGTTACCCGCTTCCATTCAACTGGGCTATAGACCAAATCGCGACGATCACTATTGGTAGTGACGCAGGACAAATCGAAATCGATAAGAATATATACTCTGGGAGAGATCTGTGCGCAGATTCAGTAGAAGATGAATCTGAACTTCCATTCGATCCAGAACTAGAAAACCAAATTTTTTTTGGATATATTGATGAGATTTATCAGCTAGCAATTAATAGAACAAACGGTAACGTATATGATGCAAATCAAAAGGTAATGCAATATATAAGAAAGCAACAGGGATATGATGAATTTATATGGACATTAGCTGCAGGATCAATCGATAATGATTTCTGTGATCTTGTAGATGCTACACTGGGAAATACAGTTGAAAAACTATATGATCCCCGTTCAGGTGTCGAAATTGATTGTGAACACATGTTGGCTTCCTGCAACGCCTTTACCTATACAATTGGTGAACCTCTGATTAATGAACTAACTAGTATGATAGGAGACCTCATAACTCTCACTGGAGAGTGCGCCGAAGCTGTTCGTAATGGTGAATATTTAAATTCTTATGTTGCAGCTAAGGCCTTAATTGCCCATCCTGTAGAAGGAGGGAGTACACTAAGCTTAGCGGATTTCCTCGCTGACGTAGATGCATGGAATCTCGGGAAAATGATGAATGACGACATAAACCTTCCGATAAACCAAGCAATTCGAACATACTACACCAATTTGAATTACTATAATAAACGGCATGAGTTGTATCTTGAACGTTATGGGAGTTTGGAGCAACTTGAAGATCATACACAGTATTTAATTAATGATGGTCCGTTGGGTTATAATATAATGAGAGGGCAGTTCATTGAAAGGTTTCATGTACCTAATTATTCACAGTCAGATGGAGAAAATATTGCACAGGCATTTCGTGAGTATGTTGAAGAAAGACTCTGATATTGGAGGACTATCCTAGACCATCACCATAAATGAAATTGTACTTGGCCTGTGTATCTACGCATTACATGTTCGAGCTGTAAAACACAGGCCAATACTTTTTCTTAGGACAAACAATCTGGAAGCACAACCCGGTGGTTGTATCCCATGATAACCGCAATTTATAAGAAGAAAGCTCCTTAGTGCAATTGTTATCTATCTTTATTCAAAGTTTTACGCTTTTTAAAAATAAATGCAACTAATGGTAATTATCTAAAATCGGTAGGTGTGTACCATTTTTAAATTCTACAATCCATTTATTATGCTCTACTTGTTTAATTGTTGGAAAACCGTGCGCTAATTCTCTTGAAATAGCTCTCTCTTGTGCTATAGACTCTGTGTTTAACTTTCTATATAGAAAGTTTGCATATTTCTTATAGAAGGTAATTGATCCATTATCTAGTTGATTTGTTTTGCTTCTTTTAACCACTGCATAAAATACCTCCCCTCCCTCCATTGGATAAATCACTTCCTCATCGCCAAGACTCCAAGCTAAAGAAATTAAGATAGCTATGGCGAAGGAAATGGGGATAATTAACAAGGTAATGATTGTGTTATTCATACGATTTGGGTATATCAATTGAAATATAGTGATTATGACAAAAAGTCCAATAAGAATATTAAGTAGGGAAATTAAAAGGTCCTGAGAAAATATAAACCAGAATATAAAAATATCTTGAAAAGTATTCAACAAATAAATACCGACACGAATAAACACAAACAGTAGAAGAATATATAGACTATAGAAATGAGATTTAAAAATCCTGAACCAATCAATTGTTTTCAATCTATAACGCCCCTTACTAGTATTAATTATTAATTTAAAAATCCCCTTTATTTGACGTAACTAACAAGGGGAAAGTTTACTCAAATGTTTCTATGGGAACAGCTTTGCCGGATTTTTCATACTTCTGAGAAGACAGCGAATACGCTAGGTAGGGCTATGTTTTCGCCACGACCAACAAACACGATGATCGCGTCCGGCAAAGTAAACTTGGCTTAAGCTTCCGGTGGGGTAATTATCCGGAAATGGGGTGTTCGGCTTTGGACAGGCAGAGAAGATTGCGCAGTTACTGGAGAAGTTACACACGGAGGCGGTCTGAGATACCTGGGCTACCTTCACCGCGCGCATTTTATGGAATATGCACGATTTGTTCTTCCAGGATATGCATAATTTGAAATAATCCCAGGAGCGTATGGTCGCAACTGCCGCCCCTTCGCTTCCTCCGGTTCACAGCGAACGAATCGCCTCTCGAACGTCTTTCTTCAAACTTTGAAATATCAGCTCATAGGAGTGATCGATCCAGGCGGCCACTTCCTCCTTCGTCAATCGGCCGGTCAAATCGATTGAATTCCAATGCCGCTTGTTCATGTAGTATCCCGGCGTGACTTCGGCATATTGTTCGCGCAGCTCCGCCGCTTTGTGCGGATCGCACTTGACGTTCATGAACGAATCCTTGAACGAAGCGAACATCTTCCCTCCGACGCTCACAACGGGAATATCCGCGCCGAACGGGTAGACGAGAGCGGCACCTTTCTTGTTCAAGCAATACGCGATCCATGTCTGCGCTGGCGAATCCGCAGCCTTCATTCGAGACCGCCCCCCTCTATCAGTTGCTCTACGGCAATCGGCTCCCCGATCTCCAGCCAATCTTCATAGAAGGTTCTGGAACGGTCCATATGTTCCACCTTCAGCACTGCAGAATCGTAACGAAACGTCATGAAATTGCCCTCCCTCAAAGATATTCATATCGAATATATCAAGCGAAGGGCAGTCGTTCTTGAACAAAAACGACATCATCATCGGTCATGAATAAACGCTCAATCGGCCTTCATCGATTTCGTCCACTTGTCTTTAAGCGCAACCAGATCCTCGACAAAAAATTTCATCAAGTTCGGACGCCTTCGGACGGCTAACGGGTGATAGGTAAATCCAATGGGGATGCCCTGGAACTCATGCCAGACTCCTCTTAGTTCCTTAACGCTGGGATTCTCTTTCTCTGGGAGTAACCTTTCCGCCACGACATTTCCGAAGCCGAACAGGACAAGGGGCTGTTTCTCCTGCAGTTGCAACCGCAAATGCGGAAAACACGCGGCCCGAGCCTCCGGCTTGTCGTAGGCGCGGAGCGGCCGGCATTTAAGCAAATAAGTCATATAAACCGCGTCCGCAGGCACCCCCGCCTCCATCATCCCGCGCTGAAGGGTTTCGCGGGTCCCGCACAAAAACGGGTTCCCCTCCCGATCCTCGCGGGCTCCGGGATTATCCAGGATAAGAAAGAGCGGGGCGTCGGGATTGCCTTCTCCCCAAATGACGCGGGACCGCTGACCGGCCAGTTCGCAGCGTTCGCAATGCTTCGCGTCGGGCGGCGCCGCTTCTTCCGGCCACAGTTCAAACGGATGCTCCATCTCGTCCCCGCCGCTCCTTCCCGCTGCCGAATGAACTCATTATGCCCTGGACAAAACAAAAAGAAGCACAAATTGCCGAAACGGCAATTTATGCCTCCTTGCGGCTCGGCCTTCAGGCTAAGCCGTATGAGCTTGCTTTACGCCTGCCAAGCCGAGCGTCCGCGAAGTCGAAGTCTGAATGTCGCGAATCAAATCCGGGTTCTTCAGCAGGGTGACGCCGTAAGACGGAATCATTTCCTTGATTTTTGGCTCCCACGCTTTCAGGTGTTGCGGGAAGCATTTCCGGATGACTTCCAGCATGACGGAAACGGCCGTGGACGCGCCCGGCGAAGCCCCGAGCAAAGCGGCGATCGACCCGTCGGCCGCGCTGATGACTTCCGTCCCGAATTGCAGCGTTCCTTTGCCGGCGGAAGTGTCCTTAATAATTTGCACGCGCTGGCCGGCGACGAGCAAATCCCAGTCCTCGCTTCGGGCGTCCGGAACGAATTCGCGCAAAGCTTCCATGCGCTTTTCCTTCGACAGCATGACCTGCTTGATCAGGTAGGTCGTGAGCGAAGCGTTTTTCACGCCGGCCGCCAGCATCGTCAAGAGGTTGTGCGGTTTGACGGAAGTGATCAAATCGAACATGGAACCGAATTTCAAAAACTTGGGCGAGAAGCCCGCAAACGGCCCGAACAGCAGCGATTCCTTATTGTCGATAAACCGGGTATCCAGGTGCGGAACCGACATCGGAGGCGCCCCGACCGGAGCTTGGCCGTATACTTTGGCATGGTGCCGGGAGACGACTTCCGGGTTTTTGCAAACCATGAACAAGCCGCTGACCGGAAATCCGCCGATGCCTTTCCCTTCGGGGATGCCGGATTTTTGCAGCAGATGAAGGCTTCCGCCGCCGCCGCCGATAAAAACGAATTTGGCCGAAATGCGTTCCACGGCGCCGCTGCCGACATTCCGCACCTTCAATTCCCAGGAGCCGTCGCTGCCGCGTTTAATATCCTGGACATGATGGTTGTAGTTGATGTCGACGTTTTGATTTTTCAAGTGGGTAATCAGCATGCGCGTTAAGGCGCCAAAATTGACGTCCGTTCCGGCTTCGCTGCGGGTGGCCGCGATCGGCTGGTTCCCGGTCCGGTTTTTCATCATCAGCGGAATCCATTCCGCCAGCTTCGCCGGATCGTCGGAAAATTCCATCCCTTGGAACAGGGGATTGTTAGACAACGCTTCGAAACGTTTTCTCAGGAAGGCGACGTCCTTCTCCCCCTGCACGAAGCTCATGTGGGGAACGGACACGATGAAATCCTTCGGATTCCGGATCAGATTGCTCTCGACCAGATAAGACCAGAACTGCTTCGAAACCTGGAATTCTTCGTTGACCTTGATCGCTTTGCTGATATCTACCGATCCGTCCGGCTTCTCGACGGTATAGTTAAGCTCGCACAGGGAGGAGTGGCCCGTTCCCGCATTGTTCCATTCGTTCGAGCTTTCCTCGCCCGGGATGGCCCGTCTTTCGAACAAGGTGATTTCCCAGTCGGGGACCAATTCCTTCAACAGAGATCCCAAAGTCGCACTCATGATTCCGGCACCGATCAAGACAACGTCTGTTTTCGTTTGTTTGCTGCTCATATTTACCGTCCCTAACCCTTTCGATTTGCAGAAAGATGCAGCCGCTCCGGCTTAGGCATCACAGCAAACCAGGTCGCGACTTCGTTATGCATCTATTCTGGACCAATTTTTTAACTCTTTCTATTGTATCACTATGAAAAATAGATTAAAGTATTTAATTCATATTATAAAACATATCTGCTCTATATAAGCTGGTAAATGTCGTTGGTGTTTTTAAATCCGGGCCATTCTTTCAATTAAAAGACACTTGCTCCGTATAATGGTTTACAACTTATTTTGCTACTTATTTGCTACTTAGAGCCTCCCTATGTTAAAACCCACTTTGGTCGTTTTAAAGAATCAAGTAAAGAAGAAATGACTGAAATTTTGGCAAAGGCGATGCGTGCACCCTCAACATCCAATACACAAACCTACCGCTATGTTGTAATTGATACACCTGAGGGTTCATCGCACGCCGATTTAATTCTCAGGCAAACAGTATGTTTGAAAGTTTCGAACGGTTGTATGATTATATCTATTTCTATAATTACGAACGATTACAAGCAAAATTAAACGGCCTAAGTCCCATGGAATTTAGGATTAAGGCCGCTTAAATGCTTTTATTTAATGACTTTCTACTTGACAACCTGTAATTTTATACTTGCCGCTTTTATCAGGATCAGTATGAAGGTAATCAACAATAAAATGATACCGCTCCAGATAAGCTGATGCGTGCCCAACTGGGAAATAAACAAGCCTCCGATCCATGTCCCTGCCGTAATGCCGATATTAGAAAAAGAAACGAATAAGCTGTTACCAAATTCGGGAGCTTCTTTCGCATCCTGTTCGCCGCCTGACTTTATGGCGGGAAAAAGGCATGAATTCGCCATTCGGTGTGGCGGAGCCAAACCGAATAAACAGCCGACAATAGCCTAATCCCTTCTGTACAATGACGGTGGATTAGGCTATTGTCGATTAAAAAGGAAAATGCTCCCGAACCTTTGGCGAGGATCCCCGGGAGCATTCACTTCATCATGTCAAAAATACTTTATTTCGGCCTTTCTTGCAAGGCTTATTTACGCACATTCGGAAATCAATCTCCTGACGTCCAGCTCTGCTGTGAAAACTGCGGTCGGCTTCTCCATAAACACGGTCGTTATTGGCGAGGAATTGTGACGAAGCATGAGGTCATCCAGATCCCGATCTACCGTCGATATTGTCCTACCTGTAGAATAACAATCTCCCTCCTGCCGGAGTTCCTGATTCCATGGGCCCGGTATGCGACTTGGGTGCGAGAAGCGGCATTAAAGCGCAAGCACAAGGGATTCTCTTGGCGGCAGACGACAGAAAGCACAACAACTCCTGCCGTGCGTTATAGCCGCCGTACGTTGAAACGCTGGTGGGCAAGACATCTGCGCCGCGCAGCGGATGCAGCACTATGGGTTGCTGGGAAACTCGTAGCCCAGGGGGACGACACGGATATGCTCCACCTTTACCCCACCATGATGAACCCAACGCCAATGGATACATTGGATTGGCTGGACAAACTGTTACCCCGATTCATCCCCGCTGGCGCATCCAGACGGGGCTATTGGACGTTTCTAAATGCGAGGTTACCTGTAGCATCACGCTTATAAATCCCTTCAGCATCCACCGCCAAGGAGCAAGGCAAACGAAAATCGCCTCCAAAATTGCTTTAAAAATCGCCTGGACGGCAAGTTGCCCTCCTGATCCCACAAAATATGCGCCCTCCCTGGCTTCTAGCGTCTATGCGATACTCTCATAGACCACAGGGAGAGGAGATTTAGCATGGATGAGCAAGCAAGGCAGCAAGAAGCCAACTTCCGTTATGGCTTAATTGCATCACTGGTTAGCCGCAAATTGGATCCCGGAGAACAGATGGCGTTGATGCGCGAAATTGTAAGCCATGAGTATGAAACGTCGTCGGGACAGCGAAGGAGAATTAGTCTACGAACGCTTGAGCGATATTTAAAAGCGTATCGCGAAGGCGGATGGGAGGCGCTGTTGCCCTCCGTCCGAGCAGACAAACTCACGACCAGGGAAATCCCCGAGGATGTGCTTGCCAAAGCGATTGCCTTAAAGCAGGAGCAACCCGGCCGAAGCGTCAGGCAGATTATTGCGATTCTGGAACTGGCGGCATTCGTGGCCCCCGGCACCCTGAAAGAAAGCACGCTTAGCAAGCAGCTTCGCCGCCGCGGCGTCACGCGCAAAGCGTTACTGAATACGGGGTGGAGCCACTTTCGCCGGTTTGAAGCCACGCACCGAAATAGCATGTGGCAAGGCGATGTGCAGCATACCCTTTACCTTCCGCATCCGGACAAGCCCGGCAAGAAGGTCATGGCCTATCTGGTTATTTTCATTGACGATTACTCTCGCTTCGTTGTGCATGGCCAGTTCTATTTCGAGGAACGTGTGGCCCGGCTGGAGGATTGCCTGAAGAAGGCGATTTTAAAGAACGGAGTGCCGGAAATGATCTATGTCGATAACGGCGCCATCTATTCTTCACACCATTTTGAGCGGATTTGCGGGCGACTGGGGGCAGAGCTTAAGCATACTCGCCCCGGACGTCCTATGGGACGCGGGAAGCAAGAAAAGTTCTTCCGATTTGTCGACCAGAGCTTTGTGCCGGAGGCATACGACCTGATTGAACAAGGGAAGATCCAGACGCTTAACGATTTGAATCGATTCTTCTCGGCGTGGCTTGAGATTGCTTACCACCAGAAAGTCCACAACAGCTTTAAGCAGCGCCCAGTCGACCGATACCAAAAAGACGACCACCCGATTCGCATGTTGCCGCCGCATGAACTCATAGAAGTATTCTTGCTGGAGGAATCCCGCAAAGTGGACAAAACGGGATGCATCTCGCTGCTGGGCACGATATTCGAGGTCCAGACAGAGCTTGCCGGCTCGAAGATTCAGGTGCGATTCGATCCGCACGACCTGTCCGTCATCCAGGTGTGGAAGGACGGCCAGCGCTATGAAGACGCGAAGCCAATGAAGCTCCGCGATCCGAAAAACCGGCCGAAGCAGGATGAACCGAAGGCCGTCATGCAACCGCCGAAGACGGGCCTCAACTATGTGGAATTATTGGTGGAAGAACAGAAACGGCAGACCCGCGAAGCGCAAGGCGCTGCGCTTTCGCGAGCGATGAAAGAGGTGAATCGCTCATGATTCGTGGTTTCTTCGGGTGGGAGCGCGTTCCGTTCACCCGGGAGATTGAAACACGGCATCTGCACCGCTCCAAGCGATTCGAAGAATGTGTAGCACGGATGCAGTATATGGTGATGACTCGCTCGATTGGCTGCGTCACCGGTGAAATTGGCTGCGGCAAGTCGACAGCCGTTCGCTACTTGAAAGACCAACTGGATCCGAACAAGTACCGGTTTATCTATCTGTCGGATGCGAATCTGAAACCAAGGGACTTTTACCGTGAACTCCTCCACCACTTCGGCTTGCCGCCCAAGTTTCTGCGCAGCGAAGCCAAACGGCAATTCCAGCACCTCGTATGGGATTTGTACGAGAACCAGCAGAAGGTCGCCGTTATTGTCGTGGATGAAGCGCACCTGCTTTCAGGAGACATGCTGCAAGAAATACGCTTTTTGACGAATTTTCGTATGGACTCGATTTCGCCGCTTGCCCTGCTGCTCATTGGACAGCCGGAACTACAGGCCACGTTGCAACTGAGAATCTTCAAGCCGATTACACAGCGGATGAACGTGCGTTTTCATTTGGAAGGCTTGTCGCTCGAGGAGTGCCGCGATTACATCTCCCACCAATTGGAGGTTGCCGGAAGTACAGGGCCGGTGTTTACGACAGAAGCGATGGACGCCATATACGCGCATGCTCGGGGGATATGCCGAGAGATAAATAACGTCTGCACCGCTGCGCTTCTGGATGCAGTGCTGCGAAAAGACAAAATGATTGATACCGTCCATGTGACGAGGATCCTAGCTGAATTTAAGGAACAGTGAGGGATGACAAATATGAATGAGATACGATTTCATGGAGATACCGAGCGTTGGAACGTGTACGATGGAGAAGAGTTGCTTTGCTCGCTACGTTGTGGTGATGCCGTGATGATTCAAGTAGGAAAGCACTTCTTGCCATCCAACCTTGAGCTCGATACGGACTGGTACGTGAAGTTTGGAAATTCGAAGTTCTGGCTCCACCGACATGCCAAGTACCGCGTCCGACCGCTGTTCTAACTGCTCTTCGGAGCAGTTTTTTTACGCCGACAAACAAAGGCGAAATATAATTGTCTCCGAAACGGCGGTGAGGAAAGCAAAAAGCCACCGTCATTGGCGGTTCCGAATCTACCGTCAATTAAAGTGGCTGATGACACCCTGCTACGTGGTTCACTTCTTCGTAGGAAGAAAACTTACCCTTGTATGCAGCTAAATATTCAGATGGAACAATGTCTCGAACAGAAATTTTACTGGAATTACTTTCAGTGGATGCTGAAATATTGGACGAAAAGACAAGAAAAAGCACGCTAATTGATAAAAACACTTTAGAAAACTTAAGAGAAAAATATTTCATTTTTATCCTATCCTTTTCAATGTTATTATATAGTGGTATAAAATTTACTTATACAAATAGGGAGGAAAATCGTGATGAGTGTATTAGGGATGCAGTTATTAGGAATTTTTTTCTGGTTACTCGGAATTGTAGTAATAGTAATCATTGTCTTGGCATGCCTAAAATATCTTAGAAAAAAATAACTCTTGAATCATAAGATCCCCCCTTAAAATGAAGATAATTACATCCCAATGATACCACCATTTAATTGAAAAGTTTGTAATAATTTGTAGAAGGATCAGATTTTTTTGAAAGGTTTGGCCTACAATGGGGGGTGAACCGATAGAATAAAACCAAAATAAAAAAATTATTTGTAGGTATTGTCGGGAACCATAACTTTTACTCCGTAGGATGTATGATGTTGCCGCCGAAAGATAACGTCCAATTGCTGGCGGGATTGCCTGTCCGAGAGTTGCTGAATATAATGACCGTATCACAGAAAAGGAAAAGGATGCCTCCCATGTATGTGGGCCTGCGGGAACAGGCTCACGGGATGCATCCCCCAAACAACATGGTCATTGTATCAAAGTATGAGCTGGATGAGAAGTCACCC
Source organism: Cohnella massiliensis (assembly GCF_900169535.1). Lineage (NCBI taxonomy): Bacteria > Bacillati > Bacillota > Bacilli > Caryophanales > Paenibacillaceae > Cohnella > Cohnella massiliensis. The sequence goes on from NZ_LT821255.1 coordinate 149,445, forward strand.
GGCGTTTTTTGTTCGATGTGCAGAATTGGTTCCCTCTCCCTGCTGTGGAGAAGCGCTTAGTGTCATTGGCAGTCGGAAGCGGAAGCTCACCAGCGAGGACGGAGATCGCCGCTTGCTCGTCATTCGCCGGCTGCGTTGTACACAATGCCGGAAGATCCACCATGAGCTCCCGGATTGTGTGGTGCCGTACAAACGGTACGAATCGGCATGCGTGGAACAAGTCGTATCGGAACATGCGGCTCCATCTACGGTAGCGGCAGATGACGCGACTTTGCTTCGCTGGAAGAACTGGTTTCGCGAACAGACCACATACCTGCTCGGAGCTCTAAGATCTATCGCCATTCGCTTTCATCAGGACCCTGCGAAGAAGCCGTCCGTCTCTACGCAGACTGCACATCACCCTTTCGGACACTACGTCGGGGACGCCCCCGGCTGGCTGGCGCGAATTGTCCGCCCGGTCGCAAATTCAAATTTGTGGTTACATACCCGTTCTGCATTCTTGTCCGGCAAGATGCTGCGGTAGACTCATCTGGAAGTCTACCAAGCGAGGTGCAGAACAGATGAAAGATCAGAAGAAAGCAGAGGCCGTCGCGTCGGAACGCATGCAGCTCCTGTCACCGCTGCTGGCGGAAGGGCTGGACACCGCCAAAGCCAGCCAGATCAAGCGACAGATATGTGAGCAAACTGGACTCTCCGAGCGGACGCTGCGCCGGTATCTGGCCAAGTATCGCCAAGACGGCTTCGGCGGCCTGAAGCCACGAGGCAAGGGACGCCAGCCGTCAGAGGAGATCATTCCACCAGAAATTGTGGAGCAGGCCATTTTGCTGCGCCGGGAGGTGCCCGGCCGAAGCGTTGCCCAGCTCATTCAGATCCTGGAATGGGAAGGCCGTATAAAACCCGGGCAGATCAAGCGCAGCACGCTGCAGGAAAGATTAGCAGAGCGCGGTTACAGCACGCGCCATATGCGCATGTACGCCGAATCGGGCGTCGCCGCACGGCGGTTCCAAAAGCGCCATCGTAATCGCTTGTGGCACTCGGATATCAAGTATGGCCCGTACTTGCCCATCGGCCCCGGAGGTACCATGAAGCAGGTATTTCTGGTGACGTTTATCGACGACGCGACGCGGTTTGTGCTTCATGGCGAATTCTACCCGGTCATGGACAAGACCATCGTGGAGCACTGCTTCCGCCAAGCCATTCAGAAGTTCGGCGCTCCCGAGGCGGTCTATTTCGACAACGGCAAGCAGTACCGGACCAAATGGATGACGAGGGCATGCTCCAAGCTCGGGATCCGGCTGCTATTCGCGAGGCCCTACTCGCCGGAGGCGACCGGCAAGGTCGAACGGTTTAATCGCGTGGTGGATGCGTTCCTGAGCGAGTCCGCGCTTGAGAAACCGAAAACGCTCGAGCGGCTCAACGAACTGTTTGCCGTATGGCTGTCGGAGTGCTATCAGAACAAGCCGCATTCGGCGCTGGAGAACAAGCGTAGTCCGGAAACGGCGTACCGTAGCGACAAGCAAGCGCTTCGGTTCGTGGATCCGGACGAGCTCGCGAATGCATTCCTGCACTGCGAGACACGCAAGGTCGACAAATCCGGCTGCATCAGCTTCATGGACCGGAAGTACGAGGTCGGCCTGCCGTTCATCGGCTGCACGGTGGATGTGGTGTTCGACCCTGCGGACATCACCGAGCTTACGATCGAGTACGAAGGCCATATACCTTGGCGCGTGCGGGAACTCATCATCGGCGAACGCGCAGGCAAGCGGCCGCAGCTTCCGGAGCATATCGGTCCGCTGCCGGCAGATGCGTCAAGGCTGCTCGCGGCAGCGGAGGATCGCAGCAGGAGTCGCAAAGCGGAGCAGGCGCCGGCCGTGGCTTATCGCCGGATGACCAAGGAGGACGGTCATGTTTGAGTCCTTCTACGGCCTTACCCGCTCACCATTCTCCCGGGACATCTCGACCAGCGAGTTGTACGAATCGGTCACGCTCGAGGAAACGCTCGGGCGTCTGGAGTACGCTGCCCAGCGGCAGTGGTTTGCGGTTGTTACCGGCGATTGCGGCACGGGGAAGACGACGACGATTCGGCGGTTCACCGAAGTGCTGGATCCGGCAAAGTACAAGGTGCTCTACCTATCGGACTCTAAGCTGACGCCGCGGCATTTTTACAAGGGGTTGCTCGAACAACTCGGCTGCGAATCGAAGTTCTACCGCGGCGATGCCAAGCGCCAGCTGCACCGCGAGATTGAGCTTATGCGCGGTATTCATCGATTGCAGCCGGTTGTCGTCGTCGACGAGGCCCATCTGCTGGATCGCGAAATGCTGGAGGAAGTGCGTTTCCTGCTCAATTTCAAGATGGATGCACAGAGCCCTATGGCGCTCATCCTGGTCGGTCAAAGCGAGCTGTGGGATCGCCTGAATATGCAAGCGTATGCGGCGATCCGCCAGCGGATCGACCTGCAGTGCAAGCTGCCGCACTATGATCGTGCCCAGACCGGCGATTACATTAGGCGTCACATGACGTTCGCTGGCGCGGAGCATGACATCTTTACCGACAGCGCGATCGACGACATCTACCGATTCTCGAGCGGCGCCGCAAGGCTGATCAACAAAGTATGTACACATGCACTCATCTACGGCTCACAGAACAAACATCGGATCATTGACGATCATATGGTCAAGCGTGTCATCCAGGGAGAATTATCGTGATTCTCCCTTTTCCTTAAACATCAGGGGACAGATTGACCATCACCAGCAGGACAACTTACACCGTCAACTGGCGGGCATTATGCGTTGGCAGTAACAGTATGAACAGGGTTTGGGCTAGAGGAATGAACATAGCATGAGTGATATCTTAACAGACTATGACGAAGGGCCCCTTGCGGGGCCCTCCGGGCGACGATGGATGAGTTGAAGTCGTATTCCTAAACGTTGCCTTCAAGGCAATACCCCAGAGGGCGATCACCGGCGATTCGGATGCCGAGCCTCAAGGGCTGTGCGGTGTTGCCTAGAACGTGTCTTTGGCGCAACACTCCATTCCTACTCCGTTTGGTACGAACCTTCCGGCTTGCCAAAATCCGGCTGTTGCCTCACAGGGTTCAATGGAACCACACCTCTCTGTTCGTCGCCGGTAATTAGAATGTCCGGAACCGGAATCGCCTATGCGCGGTTTTCGGAAATCAGCTGTTGAATTTTTTCCACTTGCGATTTTTGTTTTGCGTCTCCGGGAAACGCTCGCCTTTCTTCAGATGCACTCTTTTCGGATCTGTAATTCCGGTATGAAACGACGCCTCGCCGATCTCGATGTACACGCCGTCGTTGGGCGCGCGGTCGCCGGGCTCGAATTCGCTCCATTCTCCCATCGTGCTCACCTCCGGTTGTAGTGTTCCGCGAAAGGGGCCGGGCGATTCGGGACAGCAAAGCGGAAGCGGCATATCTATTGAGTTTTGGGCTACGATGTGGTAATCTAGTCAGGTATGCGATTTAAGCAATTCCCCTTATCGTATACTCCTTGCTCCTCGGCCGCGGGCGTTGCCGCGCGGTATGACAAGCGGGGGGCCAAAGACCAAAAGGAGGTAGAACGGACATGCGCAACTATGAGTTGATGTACATCATCCGTCCGGACGTGGACCAAGAAGCCGTTCAAGCTGTCACGGAGAAATTCCAGGGCATCATCGCGAACGGCGGCGAGATCTTGAAAGCGGAAGCGCCTAAGAAACAGCGCCTGGCTTACGAGATCAAGAAGTACCGCGAAGGTACGTACGTGCTGGTTCATTTCTCGGCGCCGGCATCGGTTGTGACCGAACTGGAACGCGTCCTGAAAATTTCGGACGAAGTCATTCGCCACATCGTTGTCAAAGAAGTCGTTGCTTAATTGAACACTGCACGACAGCCTGGCGGCTCGCCGCCCAAGGCCGTCATAGTTAGGGGGAATCCACGATGTTGAACCGGGTCATTCTGATCGGACGCCTGACCAAGGATCCCGAGCTTCGTTACACGCCCTCGGGCGTCGCCGTTGCGCAATTTACGCTTGCGGTGGATCGGCCGTTTTCCCGCGAAGGCGGAGAACGCGAAGCCGATTTTATTCCGATCGTCGTATGGCGCCAACAGGCGGAAACCTGCGCGAATTACCTTCGGAAAGGTCGCTTGACCGCCGTGGAAGGGCGCATGCAAGTGCGCAACTACGAGAACAACGAAGGCCGCCGGGTTTATGTGACGGAGGTTGTGGCCGATAACGTGCGTTTTCTCGAATCGCCGAACCGCGAAGGCGGCGGCGGACAGGGACGCGACGATTACGGCGCACCGTCCGGGAATTACGGCGGAGGCGGCGGATACGGCGGCGGAAACCGCAGTTCCGGATCGCGTGGCGGCAGCAACAACGGGGACCCGTTTGCGGATGACGGCAAGCCGATCGATATATCGGACGATGATTTGCCATTCTAAGACAGGAAGGACGGAGAAAACGTGAGCGAACAACAACAAACTGCGCCAGCTGCTCGTGAAGAGCGCGCACCCCGCGAAAATCGTGGACCGGGAGGCGAAGGCCGCGAACAACGCGAGCCCCGCAAATTCCGCCGCGGCCGCAACAAGCGCCGCAAAGTGTGCTACTTCACGGTCAATAAAATTACGCACGTCGATTACAAAGACCTGGACTTGCTCCGCAAGTTCATCAGCGAACGCGGCAAAATCCTGCCGCGCCGCGTAACCGGCACGAAGGCGAAATACCAACGCATGCTGACGGTTGCGGTCAAACGCGCCCGCCAAATGGCATTGCTGCCTTACACGACGGAGTAAGACAAAGCGCGCAAAACCCCACCAAACCGGTCAAGCCGTCTTGGTGGGGTTTTTTTGCGCCGCGCTGAGGAAGAAGGGAGTTCATGCGATGATTCGTACGTTGTTCTTTCTATGTGCTTCGCTGATTCTCTTGCTTGGTTGTTCCGGCGAAACGGACGATAGAGCGAATAGCGCCATTTCATGCATTCGACAATTCGCCTATGTCGATCATCCCGAAGCTTGAGGCCGGCCCCGACGGCACCCGACGGTAAAATGAATCCTCGCCAAGCACAATTTCCCTCGCGGCGGTTTCGCCCGGTCGTGGTGAGGCCATGCCTCGGCGTGATATAATGGAACGGTCGGAGCTTCAGACGCTTCGGCCGTTTTTGCTTGAAACCCTCGCGACAGGGAGAGAGGAATTATGAATATCGCTTTTTTTCTTCTGCCGAAGCAAGAGGTCGTTTGTTTGCCGGAGACCGCGACGTTAAGGCAGACGCTTGAGCGGATGGAGCGCCACCGCTATACCGCCGTTCCCGTCCTGAGCGACGAGGGCGTTTATATCGGCACCGTAACCGAAGGCGACCTGCTCTGGTTTTTGAAAAACAGTCCCGACATCCAATTCGATAACGCCCACCGCGTCACGCTGTCCGAAATCGAGTTCCGCCGAAACGTGCTTCCCGTGCGCATCGATGCGAATATGGAGGACTTGATCTCGCTCGCCAAAACGCAAAACTTCGTGCCGGTCGTGGACGACATGGGGCGGTTCATCGGCATCGTCCGCCGCAGCGACGTGATCGATTACTGCGCCCGGCTCATGCTGGCTCCCGCGAAGGATAACGGAAGCGCTTAACAATTGCATACGGCTTGCGGGAAACGCAGCGTTTTTTGCGGATAACGGTCGCTTTTTGGCCGTTATTTGCTTTATTTTCACAGCAGGGGGCGCGCCTTTGCGATGTTGCGGGGATGCTTGGTGCGAGGGCAATTTGTGCTATAATGGAGATTGCAGCTTTTGCGGTCAGACACCGAGTTTGGGCTTGAAAGAATCCGAAGGAAGGGATGGGTTCAAGCGATGGAACGCGAACTGGATGTCGCCACCCGGGCGAAACTGATTGAATGGTTGAAGACGGAACTGCTTGACCAAGTATCCCGGCTTTTCAAGGCGATGTGGGATGGGAGCACCGTTCGCATTGCGGACAGTTTGGCCGGCTTGATCGCCGGAGGGTACATTTTGGGACGGAGACTCGGCATTTCCTATAAAGAACTGGACAAGGCGGTTGCCGAGAAGGTCGTCCGGCTCCGGCAGGAAGGCCATCAGCTCGAGGACCAGTACAAGGATTTGTCGGCGCTCGAAGAACATATTCGCAAGAGGTGACCTCATTGAACATGGGCTGGAAGTCCGTAGCCTGGAGCGCGACGGCGCTTTTGCTGTTGCTCAGCATTCCGACGTCGCTCAACATCGTTACGCTGTTTTTGCTGATGACCCCGATGGTCGTGCTGTACACGATGCTTAAACCGCTGTCGTTCGCGCTGCATATGGCGTGCGTCGTCGCCGCAGCCTTCGTGCTGTCGGGATCCTACGCTCTGGTTGCGTTGACCTTCGGCTTGTTTTTTCTGATTCCGTCGATCGTCATGGGACACTTGTATAAAAAAAGGGCGGCCCCGAAACGGGTCGTTCTGATCGGGTTCGTCGTGATCTTGGCGCAGCTGCTCGTGGAATTGATGATTTTTTCGTCGCAGTACGACGTCGATTTAACTTCTTATTTGACGGTGCTGCTGGAGGACGCCTCGCAGGCGCTGGATACGTCCGGAACGCTTCTTCCGGAAGGCTGGGCGGCCGATACGGCCAGTCAGTTGACGGATACGATCATGACGATGCTGCCGGCGCTGCTGCTACTTACTTCGTTCGGGCTGGCCGGGCTGACGCATTTCTTGTCCCGGCGCGCGCTGGCGCTCACCGGGATTCAAACCCCGTCGATGCCCCAGATGAAAACGTGGATGCTGCCCCGCAGCCTGGTGTTTTATTATTTGATCGCCCTGGTGCTCAGTTTTATGGTTTCGGCGGAAGATCCCGGTTTTCTGACGCTGGTCGTCGCCAATGCGGTCCCGGTTTTACGGTTCGCCTTTACGATCCAGGCGATCGCCTTTTTCTTTTTCCTCGCGAGCGTCAAGCGGTGGCATAAGGCGGTTCCGATCGCAATCGCGGTGCCGATTTTGCTGTATCCTCCATTTTACCTGATCGGGTTGTTAGACGTGGCGTTCCCGCTGCGCAAGTATTTTACTAAAAATTGACGGCAGGCGGCACGGGCGGAAAGTACAAGAATTAACCGAGCAAGGGAGCGGAGCATGACATGCCCAAGTTTCTCGTTCAGCGATGGCACGGTATGCACAATGTATGGGCGCTCGTCCTCATTTTGCTGCTGACGGTCGCTTTGGCCTTGTATCAGTGGGTTCTCGGTCTTATCGCGCTCGTTTTGGGCGCCGGCGTGACCGTGTACGCGCTGCTGGCAGAACGGGCGTTCCGCAAAGATTTGGACGACTACGTCCTCACGCTGTCCTACCGCATCAAAGGCGTCGGCAACGATGTCATGGGCACGCTTCCGTTCGGCATCGCGCTCTACAACGAAGACCGGGAAATCCAATGGCACAACAATTATCTCGCGCAAATGGCAGGCCGGCCGAATATCGTCGGCTTGACGCTGACCGATCTTTTTCCCGGCATTCAGGTCCCCGTCAAGGAAAAGGACGCGCACCGGATCGAGATGACGCTGAACGGCCGGGTCTATGAAATGCTGTTCCGTACCCGCGAGAGAGTCCTCTATGCCACGGACATCACCGAGAGCTGGACGATCAAGCAAAAGTACGAAAACGAAAAGCTGGCGCTCGGCATCGTCATGATGGACAATCTGGAGGAAGTCGCGCAAGGAATGGACGAGCAGCAGCGGGCGCTTATGCTGTCCAAGGTGACCGGGGAAATCAACGAATGGTCGAGGGAATACGGGCTGCTGCTCCGTCGGCTTTCGTCGGACAAATATATGGTCATCACGAACCAGAGCGCGCTGCGCAGGCTGGAGCAGTCGCGCTTCGAGCTGCTCGACGAGGTGCGGGAGATCACGATGGATCTGAAGCTCCCGATGACGCTGTCGATCGGCTTCGCCTCGGGCACCGACAATATGGAGGAGCTGGGGCATCTCGTGCAGGGGAGCCTGGACATCGCCCTAGGGCGCGGAGGCGACCAGGCGGTCGTCAAAGTCGGCGACAGGCAGAGCTTCTACGGCGGCAAGAGCAACGCGGTCGAGAAGCGCACGAGGGTGCGCGCCCGCGTCATCTCCCACGCGCTGCGGGATTTGATCAAGGAGAGCGACAACATTATCGTCATGGGGCACAAAATGCCGGACATGGACGCGATCGGCGCGGCGATCGGGGTCGTCAAAGCGGCCAGGCAGTTCGGCAAGGAAGCGCACATCGTCCTGGAATCGGTCAATCCGGCCATCGTGCGGATGGTCGATATGATTCGCGAGGACGAGAAGCTTTACAAACGGTTCGTGTCGCCGGAGCAGGCCCTGGGCATGATCGGCAAGCGGACGCTCGCCGTCGTCGTCGACACGCACCGGGCTTCGATGGTCGCGGAACCGAAGCTGCTCCAGCAGACGGAACGGATCGTCATCATCGACCACCATCGCCGCAGCGAGGAGTTCATCGACGACGCCGTGCTCGTCTACATGGAGCCGTATGCGTCCTCGACATGCGAGCTGGTCACCGAGGTGCTGCAGTACATCCAGGACCGGATCGTGCTGGACGTCAGGGAGGCAACCGCGCTGCTCGCGGGCATAACCGTGGACACGAAAAGCTTTTCGATGCGGACCGGCTCCCGCACGTTCGAAGCGGCATCGTTCCTGCGCCGCAACGGGGCGGACGCGATGCTCATCCAGCGGATGCTCAAGGAGGACCTTGAGGAATACATCAAAAAGGCGCAAATCATCCAGCACGCCGAAATTTACCGCGGCGACATCGCGATCGCCGTCGCCGGCGGCACGCAGCCGGTGACGCAGCTGCTGATCGCGCAGGCGGCCGACACGCTGCTGACGATGACGGGCATTCGCGCCTCGTTCGTCATCGGGATGCGTGCCGACGGGCTCGTCGGCATCAGCGCCCGCTCGCTCGGGCAGATCAACGTGCAGGTCGTGATGGAGCGGATGGGCGGCGGGGGACACTTGTCGAACGCGGCGTGCCAGATGCAGGGCACGCCGCAGGAAGTGGCCGCCAAGTTGAAAAAAGCGTTAAAAGAACTGGAAGAGGAAGAGGGGATTCTGGAATGAAGGTCATTTTCCTGCAAGACGTAAAGGGACAAGGCAAGAAGGGCGAAGTGAAGGAAGTATCCGAAGGGTATGCGCGCAATTTTCTGCTGCCGAAGGGCTATGTCCAAGTGGCGACGGAAGGGAACAAAAAGACGCTCGACCAAATGAAAGCCTCCGCCGACAAGCGCAAGGCGAAAGAGAAGGAAGACGCGCAGGCGCTTGCCAAGAAGCTTGGCGAAACGACGGTCGTCATCAAGGCGAAGGCCGGCGAGGGCGGCCGCCTGTTCGGCGCCATCACGAGCAAGCAAATCGCGGAGGCGCTCGAGAAGCTCGGCATCGCCATCGACAAGCGGAAGATCGACCTGGACGAGCCGATTCGCACGCTCGGCGTGACGCAAGTGCCGCTCAAGCTGTACCCTGAAGTGAAAGGCACGCTGAACGTGCAAGTCGCGGAGGAGTAACCGGCAATGGCAAGCGGGGAAACGATGTTGTACGACCGGGTTCCGCCGCAAAATCTTGAAGCGGAACAAGCGGTGCTCGGCGCCATCCTGCTGGAAATCGAAGCGCTCATCACGGCGATGGAGCGGCTTCGGTCCGAGGATTTCTACAGCGTCGCCCACCAGCGGATTTTCGAAGCGATGATCGATCTGAACGAAAACAACGAGCCGCTCGATCTGATCACGCTCACCGCCTTGCTTCAGGATCGCGGGCAGCTCGAGGAAATCGGCGGCGTCAGTTACCTGGCCAAGCTGGCCAACGCCGTGCCGACGGCCGCCAACGTGGAGTATTACGCGCAGATCGTCGAAGAGAAGTCGATGCTGCGCCGGCTCATCCGGACCGCGACGCAAATCGTTTCCAGCGGTTACACGACGGAGGACGACGTCGGAGCGCTGCTGAACGACGCCGAAGCGCGGATCATGGAGCTGTCCAACCGGCGGGCGGCGCACGGGTTCATCAGCATTCGCGACGTCCTGATGGACGTCTTCGAGCGCGTGGAGTTCCTTTACAATCATAAGGGCGGCACGACGGGCATTCCGTCCGGGTTTCCCGATCTCGACAAAATGACGTCCGGCTTCCAGCGAAGCGATCTCATCATCGTCGCGGCCCGTCCTTCCGTCGGGAAGACGGCCTTCGCGCTCAACATCGCGCAAAACGTCGCGGTGCGCGCTTCGGAAACCGTCGCGATCTTCAGTCTCGAAATGTCGGCCGCGCAGCTCGTCAACCGGATGATTTGCGCGGAGTCGAACGTCGACGCGGGCCGGATGCGGACCGGCTTCCTCGAGGGGGACGACTGGGAAAAGCTGTCGATGGCGATCGGCTCGCTGTCGGAGGCGCAAATCTACATCGACGATACGCCCGGCATTACGGTAGCCGACATCCGCGCCAAGTGCCGCCGCCTCAAGAAGGAGAAAGGGCTGGGCATGATTTTGATCGACTACCTGCAGCTGATTCAGGGCCGCGGCAAGCCCGGGGAAAACCGGCAGCAGGAAGTATCGGAAATTTCGCGGACGCTGAAGCAGATCGCGCGGGAGCTGGAAGTGCCCGTCATCGCGCTGTCCCAGCTGTCACGCGGCGTCGAGCAGCGGCAGGACAAGCGACCGATGATGTCGGACTTGCGGGAATCGGGCTCGATCGAGCAGGACGCCGACATCGTCGCGTTCCTGTATCGGGACGATTACTACAATCAGGATACCGAGAAAAAGAACATCATCGAAATCATCATCGCCAAGCAGCGGAACGGGCCGGTCGGCACGGTCGAGCTTGTCTTTTTGAAGAACTTCAACAAGTTCGTCAGCCTCGACCGCTCCCACAGCGATCCGCTGGCCGGCACCGCGTGAGCGGAAGCGGGCAACGGGAGGCTTGAGCGGAGGGGGCTCGCGCAGATGCGGCATGCGAAGCGCAAGAGTTCGCGCAGTTTGCGGCATAGCGAGACGCAAGAGTTTGTGTTTTTTGATCCTTTTGAGCGTATAGTGTAAACCGTTTAGTTGACGATTGTATATCCATGTTTTTCGCGTTATAATAATGGTAATCCTAATAAAGAACGGTGCCGTGCGCCAACACGACACCGCTTCGATAGCGTAGTGGGCAACCACGGCGCGCAGTAACTGCAAAACCCACCGAAGCAGACCAAGCTTAAGCGGTGGGTTTTTTCATGTTACGAAGCTTTCGACGTATCCAGCGAGCGAATTTCCGAACACTAAAAAACAGTGTCATAAGCATGGAAATCCACTTAAGGACGTCGAACAACTTGTCATGATTCACGGGCATCCCTCCTTTCGAAGGAACTGCACCGAGCACCCACCGACCACTATCTGTGATTTATTATAACGTTTATTGAGTTTGTCATAAAGTAAGCAAAGAAGGTTGCAGCGCAGAGAGACGCTTAATGTTAGTTGTGAGACACTGACGTATGTACGCGGACGAATCCGCAGCCTAAGGAGCCGATGTCGTCCTTTCGCATTCGGACAGGCTGCCGTCGAAATGGAAGTCGCCGGGTTCGCGGCGAGATGCAAGGTTATGGCCATCATCTTCTTTTTCACTTCATATTGCGATTTTCATGGGGACCGCTCTCTTTTTCAGCTCATTTCTCCAGAGCACCTCATCTTCTCCCATCCACTCCGGAGGTCGGCGCGCTCCCCGGCGGATCCAACTGAGTCATGGCTACTCATCTTGACCCGCCATGCGCATAAAGCCGCCCTCATTTGAGTAACCACGACTCATTTCGCCGCCCTCGCAGTCCGCTAACGGTCCAGTTGGGTCGTGACGACTCATCTTACCCGCCATACGCATAAAGCCGCCCTCATTTGAGTAAACACGACTCACTTCGCCACCCCCGCAGGTCCGCTAGCGATTCAGATGAGTCGTGGCGACTCATCTGACCCGCAATGCGCAATATAGCCGCACTCAAATGAGTAACCACGACTCATTTCGCCGCCCTCGCAGTCCGCTAGCGATCCAGATGAGTCGTGGCGACTCATCTGACCCGCAATGCGCAATATAGCCGCACTCAAATGAGTAACCACGACTCACTTCGCCGCCCTCGCAGTCCGCTAACGATCCAGTTGGGTCGTGACGGCTCATCTTGACCCGCCATACGCATAAAGCCGCCCTCATTTGAGTAACCGCGACTCATTTCACCCCCTCCGCAGGTCCGCTAATGACCCAGTTGGGTCGTGATGACTCATCTTACCCGCCATACGCATAAAGCCGCATTCAAATGAGTAACCACGACTCATATCGCCGCCCTCGCAGTCCGCTAACGACCCAGTTGGGTCGTGACGACTCATCTTGACCAGCCGCATATATCCGGCTGCAATCTGGCCGATCTCCATGTCAGCTATTCGCCCCCAACCCGAGCGTGGATTATTGAGATTTCGGCATCCGACGTGCCATTTATAATCGAATTATAAAAGAATCAACAAATATATGTTATAAACTTACAATGATCTTCGAATTTTGGTGTTATATAATATTACAAAAGAAGCGAAGCTGCCTGAAACCATGACATGAACGAAAGAAGGAGCGATGAACATGTATATTCAAGCGGATCCTTACCTGTATCCTTTTGACGGAAATATAACGGCTCGCAATACGGCGCTGATCGTGATCGATATGCAGACGGATTTTTGCGGTCCCGGCGGGTACGTGGATCGGATGGGGTACGATCTTTCGCTGACCCGGCGGGCGATCGGGCCGATCCGGAAGCTGCTGGCCGCCGCAAGGGCGATTCCCGGATTTACGGTCATTCATACGCGCGAAGGCCATCGTCCCGACCTGTCCGACTTGCCCGAAAACAAGAGATGGCGGAGCAAGCAGATCGGGGCCGAAATCGGCTCGCAGGGGCCGGCCGGAAAAATACTGGTCCGGGGCGAGCCCGGCTGGCAAATTATCGAGGAGCTGGCGCCGGCCGAAGGGGAAATCGTCATCGACAAACCCGGCAAAGGAAGCTTTTACGCGACGGATCTGGATTTGATTTTGAAAACGAAAGGGATCCGCAATCTCATTTTGACCGGCATTACGACGGACGTTTGCGTCCATACGACGATGCGCGAGGCGAACGACCGGGGCTACGAGTGTCTGATTTTGGAGGATTGCACCGGCGCGACCGATTTCAACAACCACCTCGCCGCTCTCCAGATGGTGAAGATGCAAGGCGGCGTGTTCGGCAGCGTGTCCGACTCGGAGAAGGTCATCGCGGCTTTGGGCGGCTTGGCCTGAATGGCGAAAAACGGACGAGGGATTGCGGAAAGTAAGGAGCAAGAAACAAAAAAGAAGTAAGAGGCAAGAAAGAAGCAAGAAAGAAGTCAGAAAGAAGTCAGAAAGAAGTCAGAAGCCATAAAAGCCGAAAAGCGAGCGCAGGAAGCGATGGCTGGCGCATGGATGAAAAAAGAGAAGGCCTGTCATCGAACATCGATTTGGCCGAAGCTGCAGGAAGGAGACCGATCCTATGGGGAAACGCCACATTCCGACCGACCTAACCATCGAGTGGCTAAGCGCGGCTTACGCGAATCGGGAATTGGAGCCGGAGGACGTGATCCGCGAACTGATCGCCCGCGCGGAAGCGGACGCGGACATGAACATCTGGATTACGCCTCCGCGCATGGAACGAATCCGGCCGTATCTGGAACGACTCGAAGCGACCGATCCGTCTTCTTTGCCTTTGTGGGGAATACCGTTCGCGATCAAGGACAACATCGACTGCGCCGGCATTCCGACGACGGCGGGATGCCCGGATTATCAATATATGCCGACGGAAAACGCGACCGTCGTGGAACGTCTCGTCGCGGCCGGGGCCATTCCGCTCGGCAAGACGAATCTGGACCAATTCGCCACGGGACTCGTCGGCACGAGAAGCCCTTACGGGGAGACGCATAATGCGCTAAGGAGCGAACTGATCAGCGGAGGCTCCAGCTCCGGGTCGGCCGTAGCGGTGGCGAGAGGCCAGGCCGCTTTCGCGCTCGGCACGGACACGGCCGGTTCGGGCCGGGTGCCCGCGGCGCTGAACGGCATCGTCGGCTACAAGCCAAGCCTGGGCGCCTGGCCGACAAAAGGGGTCGTGCCGGCCTCGGCCAGCCTCGATTGCGTGACGGTGTTCGCCCGGAGCCTGGAGGATGCGCTGGCCGTCGACCGCGTTGCGAGAGGATTCGACGCCGGCGACCCTTGGTCGAAGGACATTCCCGCGCCCGCGCCAAGGAAGCCGAAGCGCTTTCTGCTGCCGAAGGAGCCGCTGCGGTTTTTCGGACCGTTCGCGAAGGAATACGAAGCGGCATGGGAGGAGGCGAAGCGGCGGCTTGCCGCGATGGGCGCGGACTGGGAGCCGGTCGACATCGGGATGTTCATGCAGGCGGCGGCGATGCTCTACAGCGGCCCGTATGTGGCGGAACGCTGGGCGAGTTTAGGAGGCTTCGTTGAGCATCATCCCGGAAGCGCGTTTCCCGTGACCGAGCAGGTTTTGCGTTCCGGAGCGGAAGAGCGCCACCGCGCGGCATCCTTGTTCAAATCGCTTCACGAGCTGCAAGCCTACCGTCTGGAAGCGGGCAAGCTGCTCGAAGACGCGGTGCTCGTCATGCCGACTGCGGGCGGCACCTGGACGAGAGACGAGGTGCGGGCCGACCCGATCAAAACGAACAGCGAAATGGGTATTTATACGAACCATTGCAACCTGCTCGATTTGTGCGCGGCGGCGGTTCCGGCGGCGAGCGCGGCGGACCGTCTGCCGTTCGGGATTACGTTTTTTGCGCTCGCGGCAAACGAAGGCCTGGTCGCAAGCGCGGCCGAAACGTTTCTGAACGGAAGCCCATGGCCGTCCGGCGAAGCGGATCGAACGCTGGTCGCGGTATGCGGCTTGCATATGCGGGGCTTTCCGCTCGAGAAGCAAATGCTGGGCATGGGCGCCCGATTCGTCCGGGAGGACCGGACCGCTCCGAAGTACGAGATGATCAAGCTCGCCGCGACGCCGCCAAGGCCCGGATTGATCAAAAAAACGGACGGAGGCGCCTCGATCGGCCTGGAGCTGTGGGAAGTGCCGGTCAAGTCGTTCGGCGCGTTCGTGACGGGAATCGCAGCGCCTCTCGGCATCGGCAAGGTGGAGCTGCAGGACGGAACCGAGGTTCCGGGGTTCATTTGCGAAGGCTATGCGGAAGCCCTGGGAGAAAAAATAACGGCGCTGGGAAGCTGGCGCGCCGTTCCATAATCGTCATATCGAACCCTGCGCAAGAAGGCTGAAGCCGATCGGATCGGGAGTAGGCCTTCTTTTTTGTGTAATATATATGTTATGTTTATTTGTGGCTTACAATATTTTCATGTCAATTATATTAGATATTTATAAAGAAACGACTAGAATTATCGTCTATAATGAGTTAAAGTAAACAAATCTAATGAATCGTGTTATGAATTTTTACACCAAGGGGGCGATTCGATGAAGGCGCACGATATCGACGCGGACTCCTGCCTTCTGAAGGCGCAAGGCTTGACGAAACGGTTCGGAATCCTTACGGCGAATGAGTCGATTAACCTTGAGGTCAGACCGGGCTCCATTCATGCCATCCTCGGGGAAAACGGCGCGGGTAAAAGCACGCTGATGAAAATGCTCTACGGCGTGTACGTGCCCGACGAAGGCCAAATCCTGATGGACGGACAGGTCGTCGAACTTCACCCGCCGACGAAGGCAAGGGCGAAAGGGATCGGGATGGTGTTTCAGGACTTCCGGGTCGTTCCGGCGCTGACCGTGCTGGACAACATCGCGCTGGCGGTCGGAAAAGGCTGGCGGCTGCGGAGAAAGCAGCTGCGGGAGCAAATCAGGCAAATTTCGGCCAAATACGGCCTGGCGGTCGATCCGGACGCTTACGTATGGCAGCTTGACCTGGGACAGCGGCAGCGGCTGGAGATCGTCAAAGTGCTGCTCGTTCCGGGCACGAGAATCATTATTTTCGACGAGCCGACGAGCGTGCTCGTTCCCCAGGAAGTGGAATCCTTTCTCCGAATGCTCGACCTGCTGCGCAAGGACGGCTACGGCATTTTGCTCATCACTCATAAAATCAACGAAGTTCTCGCCTGCGCGGACCAGGCGACGGTGCTGAGAGCGGGAAAAATCACGCACCAGGTGACCCGCGAGGAGGGGCTCGACGGAGACGCGCTCGTCGCGGCCATGATGGGCGACAAGTCGCTGAAGGCCGTCGTGAAGCCGGCTCCCGACTTGTCGGAAACGCCGTCCGAGGTGCTTCGCCTCGACAACGGCACGATCAAAGGCGATCACGGCGAGGCGGTGCTCTCCGACGTGAAGCTTTCGCTGCGGAAAGGCGAAATCGTCGGCGTCGCAGGCATTTCCGGCAGCGGCCAGCGAGAGCTGGCGGAAACGCTGTTCGGCCTTCGCAAGCTGTCCGCCGGCACGCTCGCCGTGCACGGCAAGGAGATGAAAGGCGACGTCAAGGCGTTTCTGGAAGCGGGCGTTAGCTTCGTCTCCGAGGATCCGATCAAGGAATCGGTCATTCCGGGCTTCACGATTTTGCAGCATATGGTGCTGGACGGCATGCCGGTCCGCAACAAGGGGGCGGGCATCGACTGGGCACGGCTCCGGTCGGAGCTCGAGGCGAGCGAGGAAGCGAGGTCGCTGGCCCTCGCCGCTCCCGAACGGAGAGCGGATCAATTGTCCGGCGGCAACGTGCAGCGGATGGTCCTTTCCCGGGCGCTGATTCGCAAGCCCGACATTCTCGTGATCAGCTATCCGAGCCGCGGCCTCGACATCGGCACGACGAGAACGATTCAGCAGCGCCTGATCGAGCTGGCCGAGCAAGGAACCGCCATTCTGTTGTTTTCGGAAGATTTGGACGAATTGTTCAAGCTGTCGGACCGGTTGGTCGTGCTGTCGGGCAAACGGCTGCTCGGGCCGTATCTGCCGTCCGAAACCGATATTTCGCAAATCGGCAACCGCATGTTGAAGGGGGAATCCGCATGAGCCATCAAGCATCCGCGATCTTGCCCGAAGCTTCCGGTGCCGCGCGGAGCAAATGGGCCCCGATCGGCAAACAGGCGCTCGTCTGGCTGTCCCCGTTCGTGCTGTACGGCATTTTCCTGCTGTTCTATGGCGTCAACCCGCTCGAGCTGTACGCCTCGATGATTCAATCGACGTTCGGCGATTTGTACGGCTTCGGCGAAGTGCTGCTCAAAGCCACGCCGTTCGTGCTGACGGGGCTTGCGGCGGCGCTGCCCGCCAAAGCGGGGCTGGTCAACGTCGGCGGGGAAGGGCAGCTGGCGATCGGGGCGCTGTTCGCGACGACGGCGGGGGTCTTTGTCCTCGGCTCCTATCCCGCCTGGATCGGCATTCCGCTCATGCTGCTGGCCGGCGCGTTCGGCGGCGCGGCATGGGGAGCGATCATCGCGCTGCTCAAAGTCAAAGGCCGCCTGAACGAAACGATTACGAGCGTTCTGCTCAACTACGTCGCGGCTTACACCGTCAGCTTATGCGTTCACGGGTTTCTGAAAGATCCGGAATCGTTCAACTGGCCGTTTTCTCCGGAAATTTCCTGGTCGCTGCGGCTCCCGATTTTTAACGGCACGCGGCTGCACATCGGCTTTGCAATCGCGATCGTGCTGGCCTTGGCGGCATGGTACGTGCTGGCGAAAACGAGGCTCGGCTTCCGGATCCGGGTGCTCGGCAGCAACCGGTACGCGGCGGAAAGAGCCGGCATGAGCATCAATAAAACGTACTTCTGGGTGCTGATCGCGGCCGGCGCCGTCGCCGGCGTCGCGGGCATGATCGAAATTGCCGGCATCGAAGGGCGCCTTCGTCCGACGACCGGCGTCAACTACGGCTACTTCGGGTTTCTCGCGGCGATGATGGCATGGAACAGTCCGCTGAAGCTGTTGGGAACCGCGTTTCTCCTCGGCATGATCAGCGTGGCGGGCAATACGCTCGAAATCCGTTCCGGATTGCCGTCTTCCTCGGTCATGATCCTGATGGCGCTGGTGCTTCTGTTCATTCTCGGAAGCGGAAGGAGGGCGAAGCGATGATTGCGGATATTCTTACGGGGGCGATCCGATCCGGAACGTCCGTCATGCTGGCGTCGCAAGGCGAGCTCGTCTCGGAGCGGGCCGGAGTCATCAATTTGGGAACGGAAGGGTCGCTGCTGGCCGGCGCGCTCGGCGGCTTCGCCGTTACCGTCTGGACCGGCAACCCGTGGCTCGGCGCTTTGGCCGGCGGCGTTTGCGGCATGCTGCTCTCGGCGATTCACGCGTTTCTGGTCATCAGCCGGGGCGCGAACCAGCTGGCCACGGGGCTTACGCTCATGTTTTTCGGAATGGGCCTTACCTCGTTTCTCGGCCGGGATTTCGTTAGCGAGCAGATCGTCGGCTTCAATCCGGTGCCGATCCCGCTGCTTTCGGACATTCCGTTCATCGGCGGCATCCTGTTCAACCACGATCCGCTGACGTACCTTTCGATTCTGCTTGTTCCTTGCTTATGGTTCGTGCTGTTCCGAACCCGGGTCGGCACGATTCTTAGAGCCGCGGGCGAGCGGGAGGAAGTGCTGTTCGCGAGCGGGATCAACCCGAAGCTCGTCCGATACGCCGGCGTGCTGGCGGGCGGCTTCCTGGCCGGCCTCGGCGGCGCTCAGCTGTCGCTTGCGTTCACCCACAGCTGGGTGGAAAACATGGCGCAAGGCCGCGGCGTCGTGGCCGTCGCGCTCGTCATTTTCGCCTCGTGGCTGCCGGGACGGGCGATGCTCGGCGCTTATCTGTTCGGCGCCGCCCAGGCGCTGCAGCTTACGGTGCAGCAGCAGGGGCTTCCGATTTCCCCGTTTTTCCTGTTCATGGTTCCGTACCTGCTGACGCTGGCCGCGCTTCTGATCGTGGAGCGGCGGAAGCGAAGCACGACCCCGGAGGCGCTGGGCAAAGTGTTCGCCGGCGAAGGAAGCGGCTGATCGGCCTTGGGTCGGCGATCCCGCCCTGTTCGTTCTATTAAAGAGAGGCAACAAGGCAATTTCCATATAAAAAGGGCAAAGGTGGAGAGAAACCAATGAGAAAACAAACGAAAAAGATGGCAAAAAGCATGGTATTCGGCCTGATGGCCCTGATCGCGCTGCTCGCGGGATGCAGCCAGCCTGGCGGCAACAGCAGCGCTCCGTCAAGCGGCGCCTCGCCGTCCGCGGCGGCGTCGGGTTCGGGCGAAGCGATCGGCACGGGCGGCTCGGCCGTCGGCTTTATTTTCGTCGGAACGAAGGACGATTACGGCTACAATCAAGCGGCGTACCAAGGCAGCGTGGCCGTCGAGGAAGCGTTCCCCGACCTGAAGGTGCTCCGCGCCGAGAACGTGCCGGAAACGGCCGAAGCCGAGCGCGTCATGGAGCAGATGATCCAGGAAGGCGCGAAAATCATTTTCCCGACCTCCTACGGCCATCTCGATCCGGCTCTCAACGTGGCGAAGCGCCACCCGGACGTCGTGTTCTACCACCAGGGCGGCCTGAAAACGGCGGAAAACCTCGGCACCTACTTCGGCACGATGTGGGAGCCGGTATACCTCGCGGGCGTAGCGGCAGGCAAAATGTCCGAAACCGGCAAGCTCGGCTACATCGTTTCGGTTCCGATCCCGCAAGTGCTGCTTAACGTGAACGCCTTCGAACAAGGCGCGAAGTCGGTCAACCCGAACGCGACGACGTCCGTCGTCTTTACGGGAAGCTGGTGCGACCCGGGCCAGCAAGCGAACGCGGCGAACTCGCTCATCGACGGCGGCGCCGACGTGCTGACCCAGCACCAGGATTGCAGCAAAACGATCGTCGAAACGGCCGAACGCCGCGGCGTCATGACGGTAGGCTACCATGCCGATTCGTCCTCGCTCGCTCCGGAAGGCTGGATAACGGGTTCCGTATGGAACTGGCCGGATCTGTTCGTCGACATGGTGCAAACGGCGGTCGACGGCAGCTTCAAAGGCAGCATCTATGACGGCAAATTCCGCGGCACGCTGGCCGACGACGTCGTTCAGCTCGCGCCGTTCGGCAAAAACGTTCCGGAAGACGTCAAAGCGGCGGTGGAAGAGGCGAAGGCCAAGCTGATCAGCGGAGAGCTTCATCCGTTCGCGGGTCCGGTCAAGGATCAGGCCGGCACGGTCCGTTTCGCGGAGGGCACGACGCCGACGATCGACGAGCTGGAAGCGACGGACTTCCTCGTGGAAGGCGTCATCGGCAACATCAGCCAGTAAAAAGAACGCGCGAGGAAAGGGGAGCGGATCGGAATGAGCGGATTGGGAGGACTCAACAAATCGCCCGACGGCGTCGTCATCGGTCTCGTCCAGATGCAGCTGCCCGTCGTCGACACGCCGCGGCAGCTGGCGGAACAAACCCGGCGAATCGTGGACATGACGGCCAAGGCGAAGCGCGGACTGAAAAATATGGATCTCGTCGTTTTTCCGGAATATTCGCTCCACGGGCTCTCGATGAATACCGATCCGGCGCTGATGTGCCGGGTCGACGGCCCGGAGGTGGAAGCGTTCCGCCAGGCGTGCCGGGACAACGACATTTGGGGCTGCTTCTCCATCATGGAAGCGAACCCGGACGGCAATCCGTACAACACCGGCCTCATTATCGACAATGAAGGCGAAATTCGGCTGAATTACCGGAAGCTGCACCCGTGGGTGCCGGTCGAGCCGTGGGAGCCCGGCAATCTGGGCATCCCGGTTTGCGACGGTCCCAACGGCAGCAAGCTTGCGCTGATTATTTGCCATGACGGCATGTTCCCGGAAATGGCGAGGGAATGCGCGTACCGGGGCGCGGACATCATGATCCGGACCGCCGGGTACACGGCGCCGATTCGCCACGCCTGGAAGATCACCAACCAGGCGAACGCTTTCTGCAATCTCATGTATACCGTCTCGGTCTGCATGAGCGGCAGCGACGGCACGTTCGATTCGATGGGCGAGGCGATGATCGTCGGCTTCGACGGCGTTCCGCTCGTCGAAGGCGGCGGACGGCCGGACGAAATCGTCGCCGGCGAAGTCCGTCCGGCGCTCGCCCGCGAGGCGCGGCGGCTGTGGGGCGTGGAGAATAACATCTACCAGCTCGGCCATCGCGGCTACGTCGCGGTCGAAGGCGGAGCGCAGGATTGCCCTTATACCTATATGAAGGACATGGCGGCCGGGAACTACCGGCTCCCGTGGGAGGACGAGGTCGTCGTCAAGGACGGCACGTCCGAAGGCTTTCCGAAGCCGACGAGAACGTATCAAGGAACGCTCGAAGGAACGAAGTAGGCGGGGAGGTCGATTTCGATGAAACGAGTAAACGCGTCGCTTCCCTATCCGTTCGAATACGAAGCCGGCCGCGCGGCTCTGCTCGTCATCGACATGCAGAACGATTTTTGCGCGCCGGGCGGCTTCGGCGAGCGGCTCGGCAACGATATCGCTCCCGCCCGCCGCATCATTCCGGCGATTGCCGGGGTGCTGGAGGCGGCGCGGGAAGCGGGGCTGCTCGTCATCCACACGCGGGAGGGCCATCTGCCCGACTTGTCCGATTGTCCGCCGGCGAAGCTCGAGCGGAGCCGGAAGCAAGGGGCCGGAATCGGCGATCCGGGGCCGATGGGGCGCATCCTGATCCGCGGCGAACGCGGCCACGATATCGTTGCCGAGCTGGCGCCGGCGGCAGGGGAACCGGTCGTCGACAAGCCCGGCAAAGGGGCGTTTTACGCGACGGATTTGGAGCGGATGCTCCGGGAACGGGAAATCGAGCATCTGATTTTGACCGGGGTGACGACGCACGTTTGCGTGCATACGACGCTGCGGGAGGCGAACGACCGCGGGTACCGCTGCCTGGTGCTCGAGGATGCGACGGCGGCGTTCGATCCGGCCGACCACGAGGCGGCGCTTCATATGGTTCGCCAGCAGGGCGGCATTTTCGGCTGGACGTCGTCTTCGGCTGCTTTTATCCGATCTTTGCGAGTTTGACGCTGACCGGCCGCCGCCGAGAAAGGAAGATGACCTGAATGGAACAGCTGGCCAAAGTCGGGTTCACCGTGAGCGATTTGTTTATGATCCCCCACTTTAAAGACGCCGTTCTGCTCGGCGGCGGCGCCAACGCGGACAAAGTGATCAGCCGCGTCAACGTCATGGAGGTCCCGGACGTCATCGATTGGGTGCGGCCGGGGGAATTTCTGATGACGACCGGGTATCCGTTCCGGGACAACCCGGAGGTGCTGGCGACGCTGATCGGCCAATTGGCCCAGCGGGGAGTCGTCGCGCTCGGCATCAAGACGAAACGCTTCCTCGACGAGGTGCCCCCCGCCGCGATCGCAGCCGCCGAGCGGCACGGCTTGCCGCTGATCGAGCTTCCGCCGGGCACGACGTTTTCGGACGCCGTCCGCGAAATCATGGAACGCGTGCTCGTCTCGGAGTTCAAGGATTTGACGATCCTCCAAGGACGGGTGCAGCGCCTGTCCCACGTGCTGCTGCACGGGGATGGGCTTCCCGCGTTTTTGCAGCATTTGGAGCTCATGATCAAAAACCCGGTCGTGCTCCTCGATCCGAAAAACGGGGTCGTGGCGTCTCCGGAAGCGATGCCTCTGTGCGGCGGTATCGGCCCGGAGGAATGGGACCGCATCCGGAAGGAAAGAACATTGGAGACGAACGTGATCGGCGGAAAGGAATCCAGCATCCGCGTTCACGTCGCCGCGGTGAACGACGACGAGCTTCAGCCTTACCTGCTGCTCGTCATCGACCGAAAAAACGAATACAACGTCGTCGATACGCTGACGCTGAACTGGGCGGGAAGGCTGCTCGAGTTCGAAATCAGCAACATGCAGGCGCGTTCGCATATCGAAACGAAATACGCCGACCAGTTTCTGCAGGACTGGCTGGCGGGAAGAATCGTCACCGCGGTCGATTTGCGGCTGCGGGCCGAAGCGTGCGGCTGGCCGCTCGCGGAAGCGGCGCACTACACATCCGGCGTCGTTTATTTTCACAACCGGAAGTTAGAAGTGAAGGGGCTGCAGGAGCTGGCCAAACGGCTGAACTGGGAGTGCGCCGCCCGCAAGCTGGAAGCGAAATGGACCGTTCTCGAGGGCGATCTCGTCGTGCTGCTGACGCATTCGGAACCGGATAAGGCGGCCGATCGCCAGCAGCTGCTAAGCGAAGTCTCGACCTTGCTCCAGCAAGCCGTTCCGGAGTCGGGCGTGTCGCTTTGCCTCGGCCGGGAGGCGGGGGACCAGGTCAAGGCTGCGAGCAGCTACATCGACGCGCGGCGCGTGCTGGAGATCGCGGGAATTTGCTTTTTGACTTCTCCCGTGCTGCATTATGCGGATCTGGGCGTTTATTTGCTGCTGTACCGACTGAAAGGCACCGAAGAGCTGGCCGAATACCGCCGCCTGTATTTGCATCCGCTGCTCGAGCTTGACCGGAAGCAGCAGGGGGATTTGCTCAGCACGCTTCGGACGTATTTTCAATGCAACTGCAATGCGAAGGAAACAGCGGAACGGATGTTCGTACACTACAACACGATCATTTACCGGCTGGAACGGATCAAGGGCGAGCTGGGCATGCGGCTGGACGACCCCGATACGAAGTTCGTTTTGCAGCTGGCGCTCAAGCTGCATGAAATCAAGGAGCTTGCCTGACGGGAAAAGACGGGCTCCTTTCGGAACGAATCCGGTTTAGTTGCGGGTTGTCCGGAAAGGAAGCGCATATTTTGAAAAAATTCCGAACGATTGTATGGGCGATTGTACAATTGTTCGGCTTTTTGAGTTGACTTCGTCTGCTCGGATTGCTACACTAATGTTGCTGCCTTGCGGCCATTTGGTATCGCGTCGGGACGAAAGCCGTCTCCGATGCGCTTGCGCGTGCCTTCCGGCAATGGCCGGACGGGAATTCATCGGCGCAACGGGAGCATCATCATGCCGGCGGGAACGAAGCTGCCGGGTGGAGGGATTGCATTGTCTACAGTCGTTGTCGTAGGAACGCAATGGGGAGACGAAGGCAAAGGGAAGATCACGGACTTTCTCGCCGAGAAGGCGGACGTCGTCGCCCGCTATCAAGGGGGCAACAATGCCGGCCATACGATTCTCATTGAAAACAAAAAGTATAAACTGACGATGATTCCTTCCGGAATTTTCAATCAAAACAAAGTATGCGTAATCGGCAACGGGATGGTCATCAACCCCGCCGCGCTCGTGGAAGAAATTCAATACATTATCGATAACGGATTCAGCGTCGACAATTTGCGGATCAGCGACCGCGCCCACGTCATCATGCCGTATCATCTCGTGCTCGACGGGCTGGAAGAAGACCGCAAGGCCGACAACAAAATCGGCACGACCCGCAAAGGCATCGGCCCCTGCTACATGGACAAAGCCGCGCGCAACGGCATCCGCATCGCCGACCTGATGGTGGCGGAGGAATTTACGGAGAAGGCGCGCCGCCTGATCGAGGAGAAAAACCAGATCATCACGCAAATGTATCAAGGCGAGGCTCTGGATGCCGACAAGATCATTTCCGAGTATTTGGAATTGGCCGAGAAGCTGCGCCCCTACGTGACCGATACGTCGGTCGTGCTGAACGACGCCATCGACGAAGGCCGCAAAGTGCTGTTCGAAGGCGCCCAAGGCGTCATGCTCGACATCGACCAAGGCACGTATCCGTTCGTCACGAGCTCCAACCCGTCCGCGGGCGGCGTCTGCATCGGATCGGGCGTCGGCCCGTCGAAAATCCGCCAGGTCATCGGCGTCGCCAAGGCGTACACGACGCGCGTCGGCGACGGCCCGTTTCCGACCGAGCTGCATGACGAGCTGGGCCAATGGATTCGCGACAAGGGCCACGAATACGGCACCGTGACCGGGCGCCCGCGCCGCGTCGGCTGGTTCGACACGGTCGTCGTCCGCCATGCGCGCCGCGTCAGCGGCATTACCGGCCTTTCGCTGAACTCGCTCGACGTGCTCAGCGGGCTAGAAACGGTAAAAATTTGCACGGCCTATAAGTTCCGCGGCGAAATCATTCACCACTATCCGGCGAACCTGAAGGTGCTGGGGGAGTGCGAGGCGGTGTACGAGGAGCTGCCGGGCTGGAGCGAGGACATCTCCGGCGCCAAGACGCTGGAGGATTTGCCGGAGAACACGCGCAAGTACGTCGAGCGCGTATCGGAGCTGACCGGCATTCCGATCGCCATCTTCTCCGTCGGCCGCAACCGCGAGCAAACGAATCAGGTGACGGCGATTTACGAGTAAGCGGAAGTTGAAGGCGATAAGCGGATGCTGAACCAGATGCGCAGCACGGATGCCAAGCGAGATGCGCGCAGCAAATCCTGGCGGGATCCGACGCGAAGGTCATAGCGCAATAGGGATGCCCTCTGCGGAGCGTGAAGCTCCGTGGGGGGTTTTTCGTGTTTTTCGCGGGCTGTCGGGGCAGCAGGGCCGAATCCAGCCTCTTGCGATCCCCGCCAATCAACTGTACAATGTGTACTAGATAAAGTAGTACAGTCGTCCGCAACAACCCGGTACGGAAAAAGGAAGGAGCCGAACGAATGCCGCATGATCCAAATCCATGAACGGAGTCTTCTGCCGATATTCGAGCAAATCGTGAGCCAGGTGAAAGAACTGATCGCAAAAGGGGCGCTTGTCGAAGGGGACAAAATTCCCTCGGTCCGCGAGCTGTCGGCCACGCTGCTCGTGAACCACAATACGGTCGCGAAGGCGTACCAGGAGCTGGAGCGGCAAGGCGTGATCTTGTCGATCCGCGGCAAGGGCGCTTATGTCGCCAAGGCGGCGGAATCGCCGGGCATGCTGACGGAGCGGCTGAGAGAGCTGAAGGAGCGGCTGCGGCTGCTGGTGGTCGAAGCCCATCACCTGGGCATTGGCGAAAGTCAGCTTAAAGCCTGGATCGAAGAAGAAACCGCACGTTACGGGGGGGAAATGCATGCTCACGGCACGCAATCTGCGCAAAACGATTGAACGCAAGCCGGTGCTTCATCATATTGACTTCTCGCTCGCCCCCGGGCAAGTCGCCGGCTTGATCGGCCGGAACGGCTCGGGTAAAACGACGCTGCTGAAAACGCTGGCCGGCATTCTGACGCCGGATGAAGGGGAGGTAAGCTGCGGAGGGATGCCGATTCACGCGCATCCGGAGGCGAAGCGCGAAGTCGTGTTTATCCCGGACTCGCCGGAGGCGCTGTACGGGTACACGGCGTACGGGTGCGCCGATTTGTACGGGATGATCTACCCCCGTTTCGACAAGACGTTTTTCCTGGAGGCGATGAAGCGGTTCGGCCTGCCGGTCGGCAAAAACATCAAGCATTTTTCCAAAGGGATGAAAATGCTGCTCGGCACCGCGCTCGGCCTGGCTACTCGAGCCGGGTTCGTGCTGCTCGACGAGCCGACGAACGGCATCGACGCGATCGCCAAAAAGCAGATGCTGACGCTGCTGATGGAGGCGGCGGCCGACGGGACGGCGCTCGTCATTTCGTCGCATATGCTGGACGAGCTCGAACGGATCGCGGACATGGTTTTGCTGCTGAAGGACGGCACGATCGAGGTGCACGACCGGAACGGCGATGCCTATCCGGAGCTCGTCAAGGTACAGGTCGTGTTCCGCGGGGACGCGCCGGAGGAGTGGCTGTCTTCGCCTCGGGTCAAGGTGCTGGAGCGGGTCGGCAAGGTGTATACGCTGCTGCTCGGCAACGAGGCCGGACCGCGGGCGTTCCTTGCGGGTGCGGAGCCGCAAGCTTCCGCTTACGGGGAGTTGGAAGCGATGGAGCCGCTGCTGCTGGAGCCGCTGCCGCTGAAGCTGGAGGACATGTTCGAATGGAAGCTGGGAGGGCCGACCAATGCGAGATAAGGCGTTATGGAGCCGGGAGTATGCGCAGGCCAAGCTGTTCGTCTGGTTCGTGCCGGCTCTTCACTTCTTTACGCTGGGCTTCGCCCGAATAAACGACTTGTTGTTCGACGGCAGCCGGAGCCCGGAGCGATTGGAGGCCGCGCTTCGCTCCGGAGACGCGATGCAGGTCTACCAGTTCGGGAATCTGGAGTCGGTCGGCAGGGGATGGATGCTGCTCGCCGCGTTCGTGCTTGCGTTGGTCCAGTTCGGAACGGAGCGGCGCAATGGCTCGCAGGAGTTTCTGTTCTCCTTGCCTTATTCGAGGCGAAGGATTTTTTGTACGAAATGGCTGTTCGGAGCCGCGCTGATCGTAAGTACGTTCAGCCTGAATACGGCAATAGACATGGTCGCGGTGCTGTCCTCGCCGGCGGCGGAGCTGTTCAGCCTCGGCTATCACTTTACGCAATGGCTGTACTCGGTCGTCCTCCTTCTTGCGGCCTATTCGTTCGTTGCGCTCGTCGGGACGATAACGGGCACGGTTGCTTCCCAAACGACGCTCTCGTTGTTCCTGTGGGCAGCGCCTATGTCGATGTACATTGTCGCGGATGAGAGCTTTGGGATTATGTTCGGACGGGATCTTTTTCCCGATTCGTATTTATACGAGGAGTTGCAGGATTTTATTAATATTCCGGGGTACATAGCGTTAAGCTATGAATTCATTACGTGGGGGAAAATGGTTGTATTCGCTCTTGTTGCCGGAGCGCTTGTCCTGCTTGGAATGCGGGGCTATGAGCGGAACAAGCCGGAAAACAACGGGAAGTTCCTGATGTTCGGCTGGCTGGAGCTGGCTGTCCAGACCGCGATCGTCGTCCTGGCTTCCTTGCTTGCGGGCAATTTCGCGGCCGGGGTCGTTCGGTTGGGGGACGGGCGGCTCGGATTTTTGTTCGGTTTGGCGATCGGCTGCGCGGCAAGTCTCCTGCTGACGGCCAAGTTAAAAAGAATTCGGTTGAAATCATAGAAGAAAGGCATTTTCCGGAAAAAAAGAATGCGAGAAGCCCGGTTTGCCCATACTGAAAACTATGATCATAGTTTGGCAGGAGGGCAAGAAGGATGTTCAAATGGATAGGCTGGCTCGGCCGCCTGATCGCAAGCGCGCTGCTGCTCAGTTTTCTGTGCATCTGGACGACGGGGTACATTGTGAACAGCTACGTGGAAACGCTGCTGAAGCAAATGAACATCCCGCTCGAGGTGCAGCCGTTCGCGTTGTCGGGCGTATGGGGGCAGCTGTGGGGAGCCGAGGAACCCGCGGCCGCGGACGCCGGGACGGAATCTCCCGAGCCGGGACCCGCGCCGGGCGAGAAGGCGGCAACCGGCTCGGAGCGCGGCGAGACGGGCGCGGATCCCGGCCCGGAGAACGGAACCGGCGGGGGGAGCGAGGCGGAACCGCCGGAGCCGGGCGCGGAGGAAAGCGGCCTTGCGGGCGCGGGCGGAACGGATGGAACCGATGGAACGGATGGAGCGAATGAAGCCGATGGAACCGGCGGACCCGGACAACCGCCGGAGGCAGGAGCGGACGACGCGCCCGCAAGCGGCGGCCTCGACGGCGAAGACGGGGCGGCCGAACCGGACACGGTGCCGGTCATCGGCGAAGACGAAGCGATCGGCGCGATTCAAGGCTTGACCGACGGCGAGCGGCAGGAGCTGTTCTCGCTCGTCGTGTCGAAGCTCGATTCGGCCCAGCTCCGGCAAATGAGCGGCTATTTGTCGGAGGGCGTATCGGCGGAGGAATTGGCGGAATTGGAGCGGATGCTGCGCGGCGTGCTGGACGACGATGAATTTGCGCGAATGATGGAGCTTCTTGGCGAATCGCCGCCAGATCATCAACCGTAAGTCAGGCCCCTTTTATAAAACGTTTCGGGACCTTCGAACGAGATTCGAAGGTCTTTTTGGCTATTATTAGAATTCTCTCACGCTTTGCTATATTCATTGATGGGTTTGTTAAAGGTATGCTAAAGTAATAGACAGGCTGCGACAAAAGAAACGGAAAAGTTTACCGAATGGAAGCGAAAAGGAGAAAATCATGGCCGTTTTTAAGAAAGCGGGCCCGATCCGGAACGTGCGGTCTTCCATTAGACAACGCATCCGGGATCTCGAGTCCGCAAGTTTTTGGCAACATTACAAGAAACCGATTCTCGCCACGGCGGCCGCGCTTATCGCGGTTTCGGGCGTTTTCGTCGGCTCGATCCAATATGTGAAGGCGAACTCGGTCTCCTATTATCAAGTTCTATTAAACGGAGAGCCGATCGGAGATATAAGCGATACGAAGCTGGTTCAGGATTTACTCGACGAAAAGGCGAAGGAGCTCGCCGCCGCCGAAGGCGACGTCGTCTACAAGCTGTACGATGACCAGGTGAGTTTCGAGCCTGAAACCGCCTACAAGAAAACGCCCGACGACGAGTCGACGCTCGAGCTCGTGGCTGCGGGCCTGAAGACGCATCCTACGGGCGTCAAGCTGATGATCAACGGCAAAGAGGTCGGCATCGTCAAGGACAAGGCCACGGCGGACGCCATTCTGGCGCGAGTCAAGGAAAAGTTCGTTCCCGCCTCGGCCCAGGTCAAATCGAACGTTCAGGCGCTTTCTTACAGCGCCGGCGCGACCGCCGCTGCGGATACCGCCGCTTCGGCGAATGCGACGCCCGGAGAAGAGCGCATCGTCGAGTCGATTCAATTTTTGGAGCAAGTGAACACGATTCCGGTCGATCTGGATAAGGCCGACATCGACGATCCCGAAGAGCTTTACCAGCTGCTGACGACCGGCAATCCCGAAACGGTTACCTACACCGTTCAGGAGGGAGATTGCATCGGCTGCATCGCGCAGAAGCAGGGCGTTTCGGAATCTCTCATTTACGCCAACAACACCTGGATCGAAGACGATCGAATCGATGTCGGGGACGTACTTAACCTTACCCAAATTCAACCGGTGCTGAACGTCCAAACGCAAGAACAGGTGACGGAAATCGAAGTGATCGATCCGCCGGTCGAAATCCGCAAGACGGACGAGCTGAAGCTCGGCCAATCGAAGACGGTGCGGGAAGGCACGAACGGCAAGCGGAAAGTCACCTACAAATTGGTCAAGCAGAACGGAGTGGCTATCGAAGAAGAGTTGGTGTCCAGCGAAGTGCTGGTGCCCGCCGTTTCGACCGTCATTTTAAAAGGAACGAAAGTCATTCCGAGCGAAGGCACCGGAACGTTCGCCTGGCCGGTATCGAACGCGAAAATTTCAAGCTATTACGGCAAGCGCTGGGGCCGCACGCACAAAGGCATCGACCTGACCGGGAGCAAGACGATCATGGCCGCCGACAACGGCACGATCGAATTCGTCGGCACGAAGAGCGGCTACGGCAACACGATCATCATCAATCACAACAACGGCTTCAAAACGCTTTACGGCCACCTGAAAAGCTTCAGCGTCAAGGAAGGCCAGGTCGTCTCGAAAGGCGATTCCATCGGCGTCATGGGAAATACAGGACGCTCCACCGGCACTCATCTGCATTTCGAAATTCATTTGAACGGCGTCATTCGCAATCCTACGAGTTATTTATAATAGAAAAGATAAACAGATACAGAGAGAAGACCGATCCGTTTGGCGCCTTTCGATGCCGGGCGGGTCGGTTTTTTTGTCGAATAAAACGGCCTCCCCGAACTTCGGTCGGACGACCCGCCGGGGCTAGGTACCCCCTTGTCGAAATTCACCCTAGGAAATGTTAAGTAATTTGACAATATGGTCGGAAGAAAGAGAAAAATAGATTGACATCTGACATGTATAGGGCGTACCATGCAAGTGTATCTGCAAAATATGGATATAATTCCTATTTTATAAAGGAGGATATGCGATTTATAACGAAAAGCAGTGTTATGTATGTTAACGTAAATGCCGTGGATCGGGAACGGAAAACGCATGCCGACAACAAGAACGAAGCGGACGATGAAACTACTCTTTGGGAGGACGACCAAGTGAACTTGCGAAGTCTTTTTTTCAAGCGTGTTGTTTTCATGTCGCTATTGACGGGTCTTTTGATGAGCGGCCTGACCGTATCTGCGGCCGAAAGCTTTTCCTATGAAGAAATAACGGTAAAAGATTTGCAGCAAGGGTACGAAGAAGGGGCATATACGGCGGAGGAAGTCGTACAGTCGTACCTCGATCGCATCGAAATCTATGAACCGAACTATAACGCTTTTACGATGATGAATTCGGAGGCTTTGGCGGAAGCGCGCGAAATCGACCGGCGCCGGGCGGCCGGCGAGGAGCTGGGGCCGCTGGCGGGCGTGCCGATCGTCATTAAGGAAGCGGTCGACGTCGCCGGCTTCCCTTCGACGTTCGGATGGGCGCCGCTCAGCAAGGAGTCGGGTGGAATCGAAATCATCCCCGAAAAAGACGCGCCCGTCGTCGCCAGGCTGAAGGCGGCCGGGGCGATCATTCTCGGCAAAACGAACATTCCGGCGTTCAGCGCCGACGGTACTCGCGCGAGCACGAGCTGGGCGGGCGACACGTACAACGCCGTCGACCGCAAGCTCGTTCCCGGGGCGAGCAGCTCCGGAACCGCGATGGCCGTCTCGGGGAATTTCGCAGTGCTGGGCATCGCGGAGGAAACCGGCGGCTCGATTCAAAATCCGGCGGCGGCGCAGGCGCTCGTCGGCATTAAGCCGACGTTCGGCCTCGTTCCGAACGCGGGCGTCGTGCCGCTGGGCGGAAGCACGAGAGACGTCATCGGGCCGCATGCGCGAACGGTGCGGGACGCCGCGCTCATGCTTGACGTCATTGCGGGCTATTCGGCGGAAGATCCGAAGACGGTCGCCTCGATCGGCAACATTCCCCGCAACGGCTATACGTCCAAGCTCAGCACGCTGGCGCTGAAGAACAAGCGGATCGGCCTTTACGGGCCGGGCTGGCTCGACCAGGAAATGTCGAAGGAGACGCAGGCGCTGTACGATCGCGCCGTCAAGGAACTGGAAAGCCAGGGCGCGGTCGTCGTCACCGATCCTTTTGCCGGTTCGGAGTTCGCCGCATACGCGAAAGAGGTCGGATCGCTCGGTCTCGAATCGCTGATATACGACATGGAACAATATCTGGAGCGCCTCGGCCCGGACTCGCCGATTCAATCGGTAACGGAGCTGATCGCAAAAACGGGCGAAACGCCCTCGCTGTTCGAGAGATATAAGGAATCTCTGGAAAATCCGGACGAAATTCCGGACCTGTCAACGTATGCGGCGGCCCGCACGAAGCTGCTTCGCATTTTCAACGACGTCATGGACAACAACGATCTGGACGCGCTCGTTTTCCCGCAAATGTACGAGGAGACGCCGCTGCTGGACGGAGAGGAACGGATTTACGACACGACCGTTCCGGAAATCAACATTCTAGGCGTTCCTTTGATCACGGTGCCGGCAGGTTACTACGATAGCGGCGCCCCGTTTTCCCTCGCGTTTCTCGGCAAGCTGTGGAGCGAAGCCGACCTGCTCGGCATGGCATTCGACTACGAGCGGGCCACGCAATATCGCGTTGCGCCGACGCTGGTCGTCAAGCCTTAAGGGGAAGGATAGAGGGTAGAAAAAAAGCTTTCCCTGGCCGTCAGGTGCCGGTTCGGGGAAAAGGATAGACGTCCCCCTCGGCAAATGCCGAACCGGGGAAGAGGGATAGCCGTCCTCCTCGGCGACTGCCGATTCAGGGGGACGGTTTTTTGCTTCGCGTTTGCGCCGCATATGGGCGCGAGCGTGATTTGGTCATTGCGCAGCCGCGGCCTCCGCGCGCCAGGCGCCATGAAGTTCCGCCTTTGCTCGTCATGCCCTGCGAAGCTCACCTTTGCGCGCCGGGGCTGCGAGCGGCACGGCTTGCGGACAGCGGAAACGGGGACGGGCCCGGGCGGAGGGAGCCTTCGTTGGATTTTATCCAATCTACAGAAGGGAAAACGGTGAAACCCTCCGTCTATAGTGGATTTTATACAACGAGAAACCGGGAATGAGAGACGAATCTCCGAAAAGGCCTCGCCAGATTGGACAAAATCCACTGAAGCTAACGGATTGCGCGAAAAAGCCGGTTTCGGTTGGACAAAATCCACTGAAGCTCTGCCCAAACTCGGGCCCGTCTGCCTAGGAGTCCGTCAAATCCCGCCATGCTGCAACCTCTCTAATAATCGCGTATAATCGCGAACAGGCCCATGTTCACGAGAAGCAGTTGATCCGTTTTTAAGATGAGAGAAGCGGCGCGATCGCAAGAAGACGCCCGAAGCAGAACGACCGTAACGGAGCCGACCCGCGATGCCCGACGGCTCCGAATCATTTCCAATCGCTGACGCCGGCGATTCGTTGGGAGAGAGCGCCCAGGTATGGTAATATAGAAGGGACAATGCAGCTTCCGGGAGACGAGGAGGCGTTAACGTATATGCCGGGTAAAATACTGGTGGTCGACGACGAGCGGCCGATTGCGGATATTTTGAAATTCAACCTGGAAAAAGAGGGCTATGAGGTCGTCTGCGCGTTCGACGGCGAGGAGGCCGTTCGTCTCGCGTTCGAGACCGGGCCCGATTTGATCTTGCTCGACCTGATGCTGCCGGTGAAGGACGGCATGGATGTGTGCCGCGAGGTGCGCAGCAAGCTGTCCGTTCCGATCATCATGCTGACGGCCAAGGACACGGAAATCGACAAGGTGCTCGGGCTGGAGCTCGGCGCCGACGATTACGTGACCAAGCCGTTCGGGACGAGGGAGCTGCTCGCGCGGGTGAAAGCGCATCTGCGCCGCCAGCGCAAGGAAGGGCCGGCCCGCCCGGAAGGGGAGGCGGCGGCGGAGAACGAGCGGCAGGGACTCAAGCTGTTCAACCTGTTCATCGACACGGATATGTACGTCGTGTACAAGAACGGGCAGCCGCTCGATCTGACGCATCGGGAATTCGAGCTCGTGCATTATCTTGCCCGCAACAGCGGCAAGGTGATGACCCGCGAGCATTTGCTGCAGGCGGTATGGGGCTTCGAATATTTCGGCGACGTCCGCACGGTCGACGTGACGATCCGGAGGCTGCGCGAGAAGATCGAGGACGATCCGGGACGGCCGGAAATCATTTTGACCCGGCGCGGCCTGGGCTACTTGATGCGCAATCCGAAAATGACGGGCGGTTACGGATGATGAATCTGTTCCGCCCTTTCCGTACCATTCAGGTGAAGTTCATCATTATGGTACTGCTTCTGATCCTGATCGCGGTGCAGCTGATCGGGGTTTATTTTATAAGCACGATGAAAAGCTCGCTCATCGAGTCGTTCACGAACGGCATCAACTCGCAGGCGCGGCTGCTGACCGTGCTGGCGGAAGGCGCGCTCGTGGAGCGGCAGGGCGACACCGGCAATCCGGCGGAGGAAACGAGCGCCGAGCTGAACCAGCTGGTCAGCAACCTGTTCAACATCAACGGGGCGGAAACCCAGGTGCTGGACGCCAGCGGCCGCGTGCTCGCGACGTCGATGCAGTCGCACCAGTCGTATGTCGGGCGCAAGAACACGTCGCTGCTCGTCAGCCGTGCGCTGCAAGGGATCAGCGACAACTCCGAGGAGATCATCGACGAGGACAACGTCCGCAAAAAGGTCATCGCGAAGCCCGTCATCAGCAACGGCAAAATCGTCGGCGCGGTGTACATCGTCGCCTCGATGAAGGAGATGTACGACACGATCGACCGGGTGAACCGGATTTTCGTGACGGGCATGCTGCTCGCGCTCGGATTGACCGCGATTTTGGGGATTTTGCTGGCCGGCACGATCACCCAGCCGATCAAGGCGCTGACGCGGCAGGCGTCCGCGGTGGCGGAGGGCAACTTCGACGAGCGGGTGCCGGTGTTCGGCAACGACGAGCTGGGCCAGCTCAGCACGGCGTTCAACGAAATGACCGACCGGCTCAGCGAAGCGCTGTCGCTCAACGAGGAGGAGAAGGAGAAGCTCTCCTCCATCCTGGCGAATATGAGCGACGGCGTGCTCGCTTCCGACGAGCTCGGCCGCGTCATCGTGGCCAACCGCCGGGCGCGGGGCATGCTCGGTCTGGAGCGGATCGAGGGCATGACGATGTCGGAGTGCCTGAACATCGACAAGGAGTCGATCGCGGAGACGCTGCAGGGCAAGGAGTTTACCCTGCTGATCGAGCGGGCGGGGGAGGACGGCGAGGAGGCGCTGCTGTTCCGCGTGACGCTGACGCCGATCCGCCGCCGCGACAAAGGGGTCGTCGGCGCCATCGCGGTGCTTCACGACGCCACGGAGTCGGAGAAGCTGGAGCAATCCCGCCGGGAATTCGTCGCCAACGTGTCGCACGAGCTAAGGACGCCGCTCACGACGATCAAGAGCTACGCCGAAGCGCTGAACGACGGGGCGCTGAGCGAGCCGCCGCTCGCCGAGCGTTTCGTGGGCGTCATCCGCAGCGAAACGGAGCGGATGATCCGGCTTGTGACGGATCTGCTGCACCTGTCGCGCTTCGATTCGAAGCAGTCGCAGCTCTGGCGGCAGATGGTCGACGTGGAGGAGATCATGGAAGACGTCGTCGACCGGTTTTCGCTGCAGCTCAGGCAGAAGGCGATTACCGCCGGGGTGCAGGTCGAAGCGAACCTGCCGCAAGTATGGCTGGACCGCGACGGCATCGACCAGGTGCTCGACAACCTGGTGTCCAATGCGATCAAGTACACGCTGGACGGCGGCAGGGTGCTTCTGGCGGCGCGGCTGGGCGAGAACGGGCAATTGGAAATCGCCGTTCAGGATACGGGCATCGGCATCCCGAAAAAAGACATCGAGCGCATCTTCGAACGGTTTTACCGGGTAGACAAGGCCCGTTCCCGCAGCATGGGCGGTACCGGGCTCGGGCTGTCCATTGCCCGGGAAATCGTCCGCGCCCACGGAGGCCATATTCATCTGGAATCCGAGGCCGGCGTCGGAACGAAGGTAACGGTCACCGTGCCGGCGGCGCAGGAAGGAAGTGAGCGGCCATGATCGAAGGCGCGAAGACCGTGCTGCTGGCGCTGCTTGTCGCGCTTAGCCTCGTGCAGAGCTACTTTCTGATGTACAGCACGCCCGGCATGGAGACGCAGGTCGGCATCGAACAGGATTACGTGAAAATGGAGCCGCTCGGACCGGAGGAAAAGGTGGAAAATCTGCTGTTTCCCGAGCAGCTCATCCTGCACATGGGGGAAGACCGGCATACGATTTTTTACCCGCAGGATACGTTTTACGATATGGTGCTGACGAAGCTGCAAAGCCGCGAATTCACCGGGTTTCAGCGCGACTCGATCCAATCGGTCGACTGGGACGAGGTGCGCAGGGAATACCGGGGCGTCGAGGTTCGCTTCGGCCGGCCGATTCCGTTCGAACTGGTGCAGCGGGTGTTCAAGGTCGATTCCGACTTTCTGTTCTCGGGCGACTCCGTCACCCGGATCTGGATTTTCTCGCGCGACGACAGGGAAGAGGTTCGCACGTTTTTCTTCAGCGCGGACGGCGTCAGCGTGTACGAGTCGCTGCGGGCCGATCTGACCGTGCAGGACGTTCAGCAGTACACCGGCTTCGGGGAGTATTGGACGCCCTATGAATATTGGGACGGCTATTACGTCCCGATGCAGGAAAAGAGCTACCCGGCCGTCCAGGCGACCTACAGCCGGCTTACGCCGGAACAGATGCAGCGCAACCTGTTCCTCGATCCGACCACGACCCGGACCATCCAGGACCGGCAGGACGGAACGGAAATTTATACCGACGGCAAGCGGGGGCTGAAGGTGGAGCAGGAGGGCGGCTGGCTGACGTACACCGATCCGGTGGCTCCGACCGACAGCGAAAACAAGCTGACCGACAACATCGCCAGCGCCGTGCAGTTCGTGAACCAGCACGGCGGCTGGAACGGCACGCATCGGCTCGAGCGCACGGAGGCGACCGCCGGAACGGACGTCGTATGGTTTCAGCAATACATGAACGGATTGCCGATCGTCTCGCACGACGGATTCCGGTTCGGCTACATGCAGCTCAGCATTCAGCAGGGCGTCGTCTCCTCGTACGAGCGGTCGCTCATCATGCTCGACCCGGAGCCCGCGAAGACGGAGCAGCGCAAGCTGCAGGCGGGAGACCCGCTCAAGAAGCGGATTCGCGAAGCGGCGGACGGCGGCATCGTCGAAGCGGTCTATCCGGCTTATCGGCCGGAGCTCGGCGAAAATTCGCTGACGCTGACGCCGGTATGGGCGATTCGCCTGACGACGGGCGAAGTTCGCACGATCGCCTGACGACGGGCGAAGTTCGCACGATCGGCTGACGGCCGGCGCGCTTGGCGAACGAACAGGAGTCAAAGGAGGGGCGATCATGGACTGGGGCCGAACGAAAAGCGTGCTCATCTTCGCTTTTTTGCTGCTGAACGCGTTGCTCGGGTATCAGCTGTGGCTGAATTTGCAGGAGCGGCTCGATACGGCCGTCGACTGGACGTCGCTGCCTCCCGAGACGCAGCAGGTCATGCAGGAAAAATCGATTAAAGTGGAAGCGCAAATTCCAACCGAAACGCCGGCGATGCAGGAAATCACCTACAAGCTGGAGCAGGAGGGCAGCGGCCGCGTGAAGGCGATCGAACCCCCGAAGGATTCGCGCATCGTGTTCGCGGAGCAGGAGCTGCGGCAGGAGCTGGGGGGCGTCATCCCCGACCTTGCCAAATACCGCTTCGACAACTGGGCAAGCCGGGAAGGCGTTTTCGTGCTGAACCGGACGGAGGGCGGGTGGCCGATTTTCGACGTTTGGCTGGAGCTTTACTACAGCAATCAAAAAATCAACGGCTACACGCAGGACGTCATTTCGATTTTGCCGTCGGAAGGCGGCGCCGCCCAGAAGGTGCTGCCGGCCGCCAAAGTGGTCAAAAACCTGATCGAAAACTATTTGCCGGCCGGGTCGAACATCAAGGAAGTCCAGCTCGGCTACCACGGCCAAATTATTTTCGATTCGGAGACCCAGGTTGCCGCGCCTTCTTGGAGGGTTTTGCTGGAAGACGGCGAAGTTTACTATGTACATGCCATTAGCAGCGAAGTCGTCACGAACAAATCCGATAACGCCGCCGCCGGCGGGGAGATGGAGGAGGCTTCCTCCGAAGCCGGGTAGCCGCATCGACGGCCGGCGTCCCCGGACGGCGAAGGAGCATTTCGGCGGCGATACGGATGCAGAATAGACGTTTCGGTAAGGATCGAGGAGTTTCGGTTCGCGCCCGAAAGGGCGCGCGGCCGATGCGGCCGGCATCCCGCGCCGCCGGCGCGCAAGGAACCCGCGGGACTGGGAGAGGAAAGGATTTTTCATCATGGGATTGCAATTCAGCGTATTGTGCAGCGGATCCACCGGCAACGCGACCGTCGTGTCCTCCGACGCGGCGACCGTGCTCGTCGACGTGGGCCTGAGCGCCCGCAAAGTGGAAGAGCTCATGAAGGAGCGCGAGGTGTCCGGAGCGGATCTGGACGCCATCTTCGTCACGCACGAGCATTCCGATCATATCAAGGGACTCGGGGCGATGGCGCGCAAGTTCAATTTGCCGGTGTACGCGAACGAGAAAACATGGACCGCGATGCACAAAAGCATAGGCGAATTACCCGACGAGCAGCGGCATATACTGCCGACGGGGACCGCAATGGAAATCTACGACTTGCGCATCGAATCGTACGCCATCTCGCACGACGCGGCGGAGCCGGTCGGCTACTGCTTCCGCGCGGGCGGCCGCAAGCTGAGCCTGGCGACGGACCTCGGCTACGTCAGCGACAAGGTGATGGAGCAGCTGAAGCAGTCCGACGTGCTCGTGCTGGAAGCGAATCACGACATCAACATGCTGCGGATGGGGCGTTATCCGTGGAACATCAAGCGCCGGATTCTCGGGGACAGCGGCCATCTGTCGAACGAGGCGGCGGGCGAAGCGCTTTGCCGGCTGCTGGATTCGGGAGATTTGCGCAGGGTGTATCTGGCCCATTTGAGCCAGGAGCACAACATGATGGATTTGGCCAAACTGACCGTCAATACGGTGCTCGAAGACAACGGTTATTTTTATCAAAAACATGAATTCGCGCTTTGCGAAACGTACGCGGATCGTCCGACGCCGTGGGATCTGGTGAAGGCTTGAAGCGGAATTCGGGAAAATTGGTTCCGTTTCCTATCTTTACATACCGAATGCGGGTTCGGGGACTCTTGCTTCGCTTGCCGAATTCAATTAGTATTTTAGACAAACCAGTCATTTTCGGCGCATTTGGAAGCCGTTCATGGATTCGCGGAATCGCTCGTTTGCGGCGAATTCCGGCTTACGGCATCGGGAGCGGGACTCCCTGAAAGCAGGTGCAGCGCATGAGCTTTTTTGACGACGATTTTTTTTCGACCCGAGTAAAACGAAGAAGCAGAGGCGGACGGCGCGAGTGGCCGGGTTCGTTCGGAAACGGCGGCCGCTCGCAAGCCTCGATGTTTCGGGTGGCTATCATATCTTCTTTAGTCAGTTCGCTTGCCGTCGCTCTCTTGTTTACCTTCATCGTTCGGCCGGGAGGTTCGGAGAGTCGTCCCGCCGTCGTCACCGGGCAGCCGGTGATCGAGACCTCGGAGCGGATCATCACCGCCTCGGCCAAAGTCCGGCCCGCCGTCGTCAGCATCGTCAACCGGGCGGAGGAGCCGGGATCCGGGGACGAAGGCGACGATTCGCTGACGAACGCCAGCCTCGGTTCGGGGGTCATTTTCGAGAAAAAGGGCGGCAAAGCGCGAATTATTACGAACGCTCACGTCATTCAGAACGCCGCGCACGTGCAAGTCGCGCTGCTGAACGGAGAGCAGAAGGAAGCGACCATCGTCGGCAAGGATTCGATTGCCGATTTGGCGGTGCTTGAAGTGGACGGCAAAGGCATCGACACCGTCGCGGAAATCGGCGATTCCACGCGTCTTCGCGAAGGCGAGACGGTCATCGCGATCGGCAACCCGCTCGGGTTCAACGACTCGCTGACGGACGGCATCGTATCGAACCTGAACCGGATCATCCCGGTTTCGCTCAATCAGGACGGCATTTACGACTGGGAAGAAGAAGTCATCCAAATTTCCGCGCCGATCAATCCCGGCAACAGCGGAGGCGCGCTCGTCAATCTGGATGGAGAGCTGATCGGCATCAACAGCATGAAGGTTGCGGACATGGGCATCGAGGGCATCGGGTTCGCGCTGCCGATCCATGACGTCATGCCGGTCGTGAAGGAGCTGGAGGAGCGCGGCAAGGTGCTTCGCCCGTATTTGGGCGTTTACTCGATGGATTTGTCCGCTTTTCTCGATTACAACGCGACGGAGGACTTTCTGTTCGAAGAGGACGAAAGCGAATCGCCGGAGACGAGCGAAGAGGAATCGCCCGAGGAGATGCTGGGCATTCCGGACAGCGTGAAGGAAGGCGTCGTCGTGCTGGAAGCGGTCGGTCCGGCGAAGGATGCGGGTCTCATGCTCAACGACGTCATCGTCAAGCTGGACGGCGCGAGCGTCGGCAGCACGATGGAGCTTCGGAAGCATCTGTATAACCGCAAGAAAATCGGGGAAACGCTGACGGTAACGTTCTATCGCGGAAGCGAGAAGATGGAGATCGCCGTGAAGCTGATCGAAAAAGACGAAGACACCGAGTAGGAAGGACTAACGGAATGTATTGTGTTTGCAAGGAGCACGTCGAGCTTGCGATCGACAAATTCGTCGACGAGTATGAGGATGCGCCGGATTTGGTCGATCTGAAAACGACGAAGTTTTCCGATTGGGATCCGCCCAAGAGCTGCGATTGGTGCGAGGAACCGGCGATCGTGCTGGTCGTCTGAGTCGGCCGGCAGTCGGGCGCAAGCCTGAACCGGCCAAGATGTCGGGCGCAAACGAAGAAGACACAAGGAGAACCTCCGATCCCGCGGGATCGGGGGTTTTTTGAGTAAAAACGACTCATTTCACCGCCTTCTCATGTCCGCTGTCGATCCAGATGAGTCGTGGCGACTCATCTCGACCCTCCAAACGCATATGGCCGCACGCAGTTGAGTAAAAATGACCCATTTCGCCGTCCCCGCGCGCCCGCTGACGATCCAGTTGAGTCGTGGCGACTCATCTCGACCCTCCAAACGCATATGGCCGCACGCAGTTGAGTAAAAATGACTCATTTTGCCGCCCCCGCATGCCCGCTGACGATCCGGTTGAGTCATGGCGACTCATCTTAACCCGTCCCCGCATGCGGCCGTCCTTCGGCAGGAAACGGGTCGCTCATGTCAAATACTGTACAACGTGGCAACGAGTCCGTCACAGCTCTGCCTGGCAGCGATAGTCTCGCGCCGCGTAAAGGCATGGAGCAATGGTCGACCGGAGCTTATCGGGCATGAATCAGGCCTACAACAAGGGGGTAGAAGGATGAAAAAAATCGGACGAATAGCGGCGATAGCGATACTGATCGTTCTGTGCGCGGGGTGCGATTGGCTCCCGTGGAGCGCCGGGTCGACGGGGAACGAGACGGAAGTCCCGGTGCAGGCGGAATCGGACGCAGGGGCGGCCGAACCGTCCGGCGAAACGGATGCGGGAGAGAGCGAGCCGGCCGGCGAAACGGCGACAGGCGCGGCTGACCCGTCCGCGAGCGGCGGCGGAAACGAGGCCGAGCTGCCGGAAGTCAAGCTGGAGCCGCTGATCGGCGAAGGCGTGTTTGAGTCCCCGGTCGGAATCGAGGTCGCGCCCGGGAATCCGGAGGTCATCTACGTCGTCGATCAGCCGGGAACGATCTCGGCCGTCGATCCGGCCGATCCCGGGAAAGAGCCGGTCCTTTTGCTGGACATTCGAGACCGCGTGCATGACGAGGGCATGGAGCAAGGCTTGCTCGGTCTCGCTTTTCACCCTCGGTTCGCAACGAACGGTTACTTTTACGTCAATTACACGACCGCAACCCATACGGTCATCGCCCGGTACGAGGCCGACCCCGCGGCGGGCAAAGCCGATCCGGCAAGCGAACGCGTGCTGCTGACGTTCGAGCAGCCGTATTCGAACCATAACGGCGGCCAGCTCGCCTTCGGCCCGGACGGCTATTTGTACATCGCGACAGGCGACGGGGGAAGCGGCGGCGATCCGCATGGAAACGGGCAAAACGTAAACGCGCTGCTCGGGAAAATTTTGCGCATCGACGTGGACCGGACGGACGGGAACAAAGCCTACGCGATTCCCGGGGACAATCCGTTCGCGAGCGGCGGCGGCGCGCCGGAAATTTACGCCTACGGGCTGCGCAACCCGTGGCGGTTCAGCTTCGATCCGGCTACGGGCCGGTTGTGGGCGGCCGACGTCGGACAGAACGAGATCGAGGAGATCGATCGGATCGAAAAGGGCGGCAACTACGGCTGGAACGTCAAGGAGGGCACCGCCTGCTTCGAGCCGGCCGAGGGCTGCGAGAGCGACGGGCTGATCGACCCGGTCTGGGAGTACGGCCGCGACGAGGGCATTTCGGTGACGGGCGGCTATGTTTACCGCGGCGGCCAGCTCGCCGGCCTGGAGGGCTGGTACGTTTACGGCGACTACGGTTCGGGCAAAATATGGGCGCTGCGGCAGCGCGAGG
Organism: Cohnella massiliensis; assembly: GCF_900169535.1. NCBI lineage: Bacteria > Bacillati > Bacillota > Bacilli > Caryophanales > Paenibacillaceae > Cohnella > Cohnella massiliensis. Next base: position 191,875 of record NZ_LT821255.1, read on the forward strand.
ACGGGAGCGCCGACAATCGGCTGCTGCTCGAATCCGGACTGAACGTGATGTCGTTCGGCATCGACGCGAAAGGCGAATTGTACGTGTGCTCGCCGAGGGGCATTTGGCGACTATTGGCAGCCTGAAACGCGAAACAATCGGTCATCGGGGATCGTCAAATGTATAACAAAGGTTGAAGGGGTGTCCCCGATGGTGTTAACCAAATTCAGCAACGCGGCGTTAATCCGAGCGGCCGCCGTCATGTCCGTCGTCATGGGCGTTTTGTACATTCCGTCGTCCGGCTTCCGCATTGCCGTCCCGGCCATCGGCCTCGGTCCCGAATGGGTGGAAGGCCAGAGCGAATTATGGGCAACGTACGCCGTCTTCGGGGGCATCGTCCTTTTTGCCGCCTCCTTTCTGTTGAATCTTTCCCAATCCCGGCCCTTCAAACTCGCCACGCTCGGATTCGGGCTGCTGGCCGCGCTGCTGCTGATCGCGGGGCAGCTGCCGCCGTTGTTCTGGTGGACGCTGGCCGCCGCGGACGGATTCGCTTGGTCGAGCCTGTTGGGCATCGCGATGCATTTGCTGCTGGCGGTTTTGTCCACCTGGGTGGCGCTTTTGACCCTTAACGGGTACGAGCGGTTGAAGCTTTTCCGGTCATGACTTTCCGCGCGCCAAACGGTTTCTCGACGGCAAGCTGAAGGCGGCAGGCGTTTGAGCCGTCCATCCGTTCTCATATTGCCGCGGACGCGCGCATAGATATGGTAGCGGGAGACGAAACGTCGATCCGGCGGGAGAGGAGAAGCCGGCGAAGGAGCATTCCGCCGATTTGGAGGGAATGGAATGAGCTCCGAACTTCTCATCCAGTTGCTTGCGCTTGTGGTCATGATCGTCGGTCTGGCTAACCGCTCCGGTAAAACTTAATCGTCTCTCGAGCAAGCCCGGAGCGCGTTTCCGGGCTTGCGCTTTGCCCGCTGCCGGGGGCGAAGAAGGCGGCGGAACGGAAAGGGTTCGAAGCGGGCGAAGCGAAAAAAAGCATATTGCCGATTGAAAAAACCGATTGACAGTCCTTCCATGGGATGGTAAAGTGACAAATAGATTTCACTTTCAGAAAGGAGTGCGTTCGATGCGTGTCGATAACGGTTACCCCATGTTTGCCGTCGGTATGTCGCCGAACGTAATCCGATAGCGCACGATTAACGACAGAAGATCGGGCGCATGGTTACGTTCTCGTAATCGTGCGCCCTTTTTGCGCCGCTGAAATCGAACGTTTGTTCGGGATTTCGCGGCAGGGCGTATCGCTTGCGAGCGGTACGTTTTTTATTTGGAATCGACTTGGGCCAACAAGCAAGAAAGCGAGGCGGGAAAAAGGAAATGTTTACGGTATTGCGAAAGCTCGGATGGGTTTTCCGTCTGCACTGGCGCAGGTATTCGGTGGCGGTCGTGCTGCTGGCCATCGTCGGCGTCATCGACGTGCTGCCTCCCCGAATGATGGGGACGGTCATCGACGGCATTCATCAAGGAACGCTTACCCGGGAGGAATTCGTTCAAACGCTGCTCATTCTGATCGGCATCACGGTCGGCAGCTACGCGATTACGTACGTGTGGATGCGGCAGCTGTTCGGCGGGGCGTTTCTGCTGGAGCTGCTGCTGCGCAGAAGGCTCATGCGCCATTTTCTCAAAATGACGCCGACCTTTTACGAGCGCAACCGGACGGGCGATTTGATGGCCCGCTCGACGAACGACTTGTGGGCGATTTCGAATACGGCGGGCTTCGGCATTCTGACGCTGATCGATTCGACGTTGTTCATGCTGACGGTGCTGTTCATGATGGCGGTGCTGATCAGCTGGGAGCTGACGCTGGCGGCGCTGCTGCCGCTGCCGCTGCTCGCGCTGCTCATGCAGACGTTCGGCAAGCGCATCCACGAGCGTTTCATGAAATCGCAGGACGCGTTCGGCGAGCTGAACGACCAGGTGCTCGAATCGGTGTCCGGCGTTCGGGTCGTGCGGGCGTACGTGCAGGAGGAAGCGGACCGCGGCCGGTTTCACGCGAAAACGTCGGAAGTGCTGGCGAAGAACATCGCCGTCGCGAAGATCGACGCGCTTTTCGAACCGACGAACAAGATTTTGGTCAACATGAGCTATTTGATCGGCCTTTGCTACGGCGGCTACCTGGTGTTCCGCAACGAAATCACGCTCGGCGAGCTCGTATCGTTCAACGTGTTTCTCGGCATGCTCATCTGGCCGATGTTCGCGATCGGCGAGCTGATCAACATCATGCAGCGGGGCAACGCGTCGCTCGACCGGGTATCCGAAACCCTCGGCTATCGGCCGGACGTGGAGGACGGGGACAAGCTCGTCGCGATGGAAAAGCCGGGCGAGATCGCGTTCGACAACGTCACCTTCCGGTATCCGAGCTCGGTGACGGACAATCTCGCAAACGTGTCGTTCACGCTCAAGCCGGGACAGACGCTCGGCATCGTCGGACGCACCGGAAGCGGCAAAACGACGCTGCTCAAGCAGCTGCTGCGCGAATATCCGCTCGGGAGCGGCGAAATCTCGGTGTCCGGCGTGCCGCTGGGCAAGCTGGAAATCGACCGGCTGATCGGCTGGATCGGATACGTGCCGCAGCAGCCGATTTTGTTCTCGCGGACGATTCGCGAAAATATATTGTTCGGGGCGGAACGGGCGACGGAGGAGGACCTTCGGCGGGCGCTGGAGCGGGCTTCGTTCGCGAAGGATATCGCGTTCCTCCCGGACGGCCTGGAGACGCTGGTCGGGGAGAAGGGCGTCGCGCTGTCCGGCGGGCAGAAGCAGCGGGTCAGCATCGCGCGGGCTCTGATCGCGAATCCGGAAATTTTGATTCTGGACGACGCGCTGTCGGCGGTCGACGCGAAGACCGAGGCCGAGATCATCGACGGCATCCGGACGGAACGCGCGGGCAAGACGACGCTGATCGCGACGCACCGGCTGTCGGCGGTTCAGCACGCCGAACTGATCGTCGTGCTCGACGAGGGCCGGATCGTGGAAAGCGGCACGCACGAGGAGCTGCTGCAGCGAGGAGGCTGGTACCGGGAGCAATACGACCGGCAGCAGCTGGAGGCGTACGTCGAGGCTTCGTAAAGCCGGCGCCGGAAGGCGCATGGAAGAGCGGGCAGCGATCTGACGGAGAACGGGCAGGCCGGCAAACCGGAGGAGAAGCGGGGAGTCCCGCAAGCCGACGCCGCCAGGGCGTCACGAACGAAGGAAGGTGCGAACGTGGGAAGTACGGGCAAACGGTTGTTCCGCTATGCCATGCTGTATAAGAAGTCGATTTTCGCGGCGCTCGGGTTCATGCTCATCGCGGTATGCGTCGAGCTGCTCGGGCCGCTCATCGCGCAGCGGATGATCGACAACAATATTATGGGCATCGAAAAGAAGTGGCACGTCGAAGCGTCCGAAAGCCGGTACGGCGTCGAGTACGAAGGCGTGCGCTACAAGCGAGAGGATCATTTTTCCGGGGACGAAACGAAAGGCGAAGTCGCCCGGGTGCTGCAGGTAGAAGGGAGAAATTACTTCCTGCGCGGCGATTTGGCGTTCGACGGCAAGCGCTCGGTGACGGACGGAACGCTTACCGTAACCGCCGAAGACGGGACCGCGGCCGCCTATCCGGTTACTCCGCTGACGTCGGAGGAGCTGTACCGGTTTTACAAGCCGGAGCTGCCGGGACTGCTTACGCTGGCGGCCGCCTACCTGGGGCTGCTGGCGGTCGCCGCGGTGTTCACCTACTTCCAGCGGCTGCTGCTGCAGAAGTCGGCCAACCGGATCGTGCAGCGGATGCGGGAGGACGTGTTTGCGCATACGCAGCGGCTGCCGGTGCAGTATTTCGACAACTTGCCGGCGGGCAAAGTCGTTTCCCGCATCACAAATGACACGGAGGCGGTGCGCGAGCTGTTCGTCGCGGTGTTGACGAACTTTTTTGCCGGGGCGGTCTATATGGTCGCCATCTTCGGGGCGCTGTTCATGCTTGAGCCGTGGCTCGCCGCGCTCGCGCTTCCGATCGTGCCGATTCTGGCCGTCTGGATCGTCGTGTACCGCAAATTCGCCGGCCGGTACAACGAGGTGATTCGCAACAAGCTGAGCGACATCAACGCCATGATCAACGAGTCGATCCTCGGCATGCCGATCATCCAGGCGTTCCGCCGGAGCAAGCGGACGATGGAGGAATTCGAGGAGCACAACAAGGAATTTTACAAATATCAAAACAAGCTGCTCAACCTGAACTCGCTGACTTCGCACAACCTGGTGAACGTCGTGCGGAACGCGCTGTTCATCGTCGTCATCTGGCTGTTCTGGGGCGACTGGCTCGGCTCGATCGTGACGGTCGGCGTATTGTACGCTTTTATCGATTACATGAACCGGATGTTCCAGCCGATCGTCGGCATCGTGAACCAACTGGCGAACCTGGAGACGGCCCGGGTGTCGGCGGAGCGGGTGTTTCGGCTGCTCGACGAACCGGGCACGGACGTGGCGACGGGCGCGCTTCCGCGCTACAAGGGCGAGGTGCGTTTCGAAGACGTTACGTTTGCCTACAAGAACGACGATTACGTGCTGAAAAACATTTCGTTCGAAGCGCGCCAGGGGGAAACGGTGGCGCTGGTCGGGCATACCGGCTCGGGCAAGAGCTCGATCCTGAACCTGCTGTTCCGCTTCTACGACATCGAGAAGGGCAGCATCAAGGTGGACGGAACCGACGTCCGGGACATTCCGAAGCAGCTGCTGCGCCAGCATATGGGCATCGTGCTGCAGGACCCGTACCTGTTCACCGGGACGATCGCTTCGAACGTCAGCCTCGACAATCCGGCCATCACCCGGGACAAGGTGGTGCAGGCGCTCAAGGATGTCGGCGCGTACGACATGTTCATGAACCTGCCCGGCGGCATCGACGAGCCGGTGCTGGAGAAGGGCAGCACACTGTCCGCCGGTCAGCGGCAGCTCATTTCGTTCGCGCGGGCGCTCGCTTACGATCCGGCGATTTTGATCCTGGACGAGGCGACGGCCAGCATCGACACCGAGACGGAGGCGATCATCCAGCAGGCGCTCGACGTGCTGAAGCAGGGGCGGACGACGTTCGTCATCGCGCACCGGCTGTCGACGATCCGGCAGGCGGACCAGATTCTCGTGCTCGACCGCGGCGAAATCGTGGAGCGCGGCAACCACGAGACGCTGATGCAGCACGGGGGCAAATATTACGCGATGTACCAGCTGCAGCAGGGCGGCGCGCCCGTGCTGAGCGCTTAGCTTAGCTTGGCTTAGCTTGGCGAGGCGGCGGCTTACGATAGCCCATCGGATCGCAAAAATACGAAGCCCGCATCCCCGGTCCGGGGGTGCGGGCTTCGCGCGATCGATGGGCTTTTTCTGTTGCCGCAAGGGCCGGCGATTCCGTTCGCGTTAGGGGCGCGTTTGTCGGTTCGGGCGGCCGATGCGGCATTTTCCGGGTCTCGGCTGGGGGCGCGCGGCGAGGCGAGAAACAGGCGCCGTCGACCCCAAGGAACATCCCGCGAGCCGAACGGTCCGGCTGGTTCAGCTAGTTCGGCTGGTCCGGTTGCTGTCTCCCGCCGCGTTTTGCCGTCAGCTCCAAAGCTCCTCGCCTTCCCGCAAGTAGCGCTGGCCCGGCTCGACCGGGGGAGCCTCCGCGATGACCGGCTCCGGCTCGCCGGCCTCGACGATGCGCCGGATCAGCCGCTCGCGCAGCCGGTCGGCGATTTCCCGGTGGGAGCGGAAGCCGGCCAGATTGGTCAGCTCGTACGGGTCGGCCGCGAGGTCGTACAGGAACTGCTCCTCGTACCGCAGGGAGTGCGAATCGCGAATCGGATCGCGGTCCGGCGCGTGCACGGCGTATTTCCAGCGCTTCGTGCGGATGGCCCGGCCGACCTGCGATTCGCTGATCTGCACGAACACTTCGTCGTTCCAATCCGACGGCTGCCTGCGAACGAGCGGGACGATCGACTTGCCCTGCATCCGTTCCGGCACCTCGATGCCGGACGCTTCGAGCAGCGTCGGCACCAGATCGACGAGGCTGACGAGGCGGTCGATCCGCCCGCCGCCGTCGAAGCCGGGACCGCCGATCGCGCAAGGAATGCGGATCGAGCTCTCGTGGCACGAGCGCTTGTATTCGCCGTTGCGCGTTTTGAAGTGGGAGCCGTGGTCGGAGGCGAACAGCACGATGGTGTTCCGCTTGAGGCCAAGGCTGCGCAGCGCGTCCATGATCCGGCCGAGCGCTTCGTCCAGCCGCTTGACCATGCCGTAGTAGCCGCCGAGATGCTGCGGCGCCGTTCCCGTCAGCGCGGCCAGATCGGGCGGCGTCCAACGGGACGTGTAGGCGTCGCGGTAGACGTCCGGAGCGGGGTAATCGTCGCGATGGTTCTGATGGTGCGGCTCCAGAAACGACAGAAACAGAAAAAACGGATTGTCGCGCGGAGCCGCGACGTACCGGATGGCGGCGTCCGTCAGCGCGTCGACCCGATAGCCCGGCAGCTTCACGGGGCGGCCGTCGTTGTCGTACACCGTCGTGTCGTAGGCGTCCGAAGTATGCTCCAGCGAATCCGCCGCGAGCCAGTAGCGGTAGCGTCCCCGCAGGTTGGGCGGCCCCGGCCGGTCGCGGGTGACGGCCAGGTGCCACTTGCCGATGTACCCGGTATCGTAGCCCGCCTCATTATAATAATCCGCGAGCGTCGGCAGCTCCTCCGGAAGCGGAATGCCGTTGCGATAGCAGCCGGTTTCGGTCGCGTACAGGCCGGTTTGCAGGCTGGAACGGGCCGGCGCGCACACCGGCTGGCAGGTGAAGGCGTACTCCAGATGGGTGCCCTCCCGGGCCATCCGGTCGAAATTCGGCGTCAGGCCGAGCGGATTGCCGTGGAGGCCGGTCGTGTCCCAGCGCTGCTGGTCGGTGAAAAACACGATGACGTTCGGCCGTTCCGCGGCGTTTGCGTTCGGGTTGGCGGACGGTTGCATGGTTTTGGCCTCCTTTGTTTGATTGTTGCTTACCCATTCTAGATATATAGCGAAGCAGCGTGGAACTTACGTTGGATTTTGTCCAATGGGCGAAACGAAAAACGGGGAAACCTCTGTCTAGAGTGGATTTTATCCAATGAGAAACGACGAAATCGGGCGGAATCCTCGAAAAGGCCCCGCTAGATTGGACAAAATCCAACGGAGCCGGCGAGTTCCGCGAGAAAGCCGGTTTTGATTGGACAAAATCCAACGAAGCTACGCCGAGAGCTCCTCCGGGTTCGTGCTCACCCACCTTCGCACGCACGCTGACCGGGTAACGATGACTCATCTCGCAGCCCTCGCAGGTCCGCTAACGATCCAGTTGAGTCGTGGCGACTCATCTCAGCCCGCGATGCGCATACAGCCGAACTCATTTGAGTAACCACGACTCATTTCGCAGCCCTCGCAGGTCCGCTATCGACCCAGTTGAGTCGTGGCTACTCATCCCAGCCCGCCATGCGCATGCAGCCGAACTCATTTGAGTAACCATGACTCATCTCGCCGTCTTCGCACGCACGCTAACGATCCAGTTGAGTCGTAGCTACTCATCTCAGCCCGCCATGCGCATGCAGCCGAACTCATTTGAGTAACCATGACTCATCTCGCCGTCTTCGCACGCACGCTAACGATCCAGTTGAGTCGTGGCGACTCATCTCAGCCCGCCATGCGCATACAGCCGAACTCATTTGAGTAACCACGACTCATTTCGCAGCCCTCGCAGGTCCGCTAACAATCCAATTGAGTCGTAGTAACTCATCCCAGCCCGCCATGCGCATACAGCCGAACTCATTTGAGTAACCATGACTCAT
>NZ_LT821255.1:199878-320397 GCF_900169535.1 Cohnella massiliensis
CAGCCCGCCATGCGCATGCAGCCGAACTCATTTGAGTAACCATGACTCATCTCGCCGTCTTCGCACGCACGCTAACGATCCAGTTGAGTCGTAGCTACTCATCTCAGCCCGCCATGCGCATACAGCCGAACTCATTTGAGTAACCACGACTCATTTCGCAGCCCTCGCAGGTCCGCTAACAATCCAATTGAGTCGTAGTAACTCATCCCAGCCCGCCATGCGCATACAGCCGGACTCATTTGAGTAACCATGACTCATTTCGCAGCCCTCGCAGGTCCGCTAACGATCCAGTTGAGTCGTGGCGACTCATCCCAGCCCGCCATGCGCATGCAGCCGGACTCATTTGAGTAACCACGACTCATTTCGCAGCCCTCGCAGGTCCGCTAACGATCCAGTTGAGTCGTGGCGACTCATCTCAGCCCGCCATGCGCATGCAGCCGAACTCATTTGAGTAACCACGACTCATCTCGCGCCTTCGTACGCACGCTATCGACCCAGTTGAGTCGTAGCTACTCATCTCAGCCCGCCATGCGCATGCAGCCGGACTCATTTGAGTAACCACGACTCATCTCGCCGCCTTCGCAAGCACGCTAACAATCCAATTGAGTCGTAGCTACTCATCTCAATCCGCCATACGTCAATCCGACCATGCGCATGCCGCCGCACTCCGTTGAGTAATTCTTGCCGTGCCGTCATCCCTTCAAGCCGGTCGTCGAGACGCCTTCCACGAAATATTTTTGCGCCATGAAGAAAATGACGACGCAAGGAATGATCGTCACGACGGACATCGCCATGATCTGGTTCCAGTTGACGGCGCCCTCCGTGTCCAGGACGAGGCGAAGGCCGAGCGACACCGGGAACTTGGTCACGCTGTTGATGTAGATCAAGGCGTTGAAAAACTCGTTCCACGTCCAGATGAACTGGAACAGGCACGTCGAGATGATCGCCGGCACCATGAGCGGGGCGAGCACCCGGACGAGGATGCCGAACGAGTTGCAGCCGTCGATGACCGCCGCTTCGTCCAAATCGCGCGGAATGCCGCGCAGGAACTGGACGAGCAGGAAGATGAAGAAGGCGTTGGCGGCGAGCAGGGCCGGGACGTAGAACGGCAAATACGTGTTGAGCCAGTGGAAATTTTTGAACAGGATGTACCTCGGAATCATGATGACGGCGTCGGGCAGCATCAGCGTCGAGATCATCAGGGTGAACAGCAACCCCTTCAGCGGAAAGCGGAAGCGGGCGAAGCCGTAGGCGACGATCGTGCTGGACAGGGCGGTCAGCGCCGCGACCGGGACGACCAGCAGGAACGTATTGGCGAAAAAGGTGCCGAAGCTCGTTTTGCCGACGCCTTTCCAGCCGCGGGCATACGCGTCCCAGACGAACTCGGACGGAAACAGGCCGATCGTCGACAGCACCTCCTGATTCGGCTTGAACGAAGCGCCGACGAGCCAAAGCAGCGGATAGCAGAACAGCAGCCCGAACGCGGATAGGCCGAAGACGGTCAATATTTTGCGCAAGGTCATTTGCCATCGCCTCCGTCTTCATAGTGCGCCCAGCGGTTGGACGTCTTGAACAGCACGAGCGTGAACAGCAGGATGATGACGAACAAAATCCACGATTGGGCGGAAGCGTACCCCATTTTGAAAAACTGGAACGAGTTGTCATAAAGCATAAGCCCGTACAAATAGGTGGATTTCATCGGCCCGCCGTCGGTAATGACGAAAGCGGCCGTAAATTGCTGAAATGCGTTGATCGTCTGCATGATCAGGTTAAACAGGACGATCGGCGTCAGCAGCGGAAGCGTAATGTGGAAAAACGTCCGGAACCGGGCGGCCCCATCCACCTTCGCCGCCTCGTACAGCTCTTGCGGCACCTGCTTGAGACCCGCGAGGAACAGCACCATGGAGGAACCGAATTCCCATACCGGCAGCAAGGAAATCGTGAACAGCGCCAGCTTCGGATCCCCGAGCCAGTTGATCGGGGAGATCGACAGGGAGGACAGCATCGAGTTGACGAGCCCTTCCTTCATGAACAGAAACCGCCACAGCACCGACACGGCTATGCTGCCGCCCAGAATGGACGGAAGATAATAGATCGTCCGGTAGAAGCCGATGCCCTTCATCTTGATATTCAGCGCCATGGCGACGAGCAGCGCGATGGCCAGCTTGGCCGGTACGGCCATCAGCACGTAGAGCAGCGTCACTTTCAGCGATTGCGCGAACGTCGGATCGTTCGTGAACATCTCGACATAGTTGGCCAGCCCGACGAAATGGAAGCTGCCGACCATGTTGTAATCGGTAAACGAGTAGACGAGCGAGGCGACGAAGGGAAACAGCGTCAGGACGAGAAAGCCGATCAGCCACGGGCTGATGTAGGCGAGTCCGATGGCCTGGCCTTTGCGTTTTTTTCTCCGTACGGGAGCCGCAGCGGGCTGCCGACGATGGTCGAGTCTGGTACTCATGCTTAAGCCCCCGTTCGTCGTTTTTTACTTAATCGTTTGCAGTTTGTCGGCCAGGCGCGAGGTCAGCTCCTCGGCGGCTTGCGCCGGTTCGAGCTTGCGGAAGGCGACGCGCTCCAGAATGTCCTGGGAAATCTGGTTCAGCTCGTTGTTGTTGCTGAGCCCGTTGACGGGCGCTCCCGGATTGCTCAGGGCGATCTCGACCGCTTCGGCGACGGTCGGATCGATCAGCCCTTCCTCGGCGAGCATGGCCGCGTTCGCGGTGGCGGCCGGAACGCTGTAGACGTCCTTCAGAATCCGGGCCGCTTCCGGGTCGGTGAGCAGCCAGCTGGCGAATTTGGCCGCCTCTTCGGGATACTTCGTATCTTTGTTGATCGCGAGCGGGTTGCTCGGATTGACCAGCACGGCGGACGTTTTCGCGTCGGCCGGCACCGGGAACATGCTGACGCCGACGTCCGGCGTGTACGACTTTACTTTGGCGATCGTGGACGCGAGCGTGAACATCATGCCGATGTTGCCGTTTTGCCATTGGAGGTTTTCCGCCAAATCGGGATACAGGCTGCTTTCTTCCACCGGCTGAATGACGCCGTCGTCGAGCAACTGGCGGTAGTAGGCGAAGGCTTTTTCCGCCGCCGCGGCATCAAAGCCGAGCGATTTGTCGTCGTTGATCCATTGGTTGCCGGTCAATTGGTTCACGAACGGCTGCAGGAAAATCCGGTAATCGAACAGCCCGAGCAGATAGGCGTCGGGGTCCTGCTCGTGGACTTTTTTGCCGATTTCGTGAATCGTGTTCCAGTCCCATTTCGTATTTTCCGAAATGCCGAACTTTTCGAAAAACTCCCGGTTGTAAAGGGTTACAATTCCGTTCGCGCCCATCGGCAGCCCGATCAGCTTGCCGTCGAAGGTCGCGTAATCGTTCAGAAACTCAGCATCGAAAGCATCCAGGTTGAGGTGATCCTTCAGCGTGTTCAGATCGAGCACCAGATTGCCTTTGACCGCGATCTCCTCGATCCAGTCGACGGACAGCGGCGTCAGGTCGGGCGCGGTTCCGCCGGCGAACTGGGTGACCAGCTTCTGGTAATAGCCGTCGAAGCCGCCGTATTCCGGCTCGATCGTGACGTTCGGATTTTTCTCCATATACAAATCGATAGCCTCGAGCAACGCCTGATGCCGCACTTCCGACCCCCACCAGGAGAAGCGAAGCGTCGCTTTTTCTTCTTTGGCCTCTTCCGCTCCGGAAGAACCGGAATCGGACGAGCAAGCCGCCGTCACCGCGACCGTCAACGCCAGGCACAGCAGCCCGGCCCACTTCGAGAAACGTTTCAGTTTCATGTTCATGAAGCCCCCTCGGTTGTTTTCATATGGTTGCCCTCTTACTATAACGAGGCGTCTCCGGTTATGAAAAGGCATACAAAACGGCAAAAGGTATCCGTAAACCGCTTGTTTGCGCAAAAGGTATCCGGATTCCCGGGTCCGGGAGAATCCGGAGTGCAAATGCGTTTTGGGCAGGAGCGGACGGTTATGTCGGCGCCCTGTAAAAAAAAGAAGAAATCCATTATTCTGGTGAATGCGGTAGCATATGACTTCGATCACAGCCTGGAGGTGCGCGTTCATGTATAAGCTGCTGCTGGCGGACGACGAAAAGGAGATCCGGAACGGGTTGTCCCAGTATTTCCCTTGGGCGGAAACCGGCTACGAGCTTGTCGGCCTGTGCGAGAACGGACAGGAGGCTCTCCGGTTTATGGACAGCCGGCCGGTCGACGTGCTGCTGTGCGACATCCGGATGCCGGTCATGAACGGGCTGGAGGTGGCCAAGCGCCTTCACGAGACGAAGAGCAAAACGAAGGTCGTGTTCCTGAGCGGCTACAAAGACTTCGAATACGCCAAACAGGCACTTTCCTACGACGTGCACGACTATATCGTCAAGCCTACCCAGTTCGGCGAGCTGAGCCGGGTGTTTACGTCGCTCAAGCTGGAGCTGGACGAAAGCTCGTCCGCAGGCGCGCCCGCCTCCGGGGCTTCCTTCGACGAGAAGGTGATCGCCGCGATCAAAAGCTACGTGGAAGAAAACTATCCGAACGCGACGCTCGAGGAAGCGGCCGCGAGGGTGCACATGAACCCGCATTACGTGAGCAAATACTTCAAGGACAAGACGGGAGACACGTTCTCCGATTATCTCGTCGGGGTCAAAATGGCCAAAGCGGCCGAACTGTTGATGGATATCCGCTACAAAACCTACGAAATCAGCGAAATGGTCGGCTACGGCTACGCCAAAAATTTCACCCGGACGTTCCGCAAGCATTTCGGGCTCAGTCCGCGCGAGTTTCGCAGCAGCCGCACCGACGCCGCACCGCCATGCGCCGAAAATTTTTCCTGAAAAACCTTTTGCTGTTCCTCATTCCGCTGCTTATTCCGACGTGCGTCCTCGGCGTGCTGTCGATTAATTTGACCCAACGCTACATTCAAGGCGAGATTCATACGACGCAGACGCAAATTTTGCAGCAGCTGGAACGGAACGCCGACATGATCCTGAACGAGATGGACTCGCTCGCCATCGTGTTCGGCAATTCCCAGACGCTGTTTCGCGTGGAGGAAGTGCTGCGGACGCTGACGGTGTCGCTCGACAATTTGCGCCTTATCGAATCGATGGTCAATTACGTCAACGCGCCGGCCAACGCCCGGCCTTTCATCGAATCGATCTATATGTACGTGCCTAATCCGTACGGGCAGTTTCTCGCGAGCGGAGAGGGGCTCACGAGCTTCGACCGGTTCCACGACGTCGGGTGGAAGGCCGAGTTCGAAGCGCGCGCGGGGGCCGGAGACAGGTGGACCTCCCGCCGGCAAATTACCCGCTATTCCTTCGAAGGGCCGATTTCCGTCACGACCTTCTACAAGACGCTCCCATCCGTGCTGACCGACAAGCCGTACGCGGTCATCGTCATGAATGTGTACAACGATTACATGGACAAAACGCTCCGGTCCATCGAGCAGGTGCCCGGCCAGCGGCTTTTTATTTTGGACGAAAACGGAACGCCGCTGTTTCAGTCCGGCGGCGGGACGGAGTTCGGCGCATCGTTGCCGACCGGGCTTGCCGCGCAGGACGATTCGTTCGACATGGAGCTGGACGGCGTCGCCTACAACGGCGCCAAGCTGACGATGGCCGGCAGCGGCTGGACGTTCGTCTCGCTCATTCCCCGGCATGAGCTCGTGCAGGTGCCGTTCCGTTTGAGCCAATTTACGGTGTACGTCGTGTTCCTGTCGTTCGCGCTCGGGCTCGTGCTGACCTATTTCCTGACCCGGCGGTCGCTGCGGCACATCCGCCAGATGATCGCGATCATCAAAGCGGCCGGCAAGGGACTTCCGCTTCCCGAAGTGAAGCCGGCCAGGGGGCAGGACGAGTACAACTACATCATCCAGACGATGACGCGCAATTTCATCGAGCAGCACTACTTGACCGTGCAGCTGTCGGAGAAAAAATATCGGCTGCAGGCAGCGGAGCTGCTGGCGCTGCAGTCGCAGATCAATCCGCATTTTCTGTTCAATACGCTGGAAACACTGAACTGGAAGGTGATGGGGCTGACGGGCGGGCCGAACGAGGCGAACGGCATGTGGGGCACCTGTCGGAAATTCTGAAGTATTCGCTCGATACGCCCGACCGGGTCGTCGATGTTGAAGAGGAGATTACGTACACAAAGCACTACATCGCTATCCAGAAGGAGCGGTACGGGGACAAGTTCGAGGTGCGGTGGCGGTACATTCCCGAGGAAATCCGGGGCTGCCGGATCGTCAAGCTGCTGCTGCAGCCGCTGATCGAGAACAGCCTGTACCACGGCATCAAGGAAAAAGAGGGGAACGGCGCGATTCTGGTTAAAATGGACAGGGATGCGGATTTTCTCCGCATCGCGGTCGTCGACAACGGCGTCGGCATGAGCCGCGGGCGCCTGGCGGAAATCCGGGCCCGGTTGGAGAGCGCGGGCGATTCGAAGGCCGGCGATTCGGAGACGGGCGATCGCATCGGCCTGGCGAACACGAACAAGCGCATCCGGCTGTCCGATCCCGCGGGCGGGGAGCTGCGCGTCTGGAGCAAGGCCGGGTTCGGAACGGCGGTCGTCATCCGGATCGGGGTCGGGGGCGGGCGCTAGGGAACCTTAGGCGATGCCGACGAAAACCCGCGCGGCTTGTTCATGGGTGCCAGTTGCGTGCACGGGGATAGTGGTATGTCTGCCGCCCGACGGCCTGTGCGCGCGCAAAGGCATATGACAGCAGAAGCAGCCGGCCAGCTGGGCGGGAGGGCGCGATGCTTACGGCGGATCGTGATCGGCCTGGCAAACGCGAACAAGTGCATCCGGCTGTCCGGTCCCGCGGGCGGGGAGCTGCGCGTCTGGAGCAAGGCCGGGCTCGGAACGGCGGTTCGGATTCGGCGAGGAAATCGGGGGGCAGGAGTTTGCCTTTTTCGGCCCTCTCGTCGATATCCCGTTGGCTCAGCATCCCGCCGTTATGGTACGATAGGTGAAACGTTGCCGCGCGGCGGTCGGCCGGGAAGGATGCGAACGGCGATCGGAGCGGCGGACAGAAGCGGCCGCTTTGCCGCCTTGGCTTGCGGCCGGCAGACGGCAGATGGCGTTACATTTTTCGAATATGGGGTGCTTTCGTGACAAGCTTCGCGAAGTTGGGAATTTCGGAAGAACGGTCGGCCGTTCTGAACGTTCAAGGGATAAAGCAGCCGACTCCGATTCAGGAGATGGCGATTCCGGTCGTCATGCAAGGTAAGGATATGATCGGCCAGGCGCAAACGGGCACGGGCAAAACGCTGGCGTTCGTGCTGCCGATTTTGGAGAAGATCGACGTTGGTTCGGAGTCGCTTCAAGGGCTGATCGTGACGCCGACACGGGAGCTGGCGCTGCAGATTACGGAGGAAGTGAAGCGGTTCCTCGTTCCGGACGAGGGCGTGCGCGTGCTTGCCGTTTACGGCGGGCAGGACGTGGAAGCGCAAATGAAGAAGCTGGCCGGGCGGGTTCATTTGATCATTGCAACGCCGGGCCGTTTGCTCGATCATATGCGCCGGGAAACGGTGGACCTGTCGACGGTTTCGACGCTCGTGCTGGACGAAGCGGATCAAATGCTGCACATGGGCTTTTTGACCGAGGTGGAGGACATTTTGCGGGCGGTGCCGGCGAGGCGGCAAACGCTGCTGTTCTCGGCGACGATGCCGGAGAAAATCCGCGAGCTGGCGGGCCGGATTTTGCGGAATCCGGAACATGTCACCGTCAAAAGCCCGAAAGTAACGGTAAAAGACATCAAGCAGCTCGTCGTCGAAACGACGGACCGGGGCAAGCAGGCGGCGCTGGTGGCGATGCTGGAGGAGACGCAGCCCTTTCTGGGCATGATTTTTTGCCGGACGAAGCGCCGGGCTTCGACGCTTAACGCCGCTTTGCAGGCGATGGGCTACGCCTCCGACGAGCTCCACGGCGATTTGTCGCAGGCGAAGCGGGAGCAGGTGATGAAGCGGTTCCGCGAGGCGAAGCTGCAACTGCTGGTGGCGACCGACATCGCCGCGCGCGGACTGGACGTCGAAGGGGTGACCCATGTCTACAACTACGACATTCCCCACGACACCGAAAGCTACATTCACCGCATCGGCCGGACGGGCCGTGCGGGAAGCGCGGGCATGGCGATTACGTTCGTCGCGCCGAAGGACCGGGCCGAGCTCGGCGTCATCGAGTACGGCATCGGCCAGGAGCTGGAGCGCCGGGCGGGCGTGCCGACGCCGCGCGGGGCTCGGGCCGACGGCGGGAACGCGCCGGGCGCATGGGGCTCGCGAGCCGGCGGGCAAGCGGGCCGCGGTGCCGGGGCTGGCGGCCGGACCGGCAGGGGAGCCGGGCCCGCGGGCCGACCGGGCAGGGAGGCGGGCCCCGGAGGCAGGGGCGGCCGCCCGCCCAAGCCGGCGTTTTCCTCGGCCGGCCGCAAAGGACCGGGCGGCGGCGGGAAGCCGAAGCCGCAGCGGGGCAGAAGGTAAAGCGGCCGAAGAAGTCCGTCCGGCGGGCTGCATGAGGCAGAAACGTGAGGGAGAATCGGCGCCGGCGAAGCCGAAGTAGCGCACCCCGTGCACCACACGGGCGCAAGCGGCGCCGGCGAAGCCAATGTAGCGCACCCCGTGCACCACATGGGGCGCTAACGGCGCCGGCGAGGCTAATGTAGCGTACCCCGTGCACCACATGGGGCGCAAGCGGCGCCGGCGAAGCTAATGTTAGCGCACCCCGTGCACCACATGGGGCGCTAACGGCGCCGGCGAGGCTAATGTAGCGCACCCCGTGCACCACATGGGGCGCAAGCGGCGCCGGCGAGGCCGAAGTAGCGCACCCCGTGCACCACATGGGGCGCAAGCGGCGCCGGCGAAGCTAAAGTAGCGCACCCCGTGCACCACATGGGGCGCAAGCGGCGCCGGCGAAGCCGAAGTAGCGCGCCCCATGCACCACATGGGGCGCAAGCGGCGCCGGCGAAGCTAAAGTAGCGCACCCCGTGCACCACATGGGGCGCAAGCGGCGCCGGCGAAGCCGAAGTAGCGCGCCCCGTGCACCACATGGGGCGCAAGCGGCGCCGGCGAGGCCGAAGAAGCGCACCATGTGCACCTCATGGGGCGCAATCGGCCCGGCGGCGCATCATGCGAGGGGCTGTCCACAGGGTCAAATCTGACCTGGCGGACAGCCCCGTTCGTTTTATGAACCGTTTGCGCGCGTGACGCTATTGCAGCGTATAGGTCAGCTGCGACTGCTCCCCGGTGAACAGGTTGCGATAGTCGAAAACGAAGCTGTCCCCGTCGCGCTTCACGAACGTTAAATTGTCGGCCGCATCCGGAACAAACGGACTCGGCTCCGTCGTTTCGATCCGCGTAATTTCCTCCACGGACAGAAGCTCCTTGTACAGCGCGACAGCCGAGCCGTCCCGCAAATCGACGAGCAGGGTCGTGCCGCGGATATAAGGCCGGATCAGCAGCAGCCGATCCTCGACCGATGCATACTCCACGGTATACGTGTCGTCGTAGCCGCCCAGCGCCTTCAGATCGAACCGCTCCTGCACGTAGCCGTCCGGGCGGACGAGCTGCAGCTCCGAGCCGTCCAGCAGGACGAGCAGGCCGTCCGCCTCCTCGACGCTCTGCGCGCGGGCCATGCCGTAGTATTCCACGGCCGTCTCCCGCACGAGCTTTCCTCCGGATACGACCAGGCGATAAATGTCGGTGCCGAGCGCAGGCTCGCCGTGCGAATGGGTGACCGTAAGCAGCAGCGAGGTTTCGCCCGTATTTTTCACGTCGAGGTACCCGTATTGGGTGACCCGTACGCCGGAATAGCCGATTCTTCGCGGCATTTCGGAGCCGACTGCCGTATAGACGTTTCCGTTGTCCTTGCGCACCCAGTACCAGCCGGCCGGGCTGCCTCCAAGCAGGCTTCGCGGGCCGTAGCCGACGAGCAGGGTGCCGCTCGTGTCCAGCTTCATCGTAGCGCCGGCGACCATGACGATGTCTCTCAGCGGAACAAACAGCTTTCCGTTTTTCAAAAAAGGAGCCGTCGACATCGCATGCACCGAGTCGTTGATGAGCGCCTTGGAAGAGCCGACGCGCCACTTCAGCCGCAGGTTCGGAGCGGTCGCGATCAGGTAGCGGGTCGTCTGGTCGTAGGACAGCACCAGATCGGAGAACAGGGTCGACAGCTCGTTCAGCGACAGAAACGTCGTGCCTTTTTTCAAAGCGATTTCCGGATTCGATTGCTTGATGTTGTACGCCCACTGGTACGAGGGGACGTTAACCGGAGGCGGATCGTCCGGCGTTCCGGCGGCGGAAGAGGTGCCGGGACGGAAACCGGCGAACAAGGCCGCGGCCAACGCGAACACGGCGGTTAAAGCGATCCATTTTTTGCTAATCAAGGATGAAGCCTGCATATCGGGAGCCTCCTGCGACATTGGAAATAAGATCCATTGATTAGACGCGGGCCATGCGGAATTAGTTTCGCAAAAGAAGCTTATGCTTGGAAAAACAAGGGTAAAAGATGACGGCAAAGACGGCGAACCCTCGCCGTTCCGGGCTCCGGAGACGTTCGAAGCGGGGCGCCCGTTATGTCCGCCAAAAACGCGGTTGTGATTCCGCCGAGATTCAACTATAATTCGGTTAGTTACTTTCGATTTTATAAAAAAGAGGAGGCGTCCCATGATTCAACTTTATCCCGAGCGATTGCGCCACAAGACGGATCTGGGCTGGCTGAAAAGCCGCCCGAGCTTCCAGTTCGGAGAATATGCCGATCCGGAAAACAGCGGCTTCGGCGTCATGCGCGTGTGCAACGACGATTTTGTCGCTCCGGGACGGGGCTTCGGCGCTCATCCGCATAGCGATATGGAGATCGTCTCGATCATCTTGAAGGGGCAAATCCGCCACGAGGACAGCCTCGGCAACGTCGAAATCGCATCGGCAGGCGAAGTGCAGCGGATTACGGCGGGCAGCGGCGTCGTTCACGCGGAGTACAATCCGTCCGAATCGGAGGAGCTGAACCTGCTCCAGTTGTGGTTCATGCCGAGGGAAAGAGGGCTGACGCCTTCCTACGAGACGGCCCGGTACGATCAGGCCAAGCTGCGCAATGCGCTGCTGCCGGTGGCGGCGGCCGTTCCTGCGGAAGGCGTCGCCAAGGTCGAGCAGGACCTGACGATTTATTTGAGCCGGCTGGACGCGGGGCGGGAGCTTGCGTTCCGGCAGGAGAAGGGACGGCGGGTTTTCCTGTTTGTTATCGAAGGAAGCTTGACGGCGAACGGCCTGGCGCTCGGCACCCGCGACGAAGCCCGGATCGCGGACGTTCCGGAGCTTGCGCTTGCGGCAGGCGGGGAAGAGACGTTTCTGATGCTGATCGATTTGCCGTAAGCGGCCGAAAGCCGAAAGGAGGGAGCTTGGGATGAAGGAAACGTTTATCGTCAAGCATGCGGTAGGGGGCAAAATTTTTATCGATACGGGCAAGCGCCCCGTTCCGTACAAGCTGGAGAAAAAAGCGGACGGCGGCTACCGGTTTACGGTGACGACGCCCCGCGGCCCGGAAATCGAGGAGCTGCTGGAGCTGGCTCGCGAGCTTAACGTGTTCGTGTTCCGGGATTACTCGGAGGAAAACGAGCCGACGATCAAAACGTGGTTCTACGTGAAAGACGGACCGGTCGCGTACGACGACGGGCGGCAGGCGCTGACGATCGACGCCGAAGCGAAAATCGAATACGTGCCCGACCGGTATTTGAGCTGAACGAAATTTCGTCCTCGGCTTGCGGTATGGTAAGATGGCAGAACAGATACCGACAGCGGAGGGTACGACAGGTGGAAGGAAACGGGAAAAACCGCGGCGATGTCCGGCCGGGACTGGTAGTGGACATCGTGCTGAAGCAGGACCAGCGAACGGGTAAAACGACGCGCGGCATCGTGAAGGATTTGCTGACGAAGTCGGCGTTTCACCCGCACGGCATCAAGGTGAGATTGACGGACGGCCAGGTGGGCCGGGTCCGGCATATCGTTTCGCAGCCGAACGAAGACTGAAACGGCCGAAAGCGGACGCGTCCCGGCGGGTTCGTTCGGCGCTTCAATCCGAAGCGCGAATGAATTCGTCGAGGTCGCGGTCCGCTTTCGACTGATTGCACAGGTTGCAGGCGCAAACGCAGTTGACCGGAGTCGTATGGCCGCCTTTGGCGCGGGGGAGCAGATGGTCGATCGTGTCCCCGTATTGTCCGCAGAAGTAACACGTATACTTGTCGCGTTCCAGAATAAGCCGGCGAAACTCCTTGTTGCTGTACAGGCGCCGGATCGTGTGGCGGCTCGCGACGACGGCGGCGCGCTCGCGCACGAGAATGAACGCAAGCTCCGGCTCGATCTCCTGATACCAGCGGCGGCCGTTATCCGACTTGCCGAGCATGCGGACGAAGCCCTGCTTCGTCGGTCTGAGGCCGGCCGGAGCCGGGGGAGGATCGGCCGGGAGCTTGACGGGCCTGGCTTTGGCCAGGGCTTGGGGTTGAGCTTGGGCGGAAGGCGCAGCGGGGTTCGCCGCATGCGCTTTTTTGCGTTTGCGCCGCCGCCGCTTGCGCTTCGGCTTGGGAGCGTCCGCCGCCGGGGCTTCCGCGGTTTCCGCGCCGGACTCCGGGGCCGCCGCACCGGGGTCCGGGATCGCGAGCCCGGCGGCGTTCATGCCGGCCGGCTGCGCCGGCGTCAGCGGAACTGCCGCCAGCGGAACTGCCGGCGCCGACCCGGGCGCCGCGTCCGCGGCGGCGGGCCCCGAAGCCGCCGGCGCGGGAAGGGCCGGGCTTGCCGCCGCGCCGGACCGCTCCTTCCGCCGGCATTCGCGGCAGACGCCGCGGCGCCTCCTGCGGCCGGATCTTCTGCCGCTTCTGCCGGAAAACTCCGCCAGCGGCTTGAATTCGAGGCATTGCCGGCACGTTTTGCCGGAGGCCCCTTTATCGCGATGCATCGTCTCGTTTGTCATAGCCCGAGTATATCATACCTGCGCGGCTCTAGTCTGTCGGGAGACTTCATTTTACCGGTTATGCTCGCGCGGGCCTGCCGAAGCTGCTCGAGCCCGTCCCGCCGCAGTTCGGCAGCGTGCAAAATTCGGCTGTTCCGCGCGGGACCCTGCACCTTGTCGGCGGGGATGAGCGTGTCGTGCTCATGCCGAGCAGGCTCGCGTCGTTCTCGGACAAGCGGCTTCCGGCACCGGCTGATGGAAAACGGGCTTATCCTTCGTCGGATCGCAGCGCCGCTACTCGGCGACAAGCGCCTTTTCCCGGAATTGCCGCAGAATGGCGTCGGCGGTCTCCTCCGGCGTCAGCTCGGACGAATCCAGCCACCACCCGATCCGGGGCGTCTCTTTGCGCAGCACGTCGTCCAGGCCCGATACGGTCCAGATGCCGTAGCCTTTCTTGGGCCGCGCGGCTTCCCTCGCCTCGACGGCCTGCGCGTTCGGGCACAGCACGACGACGTAAAACGGACGGTTCCGCACGTACGAGACAAAGTCCTCCAGCACTCGTCCCACGACCACGTCCTGGACGATGACGTTGAATCCCGCCTCCAGATAGTCATCCGCGGCCTGTGCGGCCAGCCGGTAGCGGAGCCGCAGCTGGTCCAGCCCGTCGTCGTCCGAGTCCGGCCGCACTTCCCGGCGGTCGTTGACGATCATTTTTCGAAAGATGTCCCCGCGCAAATGCACGGACCGGTCGAACCGTTCGGCCAACAGCTGCGAGACGGTCGATTTGCCGCTCGCCATAATTCCGGTGACGAGTAAAATAAAGGGCTGCCCGGCGTTCATCGGTTTTCCTCCTTTGCCGGAATCATCGTGAACACATTCGTCTCCCGGCGGGCCGACTCCTTCCGGAGGTTGCCGAATGGCGATAAAAAATTGCGCCTTTGCGTCGGCGGGACTTTGGAGCGGCGCCATCCTGTCATTGTTCGGGGCCCAAGTTCCGGATATGCGCGATTCCCCATTCGCTCATCCGATCCAGAAAGCCGATCATGGACCTCCCTTGAGGCGTGAGGGAGTATTCGACCTTTGTTTTGGGCGGGATATCCGGGGTGACCGTTCTTTCGACAATCCCGTCGGCTTCCAGCTCGCGGAGTTGTTCGGTCAGCATTTTTCCGGAAATGGCGGGGAGATGGCGCAGCAATTCGCTGTAACGCACGGGCCCCCGGCTGGTGTGCAAGTGTCGGTAAATCGGGATCTTCCATCTGCCGCTCAGCATCGAAAACACGCGCTCCACGGGACAATCGTTCAATTGAGCGGGCATCGTTTCATCCCGTCCTCCGTTTTTTTATTCATATTATAATGCATTCGCACGCGGCATGGGCGGGAAACGAAAAAGTGCCTTATTGCCGGCCCGCGGGCTCGGCTCCTATAATCTCCCGTAGAAGGGAGCGGGTATTCATGAAGATCGGCATTTTGGGCGCAGGACGCGTGGGAAAAACCATAGGCGAGGGGCTGATTCGGGCGGGCCACGAAGTCCGCATCGGCAGCCGCGACCCCGAGCATGCGAAGCATCGGGAATGGAAGCGGGAGGCGGGGGGAAAAGGGGACGTCGTATCCTTGAACGAAGCGGCAAGGTTCGGCGATCCGGTCTTCGCGGCTTTGCCCTGGGACGGCTTGAAGGAGGCGCTCGAACGTCTGGAGCCCGGAGTTTTGAAAAACAAAACGGTCGTCGACGTCACCAACGCCGTCCGTTTCGAAGACGGTCCGCGGTTGATGTACGGCGACACGTCGGCCGGCGAGCTCGTTCAGCGGTGGCTGCCGGACAGCAGCGTCGTCAAAACGCTGAACACGGTCAGCGACAGTCGGATGGTCCATCCGAGCTTCCGGGACGGCATGCCCGCGATGTTCGTGTCGGGCAACGACGCTCGCGCGAAAAATCAGGTCAAATCGCTGCTGGAGGACTTGGGCTGGCGAGACATGATCGATCTGGGAGACATCCGGCAAAGCCGGCTGCAGGAGGCGCTCATGCTGGCCTGCGTCATCAGTGAAATTCGGCTGGGGTCGCCGGGCATGGCGTTTGCGCTGCTGCGGGGATGAGCTCCGCTTGCGAAAAGGGAAGGGGCTGCCGGCGGGCGGACAAATCCGCCGCGGCACCCCCTTGGAAAACGCCGTTTTATGGTTGTACCGCCTGCAGGTGCTCGGCCAGACGATCCCACGTTTGGGTGACCCCTTCCTCCATGCCCATATCCACAACGGTTTTGAGCGCTTCGGGGGTATCGTACCGGGAAATGCTGATTACCTTGGTCTTGCCCTCATGCTCTTGAAAAACCACCGTAGATTCGGGAGCCGGCATGTCCTCCGAAATGCTGCCTTCGGCATCGGAGAAGTAGTCGATATAGACGATCTTTTCGTTCGGGACGATCTCCTGATAGACCGATTTGCCCCAGGATTCCATGCCGTAGAAATCTCCCTGATTCGGGTCCATGCATTTCATGCAGTAATGCCAGACGCCGCCGGGACGGAAATCGATGTCGCACGCCGTCAGCTCCCAGCCTCTCGGCCCCCACCATTGCTTCAAATGCTCCGCTTCCGAAAACGCTTTGAACACAAGCTCGCGGGGCGCATCGAAAATCCTCTCCATCGTAAACTCCCGGCCTTCCGCTTTGATCGACATCCGGTTCGACATGCGCGACTCCTCCCTGGATTTGGGTTGACAGGGTCATTATTCGGGCTGATCGTCTTCCTGGGCTTGCAGCTTCTGCAGGTAAATATCGAGATTGTCGAAACGCTCGTTCCAAACGTTGCGGTAAGGCTTCAGCCAATCGTACAGCGTCTGGAACGGCTCCGACCGCAGCCTGTAATTCCGGCGGTTGGCGACCGCTTCGACTTCGACGAGCCCGGCCTCCAGCAGGACGCGCAAATGCTTCGAGGCTTGGGGCTGCCGGATTTGCAGGCGCTCGGCGATCTCGTTCACCGTCAGGGGACCGTTTTTCAAAAGCTCGACGATGCGCAGCCGATGGGGCTCGGCCAGCGCGCTGAATATCGCGGTTTCCATCATCTGGCCATTCCTTTAAGCCATGTTGCGCGAAGTACGGCGGAGATTGCAACTTCGGTTTGAATCATGCGATCCACCTCGTTTCCTCGGTTCGTAAACCGTACCTCGAATCGAATATACCATGAACGGAATATTCTTGTAAAGGAATATTTAAAATTTCTCCATCCGCCTGTCCGTGAACCATACGATTACTCTGCAAAGCCGGCCTCCAAGCGGTTCTGCTGGCGTTTTTGTGTGATATTTCATACAAAATCCGGTCATTTGGCGCTTTTTCGAAGACATTTGTATGATTTTTCGTACAAAATTGGCTCGTCGGGCGGTTCTGCTGGCGTTTTTGTGTGATATTTCATACAAAACTCCGTCATTTGGCGCTTTTGTGATGCCGTTTGTATGATTTTTCATACAAAATCGGTCTGTTGGGCGGTTCTGTGGACGTTTTTGTATGGTTTCGTACGAACCTTCGTCTTAGCGCTTGGCGCCAATCGGCATAACCGCATCCCGCCGCGTCAAAGCCAAACCGACCCCAACCCCATTCGGTTCCCGGGTTCCCGCCCATAACCGGGCCGGGACGGTCGAAAGCCTCATAGCCGAGCACAAATGTTGCTCGGCAGGAACGAGCTACTGGCTCCGCGGGCGGTACCGCTGCCGAAGCGTTTCGGCCATGGCGCGGATGTCGGCCGCGGCCGGCAGTTCGGCGGGCGGGACGGCAAGCGGGGCCGGGACAGCGAGCGGGGCCGGTTCGGCGGGCCGGCCGGCAAGCGGGCCGGGCTCGCCGGCGGCGTTGGCCCCGGCCCCGGCGGTCCCGGCGGCGGCTGCCCCGGCGGCGCCGAATGCCGCAGCGGCGCCCGCCGCGCCCTGCCGGCGCCCGATCGCGCGCCGGACCGCGTCCGCGAACGCGCGCGCCGCGTTCGCGCCAAAGCCCGCCAGCTCTTCGAGGCTGGCGGTGCTGCCGTCCGCCACCCGCGGGTAGGCGGACGGCTCCGCGCCTGGCGCGGCGCGTTCGTAGAACGCGCGCACGAGGCGCGTCCGGTCGTCGCCGGCTCCGCCCGCGACGACGAACGCCTGCACGCTGGCGGCGCGCAGCTGCCGGCGCTGGGCGATGCCGCAGAACTTGCGGCCCGCGATGCTGAGATCGTAGTCGCCGGGGCAATAGGCGCCCGCGATCTCGCCTTTGTCCACGGCGACGCCGGCGAAGGCGAGAGCCTCGCGAACGAGCGCGTACATCCGCTCGAAGTCCTGGCGAAAGCGCGCGTCCGCGCCGCCGCTTTTCGGAAAAATAAGCGAGAGATTGACGACGCCGGCATCGAGCGGCACCGCCGCGCCGCCGGAATGGCGCACGACGACCTGCCAGCCCTGCGATTCCAGCCAGCGCGACGCCTCCGCCGCATGCGGCAGCCGGCTGTCGCGCTGTCCGAGCACGAAGGCGTTCGGATGCCGCCACATATGGCAGAAAGCATCTCCGGTCTCGCCGGCGCGCCTGCACAGCAGCTCGTCGAGAGCGAAAGCCTCCAGCGGATCGGCGGCGGCCTCCGCGTCAAGCCGATCCACGAGCCTCATGGCGCCGGCCCAGTCCACCATTTCGTCGTTCATCTTCAGCCGCTCCTTCGTCCGGTCTATTTTCGATAGGTACTGCGCATCATGCCCGATGACCGCCGCCGGGAATCCGGCACGGGTTCCTTTTATTGTAGCAGGCCTCCCGTCCGGGCCCAACTCCCGCGAAGGGCTATTCAACCCAAATTTTCCGTGTTATAATGATCACAAATTAATAGCGGGTTGGAGAACGGGAGACACCACAACACTTGGCTGCGCGAATCGCGCGGTCGATGGCGTTGTGGTTTTTTTCATTCGGCAAGGGAATGACAGCGCTGTCACCCGCTAATAAAACTCAGAAGGAGTCTGCACATGGCACAATCTCGATCGTTTTGGAAAAAGCCGCAGGGGCTGCTGGCCATTTCGTTGGCGCTTATGATCGTCGGAAGCTTCCTGGCCGGCATGTTCCACACCTCGTTCTACTCGGTAAAAGTAAAGGAAATCTCGTTCGATGCCGATCACGGCCAGCTTCACGGGCTGCTGTACATGCCGGAGGGAGCGGGCCCCGACAATCCGCGGCCGGTCATCGTGACGACGCACGGCTATTTGAACTCGAAGGAAATGCAGGACGCGCCCGCTATCGAAATGTCCAGACGGGGCTACATCGTCCTGGCGCTGGACCAATACGACCACGGCGACTCCCGCTGGACGGCCGACATTCCGGTCGACCAGATGTTCTCGACGTTCTGGATCTATTCCCAGTTCGACGCGGCCAAATATATTTACGACCAGCCGTACACCCTGAAGGACGAGAACGGCAACGCCTACGTCGCCGTCAGCGGCCACTCCATGGGCGGGTTCTCGTCGCTGCTCGCCATGTATTTCGACGAGATGAACGCCCTGCAGGCCGGGCACCGCATGATTCATGCGGGCATCGCCGTCGGCGCGGACTTCTCCTACGCCTCCGCGGTCGCGCCGCAGGATCAGCTCCAGGCCGCCTTCGGCAGCCGCACGGTCGGGGTGATCGGGGGGCAATACGATGAATTTTTCTTCAACAAATCAGACGCGGAGAAAACTCCGTCGGAGCTGGAAGTGCAGGGAACCGTCACGCGCAAGGATTTCGTCGCGACGCTGTCGGGCAAATCGTTTCTCGGCGTGCCGGCGGATCAGCAGGCCGAGGCCGGCAAGTTTTATACCGTGCAGTCGGGCGACGTTCTGGTGGAGGAGAAGGCGGTCCGGCCTTCGGAGACGGGCGAGCGCATCATTTTCACGCCGAATCAGACCCACCCGTGGAACCACTTCTCGCCGACGGTCACGGCCAACCTGATCGATTTTTACAACCATGCGTTCGAGGGCGTCGCCGCGTCCGATATCCGGTCGGACCTGGGCTCGGGCAATCAAATTTGGTGGCTGAAGGAAGCCTTCAACGGCGTCGCGCTCGTCGGCTTCTTCCTGATGTTCGTCCCGCTGATCGGCCTGCTGCTCAAAGCGCCGTTCCTGCGCAAGTCCGTGACGGAATCGACGGCCGCCGTACCGGCGCCGGCGACCGGCTTGCAAAAAGCGCTTTTCTGGATCGCGTTCGCCTTCAGCGTGCTCATCCCGGCGATTTTGTTCCCGACGCTGATGGACAAACAAGAGGGCGGAATGAACGCCCTTGTCGTCATCTCCCTCGTCCTGCTCGGTCTGGGCGTTGTCGGGGCGATCGCCGGCTTCGCGGCGAAGAAAAGAAACATCGGCACGGGCAGCGCGCTGCTGGCGGTCGTGTCCCTCGTCATGTGGCTCGTCTTCGACAATGCGGGATCGATTCTGCAGCTCGGATCGACGTTCAACGAACCGACGACGAACCAGATCGGCTATTGGGCGATTTCGGTGGCGCTGATCTTTGCCTTCCTGACGATGGCGTTCCACTACTTCTCGAATAAAGGGGCGGGAACCTCGTTCGGCCAGTACGGCATCAGCCTGAACCCCGTCGTCATCGTCGCCAGCCTGTGCACGGCGGCGATCGCGGTCGTCGTCGGCTATGCGCTCCTGTTCGCGCTGCAGGCCGTTTTCGGAACCGACTTCCGCTTGTGGGTGCTTGCGGTCCGCACGTTCGAAATGGAGCACGTCGTCACCGCGCTGCGGTACCTGCCGTTCTTCCTGTTCTACTATTTCGTCAGCGTGGTGGCGCTCAACGCGAACACGCGGGGACGCAAGGGCGGCTATCTGCTGTCCGTCGTTCTGAACGTAGGCGGGCTCGTGCTGTGGCTGATCGCCCAATACGGCAAAGACTTCCTGACCGGCGTCTCGCTGTACCCGGATCAAGCGTTGAACGGCATTCTGCTCTTCGCGCTCGTTCCTTGCCTGGTCGTCGCGGCGGTCTACGCCCGCAAGCTGTTCGAGAAAACGAACAACGTCTGGCTCGCCTCCTTCGTGAATACGATCCTGTTCACCATGATTACGGTCGCGAACACGGCGTTGTTCTGGAATCTGGTCTGACGACACCTAAAAAAGCCCTTCGGCCCGGCGGCTGCGCGCCGTCTGCCGAAGGGCTTTTTGCTTATCGTTTGCCGTTTGGGCTCTTCGTTTTGAAGGCCATAGCGGCATGAACGGCCTGCACCCATCCTTCGTACCGCTCCTGCCGGACCTCCTCGGCCAGATCGGGTTCGTACGTTCGATCCTTGCCGGTCCGAATTTGCAGGGAAATCTCTTCCTGATCCCTCCACAACCCGACGGCAAGTCCGGCCAGGTACGCGGCTCCGAGCGCGGCCGTCTCGAGCACCCTCGGCCGTTCGATCGGGACGTTCAGCAAGTCCGCCTGCCACTGCATCAGAAATTCGTTCGCCGCGGCGCCTCCGTCCGCCGTCAGCTTGACGAGCCTGATTCCGGAGTCCGCCTCCATCGCCGTCAAGACGTCCTTCGTCTGGTACGCGATCGACTCGACGGCCGCCCGGATGATATGGTCCTCCGTCGTTCTCGCGGTTAGCCCGAAGATGGCTCCTTTCGCCTCCATGTCCCAGTAAGGGGCGCCGAGGCCGACGAACGCCGGCACGAAATAGACCCCGTCGGCCGAGGGAACGGCCGCCGCGTGCTCGTCCGAATCCGATACTTTCCAGATCGTCTTCAGCCCGTCCCGCAGCCATTTGACTACCGCGCCGGCAATGAAGATGCTCCCCTCCAGCGCGTAAACGATCTTGCCGTCGATGCCCCAGGCGATCGTCGTCAGCAGCCCGTTGTCGGACGAAACCGGCTCCGAGCCGGTGTTCATCAGCAAAAAGCAGCCCGTCCCGTACGTGTTCTTCGCCATTCCCTTCTCGAAGCAGGCGTGGCCGAACAGGGAAGCGTGCTGGTCGCCCGCCATCCCCGCGATCGGGATGGGGACGGGGAACAGGGATTCGGAAACGTAGCCGTAAATATGGCTGGAAGGCTTGACCTCCGGCAGCATCGAAGCCGGAATATCCAGCATGCGCAGCAGTTCGGGATCCCACTCGAGCTCATGAATGTTGAACAGCAACGTTCGGGAGGCATTGGAGCAATCGGTGGCATGCACCTTGCCGTCCGTAAGCTTCCACAGCAGCCAGGTGTCGATCGTGCCGAACAGCAGCTCCCCGCGCTCGGCCATCTCGCGCGCCTGGGGGACATGGTCCAGAATCCACCGGATTTTCGAGCCGCAGAAGTACGGGTCGAGAATGAGCCCCGTTTTTTCCCGCACCGCCGGTTCGAAGCCTTCCGCTTTCAGGCGGTTGCAGATGTCCGCCGATTGCTTGCTCTGCCAGACGATCGCCCGATAGATCGGCTGGCCCGTCAGCCGGTTCCAGACGACGGTCGTTTCTCGCTGATTCGTGATGCTGATCGCGGCGATCTGCTCGGGGGCGACGTCCGCCCGCTGCAAAACCTCGTACATGACCGCGGACTGGCTCTCCCAAATTTCCTCGGCGTCGTGCTCGACCCAGCCGGGCCTAGGATAATGTTGCTTGAATTCTTTTTTGGCGACGGCCTTCGGATTCCCCTTGCGGTCGAACAGAATGGCGCGGGAGGCGGTCGTGCCCTGATCCAGCGTAAGGACGTACTTGGCGTTCCCGGCGTTTTCGGCGTTTTGGCGGATGACGGTAACCTCCTTGTGCGGAGCGCACGCAAAAAGAAAAAGCCGACAGCTAGCCCTTCGCGAGTACGCAAGGACTAGCTGCCGGCTCTGCTTCTCCGTGGCAGCCTGCAGATTAATTTATTTTCTATCATACTTGACAAATTCAGGATGTCAATGCTTGGCAAGCCGAATGCCATCCGAAAAAAGACGCTTTCATATAGACACTCCTTTCCGTTTGGTTTATAATGTGCTCAAGTTGATATGTGTGGCGGAGAAAAGGAGAACACGCGAATTGGGTCCTCGTCGGACCGGTTCGTCATTCTCCTTTTTTGTCATTTAAGCCCCCCGTTCAGGGGAGCGGAGGGAGAGGCCGACATGAATTTCCGTAACCAGAGCGTATTGCCTGCTGCCCGGAAAGTGAAGGATTTGGAGAAGCTGATCAAGCTGTCGTACGAATATATCGTGATCCTCGACACCCACATCAGTCAGATCCGGCCGATCGTCGATCTGGCGAAATCGCATGGCAAGAAGCCGATCCTGCACGCGGATTTGATCGAAGGACTGAAAAACGACGAATACGCGGCAGAGTATTTGTGCCAGGTCGTAAAGCCGGCGGGCATCGTGTCCACCCGGGCCGGCGTCATCGGGA
The DNA here is from genome assembly GCF_900169535.1 of Cohnella massiliensis. Lineage (NCBI taxonomy): Bacteria > Bacillati > Bacillota > Bacilli > Caryophanales > Paenibacillaceae > Cohnella > Cohnella massiliensis. The sequence continues at coordinate 222,097 of NZ_LT821255.1, forward strand.
AAACGAAGCAGAACGGGCTGCTGGCGATTCAAAGGCTGTTCCTGCTCGATACGAACGCCCTGGAAAAAAGCTACGCCATGTTCGAGAGGACGAAGCCGGACTTCATCGAAGTCCTTCCCGGCGTCATTCCGCACATCATCGCGGAAGTGTCCGAACGGACGGGGATTCCGATTTTCGCCGGCGGCCTGATCCGGACGGTGAACGACGTCGAACAGGCGCTTCGCGCCGGGGCGTCGGCGGTAACGACGTCGAATTACGAGCTGTGGAAGCATTTCGAGCCCGCAGGGCGGAAAGGGGAAGGTTGAGTGTCGCAGAAATACATTTTGGCGATTGACCAAGGGACGACGAGCTCCCGGGCGATCGTGTTCGACCGGCAGGGCCGCATCGTCAGCACGGCGCAGCAGGAGATCAGGCAATATTTTCCGCAGCCGGGCTGGGTGGAGCATGACGCAAGCGAAATCTGGGTATCGGTGCTGGGCGTGATCGCCAGCTCGCTGTCCCAGGCGGAAATTCTCCCCGAGCAGATCGAGGCGATCGGCATCACGAACCAGCGGGAGACGGCGGTCGTATGGGATCGCCATACGAGCCGGCCGATCCATCACGCGATCGTCTGGCAGTCCAGGCAAACGCAGGACATTTGCGAGGAGCTGAAGCGGCAAGGGCATGAGGAGCGCTTCCGCGGGAAAACGGGCCTGCTGATCGACCCTTATTTTTCCGGGACGAAGATCAAGTGGCTGCTCGATCACGCCGAAGGAGCCCGCGAGAAGGCGGAAAACGGCGATTTGCTGTTCGGCACGATCGATTCTTGGCTCGTCTGGAAGCTGAGCGGGGGCAAGGTTCACGTCACCGACTATTCCAACGCGTCCCGGACGCTTCTCTACAACATTCACGAGCTGGCTTGGGACGAGGAATTGCTCGACATTCTGGGGGTTCCGGCGTCCATGCTGCCGGAGGTGCGCTCTTCGTCGGAAGTGTACGGCCGGACCGTCAAGCACCACTTTTTCGGCAACGAGGTGCCGATCGCCGGCATCGCGGGCGACCAGCAGGCGGCGTTGTTCGGGCAGGCCTGCTTCGAAAAAGGGATGGCCAAAAACACGTACGGAACCGGCTGCTTCATGCTCATGAACACGGGCGACGAAGCCGTCCGCTCCGAGCACGGGCTGCTGACGACGATCGCCTGGGGCATCGGCGGCCGGGTCGAATACGCGCTGGAAGGGAGCGTATTCGTCGCCGGATCGGCGATGCAATGGCTGCGGGACGGCCTGCGGATGCTGAAGCAGACCGCGGACAGCGAGACGTACGCGACCCGGGTGTCGTCGTCGGAAGGGGTGTACGTCGTGCCGGCTTTCGTCGGCATGGGCACGCCCTATTGGGACAGCGAAATGCGGGGAGCCGTATTCGGGCTTACGCGGGGAACGACGAAGGAGCATTTCGTTCGGGCGACCCTGGAATCGCTGGCCTATCAGACCAAGGACGTGCTGGACGTGATGGCCGTCGATTCGGGCTTGCCGCTCAAAGGCTTGCGCGTGGACGGCGGCGCGGTGCGCAACGATTTTCTGATGCAGTTCCAAAGCGATCTGCTCGGGGCGGAGGTCGAGCGCCCGGTCGTCAACGAGACGACTGCGCTCGGAGCGGCGTATTTGGCCGGGCTTGCCGTCGGCTACTGGGCGGATAAGCAGGAGATCGCCGACGGCTGGAAGCTGGAGCGGACGTTCCGGCCGGCGATGCCGGAAGACGAGCGGGACCGCGCGTACGCGGGGTGGAAGAAGGCGGTCCAGGCCGCCATGGCGTTCAAGCCGTAATGGGGCGGCCGTTTGCTTTCGTTCTTTCGGGTAAAATGCTATAATCACTTTAACAAGTTCATACACGGTAGGAGATCGGGAGAACCACGGACGTTCCCGCTGCGCTTGCGCGGCGGGATGGCAGTGGTTCTTTTTTTACATTAACGGGAAAATGAGGGATGACGGATGAACGGAAACTACGGCACGGATCGCCGGGGACGGCTGTCGGAATTGGAAGACGGCGTGTTCGACGTTTTGATTATCGGCGGCGGGATTACGGGCGCGGGCATCGCGCTGGACGCCCGGAAGCGGGGGATGTCGACGGCGCTGATCGAAATGCAGGATTTCGCGGCCGGGACGTCGAGCCGTTCGACGAAGCTCGTGCACGGGGGGCTGCGGTATTTGAAGCAGTTCGAGGTGAAGATGGTCGCCGAGGTCGGGAAGGAGCGCGCGGTCGTCTACGAGAACGGCCCCCACGTGACGACGCCGGAATGGATGCTGCTGCCGTTCTATCAGGGAGGGACGTTCGGGGCGTTCACGACGTCGATCGGGCTGCGCGTATACGATTTTCTGGCCGGGGTCAAGCGCGAGGAGCGCCGCAAAATGCTCAGCAAGGAAGAGACGCTGGCCAAGGAGCCGCTGCTGCGGCGGCAAGGGCTGAAGGGCGGCGGCTACTATGTGGAATACCGGACGGACGATGCCCGCCTGACGATCGAGGTCATGAAAAAAGCGGTCGAAGCCGGAGCGCGCGCGGCGAACTACGTCAAGGCGGAGGAGCTTCTGTACGAAGGCGGCAAGCTCGTCGGAGTCGTCGCCCGGGACGTCATCGGCGGCGGGACTTACCGGATCAAGGCGCGCGAGGTGGTCAACGCCACCGGTCCCTGGGTGGATACGCTGCGCGAGCTCGACCGCTCCAAGGAAGGGAAGACGCTGCGGCTGACGAAAGGCGTTCATCTCGTGTTCGACGGACGAAGGTTTCCCCTTCGCCAGGCGATTTATTTCGATACGCCGGACGGCCGGATGGTGTTCGCGATTCCCCGCGAAGGCAAAACATACGTCGGCACGACCGACACCGACTACGCCGGAGATACGGTCCATCCCCGCATGAGCGAGGAGGATCGGGACTATATCCTGGCCGCCGCCAACGGCATGTTCCCGGACCTGAAGCTGACCGGAGCGGACGTCGAGTCCAGTTGGGCGGGATTGCGTCCGCTGATCTACGAAGCGGGCAAATCGCCGTCGGAAGTGTCGCGGCGGGACGAAATTTTCGTCTCGGCTTCCGGGCTGATCACGATCGCCGGCGGCAAGCTGACCGGTTACCGCAAAATGGCGGAAACGGTGACCGATCTTCTCGCGGCCAAGCTGCGGGAAGCCGGGCGCGGGCCGTTCGAGCCGTGCGGCACGAAGACGCTGCCGATCTCGGGTGGCGACGTGGGGGGATCGCGGCAGTTCCCGTCCTTCGTGCAGAAGATGACGGAAGCCGGCGTGAAGCTCGGCTTGACGAAGGAGGCGGCGGAGCGGCTCGCCCGCCGGTACGGGTCGAACGTGACGGCCGTGCACGACCGGATCCGGAACGGGAAAGGGAAGGCCGATCCGCACGGGCTTCCGCCCGAGCTGCGGGCGGAGCTGCTGTACGCGATCGAGGAGGAGATGGCGGTCAAGCCCGTCGATTTCTTTCTGCGGAGAACGGGGGCCGTTCTGTTCGACATCGACTGGGCAAAGCGCTGGAAGGAAGCCGCGATCGATTTCATGGCGGACTGCCTGGCCTATTCGGACGAGCAGAAGCGCGAGTATACGGAAGAGCTGGAGCGGGAGCTGGCCGCGGCGTCGACGCCGAGCGAATCGCTCGGCGGCCGTTAAGGGGCCCGGAGGCGTTGTTTGCGCGGCGCGCGCTTGATGCAGGACGCCCATCGAGCGCATGGCGCGCACGGCGTGTACGACTCGAAAGCAAGCAAAACCCGTCGCAGGGTCGGAATGAACCCCGCGATGGGTTTTTTCGCGTTTCGATTTTCGGGCCGGCAGCGGGGCCGGATGTGGTAAAATGGAACAAAGCCTTGCGGATCGGAAAGCCTCCGTCGCGTATTCTAGTGAATCCGGAAAGGGACATGCCTTGTGAAAACGCTGGTAATCGCGGAAAAACCCGATATGGGCCGCAACATCGCCTCGGTCATCGAGCCGAAAGCGAAAAACATGCGGAGTTATCTGGAGGGGGAGCGGTACATTATCACGTGGGCGATCGGCCACCTGATCGGACTGGCGGAGCCGGATCGTTACGACGACAAGTACAAAAAATGGAATTTCGGCGATTTGCCGATCATTCCGGAGCAGTTCAAGCTGCTGCCGAACCCGAAGACGAAGGATCAGCTTGCCGTTATCCGCGAGCTGGCTTCGCGCTGCGATTCGCTTGTGAACGCGTGCGACGCCGGGCGGGAGGGACAGCATATTTTTTCGTTGATTCGGCGGCATTTGGGGCTGCGGCAGCCGGTGCGGCGGCTGTGGATTTCCGACCTGACGGCCGAGACGATCCGGCGCGGGTTCGAGGAGCTGAAGGACGAGGCGGAGTACGCGAACTTGACCGAAGCGGCGCGGGCCCGGAGCGAAGCGGACTGGCTGATCGGGATGAACGGGTCGCGCGCGTTCACGACGAAGCATAACGAGCTGCTGTCGGTCGGCCGGGTGCAGACGCCGGTGCTGGCGCTTATTTACGATCGGCAAAAACAGATCGAGGCGTTCGATTCGATGAAGTTTTACGAGGTGGCCGGGCTGTTCGAGCAGGGGGCGACGTCTTACCGCGGCTTGTGGCAGGGCGACCGGATTCTCGATCCGGCGAAGGCGGAGGCGATCGCGGCCAAGGCGAAGGGCAAGACCGGCGCGGTCGAGAGCTACGAGGTCAAGGACACGAAGGAGTATCCGTTCAAGCTGTACGACCTGACGCTGCTGCAGCGGGACGCGAACGGCAAGTTCGGTTTTTCCGCGAAAAAGACGCTCGACGTCGCCCAGGCGCTGTACGAAAAGCACAAGGTCATCTCCTACCCGCGCACGAACTCCAACTACGTCAACGAGGAAAACATTCCGGAAATGCACCGCATCCTCGACTCGCTGCGCGGGGCGGACGACTACCGGGACTTCGTCGCGGGAGCGGACAAGCGGTTCGTGCACAAGGGGAACCGGGGCGTCTGCAATCCGGCCAAGGTCGAGGATCACCACGCGATCATGCCGACGATGAAGCGGGCCGGGGCGCTGAGCCCGGACGAGCGAAAGGTGTACGATTTGATCGTGCGGCGGTTCCTGTCGCATTTCTATCCGGCGGCGGAGTACAAGGTGCATACGGTGATGACGCTAGTCGAGCAGGAACGGTTCAAAACGACGATCAAGCAGCTGCTGTCGCTCGGCTGGAAGGCGCTGCTGCCGGACGGCGGCGCGGGCAAGGACGGCGGACGCAGCGGGAAAAAAGCGCGCGGCGGCGGCGGGGCCTCGGCGGGCGCTTCGGGCAGCGGGGACAAGGAGCAGGAGGAGCCGCTCGAGGAGACGGACGCTCCGTTCGAGCTGGACGCTTCGCAGCCTGTCTTGTGCGCCGACGCGGAAGCGAAGGAGAAGGAGACGCAGCCTCCGAAGCACTATACGGAGGGCACGCTGCTCAAGGCGATGGAAAGCGCGGGCAAGCAGATCGAGGACGACGAGCTGCGCGACGCGATGAAGGACTCGGGGCTCGGAACCCCGGCCACGCGCGCGGCGACGATCGAGCGGCTGAAGCAGGTCGGCTACATCGACATGCAGGGCAAGAAGATCGTCATTACGCCGAAGGGCCGCACCGCCGTCGAGCTTATCCGCGGCGCGGGCGTCGAGCTGCTCACCTCGCCGGAGATGACCGGCCAGTGGGAGAAGCGCCTGAACGAAATCGCCCGCGGCCAGGCGTCGGCGGAGACGTTCATGAACAACGTGAAGCGGTTCACGGTGCAGATCGTCGACAAGGTCCGCGTGCAGCCGCCCGCGGTCCGCACCGCCTTCGGGCGCGGCGAGGCTGGCGGCGGCGGCGGCGGTTCCGCGCCCGCGGGCGGCAAGTCGCGCCGGGCCGCGGGCAAGGCCGCCGGCGCGGCTGCGCCCGCCCGCACGCGCCGCCGCAGCGCGGTCGCGACAGCCGCGGCCCCCGCCCCGTCCGCCGCCCCCGCCGCGCCCGCCGTCATCGGCGCGTGCCCGCGCCCGGGCTGCGGCGGCCAAATCTTCATGGGCCGCAAAGGCTACGGCTGCAGCCACTACAAAACCGGCTGCTCCTTCGTCATCTGGAAGATGAGCTTCGGCCGCAGCCTCACCGACGCCATGGTCCGCAGCCTGATCGAAAAGGGCAAAACGGGCAAACTTAAATTCAAGAACGGCGCTGGCGAAGCGTACGAGGCTCGCATTTTATTGGTCAATCCGGGCACGGGTGAGCTGGCGCTGGAAGCTTGACCGTCCGGAGATGCCGGATTTCGGAAAGGGAACGATGGCCGCGTCCCGGGAGGAGGAATCGCGGGGTGCGCGGTCTTCGGGGCCGGTGCGTCATCGTTCCCTTTTTTTCGCTTTATCGCGATATCCCCTTCACTCAGAACCCGGGCCGCCGCGCGGCTTGGCCGGAAAGGAAGAACCCTTTTTGCATATCCAGATCGTCTCCGTCGGCAAGCTGAAGGAAAAATACCTCGTCCAGGGCATCGCCGAATACGTCAAGCGCCTCGGCCCCTACGCCCGCATCACCCTAACCGAAGTCCCCGACGAAAAAGCCCCCGAAATCCTCAGCCCCGCCGAAGAACGCCAGGTCAAGGACAAAGAGGGCGAGCGCATCCTTTTGCAATTGAAGGACGACGCGCACGTCATCGCCCTCGCCATCGGCGGCGAGCTCTGGTCGTCCGAAGACCTCGCTTCCCATCTCGACAAACTCGCCACCTACGGCTCCAGCCACGTCGCCTTCGTCATCGGCGGCTCCCTCGGCCTGTCCGACGCCGTCTTAAAGCGCGCCGACAAGAAGCTTTCCTTCGGCCGTCTCACCTACCCGCACCAACTGATGCGGCTGATCCTGGTGGAGCAGGTGTACCGGGCGTTTCGGATTAATCGGGGGGAACCGTACCATCGATAACCCTAAAACCACGCTCTTTGATCTTTGTGAAAAAATTGAGTTTGTATTGTTTATGTTGAATGGTAAAGTTGTACGTGCCAAACGTGTTGTTTGATGGGTCAGTCATGACGGTTTATATTTGCTTGTGGGTCATCCAGTAATTGTGAAAAGACGAAGGTACCGATTAAAATTGGCACCTTCGTCTTTTTGTTGTGCTCCCTAGGTGAAAATCTATTCTGTAAATGCTTAAAATTCTATCTGCCCTGTCATAAGCGGTTCGCTGTAATAACTCTTATCATGTTGTTTTAAGATAATTATTTTCAAATCACCCGAAGAAGATCTTCCCATCATGGCACTTTTACGGTAACATAGAACACCGTTTCTTTAATGCAGTAATTTACGAAAGTATTAATCTTAGAGAGGTGGTCATATGGGGTTCATCGAATTTTTGGACAAAGGCTTTGAAAGTGCGGTTAAGACAGCTTTGGGCATGGGAAAAGAGAGGCTTTCGCACAAAGACGTTGCCCGACTAGACAGTATTCTCATTTGCGCTTCAGCGAACATGTATCTTCAGGTTCCTTGGCAATCGGAAAGTGGGGCATTTATCATCCATAAACCGGGGTTATGCTTCAACGTACTGAGTTCGGAACATGGTCTGTGGAAATCGGATTTGCGGCACTTTAGCCACCTGAAAGCTCTTTACTTGTATGCAGAGACAACAGATCTTAGTTTCCTATGCGACTTTACGAAGCTATCCGAGTTGCATGTCGTCGATAGTCGACATAAAGACTGGTCGTTTCTAGGAGAATTGCTTAACCTGCGATGCTTGTTCGTTCAGAACGCTTCGTTGCAGGATTTATGGGTGCTCGGTGAATTGGCAATTAAACAGGAGGAAATCGCGGCCCGTTCCAGTGATCCGTTCCTCTGGAGCCACAAGCTTGAGTTCGTTCGATTAATACATTGCGGAATTCAAAATATGTCTCCCCTTGCAGAGTTGAAATGGCTGGCCGAATTGGACTTGTCCCATAACGAGATTTCTGACTTCAGTTCGGTTTTGGATCTGCCACTCTATTCTTTAACGCTTAGATATAATCGGCTGAGTGACTTATCGTTCATTGCCAGAGATCGCTGGCACTTGAACTATTTGGATTTGCGCCATAACCAGATTAAAGATATTTCTCCATTGGTTCACCTCGTCAATTTGAGTAAATTGTACGTGGGACATAATCCTATCACCGATTATTCTGTTTTGAATCAAATGCCGATTCAGCGACACGATGTGGATTCGTATAACCCGAGAAGAAAGCGAGGTTAATCGAATGCCGGATATAGTCGGTTATTGGACAGGGGGTTCACTTTATCATATCGCATGGGAAGACGATGCGCTTGCATTGATGGAGAACGGAACCGGTTATTACTTCTGGTTTAGCGCGGCGGAGTACGATTCGTTTCATACGTTCCGTTGGAAGCTGGACGGAGACCTTCTTACATTAACATCGATCAAGGAATATCATTTCCAAGGCGACGAGTTGATAAAACCGAAAAAGTTGTCGAATAATGTTGTCCGTTTCCCTTCCGACACTATCGACGTGCAGGTGGTTCGGACAATTCGTGAGGGGGTCGGCATGAAGCAAATACCAGCCTTAGAATTTTCGCAGCCATTCTTCTACTACACGCAGACCGAGTTCGGTTTTGATCGGTCAGATGTTTTGGAAATCGATTGGCATCGACAGAAGGTCGAGCAATTAAAGGAACTGGGCGCATGGATATGAACTGTCTCCGGGAAGTTTTTACTTCAAGAAGTTTCATAACTCCCAACGATTACCGGCTCTCGTTTCGAAGAAAGAAATATCTTTGCTGACCTACAAACAGAGCGTGAATACAACAAGTGGCGAGGAAAGCCAATTCGCAAAGGAGGTCAACATTGATGAACGAAAAGCCGGTAAAGCAAACACTCAGTCATGTCAAGGTTCAGATGAGTTCCGTCTACACGCGCAGCAAGCCAGCCAAACGGTCGTTCGCTCTTGTTGTAAATGGGGTTCTCATGACCACCGCTCTGATCGGCCAGTTGGCTCTCGGAGGGGGTTCAGCAGTTGCGGCTCCTTCCTCTCTCCCCACCCTAACCACCGCCGCGCAGCAGCAATCCGTCTCTATCGGCTACGAGACGAACGTTTTCGATGAAGAGTCGTATGTGTCCAATCTCAACAAAGCAGTTGCCGCCCTGAAAGAAAGCGGTTGGAGCATTGAAACTGTGACTCAGGTAACCGATAGTTTGTCGGCCATCGAAGAGAAGATGGACGCTGGCTTTGCTTTTCAGGGTGAAAGTTTGCGGAAAGCCCTCATGAACACCAAAATCGTCGTGACCATCCAAGGCGGCGACGGGTTGTCTGCGCTTCGAGGCCAGAGCAACACCCTCATGTCGCAAATAAACCGAATCAAAGACCGCTTGGACGGAACTTCAACCGCTCCTTCCGGGAAAAGCAAAGTCATGATCGCGTCTGTACAAAAGAAAGACCCCGTTGTCGTGATCGATAACGTGGTGCAGAACTACCCGCAGCCGCCGATCATGGTGAATGGCAGTGTACTTGTGCCGCTTCGGGGGATATTTGAAACGCTTGGCGCAAAAGTCGGTTGGGACGGCGCAACCGAGACCGTTACCGCCACAAAAGGAGCAACGACGATCAAGCTTACGGTCGGCCAGAGCGAAGCCACCGTAAACGGCAAAACGGTAAAGTTGGCCATACCGTCGCAGAAAGTAAACGGCAGCACGATGGTACCGCTCCGTTTCGTGAGCGAATCATTAGGCGGAACGGTCAGGTGGGATGGCGCAACGTATACTGTTTATATCGAAAGTGCTGTCGGGGGTTCTGAAAATACCGGCACTGCCCAAGAGCCGGTTACGACAGGAACGGTCTTACCCGCCGAAAAAATCAGGATCGTCGACATGGACGGTAAATTTCTCGAGTACCGCAATTTTGAGAAACGTATAGTTCGCTATGGGCGGCACGACTATGGAAGCCTTGACCAACCCCAATACGATACGGTCATGAAAATTGTCGATGAAGCCGTTGCTGGATTGGATAAAATCGACATCTCGCAAGAGGAGAAGTATCTGACCGAGTACATGAACGGCGCCAGATGGTCGGGTGACAAAAGTGATCGTTCGGAACGGAATAAGGGGTTATATTTTACCGAACAGCGTTATGGAGAACTTGTTGCAGACGGCGTTAGCAAAGAAGAAATTGTAAAGATCATTAAAGCGCGGATTCTTTCCACCCAATTGGTTGCGAAGGCAAAAGATCTTGGCGAGGCTCCCTTTTCGGCGTACCAAGCACTGATTGAGTTGAATCGCGGATGCGAATCCATTTCACAAGTCGATTCCGCTGTATTCGATGCGTTGGGGTATAACACGATGATCTACGGCCCGGAAGGGCATGCGGAGTCAGCCATCATGATAAACGGGAAATGGTACAACTTGACTGGTCTGCATAGACTGCCTGACTTTGACCAGTGGGAAAAAGACTTTTTCATTTACGTTCAACCAACCGATGGTTCCAAGATCACTCTTAAGCATTAACCAAGCCGTTTAGTTGTGGAAAAATGGCTCGAACTGAAAAAGTTCATTCTCTGATGCAGAAGGCGACTTCTGCATATTGCTTTTTATTTGAGGAAAATGGAGGCTTTCCTATGACATTGCTGAGAAGGATCGTCGGGATATTGGTGCTTGTCTGTTTATGTTATCTTCCCCCACCGTCAGTTCATGCCGCCGACCAAGGAACAGCGATCAGCGAAATCGAAGTTCCGGTTTCGGAACAGGAAGAAGTGGCGGTCATTTTCAGAAAATTGGGGGCAGGAACAGAGGATTCCCGCATTCAACTTGAGCCTAATGTGGATCATCCGGTATCCACGGAAAAAGAACTGTTCACCTATAACCCGAATGCGGGGGTAATCGCCTTCAACAGATTGGCTTTTAAGGAAGCCACCCGTACCAGCAAAAACCGCGCTGTGGAAGAGTTCGTGTCTGAGGTAAAAGCTTCAAAGTTGAGCTTACAGACGCAACAATATTTGTTTGACCGGATATCCGATGGAGATTCGAACATGTCACGAATGTTGATTCCGTTGGTATCGACAACAACGAGTGCGGATTTATTCACAGCCATTGGTTGGATCAATCCTGCCGTTCCAATCATCAGAGGGGTATTGGGCGTAGTCACCTTTGTTCTTACGTTATTCTGGACATTTTCTACGATTGCCGATCTTTTGTTTATCGGGTTGCCTTGGGCGCGAGAAAAGGTGTATAACGGCGGGAAGATATGGTTTGTTTCGGCGGATGCGAAATTCGTGATCCGGGAAATCGAGACAAGTCTTGGCAACGACGAGGGCTATAAAAACGGCTATTTGCTCTATTTCAAGAGAAGAGTATTCGCCTATATTGTCCTTGCCTTATGCATTTCGTATATCGTGCTGGGAGGGCTAGGAGATATCATTTCTGCCATACTTCACTTATTTTAGGTTTTTCACAACCGGAGCGATACCTGAGCGGTATCGTTCTTTTTGCTGTGAACAAAGTGTGGATAAATCTGTGGATATTCGGGGGTTATTTCCGAAGATATTTTTTCGCGGGGGCAGTGGATTTCCAAGTGAATGTACTCCTATCAAGCACCGGCGAAGCCAAGTTGCATAGGTGCAAACCAAAGTTTACAGGAGGAAAGCAGAATGCAGAGAATCATCAGCAGTCTGGCAGCAACGGTCTTACTTTTCTCGTTGTTTGCCACATCCGTATTCGCGGCGGAACCGACAGCCGGTAACGGTTCAGTCGATTCGCAAGTTGTAGCCGCTAGTGGAGCCGGGGGTTCAGAGTCTCTATCCGGTCTACCCACTCTAACCTCTGTTCCCACAGAGACCACATCGCCCACAACGACCTCTCAGGTGACAGTCGACCGCTCCGACCGCACCGTAACCGACGGTCTGTATGTCGATGTGTACGCTCCAGCGGGATGGGGTTCGGATTATATCCCTGAATTCACGCTGGAGCTATGGTCGGCACAGGACAACAAGCTGATCAGTTCCGCCACAGGCAACATCCAGAACTTCGACCGCAAGACGAACCGCTACCGGCTCGTCTTCAATCATCCGGGATATCGTCTCGGAGATCGGCTGGCGCTGGTTCTCAGAAAAGCAGACGGAGTAATCGAGCATTTGGTTTTCAGCGATGATGTCCCCGAAGCGGATGGCAGTGTGACCCGGCATGACTTCAATGTGAAAGTCGGCACCCACTTTCCTTTCACCGTTCGCACGTTCGACTATTCAGAAGGCGATCAAGAAGACCAAACCATTCGTGATCTGACGGGAACCAAGCTTCACCCGTTCGGAGCGATGATGCAGACCAACCCGAAGCTGGTCGGCTTGATGCTGAAGGATGCTTCTGGCGCATTGCTCAAAAATGTTCCTGTCGAGATCAAATTACTGGAAGGCAAAGGCACATTATCTTTTACTTCCGATGCCAATGGCATGGTCTGGATCGACAAGGACAAACTCACTTGGAAGTTCCTCGTCTCGTCTGCCGGAAGAACCGTCAAAGATGGAGCCAACGGAAAGGCAGAAATCAGTTTGCCGACTTCTCTCCTTTCCGGTTCATCGAGCAGCGCAGTCGTGTTCCCTGTCGTCTTTGAACAGGCTATTGCAAAATCGGGTTCGATTAGCGTCCATCTTTCTACGGAGAGTAACGTCGATTTAAGCCAAGCGTGGTCGGAGGTTGATGTCACCCTTACGTCCTCCGATGGGGTATCGAGCATTTATCCGCTGAACCTGAGCAGTAAAACCATCGAAGGTATTGCCGATGGCACGTACAAGGTAACGGTCGATGGCAAGTACGCCGCGGCGAAGGCCAGTACCGATACCTTAGTCGTTTCAGGGGGTAAAGCCAACATCAATATCGTCCTGACACCGAAGCACACGCTGGAGATCAGCAAAGGCGGCAAAGACTACAACTTCTCGATCATGAACGTCGCGGCGGTGGCGGATAAATCCTATCGAGGCCATAAATCGGAAACATTTGCCGTAACACCAGGCGAGTCGTTTATGATCAAGGACAATGATACGGACGAAATCATGACCGCCGCTATCGATGCAGGTTCCCCCGTAACCAAAGTGGTATTGGGAGCCGGTATCGCAACCGGGGCCGGAGCGTCGAGTCCGAAAACGGGAGACGTGCTTCCGTATCTTTGGTTGGCGTTCGTCCTTTGTGCATCCGTGTTCACAGGCGGAGTTGCATTCCTTCTATATAAAAGGAAACGCACAAATTCTGCACTTACCCGTTCCAGCCTGAGTATTATTCTGGTGCTGGCCTTGGTAACATCGACTTTTTCATTCGTCGCGCCTTCGGGGGTTCATGCCGCATCAAGCGAAGCAAACGTTGGCGGCACTCCCCCGGCGACAGGCGGCAGTTATTCTTCGACGCCAGCCGGATCGTTCCAAACTTCCGATTCGGTGGCGGTATTGCAGGTTGGTTTCCTGATTGACGACGATCAGGTATTGTCGGCAGACGCTACCGAATCGGATATGCAGAATGGGTTCAACTTCAACAACGAGTCGATGATGTTCTACATGGCTCCGAACAAAACCTCTCATGATCTGTTCACCAAGCAAGGATCGGGGTTGGTGACGTTTGAACGCAGCGGCTCCAGCAGCAGGGTGAAAACGTTGTACGGCGACAATCCGTTGTATCCTGACAGCGCTCCGGGGGGTTCCCGAGAGGAACTGTTAAAGCGCACGTTGCCTTATGCGAATCATGAGAACTCAACGATTATGGGTTCCGATAACTTCTTTGTGAAGCTCGTTGAAAGAGCCTTGTATCTGATGGCTCCCGACAATCCGAATCGTTCCTTGTCCGGCATTGGGACGGAGCAAGTGGCGGGTGAAACGTTCCGCAAATTGTTGACGGATTACGTAGCCGACCAGAACAACTCCGGTTTAAGTGACGAGGATAAGATGGACGCACAGATTGCGGCCAGCATGATGTTTAAGGGTTATCTGGACTTGATCAAGGAACGTGGCATATTGTCGGGCCGGGAGTACGATGATTTTGCATCGAGGATGAAGGAAGCCTTTAACCAAAACAAAGTAATCCTCAACTTGCAAACGGTTGTCGGAATCAGCGTTCGGGACGGACGCAGCCCGTTGGATCGGGAATATGCGTTTATGCCGATGCAAAATGCGGTCGATTGGTACTTGTGGGTTCGCCAGACGGCACGGCCCAATGACAGTACGGTTCAAGGTTTGTCCGCATTGCGTCAGGCCGAAGCAGTCGCTCTCGGGGGTGCATCTTCCGCCGCGGATGCGGATCGTTCTCCGTACAAGGAAAACGGAAATATTCCGTACACGTTCCGTTCCTATGCACGGGATTATTACGCCAAGACGTTGCAGCCTTCCAGCGAAAGCGTTCCGGTATCCGCCGATTACAAGGCCAACCCGTTCGGCGGATGGGGTTATCAGCCGTGGGGATATGGCAGCGGGAAAGATATGAACAACCAACCAGCGATTGATGCCGAGTTGAACGTCGAAGTCGTTGACCGCAACGGCACTCCGACAGGGGTTACCTTTACCGAGCCGGTGAAAGGCTGGACGGAAGACAGCAAACGATATTTGTGGGATATTGCGAAGAACGCAGAGGAACAGGCCATCCAAGGCAGCATGTCGGTCGAACATGAAGGAAAAACCTATGATCTGGTTCCCGATCCCAAAGCCCGCTTCTCGTTAGTCGACAAGAAAGACAACGAGAACATTAACAAGTCAGAGATGACCAAACGGGCTACGGGTGTGGATGGTTCAGTCTCGATTCCGGTTTCCGCCGAGTCTAACAGTTGGGAGATCGATTTGGGGTGGGACACTCCTGCGCCAGACAAGCTTCATTTCTATCTAGGCGGTGACGGCGACCCGCTACCTTCAGTTGAGAATAAGTACAAGGATGTCAAGGAGAACGGCAAACCCGTTTATTCCAATGCGAAGTTGACGCTGTTCGTAAAAGCGGTCGAGGATAGTCCCGAGCCTGTCGTATCGGGGTTCGAGGTTCCGCAATGGCGGTTATCGCAATATTGGGGAAATATCGCGGACGAAGGCGTGAACACGGCGAGATTCACACTCTCCATGCCGATTCAGACGTTCATCAATCCCGGCCTTTCCCCTTCTGGAAGCACAATGTTCCGTCTGATCGATCCTGACTTGAGCAATGTGAAATGGGCCATGAGCAAGGCGAAGCTGGTGAACGATACGCCGATCAGATCGGTAACGCCATATTCGTCATCGGCTTCCTTTAACTTGGCAGGCGACTTGCTGGCGATCCGGGATAACAGTTCGGTGTCGAACATCAAACTGGCGTCGTGGGTCAACAACTTCAACCTGTTCGATGGTCGAATTACTGCCGCAAGCATGGGTGAGGAAGCGAACTGGTTGACCGTTCTTAAACAATCCTTGTTCCAGTATGGCATCAAAAGTCCGGCAGACCGTTATACGTACAGCGAGACCCGCTATTCCTGTGATTTGTTTGGCTGTACGCCATATCGCTGGTCGGGATCGGCAACTCCATCGTATCGCACTGCCGATTACCGTACCAGAGTGATGTTCAAGCGTTACGTGCCGAAGGACGATAGCACGCTCCCTACGTTCAGCGCCCAATCGCAGTCGGAGAATGGTCTGTTCTGGCAAACGAAGCAGAGCGATAAAACCTTCAAGGTGAACCCCGAGGTGTTGTACGCCTACTCCGATACTTCGGGCAATACCAGCGTGGCGTTTGCAGCCGGAGACAAGTTGCGGGAGATCAAGCCGGTCAGCTTCAGCATGGTACAGTTCGACAATGTCAAGGTAAGCCCCGAGGTCACGGGGGTATCGACCGCGACAGAAGCTGGCGCGAAACAGTTGGCGGCTTCACTGGGTGCAAACGGTAAACAGGTCATCTACAAGGATTCCGCAGTGACGGTCAGCGGCAAATCCGATGGCGACTTGAAGATCAGGAACTTCGCGCTGGATATCAGCAGTTCTGCCTTGAATAAAGTATGGAATCCATCCGGCACGTATAATCCGGACGAGATCAATCAGGGGTTCCTGAGCCAGTACGGTACGAAGGGCGACGACGGAAAATGGTCGATACCTCTTACGATTGAAGGCAGACTGAAAATCGGCGGCAAGGAATTCGGCTCGGTCACTTCCAACGTGTCGGCTACGGAGGCATCCACATCCCAGGTCGTCCATACGCTCGAAATTCGTGGAGGTAAGCTCGTCGGGGTGGATGGAAACAGGTCGGTTCAAAACATTGATGCCGATTTAAAGACCGCTCTGGTCAACATGAAAATCCTCAGCGACGATAACGTATTCGCCAACTTCGAGAAAAATGGCGGTGCAGCATTAAGCGAATCGTTGGTCGCCACACTGGGGAATGCGGTGCGGGGTACAAACGATCTTCAGGTCGGACAAGGCTGGTATTCGGAGGACACCACGCAGCTCGTCGTCCGCGAGTACATCACAACGTTTGCTTTGCCGCTGGTGACGTATACGGACAAAGTGCCGCTCGAGATCGAGGGTCTGCAAGTACCCTCCGACAAGTCTCAATTCTTCAGCGTCGGTAAGCAGGGGTTCGTCACGATGGACTTCAAGCTGGCTAACCGCAATGACGCTCACATGAAGGCCGATTCGTCGACGGGAGAGTTTGCCGAAAAAGGCGTCAACTTCATCGCGCCGAACGTGAGTGTTTTGGATTCGTTCGGAGCGGTGCAGTAAGAAATGCTTGAGTGTCGGTTGCCGATTCGGTGACCGACACTCTTTGATAAAGAATGTCCAAATCAATATTCGTTCTTGTAATGGTTTCTGAAATGAATCAGGAGTATTTTACTATGCGCCATCTTATATGGCGCTTTATTTATGCTTTAGATTGGTGGTTGCTTGGTCAAATGGTATACATATGTTCTTTTTCCGCATTAGCTTTTATGATGTCTGCTTCTGGAGTCAGAACCCCATTTACAAGATATTGGAAATGAAGCTGGATTGGATATTTGAGAAGGCGAAAAAATTTTTCGAGAAGGGCTAAAAAGGGTTAATTTTGGCCTTTTTCTAATTTACTTTTGTAAAAATATTCGGATCGCCTGTACTTCTCTCGCAAGTTAAAAAGATGCGAGAGGAGAAATAAAAATGGTACAAGAAGAAAAACAGAAGAACGAATTATCGGAAAATGCGGGCGCGGTAACTGGAGCAGATCACGGAACTCCGGTACAAGGCGAAAACAACCCGCAACTGCCCATCAGTAGCAATGCTGAGCAGGGCGAACACAGGTGTAATTTCGAAGAGTCTAGTTACGACAAGTGCGAAGAAGGCGAATCCGATGACAAAATTTTAACATCTATTGAAGAAATCGAAAAGTCTTTTGAATGGAAAGCCGAATTCGCAGCTGGTTCTGTAGTGTTTGGCAAGCGTTGGAAAGTGACGGTCTACCGGGCAAAAACCATTAAATACCCGAAAGGCGTGTTCTTGGTCGAGTTTAAATACTTAAAATTCGATCAACCAAGCCAGTCTTATGTTTTACACGAGCTTTATGAAGGTAACGAGAAAAAGATTCCTGAAATTTTAAGTGCGCTTTTTGAATTTGGCGGTTACTTGTCACGAAAACAATTGGAGGAAATGATTAGTTATGCGAAGAAGCTTGCACAAACAGACTATGTAAAGCAGATCACGTCAGCAGAGTTTGAGGCGCTTCTCGGAGGAGCATTGGGCCAAGAGAATGCTCAATCTAATCTCGAAATTTTGGAAGAAGAGTTACTTCTCGATCTCTCGGAGATTGCCAAGCTCAGTGAAAGAAATTATTCCGAGGAAGCTCACAAAGCAATTGTCTTGGACACCCCGGATTATCCTCCAGGGCTAGTAGCTGTTCACCCGCATACAGTAGATGCTGCTTTTATTTGGAACGATGACTCGAATCAGCCAAGTCGTGTTGGGTATATTGCCAAGACAAATCCTAAGCGTAGCGAGATTTTGACTACTTGGCAGGAATTTGCAATATTAAAGGTGTTCTCAAAATCTGAGAAGAAGCGAAACGGAGACAGAATCAAAGGTATACCCTCGGAGTACAGCACGAAGCGTTTCTATATCCTTGAAATTCCTAAAGTGTATGAAGCAGTAAAAGGGGGTGTTAACAATGACTAATCCGTTCCTTTCACCAAAAAATCAGGAGAGGCATCCCCTCTCCTCTCCTTCCTTTGTTGAGGCAATTCCTTGGAGTGCGATGCAGAGAACCATTCAGTCAATCATTTCGTACCTCGGCGGTAAGTATGGCTTAGTATGGATACTGGTTCCGCTTCTTGAATGGGCGGCTAAACAGTACGGGTTGAAAAGCTATGTGGAAGCCACAGGTGGTGGAGGACGTTGTCTTTTGAATCTGGATCGGGGGTTGTTTGAACAGCGGGTTTACTGCGAGATTGATTACCCGGTTTGTTGCTTATTCAAAGTATTGGGAAATCAGAACCTCACGAAGGAGTTAGTTACAAGGCTCAGTTGGACGGATTATAGCCGCGAAATATTCGAGGCAGCAGTAGCCGCTCGGGAACAGGATAACAAACAAGCAGAAATTGGAGATTTCAATCCTGATTGGGTCGGTTCGGCGGCTAATACCTTTATCGCAGCACAAATGAGCAGAGCAGCAGATATGGAAGTATTTGATGATTTTTCAAGGAGAAGCCGTTATGATAAATTTTACAACCGCATATTAGAACTCGAACGGTTCACACCAATCCTGTCAGGGGTTGAAGTTGTGCGCTGGGATTGTCGAAGACTGATTAGAAGCATCGAGCAAGGGAAGGAGGATTATTCTCCATCACAATGCTTAGTATTTGCCGACGTTCCCTATGACCCGAATGAAATGCGTAACAAAAAGCCTTATGCCTACTCGTGGGACGTAGATGACCACATCAATTTTCGCGAGTTAATCAGGTGTACGAACACCTACATGATGGTCTGCGGTTACGATAGCGAGATTTACAATGATTTATGCAATGACGGCTGGACAAAGATTTTTCTAATGAACAAACCTGTTTCTTCTTCAGGAACAGACCGAAGGGCTAAGGAGTTCATCTATGTCAATTTCCATATCCCGGATGAAGTGCTGGCTATTATTTCACCCGATATTCAAGTTAAACAGAGGGCTGAGAGACCACGGTTCCCGCTATGACCACAATGACCGCAGTGACCATAAGGATTTTTAGTAAATTCATAAAAGTACAGGTAAGCCCGAATCGGTTGATTGCAGCCGATTCGGGTTTCCCTGTCTTGAAATTATTTCATGACCACGCTTAACCGGGAGTAATCGTGATCCAGTCAGAATACCTGTCTTAAAGAACACTTTTCCTTTATTTCCAGTCGAACTTAGTGACAGCATGTTGTCACAAGTCTACCGTATAAACACACTTTCGGCCTGATATGCCCCAAATGTCCGCATAGCTTTGTCGAACCGTGTCGTGGTGCACCATCACGACCTTTCCAAAAAGTACACTTCCTCAAAAATCATGAGTTAAGCGAATCCTGACGATATTCGAGCGGGGTTCGCTTCCCTTCGCTCGGATTTTTATTATCCCACGCCTTTTCCAACTAAACCCAATTTGCTCCGGCTTCCTTGCCGATATCCCTGCTTTCGTCACGCCTTCTACGTTTGCCCAAACGGGCGTTCTCTCCCCCGGCTGGTGCTTCACCCTTACCCTCCCCCTCTCGTCGTCTGACAGGCGGCTTTCCGGCTGTCACGTTGTCGACTGTTTTTGGCGGTCGGGCGGCGGTCGGTCTGCGGGGGTAAAAACTTTTATTCTTGCCTAAAAACTAGTTGCGTTGACGGGCAACCCATGCTATAACATAACACAACCGCTAAAGGTTTTAATGGTAAAAAAGTAAAATTATAGTTTTTCTAAAAGAGAGAAAAGATGGAGGAGTTGGTCGCAATGCTGTACCTGTTCCTGTTCACCAGTATTCTGTTCAGTTTCACCTGCGGAATTACTTGTTTGGAGATCGCAACGAATGAATCATTTCCAGTTGTCGTTCGGCAGATCAGCAAATCAATTGCTATTGCAATGGGTATTGTTCTGGTGTTCTGCGTGATCGCGTCCAAGTTTGCAGGTTGATCGATTCTCCCTGAGAGGTGGTGAATGCTTACGATGGGTCATTCTATGAGTTATGATGCAGGTCTTGACCGTTGGGTTGTTGATTTGGGTGACGGGTCGGACTATCCACTTCATTGTGGTGACAGTATCAGCATTTTTATCACGAACACGTTTATACGATGCAGAATTGAGTATGACAGGGAATGGTATATCTGCATTGGCAATGTGAAGTTTAATCTTCGCAAGCAGGCTAAGTACACGGTCAGGATGTAACAACGGGAGGAGAAAATGGTTATGGCTCGATTGGGGTACATTCGGTGTCGGCGCAAGCAAGACATCGATGAGTTTAAGGTTGTTTCTCAGGCTGATGAGGTGTTCATTGATCTTGTTAATGAATTGGGGGAGTCTGGCGGCAACGCTCTTAATGAGACGTTAGACAAGCTCAATCGTTCGGACACTTTGGTAATTCGTAATCTCAGAGAGGTCGCTGATACCGTGTCCGAATTACGTCATTTTTTAAGCAAAATCCGGGAACTTCAAGTAGAATTGGTTCTTCTCGAGTCCAATAATCAACGCGTTATCTCTGATGAGGGATTCGAGACACTATCGGCTATTAAGGAATTTATTGAGGAAAAGGAACGTTTGACTACCCTTCGGCTGAAAAAGATCGGGCGCCCTATTCAAACGTTCCCGCCAGACTTTTACAAAGTGTACACCGAGTATAAAAGCGGTGCTTACAATTCAACCGAAGCCGCAGCGAGATTATCGATCCATCGGAATCGCCTTCGAGAGTTGATTCGAATCTTCGAGTCATAACGTTACAAAACCCTTAGATAAAAATAGAGAAAAGATGGAGGAGATCAACATGAGTCTGAAAGGACAGTACGAAGTGATTGCCAGTCAGAAAGACTGGGTTCCGATTAACAACCTTATTCGTATTCGTGAAGGGATGACTCTCAAGCAAATTCGGATGGCAGAGTTAAATAACGGCAAACGTATTATTTCTCATGGTGTTGTTCGAATGGTATATCAAAATATCGTCCTGTTTGTGCAATATTTAGAAGGAAAGGTGTATAAATTCAACACAAACGTGTATAAAGAGATTACCGACTGTGAAGGCGATAGAATTATTCTGGAAGATATCAAAACGGGAGAACAACGAATAGTTTTCGAAAAAGGAATCTTCTATCCTACAGAAGGTGAATTTCTTCTTCATAGTTATGAGCGTTCAGGTGGCAACTGTGACAAACCTCATGATTCATACCCTAGCATTAAGTTAGGAAGTAGAGAAGAAGGCCACTTTGTTCCGAGACTCCATCAGATAGTCGCAATGCTTGGTTATGGTGAAATTGCCCTGTATGCGCTCGGTGAGAAAGGCAGAAAGTATGATATTAACCATATCGACAGGAATCATGACAACTTCAGATTGGACAATCTTGAAATTACTACTCTATCAGGAAATAACAAACATGGTCATCTTGTAAGGGAAGGAAAATCTGCAACGTATGTTCGTTACGAGAAGAGAGTAAAAGAACTGCTTGGGGTTTGAGGAGGCTGGATGGTCATGAAAACATTCAGCCTTAACAAGACGTTTACCGATATCGAGGTCATGCAGGAGATCTACCCGGTCATAACTCGACCGCTTACAAGTGCAAAAGCTCGAGAATGGCTGACGGACTTCTGTCTTCGACCAATCGATGGCAAGTCGAATGAAGGTAAGGCGAACGATATTGAGGCTTTTGCCGCGGTTTGTGAATTGTTCACGTTTACCAGGAAAATCAGCAGAGAAACGGCGATGTTGAACGATGATGAAGCAAAACGGCACCCGAGTCGCTTATACGGCATTCCACTCCGTTTGTTATGGAGTTCGGATTCTTCCAGCCCATTAGAATCCTCGAAATTTCTAGAGGATTTTGATGTCATTTGTGAAGTATTCCGACTCGTCTCTTATCATATTGCAGATGATCTGAATATTTCGCTTCCTTCGGTATTAGGCAGTGCTTTAAAGGGAACACCTTGGGGCATTAAAAAGCTTACAAATCTGATTGAACGTTTCAATGACTTTGAAGAGTTCTCCACAGTAAAATATTTGTACAAAGGTGGGAGAATGTCGTCTTTGAGTCAGCGAGTATCCGCTTGGATGCAGGAGAATGACTTCAAGACGCTTATACTCATCGTTATTGAAAATGATGAGTTGCTCGAACGCTTGAACTTGTCGGAGTTCGTTCCCCCCATTCGGCGGGTGTTCTGATATGAAGCTTCCGCTATACAATACGCCCCAATCAATAAGGTTTGAAATATGTTCATTTTTCTCCACAATCGCCTTGCCGCTTCTAGTTCTGCATCTTTCTGATGCAGTCACAGAGCGGCGAGGCATTTTCTCTTTATACCGTCGTTCGATTTATGTTTTTTTATGCCCTTTTGGTTGATACGTATTGCAAACCGGTCTTCTATCCCATCATCCATTCCTTTTCCTTTCTCCGATACTGACTTATAAATCTGGCTGAGACCGTTATAACTGTCGGTTAGCGTTTTATAAAAGTTGGTTAGACTTTTATAAATGAAGATCAGCGTCTTATAAAAGTTGCACAGTATTTTATAAAACGAGATCAGTCGCTTAGAACAGATCTTCATTCTTTTAGCAAACGTGAATATGCGGTATTCATATGCAGACGATGATTCCCGCTATGGAACAGTTGAGATCGTCGAAAAAATTACGGGTATCCCAGATAATTCTTATTGCAGTGGCGCGAGTCACGCAATCGGCCAGCAGAGAGGTTTCCCTGCTCGTCATCCGGGGTAAAAATCCTTTCTATTTATGTCAGTTCAATTGGACTTCCGTCTTTTCTGTCCCAATCAGGGGGTAATTATCAGATAAGGTTCCTTCTTTAACAGTGCTGTTCGCATCTCGCTTCTATCGGGGTGCGGGCAGCACTTTTTTCGTGAATTACAGCAGTGTGAAAAATAAAAGCCCGACCTCGATCTACTCTTACTTGAATGCACGACTGAGAAAAAAAGGTCGGCTCCGTTCTATTCTTTTATTTCTTCTGGCGTCGAAGGGCTGTCAACTCTGGGTTTTGGGAGAGGGGGAAAGTCAAAAGTAAAAGCCATTTCCCAGTTTCACTGATTGGAATTTCTAAGTAAATGAACGAATTCTCGTTCTGGTTGTTTTCTTGTGACTTTGGTTGTTACCTAAGCAGCTTGGTGTTCTCGGGGGTGAATCAGAAAAATGGCAAAGATCATCTTCAAGCAGCTTCATGAAGCAGTTTATACCGTCAGAAAGAGATTGCAGTCGAACCCACTTGTTGATGAAGAAGCAAAACGGTTGGAGGAAAGTCGATACGCTGCTTTGATGGAAATCGTTGAGTACACGCGCACTCAGGATTTCCTTACTCATAAGTCTGTCAAGAACAAGATCCGTTTCTTTTTCAACAGTAACTACAACTACAAGCTGACTGCCGAGCATTTTAATTGTCCGTTGAACAACATCGAGTCTACTGTCTCCTATGCCGGAAAATGTTTGGAAAAACGTATCGGCAGGGACACAATTCGCCTGGTCATGCAAGCACAAACCCAGGATGCTTTGGACGCCGCCATGTTGCAGTTTCGCATTGGAATTAATCCGACTGGCACCCAGAGCCTATTTGTAGGCGATTTGAGTAAATGGTTCCCGGAGCCTAGCAATATGGGGTTTCGAGATTTAAGCGAATTCCGAAAGGAAATGCGGTTGCTGTTCTTTTTCTCTATTGGTTACTTCAAGGAGTGCTTCGCACAAGTTGATCAGAAGCGTTTGGCTCATCTTCTCTATATTTTGCAATCTACAGATAACGCGCATGTGATGGAGCGACAGGTTTTATACCGGCTTCTTCAAGGGGAGTATCAGGATTTCGTGGAAGCTTGGGAAGCTTGGACAACGCTTGAAGAAAAAAGTCCATTTGAAGACAGAACCGCAATTTCGCAATAGAACAAGCTGAAAATTTTATCAGTTTGAAACCGGAGGTGCAGTCATTTGGTTAAGCCGACGATTCGTAAATTCATTTTTTACGGTATGTTGTCCAGTTCCTTGGTTCTTTTGGGACATTTCTCATCTGCCTTGGCATCATGGCATTCGGATGCAAAAGAAACCAACCAAATTCTTGAGGAAGTTCAGCAGTATGCCAAAGCGCCAATGCCTGTTTCCGCACAATCGGTCAATATCGTCCCAGTCGGGGGTTCAAATGCCCAACCCTTCCTGCCGGTCAATTTCGATAAATTGTTGAAACAAAATGAGGAAACCGTTGGATGGCTCAGAATCGGTTCAATTGGCATCGATATGCCGATCGTGCAGACAACGGACAACGAGTTTTACCTTGACCACGATTTTGACAAGAAACCAAGCTCCTTGGGATGGGTGTTTGCTTCCGCATCAAGCAACATGAGGAACCTTGGTACGAATACCGTTTTGTATGGTCACAATCTCAGCAATAAAAGAATGTTCGGCAGTTTGAAAGAGTTGCTGACCATTCTTAAAGAGGAGCCGGACTCGGGAATTATTCAGTTGACAACGCCTTCCCAACAGATGGTGTTCAAAATCGTATCGGTCTACGTCACGGATGAAGACGATATGCTCTACGTCGGTAACGGCACTCAGTTGCCTTGGCGCGAATCTTTCGTGAAGCATATCCGCGAGAAAAATGAGGTCAAGGCCATCGACAATCATCTGATCACGCCGCTGGATCAATATCTGACGTTATCGACCTGTTACGGGCCAGCCGGGACGACGAAACGGCTTGCCGTTCATGCTCAATTGGTGGCGGTGAAAGATACTTCAGCCACCGTAGTATAAACGAACAGAAAACTTGCCGTAAATGCTAGTTCGGGTTCGGTTTCCTTCAGACATTTTTTATCGGACGCATGTAAAAACAGAGATGATTTACTTTCTATTGGAAGTACAAGGGTTTCCAAACCCGGTTGTACGACCGTTCCTCCTTTCTTTTCTCTTTTGTCCGTATGCGGCTCAAACGTCGCATACGGAACCTTTTAGAGATGAGATGGGGGTATCAATCAGGCTTCAGTTAGGAAAGGAGGACGCTTTCTTGAGCGAGAATGAGCGAAACCGTCAAAAGAACAGTCGTAACCGGAACCGCTGGATCGGGATCGGAGCGATATTGGTTATTTCCGTCCTATTCATATTTCTTCGAAGTTGCCACCATGACAGCGATCCAGTGGACAAGAAAAAGCCGGTTCCACTGCCCGGAGGAGGTGAAGTGCTGGACGGAGACTTGCCGCATATGTCCGATGACGCCATCCGGGATTATTTGAAGCAAAAGCAGGACGCTTCGATGTTTACGGTGACCGTCAACTCGGAGGCAACGATTCAAAAGGGCAGCAAGACGCTTCATTTAATGGTGGCCAACCCGGAACGCAATTCGCTGGAGTGCTACGTGGAGGTGATTCATAAAGGTGAAACGCTGTACACATCGCCGCTCATGAAGCCCAAGCAGTACATCCAGAAGGCAGAGCTATCGAAGCCGCTGGAGGGTGACAAGAACAAGTTGATTGTCCGATACAACATAGTCTATCAAGGCGAAATTGTCGGGGTTCAGGAAACCGAGATCATGGCAGTCACTCAATCATAAGGAGGAAAACTTCTATGAGAACAAGCTTTCTTAAGAAAGTTACTACAGGAGTCTTATTGTTGTCGCTTTTATTCGGTTCCGCAGTCGCTTCTGCCGACCAGCCAATCGATCCGGACAACGGCTCGACAGTAGATGTCGTGGGTACTGCCAGTGCCACGACTATCGTGGTAACTATGCCGACTGTTTTGTCGTTTGCGATCAATCCGAATAACGTGAAACCCTTCACTTCCGTTCCGGCAACCGTTGTGAACAGCACCTATGCGCCGGTTGATCTGCAAATACTCGGAATCACATCCACCAGCGGCACCGATACCAAAGTGGTCGATGTAACTTCTCATACGGATCAGGAATGGTCGGCATTGGGAAGATCCG
This sequence comes from Cohnella massiliensis, assembly GCF_900169535.1. Lineage (NCBI taxonomy): Bacteria > Bacillati > Bacillota > Bacilli > Caryophanales > Paenibacillaceae > Cohnella > Cohnella massiliensis. The sequence continues at coordinate 248,078 of NZ_LT821255.1, forward strand.
CGACCACTTCGCAAATTGCTCTTGGATTAGAATCGGTTAGTGGTACGCCAATTACGGTCTGGTCGCCCGCAGAAATCGAGGGGGTAACGCCTTCTGTCTCGGCTGGCACTTTCCCTCTGGAACCAAACAGTTCGGAGGAAATTCAGGTCGTCGCCAAGCACGGTAATGCGTGGGATGTTGCCAAGACATTGAACTACAAGTTGTACGTTCGCGTGGCGTTGACCGAAGGGTGATCGAAAAAATGAAGTTAGCCGCCGCTGTCGGGATATGTAGCGGCGGCGTGTTACCTTAATTCTGGTTTATCGGATTTGAGCGGCGATTCCGGTTACGTTTTGCAATCAATTATGGGGGTGTGCAGGATGAAAGCAAAGCTCCAGCATGTATTAGTTCGAATCTTCGCGAGTAATGCGATCTGGAAGGTACAGCGGACGTTGATCTGGCTGCTTGAGACAACCGTTATTCTGCTTGGAATCTTGGGGGTTACCATCGGTTATTTAACCATTCTGACTTTGATGGGGCAGCAAGTTCACTTCGAGTTGAATGTCGGCAAATATGTCGTATCGATCTCAGTAGCGTCGATTGTGGCTTACTACCATTGTCTTAGATTGGAAGACAAGGACAAGATTTGACAGAGTGAGACTAGGAAAGAAGGATTGAATTTATGAAACTACCGTATAGCTTGTCTTTTCTGGTTATGTTCTGGTCAGTACTCGATTCTTTCCTACTCCTCATGATTTTCGGAGGAATTGGCCATTTGTATAATTTTGACTCAAGGATGTACTCATGTGTCGTGTCTTAGTTACAGTAATGGTTAAAGCTATGCTTGTGCCTTTCTGTATTTTCAGTTATTCATTTATCTCCTCTAGAAAAGAAAGTGAACTCGTAGAAAGCGAGGTCAAGCCCAATGAAAATGAATAAGCTATATCTTTTGCTGATGCTCACGTTGACTTGCTTCTTGGCTTTCGGGTCATCTGTAGCATTCGCTGATGTATCGGATGGTACTACTGGAACGAAAAACTCGTCGGTTATATCGATTCCGATTAACGCTGGAGATCGACCTTACTTTGAGAAAGTCTGGGATTCGTTAGGCACAGATGGCTCCTACATGCAGTTGGACTTTACATCCATGTCGGATAACCAGAACACGGACACAAGAATGCTGACGTATGACAAGAACAAGGGAATTCTGGAATATCACGACGATAATTTTCGGTCAGCAACCGCGAAGTCCCGCAAGAAGGCTTTAGGCTTGTTTATTGAAAATCTCCAGTCTTCACGGGTATCGAAAAGTACGCAGGACGATATTTATCAGCATTTGACGATGGCGAATGACGAGATTTCGAGAATGATGGTTCCGTTGATGATGGATAAGACATCGGCAGACTTGTACACGGCTGGAAAGTGGGTAAATCCTTTTATCCCAACTATCAGGGTAATCATTGGCGTTGCAGTTTTCATTATAACCTTCTTTCTGATTGCAACATCCATCTTGGACTTGCTTTTTATAGGCATGCCGATGGCGAGAGAACGAATGGTCAAAAAGGATGGACAAAAGATTTCGTGGGTTACACACGATGCAGAGTCGGTTGTCCGAGAAGTTGAGAGTTCAATAAGCTCTGTAGGCGGCTATAAAAATCCGTACTGGCTTTACTTGAGACGTCGTGTGTTTACGTACATTATCCTCGCGCTTTGCTTATTGTATTTAATCGCCGGAGAACTTGGCGGTTTGATTTCATGGCTCTTGAAGCTTATGAGCGGCGTAATCTAAGAGCGACCTTTCAGGTTGTCTTTCGAGGAGTAACTCCATGACGGGGGTAATGATGCCGCATTATCCCCCCATACTCAAAAACCAAGAATAGGATGGTGCTAAGGAATGATGAAAGCTATTTCGAAGATCATGCTTATGTCTCTATTAAGCGCCTTGTTGCTGGCAGTCCTCTCTCCCCTTTCATCGTATGCGGCTCCGGCCACACCTCCCGGTTCCGGCACAGAATCCGATCCGTACTTAATCAGTACGGTTTCGCATCTGGAGTGGGTATCGGATCAAGTTACGAATCAAGGGAACTCGTTTCAAGGTAAATTCCTGAAGCTAAACAATGATATTGATGTTGCTGGCTGGACATCGGGTTATCCGTTTTTTATTGGCACGTTTAACGGAACGTTCGACGGGGATGGGCATAAGCTGTTGAATTTGACCAAAAATAATCCATCGAACAACATGGACACCGGACTATTTGGGTATATTGGCAGCACCGGAGTCGTGAAAAACCTTGGATTAGAGAATGTAAATTTCGATACAGTTGGCAATAAAGTTGGAGCATTGGCCGCGTCTAATGAAGGTACAATTTTTAACGTTTACGCAACTGGTACGATTAAAGCTACCGAAGGCAACCAATGGAATGGGGGTATTGGTGGTCTGGTCGGGGTGAACTTTGGGTCGACTGTGACAAACATTAAGGGAACGATCAGTGCATCTTATGCCACAGTGAATGTCACTGGTTTTCAGAATGTTGGAGGGCTTGTCGGATTTAATGCCGGTATACTCACTAATGTGTTTGAAACTGGTGATGTTAGCGGTGTTTATTATGTCGGTGGCCTAGTTGGACAGAATGTCGGAGCAGGGACAATATCCAATTCGTATTCTACAGGAAACTTAATAGACATTTCCCCAATTGGCAGTTGGGCGGGGGATCATTTTTTTGGTGGTTTAGTAGGTGGAACGGATGGCGCTCCGACGGAAGTCGATATTTCTTCTTCCTACTGGAATATGGATACATCTATCGTCGTGGAAGGCCTTCAACAAGATCCTAAACTTGGCTTTGGAGTCGGAGATATAACTGGCATTACAGCGAAAACAACAAGCGAGATGACCTCTCCGGAGTTTGCTCAATTATTAAATGCAAATCGAAACCTCTTGAGTGTGGAATGGGTTTCTACAAGCAGTGTTAATGACGGATATCCGCTCGTTACACTTGCTAGTATTGGCGACCCAAGCGGTGACCCAGGTGGCACCGGGGGTACAGGAGGTTCCGGTGGAGATACGGGTGGCACTGGGGGTTCAGGGGGTTCAGGAGATTCAGGCGGCACTGGAGGCTCCGGTGGTTCTGGGGGCACCGGGGGCACGATTGGCGGAAACGTTATCCAAAATTTTGATATCGTTGGAACTGTGGACGCAACATGGATAATCGTAACTGTGCCGACAACGGTTAGCTTTGCAATTTTACCGGACGCGTCGGACAAATCTTTTGTCAGTGTTCCGTTTCAGGTGTTGAACCAGTCAAACGCGCCGATTGATGTGAAGTTTCTCGGCATGCATTCGACCGGTCAGACATCGACTAAGGTTGTAAATGCGGATAAGTACACTGATCAAGGATGGTTAAAACTTCCCGCGTCTAAGTCATCGAGCGAAATCGCTCTTGGCATTAACTTGGATGGAAAAACGATCTGGTCACCTGCTGAAACCCAAGATCAAGTCCCGGATACGGTTGTGGGGTTGATCAGGCTTGATCGACTGGGAACGAAACAATTGAGCTTGGACGGTAAGCATGGCCGAGCGTTCACTGAATCCAAGGTAATGAGTTATCAAATGTATTTGCGCGTCGGGCTTGCCAGTTAATCCTATAAGGGGTTCCTCCCTCCCCTCAATCAGAGGGGATTTTTTATGTCCCAAAATAGGGTTTCAAATTTTTGATGATGATCTTGACTTTCTGTACTAAACAAGGCGATACGGATGGGGGTGATCGTGAAGATCGGGTGTTTATCGCAATGCTGATCGTTTAACTGGCATCTTCACAAAATTCTTCTCAGAAATTTTTCACAAACCTGCGAGAAAGCCTTCACTTTTTCTGAGTGGCTGTACAACTACCGTGGGGAAATTTGCGTTGGTTGGGAGGCTCAGAAGGGGTTGGTTGATTGCCGAGAACTTAAGTTTGGTATTGAAATTGAGTTTACAAGAATCAATCGGTCGAAGGCAGCGGAAGTCATTGCAAAGTATTTTGGAACTTCCGCAACGCAGATTGGAGGTTGGGGGTTCGATAATTACGAGGTCAAAGATCGTCAGAATCGGATTTGGCGAGTTGTGCGAGACGGCTCCGTCACACCGCATCGGTTAGAAAATAATCGGGTGCAAATTGCGACGGACGATTACAAATGCGAGTTGGTTTCGCCCAGGCTAGACTATGAAGACATCCCCACATTGCAAAATGTTGTGCGCGAGCTTCGCCGCGCCGGGGCTGGAACGAACAGCAGCACAGGCATCCATGTTCACGTCGGAGCCGAACATTTTACTCCGAAAAGTCTGCGGGTATTATGCAACATCGTGTATGCCAAACAACACTTGATGTACAAAGCCGTACAGTGCCATTCGAGTCGACAGAATCGGTTCTGTCAGCCGCTTTCAAATGGTTTCATCCGGCAGTTAAATAAGAAGAAGCCGACAACTTTCGATGGATTCGGGAATGTATGGTATGCGTCTGTCAACTCGGAATCGCCAATTGATCATCGCTATCACGATAGCCGTTACTGCTTATTGAATCTCCATAACCTTCTTTCAGGAAGATTCAAAACCGTAGAGTTCCGCCTATTCAATGGTTCCCTGCATGCGGGAGAAGTCAAAAGCTATGTTCAGTTCAGCTTACTGATCGTCGCTCAGGCGTTAAATCAGCATCGGGCGACCAATCGAGTCACCGCCGCGCATAACGGGAATGACAAATATGCGTTTCGCGTTTGGTTGCTAAGGATGGGGGCGATCTCCGACGAGTTCAAGACCATGCGCCATCATCTGTTAAAGCATCTTGAAGGAAATTCCGCGTGGCGAGATCCGGCAGCACAGACGCTGGCGGAAATAGCAGAATAACGAGAAGGCGCTTGGATTGAGTGGGCAAGTGAGTTAAGTTAGAAGACCAATTCTAACGAAAGGGTGAACAATATGCAAAAATCAAAGCTGTATGCCGCTTACGGAAGCAATATGAATCTGATCGGGATGTCGGTTCGTTGTCCCGAAAGTCAAGTAGTGGGTCACGGCTTTATCGAAGACTTTGTTTTGGAGTTTCGTTATTACGCCAACATTACGGAAGCTCCCGGACAACGCGTACCGGTTGTGCTCTGGCGAATCTCAGAGGCTGATGAAGTCCGGTTGGATCGTTACGAAGGGGTTCATATCGGTCTTTATCGTAAAGAAATCCTGACCGCCCGGATTGAGTCATTGTATGAAGAGGATGACCAGATTGGCGAATTAAAGGAATCGGCAGAGGTTCGAGTCATGGTCTACATCATGAATCCTGACACAAGACCGATTCAGCCGCCCTCTCTTGACTACTACAACACAATCCGCGAAGGATATGAGCAAAACGGGATGAGTAAACGACCATTGGCAATCGCGGCTATTAAAGTTGGAGCTAAGTTCCCTGAACTGGATATTGAAGTTGGTGGTGAAAATGAGGATACAAATGCGCCGCGGCGGAACAAGTAAAGGGCAAGAGATCCTAAAAATCAGCAGATTTGATTTGTGTCAATATACTTGGATTTCACGTAAGAGCGGCGCATAAATGCTTTTGTGGAGGTAAGTAATCATGCGGTTAATGAAGGTCATGACCGTTGGGGTGAAACGAATCGGCTGTTCGGATTGGGGTTTAGTCATTTCGATCATTAACAGGCTATTCGAAGATCATGAGCATTTTATTGTCTTTCGGAAGGCTGATGGTAAAACCGTTGTTACTGACGGTAATGAAAACCGTCTGGTCACGGTGGACAAGCCGCTCTTTTCTGAAACAGTGTGGGCGGTTTACGGTAATGATGGTAAGGTTCAGTATTACACGTTCATGCTTCCCGACGAGTATTGAACTAATTGCTGTAACCCCACGGGGGTTCGGAATATTTTTTGCAGTTTGGTCGTCCCTCCCCCATCTCATTTTGACCGGCTCAGGGTTAGCTGTAAAATTTGCATAGTTGATCAAGAGGTGTCGTGCAATAGACGGCACCTTCTTTTCTTGGGTTTACGGCCATCGAAGAAATTTTTTGTAATGATTGAGAATGCCATTGTTTCATTGGATGCTAAAAATTATGTCTGGAGTAGTACTTAGAGCCGGGGTACATAAAGTACAAGAACAAGGCGAAGACAAATCAGTTCGCAAACCGCGAAGTCGACAAGGTTAAACGGATCAATTACTCCAGAACAAAGAGACGATTCCGATCCGGGGTCTGGAATATTTTCGGTTTATAGGAGATATGACCATTCTGCCCTCCTAACCTCCCTATCCTCTGTATCCGCAATATACTCTTTGACCACATTATCCTTACAGAAGTATCCTTTCCCGAATGAGAAATCTGAAACTTCCAGAGCCGATTTCTGTCGAGCAATCACTTCGAGAAGCACTCTGCCATAGTAGTGACTTTATAATGGCTACGCAACAAAATAAATACCAAGATCGTCAATAGCATACAGAGGTTACGGGGGAGGTTTCTCATGAAAAAATGCAGTTTGTTGATATTGATGATATTACTTATCTTACTATCTTTCAGCAAAATAACAGAAGCAAAATTATCTATTATTCCTCCACAAGACATGATTAAGCAATCGAGTCTTATTATTATTGGTACTGTAACGAAAAAAGAGTACTCCGAAGAACAGAGACAAGTCAGAATTTCCGTTGAAGCAGTTGTTAAGGGGGAAAATCAGCAAACAGAAATTACTTTAAAGCGCGATAAACCACCGATGTATGGGTGGCTTGGATTTGATTTTCCGGAAGTAGGGGCAAGAATTATGGTTCTTTTGCAACAAAATGACAAATTAACTCTTACAGGCGATGTCAACGCTGTTGCTGTTCTGGATGGCAATAATAATGTTAAGTTGTATAAAGGTTCAACAATGGGCCAGTGGACACCAGAACGATATGAAGAGACCTATAAGGCATTCTTGGATGAACAATCCTCACGAATGATCAGTGTTACAACGGACGATACCAAGGGAATTATGCCAGCAGTTGAGGCAAACCAGCAATCATCCACTGCTTTTGCAAGTATGCTCATTATTACTGGGTGTATTGTTGCTACCTTGTTCGTTATTTATCGCATCTTAAAGCGTAATAAACAGACTTAACATACCTTTATCACATCTTGCATCTTAATCTCAGGCGTCATTGTTGAACTGTAGGCATGATGAGGAAATTATCTGCATTGCCGTGGCAGGATAATTTTGGATGGGTATAGAATTAGACAACAATAATGTTTTATAAAGATTGGAGGGACTTGGTCGTGAAATCATTGAACAGAGTCAAGTATAAACCCGAGGGAATGAGAACTGTAAATCCCTATTTAATGGTGGAAAACGTATCGCTTTTGATAGAGTTTATAGAAACGGTATTTAACGGGAAACTAAAATATAAACTTGACAGGCCAGACGGATCAATAATGCACTCCGAGATCCTCGTAGGGGATTCTATCATAATGGCAGGAGAGCCAATGAATGAGTATGGGGTTTTTCCAGCTTCAATGTACATTTATGTTCCTGACTGTGACAGCATATATGAAAAAGCAATTCAAAACAGGGCCCAATCGATTATGGTTCCAACTGATATGACACATGCAGGCGAAAGATATGGCGGGGTTAAAGACCCTTTCGGAAATATTTGGTGGATAGCAACTCATATTGAAGATATGACTCCCGAAGAACAGGCAAAAAGAATCGAGGAAATGAAAAATACCCAGAAATAAAGGGACTACACATATTAACTGCCCTTTTCTGTGGGCGAATTTATTTTGGTAAAAATTCAACAATCAAGGGTATTAGGGACTTTCAATGAGAACAGATAAGATGACTACAAAATGTCCTCATTCAGGTAAGCCATATACTTTGGATTCCAATCAAACAACTTGTATTTGTCATACCCTACCATCACCAGAGGGGCGTTATGCAGGGCAAAGAATCGATCCTTTGAGGTACAAAACCTACTGTAATTCAAAATCATACGCATTCTTGGAGTGCGAGATATATGTTGATTGGAATGAAGTTAATTCCATGTTAAAGCCATCCACCGTTGAGGAGTATAAAGCCTACAAAGAGTCCCTTCAGGTAAATATAGATGCCGCTAAACAAAGAAACCCTCGACGTGGCCCGGGTCGTCCAACAAAAGAAGAAGCGGAGAGAAGAAAACAGACGTTTGAAGAATTAAGAAGAATAGTTACCAAGGACAAGAAGTGACAATTTCCCTAAGCACGAAGCCGATTTTCAAAGGCGTATTGCATTGCAGTATTTGCTTATCCGTTCCCCATGCACGGCTTCCTTTAGACAGTCTATTCTCGACTTGAAGTACCCTTAACATGGATGCGGTATCGCTGACCGAGCAAGGAGTCCCGTCCTTCCTCCTGCGGGGGTTCTCTTGATTTGATAATCAGCGTTCCGCATCCTTAGTGACTGTGTACGGGGGTTCTGCCATGAACACATACAATTTCGATATGCTCGGCATTGACTTGGCGTTTTCGCCAGTTATGAATCGGCATAGCGATATTATTGCGTATGACGCGATCTTAACTCTTGAAGATTCAGCCCTCGCCCGACACTTCCTTACATCCAGACCCGATGATGTCAAGGATCACTTGGATTTATACTACAAGCGCCTTGCCGTCGAGTCCTATTCTGGCGAGGCACCTTTGATTCTTAGTACCAGCGAGTGGCTTCACCGGGGTTCTGCATCTGCGCCGCGGCCACTTTTCTTTGAAATTACCGTCGTATATCAATCAGTTTGGTTAAGCGTCTATTACTACGAACCGACTAGAGTTTCATTGAAGGAAATGCCGATTCGGAAAATCGGTCAAGGACTTCAAGCGTTACCTCTGCTTATTCAAACAGCGAAACCCCGATTCATCATCTTATCACGGCGGTTTCCCCTTCAGCGGAATCAGGTCGAGATCGTAACTGCTTTAACGAGAGTTCTGGAATATCTCCGCGATTTGGGCATCGAGTTCATAGCAGCCGGTGTATCGACCAGAGAGTTGGCGTGGTTTCCCGATCCAGGCTCCATTCATCTTCCTCAAACCAATGGTGATTTTTTGCAAATAGCTGAAGGCTCCTAATTCGACTTGTTTTAACAGTCAAGGGCAGTCGATTTTTTATTGAAGTTTCGGTCGCATAACGGGGAAGCAATTTATGTTTATGCAACTTTTTCCACCTTCAAACGTATGAAGGTAAAATGCTGATTGGGGGATGAACGTTTTGGGGATTGTGGGGGTTCTTCTTTTATTATTGGGACTATTTATGTTGTTTAAACCTTCGGTAATCTGGTCAATTACGGAAAGTTGGAAATCTAGCGATGCAACAGAGCCATCTGACTTATATGTATGGTCGACTCGTATTGGTGGATTGATGTTTACTCTTGCAGGATTAGGCGGAATTCTGGCGTTTTGGGTTTTGTAGTATAGTAATGAATATTAGTCTTTGAACTCTAACCGGATACGCCAATAGTACGCTTCACGTGACGGCCTTCTTTTTGGTCAAAACTCAACAAACAAGGATAGTTGAGTCTTGTCAAAATATGAAGAAGGTCTCTAGTGGCCTGAGATCGGAATCCAATTCAAGTGAGGTTTCAGAATGAAGATTCTAAATAATATTGACTCCAGTCATTTCAACGATATAAAGAACTTGGTCAAGGACGCCGACGAATTGCACATTATCAGTCCGTTCCTGATGGAATCATTCGATGTATTCTTCGATGAGATTATCGCTCCCTCTGGAGTTAAGCGTATCGTCTTAATCACAACCTTACGGGACAATGATCCCGACCTGTTCAAAAAGGCCAACTCCCTCTACTCGTTTTCAGTAAATTGTCTCACTCGCTCGATTGCGTATAGAGTACACGTTGACAACAAACTGCACGGTAAAATCTATATTGCGAGTAAAGACGGCAGTCCGATCAGGGGTATCATTACATCAGCGAATTTCACGGATCGGGGGTTAAGCCACAATCACGAGTGGGGTGTTCAGATAGATGACTCGGCAGCGTTAAAGCAAATCATTGCCGATATCAGTAAAGTCAGCAGTCACGCTCTTACGAATGAGGAGCTTCACAACATTATTGTTAAAATCGACAGTTACACTAAGAACTCGGGAGAACCGGTCGCTCCTAAGATCAATCTGGAAGTAAATAGCTATATCAAGCATAAGGTTATCGAAACCAAGTCGGACGTTCGTTATTTCATAAAGCCGGTTGGATTTTCAGATGAACCCTTCGAGCCTTCAAGGAAAATATCGAGCGATATTGAAGTAATGCACTTTTCGAAACGACGCCCGAATTCAGTTCGGGTTGGAGATATTCTAATCTGTTATGGGGTCGGCTCGACAAAGCTATTGGGGTATTTCAAGGTGATAAGCGAACCGTACATATGGAACGAAAATTACAGATGGCCTTGGGAAGTAAAAGCTAAAAACCTCTGCCCGAAGTATAGTCAAGCTTGGTTTACATTAGATAATACGATCTCGAGTATTCAGGCTTCTTTTGATTCGAAGCTGCCCATTACTTATGTCGGAGGAAGAACGCTCGGCGCTTTGCAATTTGGTGCAGACAAAATTAGGCTTACTGATGAGTTTGCCCAGCATGTAATTAGTATCATTGAGGGCAGCGCATAAGAGTTCAATACTTAAATTCTTACTATTGGATCGGTGACTTAAGGTGGCACATATCATTCATTCTTCAAAAAATCGGCTATTCGGAATTTGTGGTGGAATAGACTCTGATGACATTATATCATAAAACGGATAATTATCTGGAAACATACCAGGGGTTTACCTTTGGTATGTTTCCCTTTTTGTTCCGCAACGCTATACAAATTTATTATAAAAATGGAGACTACTCATGAGCTATATATTCAAATCGATAATGGCTGTCTTTATTCTAGCGATGATCGTTACTGCTTGTGGTCATGAAAAGGGGGGAGAAAACCAAGCACCAGCACCAGCATCAAATACGCCTACTATCAATAAAGTTGTTGACCAGCCAACGAAAAACGAAAAACCACCTGTAACTCAAGCGCCGTTCTCTTTACCCGATGGGTATCAAACAGTTGAAGCGTCCACGTTTACTTTTGCAATTCCGAACAGCTGGCATGTGGAAAAGGGGAGTGGTAAAGACGCTTTCTCATTCCAAAAAAATGGGGAACAAATAGGTGAAACCGAGATATTAGGATGGTTTGATTCTGAAACATGGAAAAACTTCAAGCCTAATCATGCTGAACAGACAGATTTCAAAGAACGCAACGACTTATTAGCAATTGCGAATATGGATGTTCACATTTATAAGATTCAGTTGACCCACACGAAACCGGCTGCTGATAAGGAACCCGAATGGAAGTACAAGGAAATCCGCTGGTATGTGTCCGTTAAGGAAAATGGCCGTTCATACGGCTTTTATTTTAACAGCGAAAAAATAGACGAAAATGTGATGGAAACCGTACTATCATCATTTCGACTTAAACCCAAATAATATAAGCCCGGCAAAACAAATTGGTCACAGAACTTAAACCAGCAGCGTAGTTCCAAGATATTGCCTGTATAAATAGGAAGAAAGGCAGTACAGAACTCTCACGATCTGAGTTTTGGCACTGCCTTTCATTTCCGAAGAGATAAAAAGGTTGCTTGTTTTTCGTTTTATGACTCATTCGCGTTATTCGCATGTTCAACAAAAGCTCTCAAGGCATTATTCCAACTGCCGAATCGTTTTTCATATGTACTTACTGAATATTTCGATATTGAAGGAGAAAGATCATCATAGCGCGGCTGTCTGCCGAGAGAAGTCCATACCGCTCTTAAATTATCGAACAAATCTTCTTCCGAGATATTTATCGGACTTCGTGTCGGTTGCAGCCTTGCCAGTTCAAGACAGGTAAACCATGACCCGAATCGCCTTGTCAGAGTAGTGCCATGATACTTTCCGTTAGCGTTGTATTCTTCAAGAGTAATTTTTGTTTTATTCAGTTCTACGGCAACTCTCTTTAAGTCATTGATCAGTTCGTCATCACTCAGGAACCTATGGACTTCCTCTAACTTAAACTCCATCGTAGTATCCCCCGTAACAACATAATCAAAAGGCTTCTATATAAAGTCTACCACAAAACGGCAGTAAAGAACTCCCTCTCCCGATTCTCGACGTTGCCTTCTTGGGCTAACTCGTAAAAATCCGCTCTACGAGGCTCACAAATCGATTTTATGGTTCTCTCACCTCCGCTATCGGGGTTTGATCGCTTATAAGCCGTTACACGGCTAAATTGGGGCACCCGCTCTCAATGGTTTGCTTTTGCCTTTCATTCGGTTCGAATAGATCGTCTGTCGGTTAGGTGTTCAAGAACTTCCCCATCTCGGGGGTTATAAGAACAGTTTTCTTCTCTGCCCAAACCGCTTATACGCAACTTATAATTTATCGCTTTCGTCTATTGGTTATGGAGATGTAATAGATCGGAGGTTTCCTGATGAGCAGAAAACGATTCATCATATTTTTCACTGTAATACCTTTTTTGTTCGGATGCGAAGATAAGTCAGGATTCCAAAAGCCAGCAACTCAGATACAACAGTCTGCGCAAACCCCTGACGTGAAACGAGCCCTTTCTTATATCAAAACTGATCCAAACGATGAATATGAAGGATTCGTTTACGAAGGCGTACTACACAAGGAACTGAGAGAAAACGAATTTGGTTGGCCATTGTTTGATGTTGCTAAGGCGTTCGGGATTGCTATTCAAGAAATTGAGAAGCCGGAACAATATCAGGATTTCGTGATACCATACGAGTTCAGAATTGGAAGCAAGGATAATGAGGTCACCTTTAGGTTGGATACGAGTCATAAAGAAAGCTTAAAGTATTTGAAATTCGCTGAAGGGGCTAACGCAACTTATCACGTTTTTCAGAACGACCATGAAGTGAAGATGGAGACACAGCCTTTCACTCATCATGGAGGCGGTATCAATATTCAGCCTTTGGAGTTATTGCAGTTGCTTCATATCGGATATATCCAGAAGGGGCAAACCATTTATGTCGGTCAAGATAAATCAACGCCGATCAACGGAAAAGTGTTGTTTGACAATAAGGTTGAGATAGGCAGCGACCAAAAACTCAATGTCAGCCTTGTTTATTACTATGATCCGGGTACAAAACCAAACTATGAGAAAGTCGAACTGATTATTGATGGAGAGCCGGTCATCCTCTTTGATCAAGACCATAAAGGAAGTTCCAACTACTATCAGAACGGTTTTGTTGAAGCCACTACTTTTAGAGGAAACCAGCTTCTGAAAGTAAATTTGGATGAAGATGCTATCATTCTAAAGAGAACCAGCAATCGTTGGGAACGAGTTTTTTCACCGGAAAAATATAATTCTATCCTGCATGGCACTCTGTCGCTTCAGATTGCTTCTGATGGATCAGGAAAGTTTATCGATAGCGAGCATCATCTGGCACATGAAGTAAGTACCACAGGCGGTATGCCTAATACCGTGTATCCAATTGACTTGATCTCTTTCGGACATTTCGAATTAGATGAAGCACAGAAGAAACTAGCAATTACGGCGGAGTTAAGCGCAAGGAATGAAGGCCGGAGTATTTTTAACATGAAAGTCCGATTCCTTTTCGACGGGACAACATTTATCCCGAACAGAATGGCTTCTTGGGATGATGGTAAATTCGGGGCGGATAAAAGCTCCGGTAAAGAGATAAAGTCCTTGGACGATTACATGCAGTTTTCGTATTCGCTGTAAATGATCTCAGAAAATTGACAGTTTAGGACTCCTGCCCTGAGCTTTGTACTTTCCGAAAGTTTTTATCTCGTAAATTCTGTTACGAGGCTCACAAATCGATTTTCTTGTACTCGTCCTTCTGTGATCGGGGTTTGATCGCTTACAAGCCGTTTAACGGCTAAATCGGGGTATTCGCCCTTAATGGTATGCTGTTGCCTGTTATTTGGACGCATAAATCGTCTGCCGGTCAGGTGTCCAAAAACTTCCCCATCTTAGGGGGTTAAAAGAACAGTTTTCCTTTATGTCCAATCCGTCGCTTTATTTTGGGGTGTACAATTATAGAAGGAAAAGAGGTTGCACATTCTGCTTTCGTTGTGAATATCTGTCCGGTGTTCCTACTACTCGATGTAACAGTACCATATGGTTAAGTCAGAGCTACTATGTCAATAAAGTAGAGCCATGTTATTATACAGAGCCAGGCGGGGATTAAGCTAACGGGCAGATATGTTAAACAATGGATATGATGGTCATAGTAAAATGATAGTAATTTGAATGGGGAGATACGATGCCGATTTTTTCTGTAATAGCATTTTCTTCCTTGGTTTTATCAATTGTGTCATTATTTTTCGCAATAAGAGGGAAACATCAACTTTACTGGATCTCAGCCATCGGAATTTATATCTTTAGTTTTTTAGCGGGATTTTCGATAGGCCAACTAACAGTTGGTTTAACTTTTATTCCATTAACTTTGGCAATCGGCTATTCATTGGGATGGATAAAAAACAAAGGACACAGCATTTTTTCTTTTTGCTTAGGAACTTTAATTGGAACCTTGATGGTGGTTTATGTAGGTAACATGCTATTCTATCCGCTGTTTCCATTTTTGAATTAACGGATACGATAGTTCAATTTTACAACTGTGAGCCACCTCAGATCGAGGTGGCTCACTACGTTGTGAGCATGGCTCTATTTCGTTAACAATGTGGCTCTTACTTATTAACCAAGCGGCTCTGTCGCACTAATTTATTCATACTATTCAGAAAAAGGCAGCAAAGGACTCTCCCTACGAGTTCTGACTGTCTTTCTTTTTGTATCTCGTAGAAATAGTTCTCCAGGAAGCCGCAGGTACGGGTTCTATTAGGCAGTGTAACACGGAGCCAATATACATATGTCATGGATGCGGTATCGCTAACCAGATGTGTACTCCCATCCCTCCTACGTGGGTTCTCGTTCTTAGCGATCCGCATCCGTACCAACAGTCATGACACAGTCATCCGAAGTCTGCCCAAAAGAACAGGTTTCCTTCTTTCCGTGGTCAGGGGGTTTTATTCTGGTCGACATGAGGTTCACTATGCCCGGAATCCCCTCCCTTCTAACTCGTCGCACAATAGTCATTATATGACGAGTTTGGTCTTCGGGCTGGCGGTTAACGCCACCTGTTCGGGCATATCTCGTCGTACAATGTACGTTTACAACTCGTCGTATAACGTTTGGCAAGGGGGTGCAAATCTTGAGAATCGATGCGGTCGCCGCGCTGTGCTTGAAGCGGTTGGAAGCCGATGGGAAATCGGCAAATACGCTTAGAGGCTATGAAATGTGCTTCAGGCGGTTCCTGAATTGGTTGGCAGCTTCATGGGGTGAGGTTACGGAGATCGAGGACGTGACGCAGACCGTAGTCCGGGACTTCAAGGCGTTTCTCCAATCAAGAATGGATGTACGGACACAGCGGCAGTTTGCCCCGGCGACGATAAACCAAAATTTGATTGCCTTAAGGACGTTGCTTGTATTCGCAGGAACCCTCGGGGTACAGTTCCGCTCCGACCCGATCAGCGCGATTAAGCTGATCCCGGTTGCCAAACAAAATGAAACCAGATGGCTCAATCAAGATGAAGTCGCAAAAATCTTCCATGCCATTGAGTTATTAAAGCGCACCAGCGACAAAAGAAAGGCGCTCTACAAAGCGGTCGTTTCCGTCTTAGTCAACTGCGGTTTGCGTGTCGATGAAGCCGCCAATCTAATGTTGACTGATGTGATCTTACAATCCGGCCTGATTGTTGTCAGAAGCGGAAAAGGCGGAAAGTACCGGCATGTTCCGTTCAAGCAGAAGACGAAAAATACTCTCGAACGCTGGCTATCTTACCATGATAGGAAATCGCCATACCTGTTCTATTCGCAGCGGAGCAACCGTATGACGACCCGGGCGATTCAGCACATGATCGAGAAGTTGTCGGAGTTAACGAAGATCGATTTTACGGTACATCAGCTCCGCCACACGTATGCTAAGGGGGTTGCCCGAGAAAGCGGCCAGATCGAAACGGTCGCATCTCTGCTCGGACACGCCAATATTCAAACGACCAGGCGGTACATCGAGCCTTCGATGCAGGAGATGGGTTCGGTCATTGAACGAGTGGAGTTTGAATGAATTTGGTTACTCAAATCAAAATGATATGGAGTGGTATTCAATGAACGTTATCGGCGGAAAGTTTATTCCTGTGGTGGACGAGCAATTCAAAATTGTTGCTTATGAGGCTGGAATTGAGCTAATGGAGTTGGAAAAGGAAGAGGCCGATTTCAGTCTCGACGGCATCGACCTAAGCAAGCTTTTCGCTAACCCGGACTATTTCATTCAAAAACTTGCTCTCGAGAATTACCGAGGATCGGTTCCGTTAATTCTTAAAGCTGACTGTGCTGATCCACTTCCCGATTCGTTTCCAAGACCCGAAGGGGTTCAAATCGTTCTTCTGTTGAAAGAATGGATGGATATAAAATATCTTGATCGCGTCTTCGAACTCTACGCTGGCGAGGGGATTTCGTATGCTTTGGCGGAAAACGCGCAAGGGGTAATGCCTTGGCCTTTTCACTTTAATGCTCACCCGGAGTTTATTAAGATATCGCCGGATCGACGTTTTCCTCGCAATCAAATGCTTATTGACTATGCGGGAGATAAGTGGGCATTGAACAACTTGTTCGAGTGCTTTTATAAGCCGATCAAAGACATGGGTATCCGTATCATCGCTTGCGATATTCTTTCCGAAGAAGATTTTGAACTTATGAAGCCGGTTGCCGATGCGTTCATGGGGACTTGGATTTCGGAGCAGGTGGCATCTCGAAAAATCGAGGTTCACAATGGAGCCGAATAAACCCGTCTCCACATTACAGTTGCATCCGGTGTACCAACCGATTGTCGACCGCCAGCTATCGGTCATCGGTTACGAGTCCTTTATCCGGGGTACAGATGCGAGTCAAGTATTAGCCGATTTCCTCTCTCCATCTTTTCAGCGGCTGGATCGGATCGTGGCGATGGACACGTTATGCAAGCAGCTGGCGCTGGAAAAGTACACGGAATCCGCTCCCTTATTTCTAAATTCACATCCGTACTCTTGCGATCCGTTCCCGCAGCCGCTCTCGCTTCCGAAGCGGCATGGTTTGGTCATAGAACTAACCGAGCATGCACTGGTGTATCAAGAACAACGTTTGTTGAAAAATGTCGAATGGTTGTCGGCCAGAGGGGTTCGCTTTGCCATAGACGATTTCGGCTATGGCTTTCTTTCTTTGCCGTTCATCATGCGGCTCCAGCCGCAATATATCAAGCTGGCCAAGGAAGTCGTCCAATCCTGCTCGGATGAGCGATCTCAGGACGTATTGAAAAGGATTTTACAGCCGTTCCGTGACATGGGTATCCAGATCATTGCCGAAGGTATCGAGTCGGAAGCACAATTTGAGAGTTTGCTTTTGGTTGTTGATGCTTTCCAGGGGTTTTGGATTTCTAAACCCAAAATCCTGCTTGGAGCATAAAGAAGCGCGGCGCGTTTAATGGATCATGCGCCGCGCATTACAAGTTGTGGATTTTAAGTGAGGGGTTCCGACAATGCACATAACTGAAAAGCAAAAATGGAGCGAGTTTGGTGTTCAAGTGGAGTTTGCGCCGGTTGTTAATCGAGATTTTCAGCCTATCGCTTATGAAGCTATTATGCAGTTCGATGCTTCCTATCAGGAGCGGTTTTCGTACCTTGCTTCAGACCGGCATAATGTTCAGACCAATCTGGATTTTTACTATACAAAGTTGTCCGTCGAGACTTACAAGGGAACGGTTCCGCTGATCTTGAATTCTCGGCCAGAAGTAACCGATCCTTTTCCCAACTTGTTGTTGCACCCAAACAGTGAGATCATCCTTGCAGTCGAATATTCTCAGATGCTGTCTTATGGAAGGATGCAGCATCAGTCAGATCGGCCATCTAGAAATGGGATTCAAATTGTACTTTCGGGTTTTGTTCAATGCTTTATTTCTTTGCCGATCTTGATCGATATTCGACCAAAGTTTATTAAGTTGGCTTGGGATGTGATTCAGTCCTGCGCAGACGATGACACAATGAATGGTTTAGCTAAACTGTTGAAGCCGCTTAAAGAGTCGGGAACTTTGATTATTGTTGACGGTATCGAGAATCGAGATCGGTTTGAGCGCGTAGAATTGGTTGCCGATGCCTTTCAGGGGTTCTGGTTTTCGCAGCATGGGCGGCAACAATCTATGCACAACAAAGCATAAAAAAGTAACATTCCGTTGAAGGTGCCGATAAAACGGCACTCTTTATTTTGGCGAGACGTTTTTGTACTGCTGCTTGTTTTACTGGAAAAAAGTTTTTTCGTACACCGGATACTCATTTCTCTACAGGCAGTATGCAACGGAGCTTAAATACAGCTTGTATGGATGCGGTATTGTCTCTGGGGTACATATTTTTCTAACCATACTGCTTCCAAAATGAAGATGATGAGGAGGAGTTTTTGTGAACGTTTCGTCCCATGAAATTAACAAGCATGTGGAGATGGCAGGATTGAGTCCGCTTGAACTTGCAAAGCTTAGGGCTGTGACGGCTGTTTACGCGCGTATGCTCATTATGTTTTATGAATATTCCCTTGAGAAGTATCTCATGACGAAGGAATGTCGCACAATCGTGGATTGCTCCTCGGCAATTGAGGAGTTCAGTAATTCAAGAGAGATCAAGGATCGAATCTTCACTGAAGTTCAGTCCAGGTTATTTAATTTTATTGAATTAGAGAAGGTATGTGGTAACGTCGGCCAAGCAACATCTATTCAAGAGGTTCAAGCCTTTATGAAGAAATTTGAAGCAAATGAGCACCGCCTGAGAAGAAGAGTAAAAGTGTGGCTCGACAGGAGTTTATATAGAACCAAGTAAGTGAAACGCGACGAATGTTCACAAATCGGCAGTACAGACCTCGCTACTCGAGTTTTGGTACTGCTGCTTCTTTTTTACTGGCAAAAAGTTACCCCGTATACCGCATACTCATTTCTCTACAGGCAGTATGGCGCGGAGCCTAAATACAGCTTGTATGGATGCGGTATTGCTGTTCTGAACCCCAGTGGGTACATTCAGTTGGCTAACCAAGTCCCATTTCAATTCAAGGAGGAGTTTTCAATGAGTGAGCTTTACAGAGAAAATCAAACAGTAGGTGTATACCTACCGATTGTCGACCGCGAGTTCAACATTATCGCGTATGAAGCAGCGGTAAAGCATGTTGAGACTGGCGCAGAACATGGAGATTTCGATTTGAGCGGCTTTCAAGACAACGAGGTAACGAATATCTGGGACTATTACTACCAGTACCAGGCCATCTCAAGCTACAAAGGGACTGTTCCCCTGCTCGTTCGTGCCGATGGTCGAGAAGCTTGCCCTGAGATTCTACCCTCTGCGACCGAGAATAATGCAAATATCATTTTTCTCTTAAAGAAGAGAAACATCGATTACGACTATTTAGACCTTCTTCAACTCAATCCGTCGTTCGCTTTGGAAGAGAATAGCGAAGGAGTCCTTGTTTGGCCTTTCTCGAGCAATTGGACGATTCCTGCATTCATCAAGACCTTTCCTTCGTTTATTAAGCTTAGGAGCGGGGATGGAGACCGCCCATTTATTCGTTCTGAATGTATTGAGGGTGGCGATGAAAGTTTTGTCGACCTGATCTTATCTCCCTTTAAGAAGCTTGGTGTCAAGTTCATTGTATCCGGGGTTAACTGCAAAAAAGATTTCGAGTTAATGAAGTACGCCGGGGACGGCTTCATGGGATCGTGGATCACGGAGCAAGTGAACGGTAACAAATATGAAATTCAATAAGTAAAGCCAGTCACTCAGGGGTTCGCTCTCTTCGAAGGGAAGCGAGCCCTTTTTTATGCGATATATATCTTCGGGAAAAATAGTTCAGCTTGAGCCTTTTGGCCTAGTAGGGTATCATTAAAGGATAATGTTACCAAGTACAGCAGGAGGCTCTATGAACTTTTCATATGATAGAGAAGCTGAACTGAGGGAGTGATTCTGGTTGTCATGTGTCTATCCTAATTTGGGGTTCTGATAATCACTCAATCGATATTAATCAGTAAGAGAGACGTAACTCCCTGTCCGGGGTAACAAGAAATTTTGCTCTGTGCAAAATTATTTGTCCGACCTATCCAGAACGCAGTCATTTTCCCAAGAACAATATTTTCGACCGTATATACAGATGTAGTAAATATACATCAAGCAGGAAGAAGACAACGGCAGCCAATGAGTAATACTTCATAGATCGTTCAAGCCAAAGACTTCAATTCTAGTTAATGCGGTTAGAGGCGAAATTCGTGCTGGGGGTTATGCCCTTCTTTTTGTCCATTATTATCATGCCATCTCGTTTGGTTCCTCGGCATCCTAGCAAGCAGCCGCAGAGTTTTATTGGCGAGAAGCTTATACCGCGCCATACTCCTTTTTAACAAGTTGGAAGTGACTTAAAGTCCGTGGCAGGATAACATCAATTCTGCTTATCATTGATATTGTAATAATCAGAGTGATATCGAGACAATGAAGGGTGTGGTTTACATGGAGCAAAAATTATCGGCAACAGTTGAATTGGCTTCAGGAATGATGGAGATCGCTGGTTATTTGTCACACTTTAAATGTTGAATTTTATTGAAACATCTTCACTTTCACATCTTTGAATGGAGGCAGTATTAATGGCTATCAGAATGACAGACCAGCAAAAATTGTATGCTGAGATGCTTATTAGGGTTTTAGGTTTTCAAGATGACATGGTCGATCTATTTTTTAATGAAGGCACCGTCATCTCAAATGTATATCATGAATTATGTCAGCCTACTGTGTCAGAAGAAAACCAAGTTATTAAAGATCTTGAAAAACAAGATTTCATTACTGTTCACGTTCTTAGGAAGTTAACGATGACTGATGAAGTAGAATTTCGTGAGGTCAGCTTTTACATCGGCTTCCATCTTGGTGATGTACCTGCTGACTTTACAATAAGCAATCAAGAGAAAGATGATGTTATATATCTTTCAAACTTCTTACTTGGGCCAGGAGTAGTAGGAAGAGAGGACTTGCTTCAGTTCGTACAGAAAGCAAATGAAGTGTGTATTGGAAAAGGCATACCTGCAAGAAAGGAACCAGTAGTTGGGGAACTTCTTTTTATTAAAGCATATGTGGTTGAAAAGCCTGCGAATAAAGGATATTTTAAGAACGTTGCAATCGGGAGAAGAGCTGGCACTGATAGTTCCACTAAGTCCAATCTGGATGTAGCTCTTCTATCCAGCGAGTTCCATTTAACTGAGATAAATATATTCGATATTGGTTATCTGGCTTTAGAAGAAGCAACAGTCCCCCATGAAATAGTGGATTCACTAAGACGATTACCAACATCTCCTTGCGGTTCCGATCTCTTCATAGAAGCTGAGGGCCTGTCAGAAAAGATTTTGCCTTCATTGGATTATGATTCGATATGGGCACACTTAAATAGCGATTTTAGCGTAAAGAATATGTCGATAGTGGTCAGAAGTATTTTGAACCAAAACATTGACATTGATGAAGTGCCAGATGCACAGGCCAAGGGCGCAAAGAGGTTATCTGATCCGGTTTTAATATTACGAGAGGGTGATGGTGAAGATATCACTAAGAGATTTCTTGTGTTATCTTATGAAGTGGATACCTTGAATTATCGAGAAATTAATAGAGTAGTCTACGGAATTTGTGGCGAATACGAAGATATTTTTTATACAGACATTGCCCCATTTTATTCAGATATGGAAGGTAAGCATACGATCTATTTGTCAATTTTTATACATACTTCAAATGGAGACTGGGGGTTAAGCTGGGTTGAACTAGTACTCTTGGGGTCCGAGAAAGGAGCTACAATTAAAGCTGACTTTTATCAGGATGAAGTGCATCATTTATTTTCTCGTTACTTACTGGAGAGTTGGAGAGAAGAATCCTCACTAAGGTTATTGGAGGGCTACATAAAGAGGATGTTTTCCATTAAGTTTAGCCGCCATGAGGAATAATAACAGCTCACCCCCTTAAGAGCGGTGGTACTGTTTCAGTAAGCTCGCTCGAAACTTAGTTTGTTCAAAAGAGCCATCCGGCTCTTTTTCTATTTGCACGATCATCCGACCATCTCAGACCTTATCGCCCCTTCTGACCACACTATCCACCCTTCCCACTACCGCAAAAACTACTTGAAAGCCCCTCCCTCTTACGCTACCATCAACGAAACTAGTGAGGGGAGGCTCATACCTATGTCACAATTTCCTTGTCCAGACTGGCTAAAGCCCGCTTTTAAACAACGCTTCGATGAGTTGGCTTTTGCGGCTGGAGAGTATCAGATCAATAAAGAAGTTCGCCAGAATCAGGAAGCGCTCATGAAGAGACTTCGCGGCGAATTGTCGGAAGAGCAGCTGAAGTTATTGCTCGAATGGGACGAGGCGGCAAATTATCGAAACGCGATAGAGAAAGAGCAGATGTACTACGCCGGGATCAAAGATGGCATACTCATCAGCAAGCATTTCTTTGGTTTTATGTCGGCTGATGCTGATAAATCGTGAGTAACTTGGTAAAGTGGCCAATCCGTGATCCGGGGCAGTCCAGCCACGAAGGTCGCGATAAAACGTCCAGTTACCTTCAACCATCCCGAGTATTCCATGTTCGGTCACAGGGCTACCACTGATTTTTCGGCGGTAACCCTCTTCTGTTTGTGGGGGTATTCAAAATCCGCCGCAGGACAGCGCGGCGGCAACCATCATATTAGTCCATAGATTTAAGTTACCTATTTCATACCCATCAACTTCATGCTATGATACGGGTAACTTAAATCATAGAGGTGACGTTCATGCCCCGAGGGGGTAAACGAGAAGGCGCAGGTCGGAAAGCGATTGGAATTACGCGCAAGGTATCGCTCACGTTGTCCGAGGAAGAATGGGCCGAACTCGAAGCGTCTGGCAAGACATTATCGGCTTTCTTCCGCGATGTCATACGTCAGCCGCCGACAGTCTCGGAGCCAGAGCCGGTTAAAGAATCGGTTGCCTATGAGCGCCGCCATGTCGAAGAGCGTTGGGATATTTATTTACGTAACACCGAGCAGCAGCCATCGCCGGAAGTGATTGAGAAGGCAAAAGATGCCACGTTCTGTCTCTTGTTTCCAGACGGAGAGAATGTGGCGAAAGTCGAGACGAAAACACAGTATGTCTGTCCGTTCACGGGCAAACGGTTCGGTTCAATGGATGCTTTGGTTCGCGCCGCGATACCGTATCTGATTAAGAGTGCCGAAGCGGATCAGCATTGGAAAAACGCCAGTAAACAGCCGCGTTCCCCTCAGTATTTCGATCAGATTAGATAAAGGTTCCTTTTTTCAAAAGTCGTATATGCAGTATGGCATCCCCCTGTCTTGCCGCTCATGGGGGTATTTTAAAGCCGCCTTGCAATATGCGAAGGCGGCTCTACTATTTCTTTTCCTTAATCAGTTCATTGCCGTTGATGCCGAGAAGTTCATATGCCTGTTGAACCATATCACGGTCTTTGCCGAACAGTTGAAAAGACTTGTTATAAATTCCGCTGATCGCTGTAACGTGATTGAGATTTTGAACCATAAATTGGGAGTTGCACAGGACGGCAACTCTTTTCGAATAGTTCAATAATTTCTTTTGGAACTCGACCGCTTTCTCCGCAACCTCCGGCGAGTACACAGCCGGTTCCCCATCTGCAGCGAGCATGAATCTATGGTCGACCAGCAAGCTTATCTCCCCTCTGTCAAAGCCAGTACAAAGCCCAATCAGCGTTCTATCCATGTATGCCACATCTTGTGGGGTCAGAAGGCCTTTTACGGTAAAGGCCAGCACTCGTGTTTCAGGATCAAGATGGTACTTAAACCGTTCCTGAATCGGCTCCGTAAAGTCTTTTTGTTGATATGTGGGGGTTGCCGAGAACCTTTCCCCAGAAAACATATATTCAATTGAAACTGTCAGCGCGGCAGCGATCTTTTCGATATTCACCAGACTGACATTCCGTGCGCCGCGCTCAACATCCGTTATATATGTCCGATCAAGCCCGGCTCTGTGAGCCAGTGTTTCTTGTGACATTCCGCTACGCAGCCGCAGTTCGCGTACTCGTTGACCAAAATGATGGCGTATATCTTGCAAATCAATGACCTCCCGACAACGACCAATCTATATAAAAATATCGGCACAGTAGGTATGGGGATTTAGGTCTTGCTAAATGTCACTTAAAGTCCGTGGAAAATTATACTTCGTTCCACTACCCTTAGTCTCGAAACGCAAAAATCCGTCAGGAGATACCTGACGGATTTTCGAAGGTTTGCAAGTTAAGTCACTCTCTCCCCTTAGGGTTCTGCTTTTCGATCTCGCTCTCTAATAACTGGACAAACTGAGAAGGCTTGATCTTCAGTGCCGAACATAGTTCGAATATCTTGGTCATTGATGGTTCGTACTTACCAACTTCAATCATTGAGATATATGCGCGGTCAACCTCACATGCTCCAGCGAGATCTTCTTGGCTCATGCGTTGTTGTTTGCGGAGTTTTTTAAGTGTTTTAGCGATAATGGGTTTAAGCAGGTCTTTCTGGCTCAATGCAGTGTACCTCTTTTTACCCAATTATCAATTGTGTTATTATGGACATACCAGAAAGGATACTCAACAAAACAAGATTTTTTTGGTGCTTTATTTAAGTATATATCTTTGTCTACGCTTTTTAGTCATAAAACAAGAGAAAAGGGGAAGGAACATGACAACATCAAACTGGTTTGTTAACTTACTCGTTTTTACTGCTGTTATTACGTACATCATCGTTGAGCAGAAGCGAGGATTGAATTGGCGTAAATGGGCAGCTGAGAATTGGGGAACTCTTTCAAAAGGCGGATTGGTTGTCGCGGCGGTTTATCTGGTATTTTGGCCTATTTCATATAATTCTGAGGAACCGTACACCGCAGTCCATGTGTGGGGTATTATTGTCAGTTTTCTCATATTGCTATTATCGTTGTTCTTGATCTATCAGGCAAACTCTGAGAAAAGAAGGCCATTTATTGCAGGGATAATATTGGCAGACCGAGTGATTTCAATTGGTGCAATTATTCTGCACTCTTTGTTCGAGAGTCCTCCAACTGGCTACATATGGGGTGTAATGACGGGAGCTTCCGCTCTCTTTGTATTTCCTTTCTTCCTAGCCACACTGATTATTGTTGGCTTAACACTCTCAAAGAGAATCTCTTATAGTGCTTTGGGTGAAGTATCGATCCCTGAAAAATTGAAGGTCAAATTTGAAAAGGTTTTTGTTGAACCGACAGAGCAGTATATTGCTTCGCTCGGTAACGGATATATCGTTAATTTTCTATCTGGCAGTGGTCTTGAACGTGGGTTTTCCATTCTTAGTAGTAAAAGGGTCTATTTCAAAGGCCAATGTTTTTATCGCGAGAACAGTAAATTGAAGAGGTCATTTGAAGAACGGATCGTTGACCTTAAAGATATCACAGGCACGGGGTATACAAGATTTGATCCACTATATCTTTTTATTACAGCCGTTGTTCTATTCATCGCAGCTGCCATTTCATTAATGATCAAGAGTGAAGAATATAATTCGTGGAGAGTCACCTTCTTTATCATTACGTCTTTAGTTTCCTTGGTTTCTTTAATATCCTACTTACTGAAGCGCCGGGACTTATTTGAGATTTCGTTTGCTGGCGGTAAGATGGCGTTTGACGTCAATCTTTATGACAAATCGGAAATTGATGAGTTTCAGAAACAATTAAGAAGGGCGAAGGACATCGTAGTCGAATCCGCACCAATACATAAGGCTATCGATTCATCTCCAATCAAGCAAGAGACGGTAAATCCCTCCCCCATCGGATTTGCAGACGAGTTAAAGAAGTATGCCGAATTACTTCAGCAAAAATTGATTACCGAAGAAGAGTTTGCAGAGGTAAAGAAAAGACTCCTCTTCAACGACAGTAAATGAAATCAAACTGGATATGGTTCATTTACTATTCAAAATAATACACAAGAAAAGGAGCTACGATAACATGAGCAAAGGATTACAGAAGATCTCGGTTATGCTGGTTTTATCATTTATGCTTTCGGCGTTTACAACGTTTACCGCAGCAGCCGCGAGTGAGTCCAAAACAAACTCGACATCTCGATCCATTGGTTCTAGGGTTCAAACCATTCAATCGAAATTTGAAGATGCAGGCGCATTCTTCGGTAACGAAAATGCCGAAGTAGCTTTTGTCAAGTTAGGCGGAAAATGGGGGCTAATTGATAAATCAGGTCAGGTTATTGTTCAACCTGTTTATGATAGCTTCAAAGGGGCCAGCTCTACTGCAAAATTTGTTCAGCGCAATAAAAAATGGGGTTTAATTGGCTCTGACGGAAAAGAAATCGTACCTCCCAAATATGATTCTGTAGGCAGCGGTTTTTATGATGGACTTGCTGCAGTCAGTGTTGGTGGAAAATGGGGCTATATAGATGGAAAAGGAAATGAAGTCATTCCTCTCGTATTTGAGTTTGCCAGTGCCTTTGATGATGGAGTTGCTTTTGTCGGAGGCTACTGGGATCAATCTGATGTATTTATACAAAGCTTTATAGACACGTCTGGTACAACAGTAGCGTTGTTACCCAAAAATCTTAGCTATCCTTGGAACGTTGATGGAAATCAAATTTTTAACGAGGGGTTGTTATGGGTTGAATCTACAACATCCATAAACCCTTCTGAAAGCGCCAGTAGCGAATTACAGGGAGCGCATACTTCTGAAGGGACTAAGATCATAACGAAAACCGGCGTGGTTGACCCGAAAACCGGTGAGGTCATCTTAAATGCAGAATATGACGATCTGGTTTCGGACACGAGTTCACATTATTTCCAAGGTGGTTATGCTATCGTAGCCAAAGACGGTAAAAGAATGATTGTCAATAAGGAAGGTACAGTTATCAGCGACCTTCCGCAGTACAA
Source organism: Cohnella massiliensis (assembly GCF_900169535.1). NCBI lineage: Bacteria > Bacillati > Bacillota > Bacilli > Caryophanales > Paenibacillaceae > Cohnella > Cohnella massiliensis. The sequence continues at coordinate 275,063 of NZ_LT821255.1, forward strand.
GGACGCAGAGTTTATTTATGAGACTGGGTTCAACGAAGGGTATGCTGCGATTAGCGTTGATGGAAAATGGGGTTATATTGATACATCGGGCAAAGAGATCGTGGCTCCCAAGTACGATGAAGCTTTAAACTTCTCCAACGGGTTGGCAGCTATCAAAGTAAATAACCAGTGGGGTTTTATCGATAAGTCTGGTAAAGTTATCATCTCCCCACAATATGATGAAGTCGGTTATTTTTCGCCTGAAGGGTTTGCCTACGTAGTGAAGGGTGAAAAATACGGATTCATCGATAAAGCCGGAAAAGTCGTAACGCCAATCCAATATGATGGGGCATCCAACTATTATGATGGATATGCAGTAGTGGTTGAAGGGAAAAAGATGGGATTGATCGACAAATCAGGGCAAGTCATTGTAAAGCCGCAGTACGACTCGATATACACATTTGGAGGCAGTGACCGCTCTGACTTATATTTCGCACGTCAGGTAACCGACTTTAGTAAAAAGCTTTTCGTGAAAGGGTTCGCAACTGTAAAGCTTGATGGGAAATGGGGGTTCATCTCTATTCAGGAGTCTGCTTCCTCCCCATCCTTATCTGCAACGCCAACAGCTTCCAAAGTCTTAATCAACGGCAAGGAAGTTTCATTCGAAGCTTACAACATTGGCGGAAACAACTACTTCAAACTGCGTGATCTCGCCGCGGCGCTGAACGGATCGAAGAAAAGCTTCGAGGTTAAGTGGGACGGTGCAAAAAATGCGATCAGTCTGGAGTCTGGTAAAGTCTACACGCCGGTTGGCGGTGAGCTTCAGGTTTCGGGTAAATCGACGGCACAAACAGCGACAGCCACGGACTCCAAGATTTATCTTGACGGCAAAGAGGTTCAACTTACAGCGTACAACATCGGAGGTAATAACTACTTCAAGTTGAGAGATATCGGCAAGTTATTTGATTTCGGGGTTACTTGGAATGGAAAAGCCAATACAATCGAGGTTGATACGTCTGCAAGTTATAAAGACGAGTAAGTCGGCATTTATAAAAGAAGGTCGAGGGCAGATGTTCTCGACCTTTGGTACGTGCAGCCTTTGCTGGAGGAGGAGAAGCTGGAGATGATCAAACGAGTAATAAGTGTTCTAGTTGCATTGGTTCTTTTTTTGGCTCAATTATTTAGTGTTTCTTCGGTTCATGCACATGGAGACGGTTATATTGCTGGTGAACCTCGATACGCTATTAAACCGATGTTTGAAGATATGAAGAGTCGTGATGGCAGCTCGTTTTATGCTGGTACACTAGCCTTTAGTGATGGAGTAGCATTTGTTGATTATCAGTTCATTGATAAATCAGGGAAAGTGAAATTCAAATATCCGGGTTCCTCTGTCTTAGGTTATCCTGCGTTTAAGGATGGTCTTTTGATTGTTGAATCTGTGCATGGTGTTTTGAATAACGATGGTAATGTTGTAGTCAAACCTTACTATTATGATGATGTCGAACGAATTGATATAGGAATACTGGGGACGGGGTATGTAGAAGGCGTATTAATGGTGAAAAAGAATGGAATGTACGGATTAATTAGCCGTACTGGTGAGGAGATTGTAAAACCGCAATATGAAGAAATTGAACCCGTCAAGGTATATGTTGCTGAAGGCGCTTCTACTCATGCTGATAATATTTACACAGTCGGGTTTGTAAAAGTCAAGTTGAATGGAAAGTACGGGTTGCGTGATCTTAGCGGCAAAAATATTGTTTCACCACAATATGATGATATCAGCGTATATCCTAATTCTGTCGGTAACAACAAAAGGTTCATGGTTAAAGTCAAGTTGAATGGAGTGTACGGCCTTTTCGATACTACAGGAAAGGAAGTCGTTGCTCCGAAATACAGAGAAATTGGTTTCTACTCTGACGGCTTGGCACCAGTACTCAAAGACGGAAAGTATGGCTATATTGACCAGAATGGTGCGGAAGTAGTTAAGCCACATTATGATTTTGCAAAAGAATTCTCCGGCGGTTATGCAGGAGTGAAAATAGATGGTAAATGGGGGTACATAGATCAAACCGGGAAAGAAGTCGTGAAACCGCAGTATAGCCCTGATGATTTCATCAAAAACGATCCAAGTCGCATTAAAGATCCAAAGGATACTGAACCTACTGAGCCAGAGAGACTTATAGAAAAAGACGGAAAGTATAGTATGATTGATCGAACCGGCAGAGAAATCATTCTTAATTACGAGCATGTCGATTACATGGGAAAAAACATGTATGTAATTCGTAGCAACAAGAAATATGGGCTAGTTGATAAGAAGACTGGTAAAGAAATTGTGAACCCTCGATACGATAAAATTAATGTAGTTACGGATACTCTGTTTTCTGTAGTCAAAGACGGGAAACAGGGATTTGTAGACTCGACGGGCAAAGAAGTTGTCCACCCACAATACGACATATTTGATCAACCAGTATTTCAAGCTGTTTCTACTGGAAGAGAAGGTTTGATACTGGTTACAAAAAATGGTAAGTTTGGCCTTATAGACTTTTCTGGTAATGAAGTTATCAAGCCACAATTCGATTATATTAACAAATTCAGTGAAGGGGTCGCAGCCGTAGAAAAAGACGGTTTATGGGGGTTTATATATGATCCTTTGGACATCCCTTCGGACTGGGCAAAACCGGAAATTGAAGTTGCTTATTCCCTGAATCTTATTCCTGAACAGTTCAATTATGGTTTTACCAGTAACATAAACCGTGTCGACTTTAGCAGATTAATCGTCAATCTTATTGAGGTTAAGAAACAGAAAAGCATTTCAGAAGTGCTTACGGATCAGAACAGAGTGCTGGCTACAAATGCTTTTAACGACACCAACGACCCCACTATTCTCGCCGCTTACTCTCTCGGAATCGTTGGCGGTAAAGGAAACGGCATCTTCGATCCTAATGGTGATATAACCCGTCAAGAAGCCGCTGTGATGCTGGCCAGAACATCCAAAGTATTAGGAATCGACAATGATGGCGGAAACGTAACTTATGCTGACGACGATGAAATTGCAGGTTGGGCAAAAGATTCGGTGTCACTTGTTTCCACCATCGAGGATAAAACGAATCAGAGTCCGGTGATGGGCAGCACGGGTAATAATAACTTTAGTCCGAAGGCCAGTTATACGAAGCAACAGGCGTTTATTACGATGAAAAGGCTGTTTAATGCCATATAAAGACTTGAATCGATAAGTTTGAGGAGGACACTTTTAATGCAAATTATCCGCTTCTCGAGGGTTGGATTAACTTTGATAGTTTGTTTGCTGTGTACAGTGCTGTCAAGTCCCTTCACTATGGCACAGGAAAACAATCAAGCACCGACAAGTTCAAATACAGCCCCATTTGTTTGGTTGCTGAAACCTCAATTAGCTTACACATACGTTCTCTCTTTGTCAGATGGCCTTGCAGTGACGAACCGTGGAGGCTATTTTAACATAATAAAGGGGTATGTCGATGGAGGAAAATTTGGGTATGTGAGCAAAACGGGACAAGAAGTGGTCGCTCCAATCTACTCCGATGCTAGAGGCTTTTCTGAGGGACTAGCCGCTGTTCGAAATGAGGAGAAAAAATGGGGCTTTATAGATAAAAAGGGAAACAGAATCATCCCCTTCGAATATGAAGATGTAGAACCCTTTTCCAATGGCCTTTCTTGGGTAAAGAAAGATGGAAAATGGGGGTATATCGACAAAAAAGGGAACAATGTTCTTCCTTTTAAGTATGCTGAGAAGAAGGATATTACGAACCAACTTGTACAACTAATCGTCAAGGCAGATTACAGCCAAGGAGTTTATAATAAAGTCCGTAGAACATTCATCATTAAAGAGGATACCTATGACGATATTCAATATGGTGACGGTTTATTTGAGGTTAGAAAGAACGGGAAAAACAGTTATGTAAATATGAGTGGCCAAGTAGTTATCCCTTACTCTTCACTGAAAGATCGATTAATTGACGGCCCTTTTCATGACGGAATGGCACAACTTCGAGAAGAAAGCAAAGCAGACGACTATTGGAGATTAGGATTCATCGATAAAAGCGGCAAGACTGTGATCCCTCCAAAATATCGGAAGGTTGGTACTTATTTCTCCGAAGGTGTTATTGCGGTATCCGAAAATTGGGATCGTACAACTCAATCAGGTACTTTCCGTTTAATAGATAAAACAGGCAAAGACGTTTTAGGAAGAGATTTGGGTATTTTTTCTGATGTTTTTCCATTTTATAACGGTCTTGCTGTAGTCCAAAGGTATGATGCGCAGAAAAAGAGTTACCTTCAGGGGTTGATTGATAAAACAGGGAAGCTGATCATACCTGTTGAATATGACTCTGTCGACTATGTCAAGTTTTATTATGATTTGAGTGATGGTACGGTAAAGTATCAACCGTATCCGAACGGTATTATCTTAATCAAAAAACTAGCAGATCCAAAGTACAAAAGATATTATACTGGCATAGCTGATGCTAACGGCAATGTGCTCTTGGAACCCGATAAATATAAAGGAAGAGTTGTTCCGTATTCTTATGATTCTGTAGCACAAATTTTGGCAGAAAACGCCTTCATGTTAATTAATATTCATACAGGGCAAGAAGAAATGTTTGCGTTTTACAAATGGATATCTAATGAGTACTCTATTATTGCAAAACGTGCTGAATATTCACCAACAGGTGAGCCGGATCATAAATTTTACTTTTATGATTCAAAAGGTACTCGGATATTTCCGTTATCAAATGAGGAGTACTTCTCAGATGCTTATGTTTCTCCTGAAGGAATAACTGTCGAACAGAACGGCAAATGGGGTATTCTATCGAACCCGAATGATACTCCATCCGATTGGGCGAAGCCGGAAGTTGAAAAGGCGTTTTCGCTTAACCTTATTCCCGACGAGATGAAGTCTGGCTATATCAGCAACATTTCCCGAGCCGACTTCAGCAAGTTGATTGTCCATCTCTTGGAGGTCAAAACTGGCAAAACAGTCGCTACTTTATTGGCCGAGAAAAACAAAAAGATTGATTCATCAGCTTTCAGTGACACAAGTGATCCTGACATTCTGGCTGCTTACTCTCTCGGTATCGTAGGCGGAAAAGGAAACGGGGTATTCGATCTGGATGGGGACATCACTCGCCAAGAAGCCGCTGTTATGTTAGCGAGAACCGCCAACATATTAGGAATCAGTCCTACAAACAGTCCTCTGAGTTTTACGGACAACAACGACATAGCAAGCTGGGCGAAGGGATCTGTATCGGCGGTAACCTCTATCAAGGATAAAACAAATCAGAGTCCGGTTATGGGCAGTATCGGCAACAATAATTTTAGCCCAAAGGCTAGTTATACAAAGCAACAGGCTTTCATTACTTTGAAAAGGCTTTTTAATGCGTTATAGAAGTGTATTATATCTGATCAGGGATCGAGAACTTTTGTTTTCGATTCCCCGATCATATGAGATAATGTATTTTATTACAGTCATTTAATGGCAGGAGGAATACATATGCAAGCTAACCAAAAGAACAGGAACACAGATCGTAGTAACCAGTACGCTGAGGACTTGATGAAGGCAGTCAGTATGGATATTTCTGTTATTACCGCTTTCCGTCAAGGTCGAATCCTTAAAAGTGACAGCCTTCTCAACGGAGATTATGAAGAACTTAATGATGAAGATCTCAAAGTAGTTGAGCAATTGAAAGGGTGGAACAATCAAGTCTACCATGTGTTAAAGGGTATTGTGAACGTAGCAGGAGCCAGGGCAGTATTGAATGGAGTAGAGTCATTGGTCAGTACTGGAGTGAATTTGTGGGAATCCACCAGTTATTTATGTGTACCTATCGATTTCGCTAAGGAATTCGGTGTCGACGATGAAGAGATTATTCAAGAATCTATTGATCATTACTTAAAAATGGCGAAAAAAGGTTATCTTTTTTCGTATACAGTAGTCGATGGCGTGGGCGACATGGGTGATATCGTTGTCACTTCTGAAAATGGAAAGCTCAAGCGTATCGGGTAAATGGTTTTATCAGTCGGGGGTTGATCTTCGCGTCCTGCGAACTCAAGCGTAGGCCGAAGTCCTCTCGGCTGACCACGTTCGATGGTGATCCAGCCGACTTTGAGTGGCTTCCTCCTTCCGATTAGTCTGGTAATTATGGGGGCATCGGGGGCATGGTTTTTTGCAAACTGATACCGAATAATATTGTCTTTGAATGCATCGACAGTATCTCCACATGTCGGGCAATCCGGTGAGGGGTTATCTTTGATTGGAGAACCCGCATAAAAGCCACGAGGTTAAACAATTCGCCTGCCACAATACATGGCTAACTCTCATGTTTCGATTAAAAATTGCACTTATGCCCTGAGGGTATGACTGTTGAACGGTCATTCCGATACATAAGTGCTCTTTTATTTTGTCATCAATGAAGTTGGTGACTAAAATTTGCCGCGGCGGTTACTTGGGGGCAACGGGGGCATGGGTTTTGAAGAATTCTCATTCTCACTCAGAAATCAATATCTTGCTTCCTCTCTCCTATGTTGATAAAATAGTACTTGTCCGAAAGCATCGGCAATCCTCGTCGGGAAGCACCCACGAGGATTTTTATTTGGGTCAAAGTCAACATACTATTTGAAGGCGGCTAACCTTTCATATTAAAATAAAGAGATACATTCTGCAAGCAAGAGGTGCAAACATGACGCAAATTCTTGAGTCCGTAGATAAAGAACGATTAGCAGTGAACCCGTTACTGAAGAACAAATCCGAATTAGGGCAGTTTTTAACTCCTTCGAGTGTCGCAAAGTTTATGGCTTCACTATTCGACAAAAAGTTGATGTCAGACCCTAAAATCCTTGATGCAGGTGCTGGTATTGGTTCATTAACAAGCGCATTCTTGGAGCGTATTGTATCGGAAAACCTCAGTGATCGGGCTTCTGTGACTGTCGTTGAGATAGATGAAGTTTTAAGATCTCGGCTTATAAGGACGCTAGGTTTATTCGAGAATAAGCTTAAGCTTGATAAGCAGATTATAACAGAGGATTTTATTGAATGGGCTACAAACGCTCTTCTTGACGAGAATAGCTTACTGGCTAGTTCAAAAATCCGCTTTTCCCATGCTATTTTGAATCCGCCTTATAAGAAAATAGCTAGTTCATCTCGACATCGTAAGTTATTGCGCGGCGTCGGAATTGAAACAGTGAATTTATACTCTGCTTTCGTCGCACTGACAATTGAGTTGATGGAAGAACACGGCCAGATCGTTGCTATTATTCCACGAAGTTTTTGCAACGGCCCTTACTTTCGTCCTTTTCGGCAGCTGCTTCTTGAAAAAACTGCAATAAAGCACGTGCACTTATTTGACTCTAGAGACAAGGCTTTCAAGGACGATGAAGTTTTGCAGGAAAACGTTATAATGCTACTTGAGCGGGGGGCAAGTCAAACCGAAGTCAAAGTGACTACATCTCGAGATGACAGTTTTGCTGATTACGAAGAAAACTGCTATCCCTTTGAAAAGATCGTTCAACCGAATGATTCGGAACTCTTTATTCATATTCCTACATCAAATGATCTTAGTTTTATCGAGCGATTTCCTTCTGTACATTATTCACTAAAAGAAATCGGCGTAGAGGTTTCTACAGGGCCAGTAGTTGATTTTCGTGTAAAAGGACATTTGCGCAATATGCCCGAAGAAGGAACTGTCCCCCTCTTCTACCCAAATCATTTTGTCGGTACATCGATAGAATGGCCAAAGGTAATGAAGAAGCCAAATGCGGTCTTTGTAGATGATACGATGAAAAAGTGGCTCTATCCAAACGGGTATTACACTGTGGTAAAGAGATTTTCGTCTAAGGAAGAAAAACGCCGGATTGTGGCAGGGGTATTAACTCCCGAAAGCATTAACTATTCAGAGGTTGGGTTTGAAAACGGACTTAATGTCATCCATTATAAAAAACAAGGGATACCTGCTGAACTGGCGTTTGGTTTGTACGCATATTTAAACTCTACTGAAGTGGATAGGTATTTTAGAGTTTTTAATGGGCACACCCAGGTTAATGCAACTGATCTTCGTACAATGAAATATCCTAGCAGGGAGAAGCTAGAAAAGTTTGGTAGATGGGTAATGGCCAACTCTGATAAAATAGGACAAGAAGAAATTGATCAGAAGTTGGAGGAGATTCTGTGACAGAGGGCATTCATCCCAATCTTGAAGGAGCACTGGAGATACTCAAAGCTCTTGGCTTACCAAGAGCGCAATTAAACGAGCGTTCGGCACTTTGCCTTTTGGCCATATTGAATCTGACACCGGATAAATCATGGTCACAGGCAGAAAACCCGTTAATCGGCATCACACCAATGATGGAGTTTAGCCGAGTACATTACGGTAAAGAATACGCGCCGAATACTCGGGAAACCTTCAGGCGGCAGACAATGCATCAGTTTATCGAAGCTGGTATCTCGTTGTACAATCCTGACAAACCGACCCGTCCTGTTAATAGTCCTAAAGCTGTGTATCAGATTGAACCCGAGGCATTAAAGTTAATACGGAAATACGGAACTTCTCAATGGGAGCCAGCTTTAGAGGCGTATCTTGCAACCAGAGAAACACTTGTCGAAAGATATGCCAAGGAAAGAGAGCAGAACCGACTGCCTGTACAAATTGCTCCCGGTAAGCAGATTCATATTAGCCAAGGTGAACATAGTGAGTTGATCAAGGCGATCATCGAGGATTTCGCCGCGCGTTATGTGCCTGGGGGGATTCTTATATATGCTGGAGATACCGGCGATAAGTGGGGATATTTCGATGAGGAATTATTAAGTCGTCTTGGAGTGCGAGTTAACTCTAAGGGTAAGATGCCAGATGTAATTCTTTATTATCCTGAGAAGGACTGGTTGTTGCTGATAGAGTCTGTGACAAGCCACGGGCCGGTTGACGGAAAACGTCATGATGAATTAGCGCGGCTGTTTAAAGATTCTTCTGCCGGTATTGTTTATGTGACAGCCTTCCCGAACCGTGCAGTAATGGCTCGGTATCTAAGTGTCATTGCTTGGGAAACTGAGGTATGGGTTGCCGACGCTCCCTCCCACCTTATTCATTTTAATGGGGTTAGGTTTTTAGGGCCATATTAACTTTCCACTTGAATTTGAATATTCAACTTAACTTTGAGCTACAGTAGGCGGTCCAAAAATTTCACACCTATTTTGTAAAGCACGACTGTTTTATCGGTCTACGCTTTACAAAATAGGTGTTTTTTGTTTTCAGCGATGGATTTAGAGCGCTGCAGAAATTTATCCAAGACTGCAGTTTCATCTGCAGAAAGATAACTGTTTGTATCTGATCAGAAAGGGGGGCCGTCTGCCTAGTAATCCACGTTGGTTCGCATTTCTTTGAAAACTGAATACGAAGCCTTATTTGGAAATTTTTTCACTCGTCCCAAGTCGTCGTCTGTCAAGCAACATCTTCTAATGGCTATAAAAATTACGTGAAGGGTGAGGTTACTATGAACACTAATCAATCCATCGTGAGCTTTGTTCAGGAAAATTGTGTAAATGTGGTTGCTGGCGAAGACATCAATTACATTAAGGCGAAAGACGCTTTACTTCAATGCGTAATTGAACATGCTTCCGATCTATCTGAGGAGTCCATCGAATTGTTGGCATCTGACCTTGTTAAATTACGAGAAGATGGTGAAGTACTTTTGAAACAGATCTTATTCCGCTTGAAAAAAGAAAACAAATTGACGAAACTAGCGGATTCTTTAGCAGCTGCATATTATCACAAAAAATCAATGTTCTCCCTTCTACCAGCTGGTTTTGCTATACTGGAGAGATTTGGTTATCCGAGCGGTTTCTTTAATGCTGTTGAAGGCCCAGATCTTGCGCAAGTTAGGGCTGTTAGATGGAGAAATAGAGGGTTATCGCTTGATAAAAAAGGTGAACCAAAGATTAATCCTAATATCTTTGCTTCGCATGTACTTAGGAGGATGACCCTCGTTCAACATGAGAGCGGCCAGTTTTTCGTTTACAGTAAGAAGGGGATTTTTTTTGCAATCTCTGATCTGGTTATTAAGGCGGTGTGTCGAAACATCATAAATGAAGCTGAACCCAACCTCTGGCGCAGGAAGTTGGAAAAGGAGTATTTCGAGGCATTGAAACTTGAAATCCCTATTGTAAAGTCTATGAACCCTGAAAAGGGGTTTGTGAATCTAACAAACGGCATGCTCAATTTGTACAAAATGGAATTGATTGAGCACAGTCCGAAATTCCTGTCTACTATTCAAGTCCCGTTCGACTACAACCCTGATGCCGAATGTCCAACCTTCATGCGGTTTCTCGAAGATGTATTTGAAGGCGACCAAGAACGCATTATGCTGATTCAAGAAATTTTGGGCTATTTATTCCTGCCCGACGTAAAGATTCAGAAGGCTTTCTTTTTCGTAGGGCTTGGGTCAAACGGAAAGAGCGTTTTAGCTGAGGTTATTCGGAACTTGGTTGGCCATGAAAATGTTTCGAATGTTTCGCTAACTGAAATGGGTGGGCGTTTTGGAATGCAAGATTTACCAGGGAAACTTGTGTGCATGTCAACAGAGAACGAATTTTCAGGAAAGTTTAAAACCCAGAAGTTCAAAAATGTGACAGGCAGTGATTCACAATATATTGATGTGAAGTTTAATAAACCAATTAATGCAGTTTTGTCGGCAAAAGTTGTCATCTTACTAAATCGCATGATGGACACAGAAGATTTATCACATGGCTTTTTTCGAAGATTACAAATCATTCCGTTTAACAAAAGATACGAAGAGTTGAAAGCCGGTCAAATTCGTGAAGAAGGCGTAAGTTACGCAGATAAGAACTTAGTTGGTAAAATTCTTAGCGAAATGCCTGGAATTCTACGTTTTGCAATGGAGGGGTTGACTCGGTTAATCGAAAATCAGTTCAATCTGACCGAGAGTAAAGTTTGTGAGAAAGCTTTGCAGGATTACAAGGCAAAACAAAATCCTGTTGTTGAGTACTTTCATTCTCGCATTGAAGCTGGGGTGATAATCGTCGATCCGAGTGCAACAACACGCCGCTCGAATTTCAAAAAAGACTTTGACGAGTGGGCGCGTGATAATGACTACAATGAGCTGACATCAATCAATAGTAGTACTTTTTTAGAATTATTCAGAAAAGTTTTGTATGAAAAGAATATTACCTTCGAAGAACCAAAGCATCATGGAGAGTTTGTGATAAAGGGCTTGCGACTCTGCGGATACCTTTAATCAGGGGCATTGGGGGCAAGGGTTTTCAAAAATCTTTATTCATATGCGCCCCTGCCCCCCCCCCATTTTTTCTTTAGATGTCGCGAAATAGTTCATGTGGTAATATTGAATTAGACTTTCTAATTCAAAGGAGGAACTTTTTTGGAGCTTCCATCTATAAATCAGATCCAAGTGTTTTATAACAAGGAAAAATTCTTACAAGAATACTTCATCTCGAAGAATAGGCGTCCGGTATATCCATTACCCAAGCGCGGCGGTAAACGAGCAGGAGCAGGACGAAAATCACTTGGTGTCAAGAAGCCGGTGTCAATCACACTTCCTGATGAAGTGTGGAATGAAATCGACAATCTAATTCAAAGAGGGGACTATAGGAGTTATGCTGATTATTTTAGAAGCTTAGCGCTTAAAAAATGACTGCTTGATTGGCAGTTAACATTATTTTTAGCACCTTTGCAATGGATATTGACTACCACATGGTCAATCCAATGCTTAGGTGCTATTTATTTTTGTGTTTTATGTAGTTGAAATACGGATGCTCAGTAGCGCGGATAATGAAGTTATTTAGCCCTTAAGGGGGTATTTTGGACTTAAAGCTTGTATATTAGATCATTGAGGATGGATTTGGACAAAATCATTAGCAATATTTTTTGATCAGTAACGCAGTTGAAAATTTCATTTCTCATAATGCGACTCATCTAAAGCACAGAAGGCATGGGTCAATCCCAAATTTGCGATGTATGGGGATGATAAGCATGCCTTCAGTATTTGATAAGCTCGTAAAAACGGAAGAAGAAATCAAACAAGATGTAATCAGTGACTTTACATCTGCGCTTTTAAGTGAGATCCAAAAGCTGGTTGAAAAATACGGAAAAGAGGGTCTGAAAGAGATGTTAAAATAAGTTCAAACCCTTTGAAAGGTGATAACCGCGCTGGCATCAAATATTTCGATGCTGGCGCTTTTCTTTTTATTATCGGCTACAAACACACTATGACACCTTATGTGTTTTGCATGGTATAGTTATTTTGTTGGGAGGTGGCTGCATGAGTGATAGAAAAACGGCTGTCGGCTATATTCGCGTATCAACAGACGAACAGGTACGGGAAGGCTATAGCTTAGACAATCAGATCAAAGAAATCGAGAAAAAATGCGAGCGCGAAGAATGGGAACTTCTGAAAATCTTTGATGATAAGGGTGTATCTGGAGCTTTGTTAGAGCAACGAACTGGCTTAAAGTCGATGCTAAAATTCATCAAAGAGAGGAAGGTTAATTATTTAGTCATTTATAAGATGAGTAGGTTAAGCCGTAAAATCTTCGATATAGTGAATATCGCTGAGTTTTTGGAAAAGAATAGCACCTATCTTATCTCTGTAGAAGATAAGATCGACACATCAAATCCTATGGGGAAATATTTTTTGGTCTTTTCCTCCATCATTGCTGACATGGAGAGAGAAAACATCATTGTTCAGGTAAAGGGCGGGATGTCTCAAAAAGCAAGACAAGGAGAATGGAATGGTGGAGAACCGCCATTAGGCTATGATCTTGTTGACAAAAAATTGGTTATAAATGTTGAGGAAGCCGAGATCGTGAAGTTAATCTATTCAGAGTATCTTAAAGGAAGTGCATATTTGGCGATAGCTGAGATGTTAAACCAGCGTACTATTAAAACCAAAAAAGGTAAAAATTTTAGCGGTACAAGCGTAAAGGGCATTTTGCAAAACCCGACATACACCGGGAAAATAAGGTGGGGTCACCGAAAAGACTGGGGAAAGCGGCATGAAGACAATAAACGTAAAAGGCAATATGATGACAATCCCATTATAAGCAAAGGGATACACGAAGCAATTATTGACGAAGAGTCGTTTAATAAGGTGCAGGAAATGATTAACAGCAATCCGCGCCGTAATATGAAGAGGTTTGACGGCAAGCATTTATTAAGTGGATTGCTGAGATGTCCTGCATGTGGTTATGGTATGTCTTATCAACCTGCTACAAGTAAAGGTAAAGAGTATGGATATTACATATGTAACCAATACATGAATCTCAAGACCTGCAAGCCAAATGGGGTTCGAAAAGACCTTATTGAGGAAGAGTTTTTAACCATATTCGAACAGATCGTTAACGAACCGGATTTTAAAGCGAAAATGATGTCATCTTTGAATAATTCCGATGAACAAATTAAGGAGTTAGAGCGGAGCGTCAAGCGTAAGGAAAGCGAAATTAGTATATTGAAAGGTAAGCAAGACAAACTGTTCGATGAGTTGACCGAAGGGAATGAGGCGTATCGGTCAGAAGTTCGAATTAAAATCCAAGAGAATCTGGATAAGATCGCAGCATTTCAAGAAGAGATTAGCGCTACGCGGGAAGAAATAAGAAATCTTAGGGGAAGTCGTTTAGACCTTGATGAGATAGTTGAGCTATTCGAGAACGTTGGAAAAGTAATTCGCTTATTAGATAAAGAAGCCCAGCAAACGCTGGTTAGAAAGCTGATAAGCAGCATTAAAATCGAGAATAAACACATCGCAGAGGTACATTTCAGTTTTCAGCAAAGTTTTAGGATTGGGGGTGGTACGGGGAACCGTATCACAAATAGTGGTAAAACAAAGAGTAGAAATTGTGCTTGAAAATCAGTGGTTAGATAAGTTATTTACTAACATAAAATAAGGAATAAGAGAAGATTAAACATTGAAAAAGCCTCCGGTATACACCAAAGGCTTATATCATCTTTTAAGTTAGTTTATTGCATTAACTAGTGCTTTTGCAAATTCTTCGGCGCCATCTGGGCCGTCACCTGTGATAATGTCACTATGTGCAATAACATGTTTCTCGACATATTTTACATTATTTTCTTTCAGTTGGTCTTTTTGTACGTCAACAGGGTAGCAAGTTGCCTCTCTACCTTCAAGTAATCCGGTTTTCACAACAGTGACTGCACCAGCACAAATTCCGGTAACTATAACATTATCTTTATATGCTTTCTTTAAATAGGTGGATAATTCCTTGTTTTCCCAAAGATGATCATATGTGCCAGATCCGCCAATGACAGAAATAACGTCAAAGTCGGTTGCTGTAGTATCGGAGAAGACCTTTTCGGAAATTGCCTTACCTTCAAAGTCTCCAATAATTTCGCCAGTTTTTGTGCTTGCAATTGTTACTTCTATTCCTGCATTTTCAAGTGCCTCTTTCGGTTTAAATAATTCATCTTCATTAAATCTTTCGGGTGGTATAATTAAAAGTGCTTTTTTACTCATAATTGTTATTCCTCCTAAAATAGTTTATCTTTAACTCACATATTTATATTACAACCTGTTTGTAATTCTGAGAAGAATGCACTTTTTTGTAACAGAGTAACCTTAAAGTAACAATTGAAAGCGGAGGCCGAAGATATGTTGGATACACTTAGAGATGAAATTAAAGAGAAGATAATAAATGGTGATTACAACTGTGAAAAAGAACTTACTTTATCGATTATCAGTGGAAAGTGGAAAGTTGTGATTCTATGGCATTTAGGTGTTGAAGGTCCGCACCGCTTTAGTGAATTGCAAAGATTATTTCCTAAAATATCCCACAAAATTTTAACGAATCAATTAAAGGAATTGGTGGAAGACGGCATTGTACATCGAGAGGTTTATCCAGAAGTTCCGCCTAGAGTGGAATACTCAATGACTGAGTTGGGAATGACGTTACTTCCAATTGTGGAAATGATGTATGATTGGGGAAAAAAACGAATAGAAGAAATCAAAAGAGAAATAGGGAAATCAAATTAAAAATGATAGAGTGTTTAATTGAAAAGGTATTGTGTATAAAGGAATTACTATTAAAAAGTGATGAGGTAAGAAACCAGAGTGTCATCAGCCACTTTAATTGACGGTAGATTCGGAACCGCCAATGACGGTGGCTTTTTGCTTTCCTCACCGCCGTTTCGGAGACAATTATATTTCGCCTTTGTTTGTCGGCGTAAAAAAACTGCTCCGAAGAGCAGTTAGAACAGCGGTCGGACGCGGTACTTGGCATGTCGGTGGAGCCAGAACTTCGAATTTCCAAACTTCACGTACCAGTCCGTGAGTCTGTAAAATACTTTGTGTAAACTCTCAAACCTACTAAAATGAAATCATGGAGAGGTTGGGGAGCACACATGGGATTATGGACGAAAGAGCAGCTGCGGAGTTTCATCAAGGAGAATAATCTGGTCACCGCACAGGATGCGCAGAATGCGCTAAAGGACCTGTTTGCCGAAACGCTGCAAGAAATGCTAGAGGCCGAAATGGATACGCACCTGGGCTATAGCAAGCATGACGTGCAGAACAAGCAGACGAAGAACAGTCGCAACGGTAAGAGCAAGAAAATCGTCACTAGCGAGTACGGCGACCAGGAGATTGCCGTGCCACGGGATCGCCTGGGCGAGTTCGAGCCGCTCGTGGTGAAGAAGCATCAGTCCAACGTGACGGGGATCGAGGATCAGATCGTCGCCCTGTACGCCAAAGGCGTCAGCACGCGGGAGATCCAGGACCATCTGCAGAATCTCTATGGTTTGGAGGTCTCGCCAACCTTTATTTCCAATGTCACGAATAAGATCATTCCGCTCATCAAAGAGTGGCAGAATCGGCCGTTGCAGGGCGTATACGCGGTCGTCTTCCTGGACGCCATCCACTTCAAGGTGAAGCAAGACGGGGCGATCGTGAACAAAGCTGCCTACATGGTCATTGGGATCGACATGGACGGCAACAAGGACGTGCTGGGCATGTGGATCGGCGAGAACGAGTCCGCGAAGTTCTGGCTGAGCGTCTTGAACGATCTTAAGAATCGCGGCGTTCAGGACATCCTTATCACCTGTGTCGACAACCTCACGGGCTTCTCCCAGGCGATCTCTGCCTGTTATCCGAAGACGGAGATTCAGAAGTGCATCATCCACCAGATCCGCAACTCCACGCGCTACGTCTCCTACAAGGATCTGAAGAAGGTGACGGCCGATCTGAAGCCCATCTACAAGGCTGCTACGGAGGAAATGGCTCTGCTGGAACTCGACCGCTTTGAGGAGACGTGGGGCGCCAAGTATCCCCTTATTGTCCGCTCATGGCGCAGCAATTGGGACGAACTCGCCACCTTCTTCAAGTATCCGCCTGAGCTTCGTAAGCTCATCTACACGACGAACATGATTGAGAGCTATCATCGCCAATTGCGAAAAGTCACCAAAGGGAAAAGCATCTTCCCAAGCGACGAGGCGCTACTGAAAATGCTGTACTTAGTCACGATGGACGTCACCCGCAAATGGACCGGTCGTGTTCAAAACTGGGGACAGATGCTCCTGCAGCTCTCCGTCTTCTTTCCGGACCGGATCGGCCAGCACTTACCTTGAGGAGGCTAATCTCCCCTTCGGAGAGATGCCTATAAAAGAGTTTACACAAAATTATTGACAGACCCCAGTCCGTATCGAGCTCAAGGTTGGATGGCAAGAAGTGCTTTCCTACTTGAATCATCACGGCATCACCACAACGTAGCGAGCAAAGCAACTCTTCTCCATCGTACACGTTCCAACGCTCGGTATCTCCATGAAATCGTATCTCATTCATATTTGTCATCCCTCACTGTTCCTTAAATTCAGCTAGGATCCTCGTCACATGGACGGTATCAATCATTTTGTCTTTTCGCAGCACTGCATCCAGAAGCGCAGCGGTGCAGACGTTATTTATCTCTCGGCATATCCCCCGAGCATGCGCGTATATGGCGTCCATCGCTTCTGTCGTAAACACCGGCCCTGTACTTCCGGCAACCTCCAATTGGTGGGAGATGTAATCGCGGCACTCCTCGAGCGACAAGCCTTCCAAATGAAAACGCACGTTCATCCGCTGTGTAATCGGCTTGAAGATTCTCAGTTGCAACGTGGCCTGTAGTTCCGGCTGTCCAATGAGCAGCAGGGCATGCCGCGAAATCGTGTCCATGCGAAAATTCGTCAAAATGCGTATTTCTTGCAGCATGTCTCCTGAAAGCAGGTGCACTTCATCCTCGACAATAACGGCGACCTTCTGCTGGTTCTCGTCCAAATCGCATACGAGGTGCTGGAATTGCGGTTTGGCTTCGCTGCGGAGAAACTTGGGCGGCTAGCCGAAGTGGTGGAGGAGTTCACGGTAAAAGTCCCTTGGTTTCAGATTCGCATCCGACAGATAGATAAACCGGTACTTGTTCGGATCCAGTTGGTCTTTCAAGTAGCGAACGGCTGTCGACTTGCCGCAGCCAATTTCACCGGTGACGCAGCCAATCGAGCGAGTCATCACCATATACTGCATCCGTGCTACACATTCTTCGAATCGCTTGGAGCGGTGCAGATGCCGTGTTTCAATCTCCCGGGTGAACGGAACGCGCTCCCACCCGAAGAAACCACGAATCATGAGCGATTCACCTCTTTCATCGCTCGCGAAAGCGCAGCGCCTTGCGCTTCGCGGGTCTGCCGTTTCTGTTCTTCCACCAATAATTCCACATAGTTGAGGCCCGTCTTCGGCGGTTGCATGACGGCCTTCGGTTCATCCTGCTTCGGCCGGTTTTTCGGATCGCGGAGCTTCATTGGCTTCGCGTCTTCATAGCGCTGGCCGTCCTTCCACACCTGGATGACGGACAGGTCGTGCGGATCGAATCGCACCTGAATCTTCGAGCCGGCAAGCTCTGTCTGGACCTCGAATATCGTGCCCAGCAGCGAGATGCATCCCGTTTTGTCCACTTTGCGGGATTCCTCCAGCAAGAATACTTCTATGAGTTCATGCGGCGGCAACATGCGAATCGGGTGGTCGTCTTTTTGGTATCGGTCGACTGGGCGCTGCTTAAAGCTGTTGTGGACTTTCTGGTGGTAAGCAATCTCAAGCCACGCCGAGAAGAATCGATTCAAATCGTTAAGCGTCTGGATCTTCCCTTGTTCAATCAGGTCGTATGCCTCCGGCACAAAGCTCTGGTCGACAAATCGGAAGAACTTTTCTTGCTTCCCGCGTCCCATAGGACGTCCGGGGCGAGTATGCTTAAGCTCTGCCCCCAGTCGCCCGCAAATCCGCTCAAAATGGTGTGAAGAATAGATGGCGCCGTTATCGACATAGATCATTTCCGGCACTCCGTTCTTTAAAATCGCCTTCTTCAGGCAATCCTCCAGCCGGGCCACACGTTCCTCGAAATAGAACTGGCCATGCACAACGAAGCGAGAGTAATCGTCAATGAAAATAACCAGATAGGCCATGACCTTCTTGCCGGGCTTGTCCGGATGCGGAAGGTAAAGGGTATGCTGCACATCGCCTTGCCACATGCTATTTCGGTGCGTGGCTTCAAACCGGCGAAAGTGGCTCCACCCCGTATTCAGTAACGCTTTGCGCGTGACGCCGCGGCGGCGAAGCTGCTTGCTAAGCGTGCTTTCTTTCAGGGTGCCGGGGGCCACGAATGCCGCCAGTTCCAGAATCGCAATAATCTGCCTGACGCTTCGGCCGGGTTGCTCCTGCTTTAAGGCAATCGCTTTGGCAAGCACATCCTCGGGGATTTCCCTGGTCGTGAGTTTGTCTGCTCGGACGGAGGGCAACAGCGCCTCCCATCCGCCTTCGCGATACGCTTTTAAATATCGCTCAAGCGTTCGTAGACTAATTCTCCTTCGCTGTCCCGACGACGTTTCATACTCATGGCTTACAATTTCGCGCATCAACGCCATCTGTTCTCCGGGATCCAATTTGCGGCTAACCAGTGATGCAATTAAGCCATAACGGAAGTTGGCTTCTTGCTGCCTTGCTTGCTCATCCATGCTAAATCTCCTCTCCCTGTGGTCTATGAGAGTATCGCATAGACGCTAGAAGCCAGGGAGGGCGCATATTTTGTGGGATCAGGAGGGCAACTTGCCGTCCAGGCGATTTTTAAAGCAATTTTGGAGGCGATTTTCGTTTGCCTTGCTCCTTGGCGGTGGATGCTGAAGGGATTTATAAGCGTGATGCTACAGGTAACCTCGCATTTAGAAACGTCCAATAGCCCCGTCTGGATGCGCCAGCGGGGATGAATCGGGGTAACAGTTTGTCCAGCCAATCCAATGTATCCATTGGCGTTTGGTTCATCATGGTGGGGTAAAGGTGGAGCATATCCGTGTCGTCCCCCTGGGCTACGAGTTTCCCAGCAACCCATAGTGCTGCATCCGCTGCGCGGCGCAGATGTCTTGCCCACCAGCGTTTCAACGTACGGCGGCTATAACGCACGGCAGGAGTTGTTGTGCTTTCTGTCGTCTGCCGCCAAGAGAATCCCTTGTGCTTGCGCTTTAATGCCGCTTCTCGCACCCAAGTCGCATACCGGGCCCATGGAATCAGGAACTCCGGCAGGAGGGAGATTGTTATTCTACAGGTAGGACAATATCGACGGTAGATCGGGATCTGGATGACCTCATGCTTCGTCACAATTCCTCGCCAATAACGACCGTGTTTATGGAGAAGCCGACCGCAGTTTTCACAGCAGAGCTGGACGTCAGGAGATTGATTTCCGAATGTGCGTAAATAAGCCTTGCAAGAAAGGCCGAAATAAAGTATTTTTGACATGATGAAGTGAATGCTCCCGGGGATCCTCGCCAAAGGTTCGGGAGCATTTTCCTTTTTAATCGACAATAGCCTAACCCCCCGTCTTTGTACAGAAGGGATTAGGTTATTGTCGGCTGTTTATTCGGTTTGGCTCCGCCACACCGAAGGGCGAATTCATGCCTTTTTCCCGCCATAAAGTCAGGCGGCGAACAACCAGAGACACGCCTAATGGCATCGGCTATATACAGATTACATTGTATATTACATCGGGTGTTCATACAGAAAACCCGTTAAAAATTCAGAGTTCAAGTACTTTTATCTCGTACGTGAATCAAAATGGGCGAGAAATAAAAAAACAGCCCCTGCCGGGACCGTCGTTCGATGTTCGATATTCAGGTGGCGGAGAGGGTGGGATTCGAACCCACGCACGCCTTGCGACGCCTAGTTGATTTCGAGTCAACCCCCTTGGGCCTCTTGGGTACCTCTCCGCAACAGGAGTTATCATATCATAATTTCGCTGGACATGCAACTATGAATTCTCCTGCCCGCTGTCCGTCTCCTGCTTGCCGGCAGACCGCAACACTTTCTTCATGCTCTTCTCGAACTTCGCCCGAGGCAGCAAAATGCTATGCTTGCATTTCACGCATTTGATGCGGATGTCCATCCCCATCCGGATGATTTCCATTTCGTTGGCCCCGCACGGATGCTGCTTTTTCATCTGGACGATATCGCCGAGCTCGAATTCTTTTTTATCCATCGTCATCCCACCACCCGTTCATTGGCCTCGCGGGAAACATAGCGCGGGTTGCCCGCGTTTTCGAACGCTTTCTTGATTTCGGCGTTGAGCCGTCGGGAAACCGCAGCTTGCGTGTTCGGCTTGCAGACAGCGGTCATTCTCAGCACGACATCGCTTGCGCTTATTGTCTGGATGCCAAGCAGCTCGGGCGTGCCGACGACGTTGGCATCCTCGAACCGCTGCAGCACGCCGCGGACCGTTTCCATCGCTTCTTCCACCGAGTCGGTGGCGGCGACCGAGACGTCGACGACCGCAAGCGATTCGTTGACGGAATAGTTGGTCACGTCCACGATCGAACCGTTCGGGATAATATGAATTTCCCCCGTCCAGTTGCGGATTTTCGTCGAGCGAAGCCCGATCATTTCGACCGTGCCCTTGAACTTACCCGTTTCGATGACATCCCCGACCGAGAAATGATCCTCGAAAATGATGAAAAAACCGGTGATGACGTCCTTCACGAGACTTTGCGCGCCGAAGCCGATCGCAAGGCCCACGACGCCCGCGCCGGCGAGCAAGGGCCCGAGACTGATGTTGAATTCGCCCAGAATAAGGAGAATGACGATGAAGTTGATGACGTAGCCGGCCGTGTTTTTCAGCAGCTTGCCCACGGTCTGGAAGCGGCGCGTGCGGACTTTGATCCGTTTCGGCGAACGCACGTTGGTGAACTGGTCGATCATTCGGTTGACGATTATGCGGACGATTCGGCTTATAATCAAAATGGCGACAATCCGCAGCAGCACCGTGAGCGCCGCCATCCACATCGCGGTATCGTTCAGCGTATTCCAGATGCTATCCATAAACTCTTGCCATAGGCCGATATCGGCATTCCCGGCAAGCGTCCATCCCCAATGACTGCTCCCCTTCAAGGCTTCTCCTCCTCCTCTTACATGTCGATCTGTTCGTACCCCCCCGAACCAAGGGGCCGGAACATTCCCCGAATTTCAACCTTTTCGCCGATCAGCACCGTCCGCGCCTGCTCCAGCTCTGCCTCGGGAAACTCGATCGACAACGCGCACCCGGCCGTGATTTCCTTCGGCGTCGGGCGAATATCGATATTGATTTCGGCGTATTCCAGCAGCATTTCCGCCCGCAGCGCTTGCTGCGTCGAATCGAAAGCGATCAGAAGCGAATCCATCCGTGAGCCTCCTTCTCCTGGACGCCCGCAAAAGCCCGTCCCAATTGAGTATAAAAGCGTTATTCCGTCCATATACTAGTAACAACCTATGGGAGGAGGCGAAGCAGACGAATGAACGGCGCTTGGGAGAAACGGCAGCAATCATCCGGCGAATCGGCTGCGCTCTCTTTAAAAATTCATTACAACGAACCTGCCGTCCATCATCGATTGACCGAACGTTTGAGAACTCAACTGGAGTCCCTGCAGCCGGACAGGCCTATCGCCGTTGTCTGCGTAGGCACGGACCGCTCCACGGGCGATTCTCTCGGCCCGCTTGTCGGCAGCCTGCTCTCTCGGGAGACGAACCCGCAATTCGACCTGTACGGAACGTTGGACGAACCCGTCCACGCCATGAACCTGAACGACACGCTTGCGAAAATAATGCGGACGCCGCGCCAGCCGTTTGTCATTGCCGTCGACGCTTGTCTCGGACAAGTCTCCAGCGTCGGCTGCATTCAGCTGGGCATCGGTCCCGTCCGTCCCGGCGCTGGCGTCAACAAGGACCTTCCGCCCGTCGGGGACGTTCATCTGACCGGCATCGTCAACGTCGGAGGCTTTATGGAATATTTCGTCCTGCAAAACACGCGCCTGAATTTGGTGATGAAGATGTCGGACATCATCGCCCAAAGCATCCTTCTCGCCATCCGGACGGCGAGATCGGCTCCTATTCCTTTTGCAGCGCCTGATTGATCGCGGTCTTTTCCTCGGGGGTCAGCATGTAAGCCGACTGGCCTTTGTCGAGCGGCTTGGCGTACAAAAACGCCTGTTCCCGGCTGTGAATGCAGGTAATGACGACCCCGTCCTGCTGGTCGTTCACGATCGCGACGGAAAAGCTGAGGTCGCTGCCCGTATCCGCAAACGCGTTGAAACGATGAACGCCGATCCGTCCTTTCAGCGCGGTCAGGCGTTTATCCTGTTTATTCTGGCGCGCTTCAAGCTCGTCTTGGCGCGCGCTCGTTTCGCCGAGTTTTCGATGCAGCGACTCCATCACCTCTTCCAGCTTCGGCACGCCGGTTTCTCCGACGAGCTGGCGATGGGACTTTTTCAGTTTGCGAACTTTGACACCCAATACGATCAATCCGATCAACGCCGCGGCAACCATCAGGCCTTCCAATGCAACGATCGCCAACCAAACTTCCTCTTCAAGCCCGAACATGCCTTCTCCCCCATGCCCATTCAATCGATATTAGTTATGTTTTACCCCGTGGCCCGACAGTTCGCGCACCGCTTCGATCAACGACGCGATTTCCGATTCGGTCGTAAAATATCCGGGGCTGGCCCGCACCGCTCCGGTCTCCGTCGTCCCCGCGCTCTCGTGGCCGAGCGGCGTGCAATGATAGCCCGCCCGGACGGCAATGCCGAATTCGCGGTCGAGCCGAAACGCGATTTCGGAAGGATCGGCCCCTTCCGTCAGAAACGAGACGATCGCGGTTCGTTCCTCCGCGATGCCGGGACCGAGCAGCTTGACGCCCGGAATCGCCTCCAGCCCTTCCATCAGCCGTCTCGTCAACGCTAGCTCGCGCTCGTGGATTCGCCGCGGCGTTTGCTCCAGCACGAACTTGACCCCTGCCGCGAGCCCGGCAATCCCCACCGTATTCGGAGTGCCTGCCTCATACCGGTCCGGCCGAACCGCCGGTTGCTCCGGCGCTTCGGACTTGCTGCCCGTTCCGCCGTGCATGAGCGGTTCCAGATCGAGATCGGGGTGAATATACAGCCCCCCCGTCCCCTGCGGCCCCAGCAGTCCCTTATGGCCGGGAAAAGCCAGCATGTCGATCCCCATCGCCTCGACGTCGAGATCGAGCACGCCGGCGCTCTGCGCCGCGTCCACGAGCAGTTTGACGCCATGCTTTCTGGCGATTTCGCCGATCTCGCCGACCGGGGCGATCGTGCCGAGCAGATTCGAACTGTGCCCAAGCGCGATAAGCCGCGTTTCCGAACGGATCGCCTCCCGGACTTTTCGCGGGTCGAGGCGGCCCTGCGCATCGGTTCCTACGTAAGTAACGTTTAAGCCAAGCTTCCGTTTCATCGCTTCCAGCGGCCTGCGCACGGAATTGTGCTCGATGCTCGTCGTCACGACATGATCGCCCGCCCGAAGCCATCCGGCAAGCGCCATGTTGAGCGCATGCGTCGTATTGAGCGCGAACGCGATATCGTTCGGATTGCCGACGCGAAACAGCTTGGCCAGCGCCTTGCGGCCCTCGAACAACACCCGGCTTGCCTGCACCGCCATCCGGTGGCCTCCGCGCCCCGGGTTCGCGGCCGCTTCCCGCATGCAGCGTTCCATCGCTTCCATGACCTGCGGCGGTTTCGGCCAAGTCGTGGCCGCGTTATCCATGTATATGATCCCTTTATCCATCGTATCCATCAGTATACCCCTTCATCGTCATCCTGACGCAAGGATAGCATACCTCAGTTTAATCTTTTGGAAAAAAGATTACAACTTGGGTATGCCATCCGATTGTCATTATGCCAACGCCTGAAGAATTTCCAAAATCCGCTCCAGATCGTTTTTGCTGAAATACGTCAATTCGATGCGGCCTTTATCTTTGCTCGCCTTGATTCGCACGGTCGTCTTGAACTTTTCCCGAAGCATCGCTTCCATCTCGTCGATGTAGGGATCGCGTTTTTTCGCTTTCGGTTTTTCCTTCCCTTTCGCTTTGACGTCGAGTTGTTGGACCGCATCCTCCAGCTCCCGCACGCTCCAGGAATTCGCCACCGCCTGCTTGGACAGCTCGATTACTTTTTTATTTTCTTTGACCCCGGCGAGCGCTCTCGCGTGTCCCATGCTCAATGTTCCACGTGAAACATGTTCCTTGATTTCGTCCGGCAGCGCCAGCAATCTCAAAAAGTTGGCGATATGCGAACGGGACTTCCCGACCTTGAGCGACAACTCCTCCTGGGTTAACGAAAACTGATCCATAATCGCCTGGTAGGCGACCGCGACCTCGATCGCGTTCAAATCTTCCCGCTGCACGTTTTCGATCAAGGCGATTTCCATCACCTGCTGATCGCTGTACGTGCGCACGACCGCCGGAATCGTCGGATTGCCCAGCAGCTGCGATGCCCGGAACCGCCGCTCGCCGGCGATGATTTCGTAACCGCGCAGCGCCGCCCGCACGACGATCGGCTGAATGACGCCGTGCTCGCGAATCGATTCCGCCAGTTCCTTGATCGCGTTCTCGTCGAACGTTTTCCGAGGCTGATACGGATTCGCCCGCAATTGCGCGAGAGGAATCTCTATGATTTTATCGTCTTCATTGATCGACAACGAATTGAATAAGGCGTCAATTCCCTTACCTAGCCGCTTGCTCATACGTAATCACTTCCTTCGCCAGTTCGAGGTATACCTCAGCGCCTTTGGATTTAGGATCGTATGTGATGATGGATTGACCATGCGAAGGGGCTTCGCTCAGTCGAACGTTGCGAGGGATGACCGTCTGGTACACCTTTTGTTGAAAATACTTTTTGACTTCTTCGATGACCTGAATGCCCAAATTCGTCCGCGCGTCGAACATCGTGCACAGAACGCCTTCGATTTGCAGCGACGTGTTCAAATGTTTCTGCACGATCCGGATCGTGTTCAGCAGTTGGCTCAATCCTTCGAGGGCGTAATACTCGCACTGGATCGGAATGAGCACGGAATCGGCGGCCGTAAGCGAGTTGATCGTCAGAAGGCCGAGCGAAGGCGGACAATCGATTAAAATGTAATCGTAGTCGTTGCGCACCGTCGCCAACGCTTTCTTCAAACGAACCTCCCGCGAAATCGTCGGCACGAGCTCCACTTCCGCTCCGGCCAATTGAATCGTGGCGGGAATCAGCTTCAAATTCGGAAGCCCCGTTTCGACGATCGTTTGGCTCGGATGGACATCGTTGATCAGGATGTCGTAGATGCAATATTCGACATCCGCCTTGTTAATTCCGACACCGCTCGTCGTATTCCCTTGGGGATCGATGTCGACAATGAGCACCTTGCGGCCCAATGTTGACAAGCAGGCCCCCAAATTGACCGATGTCGTGGTTTTGCCGACGCCGCCTTTTTGATTGGCTATGGCAATAATTTTAGACAAACTCATTCACCTCAATATAAACTGCTCTTGCATAATGCGGAAAAGAAGAACATGCGGCCCGTATTCGGCACCGCATGTGCAAGTGTCCCAGGAGTTTATCCGCCTTGCGACGCCGCTTCGATGCCGCAACAACCGGCAACGCCGGACGTCGGACAATCGTTACCGCTTCGGAATATGGATGACGATCTCAATATGGTCTTCGCAGTCGCGTTCGCTCGATTTAATCGGGATTCCCGAACCGGTAACCATATCGACCGATTGGCGAATCGTATTCAGCGCAAGACGCACGTCCTTCGTGAAGGAAACCCGCTTGGATTTCGGCTTCTTGTTCGCCTCCAGCAGGAAGGCGATTCTCGTTTCCGTCTGCTTGACGTTCCATTCCTTGTCGATGATGTCTTGCAGAACTTTATTTTGCAGTTCCTCATCGGGCAAAGCCAGCATGGCGCGGGCATGCCGCTCGGTAATCTTCCGTTCGAGCAGCGCGGTCTTTACGGTTTCCCCCAACTGAAGCAGCCGAATTTTGTTCGCGATGGTGGATTGACTCTTCCCGAGTCGCTGCGCAAGGCTTTCCTGCGTCAATTGATGGAGATCCATCAATTTCTGATAAGCGACCGCTTCCTCGATGGCCGTCAACCCTTCGCGTTGAAGGTTTTCGATCAATGCCATCGATGCCGCTTGCGAATCGTTAATTTCGCGTACGATTGCCGGAATGTTATCCATTCCGAGCTTGGTCACGGCACGCCAACGACGCTCGCCGGCAATCAGCTCATATTTGCCGTTGCGAAGACGGACGACGACCGGTTGAATGACACCAAGCGTTTTGATCGTTTGACAGAGTTCGTCGATTCGTTCGTCGTCAAATACCGATCGGGGCTGATACGGACTCGGAACGATATCCGCAACAGGGATTTGCTTCACTTCTTCCTGATTGCTCCGATCCGACAGCCCGAAAATACGCGACAACGGTTCTCTCATATTCCTTTTACCACCACGTTCATATTATATAGGAGATTCTAAACCAGCGAAACACAAACGAGCCTAAACTGCTTTTGGAAAATAACGTCTTCTTGCGATTTCCGGCTTGACTTCACAAAAACGCCGCTGCATATTGACGAAAAAGCGCCGCATTTCCACGCCTTTACAGCGCATATGCGGCACGTCGCTTTTCTCCGTATGTATTTAATTCGCTATCGAAAGCCATTCTCCTGCTTTTGAAAAAACTTTCATAGCTTTGACAAGAAAAAAATGTTCCACGTGAAACACGTTCGGCGCGAACGCCGTCATGTTCCACGTGAAACATTCGATCAAATGCGGATGCCCCCGGACAACAATGGGGTTTTGAGCGGTATGCCCGCTTTTCGCGGATATGCCTTTGGCGTCGAATCCTTTTTGCTCATGACGATCAAATGACGCTCGGACTTTTCGATCGGCAGCTCCAGCCGCTTCGTCCATTCGATTTCGGCATTCAATTTCCCCGCGCTGAATTTGCTTTCCTCCAGCTCTTCGGCGATATCCGAACCCTTCATGGCGATAAACCGGCCTCCGGGTTTCGCAAAAGGAAGACAAAGTTCGTTGAGTCCGGCAAGGCGGGCCACCGCTCGCGCCGTCACGATGTCGTGTCGGTCCCGTTGTTCGGGAAGCCGGGCCACATCCTCCGCCCGACCGTGCAGACAGGCAACATCCTCCAAACCGAGCGAAGCGACGACTTCCTCCAAAAAACGAATGCGCTTGGCCAGCGAATCGACGATCGTGACCCGAAGCGCCGGGAACGCGATTTTCAGCGGGATCGACGGAAAGCCGGCTCCCGAACCGATATCCGCAAGAGAAGCCGGTCCGGAAAGATCGGCGACGGTCGCCGGCGTTAACGAATCGTAAAAATGCTTTTCGTAAACGGCTGCTCTTTCCGTGATGCCGGTCAAATTCATTTTTTCGTTCCACTCGACAAGAAGCCGGTAATACGTTTCGAACTGATCCAACTGCCGAGCCCCGAGCTCGATGCCGAGGCCGGCGGCCTCGTTTTTCAGCCAGGTTTGGAGCTCATCCATGCTGCACCCGCGCTGCCGTCACCCGGTTGTAATGCTCCAGATGCACGAGCAGAATCGATAGGTCGGACGGCGTGACGCCCGAAATCCGCGATGCCTGGCCGAGCGAGATCGGTCGGATTTTATCGAGCTTTTGCCGGGCTTCCGTCGCGAGCCCGTGAATAACGCTGTAGTCGATATCGTCCGGAATCCGCTTTTTCTCCATTTTGGCCAATCGTTCGACTTGCTGAAGCTGCTTTTCGATATATCCGGTGTACTTCGTTTGGATTTCGACTTGTTCCTTCATATCGTCGGTCAATTCGAACGGCGACGGCGACAAAGCTTCCAAGTGCGCGTACGTCACTTCCGGACGGCGCAGCAGCGTCAACCCGTCGACCGAATTGACGATCGGCGCCGAACCTGTCGAAGCGAGCATCGCCTGCACGCGTTCGTCGGGACGGAATTTCGTTTCCTTCAATCGCCCGATTTCCGCTTCTACGGTGTTTTTCTTGTGCAGGAATTTTTGATAGCGTTGTTCGGAAATCAAGCCGATTTCGAAGCCGAGCGGCGTCAGCCGCAAATCCGCGTTGTCGTGGCGAAGAAGCAGCCGATATTCCGCCCGCGAAGTAAGCAGACGATACGGCTCGTTCGTTCCCTTCGTCACCAGGTCGTCGATCATGACGCCGATATAGCCATGCGAACGATCGATAATGACCGGATCGAGGCCTTTCGCTTTCCGCGCTGCGTTGATCCCGGCCATAATTCCTTGTCCGGCCGCTTCCTCGTACCCCGACGTTCCGTTGATTTGGCCGGCGGTGAACAGGTTCGGGACCTGCTTCGTTTCCAGCGAAGGCCAAAGCTGCGTCGGCACGACCGCGTCGTATTCGATCGCATAGCCGGTGCGCATCATTTCGACCTTTTCCAATCCCGGAATGGAACGCAAAATGCGCAGCTGCACGTCCTCCGGCATGCTCGTCGAAAGGCCCTGCACATAGTATTCCTTCGTATTGCGGCCTTCCGGCTCCAGGAAAATCTGATGCTTCGGCTTGTCGGCGAAGCGAACGATTTTGTCCTCGATCGAAGGGCAGTAGCGCGGTCCGGTGCCCTCGATCGCACCCGAGAACATCGGGGCCCGATGCAGATTATCGTTAATGATCTTGTGCGTTTCTTCCGACGTATACGTCAGCCAGCACGGCAGCTGCTCGTTCGCCCGCTCTTCGTACTCGGTTTCGAACGAGAAATATTTCGGCTGCGCGTCGCCGGGCTGAATTTCCGTTTTCGAAAAATCGATCGTATCCTGGTGAACGCGCGGCGGGGTCCCCGTTTTGAAGCGAACGAGCTCAAGGCCCAGGTCCTTCAGCGATTGCGACAGCTTAACCGAAGGCTGTTGATTGTTCGGACCGCTCTCGTACATCAGCTCGCCGATGATGACTTTCCCGCGCAAGTATGTCCCGGTCGTCAGTACGACCGTTTTCGCGCGATATTCGGCCCCCGTTTTCGTCACGACGCCGCGGCAAATGCCGTCTTCGACGATCAGTTCCTCGACCATGCCTTGGCGAAGCGTCAGCTTCTCCTGCTTTTCGATCGTTTCTTTCATCATATGCTGGTACAAAAATTTATCGGCTTGCGCCCGAAGCGCATGCACGGCCGGACCTTTGCCCGTGTTCAGCATGCGCATTTGAATAAACGTCTTGTCGATATTGCGGCCCATCTCGCCGCCGAGCGCGTCGATTTCGCGGACGACGTGGCCTTTGGCCGGGCCGCCGATCGACGGGTTGCATGGCATAAACGCCACCATATCCAAATTGATCGTCAGCAGCAGCGTTTCGCATCCCATCCGGGCCGCGGCCAGCGCTGCTTCGACGCCCGCATGGCCGGCGCCGACGACCAATACTTCGTATTGTCCTGCTTCGTAACTCATTTTCGTCCCTCCTTATAGCTAACCCATTATATCATTTGCCCAAGCAAAATTTAGAGAAAATTTGATCCAGCAGCGACTCTCCGACGGAATCGCCGACAATTTCGCCCAGCGTCTCCCACGCCGAGGAAAGATCGATTTGAATCAAATCGATCGGCACGCCGCTCTCCGCTCCCTCCATCGCATCCCGAAGCGACGATACGGCCTGGTGAAACAGCGCGATATGGCGCGCATTGCTCACGTACGTCATATCCTCCGTCTCGACTCCGCCGCCCAAGAACAGGCCGGAAACGGCTGCTTCCAAGTTTTCCAGTCCAGTTCCTTCCTTCGCTGACAAATAAATCAATCGTTCCTTCGGGAACCTCTTCTCCACCTCTTCGATCTCCAGCTTGCGCTCGAGGTCGATTTTGTTGATAACGGCGATGGCGGGGCGATCTTGCAGTTCGTCCAGAAGGCGGAGCTCCTCTTCGTTAAGCGGTTCGTTCATATTCAAAACGAGCAGGATCAGATCCGCTTCGTTCAAAGCTCCGCGCGAGCGTTCCACGCCGATCTTCTCCACCACGTCGCTCGTTTCCCGAATGCCCGCGGTATCGAGCAACCGCAGCGGAATGCCGGCGAGCGATACCGACTCTTCTATAATATCGCGCGTCGTCCCGGGAATGTCGGTCACGATCGCCTTGTTTTCCCGAGCGAGCGCATTTAATAAGGAAGACTTGCCCGCGTTCGGCCGGCCGACGATCGCCGTCACGATCCCTTCCCGCAAAATCTTGCCTTCGTTTGCGGATTTCAATAAACGCTCGACTTCTTCCAGCACTTCGGCGCATCGCTCTTTGATCATTCCGGCCGTCACTTCGGCTACATCGTGCTCCGGATAATCGATGTTCACCTCGACGTGGGCCAACAGCTCGATCAGTTTGTTCCTGAGCGGAGCGATCCGCTGCGACAGCAGCCCTTCCGATTGCCGCTTCGCTACCTGGAACGCCCGCTCCGACTTCGAGCGGATCAGATCGATGACCGCTTCCGCCTGCGCCAGATCGATGCGGCCGTTCAGGAACGCCCGTTTCGTAAATTCGCCCGGCTCCGCCAGGCGCACTCCGCTGCGAAGCACGAGCGCAAGTACCGCCTGAACCGCGACGATGCCGCCGTGGGTGCTGATTTCCACCACGTCTTCGGCCGTGAACGACCGCGGCCCCTTCATCACCGACACCAGCACTTCGTCGATTTTGCCGCCGCTGGCCGGATCGACGATATGGCCATAATGAATCGTATGCGAATCCGCCTCGCGCAAATCGATTCTCGATCGGAACAGGGAGGCGATTTTCGTTATCGCTTCGGGACCGCTCACCCGGATGACGGCAACGCTGCTCTCTCCCATCGCGGTGGCGATCGCCGCAATCGTATCTTCGGTCATGCTGCATCCCTCCAATATCGGTTCGCTTCCTTAATGCAAGTAAAACGGCTGCGCCAGCTTGCCCAGGCGCACCCGTTTCCAGAAAAAACGCAATGTCCCGCAACTCGTTGCGGTTTCCATTGCGCAGCTGCATCGATTATTTCAAAGCGATGACGACGCTTCGGTTCGGTTCATCGCCTTTGCTGTACGTCTTCACCAGCGGATGGGATTGCAGACGGGCGTGAATCACTTTGCGCTCCTGCGAGGACATCGGTTCGAGCACGACTTCTTTCCGCGTTTTGACGACTTTATCCGCCATTCTCTCCGACAGCGACTCCAACGTCGTCTGACGGCGTTCGCGAAAATTTTCGGCATCGAGCACGATCCGCAAATGCCGGTCCGAATGCCGGTTCGCCACGATGTTCATCAAAAACTGAAGCGAATCCAGCGTCTGGCCGCGCCGTCCGATCAGCATGCCGAGGTCCGAGCCCGTCAAATTGATCCGCACGCCGTCGCGGTCGTCCGACCGCTTCGCTCTTACGTTCACGTTCATGGCTTCGGTCACTTCGCCGAGAAAGCGCATCGCTTCTTCCACGCCGTCGGGAATCAGCTCGAGCTCCACTTTCGCATCCTTGGCTCCGAACAGACCGAATAACCCCTTGCTAGGTTGCTCCAGGACCGCGACTTTTACCCGATCCTGGCCGACACCGAGCTCATTTAGACCGTTTTTTAGTGCTTCTTCCACCGTTTTTCCTGACGCCACCAGCTTTTTCATGAGCTTTGGCCTCCTTGCCAGAAGTCGCTTCCGGTTTCGGGGAACGTCCGCGTCCGTACATAAAGTAGTTTTGGATGATCGTATAGATGTTGCTGTAAATCCAGTAAAGCGGCAAAGCGACCGGGAACGAGAGCGCCATGACGAAGATCATGATCGGGAATACGAACATGAGCACCTTCATCGGTCCCATTTGCTGCTGCGGCTGAAGAGCGATCATCATCCACGATTGGACGAACGTCGTCAGCGCGGCGACGACCGGGATCAAATAATAGTACCAGGTTCCGGACTGCGACGGGGACAACCCGAGCTCAAGTCCGATAAACGTATGGGTCCGAATCGCGCTGTTCATGAAAATCGAGTTATAAAGCGCGATGAAGATCGGCATCTGGATGAGAAGCGGAAAACAGCCGGCCAGCGGGTTGACCTGATTTTCCTGGTAAAGCTTCATCATCTCTTCCTGCATTTTCTGCGGGTTGTCCTTATGCTTCTCCCGCAGCTTCATGATTTCCGGCTGCAGCTTCTGCATCGCCTTCGAACTCTTGTACTGTTTGATCGAAAGCGGCAATATAAGCGTCCGCACGATAATGGTCAGCAGTAAAATGGATAACCCGTAAGACCCCTGGAACCAATCCGCGAACGTGTCCAGCATAAGCGAAAACCAGTAAACGACGTTTCGCTGCCACCATCCGCCCTCCAGCATATCTTCGGTCGTCGTCGTCGCCGTATTGGTAGGCGCGCATCCGGACAACACCAGAATCGCCGTCAGCAGCAAGCCGCCGGCAATCCACCATTTGCGATTTCGCAGCAACACCAAAAACTCCTCTCGAGCATGTGCGTAAGCAAGCTTGGCTTGTCCAAGCAGAAACGCCGGAAAATATCGATACGATTCGATTGAGTTAAAACGATTCCATCTTCCAATATACCATAAGACTAAAGGCAAAGGAAAGCGCGCGGCTGACCGTTTTTCGACTTGGGGGACACGCCTCCGGCCCCTCTCCCTTTAGGCGATTTCTCGGGAGGAACGGAACCTTTCGTCAAACCCGCTTTTCGCAGCACGTGCAGGATGCTTTTTTCCATTTCCCAATAAGAGAGAGAAAGCGCCGGTTTGCGAACGATAAGGATGAGGTCGTGGCCTTCGTTCAACTTGTGCGCATTGCGCCGAACGATTTCCTTGATCATTCTGCGAAGCCGGTTGCGAACGACCGCGCCCCCCAGCTTGCCGCTGGCGGAAATGCCCAGGCGGAATTGCTCCGTCTCCGGGAACTTGCGCCAGTAGACGACAAACTGCGAGTTGGCAAACGATCGTCCGTGCCGGTATATTCGGTTGAAATCCTCCCTGTTCCGCAGCCGCAGTTTTCTTTGCATCCTTCAACGCTCCATTGCCCGTCATTCTTTTTCTCGCGAAAGCATCCTCATCCAGTATCGTCCGGATATAAAGAAAAAAGACCACCTCACGTGGTCTTTATCGATTAAGCGGACAGCACTTTCCGTCCCTTTTGACGGCGAGCTTTCAGAACTTTACGTCCGTTCTTCGTGCTCATGCGCTTGCGGAAACCGTGAACTTTCTTCCGCTTGCTTACATTCGGTTTAAATGTCGGACCCACCGTTCAATACCCCCTAACTTGAAAACTCAGGTCTTTCTATTAAAGCACAGCGCCTTCCGATTGTCAAACCAAAAAAACGGCGCCAAGTTATCCCTATCTCTATATAGAAAGAACGCGTTAATCGAAAATAATTATGCACATGTGAATAAAAGAAACGAAAAAGACGGTCTTTGCGACTGTTTGTCGAATTATCTCACAATTTATCAACAATATCTTGTGTTGTGCACAGAATTCATCCACAAGTTATTGAATTTGTGGATAACGTCCGCAAATTCGTTGAATTCCGCGGGTTGATCTGCTATGATTAGTTCGATATTTTTCCGTGGATAACCGAATTTAACCTCAAAATTATCAACAGATTGTGTATAACATTGTGAACAACATCCCCTTCTTATGGACATCTATATAAAGAATTCAGGGAATTTTGTGGATAACTTGTCGATCTCGCCTTTTTTTCGACATTTCCTCTCCCTCGTCCGCCTGTTGGGTTAAAGGAGTGACTTCATGTGGACAACCGAAGCAGCGAGATCTGGCAGCAAGTATTGTCGGTCATTCAAACCAAGCTGAGCAAACCTAGCTACGATACGTGGTTCAAGGCAACGAAAGCGACGTTCCTGGACGAAGGCACCGTTATCGTTACCGCTCCTACGACGTTCGCGGTCGAATGGCTGGAAACCCGCTATACGAAGCTGGTCGTCTCGACGCTTTCCGAATACTTGGGAACTCCCGTGGAAGTGAGATTCGCCATCGAGGAGAACCGACCGACCGAGCCGCCGGCTCCGTTTCTTCAAGCTCCCGTAGTCAAACCTGCGGTTGCCGAAGAGAACGTCTCGATGCTGAATCCGAAATATTTGTTCGACACGTTCGTCATCGGGGCGGGCAACCGGTTCGCGCACGCCGCTTCGCTCGCCGTCGCCGAAGCGCCGGCGAAAGCGTACAATCCGCTGTTCCTTTACGGGGGCGTGGGCTTGGGCAAAACGCATCTGATGCATGCGATCGGGCACTATATTTTGGAACACAATCCTCATATGAAGGTTCTGTACCTGTCGTCCGAGAAGTTCACGAACGAATTCATCAACGCGATCCGCGACAACCGCGGAGAAAGCTTCCGCAACAAGTACCGGAGCATCGACGTGCTGCTGATCGACGACATCCAGTTTCTCGCGGGCAAGGACGGGACGCAGGAGGAATTTTTCCATACGTTTAACGCACTGCATGAAGAACATAAGCAAATCGTCATCTCCAGCGACCGGACGCCCAAAGAAATTCCGACGCTCGAAGAGCGGCTTCGCTCCAGGTTCGAATGGGGATTGATCACCGACATCCAGCCGCCGGATCTCGAGACGCGCATCGCCATCCTCCGGAAGAAGGCGAAAGCCGAAAACCTCGACATTCCGAACGAAGCGATGGTCTATATCGCCAACATGATCGATTCAAACATTCGCGAGCTGGAAGGCGCGCTCATCCGCATCGTCGCATACTCGTCCCTGACCAATCAGGACGTCACGACGCATTTGGCCGCGGAAGCGCTCAAAGACATTTTGCCCAACGGACGCAACCGGATGATCACGATCCAGGATATTCAGCAGCGGGTAGGCGAATTTTACGGGCTCAAGCTGGAGGATTTCAAAGCGCGAAAACGGACGAAAGCCGTCGCGTTTCCCCGTCAGATCGCCATGTATTTGTCGCGGGAGCTGACGGACTACTCCTTGCCGAAAATCGGCGAAGCGTTCGGCGGGCGGGACCATACGACCGTCATCCATGCCCACGAGAAAATAACCGGACAACTGAAAGTCGACCCGGAGCTTTACAAAATCGTGCAGAACCTGACGGAGAAAATCAAAAACCTGTCCTGATTCGGCAACAAGAACCAAAAAACGCAGTGGAAAAACCGGAAGCCTGTACACAAAGCATACACATGTGGATAGGCTCCGTTTTCGCGTTTTTTCGACTTATCCACATATTCACGCCGCCTACTACTACGGCCTTAATGATTTTATAAAACAGCTACTTTAAAACTGAACGACGAGGTGCGCCCATGAAACTGACCATATCACGCCACGAATTGAACGAAGCGGTGCAGCAGACAGTCAAAGCCGTCTCGTCCCGCACGACGATTCCGATTCTGAGCGGCATTAAAATCGACGCCAACGAGCGGGGAATCACCCTTACCGCCAGTGACACCGATATTTCGATCCAAAGTTACATCCCGGCCGAAACTCCGGAAAAAAGCGTAGCCGTCATCTCCAAAAGCGGCAGCGTCGTGCTTCCCGCCAAGTTTTTTTCCGAAATCGTCCGCAAGCTTCCGCATGAGGAAGTCAATATCGACGTCGGAGACCGGTTCCAGACGGTCATCCATTCCGGAACGAGCGAAATTCAAATCGTCGGCATGGATCCGGAGGAATTCCCGGTTCTTCCAAATCTGGAAGAAGACAAAGTGTTCAGCGTTCCCGGCGATCTGCTTCGATCGATGATTCGCCAGACCGTGTTTGCCGTCACGACGAACGAATCGACGCCCGTGCTGACCGGCGTGCTGTGGAGCCTTCAGGACGGAGTTTTCAAATTTCTCGCGACCGACCGTCACCGGCTGGCGACGGCTTCCATCCAGGTCGAAACCGATTCGGACATCCGCTTCGCCAATGTCGTCATTTCCGGGAAGACGCTGGGCGAATTGTCCAAAATCATTCCCGACCAGATCACGCTGGTCGACATCGTTGTCGCCGAAAGCCAGGTGCAGTTCAAACTCGGAAATGTGTTATTCTATTCCCGGATGCTGGACGGGACGTTTCCGGACACTACAAAGATTATTCCGACCAGCTACAAAACAGAACTCGTTCTGCCGACGCGGGTGCTCAGCGACGCGCTCGACCGGGCCTATTTGCTGTCGCGGGAGGAAAAAACGAACATCGTTCGCCTGTCGACGACGGAAAACGGCGGCGTCGAAATTTCGTCCAGCTCCTCCGAGCTCGGACGGATGCAGGAGCAGCTGGAAACGACCGAATTGACCGGGGATCCGGTGCGCATCGCGTTCAACTCGAAATATATGCTCGACGTGCTCAAAGTAACGGACAGCGAGCAGCTTTTTATCGGCTTTACGGGATCGATGAGCCCGATCATCATCAAACCGCGGGAACACGATAACGCCTTGCATCTTATTCTTCCGTACCGGACCACGAATTGAGGCGGCGAACATGAAAGAAATTTCGATTCGGACCGAATACATTACGCTCGGACAGCTGCTGAAGCTGGGCGATTGCGTCGGAACGGGCGGAGAAGTCAAATGGTTCGTCAAGGAGACGCCCATCCGGGTCAACGGAGAAGCGGAAAACCGCAGGGGACGCAAGCTCGTTCCGGGCGATAAAGTCGAGGTGGAAGGCTTCGGCACGTTCGTCGTGAGGTCCATTTGAGTTGAGGCGGAATCGCGCGGGTTGCGTCGTCTCCCGGATTCCGAGGAAAGGAAACAAGGCATGCAATTGAATCGGCTCACTTTGCAGGGCTACCGGAATTACGAGCGGCTTTCGCTGAATACGAGCGCGGGCGTGAACATTTTAGTGGGGCCGAACGCCCAAGGGAAAACGAATTTGCTCGAAGCGATCCACGTGCTGGCGCTGACCAAATCCCACCGCACGTCCAAGGACAAGGAACTGATCGGCTGGAACCAGCCGTTCGCGCGCATCCGCGCGGAGCTGACCCGCAAATACGGGGACATCTCGATGGAACTGCAGCTGTCCCCGCAAGGAAAGCGAGCGAAAGTGAACGAGCTCGAGCAGCGCAAGCTGAGCGGGTTCGTCGGCACGATCAACGTCGTGCTGTTCGCGCCGGAGGATCTCGATATCGTCAAGGGAGCGCCGGGAGTGCGCCGCCGATTCATGGACATGGAAATCGGCCAGGTGCATCCCGGCTATTTGTACGATCTGCAGCAATATCAGAAGATCATGCAGCAGCGGAACAACTACCTGAAATCGACCGATCTCGCCCGCGCTTCGCAAGCGATGCTCGACGTCTGGAACGAGCAGCTCGCGGCCTCAGGTGTTAAAATGATGCAAAAAAGGAAAACCTTTATTCATAAGCTTCAAGGATGGGCCGAGAAGATCCATCGCGGAATTACGGGCGGAGGCGAACTCCTGACGGTGGAATACCGGCCGTCGTTCGGGGGCTCGGAAGACGGCGCTTCGCAAGATGAAGCTTACTTATTCGAGCAATTTATGTTAAAGTTAACACAAGGCAAAGAACAGGAATTCCGCCGCGGCATGACGCTTGCAGGACCTCATCGGGACGACCTGGCTTTTTTCATTAACGGCAAGGACGTTCAATCGTTCGGGTCGCAAGGGCAGCAGCGGACGGCGGCCTTGTCGCTCAAGCTGGCCGAACTGGAGCTGATGCGGGAGGAGATCGGGGAATATCCGCTCCTCCTGCTCGACGACGTTCTGTCGGAATTGGACCAACAGCGGCAAACTCACCTGATCGAGACGTTTCAGAGCCGGGTGCAAACGTTCATTACGACGACCGGCCTGGAAAGCGTGAATATGAACCGGCTCCATGACGCGGCCGTCTACGAAGTCCGCAACGGGGAGATCGTGAGCTGAAACGAACTTTGCAACGGGAGGCGCGGCATGTACATCCATCTCGGCGGAGAGAAGATTATCCGTACGTCGCAGCTTGTGGCCATTTTCGATATTTCCATCGAGCAGTCTTCCAAGTTGTCTAGGCAATTCGTAACGAACGCCCGCAAAAACCGCGAGGTGGAGACGATCGGGGAAGAAGAGCCGAAATCGATCGTCGTTACGGAAGAGAAAGTCTATTATTCGCCTATTTCATCGTCAACGTTGAAAAAAAGGGCTCATCTATTACTCGATTTATAGCGGGGAGACTGCGGCGCATAGGCGCCGTTTCGCCTGTCGGTGCCATAATCGCGTTTACGAAAGAAGGCGGTGGAGGGTTTGTCCGTGAATACGCAACAGAATACGTATGACGAAAGTCAGATTCAGGTCTTGGAAGGTTTGGAAGCCGTCCGCAAGCGTCCGGGCATGTACATCGGCTCGACGAGCGGCAAAGGGCTGCACCATCTCGTGTGGGAAGTCGTCGACAACAGCATCGACGAGGCGCTCGCCGGCTATTGCAGCCGGATCGATATCATCGTACACGAAGACAACAGCATCACGGTTATCGATAACGGCCGGGGCATTCCGGTAGGCGAACATCCGAAACTGAAAAAGTCGACGCTCGAAGTCGTCATGACCGTTTTGCATGCCGGCGGGAAATTCGGCGGCGAAGGGTACAAAGTATCCGGCGGCTTGCACGGCGTCGGGGTTTCGGTCGTCAACGCCTTGTCCGAGCATGTGACCGTTCAAGTCAAACGCGACGGCCACGTCTACAAGCAGGAATATCGCCGCGGGGCGCCGCAATACGACGTGGTCATCGCGGGCGATACCGACGAGACCGGGACGCAAACCCGTTTCAAACCGGATCCGGAAATTTTCACGGAAACGACCGAATACGACTACGATACGTTGGTTGGACGGATTCGCGAACTGGCGTTCCTGAACAAGGGAATCGAGCTCAACATCAAGGACGAAAGAACGGGCAAAAGCGATACCTTCAAGTACGACGGAGGCATCAAGGAGTTCGTCCTCTATTTGAACCGGACCCGGGAAGCGCTGCACGAGCAGCCGATTTACGTCGAAGGCAGCAAGGATTACATCCAATGCGAAATCGCGATGCAGTACAACGACGGATACACGGAAAATATTTATTCGTTCGCGAATAACATCAATACGCACGAGGGCGGGACGCACGAATCCGGCTTCAAGAGCGCTCTTACCCGCATTATCAACGACTATGCGCGCAAATCGGGCATGGTCAAGGAGAGCGAAGGGAACTTGACCGGCGACGACGTGCGGGAGGGACTCACCGCGATCATCTCCGTCAAAATTCCGGACCCGCAGTTCGAAGGCCAAACGAAGACAAAGCTTGGCAACAGCGAAGTGCGCGGCATCGTGGAATCGCTGTTCGCGGACAAGCTGCTGGAGTTCATGAACGAAAATCCGTCGATCGCGCGGAAAGTCGTCGAAAAATCGCTTCAGGCGTCGCGCGCCCGCGAGGCCGCGCGCAAGGCGCGCGAGCTGACCCGGCGCAAAAGCGCGCTCGAGGTCAGCAGCCTGCCCGGCAAGCTGGCGGATTGTTCGTCCAAGGACGCGTCGATCAGCGAGCTGTATATCGTCGAAGGCGACTCCGCGGGCGGCTCGGCCAAATCCGGCCGGGATCGGAATTTCCAGGCGATCCTGCCGCTGCGGGGCAAAATTTTGAACGTCGAAAAGGCGCGGCTGGACCGCATTCTTTCCAACATGGAAATTCGCGCGATCATTACGGCGCTCGGAACGGGCATCGCCGAAGACTTCGACATTGCGAAGGCGCGGTATCACAAGATCATCATCATGACCGACGCCGACGTCGACGGAGCGCACATCCGCACGCTATTGCTGACCTTCTTCTACCGCTACATGCGGGAGCTGATCGAGGCGGGCTATGTCTATATCGCGCAGCCGCCGCTGTTCAAGATCGAGCGGAACAAAGTCGTTCGCTACGCGCAAAACGAAGCCGAGCGCGACCGGATTATCGCCGAGTTCGGCGAAGGCGCCAAGGTGAACGTCCAACGGTACAAAGGTCTCGGCGAAATGAACGCGGATCAGCTGTGGGACACGACGATGGACCCCGAAACCCGAACGATGCTGCAAGTCCGCATCGAGGAAGCGATGAAGGCCGACGAGCTGTTCGACATGCTGATGGGCGACAACGTCGAGCCGCGCCGGGAATTCATCCAGCAGTACGGCAATCTGGTGAAAGATCTCGATATTTAATCCGCCGCGATTTCAGGGTTGTTCACCCGCCATTGCACCGTACCCGAGCAGGCCGTTTTAAGCTCGGCGTTGCGGCAACGGCGGGTGTTTGATTTCAACTGCCGCTGCGGTTGCGCCGAAAGCGCCCGTAAGCGTTGGCATAGCGATAAATGCGGCGGAAAATCGCCGAATTCGGCAGCTTCCGGAAAATATACGGATCAGGCAAGGTGTTGACCTCGAGAATCCACGGTTTCAGATTCCGGTCGACGGCGATATCGATGCCGATTTCCTTGATTCCGGGAAAGCTGCGTTCGAGCGTGACGGCGATTTTTTTGCCCAGCCCTTTCAGTTTGTCCTGAAAAGCGTTTAATTTTTCGCCGCTGCCAAGATAGCCGCCCATCAGCTTTTCGAACGGGTAAAGCGTTCCGCCGCTGTGATAGTTGGTCACGATTTTGCGGGGATGGGCAAGGCGGCCGATAATGCCGGTCGCTTCCCATTCCTTCGCCGGGTTGATCTGGACCATCACGCGCAAATCGAACCGGCGCTTATTGAACTTTAGCAGCTCGATGCCCTGTTGGGAGATGTAGCGCCTGCGAAGCTTGACGCGAAGAAGCTTCGCATACATTCCTTCGAACGTGCGGAAGCGGTATTTTCGCTCGCCGGATTGCAGGGAATAAGGGAGCAGCAGATCCGGGTTTCGTTCCAAGCGGATAACGCCCTTGCCGAAAGTGCCGTTCACCGGTTTCACGTAAATCATGCCGTATTTGTGCAGCATGTCATGGACCGTATTCCGGTTGAATTCGCGGGTTTCGGGGATGGAGTCTTTCAATTCGGGGTTAGCCAGCAGCGCAACGGTTTTGGCCCGTTTACTTTGAACGCGGCGGATCGGCATCGGGCTTCATCCAACCTTTCCCGTAGACATTATGCTATAATAAATTCATTCATCCTTTTTACTTTATGACGATTGTACGGTTGGTGTTCGTTGGTAACAAAGAAGGAGGATCCACATGTCGGAAGAGCAACGCTCCCAAGTTCGGGACCGCGATATCGGTCTTGAAATGCGGGAATCGTTTTTGAGTTATGCCATGAGCACGATCGTATCCCGCGCCCTGCCCGACGTTCGGGACGGTTTGAAGCCCGTGCACCGGCGCATTTTGTACGGAATGTCGGAAATGGGCGTTACGCCGGACAAGCCGTTCAAGAAGTCGGCCCGGGTCGTCGGCGACGTCATGGGGAAATACCATCCGCACGGCGACTCGGCGCTTTACGAAGCGATGGTCCGGATGGCGCAAGATTTCTCCATGCGGTATATGCTGGTCGAAGGCCAGGGGAATTTCGGTTCCGTCGACGGCGACGCCGCGGCCGCCATGCGGTACACGGAATCGCGCCTGTCGAAGATCGCGATGGAAATGCTGCGCGACATCAACAAGGAAACCGTCAACTTCGTTCCGAACTACGACGGCGAGGAAGTGGAGCCCGAAGTGCTTCCGGCGCGGATTCCGAACCTTCTGGTCAACGGTACGACGGGGATTGCCGTCGGGATGGCCACGAACATTCCTCCGCACAATCTGACCGAAGTGATCGAGGGGGTCCAGGCGCTTATCCATAATCCGGATCTGACGGCTCTGGATTTGATGGAATATATCAAGGGACCCGATTTCCCGACATCCGGCATTATTTTGGGCCGGGAAGGGATCCGTTCGGCATACGCGACGGGAAGGGGTTCCATTACGATCCGCGCGCGGGCGGTCATCGAGGAGACGAACGGCAAGGCCCGGATTATCGTCACCGAAATTCCGTACCAGGTCAACAAGGCGCGCCTCGTCGAGAAGATCGCCGAACTCGTCCGCGAGAAGAGGATTGACGGGATTACCGATTTGCGCGACGAATCGGACCGTACCGGGATGCGGATCGTCATCGAGCTCCGCCGGGACGTCAATCCGAGCGTCGTGCTGAACAATCTCTATAAGCACACGTCCATGCAGTCGTCGTTCGGCATCAATATGCTCGCGATCGTGAACAAAGAGCCGAAAGTGCTGAACCTGCGCGAGGTGTTGGGCTACTATCTGAAGCACCAGATCGAAGTCATTCGCAGGCGGACCGAGTACGACCTCAAAAAGGCGGAAGCCCGCGCGCATATTCTCGAAGGTTTGCGCATCGCGCTCGACCATCTCGACGAAGTCATCGCCTTGATCCGCTCTTCCCGTTCCGACGAGGAGGCCCGCAACGGGCTGATCGAGCGCTTTGGGCTGTCGTTCGACCAGGCCCAAGCGATTCTCGACATGCGTCTGCGCCGGCTGACCGGCTTGGAACGCGAGAAGATCGAAGAGGAATACAACGAATTGCTGCAAAAAATCGCCGAATACAAGGCCATTCTCGGAGACGAGCAGCTGGTGCTGGGCATCATTCACGACGAGCTGGAAGAAATCAAGCTCAAATTCGGCGACGAGCGCCGCACGGAAATTACGGCCAGCGACAACGAAATCCTCGACGAGGACTTGATTCCGCGCGACGAAGTGGTTATCACGATGACCCATACCGGGTACATCAAACGTTTGCCGGTTTCCACGTACCGCAGCCAGAAGCGTGGCGGAAGAGGCGTCGTCGGGATGGATACGAAGGACGACGATTTCATCGAGCATCTGTTCGTATCCAACACGCACCACTACTTGCTGTTCTTTACGAACCGCGGACGGGTGTTCCGGCTTAAAGCGTACGAAATCCCGGATTTGAGCCGAACCGCCCGGGGGACGCCGGTCATTAACCTCATTCAGATCGAGCAGGGCGAGACGATCAACTTCGTCATTCCGGTCGAGTCGATGGAACCGAACCGCTACCTGTTCTTCGCCACCCGGAACGGGATCGTGAAGAAGACGCCGCTGGACGATTACGCCAACATCCGCAAAGTCGGGCTGATTGCCATTTCCTTGCGCGAAGACGACGATCTGATCGGCGTCAAGCTCACCGACGGCAAACAGGAAATCGTCATGGGCACGGCGCAGGGCATGTCCATACGCTTCTCCGAGCAGGACGTCCGCGCCATGGGCCGCTCGGCTACCGGGGTCAAAGGCATCCAGCTCGACGAGAACGACAGCGTCATCGACATGGATGTCGTCGATCCGGAGCGGGATGTGCTGATCGTGACGGCCAAAGGCTACGGCAAACGGACGCCGATGACCGAATACCGCACGCAGACGCGCGGCGGGAAAGGGATCAAGACGCTGAACGTCACGGACAAGAACGGCTCGATCGTCAGCCTGAAGGTCGTCCAGGACGATGAGGATTTAATGATCATCACCACCAACGGAACGTTGATTCGGATGAGCATGTCCGGCATCAACACGATGGGACGCATCACGCAGGGCGTCAAGCTCATCAACGTGAAGGAAGACGAGTCGGTCGCTACCGTCGCTCGTGCGCCAAGCAGCGCGGACGACGAAGATAACGCGCAAGAAGCAAGCGAAGACAGCGAGTAATCCAGCGAATTGTTCAGGGGGGAAGCGTCATGCCGGTATTGCCCGTGGCGCAGGTGCAGGAAGGCGACTGCCTGACCTCGGACGTGATCACGTCTTTGGGCAGCTTATTGCTGCCTGAAGGCCGGATTTTGTCCGATCGCGATTTGGAGATATTGCAGGCTTTTCTAATA
Organism: Cohnella massiliensis; assembly: GCF_900169535.1. Taxonomy (NCBI): domain Bacteria; kingdom Bacillati; phylum Bacillota; class Bacilli; order Caryophanales; family Paenibacillaceae; genus Cohnella; species Cohnella massiliensis. Next base: position 319,060 of record NZ_LT821255.1, read on the forward strand.
CCGAACGTAGAGGTTCGCCGCAACGGTTTGATCGAAACGACGGAGAAATCCGAAGAGAACGTTCCGGAGAGCGAAGTTCAGCCGCTTCAGCAGAAATTTCTGGAGATGGAAAAGCTGCTGAAGCATTCGTTCGACAGGACGGGGCCGGGAGATAAGCTGCCGGTACTGGAACTTCGGAAAACCCTCCTTGAGCTCATCGATCGCATCGAAGAGTATAACGTATTGACGTTCGTTCCCGTTCAGGATGGAAGTCCTGTCGAACGATGGATTCGCAACAGCGTTCTATGCGCCCTGACTTCGTACAAGCTCGCCAAATGGTGCAAGCTGCCGGAAAAGGACTGGACGCAAATCGCGCTTGCCGGGCTGCTGCACGATATCGGGAACGTCCGGATCGACCCGGCGATTTTTCATAAGCCGACCCGGTTGACGCCTGCGGAAATTCAGGAGATGCGGCAGCACACGGTGTACGGATTCCGCCTTCTCGAGGGCGTTCCTTCCTTGAGCCAAGGGGTAGCCCTGGCCGCGCTGCAGCATCATGAGCGATTGGACGGCAGCGGGTATCCGATGAAGCTTTCCGGGGACAAAATCCACCAATACGCCAAAATCGTGGCGATCGCGGACATGTATCATGCGATGACGACCACGCGCAATGAACGGAAAGGCCAGTCGCCCTATTTGGTGCTGGAGGAGCTTCAGTCCGAGTCGTTCGGCAAGCTGGATCCGTTGTTCGTGCGTACGTTCATCGACCGGGCAACTCATTTTCACAACGGGATGCTGGTTCAGCTTAACGATAACCGCGTAGGCGAAATCGTATTTACCGACGTCCAAAATCCGACGCGGCCAATGATCTCGATCTATGGGGAAATCGTGAATTTAAGCAAGCAGCGGGATCTGTACATTTGCGCGATCTATTCCGCCTGACCGGCTAACTGCCGGACGAAGCGCGAAACCGGAGCGAAGACCGATGGCGGTCGGGCTCCGGTTTTCGTTTATTATTTCGATATCTCGCGCAATATATTGATCTTGAACGGCGCGAACCCACCATCCTCCGAAAGCGATCCGTTGCCAAGGCGGAAGATCGTCCGTTCAAGGCAGAGAAAACGGAAAGCGGCGGGCCATTTGCATGGGGAAATCTGTCAGTTAAAAAAAGCGAAAAAAACAGTTGCATAGGCGATTCAAACGTGATATATTATTTAAGTCGCCGCTGAACGGGCGACGCGAAAGCGAAGGCCTTCGGGCTAACGCGATTGCTCCTTGAAAACTGAACATCGAGCGTAATTGGAAACAAGTCGAATGCAGGCTTTGAGCCTGTGCGAGACAAACCAGCAATAACTTTTT
>NZ_LT821256.1:0-426454 GCF_900169535.1 Cohnella massiliensis
CCGACGCGCTCGAACCCTTCATGCCATGGTCGCACGAGCTACCGGCTGAGTGCCGATTAAGTAAAAAGTAACTACAGATTAGTCGAACTGAGCTCCCGCCGCTAGGTGGGGGCTATTTGACGCTTACGTTTCACTCGTTTATAGGCGAGCCGAAGGTTGTTCCCCTCGAGCATTCGCTCCAGCAAGTCGTTCTGTCCTTCGGAAGAAGATGGGTCGAGTTGTGCCGACGAAGAACTCGGCGCTTCGGCATACCCATGCGGCTTCACCGCTACCCTTTGCCGAAAGCTCTCTTGCGAGATATTCTGCTGTCGTTGCTCTTCGTGCGAACGCATCGGTTTCTTCTCCTTTAAGTTCAGCCCTTCCGCACGCTGTTGCAACAGCCTGCGTACTATGGCTTCTGCTGACTCCTGCGGATTCAGCGCGGCTTCTCAGCCGCGGTTACGAAGTAACTTCGCGTATTCCGCAGGCCTCCCCAGATAAGAACGTCACCTTTCCGCCCGCGCTCGCCCAAGTTTACAGCTGCAGCCCTTGGCAGCTTTGGATTTCGTCATGTGCTGGTGACTCATCCGGCTGCAACCGCCTCAAATTGGATTCGTGTACCTCGAGCCGTGCTTTTGCCTCCAGCTTCCTTCAGATTCCGCCTCGCGGCGGACACCCTTGCTCTTGGCTAATGGTAGGCGCTTGCCAGTCCCCCATTCCGGACTTTCACCGTAGAGATGACGCCCATGCCGGGCGTACAACAAAAGCACACCGCCAAACCAGCGGTGTGCTTCAAGCATCGACTCGCCAACGGAGTCGCGAAAACCTAAAGGAACTGCCCGGCGAACGCGCCGCCTACATTTCCGCCTTCAGCTCGAGCAAAGCGTCGCGAAGCTCGGCGGCCCGCTCGAACTGGAGATTTTTCGCCGCTTCCTTCATCTCCGCCTCCAGACGCTGAATGACCGACTGGCGCTCCTTCTTCGACATCTTCTCCACGTTGCCTACGCCGGTCAGATAGCCGCTCTTCTGCTCCGCCACTTTGGTCGCTTCGATGACGTCGCGCACCTTTTTGCGGATCGTTTGCGGCGTAATGCCGTGCTTTTCGTTGTAGGCGGTCTGGATGGCGCGGCGGCGCTCGGTTTCCGAAATCGCCTTCTCCATCGAATCCGTGATCTTGTCGCCGTACATGATGACTCGCCCCTCGGAGTTGCGGGCCGCGCGCCCGATCGTCTGGATGAGCGAGCGTTCCGCGCGCAGGAAGCCTTCCTTGTCGGCGTCGAGAATCGCCACGAGGGAAACTTCCGGCAGGTCGAGGCCTTCCCGCAGCAGGTTGATGCCCACGAGCACGTCGAACTCGCCGAGCCGCAATTCGCGCAAAATCGCCATCCGCTCCAGCGTCTTGATGTCCGAGTGCAAATACCGGACCTTGATTCCGACTTCCTTCAAATAGTCGGTCAAATCTTCCGCCATCTTCTTCGTGAGCGTCGTCACGAGCACGCGCTCGTCCTTGGCGATGCGGATCCGGATTTCGCCCAGCAGGTCGTCGATTTGCCCCTTCGTCGGGCGCACTTCGATGATCGGATCGACAAGGCCGGTCGGACGGATGATCTGCTCGACCATCGTCGGGCAATTTTCGATCTCGTAAGGTCCGGGCGTAGCCGAAACGTAGATGATCTGATTGACCTTGCTTTCGAATTCCTCGAACCGGAGCGGACGGTTGTCCTTCGCCGAAGGCAGGCGGAAGCCGTGGTCGACGAGCACGGATTTCCGCGCCTGGTCCCCGTTGTACATCGCGCGGATTTGCGGCAGCGTAACGTGGGACTCGTCGATGACGACCAGATAATCGTCGGGAAAAAAGTCCATCAGCGTATACGGCGTCGCTCCCCGCTCGCGGAACGTCAACGGCCCCGAATAGTTCTCGATGCCGGAGCAGAACCCCATCTCCGCCATCATTTCCAGATCGTAACGGGTCCGCTGCTCCAGCCGCTGCGCTTCCAGCAGCTTGTTTTCGGCGCGCAGCTCGGCAAGCCGTTCCTCCAGCTCCCGCTCGATGTTGACGAGCGCGAGCTTCATCTTCTCTTCGGCCGTCACGAAGTGGGAGGCCGGGAAAATGACGACGTGTTCCCGCTCGCCGACGATCTCGCCGGTCAGCGTGTCGATTTCGGTGATCCGTTCGATTTCGTCGCCGAACAGCTCGACCCTTACCGCCCGGTCGCTTCGGGATACGGGGAAAATCTCGATGACGTCGCCCCGGACCCGGAACGTTCCCCGGGTAAAGTTGATATCGTTGCGCTGGTATTGGATGTCGACGAGCTTGTGCAGGATGGCGTTGCGGGAGCGTTCCATCCCGACGCGCAGGCTGAGCCGCAAATCGCGGTATTCCTCCGGCGAGCCCAAGCCGTAGATGCACGAGACGCTCGCGACGATGATGACGTCCCTGCGCTCGAACAGCGCCGACGTGGCGGAGTGCCGCAGCTTGTCGATCTCGTCGTTGATGCTGGAATCTTTTTCGATATACGTGTCCGAAGACGGAATATACGCCTCCGGCTGATAGTAGTCGTAATAGCTGACAAAATATTCGACCGCATGATCCGGGAAAAATTCCTTGAACTCGCTGCAAAGCTGAGCGGCCAGCGTCTTGTTGTGCGCGATGACGAGCGTAGGCCGGTTCGCCCGGGCAATCGTATGGGCGATCGTAAACGTCTTGCCCGTTCCCGTCGCGCCCAGCAGCGTTTGATGCTTGATGCCGGCTTCAAGCCCTTCGGACAGCTTCCGGATCGCTTCCGGCTGATCTCCTTGCGGCTCGTAATCGGACACGACCCGAAACTTTACGTCTCCCGGCGAAATTTCCGCCATAGCAGGCACACCCCCACATTTCCGAAACAGAATATTTGTTCCCGTTCATTATATCGATTTCGCCCGGCTCCGTCAAAACGCGTTTCCCCAAACCGCCCGTTAAATCGGACGAACATCGACCCGCAGAAAAAAAGAAAGCCCGGGCGCAAAAAGCCGGGCGTTTCCCCTCTTGATTTTTTCCCGTTCATTCGTTATGCTTTATTTAGATAATTATCTAAATATCAAATTCCGATCAGACCGACTTCCCGAAGAAAGAAGGACTTCAACGTGAACGACGCGTTCAAAGCGCTGTCCGATCCGACCCGCAGGCAAATCATTCAGCTCCTTAAAGCCCGCGATTTGTCCGCCGGGGAGATCGCCGAGCATTTCAACATTTCCAAGCCCAGCATTTCGCACCATCTGAACATTCTTAAAAACGCGCACCTCATCCAGGACGTCCGCCACGGCCAGAATATCATCTATTCGCTGAACATGACGGTCGTCCAGGAAACGCTCGGCTGGTTTCTCAACCTGATCGGAACGAAGGGAGACGAAGAAAAATGACACAACCATCCGCTATTCCGCACAAAAGGTGGATCAAAGGCATCCTCGCGCTGTTTCTCGTCAATTTCGTCCTGTTCGCGGCAGCCTTCCTCATTTTCAACGAGCGATTGCCCGACATCATGCCCACGCATTTCAACGTGGCCGGCGATGTGGACGACACGGCGCCCAAGTGGCAATTTTGGCTGATGTACGGAGGCTTGGCCGTGCTGCTTCCTTCGATCTTGTCGGCCACGCGCTTTATCGATCCCCGCAAGGAGAATTATGCGCGTTTCGAAAGCTTTTACTCGATGTTCCGGTGGGCGATCAGCCTGTTCCTGCACGGCGTGTTCGTCTTCGTGATCCTGCACAGCCTTGGCTACTCCTTCCCGATGAACAAAATCATCGTCAGCGCGCTCGGCTTGCTGTGGATCGTCGTCGGCAACCGGATGGGACAGGTGCGGAGCAATTTTTTCATGGGCATCCGCACTCCGTGGGCGATCATGGACGAGAACAACTGGAATCAAACGCACCGGCTGGCCGCGAAGCTGTGGGTCGCCGCCGGACTGCTGATGCTGATTTCCGCCTGGATCGCTCCGTCTTCCTGGACCGTCGTCGTCGTACTCGTCTGCGCGCTCGGCAGTTCGTTGGCTCCGGTCGTCTACTCGTATTCGCTTCATCGGCGCAAAAGCCCCTAATGCTCGCCGATCAGCTTCAGGCCGATCGCGGCGGCCACGACCAACGCGAGGAAAAAGAGGCGGCGGGGCTGGCGGGATTCACCGTAAAAGAGCATGCCGATCAGCGTCGCCCCGATCGTTCCGATCGCCGTCCAGATCGCGTAGGCGGTACCCATCGAGATCGATTTCATGGCCAGCGTCAGAAGAACGAAGCTGAGGCCGAAGCCGCCCAGCAGCAGCGCGGCCGAAAGCGTGTCCCGCCGTTTGTTCCACAAGTTCAGGCCGGTGACGCCGATCACTTCGCCCAGCCCGGCGAGAATAAGCCATACCCAAGCCATTATGCCCGCTCCTCCTTGTCCGCCTTGACGTCCGTCGTCAGCTTCAAACCGGCGATGCCGATAATCAAAATGATCACAAGCGCAAGCTTTCCGGGATCCAACTCGGCCCCGAAAAAGATCGACTCGCCCAGCACCGTCCCGGCCGCTCCGATCCCGGTAAACACCGCGTACGTCGTGCCGACCGGCAGTTTGCGGGACACGACGATCAACGCGGCAAAGCTGAGCACGATGGCCGCGGCCGTCAATCCCCAAGTCAGCCAATCGTCCGCGTGCTTCAGGCCGGACACCCAGCCGACTTCGCAAATGCCGGCCGCCGCGAGCAGCAACCAATAGCGATTCATGAATCCATTCCTCCTTGAACGTAGTCTAGCGTTAGCCGCGTAGCCCCGGTCCATTCGGATAAACGCAAAAAAGCCCGAGAGCAGCGGAATGCTCCCGAAAGACGCGGCCAAGCCGCGCAACCTTTCGGCGCATCTCGATACTCCCGGGCTTTTATCCCTCCGTGAACGCTATCCTCTGCCGGCGAGGACGGCGCGTTACTCTCTTGGACCGGGCCGGAACCCGACGCCTTGCGGCGGCCGTCCCGCGGAACCCTAGAGTAACCATCGACTTCATCCTATCCTATCAAACCTGCCACGACATGTCAACATGCTGCGGACGCCGAGCGGAAATGCCCCGTTCCGGCGCTTTCATGCGGCGGCATTTCGCGATCGCGAGAGGCGGGCGTTTACCTCCGCGAACGGCGCGGCGGCAGGCCGGCTTCCTCCGGCGCCTTGCGCTCCGCGGTCGCGGCCGAAGCCGGCGGCGCGGGCAGCCGCGCGGCAAGCTCTTCCCGCGGATCGATCGCTTCGAGCAGCATGACGGGCTCGGCCGCGGACGAGGCGGCGGCCGTTTCCCCGGAGGCGTCGGCGGCCTCCCGCCGGGCCGCCTCTTCGGCCCGCAGCCGGCCGGCGTGCCGCCTTCTCGCCCCCGCTTGCCTCAGCCCCTGCCAAATCGAGCCCGAGCGCGGGGCGGCGACGATATCGGCGTCCTCGTCCGGCGCAAGAATGATGCCGAGCTGGTAATGCTCGCCCGAGTAGCGGGCGCGCTGGGCGAACTTCACATGCCCTTCGCGGTTCACGACCTCGAGCTTCGAGAACGCGGCTTGCAGCTGCATCGCGTCGTGAAGCTGCTCCTTGTCGTCGACGCGTTTTCCGTTCAGCCGCATAATCCGCTCGCCCGCCTGCAGGCCCATTTCCGCCGCCGGCGTTCCCGGAAGCACCGCCAGAATCGTCAGCCCGCGCCCCTCTTGCGCGTAAACCGGCTGGCGGCCGCCCTCGCGCCACCTTCCGAGCAGCAGCACGCCTTCGTGCAAAACGAAAGCGCCCAGCGACGCGACGAAGGCAAGCGGCTCCCAGAAAACGGAGCCCGCGGCCAGCAGGCAGATCAGCGCTCCGTAAACGAGAAGCGAGTTGCCCGATTCGCGCGCCTTCTCCTCCGGCCAGCGCGTCGTCGTCCGGTCGGTGAAGCCGATCAGCACCGGAAACGCGAGGAGGCTCCAGGCGGAGACGGAGCTTTCGAGGCCGAACAGCGGCGTCCAGGGAAGCGTCAAGCCGTCCGCGCCGGCGGCGGGAACGAGCCACAGCAGCGGGATCGGCCAAACGCCGGACAGCGAGTAAGCGCCGACCGGCTTGCCGCGCTTGCCTTCCAGAAACAGCGGGACCGCCTGTTTCGCTCCTTGCAGGCGTATGAGAGCGCCCTCGGCCACGTGCAGCAAGCCGGCCAAAAACAGGAGGCCGGGCACGTCGATGCCGAGCAGCTCCCGGATCGCGCCGGAAGAGTCGCCGTCAAGGCCCGTCCACGCCAAAACCGACTGAACGACGCCAAGCGCGCCCGCCGCATAGGCGAGACAAATGTAGCGCAGCCGAAACAGCGCCAGCACGACCATCGCGAGCCAGATGCACAGCAGCGTCCCGTTCGACAACCGCGCGCCCGCGCCGAGCCCGACGAGGGAGAGGCAAAGTCCCGCTCCGAGTCCGGCAAGCGTCCGGCTCGCGAGCAGGGAAAGCGAACCGTACATGCGGACGTGAAACATTTGCCGCTGCAGCACGACGCCGTTTCTCGCATGCCACCAGGCGAACAAAACGGCTATATAAAAATAGGGCAACGTAAACAAACCCGCTGCGGCCAGGCCCGCTTCCCGCAGCCAGTCAATCCAAGGGCTCATTCCTTTCGTCCCCTTTCGTATTCGGTCTAGTCTACATTCGACGAGGGGCGCCGCAATTCCTTTAGCCGCTTTTTTCCTCCATTTTCAGCAAAATGTCGCGCGCGGCGACCCACTGCGCGTCGAACTCCGGATTTTGCAGCGCTCGGTAAAATTCCTCCTCCAGCCGCTCCGCGGTTCGTTCGTCCGCGATTCCCGTCTCGGGGAGCCCCGCATGCCGTTGAAAGCTCTTCAACGCTTCCTCGGTCGCGGAGCTGAAATACCCGTCCGCGCGATCGGCGGGAAAGCCCGCTCCTTCCAGCATCAGCTGCAAATTCCGGACGTCGTCTCCCGTTTCGTCCGGCTTCAATACCTTGTCCCGCGGCAGCCGGGAAGCGCCGAAATAAGCGGGCTGGCTCACGGACACGTCGGGGACGATGCCCCGATCGTCGATCCAGCTGCCGTCCGGCAGCAGCCACTTCGACACGGTCAACTTGACCAGGCTTCCGTCGTCCAGGCCTTTTTCGAAGCTGATTTGCACCGTGCCTTTGCCGTACGTCGTTTCGCCGAGCAGCGCGGCTCCCGCCGAATGCTTCAGCGCCCCGGCGACGATTTCGGCCGCGCTGGCGCTCCCCTTGTCGATCAGAACCAGGATCGGGTACGCTTTGGCCGCCGTCAAGCTCCCGTTCGACCGTTCGGTCGTTCGGACGCCGTTTTTATCCTCGGAGATGACGATCGGCTTTCCCTGCGGCACGAACAGCTCCGCCACCCCGAGCGCGGACGGCATGACGCCGCCCGGATTGTTGCGAAGGTCGAGGACGAGCGCCCTCATCCCCTGGTCCTCCATCTCCCGAAGCGCTTGCGAGGCTTTTTCCGCCGTATCGAACGAGAACCGGGTGATTTTCAGTTTGCCGACGCCGTCTTCGCCGAGCTTTCCGATCGCCGTCTCTTCCATGATGAGGTCGCGGATAAGCTCCAGCTCCAGCATCTGTTCCGCGCCCGGCCGCTCTACGCGCAGCTTGGCTTTCGTTCCTTTGGGACCTCGGATTTGGGCGATCGCGTCGCCAAGGCTCAAGCCTTGCAGCGCGTTTCCGTTAACTGACAGCAAAATATCTTCGGCCTGCAGGCCGGCGCGATCGGCGGGCGTTCCTTCCATGACCTGCCGGACCACGACCTCGCCATCCTCGATGCCCAGCCTGGCGCCGATGCCGGTAAACGTTCCTTCGACCGCATCCGTGAATTTGGCGGCTTCGTCTCCCGTCATGTAGACGGAATACGGATCTCCGAGCGCTTCCACCATGCCCCGGATCGCTCCGTCGATCAGTTCGTCCCGATCGACGGACAGCCGGTATTCGCCTTCGATCAAAGCGATCGTCCGGTTCAGCTTCTCGAGCTCGTCCGGCCGCAGGCCTCCGGAATCCGCGGCGGCGCCGGCGGAAGATGAAGTCCGGTTCGTTTTGCCGGCAGCGTCCAAATAGCCGATCGTCGCCAAGCATGCGAGCAGCGCCGTGCAAGCCATAATGGCGATGACCGTCCGCCCCCGAAACCTCATCTTCCCCACCCTCTCTCTTTTCTTCCAATTAGTGTATGAGCGCGGCGCCGGTCTTAGTTCAGTCCGGCAGCCGCGGCTTCCGAAACGAGAAAACAGCCGCTCCTCCGCGACTCTTCCGGCTTGCGGAAGCTTCGGGACCGGAGGAACCGGCTGCGCTCGTTATTCCAAGTATGGTGCCGGATTGACGGGGTTTCCGTCCTTGCGCACCTCGAAGTGCAGGTGGTAGCCCGTCGCCGTGCCGGTTTTGCCGACAAGGCCGATTTTTTCCCCGCGCTTCACGGTTTGGCCTTTCTCGACGAGAATGCCGCCCGGCTTCAGGTGCCCGTACAGCGTCCACAGTCCGCCCCCGTGGTTGATAATGATCGTGTTGCCGTAGCCGCTCCACGATTGGGCGACGATGACGACGCCCGACTCCGCCGCATAGACGGACGTTCCGTTCGGCGCGGCCATATCGATGCCGGCGTGAAGCTTGTTCTTCTGGCCGGTTACCGGATGGGTTCTGTAGCCGTAAGGAGACGACAGCCGGTACGAATCCTTGAGCGGAACGGCGAGCTTGCCTCCGGTGTAGTACGTTTTGATCTTTTCCTTTTTCTCCAGAAGCTCCGAGTACTTTTTCCCGAACTCCATGAGCGCCTTCTCGGCTTCTTCGCTGATTTCCTCGGTTTCCTCGATCTGCTCGTCGAGCTTGGCGATCATGACTTCCTTCTCGCGTTCCTTCTGCTCCAGGTTCGCCTTGCGGGCCGCCATTTCGTCGTACAGCGCCTTGACGTTGGCCAGCTCGGATTCAACCTGCGCCTTCTTCTCGGCGACGAGCGCTTCGTACTCCTTGCTTTGCTCGAATACGTTCTTGTCCTGTTCCATGATCAGCTTCATCGCATTGAACCGGGTCAGAAAATCGTCGAAGCTGGTCGAGCTGAGCAGAACGTCGAGGTAGGACACGGTTCCGTTCGTATAAATGAGGCGAATTCGCGTTTTCAGCAAATCGTCGCGCTCGGCGCGCTCCTTTTCGGCGGCTTCGAGTTCCGCCGTCGTCGCCAGCAGCTTCTCTTCGGCGGCATCGATTTTCGCCTGGGTGGCGACCAGCTCTTCGCCCGCCTTGGAGATTTCCGCCAGCAAGGCGGCGACGTCCGCTTTCGTCGCTTCCCTTTGAGCGGTGAGCACCTTGCTGTCCTGCTCCGCCTGCTTTTTGTCTTGGGTGACCTCGTTCATTTGCTGCTGAAGCCTTTTGATTTCTTTCTCGATCTTTTCGACCTCGGTCTCCGCCCGGCTCTCGTAGGGCTGTCCGATCATGAGAATAAGGGCAAGAAACGCGAGGACCGGCAGCAACTTCTTTCTCACGGTTGTCCTCCTTCTTTATACCTTCAAGTATTTGCGGACGGAAACGGTGCTGCCCCAGATGCCAAGCAGCGCGCCAAGCGCGAGCAGCGTAACGGTGACAAATCCGGCAACCTCGTCCATGCCGGACAATTGAATCATCATCAAGCCGAGGTCGAACTGCGTCGTTTTCAGCAATTGCGAGTAGCCGTAAAGCAGAATTCCGGTCGTGATGGCCGCCCCGCCGACTCCGATCAAAACGCCCTCCACGAAAAACGGCCAGCGGATGAAGCTGTTCGTGGCGCCGACGAGCTTCATGATCGCGATTTCGCGGCGGCGGGCGATGATCGTCATCTTGATCGTCGTCGAGATAAGGAACATCGCCATGACGGCAAGCCCGGCGACGATCACGAGGCCGATATTGCGAACCGCGTCGGTAATGCGGAACAGCTTCTCGACGGTGCCTTGCCCGTAATAAACGCCGTAGATGGGCTTGTCCGCGTCGGATACGTTGAAAGCCTCGATCTGCTCGGCGACGTAGGCGACTTGCTGGGGATCGAACACTTCGATGTCGAAGCCGTCCGGCAGCGGATTTTGTTCGTTTTCATAGCCGTCGAGCGCGCTTTTGGCGTTTTCGTCCAAACTTTCCCGAAGCCGTTCCAGGCCTTCCTCCTTGGAAACGAACGTGACGCTCTTGACCTGCTCCAGGTTGCGGATTTTGCGGTCGACTTCCTCGATTTTCGCGTCGTCGGCGTTCAAATCCATGTAGACGCGAATCTCGACCTGGCTTTCGACTTGATCGGCGAATTTGTTCACATTGAGCGCGAGCAGCATGAACACGCCGAGAATAAGGAGGGACACGACAATCGAGCCGATCGAAGCGAACGTCATCCACCCGTTGCGGAAGACGTTTTTGGCTCCTTCGCGCAAGTGGCGCGCGTAGGTCCTAAAGGTCATAGCCGTATTCCCCTCTCTGCTCGTCGCGAACGATCGTTCCCCGCTCGATCGCGATGACGCGCTTGCGCAGACTGTTCACGATTTCCTTGTTGTGGGTGGCCATGACGATCGTCGTTCCGCGAAAATTGATCTCCTCCAGCAGCTTCATGATTCCCCAGGACGTCTCGGGGTCCAGATTGCCCGTCGGCTCGTCGGCGACGATGACGGCGGGATTGTTGACGATCGCCCGGGCGATCGCGATCCGCTGCTGCTCGCCGCCCGACAGCTGCGCCGGCAGGCTGCCCGACTTATGCTTCAGGCCGACCAGATCGAGCACTTCCATTGTCCGGCGGCGTATCGACCGCTTGGGCGCTTCGATGACTTCCATCGCGAACGCGACGTTCTCGAACGCAGTGAGCTTGGGGAGAAGCCGGTAATCCTGGAAGATGACCCCGATGTTGCGGCGTATGTACGGGATTTTTCGCTGTTTCAGCTTTCCGATGTTGAAGCCGTTTACGAAAAGCTGGCCTTTGGTCGGAACTTCCTCGCGATAAATGAGCTTCATGAATGTCGATTTGCCGGCGCCGGAAGGGCCGACGATATATACGAACTCGTTCCGGTCGATCACTACGTTGATACCTTCAAGGGCGATCGTTCCGTCCGAGTAAGTCTTGGAAATGTCGTGCATTTCAATCACGGGAAACTACCACCTTGTTCGTATTCGGACTTTAAATACTTCGACATTGTGCCTGAAATTCCTTTCTTTGTCGACGGTTCCCGGGCAAACGATCCGAATTTTGTCGCGGTCATGTCGCCGCAAAGCGTTGGCGGGCGCCGGAATCGGGAAAGATTTTAAATTTTTTTTAATCTGCAGGAGTCGGAAGGCGGCGGCATTCGGGGCTTGGGGGGGGTGGTACGAAGGTTGCTCAAGTTGGATGAGTAGTCATGAATCAACTGGATCGGCAGCGGGCGCGCGGAGACGGCGAAATGAGTAATATTTACTCAAGTGAGTGCGGATGGTTGCGGATGGCGCGTTGAGATGAGTAGTCATGAATCAACTGGATCGGCAGCGGGCGCGCGGAGGCGGCGAAATGAGTAATATTTACTCAAGTGAGTGCGGATGGCTGCGGATGGCGGGTTGAGATGAGTAGTCATGAATCAACTGGATCGGCAGCGGGCGGCGGAAGGGTTGAGATGAGTAAAAACCCGCCGGTCCCTGGCCGGCGGGTTTCGGCGCGAAGACGGAAAGCCCGTTCCCGCGCGATCATCTTATTTGCATTTCTCCGCATACTCGGCCGTCCACGCGTTCACGCGCTCGAGCTCGGCCGCCGCGCGTCCGATCGCGGCTTCGACCTGAGCGGTCGCGGTGCCGCCGTAAACGTTGCGCGCATTGACGACGTTGTGAGGCTGCAGCACCTCGTAAATGCGGTCGTCGAACAGAGACGAAAACTGCTTGAACTCGTCCAGCGTCAAATCCAGCAGGAATTTGCCGTTCTGGATGCAGTACAGCACCGTTTTGCCGATGACCTCGTGCGCCTGGCGGAACGGCAGCCCTTTGCCGACAAGAAAATCGGCGATATCGGTCGCATTGGAAAAATCGTTGTCGACCGCGCGCCGCATTTGCTCTTTGCGCACCTTCATCGTGGCGATCATCGGCGCGAACAGCTGAAGGGCGCCCTGCAGCGTTTTAACCGTATCGAACATGCCTTCCTTGTCTTCCTGCATGTCCTTGTTGTATGCGAGCGGCAGCGACTTCAGCACGGTCAGCAGCCCGACGAGATTGCCGTACACGCGCCCGGTTTTGCCGCGGACAAGCTCGGGCACGTCCGGGTTTTTCTTTTGCGGCATAATGCTCGAGCCGGTGCAGAACGCGTCGTCCAGCTCGATGAACTGGAACTCCGTGCTCGACCACAACACGAGCTCTTCGCTCAAACGCGACAGATGCGCCATGATCAGCGAAGCGTTGGCAAGAAACTCCACGATAAAATCGCGGTCGCTGACGGCGTCGAGGCTGTTTTCGTACACGCGCCCGAAATTCAGCAGCTTCGCCGTGTACTGGCGGTCGATCGCAAACGTCGTCCCGGCCAGCGCGCCGGCGCCGAGCGGCAGCGTGTCGATCCGCTTGTAGCTGTCCTGGAGCCGTTCGATATCGCGACCGAACATCGAGACGTACGCCATCAAATGGTGCGCGAACAAAATCGGCTGCGCCCGCTGAAGATGCGTGTAGCCCGGCACGATCGTGTCCAGATTGGCCTTCGCCTGCGAAATGAGCGCATCCTGCAGCTTGGCCAGCAGGTCGACGAATTCGACGACCCGCTTGCGCAAATACAGGTGCATGTCGGTCGCCACCTGGTCGTTGCGGCTGCGTCCCGTGTGCAGCTTGCCGCCGACCGGTCCGATCTCGTCGATGAGCGATTTTTCGATGTTCATGTGGATGTCTTCGTCGGAAATGGAAAACTCCTGCTCGCCCCGCTGAATGCGGTTGCGGACCCTCATCAGGCCCTCCTTGATTTTCTCCACGTCGTCCGCGGACAAAATGCCGCATTTCCCCAGCATCGTCACGTGCGCGAGACTGCCCTGGATATCCTCCTCGGCCAGCTCCTTGTCGAACGTAATCGATGCGGTGTATTCTTCCACCAGTTGGTCGGTTTTTTTCGTAAACCGGCCGCCCCACAGCTTGGTCATGGATATTGAAGCTCCCTTCGTCTTCGGTCGGTTGCCTGACGGTTCCGGGCGAATGGCCCGGATAGCGAGCCCTCGCCCCTTGCAAATCCGCCCAAACGGCCTGGCCGCGGCTCCGCCCATGAAAATAACGGTCCTAAACGACCGTTAATTGCCCGATTTAAGGGCCATGCAGCAAATTAACGGCTTAAATCGACCGTTAACGGCCCGATTTTAGGCCGTCGAGCAAAATAACGGTTCAAAGCGACCGTTAATGGCCCTGTTTAAGGCCGTTTAGCGAAATAACGGTCCTTTCGGGCTGTTAATCCTTTATTTTCCCGTTTTTTGGGCTGGTTTGAACCGAATAACGGTCGCAGAATGCCGCTATTCGGGGCAGGTCGTTCCCGGCGGCGAAAAAAGGGAAAACGGGAGCCTCGCCGGCGCGATCATGCGCCTGCGCCGCTCCCCCCGTTCGCTCAAGGCCGGATTTCCGCAATCCCCGCTTGCGGGTCTCGGGTACCGCCATCTTCGTACCGGCCAAGGCACCTTTCATCTTCATACCGGCCCCGATGCACGGCTAATGTGCAGTCGGCTTCGATGCGCCGCTGATCTTCTTACCCGGCCAGATGCCCTCGAATCCTCGAACCGGCCGACACACAGCTAATGTTCGTACCGGACCGGATACCACCCTAATCCTCGTACCGGCAGATACGACCGCTATCGCGTATCCACAAAAACTTCGGGGCAATCCGCCTCAGCCGTTGTCGACGCCGGAAGCGCCGGTAACGCCGGACGACACTTTGAGCCGCAGCGCGTTCAGACGGATGAAGCCGGTCGCGTCGCCTTGATCGTAGGCTTGCGTCGGGTCGGCCTCCATCGTCGCGATGTGCGGGTTGTACAGGCTGACCGGGCTCTTCAGGCCCGCAGCCATAATGTTGCCTTTATACAGCTTCAGGCGGACGGTGCCGGTGACGTTCTTCTGGCTTTCGGCGACGAGCGCCTGAATGGCCAGTCGCTCCGGCGCGAACCAGAAGCCGTTGTAAACGAGCGACGCGTATTTCGAAATGAGCGAATCGCGCAAATGCATGACGTCGCGGTCCATCGTCAGCGACTCCATCTTGCGGTGCGCCGTAAACAGGATGGTGCCGCCCGGCGTTTCGTACACGCCGCGGCTTTTCATGCCGACGAAGCGGTTCTCGACCATGTCGACGCGGCCGATGCCGTGCTTGCCGCCGAGCTCGTTCAATTTTTCCATGACGGCCAGCGGGCTGAGCTTTTCGCCGTTGATCGCGACGCAGTTGCCGGCCTCGAAATCAAGCTCGACGTATTCGGCTTGATCCGGCGCTTGCTCCGGCGAGACGCTGAGCACGTACATGTCCTGAACGTCCGGCGCGCTCGCGTCGAACCACGGATCTTCGAGCATGCCGCTTTCGAAGCTGATGTGCAGCAGGTTGCGGTCCATCGAGTACGGCTTGGCCGCGGATGCCTGCACGTTGATGCCGTGCTTTTCGGCGTAGGCGATCATTTCGGCGCGGCCCGGGAACGCTTCCCGGAACGCCTCGTCGCGCCACGGCGCGATCACTTTGATGTCCGGCGCGAGCGCCGCCGCGGTCAGCTCGAAGCGCACCTGGTCGTTGCCCTTGCCGGTCGCGCCGTGCGCGATGGCCGTCGCGCCTTCGGCGCGGGCGATTTCGACCATGCGCTTGGCGATCAGCGGACGGGCGATGCTGGTGCCGAGCAGATATTGGCCTTCGTACAGCGCCCCCGCCTGGAACATCGGGAAGATGAAGTCTTTGGCGAATTCGGCGCGCAGGTCGTCGATGTAGACTTTGGAAGCGCCGGTCTGGATCGCTTTTTCCTCCAGTCCGTCCAGTTCTTCCTTTTGGCCGATATCGGCCGTGAACGTAATGATTTCGGCGTCGTACGTCTCTTTCAGCCACGTCAAGATGACGGACGTGTCGAGACCGCCGGAGTATGCCAGTACGATTTTTTCCTTTGCCATGTCGGGTACCGCTCCTTCTTTTAACTGACGCATGTCTCTTATTATATAGCTTGCGCAGGGGAAGCCGCCAGATTCGGAAATGAATTCCTTGTCCGGCGGCTCCTCGCGTCGACCTTTTACATGATGGCGGCCATGATCGCCTTTTGCGCGTGCAGGCGGTTTTCCGCCTCGTCGAAAATGACGGAGTTCGGACCGTCGATGACGCCTTCGGTCACTTCTTCTCCGCGGTGCGCGGGAAGGCAGTGCATGAACAGGTAGTCCTTCTTCGCGAACTGGACGAGCTGTTCGTTCACCTGGTAATTTTGGAAGGCGCGTTCCCGATCCTTCTGCTCCTCTTCGAAGCCCATGCTCGCCCATACGTCCGTGTAAATAACGTCGGCTCCTTCGACCGCTTCCCGGGGATCGCGCACGATGTCGACCCGTCCCCCGTGCTCGCCGGCGAAATCGCGGGCGAGCTTCACCTGTTCCGCGTCCGGCTCGTAGCCTTCCGGCGACGCGCTGGCAAAATGCATCCCGAGCTTGCTGGCGCCGATCATGAGCGAGTGCAGCATGTTGTTGCCGTCCCCGATGTAAGCGACTTTCAGCCCTTCGAGGCGTCCCTTTTTCTCCAGAACCGTCTGGTAATCCGCCAGCGCCTGGCACGGATGGGACTGGTCGGACAGCGCGTTGATGACCGGAACGGTCGCGCTGCGCGCCAGCTCCACCACGTTGCGGTGGCCGAACGTCCGGATGATGATGCCGTCAAGATAACGGGACATCGTCATCGCCGTATCCCGGATCGTCTCGCCGCGCCCCATCTGGATGTCGTTGCGGCTTAAGAACAGCGCCTGGCCGCCCAGCTGGTACATGCCGACTTCGAACGAAACCCGGGTCCGGGTGGACGATTTTTCGAAAATCATCCCGAGCGACTTGCCCTTGAGCGGCTGATACACTTCTCCTGCCTTGAGCTTGCGCTTCAGTTCGATGGCGAAATCGATCAAATACCGGATTTCTTCGGCCGAGCAATCGACAAGCCCGAGAAAATCCCGGCCTTTGAGGCCGGCGGCCAGTTCTTCCGTTTTTGCGGCTGGTTGCACGTTCAACCCCTCCTTCTCTATCGTAAAGTTTAAGCGTAAAAAGTCCGTATTTATTCGGCGGCAGGCTTGACGGCGGCCCGCTCCTTCAAAACGGCGGCGATCAGGCCGACCGCTTCCTCGATTTCTTCCGAAGTCACGAGCAGGTTCGGCAGCAGCCGGATCACGTTCGGACCGGCCACGATGACGAGCAGCCCGCGGCGCTGCAGTTCGCCGACGGCGTCCGCGACGGGACCGTCGCAGGCGATGCCGACGAGCAGCCCCTTGCCGCGAACTTCGAGCACGCCCGGCACGCCGTCAAGCGCGTCGCGAAGCTTGCCCATCAGGAGCTCGCCTGCGACGGCCGCCCGTTCGGGCGCCTGCTCGATCAGCATCGTCTCGACCGTGGCGGCGACCGCCGCCATGGCGATCGGCGTCCCGCCGAACGTCGAGCCGTGCGAGCCGGCGTTAAATGCCGGAATCAGCGGCGCCTTGGCCAGCATCGCCCCGACCGGGAATCCGCTGCCGAGCCCTTTGGCCAGCGTGAAAATATCCGGCTCCACCCCGTAATGCTGGTACGAGAACAGCTTGCCCGTGCGGCCCATGCCGGTCTGGATTTCGTCGAGGATGAGCAGCAATCCGCGGCGGTCGCACAGCTCCCGCACGGAGCGCAGGAACGCCGGATCGACCGGCACGACGCCGCCTTCGGCCTGCACCGTTTCGAGCATGACGGCCGCCGTACGGTCGTTCACCGCCGCTTCGAGCGCCTGCAGATCGTTCAGCGGCACGTGCACGAAGCCTTGCGGCAGCGGCAAAAAGCCTTCCTTGACTTTATCCTGGCCGGTCGCGGTCAGCGTCGCGAGCGTCCGTCCATGGAACGATCGCGCAAAGGTAATGATTTCATGACGCCCGTTCCCGAGCACCTTTTGCTGATAACGGCGGGCCAGCTTGATCGCCGCTTCGTTCGCCTCCGCTCCGCTGTTGCAGAAAAAAACGGCGTCGGCGCAGCTATTGTCCGTCAGCAGCTTGGCCGCTTTTTCCTGGTTCGGGATTTGATACAGGTTGGACACGTGCCACAGCTGATCCAATTGGGCGACAAGCGCCGCCTTCACCCGGTCCGGAACGTGTCCGAGATTCGTAACGGCGATGCCGCTCATAAAATCGAGATATTCTTTGCCCTGATCGTCCCACAGTCGGCTTCCTTTGCCTTTGACGATCGAAATCGGATAGCGGCCGTAAGTCGGGAACAGATGGCTCATGAAAAACACTCCCTTCGCTTGAATGATCAATCCCGTACGATGCGGGTTCCGATGCCGCCTTCGCGAACGGCCCGGCTGAGCACGCGCGGCTCCGCGCCGTCGACGATCAGCACTTCCCGCACGGCGCCGTGCAGGCACTTCATCGCCGCGCGAACCTTCGGAATCATGCCGCCGTAAATGTCCCCGCTCGCGATCATCTCCTCGATGTCCGCGAACGACGCCTGCGGAAGCACGCGCTTCGCGCCGTTTTCCGTCCGCAGGATGCCGGGCACGTCGGTCACGACGATCATCGTGTCGACGCCCAGCCCGCTCGCCACCGCGCCGGCCGCCGTATCCGCGTTAATGTTGAACCGCTGCCCTTCGCCGTTGATCCCGATCGGAGCGATGACCGGCAAATAGCCGAGCCCGATGACGCCCTCGATCAGGCCGGCGTTGACCTCGGTCACGTCGCCGACGAACCCGATCTCGTCCGCGTTCGCGACCGGCTGCGCCCGAATGAGCAAGCCGTCCGTCCCGGACAGGCCGATCGCTTTCGCTCCGTTCTGCTGCAGCTTGCGGACGATTTCCTTGTTGATGCGGCCCGCGAGCACCATTTCCACGACGTCCAGCGTCGCTTCGTCGGTGACGCGCAAGCCGTTCGCGAATCGGCTCTCGATGCCGAGCTTGCCGAGCGTTTCATTGATCGCGGGTCCCCCGCCGTGCACGATGACCGGTTCGGTCCCCGCTTCCTGCAGCTCGCGCAAATCCTCGAAAAAAGCGTCCGGCAGCGCGGCGAGCGTGCTGCCTCCGCATTTCATCACAAAACGTGCCATTTCCGTCCTCCCATCCGGTCAGGTCCGGTAAGCGGCATTGATCCGGACGTAATCGTAAGTCAAATCGCAGCCCCAGGCCACCGCCGACCCGCTTCCGTCGTTCAGCTCGACCCGAATCGCGACCGTGTCGCTGCCCTTCAAATATTCCAGCGCCGCCTCTTCGTCGAACGGAACCGGCCGCGACTGCTCCAGCACGGAAATATCGCCGAGCCGGATGTCGACCGTATGCACGTTGACCGGCACGCCGGCGCGTCCGACGGCGGCGATGATCCGCCCCCAGTTGGCGTCGGCGCCGAACATCGCCGATTTCACGAGGCTCGAGCCGATAATCGTCTTCGCGATCGCCCGTGCCGATTCGTCGCTCCGCGCGCCCGACACGGTCGTCTCGATCAGCTTCGTCGCCCCTTCGCCGTCGCGGGCGATCGCCTTCGCCAGCTCTTGGCACACATAGCGGAACCCGTCCGCGAACGCTTCCCAGTCGGCATGGCCGCGCGACAGCTCCCGGTTGCCGGCGAGCCCGCTCGCCATGGCGACCAGCATGTCGTTCGTGCTCGTGTCGCCGTCGACCGTAATCATATTGAACGTCGCGTCGGTAACTTCCCGCAGCAGCTCCTGAAGCGCGGAGGCCGGAATCGCGGCGTCCGTCGTCACGAAGCCGAGCATGGTCGCCATGTTCGGATGAATCATTCCGGAGCCTTTGGCCGCTCCCGCGATCGTGACCGCTCGCCCGTCGACGTCAAGCCGGACGCAGGCCGTCTTTTTGACCAGATCGGTCGTCAAAATCGCCTGGCAAAACTCGTCGGCCCCCGCTTCGTCGCCGCTCAGCTTCCCGGGAAGCGCGGCGATGCCGGAAGACACGCGGTCCATTTTCAGCAATTCGCCGATGACGCCGGTGGACGCCACCGCCACCTGGTGCTTGGGAACGCCGAGCGCTTCCGCCAATTCCGCGCGCATCGTCCGGGCATCGTCCTCCCCTTGCTTGCCGGTGCAGGCGTTCGCGTTGCCGCTGTTCACGACGACGGCGCGCAGCGCGCCCTCCTCGGCGAGACTTTCGCGGGTCACCTGCAGCGGCGCCGCCTGAAACAAATTCGTCGTGTACACCGCCGCCGCCGCCGCCGGCACTTCGCAGACGATCGCTCCCAGGTCGTTGCGGTCGGTTTTCTTCAGGCCGCAGTGCAGGCCGCCGGCTTTAAAGCCTTTCGGCGTCGTAACGCCGCCGTCCGGAATGATTTCAAACGTCTTCCCCATGTCGATTCCTGCGCCTCCGTATAACCGTTACGGGTAAACCGGGGTAAACTCGAGCCCCAGCGTTTCGTCCCAGCCCATGATCAGATTCAAGTTTTGAATCGCTTGCCCTGCCGCGCCTTTGACCAGGTTGTCGATGACCGAGATGATCGTGATCCGGCCCGTGCGCGAATCGACGGACATGCCGATGTCGCAATAGTTGGAGCCGTATACTTCCTTGGTCGCCGGATAAACGCCGGTATCGCGCACCCGCACGAATTTGCGTCCTTCGTAGAAGCTCCGGTACAGCCCCGTAAAATCCGCGCTCGTGCGGCCGCGATCCGTCAGCGTCGCGTACATCGTACTCATAATGCCCCGCGTCATCGGCGCGAGGTGCGTCGTGAACGTGACCGCCACCGGCCGTCCTGCCGCGCGGGCAAGCACCATTTCGATTTCCGGCGTATGTTGGTGCTGATTTACCTTGTACGCCTTGAAATTTTCGTTCACTTCCGAAAAATGGGAGCCCAAGGCAAGGCCCCGTCCCGCTCCGGAAACGCCCGTTTTCGAGTCGATGACGATCGTGTCCGGGTCGATCCAACCCGCTTCCACCGCGGGATACAGCCCGAGCGCCGTCGCCGTCGGGAAGCAGCCCGGATTGGAAACGAAATCCGCTCCCGCCGCCTCCTGCCCGAACAGCTCGCACATGCCGTACACCGCCCGATCCAGCTCGGCCTGCGCCGGGGCGTCCTTTTTGTACCAGTGACGGTATGCCTCCGGGTCCTTCAGCCGGAAGTCGCCGGACAGGTCGATTACCTTCAGCCCGGCGGCAAGAAATTGCGGCGCCAGCTTCGCGCTTACGCCGTGCGGCGTCGCGAGAAACACGACATCCGCTTTGTCGCGGATCAGGTCGGGGTCGACGTCGTCCAGCTTGTCCGTGACGATTTCCGTTAAATGGGGAAAAGCCTCCGCGAACGACGATCCCGCGCTCGACGAAGAGACGACCGAGGAAACGGCCGCGCGCGGATGCGCGGCGAGCAGGCGAATCAGCTCAACGCCGCCATAGCCGGTGGAACCGACGATCGCGGCGCGAACGGCAGGGGTTTGTGACATGGCGAGAATCTCCCTTAAGTAAATGTATAATTTCGTTCCGTTGCATAACCGCTAATCGGCTGGACGGACGGATAAGCTTCGCTGTTGGCCGAAAAAACCGAAAAGGCCCGAGCGGTTCAAGCCAAAACCATCCTCATTGTACCGAATTCCGGCAGCGATGTAAAAGCAAAACCGCGTTTATCGCTCCGGCTTATGATTACTGAATTATTATACGCACAATTGTTTTTTTATTCAATGGGTTTAGATCGTTCTTGGTTTGAAATCGTGGCGCGCCATCGCCGATTTGCATTTTGCGAATCCATTGCGGCGGCGGGCTCCGGGTTCGTTTCCCAACCAGCGCTCGCGCCCGAGCCGGCCGGCTGAATCGCCAAAATCCGGGGCATGGAAAGTCAGTTTCTGAAAAGAGGGGGAGGCCCGCCGAACGCCGATTTTGGCGCACTTGCGGGGAGCGGACTGGAAAATTCGTACCGAGTTATGGCGCGAAAGCGGGGGGTACGGCGTTTTTGTTCGAAAAATCATACAAACTCTTACTCACAACGGGCAAGAACCATGATTTTGTATGAAAAATCATACAATTATCGCCTCGAAAGCGGCATATGCGGCATTTTTGTTCGAAAAATCATACAAGATCCTGCTCACAACGGGCAAACGCCATGATTTTGTATGAAAAATCATACAATGATCACCTCGAAAGCGGCATATGCGGCATTTTTGTTCGAAACATCATACAAAGGTGCGCAGAGGCGTTAAAAACGTGGCGACTTTGACCGTTAACGCTTCGAAAATTCCGCAAACCGCGCCCCCGGTCGAAACGGACTGGCGAGCGGTAGCGGCCGGGCAAACGGCCAAAACGCAGGGCAGGAGCGCCGAACGGAAAACAAACAAGCTCGGGCATCGCTTTATCTGCGGCAATGCGAGAAGGGCCCCTTCGGGCCCTCCGCTTTCTTCCGAGTTTATTACCTATCGATAAATTCGACGGCCTGCAGGAATCGCTTCAGCATAACGACCGCTTCCGCGCGCGTGGCGCCTTCCGCCGGGCGAAGCCTGCCGCCGCCGTCGCCCTGCAGGAGGCCGGCGCCGGCCGCGCGGGCGACCGCCTCCCTCGCCCAGGCGCCGACGTGCGAGCCGTCGGCAAACGCGGCGAGCGCTTCGTCCGCCGCCGCATCCTCCGCCAGCGGCCGGCCGGCGAAGTCGGCCGCCTTGGCGAGCATCGCGGCCATCTGCTCGCGCGTGATGCCGTCGCCCGGACGGAACGTCCCGTCGGCCGTTCCGCTCGCCAGTTCCGCCGCGGCGGCGGAGGCGACGGCGCCCGCGAACCAGTCCGTCGGCCGGACGTCGCCGAAGCCGCCGGTTCCGTCCGTTTCGGCCAGGCCGAGCGAACGGACGAGCAGCGCCGCGAATTCCGCGCGGGTGATGCTCCGCCCGGGAGCGAATCGCTCCGCGTCCACGCCCAGGACGATGCCTTTGTTCGCCATCGTCTCCGCGTCCTCTCGCGCCCAGTGGCCGGCAAGATCCGCGAACGACCGGTCCGCCGCCGCCGCGATGTAGACGCTGTTGCCCGGCCGCTTGAACGAGGCGACCGTCCGGCCGTCGACGGCGGCGAACAAGGCCGGAACGAACGCCAATTCGCCGGTCGCCGAATCGATCCGGTACACGGAGGCTCGTTTCGGATCGACGCCGCCCTCCAGCGCCAGGCTGCGCTCCGCATACGTGAAGCCGAAGTCCGCAATCTCGACTTCGCGGCCGCCCGCCGCGGCGGCTACCCGATAAGCGACCGGAGCGGACAGGGCGTTCAAGCCGGCCTCGCGGACCCGATCCAGCGCGCGTTCCGCTTCCGTCCCGACGAGCGGACCGAAGCTCACCGCAAGCTCGGCTTCTTCCAGCGGGACGCCGAGACGTCCGGCAAGACCGGCCGGATCGAGCACGGACAGCGGAAGGACATAGCTGCCGTCCGCGACCGCAAAGCGGATCGACGCTTCCGGCGCCGCTGCCGCCGCGGCCAGCGGCAGCACGAACCGGACGCCGCCTTCGATTTCCGGCAGGCGAATTTCAAGCGGATCGCTGCCGCTCTCCAACCCGGCCAGCGCCTTCGCCAGCTGTTCGCCGTCAACCGTCGCGACGGTGACGGCGTTCCCCCGCTCATCCGTTTCGACGGTAAGCTTCGCGATGGAATCGTCGGGCTTATCGGGGAGGGGCACGATCATGACGGGGGGCGTACCGGAATGGGGACCGGGGCCCTCGCCGCCATTATCGGGGTCTTCACCTCCGCCGTTTTCACCGCCGTCGCCTCCGCCGTTTTCACCGCCGTCGCCTCCTCCGTTTCCGCCGTCATCGCCGCCGCCGTTTCCACCGCCGTCCCCTCCGTCGTTTTCGCCGCCGTCGCCTCCGCCGTTTCCGCCGTCCCCTCCGCCGCCGTTTCCGCCGTCATCGCCGCCGGTTCGGACGATCGCGAGCGCAATCGTCTTTGTCGCCTGGCTTTTACGGCCCTGGTCTTTATACCAGTCCTTCGCCAGCGTTTCCGCCGTCGGCTCGATATGCAGGGAAAACCGGTTCGTTCCGATTTCCAGCGGAATATCCTCGACGAAAACGTTGCCCCGGTCGTCCATCGCGCCTTCCGGCAGCGGGCTCCCGTTGATCGTGAACGCGACGCCGTACGGTACGTTCGCCTTCAGATCGAACGTCGCGGCGTCCGTCGAATAAGAGATATCCTCGCCGTAGGAAATGCGCGGCATCGTGACGATCAGCGGCATGTCGACCCAGCGGAGCACGTAGTCGTCGACGACCATTTTGTTGCCGCCCTGATTGCGAATCGTCAGCTTCATGTTCGTTTCCGTGTCGCTGTAGGCGTAATTGCCGCTATCCGCCGTGTCGTTCGGAATCCGGCTATGGCTCGTCAGCGCTTCGGTCGCCCACGTGCCGCGGGTGTACTTGTATTCGATCGTTTTTCCGGCCATCATTTTAAACGCGTACTGCACAACGCTTCGGTCGGTCGCGCCGCTCGGGACCGTGAGCTTGCCGCCGCTTGCGTTCCAGTTGTTCAAGCTGCCGGCGATATAGATCGAATCCGTCGACGGCGTGTAATCCGGCAAGTGCAGCCGCATCGTGACGTCGACCATGACGAGCTGCGGCGTCACGCTTTGCTCGTTCGACCAGCTGCGGTTGTAGGCCGCATCGAACGCCGCGATTTTATACGCATAGGACGTGCCGTTGGCGACCGTGTAATCGGTGAAGGAAAGAGCCGTCCGCAGCGTGGCCAGCTTGCGGAACGAGGCTTCGCCCGCCGCCTGGCGGTACACTTCGTAGCCTGCCGTATCCTCGCCCGTCGTCGTCCAGCTCAGCGTTGCCTGCCCGGATTCGACCGTAATTTCGCTTAAGGAAGGCGCGGCCGGGCCGGACGTATCGTCCGCGTCCGCATAAGCCTCGAACGAAGCCGATGCCGAATCCGCGTGCGTCTCCCCGTTGTCCGTCGACACCCGCGCGAAATATTCGTAGACGCCCGGTTCGGTCGGCTCGAACTTTGCCGCGTACCGCTTCGCCCCGCCGTCGTCCGCCTTGTACGCCATCGCCAGCTCCGCCGCCGCTTCGGAGTCGCCGGCTTTGGTTACGACGAGCTTCACGTCGAGAGACGGCGCTCCGGTTCCGGCGAACGCGGGATCGTCCGTCAAGCCCTCTACCGTCACCGATACGCCGATTTCCGCCGCGTTGCCGACGCCGACGGTCAGATTTGCGACCGGGTCCGGCGCTCCGACCGCCGTGATCGGGAACGCCGGCGTCGCGGACGCCGTCTCCGAAAGCGGGCTTTCTCCGGCCGCTCCCGCCGCCAGGCGAACCGCCGATACCGCATAGTAATATTTCACGCCGTTGACGACCGTAGCGTCCGTGTACCGCGTATCGGCAACCGTGCCGAGCGGCGTCGCTTCTCCGCCCTCGATCAAGTAGCGGTAAACGCGGTATCCGTCCGCATCCGGCACCCCGTCCCAGCTTAAGTCCACGCTGCCGTTTGCCGCCCGGGCCGTCAAACCGGACGGAGCCTCCACTTGCAGGAGCTCTCCCTCCGACAGCATCATCAGCCCCGTAAGCGCCGGAACGGTCAGGACGATTCGCCCGTTTTCGACCGCGCCGCCGATGCCGCTGCCGAGCCGGTCGCCGAGCACGGTGCCGTCCGGCAAATAGCCGGTAACGTCGGCCGCGATTTCGGCCGCCTCCTCGCCGCCGTTGAGGACGACGAGCGCGCCCTGCGCGTCAGTTTTGCGGGCGTACGCAATGACGTCGCCCTGCGCGTAGGCCAGCTTCAGATCCCCCGCCGAAAAGACGTCGTTCTCGGCCCGGACGGCCGCCGCCGTCCGATACGTATCATACAGCTCGGCATACCGTCCGACGGCCTCGAAGCCGCCGTCGGCCTCCTCGATCCGCTCCCAGGGGAACGTCCGGCGCGAATCGGGGTCCTTCGTGCCGGTGACGCCGACTTCGTCTCCGTAATAAACGGTCGGAGCCCCCGGATACCCCATCTGGAAAATTGCGATCAGCGCCTGCAGCCTGAGCGCCTTGTCGCTCGCCTCCGGGGCGATTTTAAGCTTTTCCTCCTCCCAGGCCGGAAAGTCCAGCTTCGTCAGCGACCGAACCGTGTCATGGGAATCGACGAGGTTCAGCATCGCCCGCCACGCTTCCTCCGGGTAATCCTCGCGGATCCGCTCGAGCGCCTCGTGAAACGCCCGCGCGTTGTCCCCGCCGTTGCCTCCGTTGATCAAAAATGTCTGCAGCGCCTCGCGGAACCGGTAATTCATGACCGAGTCGAACTGATCGCCGAGCAAATAGTGCGTCGCCACGCCCCATTCCTCGCCGAGGATGACCGGATCGTCGATCGGCTTTCCGTTCGCGTCCGTGCGGCCCGCCGCGGATTTGACCGCCTCGCGGAATTTTTGCCAGGTTCCCATGGACACGTCCGGCGCGACGTCGAGCCGCCAGCCGCTCGCCCCCATCCAGAGCCAGCGTTGGGACGCCGCATTTTGCATCGCCTCCGCCGCTTCTTCGTCCGTCTTGCCGTCCAGATCGTCTCCGATCACATGATAGCGGTAATCGACGTTGTTCCATTCGTGCTCGCCGTCCAGCGCCGCCGCGTCGCCTTCCTGCGGCTCTTTCGCGTCCATCGCGGGCAGCGAGTCGAACCCCCACCAGGCTTCATAGCCGTAGCGCGTATGGCCCGAACCCTCGTCCGCGATCGTCTCCTCGCCGATCGTAAACCACGTCGTAAACCCGAAGTCGTCGGGGTACTTGTAGTTTTGTCCGGTAGCCGGGTTGGTTTGCGCCGTAAACGAAGCGATCGTCCGCTCCTCCGCTTCCTCCGCGGTCATGCCCGGATGCTCCGCTTTCGTTGTCCAGACTTTCGCCCAGTATTCGTAAGCGCCGATTTCGGGGTATTTTTCATAGCGGTCAAAATAAATCGAATCGTCGCCAACATGGTTGAACACGCCGTCGTTGATGATCCGGATGCCCGCCCGGGCCGCGGCCTTGGCGAAATCTCGGAACGCTTCGTCCGATTTTTTGCGCGTTTCCTCATAATTCAAGCCGGATGCCGGATCGCCCGGCACGTTGTAGACCGGCTCCCCGAACATCGGGTCGAGGTGCTTGTAATCGGTCGCATCGTATTTATGGTTGGAAGCCGCCCAGGCGACCGGATTCAGGTAAACCGCCGTCACGCCGAGCTGCTTCAAATAGTCCAGCTTCTTTTCGATGCCTTGAATGTCGCCGCCGTAAAATTCGTTCGTCCAGATGCCGTCCGATGCGGCATCCGGGTAGTACGGAGCGTTCTCGGGCTTGCCGCGATCCGGATTTTCCGGCACGTCGCTCCATTCGCCCCACACCTGGGACGGAGCCGGATCGTTTTCCGTGCCCCCGTCGAAATATTGCAGCGGCTGTCTTTCGAGGATTCCGGCGTTTGCCCCGGTTTCCGAGCGGACGCCGCGATAGCCGTCGACCAGCTTGGCGCGGTTGTTGGCTTCGTTGCCGTCGAAGAAACGATCCGGAAAAATCTGATAGACGACGGCGTTTTTCATCCAATCCGGCGTTTTGTAGTCGGATGCGTAAACGGTCAGGTTAAACGGCACCGCGCCCTCGGACACCGCTTCTCCCGCTCCGCCGCTCAGGGCGTCATCGCCGTACTCCGCCTTGGTCGCCCCGTCGATCAGCACGAACTTGTAGGTCCAAATGCCGATGCCGGCGAACGCGCTTCGCGGAACGACGACTTCGAAATAATCGAGATCGCCGACCGTCGTCGTTTTTCGCATCGGGTAGTTGGCCGAATTTCCCGCTCCGTCCGCCAGTTCGAGCCGCGCCGTCTGCACGTCGTCCCGCTTGGCCGCAATGCGCAGCGTCAAATCCTGGCTTCCTTGCCGGATCGCGCCGAACGGCTTTTTAAACGTTTCCGATCGGCTGTCGAACAAGATCGCTCCCGTATCGATCCGCCCGTCGTACTTGCCGTCGCCGACCGCGAAGTCGACCGTCAATTTCCGTTCGGCCGCCGAATTGTCGAAGGAGAACGTGACGTCCGCGGCGTCGGAAAGCCTGAATACGGCATTGTTTACTCCGTCTCCGAAGTTGTTGTCGTCGTTCCATTCGGCGCCCAGCACCGCTTTCACTTCGTGAGAACCCGCCGGGAGAGACCGCTGGAGCTTGTAGACGGTGTTGTTGAAGTAATAATCGACGAAAAATTGCTTCGCCTCCCCTGGCGACCACTCCGGTTCTCCGAACAGGGGCTGCGGGGAGCCGACGAGTCGCGGCCATTCGGCCGCCGGCAGCGCCGGATCGTAGATGGCGATGCCGGTCGCCGTCGAGCCTTCCGGCAGCGGCGATATCCGCGCTTCGTGCGTTTCTCCGTTTACGTAAAAGTTTACTTTGGCCGTTTCGCTCAGCGTCAGCTTCAAATTGTCTCCGTCTCCCGGGATGCCGGACGGATAGCTGCCGTTTTTCGTCAGTTTGAATTCGTAGCTGCCCGCATCCAGCACGGCCGAATAAGCGTAAAATTCCCCGGCCAGATGCTTCAAACGCGTCGCCGTCCCGTTCGGCACCCAGTTGCCCGACTCTCCCAACCCCTGCTGAAAGCTGCCGGCAATGACCCACTTCGCCCCGCCTCCGGGCTGCTCTTCGAACGTGTCGGCAATCGGCGAGCCGTCCGGTTCGCCGACCGTCAGCTTGTTGTTGCCGTTCGAAGCCAGCAGCGTATTGGTCGGATCGTTAAAATAAATGTCCTGCGACGAACCGTCCGGGTCCGCCGCGCGAATCATATATTTATATTCGTACGTTCCTTCCGGCAGCGCGTCGGTCGTATACCGGAAGACGCCGCCCGTCAGCGTCATCTGCCGCTTCGGATTCCAGTCCGGATCAAAGCTTCCGGCAACCCGCGCCTCAAACGGAAGAAGCAGCGTCCCTTGCGCATCCGCCGTCGCGGTCAAACTGTCTCCGTCCATCCAATTCCCGCCGACGAGCAGCTTATACTCGTATTCGCCGCCGGGCGTCAATTCGTCTATGCGAATATAAGGCAGATTGGCATCGCTTACATAAACGCTTTGCGCGACGCTTGCCGTCCCCCAACCGTTAAAGCTCCCGTTTGCGGAGATGTCCAGCTTTCCGACCGGCAAAACAAAGGTTGCGCTGTCGTCGGCGTTTACGCGCGTCGCTTCGGCCGCCGCCGCAGCCGAAGCCGTCGAATCGCCATTCTGTGCATAGGCGGCCGCCGCCCCGGTTGTCCACATCTGGATAACGAGAGCCAGACTCAACCAAACGCTCCAAAAGCTTCGGCTTCGCCATGCGAAGCGCCGGATTCCGACTTTCTTTTTCATACCGCTCCTCCTTTTGGATTCTTGCTCATTCCGTTTTGGGGCAAACGTTTGCATAAAAAGACACAACCATTTAGTAAACGCTTTCTTTTCAAAAATATGCTATCACCCGCATAATCTCTCCGTCAACGGCGTATACGGAACGCGAGAAAGGCACCTCCGTCCCGTTGCGCAAAGCGAGACCCGCCGATCCCAACCCCCGTCTAACTTCAACGCCTTTTCAACAAACGTTTGCACAACGATAATCCGTTTTGGAACGTTTTCCGGAAGCATCATCTCGAATCGAGAACAATTCATGCGCCGAATGATTTATGCCATATATTGTGAATGCTGTGGATGAAAATGTGGACGAGATGTTTGTAAAATAGTAAACAGGAGTTATTCCATGTTGATTATGTGGATATTGGGGATAAAAAGCGTGGATAAAACGAATAACAACAGAATTGCGTGAAAATTCGGAGCAAATACACACAGTTTTTGCAATTTTCCTGTGGGCGATGTGGATAATGTGGATGGAATTCGACCGGTTCGGTGTGAATTTTCAAACGATTCTGTGGATATTGTGGATGAGTGGGGATAACTTCTCTCGTCAGCTGTCGGCCAAAAAAAATCCCCCGGCTTCAAGAGCAAGCCGGGGGATTTCGTAAGCATGCGTACGATCAGGCTTCCGGTTTCCGAATCTGACTCCGCAGGTAGCCGTCGATAAACGCGTCGAGATCGCCGTCCATGACCGCCTGCACGTTGCCCGTTTCCACGTTCGTCCGATGGTCCTTGACCATACTGTACGGGTGGAAAACGTAGGAGCGGATCTGGCTCCCCCAGGCGATATCCATCTGCTCGCCGCGAATGGCGGCCAGCTCCTTTTGCTGCTCCTGGATCTTCAGCTCGTACAGCTTCGACTGCAGCATTTTCATGGCGCGGTCGCGGTTCTGGATTTGGGAGCGTTCGGTCTGGCACGCGACGACGATGCCCGTCGGAAGGTGCGTAATCCGCACGGCCGACTCGGTCTTGTTGATGTGCTGGCCGCCGGCGCCGCTGGAACGGTACGTATCGACCCGCAAATCTTCCGGGCGAATTTCCACTTCGAGGTCGTCCGGAATTTCCGGCACGACGTCGCAGGAAACGAACGACGTATGCCGGCGCCCGGAAGCGTCGAACGGCGAGATGCGGACGAGCCGGTGAACGCCTTTTTCCGCCTTTAAATACCCGTAGGCGTTATAGCCGCGCACCATGATGGTCACGCTCTTGATTCCCGCTTCGTCGCCCGGCAAAAAGTCGAGCACCTCGACCTTGAAGCCCCGCTTCTCGGCCCAGCGCGTGTACATCCGGTACAGCATTTGCGCCCAGTCCTGCGACTCGGTGCCGCCGGCGCCGGGATGCAGCTCGAGGATGGCATGCGACTTGTCGTAGGGCTGATTGAGCAGAAGCTGCAATTCGAAGCTGTCGACTTTGGAGGCGAGCTGGCCGACGTTCGCGACAAATTCGGCCTCCATCGCTTCGTCCGACTCTTCTTCCAAAATCTCCAGCATCGCCTCGAGGTCTTCCTGCTCCGAGGACAACGCTTTGAATTGATCCACGACGCCTTTGATGGCGTTCAATTCGGAGATGACGCCCTGCGCCTTTTCGTTGTCGTCCCAAAAATCGGGCGCGGACATCTTCACTTCAAAGTTCGCGATCATTTCCAGCTTCAGATCTAAGTCAAAGAGACCCCCTGAGTTGCTGGAGTCGCTTCGCGGTTTCGCGAAGGTCTTGCTTGATCGTTCCATCGATGACGGACATGATGAATCACCTCAAGATTTATTCTATGCGGCCGTGGCACATTTTGTATTTTTTCCCGCTGCCGCAAGGGCACGGGTCGTTGCGGCCGACGCGCTCCGCGGTTCCCTTGACCTTCGGCTTCTTGGGCGCCTCTTCGGCCTTGGAATCGACGGCCTGCCCTTCGGCGACGGCCTCGCGCTTCACGTTGCTTTCGACGGTCGCCTTCATGATGTAGAGCGAAATCTCTTCCTCGATCCGCTCGACCATGGCCAAAAACATGTTGTGGCCTTCGAACTGGTATTCGCGCAGCGGGTCGTTGCCGCCGTAGGCGCGAAGGTGGATGCCCTGACGCAGCTGATCCATCGCGTCGATGTGGTCCATCCACTTGCTGTCGACGGCGCGCAGGACGACGACCTTCTCGAATTCGCGCATCGTCTCGACGCCGATTTGCTCCTCGCGCTCGTCGTAAAGCTGTTCGGTTTTGGCGAGGACCACCTCGGCCATTTCGTCCTTTTCCTTGCCCCACAGCTCGTCCTTGTTCAGCCGGTCTTCCGGCAGCAGCGTCTTGTGGAAGTAGGAGACGAGCTCGTCCATCGCCCAGTCTTCGGGAATCTCCTCGTCCGGGCAATGCTTTTCGATGGCGCGCTCCACGACCGACTTGATCATGCCGGACACGATCTCGCGGATGTTGTCCGAGTTGAGAATTTGCCGGCGGTCTCCGTAAATCTTCTCGCGCTGCAGATTGATGACGTCGTCGTACTGCAGGACGATGCGGCGGGCGTCGAAGTTGCTGCCTTCGACCCGCTTCTGGGCGGACTCGATCGCGCGCGTGATGAGCTTGCTTTCGATCGGGGAGTCCTCGTCGAAGCCGAGGCGCTCCATCATGCCCATAATGTTGTCGGCGCCGAACCGGCGCATGAGTTCGTCTTCCATCGACAGGTAAAACTGCGACGAGCCGGGGTCGCCCTGGCGTCCCGCCCGTCCGCGAAGCTGGTTGTCGATCCGGCGGCTTTCATGCCGCTCGGTGCCGATGATGTGCAGGCCGCCGAGCTCCGCAACGCCTTCTCCGAGCAAAATATCGGTGCCGCGGCCCGCCATGTTGGTGGCGATCGTGACCGTGCCGCGCTGGCCGGCGTTCGCGATAATCGCCGCTTCCTCGGCGTGGTACTTCGCGTTCAGCACCTGGTGCTTGATGCCCTTCTTTTTGAGCATTTCGGAAATGCGCTCGGAGTTTTCGATCGACACCGTGCCGACCAGAACCGGCTGGCCGGTTTGGTGACGGGCGGCGATCTCCTCCACGACCGCGCGGAATTTGCCGTTTTGCGATTTGTAGACGACGTCCGGCATATCTTTGCGGATCATTTGACGGTTCGTCGGAATTTGCACGACTTCGAGGTTGTAGATCCGCTTGAACTCTTCTTCCTCGGTCTTCGCCGTGCCGGTCATGCCGGCCAGCTTCCGGTACATCCGGAAGTAGTTCTGGAACGTGATCGTCGCGAGCGTCATGCTCTCGTTTTGAACCTGGAGGCCTTCCTTCGCCTCGATCGCCTGGTGCAGGCCGTCGCTGTAGCGGCGCCCCGCCATCAGGCGGCCGGTGAACTCGTCGACGATAATGACTTCTTCTTCCTGCACGACATAATCGACGTCGCGCCTCATAATATAACGCGCGCGCAGCGCCTGGCTGATATGGTGGTTCAGCAGGACGTGCTCGTGGGAGAACAGGTTGTCGATGCCGAATGCCTGCTCCGCCTTCGTCACGCCGGCGTCCGTGAGCGCGATGCTTCGCATTTTCAGGTCGATCGTGTAATCTTCGGTCTCCGTCAGCCGGCTGACGAAACGGTCCGCCGCGTAATAGAGCTGCGTGGACTTTTGCGCTTGGCCGGAAATGATAAGCGGCGTCCGCGCCTCGTCGACGAGAATGGAGTCCACTTCGTCGATGATCGCAAACTGAAGCGGACGTTGAACCATCTGCTCCTTGTATAGAACCATGTTGTCGCGCAAATAGTCGAAGCCGAACTCGTTGTTCGTTCCGTACGTGATGTCGCAGGCATAGGCGCGCTGCTTCTCTTCGTGCGACAGGCCGTTCAGGTTGCAGCCGACCGTCATGCCGAGAAATTCGTATATTTGTCCCATCAGCTGGCTGTCGCGCTGGGCCAGGTAGTCGTTCACGGTCACGACGTGCACGCCCTTGCCGAGCAGCGCGTTCAAATAGACCGGAAGCGTGCCGACCAGCGTTTTGCCTTCGCCGGTTTTCATCTCTGCGATTTTGCCGGAATGAAGCACCATCCCGCCGATCAGTTGCACATCGAAATGCCGCATATTCAGCACGCGCTTGGAAGCTTCCCGCACGACGGCGAACGCTTCGGGCATCACATCGTCCAGTTCTTCCTCTTCCGTCGCCAGACGGTCGCGGAATTCCTGCGTCTTGGCGCGCAGCTGTTCATCCGACAAAGCGGATATCTTCGGCTCCAGGGCGTTGATTTGGTCGACGGTTTTCATTAACCGTTTGACTTCTCTCTCGTTTGCGTCTCCGAAAATCTTTTTTACCAATCCGAGCATAATGAACCCCTTCCCTTTTAGGGTATGGCGTATCCTTTAATTGTAGCAGTTCCATCAGGCCGGGGCAAGAAAAGGAGGCGCGCGGCGGCAAGCAGATTTTGGCGGCGAAGGGGCGCGCCGGGCTCGACACCTGATAAGGCCAAAAACGTTCATGCCGCGTTGGAGGCCGTCGTGCTAAAACTTCGTTCCGTGTCAAATTTATGTCATATTTCCGGCGGAGTTGCGAAGCTTGAAATTTTCCAACGATGGACCGCTGCCGTCATCATCAAAAAGAGCCTCCCGGGGGGCCGAGAGACTCGCTGCATTCGTAAGTATAAGGATCAGGCTTCCGCCTGGATCAAGCCGTACCTGCCGTCGTTGCGGCGGTAGACGACATTCACTTCCTTTGTGTCGATGTTGGAAAAGACATAAAAGTTGTGGCCGACCATATTCATTTGGAGAATCGCTTCCTCCACGTCCATCGGCTTAAAGCTGAAGCTCTTCGTGCGAACGAGCTCGTAACGATCCTCTTCTTCGACGGCCAGCGTGGACACCCCTCCGCTTGCTTCTCCTTCGCGGAAAAGCCCCCGGGTCGTGCCGGTCTGGCGCAGCCTGCGGTTTACTTTCGTTTTGTGCTTGCGAATCTGACGTTCGAGTTTGTCCACGACCGTGTCGATCGAAGCGTACATATCGTCGCTCTTCTCTTCCGCCCGAAGCAGGACGTTCGTGAGCGGGATCGTGACCTCGATAGCGTGACGTCCTTTGGTTACGCTTAACGTAACGTGGACATCGGATTGGGGAGGCGTTTCAAAATACCGTTCCAGGCGACTCAGCTTCTTTTCGACGTAATCCTTCAAAGCCTCGGTGACTTCCATGCGCTGACCGCGAATATTGTATTTCATTTAGCACTCCTCCTTTGCTGACTTTATTTTAGCATATCGGGCTTAGCCGTTTCAAAGAAAATCGCTTACATTTTCGAATATTTTGAAAACTTGGCTTAGGAAGTGCAAGTCTATGAAAACGAACGGGATTTTCGCTGCGAATTTTTGCAAGCTTAACCAATTGAGTCTCGGCTATCGCCCATACGCACAAAACCCTGGATCGCTCCAGGGTTCCGGGTGGCCGGCAAATCGTTTCGGTCAGCCGACAGTGCTATTTAGCAGGCGCATGAAACGCCTAATCATTACAGTTTAACAACGTTAGCTGCTTGCGGGCCTCTTGCGCCTTGCACAATGTCAAACTCGACGGATTGGCCTTCTTCGAGGGCCTTGTAGCCGTCCATTTGGATAGCGGAGAAATGCACGAATACATCGCCGCCTTGTTCCGTCTCAATGAAGCCGTAACCTTTTTCCGCGTTGAACCATTTTACTTTACCTTGCATTCGCTAAACATTCCCTTCATATTCATTTGACAATGGCGATTTGGCCTAGCCCACAACCCGAATATACATCAGGAAAAGAATGGTGTCAACGAAATTGTTGTAAGCGGTGTCAAAGCGCTTTCTTTTTGGCGTTATTGCCTAAAAATCGCCGCTGCCGTTTGTTGGATAGCTTGGATGACGTCGTTTACGTCTTCGTCCGTCATGGCAGGAAACATCGGCAGGGTCATCGCCGTGCGATAGTAAGCTTCCGCGTTCGGACAGCCTTCCGCCGTATAGCCGAGCTGCTTGTAATAGGGCTGCCGGTAGATCGGAATATAATGGACGTGAACGCCGATATGACGGGCGCGCATCATGTCGAATGCCCGGTCCCGGGCTCCCGGCATCGTCCGTTCGTCCCAGCGAAGCATGTACAGGTGCCAGCTGGAATTCGTATCCGGATGCTGGCGGGGCACGACGAGACCCGGGATGGCGGAAAAAGCTTCGTTATACCGCGCCGCGATCTCCCTGCGTCTTGCGACAAACCCGTCCAGCTTGTCCATCTGGGAGAAGCCGAGCGCCGCCTGCAAATCGGTCATCCGGTAGTTGTAGCCGAGCGTCTGCATTTCGTAATACCAGGGGCCGTCGTTTTGCGTCAGCAGCCTGGGATCCCGCGTCATGCCGTGGTTTCGGAACAGCTGCAGCTTTTCGTAAAGGTCTTCCCTGTCGGTCACGATCATGCCGCCTTCGCCGGTCGTCACGTGCTTGACCGGGTGGAAGCTGAACATCGTCATATCCGCCCATGTTCCGACTTTGCGGCCTTTATAGTCGGCGCCGAGAGAGTGCGCCGCATCCTCGATCAGGATGAGGTTGCGGTCGCGGGCGAGCTTGGCCAGCTTATCCATTTCCGCGGGCTGGCCGGCGAAGTCCACGGCGATAATCGCCTTCGTCTTGTCCGTCAGCCTGGCTGCGACTTGATCGGGGGCCAGATTGTACGTTTGCGGATCGATATCCGCAAACACCGGCGTGCCGCCCTGGTACAGCACGCAGTTGCTGCTGGCCAGAAACGTGATCGGCGTCGTGACGACCTCGTCTCCCGTGCCGATCCCGGCCGCATGGCAGGCGCCGTGGAGCGCCGCCGTGCCGTTGCAGAAGGCAACCGCGTATTTTGCCCCCGCGTAATCCGCCACCTTGCGTTCGAAACGTTCGATCGCCGGACCTTGCGTAATATATTCGCTTCTAAGCGTTCGGACGACCGCCTCGATATCGTCCTCGTCGATCCATTGCTTGCCGTAGGGCAGAAAGGTATCCCGCTTGGGGGCGTTTGCCGGTATGTTCGCCATCGTTGCCGTCTCCTTGAAATTAACAGTCTGTCACTTCCGCGCCTCAGACCAGATTCGACGTCCGAATCAAGGTCGCCGATCGGCCTGTTTAGATCAAATTCGACGTCCGAATCCAGTCCTCCGTCCGACGGATGCCTTCCTCCAGCGTCACTTCCGGCTTCCAGCCCAAAAGGCGCTCCGCTTTCGCCGAGTTGCAAAGCAGCTTCGGAATTTCGCTTTGCGGATGAATATGCTCGACATGCGCGATCCGGGACTTGTCGCCGACGATCAGCTCGGCCAGGTCGTTAATCGCGATGTCGCGGCCAAGTCCGGCGTTGACGATCTGGCCGTCCGCCGCGTTCGAGTAGCCGGCCTGGACGACGAACCGGGCGCAGTCCTCCACATAGAGAAGGTCGCGCGTTTGCGTACCGTCGCCGTAAATGTTGAGCGTGCGGCCGGACAGCTTGTTTTTGATGAAGATCGCGACGACGCCGCCCTCTCCCCCGGTTTTCTGAAAAGGCCCGTACGTGTTGAACGGCCGGATCACGACGGTCGGCAGACCGTACGCGTGGTAGTAGGACAGAACCATATTCTCGGCCGCGATCTTGGCTCCCGCGTAAGGCGAGGCCGGCTTGATCGGGTGGCGCTCGTCGATCCCGGCCGGCTCCGTGCAGCGGTCGTACACCATGCAGGTGCTCATGAACACCATTTTAACGTTGTGCTTGCGGCATTGTTCTAGCAAATAAAAGGTGCCGATCGTATCGTTGTTGAACGTCGTCCGCGGGTCGTCGATCGAGTCCTGCACGTTGATCGAGGCTCCGAGATGGTAAATGACATTAAAGTTATGCTCCGCAAATAATCGGTCCAGCAGCGGCTCGTCCAGGATCGTGCCTTTGACGAAAGCCTTCAGTCCGGGATGGTCTCGGAGCTCCTCGAGGTTGACCTCCCTGCCGTTGGACAGGTCGTCCAAAATCCAGACGGAATGCCCGTCTTCGAGCAGCCGCTTGGCTACCCATCTGCCGATAAAACCGGCGCCGCCGGTGAGCAGGATGTTCAAGTTTTGCACTCTCCTTGGTTCTATTATCCGTGTTATCTATGCCGGTCCGTGTCGAGCATGCCACTCTACCCACGCCGGTCCATTTCGAGCATGGCAGAGGCGACCGGGCTCTCCGTCCGGTTCGCCCGGCTTTCGGTAATTTCAAGCGCACGCTTCGACATCTCGAGCAGTTCGCTCGGTGATTCAAGCGCTTTCTCGATGGCACGGGCGTACGTGTCGGCGTTCGTCTCGGCGCTCTCGCCAAGATAGGCGACTGCGCCCGTTTGAGCTGCGCAGCGCACGCTGGCCGCCTGATTATCCGCGACGACCGTCACGGCCGAAGGCAATCCCAGATAGCACCGCTCCCACATCGCAACGCCCCCGGCGCCCAGCGCGAAATCGGCGGATGCGATGAGTTCGGCCATATTTTCGGCTTGAACGTGCAGTTTCGCATGAGGTCGTTCCGCACACATGGCGGTTACTTCTCCGCGATAAGGATTGGCGGAGCCGATGACCACGTCAGTGTGAAAAGACGGTTCGTCGTCCGCTCGGCGGGCTAGCGCTCGCAGCGCTTTCGCCGTCTCGTTCGTCGGGTCGCTTCCGCCGAAAAAAACGAGAAGCCTTCGCAGGCTGCCGTCTCTTGCCCGCAGCGATTTTCTCGCTTCGTAAAACGACGGTCGCAGCAGCAAATATCCGGGGCCCAACAGCTGCAAGCATTGCGGCGGCAAGAGATCCTTATATCTCGATTCCATGCGCTCGTAAGCGTTCTGGTCGACGAGAATATCGCAAAGGTGCGGCCTGTTGGCCAAGTCGTCGATGACCAGAATGCGATTCGCCAAAGATCCCATTTGAATTTCCCAGTTCCGGTCGATACCGTAGTGGTCGATAATCAGCCAGGCGATAGGGCTCGCTACTCGCGCCAAAATTTCCTTTGTCATGATCGCATCCGATTCCGGACGAAATTCGTCATCGTTCGACTCGATCCATTCGACGTCATACCCCTTATTTCGAATATATTCGCCAAGATGCCCTTGAAGCCGCCGACAGACAAAGATCGACTCGAAACCGTTGGCACGCAAACTGTCCGCCAAAGCGAGACAGCGCATGACGTGCCCCGATCCGATAAGGGACGAGGCGTCGGTGCGGAAGACGATTTTCACGGCTTTCTCGTCATAACGACAAGTGATAACGGCCCCAAGGCGTCGACCCTTTCATCTTTGCAAATATCCAGAACCAGCTTGCGAAACCCCTGCATATGTTCAAAGTTTTTCGTGAACGATTGGATTAATTTTATTACGGTCTCTGGGCGGATGCCTCCGTGACGGGCGGACATGCCAATCAACTGCGTCCGGAGCAAGGATAGAATGATCCCCAGATAACAAGTATTTTCAAATATACTTCGGTTATTGGTTAACGGATACGCTGTTGCATATATATAGTTCACGATGTAATTTTCGAATATGTACGCATATTCTTTTATAAACGGCTCGTAAAACTGATGTTTTATCCGATTGAAATGCTGCGTAACTTGCGCAATATTTTGTTCATTGACCTCTTGCATTCCGGCTAAATAATCGTTCAAGCATTCCTCGTATCTGACATTATGCCACAGTTTTTTTTCGAGAATCGTCAACAGGATTTTGTTGGTCAGCTTTAATTGAAACTGAGGATCGACCGGGAACGCAGCTTCTTCATTCAGTTCGCTTCCCTGGTCCAATCCGTCGAAGAAGCTTTCGATAATTTGAGGGATGCTATATGCCTTCTGAGTATCCAAAGACTCTTGTATTTGATCGGCAAGCACGGCCAGCTGCATAAAACGATGCTCAAGATGATAACGTCGGTCTTGCATTATACGGATAGCGGCCACGCGAATATCCCAAAAAGCGCGGGCCAGCTGATTTTTCGTATGTTCGGTAGAAAACTTCGAACTGAATTGTAGATTTCGCCAGGTCAATTTGTCTTCATAATAAAACTGAATGCCTCTGGGATTTAACAAAACTACTCTTGCCGCTTCCGGACAGGACAATTGAGTGGAAACTTCCTGCAGCTCATTCACGACATTCACAACTCTTGGATAAGTGGCGCATGTTTGAGATAAATAGTCCTCGCCCAGAGCAGCCTGAATCGAACACATGCCTTCCGTCAAAAAGCTGCAATTGCCGGTAGACGGATTGACATTCATTCGCGCATAGTGAGTTGCCGTTCTCTCGCTCACTGGATTTAGGACAATTTCCGTTTTGAACTTTTTACTCAATTCCGCGTGCGAGGACTTGTGATACATTCCCATCGTCTGTTGATCGATGCTTACCCTCCAGCCGGCGCAGCAGGTATCTTCGCACTCTGCGCCAATACACTTAAAATCCTTCATGTACTCCGGCATTAAAGCCTTTTGATCCGTTGTCATGTTCGCGCTCATGTCCCTTCAATCCATATGGTTTAAACAACCGGTTTTTGTTCGATATGCCCGTTCAATTGCGCAATTTCCGGATGAGCGTTCAAATATGCAACGACATCAGCGGACGGCACCAACTTATCTTCCGGAAAAGCAGAGGCAATAGCCTGGCACAATGCATAGTCCTCTTTCGTGTCCAGCGTAATGCGTAGATTCGGATACCGCAGATTTTGCGGCAAGGGTACGACAGTTCTCGAATATTTCCCCGGAAATTCGTGCGCATAGTATGTTACGTGTTCGCGATGCCGCGGCTCCTGTCCTTCCTTGTCGATCCGCAAGAGGGTATCGAAGGTTAATACCTCAGCGACCAATCCGCGGGGCAATGCACCTTCCCACACGACAAGATCCGCCGGACTTTGTTCCATCGCACGTATAAAGGATTCCGTCAATTGATAGTCTACGAACGGACAATCCCCCGTTACCCGGATGACGCAATCCGGCTGATGCGGCTTTGCTGCTTCAACATACCTCGAAAGCACATCGTCCTCAGAACCGCGAAAAAAGCTAACGTTATGAAGGTTGCACCATTCTGCAACGGCTTCGTCTTGCGGAAGCACCGAGGTCGCCACAATGACTTCCGACACGTTTCGCACTTGCTTGCAGCGCGATACGACATAATCCAACACCGTCGTATCGCCAAGCGGCATCAATATTTTGCCGGGCAAACGAGCGGATCCCATACGGGCTTGAATGATGATGATCGATTTCATGCAATGCCTCCTAAGACTTAAACATGTTATCGGAACATTCGACAAAAACGTATAGTCCATAATTTAAAATATCTATTTAAAACTCAGTATAACGCAAAGAACGCCCAAATTGGCGTCCTTCAAATTGCTAGATAAATTCCCAGCTTACCGGGGTTCCTCGTTTGACATCCTGTTTCACGGCACGTCCCATAATGGTTTCGTAATATTTCGGAGCTAACCCAGCCCCCGGACGTATTGCTCGAACATTCTCGGCCGACAGAACCTCGCCAGCTTTCAAATCCTTAACGATATAAAGTGAACGACGATGTTTTAAAGAAGGGATCTCCGCTTCGGTCGGTCCATATTGAATATGCCCAAGGCTTTGCCAGGCTTTTTCCGCTTCTTCCGCCAAAGCCCTAATCTCGTGCGGCTCCATGGAAAAGGCGGAATCGACGCCCCCTTCCGCACGCGATAACGTGAAATGCTTTTCGATAACCGTACCGCCTAAAGCCACGCTGGCTACACTGACTCCGATTCCCATCGTGTGATCGGAGATTCCGACCTGACAATCGAACAATTGCCCCAAATGAGTCATTGTTATCAGGTTGGAATTCTCCGGCGTCGCCGGATACGTGCTTGTGCACTTCAAAAGAACAATATGTTTGCAGCCCTCTTCTCGTGCCGCTCGAACGGTTTCGTCGAGTTCGGCAATCGTCGCCATTCCCGTGGAGATAATAAGCGGCTTCCCGGTACGGGCGGCTTTGCGGATCAAAGGCAGATCCGTATTTTCAAAAGAAGCGATTTTATATGCAGGTACCTCCAAGCTTTCAAGAAAATCTACGGCACTTTCATCAAAGGGCGTGCTAAACGGAATAATTCCGCGCTCCCGACAACGCTTGAAAATCGGCTCATGCCATTCCCAAGGCGTATAGGCTTGCTGGTAGAGTTTATATAACGACTCGCCTTTCCAAAGGCTGGATGGATCGTCTATGAAAAAGTCTCCTTCATCAATGTCCAGCGTCATCGTATCGGCCGTATACGTTTGAAGCTTTAATGCATCTACCCCTGCATTAGCGGCAGCGTCTACGATGGCGAGCGCTCGCTCCAAAGATTGGTTATGGTTGCCGGACATTTCGGCTATGATGAAGGGCTTAAAGTTGCGGCCGACCGGTCTTCCAGCAATGTGAAACTCTTGAGGCATAGCAAAGCTCCTTCCTAAATCAAGTCAACGCTTGACCGCGAACATGAAGATGGAACGGCCCATTCCAAGTTGGGCAAGGGATTCGTAAAGTTTCATTAGCTTATCCTGGTAGCCTGTACTGAGAAAGGCATTTTCAAAATGATGAACGATATGACTAACTTTTTTTTGTTGCTCCTCATCTGCATAATAATTTAATCCACCTAATAGTAAGAACTCTAAAGGAAAATTCGTTGTGCGATATACCTCTTGAAATCCACAATTACAAAGTAGTTTGCTTAAAGATGAAAAAGTGAAATAATTAATATGATCCGGTTGCACTACCCAACGTAACTGTTCATTATAATAGCCTCTATATGCTAACTGACCCTCGCTGAAGTCACTTGGAACACAAATTCGGACTACTCCCCCTGGCACCATTTTTTCATTAATTTTATTTAATAAGGATATTGGGTCTTCTATGTGCTCCAGAACAAATTGAATATTAACAAATGATAATTCTTTCAAATTAAGTTTATTAATTTCGTTAGCAAATTTCTCGTATACAGGAATCCCAAAATTTCTTAAGTATAAAGCCGCATCACCATTTGGTTCAATGACGGCTGTTTCCCATCCTTGTTGTTGGAAATATAAAGAAAGCAAATCGTTGCCACATCCAACATCAAGCATATTAAAGACGGATGCATTCTTTGATGCTAACAAACTTATAACCTGATTATAAATACTTCTATAATGTTGATTCGTCTGAACCTGCATAATAGTTGATTTTATTAACTCACTTGTAACTGCATCGTAATTAAACGGCTTAATATCTTTATAATATCGTTGTTTATAAAAAAACAATAATTGTTCTTCTGTTGGAATTGGGTCAATATGTATAAATTCACAGGAAGCACAGTCGATGATTCGTACACCATTCTCTTCCCAGACTCTTTTGGATTCGTGCGGTATTTTGTTCATAACTCCTTTACAATCTCCAATCTATTAGACATTCGACTGCACT
Source organism: Cohnella massiliensis (assembly GCF_900169535.1). NCBI lineage: Bacteria > Bacillati > Bacillota > Bacilli > Caryophanales > Paenibacillaceae > Cohnella > Cohnella massiliensis. The sequence goes on from NZ_LT821256.1 coordinate 41,659, forward strand.
TAGTTCGAAAGTAGGGATACCAAGATGTTCGGCTACTTTCTTACGTTCAGAAAAAGCATCATCTACAAAAATAGCTCGTTCTCCTCTTATATACCGATATTTCTCATCCGAATGTTGAATCCAGATAACGGAATCGAATAAATTTTGTATACGGTATGTACTTAATGTAGTTTGTAACTCATTTTTATGTTTAGTAATTAGATGAACTTTCTTTCCATCATTTCTAGACTGAAACAAAAACGTCATTATCTGCGGATTAATTTTTCCATTTAAAATAATTGTATCATCTAGATCTAGATAAACCTCATCGTACTCATAATGAACGATATACCTTTTGTGCTTATAGGTCTGAGCTGTAATTTTTATTTTCGATGATAACACTTCAATTTCCTTACCTATCCAATCAAAATAACACAATGCCGCCAGATTAACCCCCTTGTTTCGACATAAAGCCATACTGGGTATGATACCAGGCGTAACTTTTAAATTGCTAATTTGATTATTATTTATTGATAGTTTAAAGGACCAAGCTCCTCTTAGATTTAAACTGGAATTAATTTTTTGTGAAGTCCTCTTAATTAGGTCGTTTACAAGAGTTATGTTAATGTTGTCCAAATTTAAACATTCCAGGTATCTTATTTCACCATTTTTATCGGTTAAACAACAAATCTCAACTATTTCATCGTATATACTTTCCTCAGCAGTTAATAATTCTTTGAACAAGCTCTTCGTAAGCTTCTTAGATCGACAGAAGGAAATGGTATTATATGACGGAGCGATAATTTTAGAATTTATCTCACATTGGCATTTAGCCAGAAGAGTCATTATTTCAATTGATGAGGGGAAAATCAAGTCAATCTCAAATTGTTGTATCAAATCATTCAATTCTTTTTTCCATCCAAGCACATTTGTGTTTATTTCACCTAAATATTTACGATAAACAAACTTACCTTTCTGCTCTCCCCCTAAACTGCTAGCACCGAATAAGCTACAATGAACCAATCGCCCTAATGCATGATTCAACTCCATTGCTTCTTCCGTCTCACAAGGAAAAACCAATATATTTTTCAAGGTTCAGAAACCGCCCTTTACATAAACAGCCTCATCATATCGAAGCATTTTGAGACCAGGCTGATAAGAATGAAGGACACCTGGTTTTTGAGTATAAGATGCTTTAATAAATTCTGCATATGGAATTCCCGCCTCAATCGTTAGCGGAACGCCTCCACCAAATCGAGGATTTACTTCTATAAAATAGAATCTTCCTGAGTTTGTTTCTCTAATCCCTTGTATTGTAGCTGGACCTGTTAATTTTAATTTATTCACCAATTGAATCGTAAGTAAGGTTATCTCTTTATCCTCAATCGTTATCGATTTACTCACTTCACCAGCACGCACTTCTAAACGTACCCGAGGAACAATAGATAAAACTTGTCTTTTATCTGAAACGAAAACGTCAATACTAATTTCTTGTCCTTCAATATACCGTTGAACTATTGGGTTCGGAACTCTTTCATACCACAGAGAAACTTCCTTATATGTTGTTATATAGACATCCCTACTCCCCATGCCTATTTTGGGTTTGATAACCCATAGTGATTTATCATCCAAATTAGTTGGCTCTTCAAAGGTATCTGGAGTTGAAAAATCATTAAGTTTAAAAAATTGGTATAGACTATATTTATCAACACAAGTCAAAATTGTCTCCTTCGTGGCTATCAAGATTCGTACACCTATTTCTTCGAATCTTGACCGCAACCCTGCCAATCCCATTAATTCAGGTTCATATAAAGGAACCAGGCAGTTAACTTTTTCTACGCGACAAATTTCCTCTAGCTTGTCATAGTAATCCGCTTCCTGGCAATAAGGCACTTTAATTATTTTCTTGACAATTTGTTGAGCAGCACATTCATCGGGTCGAGTATCCACCCCGATTACCTCCCAACCATATTCTATAAAGTGCCTAATTAACGACACCCGTTTTCCGATCGATGTAAACAGCACTACCGGGTTATCTCTTTGCATTGTAAGCTCCTCGGGATTAGAAGTCGGAAAAAGAAAGTTGCCAAGATCCGAGCAAAAGTGTTATTGAAACTGTATTCTAATCGTGTTTAAACATGTTATTCTCTAAGCTGAATTTTAAACAAAAAAATCATTCCAATGATGAAGTTCAATATCAATCACACCTTCACCATTTATTCTGTGAAAATATAAATTTTCCCAAAAGCTATGAGTAATATTCTCTTTTACCTTAAAAGGCGTATCCTTATCCGGAATAGATGGGTTTTTAAACCAAAAAAATCCAAACCAATCATCATCCTTAACAACCAATAAATCCCTATAAAATTCCCAACTATCTTTTAGGCTACCCTTTATATCCCAATCAATTTTTTTCAAAAAATTTACACACAAGTAGTTTTCTGAACTTCCCCTTTGGAGACTGAATTCTTTTAGCGTTTTACTTTTCCAATCTTTTTCTGTCAGTGCATAATCTCTCAGGTCGAATTCTTGAGTCCAATAAAGCTTAATATCTTCAATATGGCCATACATCACCATGTCTGAAGGATGATAGATAAAGTATTTCCGTGTAAAAGTTTCATTTACCAAAATTCGGTTTTTTAAGCCGTGTCGCTGAGCAACATTACCACTATATTCATGCAAGACATCCAAACACTGATTAAGAATATTTTCCTTTAATAGAATCGTGTCAGTTCTAGTTTTTAAAATGTATCTAGCTCCGGCCTTCTCCGCAGCAAGAATACCATTATATGTGGAGGAAATTTGTAAATTTCGGTTCTGAACACCTCTATTATGTGGAAGATCATTTAATACAATATGATCAACATACGGTTTAATTTCATCAATTAATTCCTCTTTAGTATCATTCCAAGTTGACAAAATTATCAAATCATTAGCATACAACTTACAATAATATTTAACTATCTGTATCGTTACTTCTTCTACTACTTGTCCTTGTATTAAAATAGCATTATTACTCTTTGGGTACCTTTTCACTTGTGTAAAGTTATTACCGATAACAGAATTTATCTTTTGCATATATGACTCAATTTTAAGAAAATCAAATAATTTACTCGCAGACTCTACAAGGAAATTCCCAATCATCTTTACTTGTTCTATAATTTCACTTGCAAAACTTGAGTAAACAATAATAACAACATCCTCAACTTTTTCATTGAGTAATTGGTTAGGGCTATAAACAACAATATCATCTATAGTCTCCCCCCATTTACTTATATCATTATCTATTAAGTATTCTAACTTGAGTGGATTTATATGCTGATAATGCCGATAAGCCCCCCCTGTACCCCAACCGATTATTTTCTTTTCTTTTTTTTGAATTTGATTATGTATTTCTTCAATACTTGACCAGTAACTCATACTTCTCATTCCTCAATTGTCTTTTTTTGTGCAATCAGCATTGCAGCATCTGAAATTCCTCTACTTAAAAACACTTTTTCCTCATATTCCATTAACGAAATTAAAAGATGTTCACAAAATGCACTGCGATTGAAATGAAAATAATCAGTATTTAAACATTGGTAAAGTAAGTGCATAATATTTCCACCAACATTTCTCTGTTCCAGCACATTAAAAAAATCATACGTTAATGGTATAATATCCGAAGATCTCACAGCTTCTGATGGATCTGTTCTAAGCATTTGATCAAGTGTTGGCCGATTAAACTTATCTCTAATTTTGTATTTTGGTGATATTAATTCAAGAATTCCATTAATTTCGCTTAGTTGCTCATCTGTCCATTGAAAATGATTGGGGCCAGTAAACTCATTTTGAACAAATATACCATCACTTTTTAAAGAACTATTCACTTGCTGATATAAGTGCTCCAAATTCGAAATGTGGTGAATAGACTCTTCCGCAACAATCAAATCATATTTGTTAGCATCCAAAATAACTTCATTTAAATTATCAATTTGATAATTTATTTTTTCTGAAAAACCTTCCAACTCAGCTCTATTTTTAGCTTCTTTTATTGATAACGGTGAGAAGTCAATGGCATCTATTAACTTGCAAGATAACTCTTTTAATAAAATTCTTTCTAAATGTCCTGTCCCACAACCTAAGCTAAGAACTTTTAAATCAAGTTTTTCCTTTAAATAGTTTTCTCTAATATACTGGACCCAATTATTATATTGTGGACCACATAACCTATTATTAATTATACTAACAATGAGATCATTTGACCCCCAATGATTAAGGTCAACACCTTTATATTCTCTTTTATTGTCCCAAAACTGTCTTGCTATTAGGTCTTTTTCTGCCTGTGTCATCGCTTCTTGCTCATTCTGCTCCATTATCTGTTCTACAGCAATTACATCATAGTTTCCCATTTGTTTGATCTGTCGATATATTTCATCATAAAAACTAGAGTAAACAACAATAACAACTTCCATACTGTTCTCATTCAGAATCTGTTCAGGTCCAAACACTTGGAGTCCATTTATTTCTTTACCGACTTTACTTTCATCATTATCAACCAGATAATCCAAATGAATCGAAGTCCTATTAAATACACTTTTAAAATAACTTCCTGTACCCCAACCAATTATTTTTTTTTTATCTTTAAGTTCTATATTATTTAAATTTGTTCCCATTATTTTTTCCCCTCATTTTTGATTATTCCTAAATCATAATTTACGTCATCTACTTTGACGGCAATCACTTTAAACCCTTTTCTTATTAACCCGTTCAAACTAGGACAAAGAAATAAATTGTTATTATATTCATAATGATAATGAAATTCAATAGAATCTTGAGCTGCAACCAATAAACTATTGAGATCCCTGTAGATGTAAACCCCAGCCGAAGCCCATTCCGATATTTTTTTCTTTTCCACTGTTTGTATTACTACCGATGGGTTACTAGTATCCAAAACTGCATAGCTAAATATTTCTGAATTTGATTGGAATACTGGAAGAACCGCCTTAACATTAGATTCTCCAAACATCCCTTGAATATTAATATTACTTTTAAAATCTATATCACATAGATCAACAATAATCGGCTTATTAAACTCATGAATGATAGATGCAGCCGATAATGTGCTCATCAAAGCCCCTCTTGCAAGATTCGGTAAATATAGAATCATACAGTTCGCAAATTGGTCCTGTATGAATTTTACTAAAACCTTAATTCCGGGTTGTTCTCTAAGCACAAAAATATATAGCTCCACTTCTTTACTCCAGGATCTATTTTTCAGTATACCTGGGAGTAATTCTGTTCCTTTATAGGGAATCATCGGTTTAAATTGTTTTTTTTCAGCCAAAAATAAATCGGGACCAGCTAAGGGGACAATGGAATACACTGTTTGTCATCTACTTTCTAAATATGTTATATAAGTTTTGAGATCACCAGGTATACCTAACCCGTGCATGCTTTCTTTTGCAATTTCAAAGATTCCAAACTTTCTTCCACCTTCAATACCATAGTTATATACAGGGCAAACATAAAATTCATTATTTACTCGATCGTTATTAGCAACCATTTTTACAGCATCGTGAACAAAATCAATTCCTCTAGAGTAGAAATATATTCCAACTGTTGCATGAGGCGAAATCACTTCTTTTTCTCTAACAATTCGAATGGTGCTATCGTTATTTAACGCTGCATAACTCCATTTTGGATCATTATCATAAAATGTTAGGATAGAACCATCCAGGTTTCTTTCAAAACAATCCCTCAAGAATAAGTTTAAATTAGTTTCAACAATTTGATCGCTATTTGCTATTAGTAATGGAGTCTGATTATTTATATAATCAATTGCTTTTAATACCGAACAGCATGCTCCCTCGGTTAATTTTTCAGAAAAAACAATCGTTACGTCATATTCGTTTTCTATCCTTTTAAATACTTCAGTATATTTAATATAATGTTCATTTCGAACTATTAATATAAAGCGAGATTCGTCTACGGCAAGATTTTCGAGCACCCTTTCAATCATTGTTTTTCCTAATACATCAATAAATGGCTTGGGGTCACTGTACCCCCCGGCTTGAAATCTAGAACCTTGCCCAGCCATTGGGACTACCACGTTTATCATATTATCCTCCGAATACAGATTTATTTTTAAATTGGTTAACTTCCTCTGGTGTTCCAAGACTGATCATTTTTTCTTTTTCAATAGAAAATACACCTATTTTTCTACCATCTAATATCAATTCGTTATATACAGGACAAACAAAAAATTGCCCTAGTGTTCGTATATCTTTACGTATCATTCGAAAAGCAGCATTAACAAAATCCAGCCCTTTCCTGAAATAGTAAACCCCTGCTGTTGCATTTTTACTTATTGGTTTTTTTTCAGCGACCTCTATAACATAATTATTTTCATCCAGTCTAACATAGGACCATTTTGGATGAACAGCAGGGAAAGTAATAATTCCTCCGTCAAATGACTTGCGAATAAAATAATTTATTCCTTGCTCAAATAGATTATCTTGAATAATTTGATCTCCATTCACAATAATTAGCGGTTGTTCATTATTAATGAAATCAATAGCTAACAATGCGCTACAAACGGATCCAGCCGTTTCTTGTTGGGCAACAACAATTTCAGAATCACTTGATAGTAGGCGAAGAGTATAGGAAAAAGAATAATCCTTAAAATCTTCGTTTCTAATAATAAAAATGAAACGGTGCTTAATATCGATCTTTAGACTCGAGATAACCCACTCAATCATCGGTTTCCCGTTTATTTCCACCAAATTTTTTGGAAAAAGTTCTCCTTTTTCTTTGAAGCTGCTTCCTTTACCTGCTAATGGCACTACGATATTTATCATGCTGTTTCACCTCTAAATCATTAATTACTTTTTTAATAGCATCATATGTGATATCGAAAACTGAATTTACAACCATTACACTAGCACCTGAATCTTCCGCCGCTTTAATTCCGTTAGGATTATCCTCTATAACTAGACATTCATGAGGCGAAAGACTTAATCGTTCCATAGCTTTATTATATATTTCTGGATTTGGCTTTGAAAAAGAGACATCATCATTACTCATAAAAAAATCTAAATAATCCATTAGTTCGCTTTTTGTCATCATTAATTCAACAGTTTTCTTTATGGAATTTGAGCATACAGCAAGAAAATAACCGTCACTTTTTAAACGCGAAAGTGCATATTGGTGTTGAAAAATGGGCCTACATTTTGCGTTAATATAATCAATAGTATAAATCTGCTTCATTTCGTTAATAAAACTATGCAAACCTATCGGCAACCCTCTCTCCAGTGTTAATAATTCAAGCTTTTTCTTTGTAGGAAGGCCGTCGTACATCTTTAAATGCTCATATCTTGTAATTTCATAACCAAATAATTTAAGGGACTGATTTAGCGCCTCGTAGTGCCATTCCTTAGCATCTATTAAAACTCCATCCATATCGAAGAAAATAGCTTTAATCATTTTAACACCTCTTTAAACAAAGAATGTTCTCGCTTGGTCAGGATAATCAGTACAAATTGCCATTAAATGCCGATAATCTGGATAGCTCATATAATAAGTATGTAACATATCCCATAGCTGACTTTTATCACGTTTATGTAGCTCTGATGAGACGACTATCAAGAATTTCCCTTTTTTATGGTGCCTAAGTAACACCTCAGGCTTGAGCCACTCTTGATTAAATGAATCTAACCAAATGTAGTTTGATTCTTCATACAATACAGGAACAACTTCTACATCACTCAAACGGGTACACAATGGAATTTGTTTCGAGAACTTATGCATCGCTATCATTGCAGGGATACTCATATCAAAAAAGAAATGATTTATTTTTAATCCTTTGAAATTCTCTAGAAATTTTACGATTAGTTGTTCACATGAGTCTGTTTTAATATTCCATGCGATATTAATAACTTCATTGGTATATAATTCGACTCTATCTAAAAACATATTCACAGTTAATAAACTAGAATTAACAATTGGATTATCGTGACTTATAATTAAATCGTCACCTACTCGCCAAATATCCGTTTCAATAGAATATCCTTTTTCAAAAGCTAGTTGCAATGCTTGGAATGAGTTTTGTTCACTCTTTTCAAGCCAGTAGCCACGATGAGCAAATATAATCATTATTCCTTCCTCACTTTACTGCAACAAATTATTTTCCACTATAATTGCCTTCACCTCTTGAAATGAAAGGGGTGAAATTGAATTAGATGTTAATTTTACTTTCTTAGCTGGAGTTGCTCCATGATAATCATGCTTTTGTAAAAAACTATTTTGAATAACATACATATCAGACAATTCTACTGCATTAATAGCCTCGTCTTCTGTCATAAGTTCTTCAAACATTTTTTCTCCCGGACGCAAACCAATCTCTTCTACCACAATAGTTTCCTTATCAATTTTAAGTTGAACGGATAACTCATCTATTAAAACATCTACTAATTCTTTCAATTTAATAACAGGCATTTTTAATACAAAAATTTCCCCACCTTGCGCAAAAGCCATAGCTTTAGTAGTTAGTTGCGAAGCTTGATCAACTGTCATCATAAACCTACTCATATTTTTATCCGTAACAGTAACTTTTTTATTATCTATAATTTGTTGTCTGAATAATGGAATGACAGACCCTCTTGAACCCATCACATTGCCGAAGCGAACGGCCGCAAATTTTGTTTGACTGGCACCGGCTTGATATTGCGCCGCAGAGATCAATCGTTCCGCCATAAGTTTGGAAGCACCGTACGTATTAGTCGGAGCAATCGCTTTATCCGTACTCGTGAATATTGTCTTCTTAACGCCAGTCTCCAATGATGCAAGGATGACATTTTGTGTTCCGAGCACATTGGTTTGAACGGCTTCGAAAGGATTGTATTCACAAGCTGGTACATGCTTCATTGCTGCCGCATGGAAGACATAATCAATGTCTTGCATTGCTCTAACTAAACGCGCCTGATCTCGTACATCCCCGATCAAAAAGCGAATATTCGATTGATCCCGGTATTTCTGTTGCATCTCAAATTGCTTGTACTCGTCCCTGCTAAAAATCCGAACCACTTTAGGTTTGTCAAGCAGGATATGATGAAGAAGGCTCTGACCGATTGTTCCCGTACCGCCAACAATGAGAATTTTTTTATCCCGAAAAAAACCGTTCATAAGTCTCCCTAGCCTTTCACTTCCGCATCCTCTGATTCATGTTGCTTTAATCTCGAAATTGCCTCTACTGCTATCTCCTTTAGTAGGGGGGTCACTTCCAGCATTTCATTGACGATCTTGCCTACATACGTCTCAAACATACGCGCCTTTCCGATTATCGTTTTCTCCGCAACAATTGATGAGAGGTGACTATCAAAATAATGTAATTCCTGTGGAAGCAATGATTCGTAAAGGGCACGGAAGCTTTCGCGATTGACCACAGCCGCCCAATGATCTTCGATTGATTCCAGTGTTTTCGCACACTTATTAGGATTTGTTCGACTCCATTCGGCGAGCTTGCCAATCAGCTTCTTTATCTCATGAAACTTTTGTTGGTAAACTCCTAAATCTACCTGTATACTTTTGATTTTAGTTAGAATGGAGGCAACACGTTCCGTGCTATACCTTGCATTTACTTTAAGTACATCGCTAATACACTTTGGCGCCGTTATTAAGCCTCCGTTTATTTCCTCATAATACATTTCCATGCGTTTCCATTCCGTACCTGCAATCTTTGCTCCTACTGAGGAAGTATTGATAAACCGAACCCCTGGGAGTCTAGAAATGATTTCCTCCGTATTCCTAAGCAATACTCGATAAGAAGAAGTCGTCCGATTTGTAGTTCCAAGAACATTCTCTACTTCATCTTGGGCATTTGATACAACATACTTTTGCCCCTGTTCTGCAAAATGAGTGACGCCCGGTGCATAATAGTTATTCCCGGGAAACGAGAAATCTTGACCCGCAAATATAATTTCTTTGCAACCCATATATACCGCTGCTTGAATCGCCATTCCAGTCACTGATGCAGACGAATAAAATACGGGATCCTCATCCGTCAGTTCCATATAGTGCTTGCTAACTTGATCCGTATGATCGTAAAAGTGGAATAATTGGCTCGTCATCAAATCCGTAACACGAAAGTTGGTCGTAGGTGAATAGAGCATAGGGACATTTCGAGAAGCCTCGTCTTGGAATACCAATTCAACGATCGATCCTCCATCTACCATGACAACTAAATGGGGCTCTATTCCAAAATGCAGTAAGGGTTGCACACTCGTTCCTGCCGCAAAAATCAGACAATGATCACGCAGACGCCGTATCCATTCAACATCTTCCTTAAGCGAAGGCCCGGAACCAACGATGATAACAGGAATATTTTGAAACAGTCCCTTTAATGCATGGAGCGGTATCGATGACAAATTGGTCGATATATGATTTAATCTATTTCTAAGCCACTGTTCTTTAAATTGTACTAAAGTATTTTGGTTTACGTTAAACTCCGAAACAATAGACGGTATTTCTTGGCGGAAATCTCTCAAGTCAGATGAAGCAACACGTTCGTAATATGGCAAACACAGAAATGAACACGATCCTTGTGCGTGCGTGCAAATAGGGTAAATTAATTGCCGCTTCGCTTCCGCAGACTTTCCAACCGCTAAAGCTTTGACGTTCTGATGGCTTAATAGGAGACTTAAATCCTCAGTCTCAATTGCTTTTCGAAACATTTCCAGATCTGGCTCATATACATATACCCATTTTTGTGGATAATATGTAAGTAGTAATTGCAAGTGATGTCCTAGTCCTAGACCGTATATTAGAATATGTTCTTGCTGGGATACGTGCTCAGTAATAGATTGCAACCATCTTGCAGCTTCCATAGCCGTTTGTGAAGGATCGTACAGAAACTCAGTTTTTCTTTCATTGAAGCATACTTCAATATTTCCTAGACCATCCTTTGAAACAAAAGAACGGTAGTTAGCTGATGTAGAAGGGCTCTCATTCAATAGTCGATAAACATGTGGATAACTTTGTCGCAAGAACTTTAAATTTGTTTCGAGAATTGTCATGCTAAAGCTCCATTCTGTTTATCATTTTAAACTATCACTAATTAATAATATCGGCTTCAAAAAGAATGAATGTTATAGAGCAATTTATGGGAATCGCGCTATAATTCCTTTATTTTCTGAAGATTTTAGTATCTAATGGAACGCTAAGTTGAGAGTAAGATTCCTAACTTCTAAATTTAATAGGAAAAGGAGACTGCCGAAAGCAGCCTCCTTAATTGAAAACTGGAGAAATAGATAATTAACGAAGCAACGACAGAACGCCTTGCGGCTGCGAGTTGGCTTGAGCCAGCATCGATTGAGCAGCTTGCAGCAGGATGTTGTTCTTCGTAAGATTAACCATTTCCTTCGCCATGTCCGTGTCGCGGATACGGGACTCGGCAGCGGTCAGGTTTTCAGCCGTCGTACCAATATTATTGGAGGTGTACTCCAAACGATTTTGCTTGGCACCGAGGGTACCGCGGTCAGTAGACAGGGTCGTGATTGCAGTACTTACTGCAGTAAGGTCGGAAGTGCTGTCCAGTCCACCTGTGAAGGTCAGCCCACCTACAGAAATCGTGTTTGCATTGTCGTCGTACGCAATGTCAATAGCATCCTTAATACTGATCCCGTTAAACGTCGTTTTATCCAGGATTTCATCGATTTGCGCGCCCAGTTCATTGAGTTCGGCATCAATGTTGTTCTTGTCCGTGGTCGAATACGTTTCGTTGGCTTTTTGAACGTTCAGCTCTTTCATGCGAACGAGCATCGCGCTGATTTCGTTCAGTGCGCCTTCAGCCGTTTGAACGAAGGAGATACCGTCTTGCGTATTGCGTTGGCCTTGTTCCAAGCCGCGGATTTGGCCGCGCATTTTTTCGGAGATTGCAAGACCTGCAGCGTCGTCAGCAGCGCGGTTAATGCGCAGACCGGAGGACAGCTTCTCCATGTTTTTGCCTGCAGCCGTGTTGTTCAGGCCCAGGTTGCGGTGCGTGTTCAGAGCGTTGATATTGTGGTTGATAATCATTTCCATTTTCCTCCCTGAAATGTGTAATAGCCCACTTCCCTGTGGGTCACGAATTGAAGGTCGGCCGCCCGATTCAATCGTGCTATCTATTATATCGACAGGTTACGAATTATACTTTAGATTTTTTGCAGAAAAACTCGAAAAAAAATTACCTCTCGCCCGCGACTTGTTTTGCAGCCTCTCCCCACGCCTCTCTAAGCTCCGTCAGGTGATCCAATACTTCTTGAGCGATTTCGGCATTTTTTTTGACATTGGCTTGGATCAACTGGTGCAATAAGTATTCATAAAGGACGAGCAGATCCTTGGCGATAGGGTAATCGTGATTTAATCCGGCCACCAGCTCGTTTATAATCGCCTGGGCTTTAATTAAATTATTGTTCGCTTTCTCGTAATTTCGTTGATTGATTCCCTCGATTCCAACCCGAACAAAACGAATCGCTCCATCGTATAGCATCAAAAGCAGTTGCGAAGCCGGCGCCGTTTGCACAGAAGCCTGCTGATACTTCTGATAAGGGTTCGTAATCATCGATGCGCTCCTTTTGCTCATTGTTTCTGTATCTTATATCGGAATCAATGCATGTCGACTTTAGTTCCCCGTACCCAGATTATATTGACGTAATCTTTTTTGGGCAGGTTCATAAGCATAGGCAGCTGACTGCCGATACCATTTTACCGCCTCTTCATGTCTTCCCTGGACCTCGTAGAACACCCCAAGGTTGTACATGGCGGAGAAACTTCCCGTCCCGATGACGCTATCGTATCTTGTCGTGTCGCCTAGTTCCAGACATTTGAAATAGGCTTGTTCAATTCTCGGAAGCATCGGGAGCCGGTTGGCCACGTCTTGCAGAACATAGTCCAAATAGAACAGGGCACTGACGAAGTGAAAGTCGGGAAAATCATGCAAATACTCGCTTTCCCGCTCGATTATATGGGCTCCGCCTTCCAATTCTCCGCATTTCAACATTGCGTATAAATATTCCACGATCACGTATGGAGCGTACATCTCCTGCTTTGTAAGAAGGTTGTATGCCTTACGACACCATTGCAGGTACTCCGCATGTCGTCCAACGCCTTTGTACTCTTTTGCCAGTTGAAAGGTGTAATATGCGGAGTTGGGATGATCCGACAGTTGCTGCTCCAGAAGGGGAATATTCCGGCCAGCCTTCGATATGTTTAGGTATCCGTCGTGATGCGCCTCGACATCAACGACCTTTCGCGGCAAACCCGAAGAAACTTGTTCATGAATTCGTCCTTTGTACCGAATATTGGAGGGAAACAATCGGGAGATAAAATCGCTTACCAGTTGAATCCCGTCTTCGGCCTGAACAGAACTTAATCTGCGGATTCGCCCGATTGAAGGTCCCTCCTCCATAAAATCGCGAATTTTTCGGCCGCAGTCGTTGGTTATGTATTCGTCCGCATCCAACACCAAATTCCAGTTCGTTCGCGAATGATCAAGCGAAGCATTTCTTGCCTCGGCAAAATGATGGTTCCATGTGTAATCGTATACTCTGGCGCCGTATTTTCGTGCAATGTCTTTGGTGCCGTCGGTCGATCCCGTATCCAATACGACGATATCGTCAACGATGGATGCGGCGCTGTCTAGACACCGGGAAAGAACCTTTTCTTCATCCCGCACAATCATCACGAGCGATACTGAATTCATGTCGAATCACTCCACAATATGCATAACTGAAAATTTCTAAAAAACCGCAAGAACAACAGCATCGGCAGCCAATGCTTTTCAGCATGGCTGCCGTTACGCTACCTCCGCTTATCAAACATAAAGCCTTCCATGGATCCGTAGCTGCCAGCGTAGGCGTCTCGCTGTTTTTTGGAGTCATCAAGTTTCCTTAATCCATCCAAAGCTTCCCGCTTGAATGCCTCCATTCTCGCCAGCAGTCCTTTCTCGTACCGAGCCAGCTCCTGAATGGCCTCTTTCTCATCCTCGGCAACCGAAGGAAAACGAGCGAGGAAATCGACCAATCTCTGTCTATTTTCAATAAGAGCAACGTATTCCGTGTATTCCGCTTCCGTATCGAAATGGCTCAGTCTTTGCGATTCGCTGCGAATCTCATCCAATAACGATTTAAACTCTGCAATTTCGATCATCGTTATCCGAACAAACTGCTCGATTGGGCGTTCATCGAGTTGATCGCCGACTCCATCGCGGCAAATTGCTTGTAGTAGTTATTCTCGATATCCAGCAAACGATCCTCCAAACGGGCAATACGCCTGTCGATGTCCAGGATTTGCGTACCGATCAAACTCGAAGGATTAAACGCCTCCGTAGTGGAAGTGCTGAATCTGGACGTACCGGCCTTCTCCGCCAGCGAATCAAGCGCCGTCATAAGTTCGTTATACATGCGATTGAACAAACCGCTGTCTGGATTGGTCGCAGACTTCGCTTTAACCGGATCGGTTTCCGTCGTTTCCTGACTAAAGAACGCGATAACCTTTTCCGGATCTTCTTCCAGCGCCGCTATCAAGGCATTTTCGTCTAACTTTAACTTGCCGCGTTCTCCCCATTCACCTGTCGTAATGCCGAGACTCGTGATATTTACTTTTTCTCCGCCTATTTCAACATCGGATATCGTTCCTATCCGCATATTATTCACAAGAGTGGAAAGAACCGTATCGTTGCGGAGCAGACCTTGCTTCGCTTTCTTTTCCCAAAGCTCGATTTCTTCCTCGGTCATTTCTTCTTTCTGTTCTTCCGTCAACGGTGCATAGCTATAGCTCTTTTTTTCGTTTATTTTCGAATTAATGGTATCGAGAATATCATTGTAGGCGGTGATGTATGACTTGACGAGCTCGACAAATTTGCTTGTGTCCATTTTGGTCGTTACCGTGCTGGCCACGCCGTTGGATGCGGCATTCAGCGTGATCTGTACGCCGTTCTCCGTAAAGGTATTGCTGGCGCGGTTAGTGCGAATTCCGTTAATCGTTACGTCGGCATCATCCCCGGGCACTACCGCTCCAAGATTGAATTGATCGAAGAAGTCCGCATTGGTCCCCCCGATCGATACGGTCGATGCATCCCCCGTAGTCTTGGAAGTTAACGATAATTTGCCCGAAGCGCTATCAAAGTAAGCTGCAACATTGGCTCCGGAAGTCGAGTTGATTTTGCTGATTACATCCGAAAGCTTATCGCTTCCACTGACGGTTATAGTTTCGGAGTCATTAATCGTAAAGGAAATCGTTGCATCGGCGCTCGCGGCAAGTCCCAGTTCGGCAAGCGATTTGTTTGTATCGACGTTTGTCCCAATTCCCGTCGTGCTAACTCTGGACGCCGCCGTAGCCAAGCTGTGAACCTCAATCGACATGCTCCCCGAAACGGCACTGCTCGTCGCCTTGGTGGTCACAGCCGAAGTATTGCCGGTCACTGTCGAAGCCAGCGTATTTAATGTGCTGTTCATCCGGTAGTTGGACAATTTATTGTTGCGCAGGTCTACGAGTTTAATATTAATCTCGCGATACAGTTCCTGCTGCCACTCGAGCTTTATCTTTTGCTGGTTCAGCTTGGTCAGGGGCTGACGTCTTGCCGACATTAGCTCCTTAACGACAGAGTCCGTGTCGATGCCGCTAGCCAAACCGCCGAGTCTTATCGTTGCCACTAGAACTCCTCCTCAAACTTTTTCGTCGATTAAAATCCCGGCAACTTCCATCATCTTCACGACCAAATCCAGCGTCTTTTCCGGGGGAATTTCACGAATCAAGTCGCCCGTTTCCTTGTTGAAAACTTTGATCATGACGGAATTCGTTCCTTCATGCACTTGCATTTGGATGGACGTTTGCGGTCCCTGCATGGCTTTGAGCGCTCTTTCGATCGCCTTGTACAGCTGCTCTTCTCCAATTGTCAGCTTGGCGCCGCTTTCTTCCTGAACCCGCAGACGCGAAAACGTCGGTTGCATATTTTCGGCGCTTATGCCCGATGAAGAAGGAACCCCGATCGGCTGGACCGACACATCCGCCGAAGCTCCTCCCACGATCGGCCTGATCGGCGCGATTTGCGCTTGGCCGAGTGCAGCCGCAATTTGATTTCCCGTTCCCAGATTGCTCATTGACATCGCTCCTCGTCTCGACATTGCCCTTTACTACTATATCGGCGGGATTCCTTCTGGTTTTTAGCAAAATATGCATATATGCCACTCCGTTGAAGATTTTCTGCCGACGGCAATAGCGATGGCTCGGAGCTTCAGTCTTCACGTCCGATTTGACGCAGCGCTTCCTTTAAAAAATCGGTGTTTTCGGGGAGTTGGGAAGCCTCCAGGTTGTTCTCTTTAATGGAAACGATTAATTCCGAGCGAACTATTTGAACGTCCGGGGGGGCGGAAATGCCGATTTTGATGTGGTCGTTATAGATTCCCAATACGGTCAACTCGATTTGATCCTGAATGAGAATGGATTGCCCCTTCTTCCGGGTAAGCACGAGCATTGGCGGTCATCCCCCTCCGGTGCGATTGGATGTATCGTTGAATAGCCGGTGATGAACGGAATACTCGGAATCGCTTAGCACGACCTGCTGCCCCATTCTATCCCGAACATTAAGGACGACCGGCGCCACTAAATTGGCCGTTGCCTGGCGGAGTTCCCCCCGAATGCTCACAATGACGCGAATCATTAAAGAGTCCTCTTTCGGCCCTCCCAGTTCCGCGACGGACGAATCCGGCAATTCGAAAGTGTAGCGGGGAAAGAAAATAAAGGGGTCCACAACGATAAAAGCCAGATTCCCGTCATCGACGGACTGTAAATATTCGAAAGGAGCATGCTCCTCAGGTTTTACAAATACGAATCGCCGACAGACTTCGAATCCGGGGATTCCTCTGGCAAAAGTATAGATGTCCTCTTCTTGAATGGTCAGTTCGCCGAACCTCGTTGCCAAAGTATGCATATCGTCCCCTCCAAATATCCGCATGACACAGAAAAAGCTACAAGCGCGTCGTCGCTTATAGCAAATAAACACGTCACCCCATCATGTCGATCGCGGGCGGGATAATCGTTACTTTTGGATATTGTTCCATTTTATACCGCACATATTCCCTGTGATATTCGATGGCCGGTTTTGTCAGTTGAACGTCTACGTTTCGTTCTTCCGGAATGTATTCGATGTTCAAATCGGCCGGCGTATACGAAAATTTCGTATTATTGGGCAAAGCGGGTCCGTACGCCTGCAGATCGGGGGGGCCCTCCACAAAATCCTCGAGAGCGAAATCCGGCATCGGATTTTGTTTAATTCTTAAGTCCCCGATCGTATTGCCGCGCTCCACGATTCGTTCCATGTTTTGGACCGCGATTTGCTTGTATTGACTGTAAATTCGATGCCAAAAGCTCTCAGGGCTCCCGCCGTCTATCGCATCGTTCGTTAGACTCATGTCGATTTCGAGCGTTCCGGCGCCGTTGTTTTCCATGCGATACTCTCCCTTTCGGGTTTCCACATGCACGACAGGCCGTTCCGTCCGGATATCGTAACGACCAAGTCCTCCGGTGAAGCTAAGAATGGCGGGATCGCTTTGAATGTAAATTTGACCGATCAACCCATTCTCTCCTCTCCGATTCGGTTCCAATTAGCGCAAGAAGTCGACAAGCGAAGCCTGAATGATGTTGGCGCCGATCGACAAGGACGCCTGATAAACGCTTTCGTCGACTTTGGATTTAATAATCAACTCTTCATACTCGGCATCTTCCACTTTCGACTGCAGCGTCGTCAAATTCAGATTCAAATCCTCCAGACGCGACTGAACCAATTCGACACGATTGACCCTCGCCCCGATCTGAGCCTGCTGGGTCAAAATTTTATTGGTTCGCGACTCCAATGCCGTTATCTGGTTTTTCAGTTCGGTCATATTGTCATTGCGCAAACTTCCGATCATTTGGTCCAGCACGTGGAATACATTATCGTCTTCATTTTGCGGAGCCGTCACTCCGGTTGGCGGATAACCGAAAACGTCGTTGCCGGTAAGGTTGACGCTAACTTTCACGCCCGCTCCCACCATGTACGAAATATCTTCTGAATCCGTCACGACGGTCTTGGGATCGACGCCGGATGCATAAGGCACTTGATCGACCTCTTGACCGCTAAAAACATATTTGCCTTTAAACGTCGAATTTGCGATATTGACCAATTGTTCCTTTAATTGCTCCATTTCGACGGCGATCGTCTCGCGCGAAGTCTCCGTCTGGGTCCCATTGCTCCCTTGAACGGCCAACTCCTTGACCCGCTTAAGAATATCCCCGGTCTGCGTCAGAAGCGTATCGTTAAAATCAAGAAGCGATGCGGCATAGTCGGCGTTGGTCTGATACCGTTCATTAATGGATAGATCGCTGCGATAGCGCAGGGCGTACGTAATGCCGACCGGATCGTCGGAAGGACGGTTAATCCGCATTCCTGTCGACAACTTCTCGCTATTGCCCTGCATCCGCGTCAAATTCGTATTGATGTTCCGCAACAGTTGACTTGTCATGGTAGCCTGCGTCACTCTTCCAGCCATCGTTACTCGCACCCGCCTTTCAAATTAGTCGATTATCGGCCTACGACTCCGGTCCCGTTAATAATCCGGTCCAGCATTTCGTCCACGGTTGTCATCAGACGCGCCGCAGCGTTGTACGCATGCTGGAACATTAGCATGTTCGACATCTCTTCGTCGAGCGATACGCCGCTTACGGAAACGCGACGGCTATCGACTTGATCGACTACCGACTGCGCATTCGTCGCTTGCCGCGTAGCCGCTTCCGTCTGCACGCCGAGTTGTCCGACCATGGCGCGGAAGAAACCGTTCGCGCTGTTGATCGTCGTGTCGCTACCGCCGGTAACGGACGAAAAATCAATCGATACGTCGCCCAATTGGGACATAAGAAGAGCTAAACCGTTATTTCCTTTGATCGCCGTCTCGGTGCCGTTCTCCGTTGTCGTTCTCATGGATGAAGCGATCAGGCTTGCATTGTTCAAGATATCGGCCGACACTTGGAAATTAGCCGCCGTCAACGGTCCGCCGTCCGAAGAGACAAAGAAATTGCCGCCGGCCGTCAGCGGAGTACCAAGCGAGTACCCCAGCTTGTGCAAGCCGTTCAGTCCGGCAACCGTCACCGTCAGATCGCTTGCCAGGGTACGGTTCGCTTCGGTATAAGTGATGTTATTCAGCACGGTCCCTTCCGGCAATACCGAGCCGGCAGGAATCGTAATCGTCATATTTCCGTTGGCAAGTCCGTTCGCAAGCGTATTCAACTGCCGTTGATAGTCCGTTACAAAGGTGTCCCGCGAGTGGATCATGCCATACAATTCCCCGCCGCTTAGGGTTCCGGCAGCGTACATCCCCTGGAAACCGGCAGCGGTCATCGGCGTTGCCTCATCGCCGGCCACCAATTGAGCTCCGCCGATCGTGACAAGATAATCGCCATTCGCTTCTTCTTCCACGGTAACGTTGGCGATTTTGGATAATTCGTCAACCAGCAAATCGCGCTGGTCGCGCAAATCGTTCGCATTGTCTCCCAACGATTCGATACGGCGAATTTGCCCGTTCAAAGCGGCAATCGTCGAAGCGATCGTATTGACTTGCTCCGTCTTCACTTCGATATTTTCCGTCAAGTCCTGAGACAGCTCCGTCAATTGCCTGCTCGTCTGATTAAAGGCGTCGGCGAGCGCAATCGCGTTCTCTCTTACAAGCGTCCGTGTGGTGCTGTCTTCCGGAGATTCGGCAAGATCGTTCCAGGAATTAAAAAAGTTGTCGATTGTCGTGCGAAGACTCGTATCGGACGGCTCGTTGAAAATCGTCTCCAGCTTCTGAAGCGTATCCTGCTGAATCGTCCAGTTGCCCAACGTTTTATTCTCGTTGCGATACTGCATGTCGAGAAAATGTTCGCGTATCCGGGTAATGGAGTTAAATTCAACCCCCGTCCCCATTTGGCCGGGCACTGTCGACTTCGTCATGCCGACCGCTTCGATCGGACTGGAAGCGACCATGTTCACCGTTTGCCGCGAGTAGCCCGCCGTATTCGCGTTGGCTACGTTGTGTCCCGTCGTTTGCAAGGCCGCTTGCTGGGTAAACAAACTCCGTTTTGCCGTTTCGAGACTCATAAAAGTCGATCTCATCTGTAAGCCACCTCGTTCATTCAGGTTGGGTCAAGCCCGCGAATCGAAAAGCCTTGCTCCGCCGCCGTAGCCCGTCTGATTGGCCGGAGGCTTGTAAATCATATCCTGCTCGTCCGAACCGCTCAGCAAGTCAAGAGAAAAATCGTTAAATTCTATTGCCTGCTTCAGCAGCTGCATGTTCAGTTCATTCAATTGTTTCAGGCGATTCACCGACTCGACCAGCCGCTCGCCCAGGTTGGCCAGCTTGGTTTTCTCGCGCGGATTGGTTTCCAGCTGCACGATGCCGGAAACCGTCGCTTCGGGATTCGGCTTTAACCCCTTGCTCAAGTAATATTCCTCAACATTTTGCCGACGCTGCCGTTCCGTATCCGAAATGAGCTTAAGCAGCCGCGATTCCTTGGTGGTAATCTCGGTCAGCCGATTCACCTCATTGCGGATAATCGCCTGCTTCTTCTGCTCGGACAATTCCAGCATGCGCTCATGCTGTTCGAGCAAAGTCTCCATCGTTTCATACAACGGGTTTAACGCCATCGAATTCACATTCACCCTTCAAATTAGCTGGAATGCCGATCAACGCAGAAAAGGCAAAATTCTTTCGACCAGCTTGTCCGTCTCCACATAATAAGTACCCGTCGCCACTTCTTTTTTCAAGGCGTCGATTTTTTCCGCGCTTGCGCGGTCGTTCGCCTTCGCATTAAGAAGTTCTTTGGCTTCGGCGGATATTTGCACTTCGTCCTTGAGCTTCTTGCCCGGCGCATTCATCGCGCGCTGCTCTCCGGAAGACTGATAAGCTTGAAAAGCTCCGATACGTTGGGATTGATTGATTTTCACTGATTTCACCTCGACAAGGCCGCTAAATAAAAAGACCGATAACCGTTAAAGGTATTATCGGCCGCAAGCTATCAAATGTTTATAGAACGGTTTTAATCGTCGTCGCGCAAAAAACCTTTAATCCGGTATGCGCTCTCCGCTTTCTTCTCCTGTTCGGCTCCCCGCCCCGTCTCCGCCGTCGCGTTCCGCACTTCCTTGCGAAGCCGAGCCCGGCAGTTGTCGCACATATTCCCTTCGCGAATGAGCGTGCCGCATACCTCGCACGGGTAGGACATGTTGGGGGCGTTATACAGCGAAATGCGCCCTTCCTTGATAAACCGGGTAATCTGCTTGACGGACACCCCGGTCTCGTCGGACAGCTCCGTGATCGTGGCGCCTTTGTTGGCGCGCAAATATTCGATGCACGTTTCGTATTCTCTCTCGATATCTTTCATGCAGTTCGGACATATATCTCGAAAATTGCGGGCAAACAACTTCCCGCAGCGGGGGCAATTCGCCAAATCCATCGCAACGAACCCTCCAGTCTGAGCCGACAACCAAGCGACAGCAAACGCCGCCCCTCGACATAACGTTTATACTAAATATTGCAAGAAACAAGCGGAATGTCAAGAACGGGCCAAAAGAACCCCGTACACCTCGCAAGCGGGGAACGAACGGCGAATGACATAGGCGCATTCGTTCATGGTGCTTCCGGTCGTATAAATATCGTCGACAAGCAGCACCCGCTCCGGCTCCCGGCCCTCTAACCCGCTCAGGGAAATGTCGACGGCGAAGCTTCCCTTCATATTTTCAAGGCGGCCGCCCCGGCCTATGAAGCTCATTTTGCTCGTATGGCGGATGCGGCGAAGCAGCGGAACATAAGGAACCCGGTACCAGTCGCAAATGCGCGCGGCCAAGCGCTCCGCCTGGTTGAACCCCCGCTCGAGCAGCCGCTCCTCGGCTAGAGGCACGGCGGTCACCGCATCGAATGCGAGCCGTCCGATCATGCGCTCGGCCGGCATGGCGAGCATGGCCGCTAGGACCGGCTCCAGCCTTTCCAGTCCCCGGTACTTGTACTGGGCGAGCCACTGCCGCATTGCCGGGTCGTAACGAACCGCCTCGCGGCAGCAGCGAAAATGGCGGTTCGTCCGGCGCAGGCAATCGCCGCAGCGCTCCGGGCGTCCGCATACGAGGCAGGCCGCCTCGTCGATCCAAGGGATGCGTCCGGCGCATTCGCCGCAGAGAGAGGACAAGATCGTTCTCGGCGTTTCATGGCGGATCGATACCGGAAAGGCGGCGGAACCGTTACGGAGCTGCCGCTCGCACACCGGGCAGCAGCCGTTGTCCGGGCCGAACAACCGATAGATGCGTTCGAGCCACTCAAGCTTCATCCTTCCGCCGTCCGGATATAGCCGAGCTTGCGGGCCAAGCGGTTCATGGCCTGGATTTGCGATTCCGCGCGATGCTGGGATCGAGTGGCATAGGCGGAGCAGAAATACACGCGCCCCTTCGGATCGTCTCCCGACCGCCCGGCCCGGCCGGCCATCTGCACGAGCGCCGCTTCGTCGAACATCGCGTGGTGCGCGTCGAGGATGCAGACGTCGCTGCGCGGAACCGTCACGCCCCGCTCCAATATCGTCGTCGTCACGAGCACGCGGAACGACCGATTGCGGAACTCCGTTACTTTGCCGGAACGCTCCGCGTCTTTGGACGATGTGCCGCCGATCGCCTCCGGGGCGATTCCCCATTCTCCGGCATGCCGCCTCAGCAAGGAAACGACCGGATCGACATGCCGAATGTACGGGACAAAAACGAACAATTGAGCCCCCCGCCGTACCGATTCGTCGGCCAACCTCTTGAGCGATGCGGGAACTTGTCCCCTTCCGATCCACTTATAAATGGGCGGAACGTTCAGCCGAACCGGCACCGGAAGCGGATGACGATGGAAACGGACGGGCACCCGGGCGCACGGCAAGCCGCCCCTCTTTACTTCGCGCTGCATCGACGCGGGAGGCGTCGCGCTCAGGAACACCGTCGAGCCGTCCGCGCGGCGGGCTTTCTCCGCGGCATAATGCAGCATCGGATCGTTATGGTAGGGAAACGCGTCGAGCTCGTCGACCAGCACGAGGTCGAACGCTTCCTGGAACCGCAGCAGCTGATGCGTCGTGGCCAACGTCAATGGCGCGTTCGTCCACCGGTCTTCGCTGCCCCCGTACAGCACGGCTAGCCCGACACCGGGAAAAGCTTTGGCGAGCCGAGGCGCAAGTTCTAGCACCACATCCCGCCGCGGCGTCGCCACCAGCGCCCTGCCCCCGCGGTCGAGCACTTCCTGCAGCAGCGGAAAGATCATCTCGGTCTTGCCCGCTCCGGTAACGGCCCAGAGGAGAAACCTGCGGCTTTGCGTTCGAGCGGACCGACGGAACGCGCTCGGCAGCAGGCGGTTTAAACTGTTAAGCGGTTCCCCCGGACCGTCGCCGCGCAAAAAACGCACGGCAGCCTCGGACGCGCGAAGCTGCGCCGGGCTGAGCCCCCATCGGTCGACGAACAACGGGGCGCGCTCTCCATCGACCGGCCGGGAGAATACGCTAAAGTCCGTAGACCCTCTTAGCGATCGGGGCCTTCCATCCGCAGGCAATGGGCGACCGGGTACCGAGGCGGAAGGCTGATCGCGTTCAGCTCGTCCCGGCAAGGCGAGAACGAGCAGCCCGCACTCGCGGCTGCGCCCCATCGCAATGCACGCCTCGCATACGGCGCACGCGGCGCTGCCGCAAGAAGCGCATGCCGTGCGGCGCATCCGCTCTTCGCCGCTGCCGCAGCGCCGGCAGCGCAGCTTCGCTCGCCTCCCGGCGCCGCTCTCCATCGCGGCGGCAAGCCGCGCCTCGCCGGCCAACGCGGCGAACTGCAGCAAAAACAGCCCCGTCCCGCTGTCCTCCATGCCCAGCAAGCCGATCGCCTCGTCGAGCAGCAGCGAGCGCCCGGCCAGCTTGCGGCCGGCTTCTCTAGCCGCACTCCTCCATGCAGCCCCTTCACCCGCCGAAACCCCTCTGCCTCGCGCAACAGCAGGCCGAAGCGAATCGTCGGCCCGGTTCCCGATCGCTTGATGCGCCGACTCCTGCATGCCCGTCCAGTCCGACAAATCCGGCAAAGCCGGCAAACCCGACAAGCCCGGCAAATCCGCAACCCGAACCGTTTCCAGCAAAAAGCTGCCGCCCGGACCGCCTATCGAACCCCAAAATGCATCCCTTGCCGTACTGCCTGCCGCTTCGCCAGGTCCGGACGACCGGGAAGGAGAGAAGCCCGGGCGACGGACCGCCGAATGAACGCCGGACGCTCCCCTTCGCATTCCGGCAGCGCCTGACAAGCGGTTTCTCCTCTCCCGTGAGAGCCCTTTGCGAACAGCCTCCGCCGTCTCCAGCAGAAGGCCGCCCGCATCGCCCGGCCCGATCTTCCCGCCAAGCCTCGCCTTCAGACTGTCGCAAACGATAACCGCCTCGGACAGCGGCAGCTCCAGGCGAAGCCGAACCAGGCTGCGCGCCTTATGCGCTTCAGTCGCCGAAGTCGCCGCATGGCCTGCCCAAAACGCCAGATCCGCCTCCCAACTAACGGTCCATTGCGGATAAGCGCAACCGTCGTTCGCAAGCGCCACATAAACTGAAGCTCGGATAAAATCACGCCCCTTCCCGGCTGCGCCGCCGTTCCCCCAAGCCGTTGAGCTGATCGTTCATCTGTCCGCGCAGCAAAAAAAATTCCTTCGCAAGCGAGCTCGACAAGCTGAAAAGCCGATGCGTATCGAGCGATAAAGCCTCCAGCTTGCCGTCCAGCTCTTCCTGCCCCCGAATGCCGGCATTGACCCGCTTCTCCAGAGTCTCCAGACGCACGTCCTGGCTGTGCAGAGCGATTTCCATCCCCTCCAGCCGGACGCAAATTTCCTCCAGCACGCGGATCGCCCGATCTGCCGTCTCCGCCCTCGCCGTCTCCGCCCTCGCCATCTCCGCCCTCGTCGACTCCGCCCTCGCCGTCTCCGCTGCCCGACCGCTCCGGTCCGTCCGCGACATCTTCGCGACCTTGTCCATCTCGTACATCCTCATCCTCCTCTTCCCTGTTAACTCTCTCAACCGCGCGCACGGGAAAAAGACAACAAAAAAACACACCCGAACGCGCCATACGCTCGCAGGTGTGCTTCACCCGTATCGATGCAATTTACCCTATCATTATATTCCAACTCGCACTCCGAAGCAATCACATTGCGTCATAACCTGGCTCAAACATCGAATGTTTAGGAAAGTGTTGTTCAAAGGAAGGATGGGACAATCCTTCGAACCGTCCCGCCCTTGTTTGTTCTGCTTCGTTATCGGTGGTCTTTATTTTTTCTTAAGCTTGGTCGATAAGAGGTACCGCATAAAAAATGCGAATCCCGTTTTCCTGCGCGTACCATACGACCTTATCGCCGATGACGATCGGATTGCAACGTGACAGCGCTAAGCGCTCGACCGTTTGAATGCCGCCGGAAGGCCGCCCCCCCTTATCCAAAAACACATACTTCAAATCGCTTCGACGGTTCTGCGAGTAAAGCTCGCCAAATTTATCGAACTCCTGCCATAGCACGATGTGCTTGTCATCGTTTACTCTGACCAATCGAGGAATCGACGCGAGCTTGTCGCTGTCGATATATTCGGCAATCGTAACAACTTTAACTTCGTTCCCGTTCAAGTTGTTTTTCGGGACGGCGGCGATTAGGATATCTCGTTGATCTCTTTCCAGGCCTTTCATCTCGAAAGACGTATACTCGGTGACCAAAGCGTGGTCGATCGTGTTCATCGCAACGATATAGTGCGAAGACGACTCCGCAAAGCCTCCGACGGATACGCCGGTCATATTCGCCCCGATTTTTCCCGGAATCTCAAACATATCGACCTCCCTGTACGACACCCCGTTTCCTTTTTGCAAAACGATCGAACGCGGGTAGGCGTCGCCATGGTCGAGTAGTACGTGCTCGTTTCCATCAAATAATACATATTGATCAAAAGAATGGCTCACATGATTTGGCTGAAATTTTCCCAAACTATTGGTTACGGACATCGTCGACGTATCGATCATAATCGTCAGTTGGGATTGATGATTCAAGCCGTCTTCCGTCATATACCGCTGGCGAGAAGTATGGAAAACAAGCGTATTTCCGGATTCCGCCATCCTTCCTGAACCATGCGCAAAAGGAATCGTGGTATAGCTTGCTCCGCCCTGAATCGATACGCTGTCTATGCGGTTGAATTCTTTGTCATATCGTACGATTCGGATCACTTCTGCTTCATCGTTTTCCTCGGGGTTTTCCTGACCGTAAGCGATGTAATGATAGCTTTTCCCGCTGTAAAAGCCGCCGAACAATGGAAGTTCAGGGGGAATCTTCTTGCTGGAAATTAACTGAAAATCCTCATCATATGTGTCGATTACGATCTCGTCGTTCGCTTCAATGACGCTAAAGGTCCCGTCGTCGTTGCGAATCAAATTGGAGGTTAAGGGGCTCTGCCATCTCGGGTAATAGGGGGTCAGGATATTGTCAGCAACATTCCCTGCCGCCTTCACCCGATGTGCATTTTCCGGAAGCCGCGAATAAATGTGGATTTCATCTGATTCCTCGCTGAATTCAACGTCAAAATGGGCATACGCGCCCAAATCTCTCAACTTGAAATAATTGCTGCCGTCAATTACGTAGGCTATCGGCGCAACCGGCTCGCCGTCAACGATCAACTTTGATGTTCCAGGTTGGGCCGTATATTCAATAGAGGGAGCGTAGTAATAAGTATATGCTCCCGATTTTTGCTCGGTATAAGGCTTGTCCGTTATGAACTCTACCGCGTTGCCTTTAGCGTTCCAAATCACATCGAACCCGCTTGGCGTTTCCGACAGCGCCTCGGCAACATCGCGCAGCTTGAAATAGGTGCTACCCCCAATGGTAAAACCCGTCAATCGCGCTTCCCGGCCATCGACGTAAATACGGCTTTCCGATACGTTGGCCGGAACCGGATTACCGGTATTCGCGGTTGCGTTCAAAGCCGGTGTACCCATAAAAAGAGCGAGGAGCAAGCCAAGCAACTTTCTCAGCAACTGTTTCATAAAGTTCACCATCCGAGTGCTTTGGAATAGATTCTCCTCTCATGTATCGGCTTGTCCGTCTCCAAACTTTACATGAGTCACAAACCGTCATAAATCCGCGCAGACAAAAAAGGAGGACGTTTTGCCCTCCCCGAAGTTTTTGCAATAAATGCTGTTTCCTAACGCTGAGGCAATCTTGCATGTTCAAGGTCATCAAGGTCGATCCACACGACAATGCGATTCCCCTGACCGGTCCGCAAAGGCTCCGTTCCCGTTCTCCATGCCTCAATGTCCGCCGGCTCCCCAGGACGATAAGGTACAACCGCAAGCTCTCCTTGCTCCCGCGAAGCCAACAGAGATGCAATCTTCCCTGTTTCGTCCGCTGACAAAGCCTTCATAGCAACCGTTATGGCGATATCCTCACCAGTCCATCGCGAGAATCCCCGCAGCTTCCGAATATAGCCTTCGATCTGCATTTGATGATTGCCGGCAACGAGCACGAAATGCCGCCCTCCGGCCGATTCCTTGCTCATGCGGGAGATTCGCCAATGGACGCAGTAGGCCGCAGCCGCATAAGCGGCGACGATCCATACCAAATCGATCATCATGATGTCCGCCTCCCCGCGAAATAACGATTCGCTCCTACGACAGCATATGCTGCGCGGAAGGCGCAGGTTCCGGGCTTCGGCGGCAGGTCGATCTTTTGAGACGCTTTCCGATCAAAAACAGCAGCAAGCATGCAGGTGCTTGACAGACTTCCTGGCGAATTTCCTGGCGTTTTTCGCGGATTGAGCGGGGGGACGCTGAATTGCGTAGGTTTATGAAGGATTGAATGGGAGGGGGATCGCCGGATAATGTTCGCCGCCTGACTTTATGGCGGGAAAAAGGCATGAATTCGCCATTCGGTGTGGCGGAGCCAAACCGAATAAACAGCCGACAATAGCCTAATCCCTTCTGTACAATGACGGTGGATTAGGCTATTGTCGATTAAAAAGGAAAATGCTCCCGAACCTTTGGCGAGGATCCCCGGGAGCATTCACTTCATCATGTCAAAAATACTTTATTTCGGCCTTTCTTGCAAGGCTTATTTACGCACATTCGGAAATCAATCTCCTGACGTCCAGCTCTGCTGTGAAAACTGCGGTCGGCTTCTCCATAAACACGGTCGTTATTGGCGAGGAATTGTGACGAAGCATGAGGTCATCCAGATCCCGATCTACCGTCGATATTGTCCTACCTGTAGAATAACAATCTCCCTCCTGCCGGAGTTCCTGATTCCATGGGCCCGGTATGCGACTTGGGTGCGAGAAGCGGCATTAAAGCGCAAGCACAAGGGATTCGCTTGGCGGCAGACGACAGAAAGCACAACAACTCCTGCCGTGCGTTATAGCCGCCGTACGTTGAAACGCTGGTGGGCAAGACATCTGCGCCGCGCAGCGGATGCAGCACTATGGGTTGCTGGGAAACTCGTAGCCCAGGGGGACGACACGGATATGCTCCACCTTTACCCCACCATGATGAACCCAACGCCAATGGATACATTGGATTGGCTGGACAAACTGTTACCCCGATTCATCCCCGCTGGCGCATCCAGACGGGGCTATTGGACGTTTCTAAATGCGAGGTTACCTGTAGCATCACGCTTATAAATCCCTTCAGCATCCACCGCCAAGGAGCAAGGCAAACGAAAATCGCCTCCAAAATTGCTTTAAAAATCGCCTGGACGGCAAGTTGCCCTCCTGATCCCACAAAATATGCGCCCTCCCTGGCTTCTAGCGTCTATGCGATACTCTCATAGACCACAGGGAGAGGAGATTTAGCATGGATGAGCAAGCAAGGCAGCAAGAAGCCAACTTCCGTTATGGCTTAATTGCATCACTGGTTAGCCGCAAATTGGATCCCGGAGAACAGATGGCGTTGATGCGCGAAATTGTAAGCCATGAGTATGAAACGTCGTCGGGACAGCGAAGGAGAATTAGTCTACGAACGCTTGAGCGATATTTAAAAGCGTATCGCGAAGGCGGATGGGAGGCGCTGTTGCCCTCCGTCCGAGCAGACAAACTCACGACCAGGGAAATCCCCGAGGATGTGCTTGCCAAAGCGATTGCCTTAAAGCAGGAGCAACCCGGCCGAAGCGTCAGGCAGATTATTGCGATTCTGGAACTGGCGGCATTCGTGGCCCCCGGCACCCTGAAAGAAAGCACGCTTAGCAAGCAGCTTCGCCGCCGCGGCGTCACGCGCAAAGCGTTACTGAATACGGGGTGGAGCCACTTTCGCCGGTTTGAAGCCACGCACCGAAATAGCATGTGGCAAGGCGATGTGCAGCATACCCTTTACCTTCCGCATCCGGACAAGCCCGGCAAGAAGGTCATGGCCTATCTGGTTATTTTCATTGACGATTACTCTCGCTTCGTTGTGCATGGCCAGTTCTATTTCGAGGAACGTGTGGCCCGGCTGGAGGATTGCCTGAAGAAGGCGATTTTAAAGAACGGAGTGCCGGAAATGATCTATGTCGATAACGGCGCCATCTATTCTTCACACCATTTTGAGCGGATTTGCGGGCGACTGGGGGCAGAGCTTAAGCATACTCGCCCCGGACGTCCTATGGGACGCGGGAAGCAAGAAAAGTTCTTCCGATTTGTCGACCAGAGCTTTGTGCCGGAGGCATACGACCTGATTGAACAAGGGAAGATCCAGACGCTTAACGATTTGAATCGATTCTTCTCGGCGTGGCTTGAGATTGCTTACCACCAGAAAGTCCACAACAGCTTTAAGCAGCGCCCAGTCGACCGATACCAAAAAGACGACCACCCGATTCGCATGTTGCCGCCGCATGAACTCATAGAAGTATTCTTGCTGGAGGAATCCCGCAAAGTGGACAAAACGGGATGCATCTCGCTGCTGGGCACGATATTCGAGGTCCAGACAGAGCTTGCCGGCTCGAAGATTCAGGTGCGATTCGATCCGCACGACCTGTCCGTCATCCAGGTGTGGAAGGACGGCCAGCGCTATGAAGACGCGAAGCCAATGAAGCTCCGCGATCCGAAAAACCGGCCGAAGCAGGATGAACCGAAGGCCGTCATGCAACCGCCGAAGACGGGCCTCAACTATGTGGAATTATTGGTGGAAGAACAGAAACGGCAGACCCGCGAAGCGCAAGGCGCTGCGCTTTCGCGAGCGATGAAAGAGGTGAATCGCTCATGATTCGTGGTTTCTTCGGGTGGGAGCGCGTTCCGTTCACCCGGGAGATTGAAACACGGCATCTGCACCGCTCCAAGCGATTCGAAGAATGTGTAGCACGGATGCAGTATATGGTGATGACTCGCTCGATTGGCTGCGTCACCGGTGAAATTGGCTGCGGCAAGTCGACAGCCGTTCGCTACTTGAAAGACCAACTGGATCCGAACAAGTACCGGTTTATCTATCTGTCGGATGCGAATCTGAAACCAAGGGACTTTTACCGTGAACTCCTCCACCACTTCGGCTTGCCGCCCAAGTTTCTGCGCAGCGAAGCCAAACGGCAATTCCAGCACCTCGTATGGGATTTGTACGAGAACCAGCAGAAGGTCGCCGTTATTGTCGTGGATGAAGCGCACCTGCTTTCAGGAGACATGCTGCAAGAAATACGCTTTTTGACGAATTTTCGTATGGACTCGATTTCGCCGCTTGCCCTGCTGCTCATTGGACAGCCGGAACTACAGGCCACGTTGCAACTGAGAATCTTCAAGCCGATTACACAGCGGATGAACGTGCGTTTTCATTTGGAAGGCTTGTCGCTCGAGGAGTGCCGCGATTACATCTCCCACCAATTGGAGGTTGTCGGAAGTACAGGGCCGGTGTTTACGACAGAAGCGATGGACGCCATATACGCGCATGCTCGGGGGATATGCCGAGAGATAAATAACGTCTGCACCGCTGCGCTTCTGGATGCAGTGCTGCGAAAAGACAAAATGATTGATACCGTCCATGTGACGAGGATCCTAGCTGAATTTAAGGAACAGTGAGGGATGACAAATATGAATGAGATACGATTTCATGGAGATACCGAGCGTTGGAACGTGTACGATGGAGAAGAGTTGCTTTGCTCGCTACGTTGTGGTGATGCCGTGATGATTCAAGTAGGAAAGCACTTCTTGCCATCCAACCTTGAGCTCGATACGGACTGGTACGTGAAGTTTGGAAATTCGAAGTTCTGGCTCCACCGACATGCCAAGTACCGCGTCCGACCGCTGTTCTAACTGCTCTTCGGAGCAGTTTTTTTACGCCGACAAACAAAGGCGAAATATAATTGTCTCCGAAACGGCGGTGAGGAAAGCAAAAAGCCACCGTCATTGGCGGTTCCGAATCTACCGTCAATTAAAGTGGCTGATGACAGGATAACGCGAGATTGCATAGGAATTGCACAGGATTGAGAGGGATGGCGTTGGGTTCGGCGAGGCTTGGTTGGAATTTTTCCAACCAAAATCGACTTTTTTGCGAAAAGATTGGGCTTCGTTGGATTTTGTCCAATCTGGCGAGGCCTTTCCCGCGTTTTTGCCCAAATTCCAAATTGCTCGTTGGATAAAATCCACTCAAGGCAACGGTCTCGGCGTTTTCCGCCCCCTTGATTGGACAAAATCCAGTGAAGCTCCCTCCGCCATCCCCTGATCCCTCGCATACGAATTTGCCCCCACCGCCGTCCCGCAAGCTTCCGTACGCGCTCATAGCCAGGCGAAAACCTTAAACATTCCGACATGCCAAAAAAACCGCCGAAGGCAAAGGCGGTTTCCCGAACGTCCTTATGTAATTTCGCTGCTCGAAAGCCGAATTCCCGCTCCGGCCTTACGGCTCAAAGCGTAACCCAGCCGAACTTGATCGAATTGATGACGGCTTGCGTCCGGTCGTCCACTTCCATCTTCTGCAGAATGCTGCTGACGTGGTTTTTGACCGTTTTTTCGCTGATGAACAGATTTTCCCCGATCGACTTGTTGCTCTTGCCCTCCGCCATCAGGCGCAGCACTTCCGCCTCCCGGCGCGTCAGCGGGTTGTTGCCGTTCGGAACGAACTTCGTCACCGTCTCCCGGCTGGCCGCGGCGCCCGAGGTCGCGCCGATTTCGTCGAGATACGTCATTCGGCGCAGCTGGTTGATCAGCTTGCCCGTCACCTTCGGGTGAATGTAAGCGTGGCCGACCGCAACCGTGCGAATGGCGTTGACGAGCGCTTCGGCCTCCATGTCCTTGAGCAGATAGCCGGAGGCGCCTTTGCGCAGCGTTTCGAAGACGTAGCTCTCGTCGTCATGGATCGACAGAATGATGACCTTGATATCGGGAAAAATATCCCGCAGCCGCTCCGTCGCCACCACGCCGTTTTCGACCGGCATGTTGATGTCGAGCAGCACGACGTCCGGCTTGATCTGGTTGCAGAACTCCAGCACCTGAATGCCGTCGCCGCACTCCCCGATCACTTCCAGATCGGACTCCATGTTTAAAATCCGTTTCAGGCCTTCCCGAAACAGCTGGTGGTCGTCTGCAAGCAGCACCTTGATTTTGCGATTTTGCGATTTATTCTCCATTATAGCCCAACTCCTTTCGCAGCTCTGCCTGGTTTGGAACTTCTATGATGACCGTAGTGCCCTGTCCGACGCCGGAGGCGAAGGTGATTTTCCCCTGGAGCAGCTCGACCCGTTCCTTCATCCCGATCAGTCCGAATTTGGAATGGCTTCGCGCGCGCGCCTCCGTAACGTCGACATGGAACCCGACCCCATTGTCCCGAATCGTAAGTCGTATGATCTCCTCCAAAAAAACGATCTCGAGCGTCACAAGCGACGCCTCCGCATGCTTGTAGGCGTTGCCGAACGCTTCCTGCACGAGCCGGAACATCGCGGCTTCGAGCGCGGATGACATGCGCTTTTCCTTCCCGACGACATCGAACTTGGTCCGAATCGAGGTCCGTTCCTCAAAATCCTGAACGAATTTGCGAAGCGTGGGGACCAGACCGAGATCGTCGAGCGCCATCGGGCGGAGGTTGAAAATGATTTTGCGAATTTCCCCCAAATCGTTGCGGATTTGCTTCTTCAACTCGATTAATTCGCCGCGCACGACCTCCAATTCCTGCGTCCCGAGCATTCTTTCCGCGATTTCGGTACGCAGCACCAAATTGGCGAGCGATTGGGCGGGGCCGTCGTGAATTTCCCGCGCGATCCGCTTGCGTTCCTCTTCCTGGGCCAAAATGATTTTCAGCCCGATCAGCTGCCGGTTTTTGCTCGATTCCAAAATGCGCGTCACCTGAGACAAATCCCCGGACAAATAATCCAGCACGACGTTCATCTGCGAGCCGATGGCCTCGGCCCGCTCGATGGAACGTTCGACGTTGCGCACGCGAACCTGAAGCTCGCCGCGCCGCTTTTTCAAATAGCTTTCCTTCTCCCTGTACACCATTAAATCCAGCTGCAGGTTGGTCGCCGTCTCGTAGGCGGACTTGATGTCCTTCTCGGAGTACCGCAAAAAGTCGCGGCTGACTTCCGTAAGCCGGATGCGCGCGAGCCGGTAATCCCGCTCCAGCCGGTCGACCGTCTCGATCGTCGTCCCCGTCTCCGCGAGCACCCGCTCCAGCTCCCGCTCCAGCGATTCCAGCTCCCGCCTTGCCGCCTCGCATATTTCAAACACTTGCATCTTGCTGTCTTCCATCACCTTGACGGCGTTCTGGATGACAAGATCGATTTGGTCCACGCTGTCCACGTATTCGATTCCCCCTGCATCATCCCCGACAACTGCATATGCCGATCGCCCGGCTTTCCGCCCGGCGGTCCGCACGCTCTCTTAAACTCGGAAAAGGGGCCCGTTTCCATCATATCACATTTTATACTGTTAGAAACCCGAATATGGGACTTTGGACCGAAGATTAATGAATTGTAATGCTGTTGTCGTCCGCTTTCCAGTCGACCGTCTGGCCCAGCTGCTCCGAAATGACGCGCAGCGGAACGAGCACCCGGCCGCTGCGAACGAGCGGCTGCGTCTCGGAAGCGACCCGAACGCCGTTCACGATCATATCGGGTTTGTTCAGCCACAGCTCCAGCATTTTGTCGCCGCGGAGCACGGTCACCCGCTTCGCCGTCCCTTCCCAGTCGGCGCTTCCGCCGAGCGCGTCCGACACGAAGCGGAGCGGCACGTACGTCGTGCCGTCCAGCGCGATCGGAGCGGCGTCAAGCGTGGCGGCCTTGCCGTTCACCGTCGCCTGCTTGCTGTTCAGCGTAAGCTTGACGCTTGCCGAGCTGCCGGCGGCCGCGCCGGTCGCCCCGAGCAGCTTCAGGTTGTCGAACGCGACTTCGCCCGTCAGCGCCCGTTCGTCCTGATCCTCCTCCAGGTTGACGACGTACAGCTTCGTCAGCTTCGCCGGATACGCCAGGCCCGCCGAAGCCAGATCGGCCTTGATCGTCTTCCAGCCGGTCCAGTCGATCGCCGAAGCCAGCGTCACGAGGCCTTCCTTGCCGTTCGCGTCGACGAACGTCGCGCGCAGCCAGTTGTAGCTGCCGTCGCCCAGCACGTCGAGCGTCAGCGAGCTCGGGCTGCCGTCGACGGTAATGCCGGCGCCGTCGTTAAGCACCGCGTAGGCGAACCGGCTGCCGGTTCCGTTCGTGAAGTCGTACTTCAGGCTGAGCACCTGCGACGTTTCGCGGCCGGCCATGCCGGTGACGAGCGAGACGGAGCCTTGCGTCTCGGCCGGAAGCCCGCTGAAGCCGATGTTGTACGCGACGCTGTCGAAGTTCTCCAGCGTCCTCTCGGCGCCGGCGGTGAGCGCCACGACCGTCGAGAACCCGTCGTAACGGGCGATCGCGTACCCGATCTTCGTATTTTCGCCGACGCTTTGAATCGCGATATTGCCGTTCGAGGCCGTCGCGGTAAAGCCGCGGAACTCCCACTTCAGCGCCGATGCCGGAACCGTCGCCGTCGTGCCGTCTTTCAGCTTCGCCTTCACCGTGACCGCGACCGTCGTGCCGGCCGCCAGCACGTTCGTGCTCGGCTCCGCGGTCAGGCGGTCGATCTGGTCGCCGCCGACGACCTGAACGTCGACCGTGTTGCTGGCTTCGCCCGCTTTGACCGTGATCGTGCCGCTGCCGGGCTTGGCCGCCGTGAACACGCCGTCCTTGAACGTGCCGATGCTGCCGGCCGCCGACCACGCCGGCGTAAGTCCCGCCGGATCGATCGGGTTGTAGTACGTATCGTAAGCCTTGAGCGAATAGGTCGCCTGCTGGCCGATGAACAACGTCTTGGCTCCGCTTGCGACGATGCCTTTGACCGAGCCTTGCGGCGCCAGCGAGAATACGCCGATGCCGTTCGCCACAAGCCGCTGCGTCGTGCCGTAAGAGGTCGGGTGCGCGAGCGTGACGTCGAATTCCCCGAGCGGCCGCGTCACCATCGTCGTCGAGCCGCCGCCGTCCAGGTTGACGGCCTTGTACACGCCGAGCTGGAGCAAAATCTGCTGCAGCGCGCTCAGCGTCACGCCCGCCGTCTTCGTGTCGTCGTTTTCCTCCACGGTCACGAGGTATGCCGTCTTCCCGTCCGCCGAATACCCGACCGCGGTGCGCGCCCGGTTCGCGTTGCCGCTAAGCCCGCTGATCTCCCGCGAGAACGTCGCGGCTTTGCCGCCGTCGACGAGAATCGTATGCCCGCTTACCATCATCTGGAACGAAGTCGGGTCATAGGTCTGTCCGCTCGTCTGCGACACGAGGCTGTAGGTAGACGTTACCTTTTGCCCGACGGTCAGGCTGTTTTTGATAAAATCGGCCGCCGCCTTGTGCCCGCGCAGGATGTAGCCGTTCGCCGGAATCGGGGTCGCGATCTGCGTATCGACTGCGATTTCCGTCACGACGCCGTCCACGACGAGCGCTTCGGTCGGCGTCGTCGCGCTGTTCTTCGGGCGTTCCGTTCCCGTCCAGGCGCTCGTGTACATGTACAAAGCGTTGGCGTGGCTGAACCCGTTGTCCGGTTCCGTGCGGTACGCGCTCTGGTTGATGCCGCTCAGCGGGAACGAGCTGCCGTCGCCGGAG
Organism: Cohnella massiliensis; assembly: GCF_900169535.1. Taxonomy (NCBI): domain Bacteria; kingdom Bacillati; phylum Bacillota; class Bacilli; order Caryophanales; family Paenibacillaceae; genus Cohnella; species Cohnella massiliensis. The sequence goes on from NZ_LT821256.1 coordinate 77,703, forward strand.
AACACCGTGCCGGTGAACGAAAACCGGTCGATGATCGGCTTTTTGTCCTTGTTCAGGCCGAATGCGTACATGCCCGTAAGCTGGGACGTGCTGGACAGCAGCTGTCCGCTCGTAATTTGCGCCCCCATCGGCGCGCCTTCGCTCGAGCTGGACGTGTTGAACAGGTCGCCGTTGACGCCGGCCACCGCTCCCGTTTCCTTCGCCATGGCGGTGACGGACTGCCGCGCCGTGACGCTGCCGCCTTTGCCTCCGAGCGCATCGAGCTGGACGTAAGGGTTCGTGAGGTCGATTGCGAGGACGTGAATGTTTTCCGTCGTTTTCGCGGCGTCCGAGGGGACCCATTTGTAATCGATTTGCCGCGCTCCGCTCGTGACGATCGTCTCCGATTGCTTGACGAGCTTGTACGTAACCGCGGCCTTCGCCGTCGTCGCGGCTGCCGCGATCGGCGGCTTGGCGAACGGCCAGGCCGGCCCGAAAACGGCGGACAACGCGATAGCCCCGGACAGAGCGGGGATCCAAATCTTCCGATACGGTTTCCAATTTGTCGATTGTACTGGCATTTCGTTCTCCCATGCTGAAAAATGTACTCGAAAGACCCTGGACTTTCCGCCCACTTCTCTCTATTAATGTAGACTCCGCTTAGATCAAAAAGTTACATCCGATCATAGATTTAGATGAAAATATTTTGCATGAAAAAGAAAAGCTATCTCCGTTTGCGCGTTTTTACGGAGATAGCCTCGCGCGAATCTCGCATGGTTACTTTACATAGCGCTTCAAGATTTCGTCCCAATCGGTATGAAGCCGGACGATGTCCTCGTCGATAATCTCGCTTCCGTTCTGCACCTCGATGAACTCCAGATCGGCGATCGCCCGGATCCCGTGCCTGGCGCCGACCGGAATGTGCAGCACGTCGCCGGCCGCGACCCGCCGGATCTTTCCATCCAGAGCAAAATCGCCCGTCCCCTTGATGATCGTCCACACCTCGTTGCGCTTGCCGTGGTAGTGGTAGCTCAAATTTTTCCCCGCCGCGATGCCGACCCGCTTCGTCAGCACCTCGTACTCGTCGTCCGTCACCGCATAGTCCAAAATTTTGTACCAGCCCCATCGCCGCTCCTCGTACATCGGACGCCGGACGAAATCGACGACGTCCTTGATGCGCGGGCTCGCGTCTTTGTCCGAGACGAGAATGCCGTCCGGGCTGGCGGCCACGACGACGTTGCGGAGGCCGAGCGCGACGATCGGAATGTCCAGCTCGTTCACGACATGGGTATTGGCGCTCTGCGCGTCGATTTTCCCCTTGCCGGTCAAATGCTCGGACAGCTCCTCCGTCAGCGTGTTCCACGTGCCGAGGTCCTTCCATTCCCCTTCGTACGGCACGACGACGATCCGGCTGCTCTTCTCGACGACCTCGTAGTCGAAGCTGATTTTCGGCAGCCGCTTGTAGTGACGGGCAAGCTCGGCAAAATCGAGCGGCATTTCCTTCTCGCGCAAAATGTCCATCAGCTTGCCCAGCTTGAACGCGAACACGCCGCAGTTCCACAGCGCGCCTTCCGCGATCAGCTCGGCCGCCTTCGCCTGGCTCGGCTTCTCCTGGAAGCGGCTGACGGAGGCGTAGGGGGCGTGCGGCCGGACCGTGCTGACGCCGGTCGGACTGCCGGCAGCCGGCCGGGAATCGCCGAACCTGAACTCCGATCGGACAGAGACATTCTCTTGCGAACGAAGGTCCGGGATCGCGCGCTCGTCGCCGGATTCGTCCGGGACGATGTAGCCGTACTTCTCCGAGGGGAACGTCGGCTTGACGCCCATCAGCGCAAGCTCCGCCTCCGAACGGTTCAGCGCCTCGTCCAGCAGCTTCAACCGTTCAAAATAAGCCTCGTCCACGTACGGATCCACCGGTAGCACGATGACAGTTTCGTCGGGTCCGGCTTTTTGCACCGAATGCAGGTAAGCGGCCGCGAGCGCGACGGCGGGAAACGTATCCCTTCGCTCCGGCTCCACGATGAGCGGCACCTCCGAGTCCAGCTGGCTGTGAATCATCTCGACCTGGGACTTGCTCGTCGCGATAAACGTGGCGTCCGCCAGCCCGACGTTTTTCAACTGCCCCCATACCCGCTGAATCATGGAAATCTTCGGTTCGTCCGCGCCGCCCAGCACCTTCAAAAACTGCTTGGACCGCGAGTCGCTCGAAAGCGGCCACAGCCTCTTGCCGGAGCCTCCGGAGAGGAGTACGAGCTTCATAGGGTTACCTCACCTTTTCAAAAATGTCCTATTTCTATTTGAATGATGGCACTTTAAATATAAGAACCATTGTAGCGAAACATTCGAATTTGTTCAAAAGAAAATGCTGGCGGCCGCATAAAAACGGCCCGCACGGGTTCTTATCCGTACGGGCGCGCATTGTCCATTACATAAGAGACTCGGCCAATTCCCTTAATGCGTTAATTTCCGACTCGAATTCGCTGCGATACGTTTGAAGAATATCGGTGCTGAATCCGCCTGCCTTCAGCTGCGCCTCGGTATCGCTCACGATCGATTCGAACTGAGCCGTACAGGAAGCGAGCGCCGCTTCGCCTTGCGCGATCAGCGCGGCTTGCTTTTCCGGATCGGACTCCAATACATACTGAAACCAGAGGCTCTTAGCTGTGTTCACGCACTCCGTTTTCAAATTAGTGAGCTTCGTATACGCAGCCGCCTCGATTTCGGCCTGCGTTTGCGCTCCCGTGCCGCCTCCGGCTCCGCCGCCTGCTCCGCCGCTGCCGCCGGACGTACCGCCGCCGGAACCGCCCGTGCTGCCTCCGCCCGTCGAACCAGAGCCCGCATTGCCGCCGCTGCCGCTTTGCTGGGCTTCGCGGTAGGCTTTGGACTCGCCGCTGACCGTCTTCGTCGCCGAATCCCAGTTAATCGTCGTTCCGACCGACTCCGACATGAAACGGACCGGAACGTAAATCGTTCCATCCTTCGCAAAAACTTGCTGACCGTCCGGCAGCTGCTTCGCCGTTCCGTCAAAAACCAGCTTCGCGCTTGTCGGCGTCACCTTAATCGTCGCCGCCGTGGCCGCCGGCATCTTCGCGGCCGCCGCCGCATCCGCCAAATATTGCTTCAGCACGGCCGCCTCGGACGCCGAAGGCTCCGACACCGTTACCGTTTTCGTCGCATTGTCCCAAGCCACGCTCTTCTGCAGCGCGTACGCCACGAAACGAAGCGGTATGTATACGCGCTGCTCATGCGCGAACGCCGCCTGTCCGGACGGCAACGCCAGCTCCTGGCCGTCAAACTTCATCTTTGCCATGATCGTGCTTACCGTCGTACTGGCCGTGGCGGCGAAAGCCGAAAACGGCGTCACAACCGCCATTGCCCCTACCATTGCCGTCGCCAGCATCATTTTAAATTTCTTCATCGTATGCACCTGCTTTTCCGTTTAGTTGTTAATTTGCTCTAGAGAATCCTCATAGCTTGTTCCTTGGCTTAATCCGTACTTCTTGGCAATCGCAATTAGTTCGTTATACTCATCCTCAGACAATTTTTGTAGAATAATCTCTTTTGCTTCTTTCTTCTTTTCGGATGTGAGCCCACCGCTCGACAACTGTTGCAGCGTTTTGATGTCACTGGTGCTGAGCTTCGAGAGCATTATTGTCATGACCTTTGTTTTTTCGGAGAAGGTGATGCTCTCCTGTACTTCTTCAGCCTTCTCTACCGAAATTTCCGGATTGTAGGTAGACGAAGGAGACTTAGATGGCAATGGCGACTGAGACGATGTGGGAGGCGAGCTTTCCTCTCCCTGGTTATCGGCAGAGACTTGATCGGCTTGTCCGGAACTGCCAACATTGGTCCCCGTGGATGGCAGGGCAGGTTGCTCCGATCCCTTCGGCGTAGACGAGGGCGACTCGGGAGCTTCGCTTGAACTTGGCGATAACGCTGGATCATTTGACGGCGATGAAGAAGCTCCACTTGAAACAGGTGATGAAGTTTGATCGCTCGATGGCGAAGCACTGCTTTCCGTATTCGGACTTGACGAATCGGTTTGAGCTGAAGAAAAGTCTAGAGAATCTTCAACCGGGTCAACTAAAGAAATTAATACCTTATCTGCAGCATAATTTATTGCAAAATAACCACCTATGCCAACAATTAGAATAAGCGCACTTAATATCGAGCCAATCCATATCAAGGGTTTCTTCCATGACTTCTTTCTCACCAAAACCACCTCCAGAACCTCAATTTATTATCGAAACTCATTTTGTACTATCTCCAAAGCACGTTTAACCACTTTGTCCATGTCATAGTATTTGTAGTCTGCAAGTCTACCACCAAAAATAACATTTTTCTCTTTTTTTGCCAATTCTAAATATTTTCGATATATTAAGTTATTTTTTTTATCATTAATAGGATAATAGGGTTCGTCTTCTTTGCCGCAATCCTGAGGGTATTCTTTAGTAATAACCGTTTTCGATTGCTCGCCGAATTCGAAATGCTTATGTTCAATAATTCTAGTAAACGGTGTATCGTTATCCGTGTAATTAACTACAGCATTGCCCTGGTAATTTTCGCAATCTAAAATTTCATGTTCAAACTTTAGACTTCTATATTCTAATGAACCATACTTGTAGTCGAAATATTGATCGATCATACCTGTAAAAACTGTTTTATTTGCCAACTTCGCTAATTCGTTTTTGTCTTTAAAAAAGTCGACATTTAGTCTGACATCAATACCTTTAAGTAATTTTTCAATTATTACATTATACCCGCCAATCGGAATCCCTTGGTAACGATCATTAAAATAATTGTTATCATAACGGAAGCGAACAGGTATTCTTTTTATTATAAATGCAGGCAAATCCACTGCTCGTCTATTCCATTGCTTTTCGGTGTATCCTTTAATCAGTTTATAGTAAATATCTTTTCCAACCAAGCTCAAAGCTTGTTCTTCTAAATTTGCAGGTTCCTGAATATTAAGCTCCTCTATTTGCGATGCTATTTTAGCCTTTGCTTCAATAGGAGTTTTAGTCCCCCACAATTGGTAAAAAGTGTTCATATTGAAGGGTAAGTTATACAAATCTCCTTTATAGTTTGCTATTGGCGAATTGATATAATGATTAAATTCTGCGAATTGGTTTACGTAGTCCCAAACCTCTTTGTCATTTGTATGAAAAATATGGGCACCGTATTTGTGTATGTTAATGCCTTCTACCTTTTCACAGTATATGTTTCCTCCGGTATGATGACGCTTATCAATAACTAGACACCGATTTCCCCTTTTTTTCGCCTCATATGCAAAAATACTGCCAAAAAGACCTGCTCCAACAATTAAATAATCATATTTCATGTTTTTACCCTCTTAAGCTTCTTATTTTTTTGTATATATTGAATAGGATTTTATCCTTTAGTATTAACAAACAAAAACAATAAAACAAAAGTCCAACAATTACTTGAATTATAGTTGTCATAATGGTCCTTTTATCAATACCTAAACCAATTAAATATACAATCAAACCCATAATGACTGATAAAAATCCATATTTCAGTATCAACTTAAAGTATGCATTAAATGGAATGAAATCTTTCACATAAACTGACAAAAGGATAGTTACAACAAGTTCAGCAGCAATTGTTGCAACTGCAGTACCAATGCTTTCAATACGATTAACTAATAAAAAACTAACAACGATACTGGCGAACGCACCGACACTTACAGAAATGGTTAATTTCTTTTGGTTTTGTGTTGGAACAAGTATTTGCATACCAAAAACATTAGAAAGCCCAATTAATACAATGATCGGGCACATAATAATCATAAGTTGCCCTACTTTTTCATAACCTGGTCCGAAAAACCATAGTGTAAAGTTAGAAGCTAATCCTGCAATACCTGAAGCCATTGGTAAGGTTAAAAACAGTATAAAACTAACTATCCTGTAACTATAGTGCTTAATTTTTTCAATATTACCTTGAGAATATTCCGAGGCTATTCTAGGTAACATTATGGTAGTAAGGGAGGTCACCACGGCTAATGAAACTTTAAGTATTCGTATTGCTTGATCATAAAATCCAACCTCGACTTCATTTGCTACAGTCCCTAATATTACTCTATCTAAGATAACGTAAATTTGAATTATTAGTTGCGGAAAAAAAATATAAATTAATGGCCTTAAATGCCTAATTGGGTGAATTAGGGATATTGAAGGAAAATTTATATATTTAAATGCTTGAGCCCACATAATAAGCTGGCCAACCAATCCCGATAGTACACTAATTAGGATATAAATTTCTAAATCGTTCTCGCTATTCACAAAAACAAAAATAAAAGCAAGAGACACAATTCGGACTACAGTGTTTCTTATAATAACTTTTTTAGGTTCCTCTAAACCAAAAAACAACCATGAAATATCCAACATTGAAGAAAGGAGAACAAGTGATTGCAATATAAAAATTGACTTATCCTGATTTACAAAGAAGACTACAAAAATAAAGTAAAGAGCCATTACCAACAGAGAATTCAACAGTTGAATAGAATATATATCCCAAAAGTTACGGGAGAGGGTATTTTCCCCATCCTGCTTTGTCATTGCTATTTGTCTATTACCGTATATATTTATTCCTAACGTTGCAAATAAAGCAAATATCTGCACAACAGAGGAGGAATATGCATTAACACCTATTCCCTCAGGCCCAATCACCCTCGAAATATAAGGCATTACCACTAACGGTAATGCCAAAATAAGAAATTGGTATAATAAGTTATAAAAGAAATTGGAAGTTAATTTATTCATTTATTCCTCTCTAACACATTCGTAATCATCTACAATGCCAATTTCGATATGAAACTTTATAGCTTATAGACTCCCTCAAGACGGATAACGTTTCTAGTATCTAGAATAACTTTACCCATTAGTTTATCCTCATTTTCTCTTATTTGCGAATGTGAAACCATTATTACAATAAACCTAAATTACGAAAGCCTATAGAATCAGGCTTTTGAAGACGCAGAACTTGGATTTCACAACCAATTATGGAGGCAGAATATGCAGTCAAAATGGAATGCGAGCAAAAATGCCGTTACTTTCCCCCTCCCCACATGAAGGGGCAACGGGATTTCCAAGACACAAATTGGGATTATCGTTTATTCCAATAAAATACTTTTTCGCTCCATTCGTCGCCATGCCCACTGGTTTTGGAAAGACGTACTCAGTTTCAATGTCATTTGGCGGGCATGCTGGACAAACACACCTGCACAAACAAAAAACGTTCGCCGGAACCGCTGGATGGTGTAGGATCGGTGAATCGGCTCACAACAATGATGCTTGAATCGCTCAAAGAGATTATAGGCGAGCAGCTTTAAGAGCAGGTCGATTTCATTGGCGGCAAACGACTGCGTTGGAATGCGGTGGATGGCAAAGCCATTCTTGCCTTCCTTGATGTAGTTCTCCATGCAGCAGCGCTGGTTGTAGAACCGCCACACATCGATGGCTTCCCATTCCTCCGTTGTGACCATGGCTTCGTATTGCCAAAGCAAATCCAGTTCCAACTGAGACTGATCCCCGTCCCAACGCGGCATTTTGCGGATGACAGCAACACGACGCATCTTCTTCCAACCGATCGCTTGGTAGGCCAGCACGATGCCTTCAATGATCCAGTCCTCGTCCACAAAGCGTGTCCAATGCGCACAGGTTTTGACTTGGTCCTGGAGACGACTTGTCCATTTCAGCTTGCCGACGTAGCCGATCTGACGGGACTCCCAGAACGCGTAGAAGTCTTCTCCGCCAAAGCCTTTGTCAAACCGGGCATAGCGTACGTGGTGGGATTCCAACAACGCCAGCGTTTGCCGGGCAAACGAAAGGACGTCGGTCGAACTGCTCGTGTTGCCGGGACGCAGCGCGGCATTCACTAGCATTCGCGACTGCCCTTCGTACACGAGAAGGGGATGATAGCTCTTTCGGCCGCGCTTCTGACTGTTAAAACCGACTTCCGCTCCCTGCTGGTTGCCGTACACCGTCTCAACAGTCGAATCCAGATCGAGAATCAAGGAGTCGGGTAGCTGCGGTGCAATGATTTCGACATTCAGGTTTCGCAGGGCTGGCGCTAAATGGTCGTGGGCTTTGCCCAGACGAAGCAATTCCTTGTTTAACAATGTGTGATGCGGCACCCGGCCGCCCAGCGCCTGGGCGATCAAGGCATCACCTTGTAGGGATTTGAAATGAAAGAGACGTTCGCAGCCCAAAATCCAGCCGATGATGAGCATCTGCAGAATGCGATGCGTCGGAAAGATGGCATTCGCCGCTTTGGCTAGTCCAAGGCTCCGAAGGGCTTGATTCAAACCGATGTTTTCAAGAAATCCGAGGATCACCTTGCTTCCTGCAAAATTTGTTGCATTTCTCATAGAAAATGCCGTTTTCAATGACGCGATTTTTGTGGTAGACTTCACCTTAAGGGTGCTCCTCTCTTGGTTGGTGATGTTCTAGGCAAACACCATTCTACCAAAGATCTGGGCACTTTTTCATGTTTTTATGAGGTGGTACTTTCGTAATTCAGGATAAAATCAATATCATCCAAAAATTTATCAAATTCGAAATACTGGCCTTCAACTATTTTTTTGTTTATAAAAGGGTCATACGACTTAATTCCAAACGCTAAATGTTCATCCATTCTCTCTAGTAATTGTAACGTTGGGCTTTCACGGATATCATCTATATTTTCTTTGTACGTTAGTCCATATAGCCCAATTCGTGAAACACTTTGGATACCGGTTTGCTTCATAATTTGACGAATTCTTTTTAATACATATTCGGGCATATCATCATTAATATGTCTCGCAGCAAGAATTATATTCACCAAATCAGGGTAATCGCCTACTAAAAACCAAGGGTCGACGGAAATACAGTGCCCACCAACTCCAGGGCCCGGCTGTAAAATATTAACACGAGGATGCATATTAGCAATGCGAATAATTTCGTATACATCCATGTTGTCTCTACGACAAATCTTTGCTAATTCATTTGCAAATGCTATATTAATATCTCTATAGGTATTCTCAACGACCTTGGTCATTTCTGCTGTTCTAATATCAGTAACAATTATTTCAGATTTACAAAAAATCGAATATTTCTCTTTAATAATTTCTCCTATCTCTCTATGATCTGCACCAATTGTACGCGAATTATTCTCTAGTTCAAAAATCATTTTACCAGGCATAATTCTTTCGGGAGCATGAGCTAAATGTATGTCTTTACCTGACTCTTTCCTCATGTCAGAAAGTATAGGCCTAATAAATTTGTCAACCGTACCCGGAGAAATTGTTGACTCTATAACGATAATCGCTCCATCTTCAGCAACCTTCAGAGTTGACTTAATAGCCTCAATAACATAATGAGGATCTATTTTTTTACTTTTCTTGATATAAGGAGTAGGAACCGCGATAATGTAAATATCTGCCTTGATGTACTGAGTCGTAAATTTTATCCCGCCAGCTAATGCTTCCTGAAATAAGTTTTCCATCCCTTCTTCTTGAAATGGCAGATTTCCAGAGTTAAGACTATCAATTAATTTTACATTGTAATCCGTACCAATTACCTTCGCTCCACTTGCCGCAAAAATTAGAGCAGTTGGCAATCCAATATAACCTAGGCCTATCACATTAATTAAACTCATTATTGCCTCCAACATTATTCTATTTTTTTACTTTTCAATAATTCGTTAATAATTGACTTAAATTGTACTCTCCACATATCAACATTATAATTCTCTTTTACAAACCTAATTGCTTCTCTGTTTAATTCAAATTCTCCAAAATATTTTTTGTAGTTTAATTTAAATGAGTCTCTGGTTTCAAAATTACAATAATCAAATGGTATATTCCATACAACTTTACAGCCGTGTGCTAAAGCTTCTAAAACACTAAGAGCTATTGCATCACCACCATCTTTTAACCTTATAAAACACTTTGACTGATTAAGCAACTGATAAAAGCCTTCTTTGTTAGTTCGCTGTTGAATTTTCAAATTTGTATATCTTTCATATGGCCAATTCTTAATGTCAAGTAGATCTGGGCAAACAATACAAAATTGTTTATCTGGATTTAGTTTGACGATTTCCAAAAAAACAGAACCAAAATACATTTCAAAATTTTGGAGTGGTATGTAGGTGATAAAATCAAATGTTCTATTTTGATTAGGTATTAACAGGTTCTCATTTTCAATGCTAGTTAAAACAAAATACTCCGTATCAATTCCAGTCATTTCCGCAACATCTTTCGCTAACCATGGGGCACTAGATAAAAACTTTAGGCTATTGTTTAGATTTCTAAATTTCATCAAGCTGAGACTAACTACTCTGTGGATCTTTGTTATTAATTGTGGACGACTTCTTGATTTATCTAAAATAAATGTATCGGTTCCAATCCAATGAATTAAAAACGGCTTCCTTGTAAAAATCCAATACTTTAAAGTTTTTCTATTTACACCTGGCCCGTATATAACATATATTAGATCCGCCTCTTGAATTGATTCTACAAATTTAACTTCATTATCTGAACTGAGTATTCCCCTAACCATCTTGCAATGGTATTCGCTTCCGAATAAATAAATTTTATGCATTCGCTTGTCTCCATACTTGTATTTTAGGGTTTCTTTTATTTGGGAATTCTTAATATGATATCCAAAAAATTCTCTGCAATTGTTTTGGGTTTAAAGCTTGAAGACGGTTGATATTCAACATTATTCTTTTGAAGATCCTCTATAGCAATGGAAATACTCTCGGTCGTATTATCACAAAGAATATATCGATTAAATTTTTCAAAATAATCACGCAGTTGTGCTTTATTTTCTCCATCAAGTATGATAAGGATCGGTAAATTAGTGCCCGCATAATGGTATACCTTTCCTGGTATCTGTGTCCCCTTCTTATTGCAGATACAGACAAGTAAATTACATTTCTCTTCACTTCGTTTAATGAAATCATAACTTGCTCTTGGATTAATTTTTATGTTTTCCCTGCTGCTAAGTTTGGTATCACTGTTGCCTACAATACAAAGTGATGCGTCCCTAATTTTGGAAACTGCATTATACAGTGGATAAATATTTCTATCCCTCGTATAGTAGTCACCAAAATAACCAATTTGCAGCTTAGATTTTCTTTTAATGGGTATAATAGTCGATTCCAAATATGGAACCGGAATAAAATACAATTTACCCCTTAGGTTAGGGAACATTTTAATTTGTTCTTGATGGGTAAAAGGGGAGACATATACAGCAGCGTCTGCCTTTTCAAGAAGTCTTTGTTCTTCCTTTTTTATTATCCAATTGGGGAGAAGCGATTTTTTATTAATATCACTTGTAAAAGGATCTCCCCAATATTGGATCCATTTTACATTCTCCAGTAAACAAACATTTATTATCTTTTCAGCAATTAAGTGAGATGACTTGGGGTCAGATGATGAGATTACTAAATCAAAGTTCTGGTCTAACAAATTTGAGTTGACCGATGGAAGCAAATTTTTCCTTGGGTCGTATATAGAAATGGACATATAAAAATCATACAAAATCTTTTTAAAAAATTGTTTAAGTCTTTGAAGTAGTTTTGTTTTTTTCTCAGTGACTTTTAAGAAAGTCTTATTAGGATTTATATAATATTTGTTCGTGATATTGAGACGCAGAGAATGATCATAGTAAACAGAAGAGATATCTGGCTTCGCTGTACAAACAGAAACATTATGTCCAAGTGCTATAAGACCCTTAATAAGTGCCTGATTTCTGACATTTGCCGATGAACTGTATTCTAAAGGAGATGAGGAAATGAATAATATTTGCATTTAATAAACACTCACTTTTTGAATTAGCTTTTATTTCTCAATGGGGTGACAAATTTAGATATAGACAGCAGGCAGAATGACAGAATTACAACTATAACATTACCTCTTAAAACTGCTTCCAAATCTGCACTTGATATTAAGATAAACATATTAGTTACTAATATAGAACAAATAAGTTTTGTTGCATTATTGTTTGGTAGTTTTCTTAGTACAGCATCTATACGAGCTAACAAAAAACCCAAAAAACCAAACACCATAACTACCCCAGCGAGACCAAATTGAATATACCCGAATGTAATTGGATCATTTGGTACGCCACCAACAACCATCCAATTTCCCCCGGAAAAAAACAATGAAGTATTTTCGTAAGATTTGGGAAAATTAACTCCTGGTATAAAATTTAAAAATGATGTTATAAAATCAGAACCAAAATTTAGACCATATTCACTAGTGATATCTGGTATATTTAATATATTCTTAAAAGGATGGATTAGTTGATATGTGTACTTTAAATAATCTACCTTATAACTTACCCATTGATTAGTTCCAAAATAAATGAAAAGAGAATCTAAAAAATCAAGCAACGGTAAGGAGATTACGCCGACTAGCACTAGCTTCAACCAAATTTTTTTAAAATATCTACTTAATATCACATATAAAAAACTAAGAAGAAAAATGATAAGGGGAGCTCTACCTGCATTAAACAAAAAGAACGATATTGATATTAAAAATGAAAAGACAAAAAAGAATCTATCAAAAACTTTTTTTCGTAGTGACCCTAATAAAAAAAACAAGAACGGAGATACCGTAATTAACCTCGCTGGAATTATAAGTAATGAATAGTTGTAATCTACAAAATCAGTAAGTGATGAAGAGAATGATCTGTTTATATCTGCAATCTTTAAAGCATTTACAATACCACCTAGCGATGCAATAAATATAATAAAGCTAACTCCACCAATAAAACATGTTGCATATGCAATTACTGAAAGTATCTTTATTATTGATTCTTTTTTTATTTCGATTTCAATATTATGAGTAATATTCTGTTTATTGATTGTAATGTTATAAATAACGTTAAGAGAAACGAAGGCAATTAATACGAGAGAGAGCGCGTATATAAAAAAATGAATATCTTTCGATAGTATATAAGTATTAACCGCAATGTATCTAATAGACAATTCATTAATGTTAATAAATGCGATTATAGGGATTAATATATAATATATTAACATTCCAAATACAAAACCACTATAACTCCCAACAAACGATAACCGTTTGTTCTTTTTTCTTATTGAAACTAATAATACTAATCCCAAACAAGAATATAATACACAATAAAGTACTTGTTCCATTTTGCCGCCTCATAGAATAGATTTCTCATAAATCTTTTTTAACCTTAGTTCCATAATAGACCATGAATAATTTTCAAGGTAAATTTTCTTCGAGAGAATTGCCAATTCACTAAAATCTTCATTCAATATCTCATTTGAAGCTTCAATGAAAGCTTCAGGTGTAAAATCAATGGCCTTCCCAATGTTTTCTTTTAGAACAACCTCATCTATGCCGGTTCCTTTTGCAACAATAATTGGTTTACCAAGCGCCATTGCCTCGTATAACTTATTAGGTGAAGAAAACTTATGATTTTTTATCTTGGGGTCATAAATTGCAAAAAGTATGTCACATCTTCGCTCAAGTTCTAACACTTCGTGATACGGTAATTTCCCATAAAAAACTATGTTCTCGTATACATTTGAGGCTTCTTTAATGTAATTTTCAAGAGGACCGAATCCTCCAATGTGTAACTCCCAACTTCTTTGCTTAATAAAAACATCGATGATCTCCTTTAACATACGCCCCCCCCCTAATACCCCTACATAAACGAATTTTGGATTTTTAGGTTTGGTACTCTTTGTATCGTCACTCCAGTTTATTTGTATATCCGGTGAATTATGAATAACATAAAGTTGTCTTGGGTTACTTTTGGCAATCTGACGCCGCCGACTTTCATTTGCAATAATTACTGCATTAGCATGATTTATCATTACTAAATCTATACCTTCAACTAACTTTTTTAACTTCTTTGGAACATGGAAGGCATCCACATAATAGTCAAATATGTCATAGACGTACATCTTGCGAAAGAACTTTGCCAGAAACCATGCAGGAATCACAGTGTCAAAATCACAAGCATGAATAATATCATATGTTTTCCTGTTTTTAATGAGCCACCAAATTAGACAAAACTGAAACATAATTAGGGGGCCTAAGTTCCTTAGACCTGAACCATATTCTGCAGTAATGTTAAACCAACGGATTGGAACTTCTCCATTTTTTAAATTTAACTTACCTTCTGCACTTCCATGATTTTTTTTCATCCTATCCCATGCTAATATCTTTACCTCATGCCCAAGACGCAACAATGAATTGGCTTCCTTTTCAACGCGCGGATCTGGCATTACAGGATTGGATCTAAGCATTACAATTCTAATAAATATCACTCACATTCAAAATTATGTTAAGTCAATGATTAAGGGAAGAATAAATAGTCTTCATCTCTTCCTCAATTTTAACTACCGAGTATTGTTGAATTAAATTAAGACTATTACTTCGAAACCGATTCCTTAATTGGACATCTGAATATAGAAATTCTATTTTTTGTGCTAAACCTCCTATATCATTGATCTCAACAATATAACCATTTTCTCCGTCTTTTATTAAATCCCTGTTTCCCCTACAATTAGTTACAACTAACGGCAATCCCATTGCCATTGCTTCCAATATATTTACCGGTAATCCTTCCTGTTTTGATGAGGATACTGCAATATCGGCTAATCCTAGAAGATTCAATACATCGTTTCGGTAACCCATGAATTTAATTTGGTTATCTAGACCCAAACTTTCAACGAGCCCTTTGTAATAGGTGTCCTTGTTTCCCCTTCCAATTAAAAGGAGTTTAAGATGAGGAAGCACCTCTTTAAGCTGATGGACTGCATAAATTAACATCTCTTGATTTTTCCGGTCACTAAGTTCAGCAGCATAACTTAGAATAAAATCATTTTCACCAAACCCATATTTCTTTCTTAAATTTTTTTTGCTTGCTTCAGAGAGAGGTCTAAATTTCTTCAAATCTATCCCTACGCCATTTATAAACCTAGCTTTATTCTCACCAAATTTAGCTTGTGCTAGTCTATAATCTTCCTCATTAATTGTAATAATAGTATCCGTAAACTTAGCCAACCATTTCTCTATTCCATAGTAAATAATCCAGTTTTTACTGGGAGCTCCTTTATAGAAGTGGAATCCATGAGCTGTATAAACAACCTTTGTTCCTTTCCTTCTTGCAGCTCTTGCCGCTAGGCGGGTTACTGCTCCGCCTGTAGGTGATTGACATTGAATGATGTCAAATTGATGTTCTTTTAACAAAGACTTGAGTTGTTTGTAAGCTTTAATATTGCCCACATCAAACGGATTTCTAACAAAGTCAATTTGATGCTTCACTACTTTATGATCTTCATAATGATCAATATCCTCTTTAAAGTTTGCTGCAATATGAACCTCTATTCCCATTTCAATCAATACTTTATAATCATAGTGGCCAAAAATTCTAAAATGTCTCCCTAAATGAGAAACAACAAGAGCCCGCAACATATCTTAAGATGCTCCTTCTATTATCTCGCTTACAGAATCTATAACATATTGAACATCACTGTCACTCATCTTTGGATACAGCGGTAACGAAACAATACTTTCAAACCATTTTTCGGCAACAGGGAAGTCTCCTTGCTTGTATCCAAAACGATTTTTATATGCGCTCATGTAATGAACTGGGATAAAATGAACACTTGTACCTATATTTCTTTTATTCAATTCTTCTATAAACTCATTCCTATTAATTCTGGTTTTTTCCGAATTAATTTTGATGATATATAAATGCCAAGAATGAATTGTAGTGGACTCGGAAGCAGTGGGAAGCAAGAGTCCTGGAACGTTTGCGAAGGCTTTATTGTACATACTAGCTATATTTTCTCTTCTTTTTTGCATTTCACCTAGACGTTCTAATTGTCGAATCCCGATAGCTGCTTGCAGATCAAACATGTTATATTTATAACCTGGTTCTTCAATATCATATGTCCATGAACCATCTTTGGCATAGCGTTTCCATGCATTCCTACTCATTCCATGTGTGATAAGGACTCTTGCTTTATTGGCAATAAACTCATCATCTGTAACTAACATTCCACCTTCCCCGGTTGCCAAATTTTTGGTTGCATAAAAGCTAAACGAAACAGTATTTTGGGGTCTATTGCCAATGAAACGCCCTTTATATTGAGTATATATTGCATGTGCTGCGTCCTCCGACACGAACAAATTATATTTGTCGGCAATCGAATAAATACTATCAAGGTCACAGGCTTGTCCTGCATAATGAACTGGAACAATTGCTTTAGTTCGTGAAGTAATTTTAGACTCTATTTCATTTGGATCAATGCATCCTGTTAATGGATCGATATCAACAAATATTGGTGTTGCCCCTGTGTGTAGAATGGTATTTGCTGAGGCGGCAAATGTCATTGGTGTGGTAATCACTTCATCTCCAGGGCCAATCCCTCCCGCTAATAAAGAAATATGTAAGGCCGCTGTACACGAATTCATACCAACCGCATATTTCGCCCCGACAAATTCAGCAAATCTATTCTCGAATTCAATTGTCTTGGGTCCCTTTGCTAGCCACCCAGATTTTAGCGTGGATACAACTTCATTGATTTCTCGTTCAGTTATATCTGGAAGACAATAAGGAAGAAACTCTCGTATGCTATTTTGAAACATTTTTTAAACTCCTTTTCATATACGGCCAATAATGATAAATAGCACTACTGCCTTTATATTCAAATCCTACTTTAGAATAAAACTTTAAGGCCAAGCTATTGTCTAACTGTGTACCTACCTTTATAGTTTTAATTCCTTTCTTAAAGAGAAATCCTTCCATTTGATTTACAAGGGAAGAGCCAACGTTTTTGCCTCTAGCTCCCTCATCGACAGCAATTAATTCAATAATTGCACTTGATGATTTGATATCTAGAGAGAAAAAAAGGTAACCGGAAATGCAATTCTCTTGTGTGGATACAACAAAGAACTTATTTTCCTTTTCAAAGGCATCTTTTGTCCATTTCATGTAAACCTCGGACGACTCTTTCTTTGGCAAATAAGGATCATTAAAAAACCTAGAATACTTATATGAATTTTTGGCAAGTAAAAGAATTTGTTCATTCGGAGAGAAGTTATTTGATACGGATATATTTTCCACCAATTCACTCGCAGTGGTGACTTGTTTAATAAACTGAATATTAATATCTACTAAAAATGCATTAGTTTCAATCCCCAACCATGTATTATTGATTTTATTATTATTAATATTTTTAAAAGTAAAGAAATCAAATTTATTAGCAAAATCCAATAATTCTTGTTGCTCATCTACAGACAACGGGCCTTTTAATGTTGCTGATGCAGCTTTTACTTGAAAGTAGGCAGTATCCCAAGGTAACTCAATTGCCTCGTAAGAAAGTCCAGCTTTCATTTTCAACCCTCAATTTTAGATTTATTTAATTGTTCTCTCGATGAATAAATCCCCTTACGTCTTAATACTCCAATAATAGTTGCGAATAGAATTTTCAAATCTAATACAAAAGAAATATTTTGAACATAATATAAGTCATTTATTAATCTCTGTTTCCACTCCAAAGAATTTCGAAAATAAGCTTGATTGTATCCTGTGATTCCAGGCAATACATCAAGCTTTTTAATCTCATCATCTTCATAATAATTAATATGTTCAGGTAAGTCAGGACGCGGTCCAACAAAACTCATATTCCCAATTAAAACGTTAAATAGTTGAGGCAATTCATCTAAACTTGTTTTTCTAAATAATTTTCCTACCTGTGTAAGTCTTTGGTCTGAACTCGAATTGAATGTCGATCCATCAGCATTTCGAATATCAGGGGCATTTACCTTCATTGTTCGCAACTTAACCATCTTAAAGGTAGTTCCTTTTTTTCCTAACCTTAAACCACAATAAAATATTGGACCGCGATCTTCTAGAAAAATGAAAACTCCACAAATCAAGATCACTACCATAACAATCGGCATAAGAATTAAACTCAGTAAAATATCCAGTAACCTTTTAAATACTTTAGGATACATTGCCGTATCAACACCATCCATGTGAATTAAGAAACATACTCCAATATCGGAACCAAACTCTCAATCGCATCCTTGACCACTTTCGGCTCCTCGCCGATGACTCTCTCCAGTCGGCTGAACTCGAGATCCAGCTCTTTCTGGCTAATAATGCTGGGCTTGCCGATGTAAATTCGCTCGTGCTGCGTTTTCGTGGCCCCTTCTTCCGCGGTGAGCAGTTCTTCGTACAGCTTCTCGCCGTCGCGGATTCCCGAGAACTCGATGTCGATATCGACGTACGGCTCGTATCCGGACAGCCGGATCAGATCTTCGGCCAGTTTGAGAATGCGGACCGGTTCTCCCATATCGAGAATGAAGATTTCTCCGCCCTTCGACAGGGCCCCGGCTTGAATGACCAGCTGAACGGCTTCCGGGATGGTCATGAAGTAGCGAACCATGTCCGGGTGGGTAACGGTGACCGGACCGCCAGCGGAAATTTGCTTTTTGAAAAGCGGAATGACGCTGCCGCGGCTGCCCAGCACGTTGCCGAAGCGGACGGAGGCAAACTTCGTTTTGCTGTGTACGTTCAGGCTTTGGACGTACATTTCCGCGATCCGCTTGGTCGCGCCCATGACGCTTGTCGGGTTGACCGCCTTGTCGGATGAAATGAGGACAAAACGGTCGACGCCGTATTTGTCGGCGCTGTCGGCCACGTTTTGCGTGCCGAAGACGTTGTTTTTGACCGCTTCCGACGGATTTTTCTCCATGAGCGGAACGTGTTTGTGGGCTGCGGCGTGAAAAACGACTTGAGGACGATATAAATCGAATACGTAGTCGATTCGCGCGCGATCCTGGACGTCGGCGATGATCGGTTCTATATGTAAATGCGGAAAATTACGCTTCAATTCCATTTCAATGTTGTAGATGCTGCTCTCTCCATGACCGAGAAGCAGCAGCTTGGATGGTCGGAACGGCGAGATCTGCCGGCATAGCTCCGATCCGATCGAACCGCCGGCTCCCGTAACGAGCACGACCTTGTCCTCTACATATTCGGCGATCCCGACCAGATCGATCTTGACCGGATCGCGGCCGAGCAAATCCTCGACGTCGACGTCCCGCATCGTGCTGAACGAGATTTTTCCGTTGACCATATCGCGAATGCCCGGAATCATTTTAACTTTAGCGCCTGTCGATATACAAAGATTGATAATCTCGGAGATAACGGTCTTGGGAGCGGAAGGAATGGCGATAATGATTTCTTTGATTTGATGCGAGATAACAACCGATTCGATGGCATGGCGGTCGCCCAGTATCGGCAAATTATAAGCGGTCAGGAAATGCTTTTGCGGGTCGTCGTCGATGAAACCGACCAGCTTGCGATCGTTCACATTCGGACTCATAAGATCTCTTGCGACCAATACGCCGCAATCGCCGGCTCCGAAAATAAGGGTAGGAATCTTGTTGTCTTTGCCAGGGGTTCGCCTGTTGCTCAGCACGCGCCAAAATACGCGCGCTCCCCCCATTAGCAGCAGACTCGTTTCCAGCGTTCGAACGGCAACGGACAAGGGGACCCTATGATCCATATACAGCAAAGTAATCAGGTAGGCAGCTCCCCAACTGATCACGACGGCCTGACACATTGTCAATAGCTCCCGGATGCTGGCATATTTCCACATGCTGCGATACATTCCGAGATAGAGCATGACGATCAAGCAGAGCCCGGAGGAAAGCAGGCTGTATTCAAGAAACTGGCCGATATATTCGCCCGGCACACGCCCCTCGAACCGGAAGAAATAAGCCGTATAGCTGCTAAACCAAACGATTAGCAGATCGATTACAAACAATACGACCAGTTTTTTCTTGACAGCCATTTTGCATGCCTCCGCCTTGCTTAATTATTTTTATCGCCGTAGTAGTAATAGTAGTAGCCTTCGCTTTTTCTGCGTTTGACGTTGTTGATGACGACGCCGAGAATTTTGGCTCCTACCTTATCCAGGCCTTCCTTGGCTTTTAATGCGATTTCCCGTTTTACTTTCCCATGGTCCAATACCAGAATTACGCCGTCGCAACGCGTCGATAACAATTGGGCGTCGGTAACGGCCAACGTCGGCGGCGAATTGATTAAAACAATATCGAACCGTTCGCGAAGCTCTGCAATGACACTGGACATGCGCTTCGACGCAACCATTTCCGCCGGATTCGGCGGAATCGGACCGGATGTAATGACGGACAGGCCGGGAATTTTCGTTTCCTGAATCGCCTCCTCCAGGCTGCATTGCTGGGACAGAACGGAGGATAGCCCCCATCGGTTCGACACTTCGAACGTATGGTGCTCGGTCGGCTTCCGCATGTCGGCGTCGATCAACAGCACCTTGCGTTCGGATTGGGCATAGGTAATGGCCAGGTTGCCGATCATCGTCGATTTTCCTTCTCCCGGGCCTGCGGACGTTACCATGATGACCTGCATTTTTTCATCGATCGAGGAGAAGTCGACGTTGGTCCGAAGCGAACGGTAAGCTTCCGAGATCGGCGAACGGGGATTCGTATGCGTAATAAGATTGCGTTTATTTGCCGGTCGTGACACGGGATAGCTCACCTGCCTGTTTGATGGATACCGATTCGCTCGGTTTCGCCTCCGCCATTTCCTCCGGCCCCATTCTCGTAATCATGGCCAATGTCGGGAGACCGAGAACTTGTTCCACATCCGCTTCCGTCTTCATCGTATCGTCCAAATACTCAAGCAAAAACACGACGCCGACCGCCAGCATCAGAGATACGATAAACGCGATGATCGTATTCAACATGACGTTGGGCGAAACCGGGCTCGGCTGTTGGGCGGGCTCCAGCTTGGCCTCGTTCAGAATCGAGACATTTTGAACGTTAAATAAAGTAGGAATTTCCTGTTTGAAAATTTCGGAGACGGCGTTGGCGATTTGGGCTGCTTTCGAATAGGAGAGGTCGTTCACGATAACCGTCATCACTTGCGTATTGTTGACCGAGCTCACCTTGATCTTGCCCATCAGCTGCTCGGAAGTCAGGCCGAATTCGGGGTGATTGGCGACGACTTTATCCAGAATGGCGGGCGTTTTGATGATTTCTTTGTAGGTGTCGATCATTTTGATGTATGTGTTGACTTCATTTAGATCCAATTGCTGTACGGTCGTGTTGTCGGAAGCGCGATTGACGATGATCTTCGTCGAGGCTTCGTAAACAGGCTCGATTACGAATTTGCTGTAGATGCCTGCCGCGATCGTGACGATTAGCACGAAACTTACGATCCACCAGATCCGCTTCCGGACGATGCGAAAGTAATCGCGGAGATCCAATTCATTGGACACGTCATGCTCCCTCCAAGCTGCTCCTGGTTTCGGTCTATGATGCTCTACGAAGCGTACAGAAACGAGTATTTCATTAACCCCATACAAAGAACATCCTCCTCCCATCAAGATGAGAGGAGGATGGCTCCTTTGCAGACGAGAACTATCTTCTCTTATTCCGCTTCAACGTTCAGAGCGCGGTAGACGATGACGGCAGCTTCCGCACGGCTCGCATTCGCGTTCGGGCTGAATTTGCCTTCGTTGCCGATGACGATGTTCTTGCTGGCCGCAAGAGCTACGCCGGATTTCAGGGACGACGGAATCGTGCTGGCATCCGAGAAGTTAGCGAGAGCAACGTCAACGTCGGACACGGCTTGTACGCCCTTCGCCACTTGCAGCGCGCGGGAGATCATCGTAGCGATCTCGGCGCGGGAGATCGGCGCAAGCGGATCGAAGCGAGTTTCGGAGCGGCCGTTGATGATGCCATTGTCAACCGCTGCGGCTACAGCCGGTGCATACCAAGCGTTTGCCGGAACGTCGCTGAATTTGGTAGACGATGCGTTCGGGTTGTCGAGATCAAGAGCTTCGACGAGAATCTTCGCAAATTCGGCGCGCGTTACGTTCGCACGCGGATCGTACTTGCCGTCGCCGCGGCCTTCGATTGCGCCTTTAGCGGCGACAACTTTGATTTCGCGGCCGGCCCACGATTGAACGCTTGCCACGTCGCTGAACGTTACGTCGTTTTCAACGCCGACGTACGAGGAGAACGTGTAACGGTTTTCCGTCAGAACGCCGTCGCCGTATACGCCGCCTTCAACCGATTGCGTGCTGCCGTCGATTTTCAGGACGGTCGTCAGTTCCGTATCGATGCCGGTCGTATTGACCAGCGGAATTTGGATTTGAACCGGTTCGTTGAACTCGTCATAAACGGTGCCGTTAACCGACAGGCCGTAGTTGAATACGTCCGTTACCGCCGGGCGGCCGCCGGTTTGAGCCGTCGAAGCAGCCGTTCTGTCGAGCGTAAAGATCACGTCGCCGTTGACGGCGCTGATCGGGAACTTCGTCGTGGCGCCGGAAACCTTGATCGCAACGAATCCAAAGTTCAGTTCGGATGCTTTCGCGGCGATGTCTTTCGCCAGGTTGACGACGCTGGACGAAAGCGTAACGTTGCCGAGATCGATCAGCAGCGTCGGCTTCTTCAGCTTCGCTGCATTGTCGGCACCGATAGCGTCGACAAGCGAAGCTTTCAGTTGTTCGACATTGCCGAACAGTTGAGCGAGGTTGCTGGCCGTCAAGGATACGACAGCTTTGCCGTCAACTTCGCGCACGTACGAGGAAGCGTTGAATTGAGCCAGCTTCGCAATAGCTTCGAACGCGACTTTGAGCGCTTCGTCGATCAGCGCTTGCTTCTCGGCATCGGTTGCGGTTGCAAGCTTAGCCTTGATAGCGGCAAGAGCGTTCTTCGCGTCGGCAAGCGTCGTGTCGGTTACGACGCCGCCACCGCCGCCGCCGACAACCGGGTGCGTGTACGTGTAATATGCGGCTGCCAGTTCGAGAACGGCCTGGTCGAACAATTGGGTTCCTACAGCTTCCCGGAAGCCCAGGAATGCTTGCTTCAGGTCGGCTGCGGTAATTCCGAATCCGGATCCGATACCCTCGTTCTTGGCAATGAACTCTTCGAACACGGATTCGAGGAATGCCGTATAGTCGGTTGCAGGAACGCCGCTCGTATTCAACTTGTTGTTGATGATCGGAATCAAACCGTTCGTTCCATAGAGGAGACCGTACAGTTCTTCCTGGCTAAGATCCAGACCGGATTCTTCGAGCTTGGTCAACGTAGCAAGAACATTCGCATCTTTATCGAGAGCCAGAAGCGGTTCCTCGTCCAGACCGAACGCAAGCTTGATCAGGGCGCCGGCCAACACATCAACATTCGCAGAGTCAGCGCCGGAAATCGGGTTGCCTCCGATTTTGATCTTGCCTTTGACAGGAGCGAAGATTTCATCGAAGGAAGTAACTTTCCCCGCATAAGTTACATAAGTAACACTGCTTACGCTGTAAGTTGCGTCATTAACGCTCGGCGCAATATAAACGCTGTCAGCTACCGCAAAAGGAGCCGTCTTGCCCGAGTTGTTCAGAATGTCTCTAACCCCATAAACAATGTCCGTCACGCTGTATACGCCGTAAGAAATCGAACCTACGGAAGCAGCGGAAGCCACGTTGTTGAAACCAAGCTTCTGTGCGAGTCCCTTGCTGCTCAGCGGAATACCCGCGAATGCGGTTACGGCCAAGCTTGCTGCCAAAGTCGTTGCTGTTACTTTTCTCTTCAAAGACATCCACTTTCACCTCATATGTAATTTTTAAAGTCAAACCCTACCACATAATAACCCTATCAAAATACTTTTTAACACTCTTTTAACTAAGATACCATTATTAATCGACAGCGGTCAACTTTTCCTGAGAAAACCTGCGATTTTCCCCCAAATATTCACACTTTTTTCAAAAACAACGGATTCGTTCAATGAACGATTATACAGCACGGAGACTGCATTTTGTCTAAAATTCTCCTTAAATTTTTCACCCAATTTGCTAGAGATCAGCTCATAGGCTTCCTGCAACCTGAATCCCCGGCGCTCCACATGGTGCGCATCCGAAGACACGATATGGATCAGACCGGCGCGGCACAAAGACCAGGCCGACTCTTCCGCCTTCTTGCCGAACAGGCCGAGGAGCGAATGCGTCGTCACTTGGGCGTACGCTCCGACCTCGACCAGCTGCGAAAGGCGCTCCGGGTAACGAAGGACTTCCGAGTTGCGCTCGGGGTGCGCGATAATTGGCCTCTTCCCCATGATCTTCAACTCGTGAATCAAATCCGCCATACCGGACGGAATGCGCCCCGTCGGCATCTCGAGCAAGACAAAGTCGGATCCCGCCAGAGACAGCAGCTCGCCGCGCTGCCAGGCGTCCAGCAGGTCGTCGTGAACCCGGATTTCCTGTCCGCATTCGACCCGCAGCGGTATGCCCTCCTCTGCCAGACGCTCGCGGAACTGCTCCGCCCTCCGCCGGATCGCGTCCGCCTCGTTCGAATATACTCCGTTGGCATGGTGCGGCGTCGCGATGACGGTGTCGATTCCTTCCGCCACCGCGGCACGGGCCATGTCCAGGGCGTCTTCCCACGTTTGCGCGCCGTCGTCGAGACTGGGCAGGATATGCGTGTGAATGTCGATCATGTGCAGCCCCGCTTTTGCAAATTAGGATTCGAGCAATTCGGCGTACTCCAGCATTCTCTTGACCATGGCTGCCGCCTCGGCGCGAGAAGCGTTCGACTTCGGCTGGAACTTCGTCGCGGATACGCCGTTCATCACCCCCGCTTCCACATTCCCCGCAACCGCGCTCCTGGCCCAGTTACTCACCGCGTTCCCGTCCGTAAAGCGGGACAAGGTGTTGGCCGAGGAAGAAGGTTGCACGCCGGCATACGTCATCGCGCGCAGCATCATCGTCGCCATCTCTTCACGGGTGATGGAGGCGTTCGGGTTAAATGTGCCTTTCTCGGTGCCTTGAACGATTCCGACGTTGCTGACCGCCCCGATATAGGCCGCGTTCGCCCCGTTCGCGCCGACATCGCCGAACTTGGCCGCGGCGCTTCGATCTCCGGGGAGGCCGAGGCCGCGGGCGATAAACTTCGCGAACTCGGCCCGGGTAATATTCTGGGCGGGAGCGAAGGTCGTCCTCGTCGGACCGTCTACAATAAATTTAGACGCAAGAATCGCCACATCGTTGCGCGCCCAATGCGAATTCATGTCCGAAAAAATCCGGTTTGTTTTTCCAACGACGGCAAAGGTTCCGTTTTCTTTCGCTTCGGTGCTCACTCTGACGCCGTTTGCGGAGCTTTCGATCGAGGTCGGCGCATACACCGCATCGCCGTACTGGTCGTCCCAGCGCACGACGGCCGTCTCCGAAGGGAGCGCCGATGCCGAACCGAGCGCGAACGTCTTTTTCACGCTGCCGCCCGCATTGTAATTGGAAACTTCCCGCTGATTGCCGCCGGATACGACTACCATCGAAAACGCGGCGGCCGTCGCTTGCGGCGTCGCGGTACGGTTTCCGATCGCGGCGGCGAGCGAGCTGTTGGCCGTCTGCTCCATCGTCAAATACAAGTAGGCCGAGGAGACATCGCCGCCGATGAGCGAAAGCTCCTGATTGAAGTCGATCGCGTTCAACGGAATCGTATAGATCAAATTGCCATGCACCACTCGGAACGATGCGCCCGAGTTCATGGAAGCTCCGCTGATCAGCCCGCGGAGCGGCAGTCCGACCATCCCGGCCGTTTCGGTGTCCGGAACTTTGAACGTCAATTGCTGCGCGGTCACCTGTGTCGTGCTCGATTTCAGCATCGCAAGCGAAGTAATCATCTTGTCCGCGTCGATCATGTAGCGGTTGCCCGATTTGCCCGATGCCGTCGTCGAGGAGGCCGTAGAGGCCGCGCTTAACCCGAGCAGCAGTCCGCCCTCCCCGTCCGAATTCAAATAGTCGGGCGCATTCGGGATCGACGACGATTCGTTCGTGACGGTCCGGTTGGAGAAGCCCTCCATCTTGTTTCCGTTCGCATCCTGCAGCGATACCCCCGAATTGAAATAGGTCAGAGTGACCGCCTGGCCGGAGGGAATGGCGGAAGCAAGCGTCAGCGTGACGGTCTGGCCCGAAACGGCGACGCTGCGGACGGTGATGTTGTTCCCGTTCGTTTGCACGACGTACTGCAGCGCGTTCGGAACGACGGATGCGTTCAGCGCGGAAGAGTACGTCAGCGTCAGCGTCGTGCCATTGAGGACCAGGGACGAAAGCGTCGCGCCGCCGGCCGTCGCCGACCCTACGATGATCTGGTAGGCGCTGATCGTTCCCGCCGGGTTGCCCGCAAGATCGGCGATCGCCGGGGATCCGGGAACGTACGTGACCTGAACTTGCTGATTCGCCGACAGCGCCCGGGAAAGCGTCAGCTCTACCGTATTGTTCGCGATGGCGACGGAAGAGACGGTCGCCGCCGTCCCGTTAACGAGCACGGAGAAGCTGGATTTCAACGGAACGCGGGACGGATTCAAACCTTCGCTGAAAACAAGCTTGACCACGCTCCCCGAAGCGGTGCCGGAGACCAGCGTCGGCGGCACGGTATCGGTTGCGTTTTGAACATAGAAGCTGGTGAACGCCGCAACGGCGTTTCCGCTCAAATCGACAAGCGGAGCGGTTCCGGGGGCGTAGCTGACCGCCGCCGCTTCTCCGTTGCCGATCGAGAAGCCGAGCGAAAGAATGACGTTGGCCCCGCTGATCGATACCCCGCTCACTCCGCGGGCGGAACCGCCCACGCTGACCGCGAACTGGGAAGCCGACGGCGTCGTCGCGGCGCTCAGCGATTTGTTGAACGTCAGCGTCAGCGTCGTGCCGCTCACCGTTCCGCTGACGGGCTTGGGCAGCGTTGTATCGGTCGTGTTCGATACCGCTTGCCCATTCAAGGCGGCGGCATTGTTGCCCGATTTGTCCCGCAGCGGACGGTCGCCGATCGTATAGCTCAGCTTGACCGTTTGCCCGACGGTAACGCCGGACTGCAGCACGAGGCGCACTTCTTTGCCGGACACCGCGACGCCGTTCACCTGCCGCGGCACGTCGTTGACGACGACGTAATAGTTGGATGCGTAAGGCACGGACGTTTCGTCCAAATCCTCGTTATACGTCAGCAAAATGTTCGCGCCTTCGATTTTGGCGGACGACAACCCGGGGGCAATCTTGTCGGAGCCGACTGTCTGGAAGGTCCAGCGATGATTGTTCAAGATGCCGGGAAAATAGTTGCCGGACAGATCGGTTACGGCATCGGCCGGAATCTGGACGACGTATTTGGACGCTTGCCTGAACGGCGTATCCGGCGTCAACGTCAGCGCGTTCGGGTTCGAAGGATCGACGCCGATCGTCAGCGGCACATGGTCGGTGCCGCCATCCAGCAGGGCCGTTCCTTTTTGGCCGTTTGCGCCTTGGACCGGCTTGTTGAACGTCATTTTCAAAACTTCGGTTTCTTTCACATAGTTCACGCCCGAAGCCGGCGACACGCTGACGAGCTCGGGAACGTTCGTATCCTTCGTAACGGTAAAACGCCAGGTCGTCGTATCGTTCGCCGCGATTCCCGGATAAAAATTGCCCGCCGCATCGCTCAGCGCGTTGTCTCCGATTTGGACGGCGTATACCATGTTGGCGGCAAACGTTCCCGGAGAGATCGTAATCGTGTCGGTGCCGGCTCCCGAAACCCGGTCGGAGTTCGCCGGAATGACCGTGTCCGTGCCGTTTGACAAGTCCTTGACGATAATGTTTCCGGGGCCCGGAATCACCGCTTCGTTGAACTTAAGCGATAGATTCGTGCCCAGCGAATTGGCGACGCCGTTCGGAGCCGGGGCGTATGTCAGCACCGTCGGAGCGGCCGTATCCCAACCGCCGATCTGAAAATTCCAGGACAGCGGATCGGTAATGCCGGCAAACGGGGCTCCGGCGCCGTTCGTGAAAGCGCCTGCCGGAACGATGACATAATAGCCGCTTCCCCCGGCCAGCAGATTCGCGTCCGGCGTAATCGTCACGGCGGTGGCATTGTAGTTGTATTGAATGTTGGGCGAGTTCGCGGCCACGTTGTATTTCGCAACCGTCTCGAACGTGGCGGAATTTTTGATCTCGATTTCCCCGGAGCCGGCTTTTACGGGTTCGTCGAATTGGATTCGCAGCTTCGTATTGGACGGGACCGAACTTGCGTCGTCGGCCGGGAACAGGGACGTGACGACCGGTCCCCCCGCGGCCGCGATCCGCACCTCCGCGCCCGAAGACGCGGCGCTTGCGCCGGCGGAGGCGAACGTTTGAGCGATAAGGGCGATAACAAGCAGCCATGATAGTTTTCTTGAGCCTGGCAATTCCGTACCTCCTGATTAGGGCAGAGTTTATGTATTATTTCGGTTTTCGCGGACGTATTTATTAGAGAAAACGGCGAAAAACGCAAAAAAGCCGCGTCCCGAAGGTCGGAAGACCCGCGGAATGCGGCTTGCAAGCGAAGATGGTTAAGCCAATACGGCGCCTTTCTTCAGCAGCTCGACCTTATCCAACCGTTCCCAAGGAAGGTCGAGATCGTTGCGGCCAAAGTGGCCGTAAGCGGCCGTTTGACGGTAGATCGGACGGCGCAAATCGAGCATCTTGATGATGCCGGCCGGACGAAGGTCGAAGTTTTCGCGGATCAGCTCCACGAGCTTTTCTTCGGGAACCTTGCCGGTGCCGTAGGTGTCCACATTGATGGAAACCGGCGTCGCGACGCCGATCGCGTAGGCGAGCTGGATTTCGCATTTGTCCGCAAGGCCCGCCGCCACGATGTTCTTCGCCACGTAACGAGCGGCATACGCCGCCGAGCGGTCGACCTTGGTCGGATCCTTGCCGGAAAACGCGCCGCCGCCGTGGCGGGCATAACCGCCATACGTGTCGACGATAATTTTGCGGCCGGTGAGACCGGCGTCGCCTTGCGGGCCGCCGATAACGAATCGTCCGGTCGGATTGATGAAGTATTTCGTTTCCTTATCCAGCCACTCTTCCGGAACGACCGGCGCAATGACGTGCGCGCGGATATCCTGCTGGATTTGCTCGAGCGTTACTTCCTCGGCGTGCTGGGTCGAGATGACGATCGTATCGACGCGAACCGGCTTGCCGTCCTCGTATTCGATCGTGACTTGCGTCTTGCCGTCCGGGCGCAGGTAGTCGAGCGTGCCGTTTTTGCGCACTTCCGACAACCGGCGGGACAGACGGTGAGCCAGCGCGATCGGAAGCGGCATCAGCTCCGGCGTTTCGTTCGTCGCAAAACCGAACATCAAGCCTTGGTCTCCGGCGCCGATGTCCGCGTTTTCCTGCAGGACGTCTTTGCCGTCGCGGCTTTCGAGCGCGGCGTTGACGCCTTGCGCGATGTCCGCGGATTGTTCGTTGAGCGAAGTCAGTACCGCGCAGGTGCTGGCGTCGAAGCCGTATTTCGCGCGGGTATATCCGATTTCGCGAATCGTGCTGCGAACGAGGGATGGAATATCGACATAATCGGCTTTCGTGCTGATTTCGCCGATAACGAGTACGAGTCCAGTGGCAACCGAGACTTCGCAAGCAACGCGGGCGTACGGATCCACTTTAAGAAATGCGTCCAATACCGCATCGGAAATCTGATCGCATATTTTGTCCGGATGGCCTTCCGTGACCGATTCGGACGTGAAGAGATGCCGACCTTTTATCGACATGATCTTCAACCTCCCCTACACAAAAAATGAACCTTTTCCGGTAGGAAAAGGTTGTAAAAGACAGACCTTCTGGAATTAAATAATACCGGAATTGTCGAGGAGTGTCAATTGAACCTGCCGGAACCGGGCGAATGCGCAAGCCTGTTGTTACAGTTGCGTTTGTTGGGCGCGCCGGACGAGCCGTTTCGTAATTTCCCCGCCGACGGATCCCGCTTCCCTTGCCGTCAAATGGCCGAGATAGGAGGAGCCTCCGCCGAATCCCGCTTGCACGCTGCCAAGCTCGCCGGCAAACTCCGCATCCAGCCCGCCCGCGTTTTGGCCGAACGGCACGCCCAGCTCCGAAGCCACTTCGTACTTCATTTGATCCAACGCCGCGCCGCATTCCGGCACCAGCTTCCGGTTTCTTCTGTTTGCCATGTTGGCCGCACCTCCTTGATTGGTTACGGCCTTAGTATGCTCGGGATCGCTTTGCCGAAGGCGTATGACATTCTGGATGCCGGGGCAAAATGTAGCAGATTGGCAAAGGTTAGCCAAATCGCTCGCTCAACTAACCCTAAAGTTCCTTGAGAAACGCGCGAAGCGCCTCGCGCCAGGGCCGCAAGTCCGTAAATCCGTTTTGGCGGATCGCCGCATGATCCATGACCGAATAGGCCGGGCGCGGCGCCGGGCGCGGGAATTGTTCCGTCGTGCAAGGCTCGGTGCGGATCACGATTCCGCTCTCTTCAAAAATCGCCTGCGCGAACTCGTACCAGGAGCAAACTCCCGTATTCGACGCGTGGTAAATCCCGTAAGCCTCGGTCTGCGCCAGCTCGATCAGGAACTTCGCGAGATCGTAGGTATAGGTAGGCGAACCGATCTGATCCTCGACCACCGTCACGGAATCCCGCTCGGCCGCAAGCTTCAGCATCGTCTTGACGAAATTGTTCCCGTACTTGCCGTATACCCAGGACGTTCTCACGATAAAATAACGGTCAGAAAGCGATTGAAGCAGCGCCTCTCCCGCACGTTTGGACTTCCCGTACACCGATTGCGGGTCGGTGTTGTCGTACTCGTTGTAAGGCGAAGTGCCTCTGCCGTTAAAAACGTAGTCGGTGCTCACATAGCAAAGCTTGGCGCCTTGCTCGCGGGCCGCGATCGCCAGGTTGCGGGTACCGAGCGCATTGACCCGATAAGCCTCGTCCGGCTCGGCCTCCGCTTTATCCACCGCCGTATAGGCGGCGGCGTGGATAACGGCATCCGGGCGAACGGCTGCCAACGCTTCGCGGCACTGCTTTAGGTCCGTAATGTCCAGTCGATCCCGGCCATAGCCGACGAGGCGAACCCGGTCGCTACTCATGTGCACGAGTTCTTGCCCTAACTGGCCGTTCGCTCCGGTGACAAGCAGCGTTAACGCATTCCCGCTCATCGCCTCAGCCTCCCAGCCGTTCCCCGTACTGCTTTTCGTAGTATGCCTTATATGCGCCCGAACGAACCTGCTCCATCCATTCCTTGTTGCTCAAATACCAACGAATCGTCTCCACGATGCCGGACTCGTAGTTGAATTTCGGATTCCAGCCGAGCTCGTTGCGGATTTTGGTCGCGTCGATCGCATAGCGGCGATCGTGCCCCAAACGATCCGTTACGTAAGTAATGAGCGATTCCGGCTTGTTCAATTCGTTCAGAATCGTTTGGACGACTTGGATATTCGTCCGCTCATTGTTGCCGCCGACGTTGTAAACTTCTCCGTTGACGCCTTTGCGAATGACCAGATCAATCGCGCTGCAATGATCCTCGACGTACAGCCAGTCGCGCACGTTGAGCCCGTCGCCGTACACCGGCAGCGGCTTATCCTCAAGCGCGTTCTGGATCATGAGCGGGATGAGCTTTTCCGGGAATTGATACGGGCCGTAGTTGTTCGAACAGCGGGTGATGTTCACCGGCAGGCCGAACGTCTCGTGGTAGGCGCGAACAAGTAAGTCCGCTCCCGCTTTACTCGCCGAGTAAGGACTGTTTGGAGCGAGCGGCGTCGTCTCGGAGAACAACCCGGTTTCGCCAAGCGTCCCGTACACTTCGTCGGTGGACACTTGAACGAACTTCCGGATTTTGTATTGCTTGGCCAGCTCGAGCAGCGTTTGCGTGCCGAGAATATTCGTTTTCACGAAGACGTCCGGCTCCAGAATGCTGCGGTCCACATGCGATTCCGCCGCGAAGTTGACGACCACGTCAATGCCCTGCTCGAACAAAGGCTCAAGCGCCTTGCGATCGGTAATATCTATCTTCGCGAACTTATAATTCGGATTTCCCTCGACTGCACGGAGGTTTTCCAAATTGCCCGCATAAGTCAAACTGTCTACGTTGATGACGATATCTTCCGGATGCTCCCGCAGCACATAATGCACGAAGTTGCTTCCGATAAAACCGGCTCCGCCGGTCACGAGTAACTTCATCAATTTTAATCAACCCCATATACGAAATTGTTTTCTGCGTCGGCCAATTTCGAATGGCGGCTGTCTTTGTCGGAAAGAATAGGTTGGACAACTGGCCAATCAATGCCCAAATCGGGATCGTTCCATGCTATACCCCGATCATGTTCGGACGAATAAAATTCATCAACTTTATAAAGTACTTCTGTCTGCGGTACCAATGTACAAAAACCGTGAGCAAATCCTTTAGGAACAAACAGTTGACGTTTATTGGCGGATGTCAAAATAAAAGCTTCCCATTGCCCAAAGGTAGGAGATCCGTCCCGGATATCCACCACCACGTCGTAAATGGCTCCTGCAATTACTCTGACCAGTTTCGATTGAGCTCTGGGATTCAATTGATAATGCAATCCCCGAAGAACACCCGCTTCAGAAGAAAACGAATGGTTATCCTGAACGAACTCACAAGCAATACCCGATTCCGAAAACCGCCCAGCATGATAAGATTCCAAAAAAAAGCCACGCTGATCTCCATGCACAACCGGATCAATTAGTTTGATGCCGGGCAACTTGCTGTCCGACACTTTCATCGTTAAGTTCCACCGCCTTGAAGTCCTATCCTTTAATCGTTGCGAACCCGTCGTCAAAAAGGATATCCTTGGCTAATTCATTTGCCTTTCGGTAGGAATCGTAAGTCCCTGCATCGGTCCACCATCCCTGTAGGATATCATACAACAACTCATTTTTGGAAATGTACGCGTTGTTGACGTCTGTAATTTCCAGTTCTCCGCGTTTGGACGGCTTCAACGTACGAATAATGTCGAAGACGCGCGCATCAAACATATATATGCCGGTAACTGCAAATTGGCTCTTCGGCCGCAACGGCTTTTCCTCGATAGATACAATCCTGGTTCCATTCAATTCAGGCACTCCGTATCTATTCGGATCTGGCACTTTCTGGATAAGAATTTTCGCTCCTTTCTCCTGTTTGCGAAAACTGTCTACATATGGTGCAATGCTATCGGAAAACACATTGTCTCCTAAGATAACGATCATGGAGTCATTGCCGACGAATTGCTCCGCAAGACCCAACGCTTGAGCGATGCCCCCTGCTTCATCTTGCACTTTATAAGTAAACGTAACGCCCATCTCCCGACCGCTCCCGAGCAAGTTAACAACATCGCCCATGTGTTCCTTGCCAGTAACTATAAGAATGTCGGTAATATTTGCTTCTTTTAACTTTGCAATGGAGTGAAAAATCATGGGGTATCTGCCTATAGGGAGAAGATGTTTATTTGTGACCTTGGTAAGAGGAAACAACCTTGAACCGGTCCCTCCAGCAAGTATAATGCCTTTCATATTCGGGGGCCCCCTCAAGATGAAAAGAGCATGACATACTTTCACCATGCTCTTGGTCGATTCTCTATTATAAAAACTGCTTAATAACTATAATGCTAACAGCAAAAATAATGACAGTCAAAAGAATATGCCGATCGTTTGTAAGTATATCCTCAGGTTTTCCTCCTGATTTTTCAATATGAATAAGATAATAATAACGAAATACCCCGTACAGCACGATAGGAATGGTTAACATCATGGCTTGTCCCTGTTCGGCAGCATACATGGAGTAAAACATAATTAATACCGCAGTTATAATCCCCATTAGCTGGTCAAGTAAATTGACAGTATAAAAATCAAGTACTTTTCTTCGTCTGGTCGGGTCCTCGTTAAATAGTTCGAGTTCATGCCGGCGTTTACCCAATGCCAGAAATAAAGATAGGCCCAGCGTACATAATATAAACCATGAAGTCAGCACTCCTCCTACCGCCAGAGCACCCGCAACGGTCCGTAAAACAAAGCCTAAAGCAATAATCATCACATCAATAATAACCACATGCTTCAAGCGAAAACTATAAAGCAGATTGATAATAAAATATAACAGTAATACACCGACCATATACGTATTAATAAAAAATGATAATAGGATGGACGCTATAAAGGTGAGAATTCCTACAATTATAGCCGTTGGAACGGAGATTGCTCCCGAAGCTATTGGTCTGTGACACTTTTCTGGGTGCAGCTTATCCTTTTCAATATCTACCAAGTCATTAATAATATAAATTGTACTTGCCATTAAACAAAACGAAATAAATGCAAGAAAAGCATTTGCAAAGACAAAGTAATTCAAAAACTCCCCCGCAAAAATTGCTGACGCAAAGACGAGTAAATTTTTTGTCCATTGTTTGGGCCGCAATTCTTTAAGAATCTCAATAAAAACATTTGTCTTCGCTTCTTTAAGGATAACCGTGCGAGAATCCAACTCTTCACCGCCTCTACATTAAAAGATGCAGGATATAACCTACACCTGTTCCTACCGTTAAGCCACCTATAACTTCAAATTTCGTATGTCCGACCCTCTCTCTGTGCCTTACTCCCGTATCTTTGATAAATTTATTTATACTTTCGGCATGCTGGCCCACATACTTTCTTAATCCCGTTGCATCAAAAATCACAATGAGAATTACGGCAATACCTAGCCCAAATACCGGGGAGCTCAATCCTTCCTGAAAACCAATGAGAGCTGTGACCGAAGTTACAGTGGTTGTATGATTGCTTGGAAATCCACCATTGCCTATAAGTCTTTTGGCCTCCTTGCCATGGCGTATATAATTTATTAAATATTTTATCACACCCGCTATTATCCAACCTATTACCGGAGCAAAAAAATAATACAATGCAGCGCTCCTCCCGTTTAAATATTTTGGTTTTTTTGAAATAAAGCAATGTACTTCTTAACAGCACTTTCTATTCCAAAACGTTCCTCAACAACGGTTCTTTCCTTAATATAAACCTCTTTATTTAAAATTACATCGATTATGCCAGCAGCCAAAGCTTCGACATTCGAAACTTCAACAATTCTCCCCATCCCCGTTTGTCTAACGATTTCCCGCACGCCAGGAAGATTCGACGCAACTACAGGAACACCTGATAGCATGGCTTCAACTTGAACCATTCCAAATGCTTCTAAGGAGTTTATGCTTGGAAGAACAAAGAGATCCAGGGAATTGTAAAAATCTTTAAGCTGTCTTTGCGTCAATTTCCCTAAAAAAGTCACATAGGATTCATCCCAACCTATGGTTTCTTTAAGCTTATCATACACACTCCCACCCGCAACCGCTTTATAATCTCCGGCGATTAAGAATCTAGCGTTCGGAATGGACTTTTTTACTATTGGCGCGGCCTTTAAGAGTATATCAATTCCTTTCTCCTCTACAATCCTTCCGCAGAAACCAATATTTATATAATTCGAAACATCCGTTTTTGTCTGATTAGAAATTTCTTTATAAAATGGCGATGTTGGATGGATCTCCTGCAGTTTGTCTTCATACCTAGGGAGAATTCTGGAATATCGGGCATAATCTTTGCTGGAAACGACTATACTGGATGCTTTTTTTAAACTTACCACAGATGAAAGATCCATTGCCTTGGTTATTAAACGGCCAAAGAGAGAAGGCGATAAATTTATATCACAGTGATAAGTAAGCACCAGTTTCCTCTCAGGAGTTAACCGACCAAATAACCCCGCTTCAGCCATTGGCAGATGCAAATTTACAACGTCTGCATTTTTTTTTAATGCCATAAATGAAAAAATAAACGAAGGACTGATATAACCTTTGCTTATATGAAACAATATATTTTTGCGAATTACCTTTACCCCGTTTATCGTTTCAAATCCTGCCAAATCTTTTTTATGTTTAGAGGTTAATACTGTAACATCATGATCTTTTGCCAATTCTTCAGCTAGCGAACGGGCACATTCCGAAAGACCGCTAATGTATGGCCAATAATAATTTAACACGATTAATATCTTCATTATTTTAAGATTATCCTTTCAGGGTAATTAGTACAACTCCCGCGACAATTATAAACACCCCTAAAATGCGGTACATATTAATCGCTTCCTGAAATACATAATAGCCGATAACCAAAGAAAAAATGTAGTTCACGGACAGTAACGGATTTACAAAGCTAAGATCATATTTTGATAAAACTATAATCCATAATAGAGCGCTGACGAAGTACATAAATAAACCAATTAGGATATAAGGGTTGAATATCACCGCAAGCCCTGCAAGGATATCTCCATTGGCCAACGCCGAGATTCGAGATGTCTCTTTCATGGCTCCGTATTTGATCAAGGGAGGGCCGCTTGCACCTGTCAGCAAAATAAAGAAAATGATAGCTATCATTTTTAGCAATGTTGTTCCTCTTCCCTAAGTTATTGTCGAATCAAGTTTAAATCTTGTATGGCGATCCCCAATTCTCTTGGATCCTCCCCTACTTTTACATAACCCTCTTTAATTTCAAAGCTGATTTTCCGATTATCGGTAAACGAAATTGGCTTTGTGAAATAAACCGATGATTGGGTGATCAACAGTTCGTCTATTTTCTTGTCATCCACGTAAATTTCAAGCGTTCGTTGTTGGACACTGGGAGGAAGATGAGCCATAAATTGCAACACAAAGTTGCCCTGCGTATGTTCACCTAAGGAGAGAGAAAAATTGCTTGTTGTCCAACGCGTTGGTACCCCATTCCAATCCTCCATGCCATGCCAGCCCTCGAAAAGAAACAACTTAGCATCCTTATACAAAGTAAACTCAGAATTGTTCCATAAAGTTTCTCCATTCCTCTTAATAATGTCATTTTTTTTATTCGTAAGTACATAGTTTGGTTTAAAATCCGCTAGATGAAAAGGAGCAAAATACGAACCGGGTTCTTGAAAGAGTATTTTTCTGTCTCGCAAAAAATAGGACAGCAGGTGCTGATCATTCATATTAAAGCCATCTAACAATACGATCTCATCTTCCGGAATAAGCTTCTTCATTGCCTCTAGCTCCAAATATTCATTTGTAACGAGTTCCCCCTCCTTGACTATAACATTCCCTAATTTATAGATTTGCGCTGCGTTTGCCAAACACAGGCATAAAATTACGGAAATGGCGATAACCTTTCGAAACCTAGAAAATACACCAGCTAGTTTATACAAGCCTATAGAGAAAAGCAAAATAATAAACGGTTGGGCAAACATTAAAGTTTTATAGTATCCGTATGAAAATTTATTGATAAATGTTAAATAAATAAGCAACGCCATTATGAATCCTACAAATATGGCTAAATACGTTCTAATCGGTTTTTCAACTTTTATAAGTCCTATAAACGTTATTAGTAGTAATATACCGGCAATAGTACTTAAAATAAGGGATGGACTTCCGTAGTCCAGCGTCTTTATGCCAAAAATCATCAGAACTTGGTTCCAAAAGGGGATATAATCCACAATTCCTGTTGCATTTTGTGTTGAAGTAAATGCAAACAGATTGTATCTAACTGCCAAATAAATAGAAACCGGATTAAGTACAACAATCCCGGCAACAAGATAAAGAATTAACTTAGAATACGATTTAAAACTCTGTCTATTCTTCAAAACAAGCAGAACAACAAACAATGAAAAGGGAACAATCAAATAAGCCGTATACTCACTATAGATAGCAAACAATGCTGATATACTTAAACAGACGTAAGGGACCATTTTAGTATTTTCATCGATGAAAATTTTATATAATAACCCGAAGGATAAAACAAAGAAAGCATTCCCCCCAATTTGAGGCATATATTGGGTGGTGAACATCCAATATAAAAACGTATTAAGCGTGACCAAAACGGTAGCAGTATAGGTTACGGGTTTAGTTAAATTAAAACAGTGTCTGCATGTATAATATATCGCCACAGAAAGGAGGATAACGAAAAAGCAGGAAATCACATTGAAAGTTTGTACTGCCCCAATTCCAAACAGGTTCATTCCAATTGTATTTAAGTAGTCCGCCCCAACACGTGAGTACCTGGAAAAATGAATCTCTGCGATCGAGTAGAACGGATGCAACCCATCCGAAACGGATGGAGCAAAGTAACTCATATTTATTAACCACTCTGGAATAGATAAATAAAATATCAAATCATTATTAATACTTGAAAAAGATGTAGGAAAACCACTCACAATGCTTGGTAGACCGTAAACCAAAAAAATAACCAAAAAAAGAAAAGTGACCCCATATATTTCTTTATTTAAGCTCACATTAATACCTTTAAGAGAAAATAAAAAATGAATCAGCAGTATAATGCTGACAACAAATAATATAGGAATAATAAATTTTGAACCGTAAAACAAGCCAAAACTTTGTATTACGGAAATAAGAATGGATACTCCCATGAAAGGCAAAAGAATAAAAGATTCATTTTTAAAATCTCCGGTCAATCCCGAGACTT
This sequence comes from Cohnella massiliensis, assembly GCF_900169535.1. NCBI lineage: Bacteria > Bacillati > Bacillota > Bacilli > Caryophanales > Paenibacillaceae > Cohnella > Cohnella massiliensis. Next base: position 115,999 of record NZ_LT821256.1, read on the forward strand.
TACGAAGTCTTAAGATTGTTCCGAATAGAAAGGTAAAACCCAAATAAAATAAAAGAAGCGCCAAAGTAGTTAACATTACTATTCCCCTTCATTTATTTACGCAAAATAAAGTGCGAGATTTCCTTTGTCGTATTCTTAAAATCACAAGATTTAATAAATTCAAGAGCACGCTGACTCATATCACTTCTTATCCCTTTATTATTTACCAATTCCAGTAAGTATGCTAACAATAACTCCTCCTCATAAACATCGCAGTCGACCTTCCAAACACAATTATCCGGATATTCTTGATATGAACCTACATTCGAAACGATACAAGGAATACCGTAGCCTAGTGCACGCGTTAAAGTTCCCGAAGTCTCTCCCATAGTTGGCCATCTTAAGTTAATACATAGATTACTAGCCATAATATATCGCTTGAAATCTATAATATCCGGCGAATAAATAAATTTCACATTATGTGAAATGCCAAAATGTTTTACGAGCTTTAACAAATCCTGCTTTACATTTTGTTCAGCGTGACCAACTATATATAAATCCGTGTTCGGATTTGTTTTTAATAAACTTGCAAAACATCGAATGATAACATCTATCCGCTTGTTTGGAATCATATTACCAAACACGCCGATAGTAAATTTTTTGGGATCCATTCTGAGATGGTTTCTCATCTCATCCACTTGAGGCGATTCTAGGCTTGGATCGAAAGCAACCCCATGCGGAACGACTTTAATATCGCCGGTAAATGAAGCTGATGTTTCTATCGTTTCCTTTAGCCATTTGCTATGAACGATCAAACCATTGCTTAAATCAACAACTTTGTGGAATAACGGGAATTGCTGACTATTCGGATACGTGCCGTTCTCTAATAGCTGTCTGCCTGCTTCAAATCCTTCCGGGCCATATGCATAAGTTAGTTCATTACGGAATTGTTCTTTAAATCCTTTTACAAACGTAGTATGCATAAAGAACCCAAAAAGATTCAAATCATGCAGCAAAACCGTTCCCGGGTATTTCTTAAGCAATTCGTAAATCCAATCGTGCAACTCATTATTTCCCATATGATAGAGACGATAGGAAATGGAGTCTAACCTCGACTGTTGTTTTTTTACATCAATAACTTCAAAGTTCTCCGATATAAATGCATTTGACGGTGTTATACCATTTACAATTATTTTAATTTCAAAATAATCTCTAAGATAGATCAACATTTCTTCGCTGTAATCTGCTATTCCGGATACTTGAGGAGCAAGCGGACTAACGAATGCCAATATTGGCTTGCCGTTTGTCGTTTCCTCCATTATATTATTCAAAAGTTTTTTTAAAGTTTGCATACTATCAAGCGTTACGTTATTCCAATTAAAAAATTGGGATTGCTTTAAGCTTTTCTCCTTCAATTGTTGCTTGACCGTTGAATCCTCCAAAACACTATGGAGGGCCTGAACCAATTCCTCATCATCATCAGGTTTGACCAATATAGCAGCCTCTCCGGCTACTTCTACTAATGAGGAGCAATTTGTCGTTATAACAGGAGCCCCTACCCTCATCGCTTCCAATACGGGCAAACCAAAGCCTTCGTAAAGGGAGGGAAAAACAAATACTTCACATTCTCTATATAATGCAACCAAACATTCTTCGCTCACAAAACCCAAAAAGATAATTCTGTCAACCGGAGCATTTATAGATGATGCGTATTGTTTAAATTCGTTTTGTTCAAGATCATTCTTTATCCCGCTAATCACTAACTTTAGTTCGGGATATGCGGAAGATATATTAGAAAAAGCTTTGATAAGACCCTTATTATTTTTTCTAACATCATATCCAGTTAAAGAATAAATAAAAGGAGAACTCAAGCCTAATTCTTCCTCAAGAATATCAGGTTCCATGCCGGTTCTTGAATTCTGATACAATTCCTCATTGGTTGACGCATAAATCACTTCAATCCTGCCTGGGTTAATACTTAATCTCTGGACCAAATCGTTCTTGGAGGCTTGGGATATCGTTAAAATTAAATCGGCCTTCGAAACGATTTTACATCGTTCGTCATAGATTTTTCTAATATGATCAGGCCAAGTGTCATAGTAATGTTCCTTCATTATAATCGGGATTAGGTCGTAAACAAGGTAGGTTTTTTTTACCTTTAATTGCGTCATATCAGGCACTTCAATATCGAACATAAATGGACTGGTAAAATGGATAATATCTATCTTGTTTCTCAATATAAATTCGTTAATATCTGATTCTTCCCAATATTGATCTCGATTGATCCTATCATCCAACGAAAGAAATTCCGAAACAAACGTAAATTGCCATGTATTGTTTTTTTTTCTCATTAGGAAAAAACGCGATGCTTTATCCTTGGTAACGATATTTTTAAGCCAATTATAAGTATAAATGCCTATGCCTCTATTTTTTTCATTTGTATATAAAGTTTGCACATCAATAAGCAGCCTCATGAAATCAATTCCTCCTTATTAAAACCCTTGGAGTCAAAAAAATTTAATATACGTTCTGCTGTTTTGGGCCACGTATAAAACTGCTCAACATATTGGCGGCCTTTCTCTCCCATTTCCTTAAGATTGAGCTTTGGAGATGAAAACTCTTGCATCAAATTTTTAAAGCTTTCATAATCCTTATAGAATGATCCGCCGCCACTCCTCACGCAGTGTCCCTTTGTTACTGCACATAATTCATGAACGATAACCGGAGTGCCACAAAGCCAACTTTCCATAATTACAATTGAAAAGCTCTCCATTAGCGATGGCTGGATGAGTGCAAGAGCTCCTGCCATCGCATCGTATTTATCCTGATCATCTACTTCTCCAATGTGAACAATGTTAGGAGAGTTTTTCATCACTTCAACAAGCTGTTCCTCTCCCTTGCCTACAAATACGAGCTTAACGTCCGGGCGAATCTCTTCATTGTAACGAGAAAAAAATTCAAGAAGCTGGGGAACATTCTTCCCAGATACTTGACGTCCAACATATACAAAATAGTCGCCACTAATTTTATACTTTTGTTTAAATGTCTCCGGGTTAGGCTTTGATGCAAGCTCTACTCCTCCACCTGAAACAATGCAGTCTTCTTCAGCAATTCCATGCAACTGCAAAGTAAATTCTTTTTCCTCTATTGTATTGAACAATAAACCTTGTGACCGCTGAAACATATGACCGATTGAACTGAAATAAGCCATATCCTCATCATGTACACAGGGTACAATGAAAGAGTGGGATGGCTTGATTTTACTCCCCCAAAAGGTAGTTCCATAAAGATATGGAATAAAAATAAAGATATACTCATTTGCATTATTATCTATAAAATTATACATTGAGTCACTGTTGACCGTTTCCAGCAATAACTGCATTTCTTCTGTATAAGACAATTTATTTTTTTGTATCATCTTCCCCATTAACTGCTCGTATAACTCCAGATTTCTTTTTCTTAGGGAAAACCGTCTAATTTTTAACTCACCTACAACGGATAAACCCTCATTATAATAGTCCTTCCCCCAGTCCCAAAAAGAATCTCTGCCACAAGTAGTCAGAATCTCAACATTACAACCCGCATTCAATAAACTCTTGGCAATCCCGCCGGCAAATCGCTCTGCCCCTCCAGAAATACTATCCGAGAACCATGGAGTAACAACTGCAATTTTCATATAACTCTCCCAATAATTATTTTTTTAAGACAAGAGAAAAATTGTAGAAGTGATTGGCTTCATTTATTTTCGGAACAATTTCCTCACTCAAAAAAGAAGCTACTACCGTGAAGCCTGTTATTTCAAACAAGTGCTTTAATGCCTCCGGGAAAAGAGGTTTTTCGTGTGTTGGGTCCAGGTAATATACATTATGCATTACATAAGTTGAAGTAGTATTCGGAGTCTCAATTACAAGAGTTCCGTCTTTTTTTAACTTTCTATAAAGTAATTGAATAAATTCTATTTTATGCTTGACAGATAAATGTTCAATGACGTGTCCGACAAATATACCGTCCAAACAGCTATCCTTGGCCTCCGATAGGAAATTAAGCACATCGTTGACTTCAGCTTGGAAGCCTTTGGAGACACATTCCTCAATTAAGCGTGGGTTAGAGTCAACTCCGTATCCGCGAATTCCATGCTCTTGAAGTAGTTCTAGGAAGTAACCTTTCCCGCACCCCAAATCAACTACCACTTCGCTATTTTGAAAATATGGCATATATTTCGAATAGATTCGCTTTACTTCGTCTGGCTCTGCACTAAATTTATTTGCAAATGTGGAATAATCGAAATCCATTCTTTTTTCATCTTCAATCTGTTTCTTAACTTTTAGCAATTCGTCTCTCAGTGCATGGAGCAGTTCATCCTGTTTAAATAATTCATTTTGTAATGAAGCATTCTTTTCCTTAAGATGAGAAATAACTCTCGTCTGAATATTAAGCGCTTCAACAGCTGCATTTAATCCAAACCATATTTCTTGATTCAAGTACTTTTGTTGATGTGAGAAAACATCTACATACCATTTTGTAAATAATCGGGTTCCGAATTTCCGAATCGGAACAAGTACTTTTCCTAATAATTTAAATCTTGATACTAACTGAGGTTCTACAAAAGCGACGGGCATATTGGGGGTTACCCGCTGAGATAATCTTTTTAATTGCTGATTTAGCTTTTGCATTTGCTCTCCAACCGGTGTGCTATCCTGCAGCTCATTAATTGAAGGTTCATTTTCAAGGAAATTTACCTTATCTTGGCGCACGACAGTTCTTATTTGATTCATAACATCCCCAGGGGTGAATGTTTTTCTCATGGTATCCCCTCCTAAATCTCTCTAAATCTCCAAATATGCTTTAATTTTACAATCCCAACGTCATTTATTGTACTTGAAACCTTAAAGGAGTATTTTTTATCATGGTAATCATATTGATTCCCATTTATATCGTGAACCGCAACAGATACGAGATAAGTACCCGATACTAAATCCAATGAAGGTACTACAAATTCCATCTCTCCTTGATCTGATTGCTTTAGATCCTTAACAACAAATTGATCAATCGAAGTGTTTGTTCCATAACAATGGATATTATTTATTGTGACTATACTGACTCCAAATACCGGGTTTTCGATATTTTTCTTTGCTCTAAACTTAAGTTTTATATGCATCCTCTCTCCGGAAAGAAAACCTAGCTTTTTATTGTTTTGGCCATCAGTAAAGATCACATCCGTAATTTCAACATCACGGTTTCCCCATCTATTTGCAGTTTCATTTTTTTCTTCAACTTCCAGCTCATCGATTGGGACCGATGAGTCGGGTTCTATTACCATATCTTCTTCAATTAATCTTTTATTTTCTTCTTCACTCAAATAAGTCAGGTACTTATCAATAACTCGTCTTGGACTACCATCGTCAACCACTTTACTATTATTAATCCAAACGACCCGGTCACATAGCTTTTCCATAGCTCCCAAGTCATGCGAAACAAAAACGATAGTCGTTCCATTACTTTTGAGCTTCAATAACTGGTCCATGCATTTTTGCTGGAATGCAGTGTCACCGACAGCCAATACTTCGTCAATTAATAAAATATCCGGTTCAACCATAATCGCAACGGAAAACGCCAACCGCATGTACATCCCCGAAGAATAATTTCGAACCGGATTTTCAATATAATCTTTTAGTTCAGAAAAAGTAATAATATCATTTAGTTTTGCTTTGATTTCTTTCTTATTTAAGCCCAAAATCGCGGCATTCATATAGATGTTTTCTCTGCCTGTAAAATCGGGATGAAACCCCGCTCCGAGCTCCAATAAGCTTGAAACCTTTCCCTCTACATCTATCGTTCCCCGATCCGGATACAGGATTCCCGTCAGGAGCTTTAAAAGTGTACTTTTTCCAGAACCATTTCTTCCAAGTAATCCAACCGTCTCACCTTTTGAAATAGTTAAAGATACGTTATCCAGTGCTGTAAAAACTTCCGCTTTGTTCCGCCTGCCCAAAATGCGCTCTTTTAATGTTGATGCACGTTCCTTATATATTTTGAAAGATTTAGTCACATTACTGACTTGAATGACTTCCATCTAATTTACCACCCTTATATTTCTTCGGCAAAATGACGACTAAGTTTTTTGAACACCTTTAAAGAAAGTATGAGAAGAACGATTGATAAAAGTGCAACAACCAGCAATTCAACCGCATTGGGGTATTGATTATAAAAGAAAATCTGCTGGAAGCTTTCTATTATGACTCGCATAGGGTTATAATCAAAAATATAGCCTATTTCTTCAGGAATCATATTGCTTGGAAATACGATAGGGGTCAGATAAAACCAAACCATAACCAAAATCCCCATAATATGCTCAAGGTCACGAAAATAAACATTCAGTCCGGATATCAATAAAGCCAACGATAATGTGAAAATAAAATAAATTAATAAAACAAGCGGCAGCAATAATAATGGCAAACCAACCTGAACCTTTGCTATTAACAGTATTGGAATTAGAATAATCAAACTGAAAAAATAATTTATGAATCCTCCCGAGACAACAGCCAGTGGCAATATTTCTTTAGGAAAGTAAATCTTTTTTACTAGGCCGGCGTTTCTTATAACAGCACTGGATCCAGCAGTAATAGATTGGCTTAAAATATTCCACGATATTAAACCAATAAATAAGTATGCCGTATAATTATCCATTTCTATTCTTACAACAAATTTGAAGACAATAGAATAAACCAACAACATAAGCAATGGGTTGAGAAGAGTCCAAAAAAAACCTAGAAAAGAACCCTTATAACGTGTCCTTAAATCAGTTAGAACCAGACTTTCCAGCATTTGCCTGTAGGCATATATTTCTTTTGCCTTTTTAAACATTACGGGAATACTCCTTAGAGTTGCTGGATATTTCAGTTCTCCAGTAGTTTAATATATCTTCTAAAGACTGTTTGATAGCAATTCGATTGCTCCATCCCGTCTGCTCATGTATTTTCGTAGGATCACCATAATAACGAGGATAATCCACCGGCCTATGCAAAGCTTGATTTTCCCTAACTTCAATGTTACTAAAAGTACTAAAGCTGATATATTGCTCAAGGATAAAACGGATGGTTACCGGTTTTCCAGAGCAAACATTATATATCTCTCCAAATCTTGCATTTTTCAATAAGGATTCGTACGCAGAAACAATATCTCTTACGTCGCAAAAATCCCGCTCCGAATTAAGATTGCCTACCTCTATTAAGGGCGCTTTTAGTCCAAATTCAATTTCAGCAATTTGCTTAGCAAAATCCGATGCAACAAAACCAATACGTTGCATCGGACCAATATGATTAAAAGGTCTGGCATGAACAATTCTTATTCCATATGCATTGTAATAATGCTGAGCCAACATTGATACAGAAGCTTTAGAGACTCCATAAGGACTAATCGGCTGTAAGGGAGTCGATTCCTTAATCGGCATCATATCTGTTGGAACCTTGCCATATTCCTCGGAAGAACCTACTGTAATAATTTTAACTGAAGCAGAAACATCGCTTTTTTTTATTGCTTCTAACAAGGATATCGTATGATCCACATTTGATTGGAAGGTGTCTTTAACATTTTCCCAGGACTTTTTCACAGAACTCTGTCCCGAAAGATGAAATATATAATCCGGTCTGATCTCATTCAGATGTTTGATTAATTGATTTTCATCATTCAAGTCAACAGATAAAATATTCCACGGCAAACTATGAATAGCCATAATTGAAGTTTGTCTGGTTGTCCCCCAAACTTCGTACTCTTTTTCAATTAAATAACTGGCTAAGTGTCTCCCCACAAAGCCGTTAATTCCGGTAATAATTGCCCTCATATTTTCACCGCTCTCAAAGGTAGTTTAATACCTTGCCATATCTTGAAGCCTTCTCTAAATCGCTCTCCACCATCATTTGTACCAATTGCTCGAAACCGACTTCCAACTCCCAGCCAAGCTTTTTCTTTGCTTTCGTCGGATCTCCAAGAAGCAAATCCACTTCGGCTGGCCGAATGAACTTCGGATCGATAACAACATAATCCTGCCAATTCAGTCCTACATGACTGAACGCGATTTGCACAAGCTCTTCAACCGTATGCGTTTCTCCCGTAGCGATGACATAATCGTCCGGTTTGTCTTGCTGCAGCATAAGCCACATCGCTTTTACATAGTCTCCTGCAAAGCCCCAATCGCGTTTAGCATCCAAATTGCCCATCCGAAGCTCTTTTTGCAGTCCAAGCTTAATTCTTGCAACTGCGTTGGTCACCTTTCTGGTTACAAATTCTACACCGCGGCGAGGAGATTCGTGATTAAACAATATACCAGAACAAGCAAAAAGATCATAGCTCTCCCTGTAGTTAACTGTAATCCAGTGACCATATACTTTTGCAACCCCATACGGACTTCTCGGGTAAAATGGAGTCGTCTCTGTTTGTGGCGTTTCCACGACCTTACCGAACATTTCGCTGCTCGACGCTTGATAGAACTTAACAGCTGTATCTGTAACCCGAATTGCTTCCAAAATGTTAGTTACACCGATGCCAGTTGTTTGGCCGGTTAAACCGGGTTGATCCCATGAAGTACCAACAAAAGATTGTGCGGCCAAGTTATAAATTTCATCTGCATTTGCCTTCCGAATTGCACTAACCAAAGAACCTTGATCCAACAAATCCCCTTCAAGGAACTCAATCTCGTCCGCAATATGCTCAATATTTTCCATAATTGGGTAGCTTGTTCTGCGCCGCAATCCATAAACCTTGTAGCCCTTCGAAAGGAGCAGTTCTGCCAAATAAGATCCGTCTTGCCCTGTAATCCCCGTTATCAGTGCGCTCTTAGCCATTAGAAATTCTCCTTTGAAATTTATAAGTATTGCTCGAGCTTTTGCGTTCGAAGCTCTTTGAGCAGCCGTTTTACTTCTTGTGCTTTATCTTTTGTGCAAATCAGCGTGACATCCTCGGTGTCTACTACGATCAAATCCTGAATCCCTAACGTCGCGATTAATTTGCCGTTGTTGCTTTCAATGATGCAATGCTTTGTATCCATATTGAGCGTATTGCCTATAATTACATTGCCATTTTCATCACGGTCATTGATTCGGTCTAACGCTGTCCAGCTTCCGACGTCGTCCCAACCAAGTTTGCACGGAACTACATAAATATTGTCCGCTTTTTCCATGATACCGTAGTCGATAGATTCGTCCGGCATCTTGGCGAACTCCGACTTAATGACTTGTTTCTGAAACGGACTGCCGAGCGCACTTCGAATGGAATTCAACAGAATGTCTACTTCAGGCATATATTCTTTGATTTTCTTAAGTACTGTCGTCGTCTTCCAAACAAAAATACCGCTATTCCAGTAAAAGTTTCCGGCTTTCAAATAGTTTTCGGCGGTATTTAAGTCCGGCTTTTCGACAAACCGACTTACCCGGTGAACATCTAAACCGTTAACTTCATTGATTTGTCCAGTGCTTTCGATATATCCGTATCCCGTCTCCGGATAAAGAGGAGTGATGCCAAGCGTAACTATGTTTTCGTCTGTTGCCGCTACTTGCGTTGCCGTTTCAAGAATTCGAATGAACTCTTCTTCATCCTTAATGATATGATCGGATGGCAGAACGACCATTGTACTGTCAGGAAATTTCTGTTCGATCTGGATTGCCGCAAGTCCTACGCAAGGGGCCGTGTTTTTGCCAACCGGTTCAATGATAATATTCTCCTCGGGGAGATGCGGGATCTGAACTCTGATCAACTCCGCGTAGAGTTCATTCGTTACGATAAACACTTGCCGTATATCCATTAATCGTTCCAAACGGGCAACCGCCTGTTGGATCATCGACTTATTGCCGGATATATTTAAAAACTGTTTAGGCAGGTTCGTTCTGCTTTTCGGCCAGAAACGTTCGCCTTTTCCGCCCGCCATGATTAGACTGGTGATCGTCATAACCGGCCTCCTAATTGATCGCTTATCTCTTTTAAACGCTTTTCTACTTTAGTACCTACTGCCTGCGGGGAGAAGTCCGTTTTGATCGAATGCATCCCGTTCATTGAAATTCGATCATAAAAACCAGAATCATTCACCAGTTTCACCATATATTCGCCGGCATGTTCAATATCGGGATCTGCCCAGATTTGCTCCGCCGTATACGGCCCGTAATCTTTGCCGATTTTTTTAAGTCGATATCGGACAGGACACGAATTCTCTTCATTCATAAAATCGGTATTGGCAGACCAGTTCGTCCCGATAGCGGGTTTGCCTAAATACATAGCCTCAGCCAACCCCAAGCCGAAACCTTCGCTCCGATGCAGCGATATGTAACTATCCGCACACTGAATCAAAGCATTCGTATCGTTACGACTGAAAGTTTCTTTTAAGATATAAATATTGACATAGCCAGTTACAAGCGCCAAAAGCTGTTTCATATCCTCTTTATTCGAACCGGCATTATTTACTTTCACAATTAGACCGACAGAAGAATCATCCGGTTGAAATGCTTTCTTAAAAGCTTCAATAGAGGCAATTGGGTTTTTCCGTTCTTGGAAGCTGTTCATATCGTACATGGTAAGAAATAAAAACGATCGCTCCGGAAGTTGAAAATAGGATCGATTCCGAGGATTTTCTATTTTCACTTCAATGCCATGGGGTATGATGGAAACGGGAACATTGCTCTTTGCGGAAACAGACTCGGCCACGAAAGATGTTGGAACCCATACCTCGTTTACAAATTTAAAACCATCCAACCACTCATCCGGAAATTCGGGTAATTCCCAATGCCAGTACCCGATGTTATACCTTTTCTCAAAGAGCGATTGCCCAAAATGCGTATAAACTTCAACCATTTGTTCAGCATTCACGTGAAAGATATTTACATTGTATTGCGGAGCCTCAACTTCCTTGTGCCGCCACGACATATCGGTCATTCTTGCCGTATTCGTACCTTTAAAATTAATAATGTCAAACGGGATTGAGGTTGTGCTTATACACTTTGCCGCAATCCTGCAAGATTCGCCGATTCCCATTTCGGCCCTTGCATAGCCGATTAAGTTAATCCCCGTAATGTTCAAATGTTGTACCGATGTCGAACGTATGTCCAGCTTTTCCAAAGAGAAGGCTCTGTCGATTACTTTCTTCTTCAGTCTCTTTCTCATGGACTGCGGAATGAACGGAATCAACACTTTTTTCATAGAAATTGCTAACTTGTAAATGATCCTAAAAAGAAAAGACTTCATGAACTACGCGCACCGCCGATTCCATTTGCTCCTGCTATTAAACGCTTCAGAGCTCATATTATCGAATATTATACCATGTTTCCTCGCAGTTTTTGACTATTTCTGTAGATTCCTGTAATTGGCGAAACCCCATTCTATTCCACCCTATACCCGCCCCGCACCAGCACCGTCAACCCGTTCTTCTGGTTCGGATCCGGCTCGACGCCGCGGCCGTCGCGCGGGAACAGGATCAGGTGGTTGAGCGGCACCGGCTTCCCGTTCGTGAGGTCGGCGCCGGCCGTCAGATCGGACAGCCCGTTCGCATCGGTCGTATACGCGACCGCTTTGCCCACGCGGACGACAAGCTCGCCGCCGCCGTTCACCATGATGCGCTTGCCGAACGGAACGTTCACGACCTCCAGGGCATCGCCTTGCCCGTTTTCCGCCTCTCCTGCGCTTCCGGAGGAGGAGCCGTTGCCGCTGCCCGTCGAACCTCCGTTCCCGGTTCCCTGGCCCAATAGTTCGGCTATTTTTTGATCTACGTAGCTTTTCGTGACGATCGGGTCATCCGTGGAGCCCGGAGCAGCCGTCGAAGCATCCGCGTATACGGTTTTGTAAAGGCCGAAACCGCCGGCAACGATTACGGCTGCGATAAGGGCCGAATAAGAAAAACGTTTCACGTTCATCATGATCCATCCTTTCGTTTTATCGTTCGTCATGGTTTAAGGGGACCGAATAACTTGCGCGTTCGTGCTCCTCGCGATTCCAGTAAAAAGAATACATGCTCAACTTCTTGCGGATAAACATGGGGATGGCCGGATAGCTTAATCCGAGACGATAACCGCTGTACTTCGCCGCAGCTTCCAGCACCAGCCGGGGAACGGACCGCCAATCGCCGCTCTGCAGGAGCTGCTGCATTTGTTTTTTGACGAGCTTGACGCCTTGGCCCTCCGCTTTCGCATGCTTCAAAATCCAGTTGTGGATTCTCAGCGAAGCGCCGATGTCGAAGTTCCGTCGAAACTGCTGCCGCAACGTATAATGGTGGGAATGGATGACTCTCGCTTCCGACTGATAAACAACGGTATAGCCATTTAAAATGAACCTGGCGGTAATGACCATATCTTCGTTCAAAATAATCGGTTCCGGAAATCTGCCGATCGCCTCGAAAGCCTCCCGCCGATAGGCCGCGCACACGTTTGTAAAGAAAAAAAGCTTGATGCCGAGCCGATCCAGATCTTTAAGCGACTTGTGCTGCGGCTCGGGAGGATAATTCAATTCGGCCGTCATTCGTTCGAGCACGGCCGCGCCCGGCCTGGCGACTTGGCGCCCGCAAACGGACGATACTTCGGGATGCTCCGCCAGCGGCCGCGTGAGCGCCTCGAGCAGCCGGTCGTCCTCCGGCAGCGCATCCTGCGTCAGAAACACAAGCACGTCCCCGGACGCCTTGGAAGCCGCCATATTCCGCGTGCCCCCGTGATCGAACCGCTCTTTCGGGATTTGGAGCACTTTGGCCCCATTTTCCCTGGCGATCGCCACGGTCCGGTCACCGGAGTCGGAATCGACGACAATGATCTCGTGCGCCTTCACCGTCTGCTTATGGAGCCGATCCAGCAAAGCCGGCAAATAGCGCTCCGCGTTCAACGTCGGGATAATTACGGATATTTGCATTTCATAAGTCCTTTACTTTCATTGGAGTAGCTGATCTAGGACGTTCGCTTCTTCCGGATCCGCTTGAATCAGCCGCTCGTAGAGCGCCGAATCGTCCTTCCCTTGCTTGCGAAGCGACGCAAGATAGTACCTGGCTGCATATCGGTCGTTCGGTTGGGACAAATCTTCCATAATACCGGGCTGCAGCACCTCTTCCGCCTTTGCATAGTCGCCGTTGACATAGTAGACTTGTCCCGCCGCTACACGGACGGAGTTCGGCACGTTGAAAGGCCGGCTTACGATGACGGTTTCCGGCAGCTCATCGACGCCCGCCCTCAGGCGAACCATTTCATCGTGCAGCTCGATGATCTTGTCTTCCGCCGCTTGAGAGTCGCTTCCGGATTGACGCTGCTCTTCCCATTGCCGAAGCAAAACCGATACGGCTTGTTCGTAATATCCCTGTTCGTACTTATTGGACGCGATGCCGTCCAGAATGATTTGAAGGGCGGCTTCGTCGTCGCCCGCCTTCTCATGAACCAGATAATTCATATACATGCCCGCCTGGTAATTCGGCTCTTTCGCAACGAGCTTGTCCAAATATTGTTGTGCAACGTCGAGGTACGTCGGGTCTTGCGTTTGCTCATATACCTGGTAATTGATCGCAACCGCCTGGTTGAGAACGATCGGGTGGCCAGGGTTTTGCTTCAAGCTGCTGTCCAGATGGCTCATCATCGTTTCGTAGGTTTGATTCGTGTTGACCGCTTGCGTATATTTGTCGAATTGATCGCTTGCATAAAGCCATTTGGCGGCAAAAACGACAACCGCAATCGACAACGCCCCGAGCGCGGCCGCCGTGCTATACTGAACGATTCGCCTTTTCGCTTCCGTTACGTTCGAGAAAATGACATTCCGCTGCGTTCCGGCCAGAATGCCCAGGCAAAGGAAGACGATGAATCCGTACAACAGATAGGACATGCCGAAATCGATCAAGGAGTGAAGAAGGATCGTAACCGGCGTCATAAAATAAAACAGCGTCACGGACCGTTCCTCTTCCTCGGCTTTGCGATAGGAGCGCAGGAAGACGACGAGAACGGCCGCAATCAACCCGACAATCGCGATGAAGCCGACAATGCCCGTTTCCGCCAGCAGCTGCACGAAATAGCTGTGCGTCTGCATGCTCGAGTAAGGGTAAGATTGGTACCGCTCGTAAAACGATTCCCACGTCCCTGTCCCGGCGCCGAAGATCGGATTTTGTTTCCAGATGGACAGCGCGTCCTTATACATCGTCAGGCGTTCGTACACGCTGTGCGTTTGGAAGTTGACGCCTTCCACCCGTTCGCGAATGATCGGCGGAAGAAATCGGGTGAGGAGTCCCGAGAAAATGGCCGCCGCCCCGACCACGAACACGCCGATGAAAGCAAGCGGCAGCGTCGCATTGGCCCATCGGGATCCGAAGCGTTCGGTCATTTTCGTTACCTTCGGCTCTACGTACTTGGCCAGCGCAAAGGTTGCAGCCGACATGACAACGGAAACGCCGATCAGCAGTCCCCAATAGCCGATCGTTTCTCCCGAGAACATCGCGACCGTATCGAAAGCCATCTGATTGGCCGCCGCTTCTTGAATCCCCGTAATGACGGCGATTCCCCGTTCCGTCAGCGCCGTATAGATCGCCAGAGACAAGCCTACGCCGATAATGGAATAAAGAATGGCCATGATCTGTTGACGGAGCGTAAACATCGCCAAAGCGGCTACCGCGATAACGGGGAGGATCACGAGAGCGCCGCGGGAAAGGGTGAGGAAGAACGACACGATGACCGGCATCAGCATAAACCCGTGAAGGAGTTGCGCGAACCGGCTGCTCGTGCGGTTGATTTCAATCAATATCGCGATCCACAGCGTCAGGAGCAGTACGGCATACGCATTCGGATATTGAAAGACCGACGTAATCCGCACCCCGTCCTGCGGCGTGAGCGAATCCAGCATATACGCGTTTCCGAACAACGTAAGGAAGCCGTAAAAGACGACAAAATATCCGAAAATCAGATATACGGTCGGAAACCATTGCAATATGCTTTTATAATTGGCAAGCAATATCCCGGCAATAAAAAAGACGAACAGCATGATGCTGACAAACAATCCGTATTTCGCCAGGTAGGGGGAACCCGCTTGAAACGTTGCCAGCAGGTAAACCAACGGAATAACAAGTCCCGCAACGCCGAGCGCCGCGTTCGTTTTCCATGTCGTATACTTCTGCACGATATGGATAACGCACCAGCAGACAATGAAGAACGCCACAAGCATGGAATATAGGATCGGTTTTTCAAACTGATAAGAGGACGGATTATGAATGCCGTATCCCTGAAAAATCCCATTGTTAAACCCTGCGATCAGCAGCAGGCAGACGATCCAGCCCCAAGCGAACGTATGCATGATAAAGCTCGGGTTCGGCTCCAGATCGCGCTTGCTTTGTTTCTTTGTACTCACCACTCGCCACTCCTCGTCAATACGCCCCCGTACCTTTGACCACTACAGGTATCGTTTTCAGCAAAATTTTCAACTCTAGTCCCAGGCTCCAGCGTTCGATATAATAGATATCCAGGTCGACCCACTGTTCGAAATCGAGGTCGCTCCTGCCGCTAACCTGCCATAGCCCGGTCATGCCCGGAAGCACGTCCAGCCGCCTCCAATGGTAATTCGTATATTGTTCGACTTCCTGGGGCAACGGAGGCCTTGGTCCGATCAGGCTCATTTCTCCTTTTAACACGTTCCAAAGCTGCGGCAGCTCGTCAAGCGAATACTTTCGCAGCCACTTGCCGGATCTTGTCACTCGCGGGTCGTTTTTCAGTTTGAAAACCGGTCCGCTTGCCTCGTTGTCTTTCGCCAATGACGACTTCATTCGCTCCGCTTCATTGTGCATCGAACGGAACTTCAGCATATGAAAGGACATTCCGTTCTTTCCGATCCGCTGCTGGCGGAAAAATACCGGCCCCTTGGAATCCAGCTTGATCCATAGCCCAACCGCCAGAAAAACCGGCGACAGCGCGGTCAATAAAACAAGACTTCCCAAAATGTCGGCCATCCGCTTAAGCACGATGTTCATGCCTCTGAGCGGCGTTTTGACCACTTGCATGCACGGATAGTCCAGATCTTTGCGGAACGTGAACACCGTGGCCATGCGGTCGTACATTTCCGGAATAATCCGAATGTCCACATTGTACTTATATACCGCATGGATGATCGATTCGATCATTTGGCGTTCGGAAGGAATCGTAATATAGATCGTGTCGACGCGCGTCTGTTGCAGGATCGTTTCCAACTGATCGCTTCTCCCGATGATCCCTTCTCCCGTTTTATAGTCGTCCAGAAATCCGACGAAATGGTTTTTGCTTTTCCCTTGGGTGACCTGCTCCAAAATTTCCGCGCCGACCTTGCCGGCCCCTACAATAAGGACGTGGTTCCGAATCGTTCCTTTTTGATTCAAATAATTGATCAGAGCTGTATAGAGAACTCTCCATAACAAGGACTCGCACAGGATAAGAACGATAAACGTAACCAATGTAATCCTAGAATATAGAAAGGTCGTTTTCAATAAGAAGGTAATGCCAATCGTGATGAGAAAGGCATACACGCTGGATTTCGCCACAAACCAGTATTCTTCCATGAACGAACGTTCGGCTTTACCCGAGAACAAGTAGCCTTGGATAAGGGAAAAAGCATGGATGACGAGAAACATGAGCAAAAACAGCGCGTATTCCTCGATAACCGGCATCTGCCCGATCCATGAAAATGGATTAAGTGAGTTGATGTGGGTAAATTCGGGCATAATTTTCACGGTCATCAACAAGTAGAAAGTAAGAATGTATCCGATGTATTCGACAGCAAAAAAGAATCCCCGTATTTTGAGTCTGTGATTGCTCGCTTCTAACCGTTGCCGCGAAGTCGTGCCGACGGCTCTCACCTGGGCAGGGAATGTACGGGAATCTACCGTTTCTGGAATGGCCATATTCGATCTCCAATAACTTAAAGATTACTGGCTCTATTTTATCATAGTCAGACGCTTGCGTGTCGATTTTCCCGGAACTAACGCGAATATTAAAACTGCCGAGGCATCGGCCTCGGCAGGGAGTGAGAAGAGAAGTTTAAGAGCCTGCTTCCTCGGTATTCCAGGTTTGCTCAATGTACCAATAGTCAAGCGGACGGTCCGCAACCAGCTTCTTGGCGCCATTGACAACTTCATAGAGGCGAACGTTGTAATTAAGGGTACCGTCTATGCCGTTATACTCGGACGTTGCGCCGAAGGTTGCCGTTAGATCCGTACCGGCGGCAAACGAATCGGCTTCGCCCTCCAAGGCAATTTCTTTGGAGAAGTACGTATACACCGCTCCATCGTTCGGATCCGTTCCTTCAACCGTCAGCAGCAGCTTTCGATCCGTGGCGAAAACATTATAGGTCGTATCCTTGATCAAGTCGTAATTCAGCACGAGTTTAACCTCTTGTCCCGAAGCTTGCGCGAACACTTGAGGCGTGATTTCATTGATCGTAAGCTTGTACGGAGCAAGGGATACATCTTTATATGTGGTATTGACGCCTTGGTCCTGCGGGAGACGAATCGCGACCGCGTTCACATAACCGTCTGCCGTGTTCGTGCCGGTCGTATAGTTCGTATCCGTCACGGCTTCGCCGACGATCAACTGCAGGCTGCTCGTATCGTAATCCAGAGGAATGCTTGCACTGAAGTTCAAGAGCGCCTTGTTTTTCGGATTTACTTTTCCTTCGCCGGTCGATATCGCAGCCGGGAAGATATCCCCGTTTGTATTTTTAAAGAAGCCGACCAGCTTAACCGGGTCGATTGTCCGGGATTCGTTGTTGGTCAACGTCACTTGCGTCGTATAAAGCTTGGTCGTCGTGCTCTTGTAGATATTAACGGAATCGACTGTTCCGCTCATCGCACTGCCTTCTCTTGCGATTGCGTACGCTTGTTCGGAACCGTACACCGGAATTTGGGCGATTGCCGAAGCGTTGGTCAATTCGCCAATCTTCGTCGAAGTTTGCTCATCGACCTTATTGTTCACCACAAGCTTAACCGAATTCAACGTGTAATTGGTCGGAAGCTTCGCATAAACATCGATATCTACGTAGCCATTGGCGTTCAAGCCAAGCTGATTGCTGATCGCGATCGTTTTAAAGTCCAGCTGAACCTTGTCATCCAGGTAGAAATAACCGGCAAGATTAGGCAAGGCAGCCGTCTCCGTGCCTTTATTCTGAATGCGGATGCGAGCGGTCAATACGTCCTGACTTTCCCAAGGCTGTCTTACAATCTGCAGCAGGCTGACTTGGTAGGAGCCTTGGGTGTTCGTATACGTAAATTGATTGCTTGCCGTCGTACTGCCTGTAGACCCACCGAACGAGAGTTGGTATGCTCCGACCGGCAGCTCTAGGGCGGTCTCTCCCCCGTTGTCCTTGGCCACGATAAGCTTCCAGCCGGTCGTTTTCAAGGAAGCCGGAATGTTGGCGGTTAGCTTGACTTCCTCCCTCTTCAGAGGAGCGATAACCAAATCTTCCGTCTCCTCCGGCGTCGCTTCATACATAATGCCTTCTGCCGTCTGAATGTAGTACTTGTATTTGCTCAGAGTTACCGCATTTTTTCCGACGTTGTTATAAACAAAATTGATGGTGGCCAAGTTATCGTCGCCGGAAGCTCCGATCGTGGCCGAGAGAACTTTCGTATTGACTTGCGTATTGCTGAAGTACAAAACTTTATACGATCCAGACGCCACAACGTTTGTATAGTTGGTCGGGAACTTGTAGCTGCCAACCGTCTTCTCATAGTTATTCGAACTGTAAGAGCTAAAGTCGAACTTCACGAGCCTGAAGATCAGATCGGAAAGCTTCGTCGATTGTCCTACGGTTGCATAAAGGGTAATGAACGTTTTGGAATACGGGGAAACCTTTGTTTTATTCGCATCCGCAGCCGACGTTTTAATAGGATATGTGCTTCCCGAAGCGCTGCTTAGCCGGAACCAGTAATCCGAAAGATCCAGTTCCTTCGCTTCCCCATTGTAAATGCTCAACGTAAACGTAGCGATTTGGCCGCCGTCCGTCGGCTTCAAGGCGACATCCACCAAATTGAAATAGCTCTTGCCGGATATGTAGATCGGTTTGACGACAGATGTCACGCTCGTTACTTTCGGTGTCGAAGCTGCAAACGCAGTTGTCGACGAAGCATATAAAGGAGCAGCGGCTATCATAGCTGCCGCAACGCCGATTGCAATCCGCTTTACTTTGCCTTTACGCAACATGATCCTTATCCTCCCTAAATTCCCTTTACTCTCAGTATAAAGCGAAAACATGAATAGAAGATGAATAGAACTTTAACCGCTAATTAGGAATCTAAACTATATACGTAAGAAACGTGCAAAAAGTTGTTGAAAATAGGGAGTTTTCTTCTTTTTTATCCTTTCTTAAGCTTATAAAAACAAAAGAGCAAGCCCTAAGGCTTGCTCTTTTGTTTAAAGCTAGAAATTACTTGCTGATTTCGCTGTCGGCAACTTTGTTGCCTTTCAGGTCAGCAACATTGGAGCCCGTGAACTTCACGACGATCGTTTGCGAGTTGTTGAATACATTTCCGGTGCCAGCCGTCAGCGTCAATGCGGAACCGCTGATGGACGGAGACAACGTCGTACCCGTGTACTTCGTGCCGTTAATGTAAACTTCAACACCCGAAGCCGTAACCGTGGTGTTCAGAACTTCGCTGAACGTTACTTGGATAGCTCTGTCGCTGATAACCGCAACCGATTGAGCAACCGGAGCAACGTTTTCGTTCAGGAATACAACTTGTTTGTAGTTGGATTCGTTGTCCGTGTTCAGCGTATTGCCGTTTTCGTCAACGATGTTCGTAACGCTGATCAGACGATCGCCGCTTACCGGCGTTGCGCCAGCAGGCAGTTCAGCGATTACGGTTTTGGTATTGCCCAAGAAGTAAAGGTTCGTACCGCTCGGCAATGCAACACCGTTAATTTGGAACTTGCTAACATCAAGCGCTGCAGTCGTCAAGCTGTGGCTGAATACGAACTTGATCTGGTTATTAGCCAGCGTTGCGTCGTTATGTCCAGCCGTACCGCCATTCGTGTAAATAGTAGCCGTAACGATACCGCTCGTCGTGTTGCCGGAAACCGTCAGCGTAACCGTCGTAGCCGAAGTTTTGTTGCCGGCAGCATCAGCAAAGAAGGATGCGCCGTTCGGAATCGAAATGTCGTATTTACCAGCCGGCAGCGAGGATACAGAGTATGCGACATAGTTTGCTTCGCCGCTTTCTACCGTACCGTCGTTGTCAGCATCGTAACCGCCCGTGCCGCCGGCAAGGGAAGCCGTTTGGTTAGTAGTAACAACGTTGCTGTTGGACGTATACTTATAAGTCAGGGACGCAGGCTTGTTAGCCACGCTTTCGCTGAATTTCAGGACGATCAGGTTGCCGTCGGAGAAGACAGACTCAATCGTCGGAGCCGTCGTATCCTTGGAAATCGTCAGCGTTTGCGTCGTGTCGGAACCCGTATTTCCTACAAGATCCTTGTAGCCGCTGATTTTCACGGAAACAGTCAGGAAGCTGTTGCCGCCCAGCCAGCCGCTAACGTTGTACGATACAAGCGTCTTGTCGCTGGAATCAATCGCACCCGTAACATTACCGCCATAAGTGGTATTGTAAACTGCACCAGCCGTACCGATTTCTTCGCTGTATTTCACTTTGATCGTAGAACCGTCAACCGTTACCGAAGTAACCGTCGGAGCAACGGAGTCGCCAGGAACATTCAGCGTCGTGCTGTAGTCGAAACGGTTGCCAGCGATGTCTTTACCGCCGATCAGGTAGAAGCTGTAGTTCTTGTCGGTGTCAAGGTTGTGCACTTCGATCGAAGTGATGTCGTTCTCAGCGTCTCTGCCAATGGAGAAGTAGACAGAGCTGGAAACCGAGCTCGAAATCGTTGCGCCGTTGATGGAAACCGTACCAACGTCCGTAAGCGGTTCGCTGAACGTCAGGACTGCTTTTTTAGCTTTGTACTCGACTTTGGAAACCGTCGGAGCCGTCGTGTCGGACAGGTAAACAGCTTCCTTGTAAGCCGTCAGAGACTTGCCCGAAGCGGATTTCAGGCTGCCGCTTACCGAGAATTGAGCGTAAGTGTTCAGCGTGAAGTCAGCAAACGTCAGCGTAACCGTCGTTTTGTCGTCGCTGATGGAAGTTCTCAGCGGCTCGCCGCTTCCGCCGATCAGGAAGTAAGAAGTAGCAGTTGCAGCGGCACCTACGCCATAGTTATGGCCGCCAACCGAAACGCCTTCTTGTACGGCTTTGTTGAACTTAACAGCGATTTGCTTGCCGTTCAGAACCGTAACGGATTCAACAGCGAAGCCGTCGATCGCAACGGAAACTTCTTCGGACTTGACAGCCGTCGTACCGGCATAAGCCGTTACTTTAACCGTATAAGTACCAGCGGATTGCTTCGTGGACGTGTACGTGAACGTCTTGTCGGCGTTCAGCGTAGCAGCAGCTTCGGCAGCGGAGCCTACAGCGACTTTCACGCCGTCAACGTTGCCGTCGACTTTACCGGTAACGGTAATCGTGTCGTCGGAATTTACAACTGCTTTAACGTCAGACAGAGGTTGAACTTGACCCGCTTGGTACAGGTCGAATGCAACTTCGATCGTTTGACCGCGGGTTGCGTTGGAAGCGTAGCTCGTCGACGGAAGCGTTACGCCAGCGTCGATCAGCGCTTGGATGTAAGGAGCGGCCCAAGCAGCTGCGCCGTCAACTTTAGCGTCCGTTACCGGCTCCAGGCCGAGCGCGGTAGCTGCGACTTTGTAAACTTCTTGCAGCGTAACCGTTTGTTTCGGACCGAACTTGCCGTTGCCTACGCCGTTAACGAGACCAGCGTTGTCAGCGGCTTTGATTGCGCCGTACCACCATTGTCCGCTGACGACGTCAGTGAACGGGGAAGGAGCGGAAGTGTCTTCGGACAGACCCAGAACGGCAATGACGATCGTCGCGAATTGCGCGCGAGTCAGGTTGTCGTTCAGCATGTCGCTGCCCGTGGTCGTGCCTTTCAAAACTCCATTGTCTTTCAACTGCTGGTACTTCTGAGCAGTTGTCAGATTACTGTCGGCCGCAGACGCCATGGATGCGAACATACCGAATACCAGGGCGATGGCCAGAAGAAGAGACAAACTTTTCTTCATAACCTTTTTTTCTCCTCCTTGAAAAGGACTCTGTAGATTTGCTTTGTTCATAGAGAAATAGCTCGAATCTCTCATCTGCGTTTCACCCCCTCTCCGGAGCTGAGCATTGTCTATAATTGATGTCTGCAATCATGACTATGTAGTAGAACATGTCGCAGAAACTCGTAATCTGGAATACAAACGCAAAATAGGCAGGTAAAACATGCCACTTTACTCATTATACATGGGCAGTACCTTAGCGTAAAGAGAATTTTCCTCGAGAAACGCTAGATTATAGGTCTTTGATCCCTCTGGATAAGTCACATGATGTTAGACGTTCGGCCGACGAAAAAGTTGCGGACTTTTATGAAAAAGGCTCAAATTTTTATCGGGAACGTTGTTGTTGGCGCTCAATCGCCGCAATTATGTATTCGGGATCGATTTCTAGTATAACTTGTACGAGCCGTTTCGTCATTGCTTAACATTTTCCTGTCCGTAGAACTTCATCCAATTGATGTTTCTACTGACAAGCATGCGAAGAAAAAGAGAAGCCGGCACTGCTCAGCCGGCCTCTCCCCATGCTAGCTCAGGTTTTTCGGGAACATGCTGGTGCTTCTTTGCAATAGAGCCACGGCGATCTTGCCGGCTTCGGCCCGGGTCATCGGCAGCTTCGGATTGAAGTTGTAGGACGCCTTCGTCGCTCCCGGGACGGTGACCGGAGAACCGCTCATAATCTTCGCGGCGTTCACCGCGCTTACGGCCGGTCTTGCATAATATTGAATGTTCGACGAATCCAGGAACGACTTGGCCAGCGACGCTTCCAGCTTGCTGTCGTTCGCGGCGAGTTTCAGCTCGAGCGCCCTGGCGATCATGACCGCGGCTTGCTCGCGGGTCAGATTCCCGTCCGGATCGAAATAGCCTTCCGACACCCCGTTGACGATGCCCGCCCTTGCGGCCGTCTCGATGCTGGCGTAATCCCATACGCCGGAAGCCGCGGTCGGAACGACGTCGAAGAACGATTGGTTGTCGTCGTAATTCAGCGGAATATTGAGTCCTTTGACAAGGAGCGTCGCAAACTCGCCGCGCGTCGTCAAGTCGTCGGACCCGAATTCGCTGACCCGCAGATTGGTCATGATCCCCTTCGCGTACAGGGCGTTCAATACGTTGCGAGCCCACGAGTGATTCGTAATGTCGCTGAAGCCTCTGTTCAGCTTCATGACTTTGTAATACCCGAAGTCGTCGAACGGTACGGTGATCGTGTTGTTTTTCGTGTCGACTTCCCCGCCGATATTTCTCCATTCGCCGTCGTTCGTATAGGCGAAAACGGTGATCGTCGATCCGGCGTCGTCGACGACGTTCGAATCGTAGGTCAACGTCAGCTCCCCGCGGTTGGACGGAACGATTTTGCGGGTTCCCTGGAAGTCTTCCGGGAAGTTGATTTGCTCGTTGCCGGACATCGGAATCGAATACGGAGGCAGCCCTTGCGTTGCCGGATTCGTCGCATCCTCGCCGAGACCGCCGTTGATCCAGTAAATGTCGGACACCAGCGTAAAGTTGCTCGTGTTCGCCGTGCTCAGGAACCGGAATTTCAGGTAGTCCTCGATCTTGACGGTGGTGTTGCCGTTTTGCGACCCTCCGTTCGGATCCCGGTTGATGATGTTGCCGTAATCGTTGCGACGCTCGACGACGCCGTCGGCGGGATCGGCGATCCCGAACAGCAGCTTCGCATCCGTGTAGTACTTCGTCACGCCGCTGGCATCCTGGGCGGCCGACTTCATGACCGTTCCTTTCGGGAACGTCAGCGAGAGCTCTTTGTTAAAGACGGTATGCTTCGTCGACAGCGGCGCCAGGTATTGGGCGTCGATCTGTACCGTTCCCGTATAAAAGACGTTGACGGTTTCTGTAATCGTCGTGCCATCCCTGACGATTTCAACGCTGATTGCGTTGTTTTTGTTCTCTTTCAGGCCGATAAAATCGTAAACGAACCGGTCTTCGAAATCCGTCCGCCGGGTCGCTTCGTTGCCGTCGACCAGCACTTGCGTCGCGCCGTCCGCCTCGATATCGAAGTGGACGAAGTTTTTGTTGACGACGATTTGGTTGCCTACGGTCGGCTGCGGAGCCAGAACCCGGAAGGAAGAAGCTTCGCGGGTGATCTGAACCCGTTGCGTCGTCCGCGCGCCCGTGGAATTGATCAATTCCAGGTTATACGTATGCGTGCCGGGATCGGCAAACGACAGGTCGCGGAGCCGAATAATAAATTCGTTGCCGTTGTTGGCGTAATCATAAGTAAGCGTCGCGCCGTCGATCGGACTCGTAATCTGCGATGTCACTTGGGTCGGCAGCGTATCCAGATTCAGGCTGAGGAACGTCGCCGTGCTGCCGAAGTTCAAGTTCAGCTTCGATGCGCCGCTCCCCCGAAGCACGAGGTCGTACGACGTTCTGCTCGTCATGTACTGCTCGTTCGAATAAACGAATTCGTTCGACAAAGCGAAAATTCTCGTCAAAACTTCGTCGGTAAAGTCCGAAGGATTTACGGACGGGAACGCTGCGCGGTCATCGCCGGACGTCGGATGGAAATCCGAAATCGTCGAGACGTTCTCGTCGATGATGTAAATTTTCAGCTGCTTCGTTACTTCCTGTCTGTAGCCGGAAGCGTCGAGCGTAACGCCGGTGAACAGGATGGTGTTTTGGCCGTAGACGAGCGGGCCTTCGTTCTTGATGTCGATCTCCAGGTTGAAGCTGAGATTGGACGCGCTGACGTTCAGGTTCGTGTTGTCCCCGCCGGCGTTATTGTCGTTCGTCATTTCTTTGCCGTTGACGAAATACTGCGCGCTTGCGAGGTTATCGAAGCCGATATACTGCCCCTTGATGTTCAGCTCGTTGTCCGAATCCCGGGAGTTGAACGTATAGGTCTGGCCGTCGTAAAGATTTTCTACATATATATAGCTCTTCGAAGCGTAAGTGATCGTCGCGTTGTAAGCCGCGGTCGAGCCGTTGTAATTGAATTTGACCTGCTGGATGCCGCTGGCGAAGCCGGTCACTTCATAAACTCTTTCCGTGGCGGCCGCGGTGGAATCCGCGACGGGATTCAAGGTCAACGGGCTGGTGCCAAGCGGCAGATAGACGCCTTGCAGAGCGTTCGCGCCCGGGTCCGTTTCCGAGCGAACGAGAATGTAAAAGCTCGCGCCCGCCACTTGAGATCCGTTCAGCGGAACTTTGCTCGCCGTGTTGACAGTGTTGGTCGACGGATTGTAATCCGGCAGATAGAACATCTCTTTAATAACGGTATTGCCCGGCAAATAGCGGAACTTGCCTTCGAACGTATAAGAAGCGCCGTTATACCCGATGACCAGGCGAAGCGTCTGGTTGGCATCCGTCGTTATCGTATGAGGCAGTTCGAACGTAACCAGCTTGTACGCCGAAGTCACGCCGTCCACCCCGGGAATTTCGGTCTCGGTGGCCGTCGCGATCGTCGTCGCTCCCGCGTTATTGATGTTGTAGGTGGCATTGCCCGGGAACGGCGTCGCGTTGTAAGGCACGATCATTTGGAGCGACAGCGTCGTATTCTGCGTGCTGTCCGTCAACGCCGGAGAATTGTTGTTCAACAGCGAATATTCGGCAGCCCCGGTTACATCCTGTTTCAAGCCTACCTTCGAGAACGGCTGGTTGGGGTCGAAAAAGTAGATCATCCGCGTAACGTTAATGGAGTCGGCTCCGTTCGAAACTTTGAACGAGATCGTATTTTCGCCCGGGACGAGATCGAGCGTCGGCGTATAGAACGTGCCGTTGGCCACGAGAGACGCGACGATAGAAGACCCGCCGTTCAGCGTGTAGGACACGCTGGTCGCATTTTTGACGGATCCTTGAATGGATACGTTCTTGCGGTCCACGACGACCTGCGTGCCTTCGTTCAGCACGATCGTGCCCGCGGAGCTGCCCATTACTTTAATGCTTTCCACGTAAGGGACGCTGTCATAGAGCACGTAGAACGTATCGGAACGTTCGACGTTGCCCTGCATGCCGGTAAACGTGATCTTGTTGAAGCCGGCGAAAAGCGGTAGATTGCTCGCCGTAAACCGGTTGGACGCGCTCGCATCCGCCGTTACGGTGCTCGTCACGGAATGCGCCGAATCCGTCGCGTAATACGTCCGGGCGGGCGAAACGGTCGTGTCGGTTTTGGCCGTCAGCATTTCGACCTTGACGGACATGCTCGTCGAGGTTACGTATGAAAAAGTACCGGTAATCGTCAACGTGCCCGTCGTCGTCGAATACACGTTTTCCCGCGAAATGAGCGGATTGTCGGCTGTCGCCAGCGCCGAATCCGTAACCCGTTGGGCCGTGTTATTGAGAGAAGCGATATCCGGAATAAAGTACGTGGACGCCGCGCTTGCCTTCTGGGCGAATCCGAACGGCATCAGCGTAACCACGAGAGCGGCGATCGTCAGCCATACCAATGCCCGCTTGCTGCGTTGCATGTTTCAATCTCTCCTTTTAACCGATTCTGACGTAAAAAACGCGAGATATTTTTATCTATCGGCACAAGCCGGCGCATTCTTTAGGCTTTGCGGCAATTTTTCGCAAAAAACGCGAAAAGACCCCGAAGCCAAAATTCGGGGTCCGAACATTCAATGTTGTCTTATTTGGAACGCGAATCGGTTTGCTGCTTCAGAAACATCCGGTTGAGGAAGCCGATCACCGGACGGCGCGTCTTGTCGACGATGCCGATCAGCTCGGCGCCGATTTGCAGCAAGAACAGGAGTACGCAAATGACGATGAAGGTCACCCAGTTGCCGAGGCCGGATTTGGAAATAAGGGATTGAACGATGGCGCAAGCTCCGAAAAAGGCGGCGATTCCGTAGATGATCAAAACCGTCTTGCGATGGCTGAAACCGAGCTGCTGCAGGCAGTGATGAAGGTGGCCCTTGTCGGGAGCGAAAATCGGCTTTTTCGACTTCCAGCGGCGTACGATCGCAAAGAACGTATCCGACAGCGGCACGCCGATAATGAGCAGCGGCGTTACGAACGAAACGACCGTAATTTGCTTGAACCCGAGCATGGACAGCATCGCCAAAGCGAAGCCGAGAAACAGCGATCCGGAGTCGCCCATGAAAATTTTCGCCGGGTGGAAGTTGTATTTCAAAAATCCGATGACGGCCCCGAGCAGCGTGACCGCGAGCAGGATGACCGCCTCCTGGCCCATGAGCGCGGACATGACGAGAATCGTGCCGATCGCGATCGCCGATACGCCGGCCGCCAGCCCGTCCAGGCCGTCGATCAGGTTGATGGCGTTCGTGACGCCGACGATCCACAAAATCGTAAGCGGAATGCTGAGCCATTCGGCGACCGGCTGCATCGCCGAGCCGAACGGAATGTTGACGAGATTGATCTGAATATCGAAGCCGAATACGACGACGCAGGCGGCGGCGATCTGAACGAGCAGCTTCAGCTTCGCGGACAACGTGAACCGGTCGTCCAGCGCGCCGAGCAGCACGATCAGCGTGCCTCCCGAAAGCAGCGCCATAATCAGGTTGAGGTCATAGGCGTTCAGAAAATGTTCCGGCAAAAAAGGAAGGAACAGAAGCATGCTTGCCGTAAAGGCGGCATAGATAGCCACTCCGCCCAGCCGAGGCATCACTCTCGTATGCACCTTGCGTTGGTCGGGCACGTCCATGGCGCCCACTTTAAAAGCCAGTTTCCTTACAAGCGGCGTCAGCGCGAGCGATAGGGCCAGCGCCAGGGCAAAACCGGCGATTCCGATTCCCGCTATCCAGCCTGTCGGCATTTGCAACTCCCCTTTTCTATCTGTACCGGAATGAATTATACTCCGGGCGCATCACTTCAACAAGGTATTTTTACGGCCGATTTTCGTCATTTTTCTGCAAATGCTTAATTTTCAACGCGTTTTCACGGTAAATCATCGCATTTTCAGGACTTTATCTCCGTCTTTGATCACCTTAAGCGCGAATTGAGGGAGCACGAGCATTCTCTTGAACCGCCAAGGTTCCTGAATGAGCCGGTACAGCCATTCGATGCCGAGCTTGCGGAATCCGGCGGGGGCTCGTTTGAGTTTTCCCGAGATGACGTCGAGGCTGCCGCCGATTCCCATCATGACGGGCACGTTCAACGCCTCCTTGTGCTTCGCGATCCACGGCTCCTGGTTCGCGGCGGACCGGGCGACGAACAGCAGGTCCGGATTCGCTTGGCGAATGTCCGCGATGACCGCTTCGTCCTCTTCATCCTTGAAATAACCGTTTCTCCGCCCGACGAAACGCACGCCCGGAAACTGCTTCGCCAGGTTCGCCTCCGCGGCTTCCAGAACTTCCTGCGTCGAACCGAGCAAATACACGCCCCAGCGCCGCACGTCTCCCTCGCGAAGCAGCTCGTGCAGCAGGTCGAAGCCCGCGACCCGCTCCTGCACCGGCTCTTTCAGGCGGCGGGCCGTCCAGACGATGCCCGAGCCGTCGGGCACGACCAGATCGGCGGTCGCCAGCACCCGGCGATAGGCCGGATCGTCGAGCGCGGCCATCAGCATGACCGGATTGCCCGTCACGACGCGGTTCGGCCGCTTCGCCTCGATCTGCTCGGTCAGGTAACGAACGGTCGACTGCATGTCCATCTTGGAAAAAGGAACGCCGTATATAGAGACGGTTGGAAAGGCGCGGGAGTTGCTAGCGTTCGCCAAAAAATGTCACCTTCCGTTTCGTTCTTGCAAAATTTGAATGATCCGCGCGGCCGGACGCAGCGATTCCTCCCTGAGGCGGTCCAGCGCCCCTTGCGCCTCGCGCCGCCACTGGCCGGACTTGTCCAGCAGCTCCTCCGCGCGGCTCGCGAAGCTTTCCGGATCGAGCGATTCGGTCGAGCCGACCGCCCGCTGGCCGAGGCGGGCCAGAAACTGATCGATCTTCGGATCGTAGGACAGGCCGATCAGCGGCACTTCGCGATTGGCCGCATAGATGAGCGAATGCAGCCGCATCCCGAACAGCAAATCGCAATTTCCCACCTCGCGCAGCATGTCGCGCGGGGAGTCGTGCGCCGGGGCCAGCTCCGCGCCGGCCCCGAAGCGCCCGAGCCGTTCCATCACGTACCGCGAGGCCTCCTCGTCGGAACCGCGATGGAACGGCAGCAGGCGCAGCCGGACGCTTCGCCGTCCGGCCAGCGCCGCCAGCGCGGCGGCCGCCCGGTCGAGATCCGACCGGTCGCCGCGCCAGAAGCGCACCGACACGCCCACGACCGGGGGCGTGCCGTGCGCCTCGCGCCCGGCGGCCGCGGCATCGCCGCCGCCCGCGCGCGCCGGGGACGCTGCCGCCTCCGGCAGCGTCAAGCCCATGACCGGATCGGCGACGACGTCGATCCGGCCGACGCCGAACTTGCGCAGCAGTTCGGCCGATTCCGCGTCGCGCACGGACACGTACGCGGCTTTGCGGAACGCGCGGGCGATGATCGGGCGGAAGATCGCCCGATTCACCGGACCGATGCCCTGCGCGTAAACGAACGTCGGCTTCCCGCACCAGCGGGCGAGCTCGAGCACGCCGATATAATACGGGATGGACCCGAGCCCCGTCGCATCCTGGAGCAGGCTGCCCCCGCCGCTGATCAGCCCGTCGCTCGCGCGCAGCGCCCTTCGCATGTCGCCGAGCTTCATCCGGTTCACGGCGCGGACGCCGTACTGCTTCTCCGTCCAGGCCGGATCTCCGGAAAAGACGATCGGCTCGAACTTGAGGCCCTTATCCGCCGCCGCGTCTTCCAATGCCGTCAAGATGCTCTGCAGCACGGCCTCGTCACCGCTGTTCCGAAAGCCGTAGTAGCCGGACAGCGCCAGGCGGACGACGTTTTTTGCTTTTTCCTTCATTAGGGTACGCACCGCCCGTTTTTCCATTCAAATCTAATTTTGTTCGACGGGGTGTTCGGACAAATTTCGCAAGCCGGACGCGGCCCTGCCCTTGCGATTGACAGCGGACAGGTCCCGCCTTGCCGTTCGCGCATGAAGATGCGAAGTTCGTCCGGGCTAGGTTATCCTTCGGACCCGTTCGATATCGCCGACAGATACAGAGCCCCATTCGGACAAAAAAATTGGAACCTTGCGAATTATCGCATCATGCGTGAGAGCAAGCAATCCGCTTTGTCGATCCGATTGTCCATGGCCCCCTAGGATTTATCATACCAAGCCGGACTGCCGGACGATTCGTGCCCATTTTTGCATGATATTTCGCACAGACCTCTGCCAATTGCCGCCTCGGCGATGATATTTGTACGATTTTTCATACAAAACCGGCCAGCCAGACGGTTCCGCACTCATTTTTGTACGATATTTCATACAAAACCTCTTCATTTGCCGCCTCGGCGATGACTTTTGTACGATTTTTCATACAAAAACGTCCTGCCGACGGCCCAACGCCCATTTTTGCATGATATTTCGCACAAACCTCTGCCAATTGCCGTCTCTGCAGGGACATTCGAACGACTTTTCATACAAAGTCGCCCTGCCAGGCGCCAGCTGCCGCTTTGCCCGTACGCGCCGTCGCATTTCGCGCGGGGAACGCTCGCCTGCCCTCATGCGTCGGTCGCGAACCGTCTGTTGGTTAAGTCGCACCTCGCGCGGAGAGCTGCCCGCCTCCCCCCTGCGTTTTGCCGGGGAGGCGACGGGCCGGCTGGTCTCGCACCCACGCGGGAAGCTGCTTCGCTACCCTTTCGCTGCCTTCGTCAGCCGCCCGCCGTAGCGGCGCCACAGCGACTCGCCGATTTGCCAGACGCCGATGGCGATCAGGCCGATCACCGCTCCAAGGCCCAAGCCGAGCAGCACGCGGATCAGCGAAAGCTTGAGCGGCGTATGAATGTGCGCGAACGTGTCGACCATCGACAGCTGGCCGATCGAAGCGGCCACGAGCAGCACCGTCGCCCAGCGATAGCGCAGGGAGAGGAACAGCCCGAGCAGGAGCGCCGGGTGCGCCAGCGCGAATTCCTTGAAACGCGGTCGAACGCCGAACGTGTTTTCGAGATAGGAGCGGATCGTCAATTCAAGACTGCTCGCCTGTCCGCTGTTGCCGGTGCGCGTCAGGTAATAGTAGCCGACCCCCGCGATGACGACCGCGGCGACGATCATGAGCACCGTGATCGGCATGCGCAGGATGCGAGCGACGTTATCCTTGACCGAACCGTCGGCCCCGTACAGGAACACGTAGATCGCCACGAGCCCGATCGGCGCGAGATGCAGCAGGCTGACGCCGCGGAACTGCTGCAGCGCAAGGCTGTACGTAATGTCGTTCAGCAGCGCGACGACGAACGGGACGGCCGCAAGCGACAGCACCGACGTGCCGACGTACAGCACGGCGGCCTTGAGCAGCCGGGAAGCCGCGGACGCCGAGGCCTCCCGCCCGAGCTCGCGCTTGGCGCGAAGC
Organism: Cohnella massiliensis; assembly: GCF_900169535.1. NCBI lineage: Bacteria > Bacillati > Bacillota > Bacilli > Caryophanales > Paenibacillaceae > Cohnella > Cohnella massiliensis. The sequence continues at coordinate 147,426 of NZ_LT821256.1, forward strand.
CAGCGGACGGCCAGCACGAGGGCGGCGGTCGGCGCGGCGATCGCGACGAGCAGCGAGAGCGCCTGGTCGAGCAGCGAAGCTTGCAGCGCGACCACCCCCGCTCCGCCGATCGCGCCGAGGATCGTGATCGGCACGAGCAGCGAAGGAAGGAACAGGCCGGCCGTCAGCGCCACCAGGGCGACCGCCCCGGCCGTCGCCAGCGCGCGAAGCGCGTTTTCCGCGGGAGCATGGCGCACCGTGAACGAATGGGCTTCGCCGACGGTGAAGCCGAAGTGATTCAGCTGCTCGATCGCGCCGGCTTGCTCGCCGTCGCCTTTCAGCGCTTTGACGATCGTTTCGATCGGATTGTTGATCCGCACGTTCGCCGAATCCCTTACCGCGGCCGCATTCAAATAAATGAAGCGAATGTTGCGGTCCTTCACCGCCAGGACGATGCGATCCGCCAGCGTCGCCGGTTGGATGACGGACATTTCGGATTCCGAAATCGAGTGCAGCCGCGCCACGTCGAAATCGAGCATCCGGGCGAGCGAGCCGAAGCCTTGCTGCGGAAGCTTCAGGTTTTCGATGGCGCCGATGCCGATGCCGGCGTCCTTGAGCTGCGAGGCGAACGCCTTCAGCGTTCCGTCCGTCGCCTCGTTGCCGAACCCGGTTACCGCGTCGCCGTCGAAAATAATATTTTTCACGCCGTACTCTCGGAACGATTGCAGCCATTTTCCCATTTCCGTCTGATCGTACAGCTTGCCGCGATCGGACAGCCGGGGAACGATCATGAAGCCCTCGTCCCGCAGCTTTTCCATCGCGAGCGGGTTTGGCTGCATCGGTACCATATACGCGACTTCGGGCACCGTTTCCAACACGAGACCGCTACGCCCTTGCGCGCTCCATTCGCCCATGCCGATGCCGGCTTTTCCGAAGGCGTTTGCGATCAATTCCCGGATGACGCCCTCGTGCTCCGGCTTGTTGAAAAGCAAATACGTGCGATTGTCGCCGACCTCGGCAAGCTCGCCTTCCAGCAGCGCGGCTTGCGAGGCGTTATATACGTTCACTTCCCCGGACCAGATCAGTTCGTCCAAACTGCTTTCAAACACCGCCATGGCGTTGACGCCGGCATCCTTCAGAACGGCCAGCTGGTCGTCGACAAAAGCTTCCGGATTGAGCTGGGTTGCGGACACCTGCAACAAATCCCGGTAGTCCATGATCATTTCCACTTGATTCGCGGAATGCTCCGTGACCGAGCGGGCGTACATGACCGGCAGCGAGCCGATCAGACCGAGCAGCACGACCCACCATAACCACTTGGCCAATCTCCGGTTCCATTTTTCAAGCCAATGGGGCACAACATTCACTCCTTAAGTTATCAAGCATTGCGCTGTTGTTTGTCGGATGCGCCCGTCAGCTCAAGGCGTCCACTCGCTGCATGACCGCCGCGACCAGTTGGCCGAGGGCGGCTTCCGCCTTGCCAAGGCCTTCGCCGCGAACGGCAAAGTACACTTTGATTTTCGGCTCGGTGCCGGACGGCCGGAGGCAGAACCAGGAGCCGTCCGCCAGCATGAATTTAAGCACGTTTTCCTTCGGCAAGCCGTCGAGTCCCGCTTCGTAATCGAGCACCTTCGTTACGGCGATTCCCCCGACCGCGGCGGGGGGATTCGCGCGCCAGTCATTCATGATGCCGGCGATTTTGGCGACGCCGTCCTTGCCTTTGAGCGTGCGGGACTCCAGCTTCTCCATATACGTTCCGTACTCGGCGTACAATTCGAGAAGCACGTCGTACAGCGTCTTTCCCTGCTCCTTGTAGTACGCGGCGGCCTCGCTAATCAGCAGCGAAGCGACGACCGCATCCTTGTCCCGCGCGTAAGCGCCCGTCAAATAGCCGTAGCTCTCCTCATAGCCGAACAGGAAGGAATGCTCGCCCGTCCGCTCGAACTCGGTTATTTTTTCGCCGATATATTTGAAGCCCGTCAGCGTATTGATGACCGACATGCCGTACGATTTGGCGATGTCCGCGCCCATTTCGCTGGTGACGATCGTTTTGACGACGGCGCCATTCGCCGGTAGTTTGCCCACTTTTTTCAAATTGGACAGCAGATAGTGAACCATGATCGCTCCCGACTGGTTGCCGGAAAGCACCTCGTAGCGGCCCTCGTTGTTTTTGACGACGGCGCCCATCCGGTCGCAATCGGGATCCGTTCCGATGATCAGATCCGCGCCGAGCTTTTCCCCGAGTTCGATCGCCAGCGCAAACGCTTCGCGCTCCTCCGGATTCGGCGACTTGACAGTCGAGAAGTAGCCGTCCGGCCGCTCCTGCTCGGGCACGACATGCACGTTTCCGAAGCCCGCCTTTGCAAGCACCGTCCGTACCGGAACGTTGCCGGCCCCGTGAAGCGGCGTATACACGACGGTCAGCCGGTCGCCCGCTCCGCCGCGCAAAAACTCGGGCTGAACCGTCTGCGAGACGACGGCGCCGACGAACCGCTCGTCCGCCTCCTCGCCCAGCCATTCGATCAGCCCTTTCGCTTCCGCTTCCTGCCGCGTCAGGCGCTTCACTTCGTCGAACGACGCCACCTCCCGGATCGCGGCGATGACCCGCTCGGCATCGTCCGGAATCAATTGCCCGCCGTCCGCGCCGTAAACTTTATATCCGTTATACTCGGGCGGATTGTGGCTCGCGGTGACGACGATGCCGCCCGCGGCTTTCAAATCCCGCACCGCGAACGACAGCTGGGGCGTCGGGCGGAGCGAAGGGTAGAGGTACGTTTTGATGCCGTTCGCGGCAAGTACGCACGCGGCTTCTAACGCGAACGTATCGGATTGGTTGCGGGAATCGTGAGCGATGACGACCGAAGGCGAGGAAAACCGGGCAAGCAAATAGCGCGCGAAGCCCTGCGTCGCTTTGCCGACGACGTAACGGTTCATCCGGTTCGTGCCCGCGCCCATGACGCCGCGAAGCCCCCCGGTTCCGAACTCCAGATCGCGGTAAAACCGGTCTTCGATTTCCGCGGGTTCGTCCGCGATCCGGCGCAGCTCGGCTTTCGTTTCTTCATCTACATTGGGATCGTTCAGCCAGGCGGTGTAAAGTTCTGTCGCTGTCGGTTGATTCGGCATGATTCACTGCTCCTTCTCCAACATGATTTTTATATTGACAACGGCGCAAGCCTTGCGCTGGATCAGCCTTTGGCCGGATCCGTCAGCGCGAACATCAGGACGCCTTCCGCCACGACGCGGTCGCCGACCCTAGCCGTTGCTTGGCCTTTGCCCACAGGACCTTTTAACCGGATAATTTCCACTTCAAGCGTAAGCGTATCGCCGGGAGTCACCTGGCCGCGCCAGCGAAATTCGTCCACGCCCGCGAAAAGTCCGATTTTGCCCTTGTTTTCCTCGACGGACAAAATGGCGGCGGCGCCGACCTGGGCCAGCGCTTCCAAAATAAGCACGCCCGGCATGACGGGATAACCGGGAAAATGCCCGACAAAGTAAGGCTCGTTCATCGTTACGTTTTTCAGGCCGACGGCCTTTTTGCCCGCATCGAGCTCCAGGATCCGGTCCACCAGCAAAAACGGGGGACGGTGCGGAACGATGTCCTGGATTTGCGTAATATCCAACATAAAGCAACCTCCTGATCGTTCTTCGAATTCGGACGGCTTTTCGCCCGGTTTGCATGCATAAGCAGCGCTATTTCGGTCGATACTTAAAACGTCCCTTTGGCGAGCTGCAGTCGCCGAGGTTGATATAAGAGAGCTTGCCGCCGTTGGCCGTCGCGTAAAAACCGGTCCGGCGGCGAGTTCTTTTGTTTATTTCGCGTTCGTTTCCGGGACGCCGTTCAGGTTGCGGAATTTCATAAAATAGACGCCCGTCGCCACGAAGCTGAGCGCGATCGCGCACCATAATGCCGCCGTTCCGCCGGGAAGCCCGAGAAACAGCAGCAATATCGCCAAATAATAGACGAACGTGGTCACCTTTCCAAGCCCGTTCGCGGGAACGGTTTTCATGCCGCGAAAATAAAAATAAGCGGAACTGGCGATCATGCCGATCTCCCGGAACGCCATAATGACCGCGGCCGACCACGGAATTTCCCTGCCGATGACAAGCGCCGCAACGACCGCCAGCATCATCAGCTTGTCCGCTAACGGATCGAGCATGATGCCGGTGACGGTCACCTGTCCGCTGCTGCGGGCAATGTAACCGTCGAGCAGGTCCGTAAGGCCCGCTAGTAAAACGATGCATAACGCCGCTACCGAATGGTCGTTGAAATACAGCGCCAAAAACAAGGGAATCATTACAAATCGGGACATCGTCAGCAAGTTAGGCAAGTTCATTCCCGATCCCCCATTTCTCCAAAGCTCCCATTATTATAACGCTCGGCCCATCGAGCGTAAACCTGACCGCCGCGAACGGCACAAATAACCCCCCGGTTGAGCCGGGGGGGAGTCAAAGCCCGGTGGCCGGCGGCAGCCGAAGCCTCAGCCGCCTTGTGCGAAGACGAGGTCGTACATGTGCCGCCACGTTTCCCATTGGAACACATCGGCAAACTCTCTTTCACCGAGCACCACATATCCGAACGCCAGCCCTGCGGCCAAGGCGATCACGCAAACAATCGGAATAGCCAAAACTTTGAGGCACGTCCAGACGATCGATCTGAACGCTTTGCCTGCCGAACGTTTCTTGCCGTTCGCGGGCCGTTTCGGTTCCGGCGAACGGGTTGATGCCGTCACTGATTAATTCCTCCTTATGTTACCCGCGAAGGTCGGTCGCCATCTGCATCATTTGGTCGCTGGAGGACAACGCTCTGGCGTTTAATTGATAGGCCCGCTGCACGGTTATCAGGTCGGCCATCTCGCTCGTCAGATCGACATTGGATTGCTCAAGGAAGCCTTGACGGATGGAGGCGCCCCCGTCTTGTCCCGGCATGGCGGCCACGACTTGGACGACGTCGCCTACGTCCACGTTGTCGGGGACGCCGTACAGGTTGTCGCCGACCGATTGGAGCAGGTCCGGCTTCGTCACTTCCACCAGCTTTAGTGTGCCGAGATCGAGCACGGTCAATCCGTCGCGGCTTTTCGCCATTATGCCGCCGTCTGCGCCGACGACCAATTCATAGTCGTCCGGCACTTCGACGAACGTGTCGGCCGTGCCGTTCGAGGCGACGACGGGATATCCCGTGTTCGTCATCAACATTCGGGTTCCGTTGCCGGTCGGCACGAGTTCGAAAGCGCCCTGGCGGGTGAAGACGCGGTCCCCGTTCAACGCATTGCCCGCCCGCAGCTCGAACAAGGCGTTGCCTTCGATGGCGACGTCGGTCGAGCTGTTCGTCTGCTGAAGCGGCCCCTGGGTCAGATCGAGCGTTTGCGAGACGATCCTCGCTCCCCATCCTTGCGTAAACCCGAGCGGACTGCGGCGTCCCGGCAGCAGAAAATCGTCCTTGTGCGGTTGGACGCTGGTCAAAATGTCTTCGAATACGGCATCCTTCCGCTTATAGCCGCTCGTATTCAGGTTGGCGATGTTGTCCGCCAAAATATCGAGCTTCTGCTGCAGGGAACCCATCGATGCCGCCGCGCTGATCATGGAGTTGTTCATGCCGGTTCAACTTCCTCCTTCAATCTCTGGCTGATACGTCCGTTCGATTAAACCTTGCCGACTTCGTTGACGGATTTGTCCAGGCTTCTATCCAAATATTGGACCATTTTCTGATTGGCTTCGTACGCGCGAAGCGCCGACATCATATCGACCATCGACTGCGAAGCGTCCACGTTCGAGCGCTCCAGATAGCCTTGGCGAATTTCCACGCGATCCCCCGCCTGCACCTGGGCGATGCCGGCATCCTCTCCGTCATAGCGAAACAGGCCGTTGCCTTCGCGCACGAGATCGTTCGGATTGTCGACCCGCGTCAGCATCAGCTGCGGATTGCCCGCAAGCGGCGCGTTCGTCGTCCTGTCGATCAGCAGGCCGTCGGTCGTGATGGCGACATTATCCCAGGAACCGTCATACGCAATGTTCTGGCCGTTCGCGCCGAGCACCGGCAAGCCCTCGGACGTAACGAGCGTGCCGTCGTCCGTCGTCTGGAAGCTGCCGTTGCGGGTATAGCGCTGCGTGCCGTCCGGCATGGCGACCGTAAAGAACGCCTGCGGCTGATACGTGACGTTTCCGTCCGCGTCCACGAACTTGCCCGAGCCGTCGAACACGGCGCCGGGAACCGCGATATCGGAGACGAGCGCCATATCCTGCGAGCGGTTCGTCTCCATCAGGTCGCCCTGCATCAGGCCGAGCAGGCTTTCTTCGGCGAAAACGCCCGTGTTCAGCTTGCCGATCGACGAGCCGGACGGATCGCTCCCGCCCATCGCGTACAGGAGCACCTCCGGAAAGGCGCGGCTGACCGAGCTCGTTCCCTTGTAGCCGGGCGTATTGAGGTTGGCGATGTTGTTCGTCACCGTATCGTGGCGTCTTTGCTCCGCGATCATTCCCGATGCTGCCGTATACAGTCCTCTGATCATGTTATCCCTCCGTCATCCCAGCTTGCGGGTCATTTTGTCCAGATGGTCCAGCATGATGCCGGTGCCTTTGACGACGCAGTGCATCGGGTCCTCCGCGATGAGAACGGGCACCTTCAGCTCGTCGGCGAGCAATGCGTCCAAACCGTCCAGAAGCGCGCCGCCGCCCGTCAGAATCACGCCGCGGTCGATAATGTCCGCCGACAGCTCCGGAGGCGTCCGTTCCAGCACCGACTTGGCCGCCGCCACGATATTCGACACCGGCTCCCAAAGCGCCTCGCGCACCTCGTCGGAATGAATCGTGACGGTGAGCGGCAAGCCCGACACCATGTCGCGCCCGCGAATATCCATCTCTTCGCGCCGGCCGTCCAGGTGGACCGTGCCGATTTTGATTTTGATGTCTTCGCTCGTCCTTTCTCCGATCAGCAGCTTGTATTTGCTTTTTATGTACTTCATGATCGCCGCGTCGAACTTGTCCCCCGCGACTTTAAGAGAAGAGGCGGTTACGACGTCGCCCATGGACAGGACGGCCACATCCGTCGTACCTCCGCCGATATCGACAACCATATTGCCGCTGGGCTGAAAAATATCCATCCCGGCGCCGATCGCGGCCGCCTTGGGCTCCTCTTCGAGGAACACCTCTTTGGCCCCGCTTCTTTCCGCCGCTTCGCGGATCGCTTTCTGTTCGACCGACGTAATATTGGTCGGCGCGCAAATCAAAATGCGGGGGCGGCTGTACCACGAGCGCCCGCCTACCCGTTGTATGAATGCCTTCAGCATCATATCCGTCACTTCGAAATCGGCGATGACCCCGTCCCTCAGCGGGCGGATGGCGACGATATTGCCCGGCGTCCGGCCGACCATCCGGTGCGCTTCCTCTCCGACGGCGAGCACCTTGCGCGTATCGCTTTCGATGGCAACGACGGAAGGCTCGTCGAGCACGACTCCCTTGCCTTTAACGTGAATGGACACATTGGCGGTGCCCAGATCGATTCCGATGTCTTTGCTGAACATGTTTCGAGAATCCCCCAGCGAGATGAAATGACGGCTGCTGCGCATATCGGCCTGTACTGCCCGGCTTTAGCGAAGAGTTCCGATAATACCGTAATGGTATAGTATTCGCCGTCTTTTATTAAAATCCTCTTTTTTGTCGAGGGATATCCAAAATTATGCTTTTCCCGCTGTCAAAACTTCGCGTTTTTTGACCGTCGTCTTCTTGTACTTGATTTTCGTCGCTTCCCCTCCCCTCAAATGGCGAATCGATTTGTGATATTCCAGAATGTGCTTTACCTGGTCCGCCAAATCCGGATTGATCTCCGGCAGCCGCTCGGTCAGGTCTTTATGCACCGTGCTTTTGGAGACGCCGAATTCCTTGGCGATCGTCCGTACCGTGTTGCGAGTTTCCACTATGCACCGGCCGATCTTGATGGTGCGTTCCTTGATGTAATCGTGCACGCTCCCGCCTCCCTGCTCGAATAGATTGGTACATTATATGAGGGGCGCGGTCACTTATTCTTTGTTCTCGGGGCTGACAAGCTCAAGAAAGATCAGCAGCGGCAAGTCTTGTAGGTCGAACGTCCAAGCGGCATGTCCCGAAAAGGCATGAAAAAAGACGGAGTTTCCTCCGTCTTCGGCTGCATGCGCGTTCGTTTTGTCCTCCGCCAAGGCCTCGAAGGCCTTGTCCCGACATCCGCCCGCCAACTTAAAATTGGGCATCGTCCTTCATGGACGCCTGAACGATCACGAGATCGTTGCGGTCCCGCAAATCGATTTCATACGGCGTCGTCACCCTCGTTCCGTCCGCTTCCCGCAAAATGCGGACGACCGGCCGATAGTGCAAGCCGTTGTCCGCGTCGACGACCTTGCCGACCTGCCCGCTGCTCAGCTTCACCGTAACGGAAACCGGGAACATCGAAACGTTTCGCACGAAAAGCCGGACGAGCTCCAGATCGAAGTCGTAATTGCCGGAAGCGAACAAATACTCCATCGCCTCCCCGAGCGTATACGGCTTCCGGTAATGCCGCGGCGAAATAAGAGCGTCGTAAATGTCGGCGACCCCGACGATTTGCGCGTATTCGGGAATGTCCTTGTTTTTCAGGCCGAACGGGTACCCGGTGCCCCGGTACCGTTCATGGTGCAGCAGCGCGCATCTCGCGGCGGCCGGCGAGACGTCGGGAATGCTTGACAGCACTTCGTAGCCCTTGATCGTATGCTGCCGCATCAGTTCCCGTTCCGAGTCGCTGAGCTCGCTGGTCGCCTTGACGATGCCGGGCGGAAGGCGCGTCATTCCGATATCGAACAAGAGCGCTCCCGTCGTCAATTCGAACAGCCTGCTCTTGTCGTAATTTTTCGCGATGCCGATCAGGCAGGACAACAGACTCACCTGAAGGGAGTGCTCGAACAAAAATTTGTCCGTTTGCAGCAGCACGCCAAGCTCCTCCGCGATCGGCCGCTGCATGATGATTTCCAGCAGCACGTTCCGGTACTCCTTGCGGAACCGCTCTTCCAGTCCCGAATCGGCCACCCGTCCGATCGCATGCTCGGACTCCGCCAGCTTCGCCGCCGCGAGGGAAGCCTGCTTGCGCGCCTCGTCGTTGTTCCGCATCCGCTCCATGTCCGGCGGACTGTGCGGGATGTCCCGGAAGCCGAACGCGCTTTGGGCGGGGAGGGCGAACTCCTTCTCCTTCAAAGCGACGGTTCTCACGCCCAGATTTTTCAAACGCCGGATATAAGACTCCGTCAGCACGGTGTTTTTTTCAAGCATGACGATGCCGTTATGGCTTTGAACCGACTTCGCCAGGACGTCTCCCGCCTCCAAATCGCGAACGTCGACTTCCCTCCAACTCATATCTCTTCCCCCTCCCAGGCCGTCAAGCGCCCTACACTCGTTCCGGCACGAATGATTGTTCGGGCACGGCCCGAACGATGACGAGACGGCTGCTTTGGCTCAAATCGATCCGGTAGGGGACGGCGGCATCCGTTCCGTCCGCCTCCCGGATCACTCTCACGACGGGCCGATGGGCGAGCCGGCCGTTTACGCTTTCGACTACGCCAAGCTGACCGTTGCTAAGCAAAACCGCCGTCGAAACGGGGTACGCCGCGACATGGCGCAAAAACAGCTGGATCATTTCCATGCCGAAGTCGTAATTGCCGGCCGCGAACAAATACTCCATCGCCTCATGGTTCGAATACGGATTGCGGTGATGCCGTTTGGAAGTAAGCGCGTCGTAAACGTCGGATAGCCCGACGATTTGGGCCAGATCCGAGATCTCCTTCTTCTTCAATCCGTGCGGATAGCCGCTGCCGTTGAACCGCTCGTGATGAAGCAGCGCGCAGCGGGCGGCTTGCTGGGGGACGTCCCGAATGCCGCTCAGCACCTGATAGCCGAACGTCGTATGCTTGCGCAGCGTGGCCTTTTCGGCGTCGGAAAGTTGGCGCTTCGCCTGGATGAGCTTTGTCGGCAGCCGCGTCATGCCCACGTCGAACAGAAGCGCGCCGACCGTCAACTCGTGCATCTTCGCCGGATCGAAGCCGTTCAGCAAGCCGATAACGTTCGACAAGAGCGTCACCTGAAGCGAGTGATCGAACATGTACGGATCCGTTTGCCGGATGACGGCCAGCTCCTCCGCGAGCGGACGGGTATGAACGATTTCCCGCAGGCGGTTCCGCAGCTCCTCGCGAAAGCGCCGGCGGTCTTCGTCCGGAAGCAGCAGCCGGGCGAACGTCTCGTCCGCTTCGGCGAATCGCACGATCGAATCGGAAGCGCCCCGGACGGCGGCCGGGTCGTCTTTGATCCTGTCGAATTCGGCGGTCCGCAGCCCTAATTCCTTGTCCGCCTCGTGCGCCGCGGTCCTTCCTCCGGCAGGAGCCGCCGCCGGCTGCGCTCCGCTCCTCGAACGAAGGGCGATTCTCGCAAATCCCAGCTTCCGCAATCTCTCTATGTAGGACTCCGACAAAACCGTGCCGGCTTCCAGCATGACAATTCCGTTTTTGGCGAGCACCGCCCGATCCAGCACGTCTCCGGAACGCAATTCATTTACATGAACTTCCAGCATGCCATATCCTTCCTTTTTCATCCATAGTCTTAACGCCCCAAGAAAGTATCTAGTAGTATACTATCATAAACCGTTAAAAATTGGTCAAAAACTTATAGTAAAAAAGCACCCCCTCTCCGAAAATCAATTCTTCGGAGAGGGGGTGCCCTGCCGGCGGCTTATTTCGCTTAGTGCTCTTCCTTGATCAGCGTGTCCGGGTTGACGGATTGGCCGTTGTCGAGCACTTCGAAATGCACGTGCACGCCTTCGTCTTTCCCGATTTCGCTTTGTCCGGCCATCGCGATGACATCGCCCTGTTCGACCTCGTCGCCCGCTTGCACCTTGACGTCGGCCAGGCTTTGATAGACCGTGACCAGTCCGTTCGGATGCTCGATTCGCACTTCATAGCCGTTGATCGTGTTTTGCTCGGCCACTTTTACCAGCCCGCTCATGGCGGCAAGCACTTCGAACGTCTCGTTGTCCTCGCGGCCGAGATCGACGGCCGTGTGCGGCATGAACGTGTCGTTGTATTGCACCATTGCGGCGGCGCGCTGCTCTTCCGACCCGCTTGCGTCGTAGAACGGCAGCTTGACGACCATCTCGTCCTTGTTGCTTACCGGCCAGCGGAGCGTTTCCCCGTTCGCCGCGGCTTCCGCGGCTTCCTGGCCCTCGCTTCCCGCCTCCTCGCCGGCGACCTCGGTCGGACTCGAAACGGTTTGCGACGCATCCTTGCCGTCGCCGCCCGAGTTCACCCAGAGGATCGTTACGATGATTGCTGCGGCGGCCATATAAGCGGCAGGGAAAACCCAACGTCTGGACAACAGTCTCTTCCAGCCCGTAGGTTTAACAGGGGTCGACGCTGCAACCGGCTTGATAGACTCTTCCACCTTGCGCGTGTTTTTGTTGTTTTGTTCATTCATTGTTTATCACCTCAGTAACCAAGTGTTACCGGATGATAGACTTTTATACACGCGCTTTGAAAGATTATACGAAACGAATTTCGCCTGCGCCCGGGACGGCGAAGCTCCAAACTATTTTCTGCGATCCGGATCGTTCAGAAACTCGGAAATTTCCTTTACTTCGGCTCCGGTATAGTAATGCTCCACGATATGCTCGGCGGTCAGCCCCTTGCGGGCCATGCCTTCCGCCCCCCACTGGCTCATTCCGACCCCGTGCCCGTTTCCGTATGTCGTAATGACGGCGGTTCGCTTTTTCGCCGACCACGTAAACGAAGTCGACCGAAGCCCGAGCTTTTCTCTTATCGCAACCCCCGAGAAGGTTTTCGTTCCTACCGCCGCCGTGCGCACCCGGTTCCCCGGCGCCTTGTCTACGATTTTAAGCGAGAGATTGGACGAAGATAAGCGGGCGAAAGCCGGCTGCGTCTTGATGCCCAGCTTGCGATACAGGGACGATAGAGGCATTTCGACCGTTTCCTCGTAGCCCGGCGCGAGCTTGGCGTCCCAGGGACTCGCAACCGGACGCAAATACGGAAGCGCCTGGCCGAAAACCTCCTCGGAAGCTTCCGTATACCCGTTCGTAGAGGAGAAGAACAGCGCCTCTATCGGTTGATCGTCGTACGTAATGATCTTTCCTCGCGTGCGCTTCACGGCCTCCTCCAGCTTCGTCAACTGCTCGGGCTTCGCCGCCTTCAGCTCTTCCATTTGCTTGACGGATTTATAGACTTGATGCGCAACCGAATCGGTCACGTCCGCATAACGCGCCGGCACGCCGGAACGATCCTTCGTCCACAATCGGCGAATGATATACGTGCGGGCCGCCATCGCCTGCGCCTCCAGCGCGGCCGGCTGGAAATCGAGCGGCATTTCGGCCGCCACGACGCCGAGGACATACGTTTCGAGAGGCACCTGTTCGACCCGCTTTTCTTCCGATAAATAAACTTTGACGAGAAACTCCGCTTGCGCGGCCTCCTCCCGCCCGGCAGCGACCGCCGTGCCGGCCGATCCGCCCGTTTCGCCCGTTGCTCCCGCTCCTTCCGCTTCGGCTCCCGTCTCCTCCTGCCGGCCGGCCTTCGGGCCGCCGGCGTCATCCGCCGGCGCTTTTCCGTCCGCTTGTCCGCTTCGCGGCTCCGGCGCCGCCTCGCCTTTCGGTCCGGCGGGCGGATTCGCCGCCCCCCGTCCCGGATTTTCTCCCAGCGTCTCTACCGAAACGACCGCTTGTCCAGGTTCCGGAAGCGGCTGTCCGGAAGAACGGTGCTCCGCGATCCAGATGCATCCGGCAATTGCCGCTCCCGCCAAAAAAGCGGCGATTCCCGTCCGGTTTCCGCTCGCGGATCGGCTGCGGCCTCGTTTGTTCATCGTTTCTCCCTCCAGCTTGTCCTGTTCGGGCAGCAAGCGCGGACGCCGCCGTCCGAGTCTTACAATCTATGACGAAGCCGGCGAAGATAGAACCGCAGGGCGATCCGTATGGAAGGCAAACGAAAAACGGCCCCCGCGATGCTGCCGCGCATGAAGGCGGCGATACATCGGCGGGAGCCGAACGATGGAAAGGATAATGGCTTTCTCGAACGCCAGGCAACGTTAGGCCAGCGTCGGCTGAGCGTGAATGAGCGGAACTTCGGCGGGCGCGCGCTCTTCCTTGGCGAACCCGGAAGCGCGGCGGGAAACCGGCTCGACCGCTTCCGTCGCGGCTTTCTGCGCTTCCGGAAGCCGGCAAATGTCGGCCCCGAGCGCGGCCAGCTTTCCGACGATGTCCATATAGCCCCGCTCGATATGATGAACGCCGCTGACTTCCGTAACCCCGTCCGCCGCAAGGCCGGCGCAAATCAGCGCGGCCCCGGCGCGCAAATCGGTCGCGCAGACGGGAGCGCCGACGAGCCGCATGCCGCCCTTGACGATGGCGGTGCGTCCGTCGACCTTGATTTCGGCGCCCATTTTGACAAGTTCTTCGACATGCATGAACCGGTTTTCGAATACGGTTTCCGTGACGATGCCCGTGCCCTCGGCCACCATCAGCAGCGCCATCATCTGAGCCTGCATATCGGTCGGAAAGCCGGGATAAGGCAGCGTCTTCACGTCGACCGCTTTCAGCGGATTTCCGGCCGCGACGCGAATCCCGTTTTCGTCGCTTTCCACCAGCGCGCCCATCTCTTCCAGCTTGGCGACGATCGGACCGAGATGATCCCGGATCGCGCCTTCCACATAGACGTCGCCGCCTGTAATGGCCGCGGCGATCATGTACGTTCCGGCCTCTACCCGGTCGGGAATGACGGAATATTCGACGCCGGTCAATTTGTCGACGCCTTCAATCCGGATCATGCCGGTGCCGGCGCCTCGGACCTTGGCTCCCATGGCATTGAGGAAATTCGCCAAATCCACGATTTCCGGCTCTTTGGCCGCGTTTTCGATGGTGGTCGTTCCGACGGCCGTAGCCGCCGCCATCATAATATTTTCCGTAGCGCCGACGCTCGCGATATCGAGATAAATTTTGGCGCCTTTCAATTTTCCGTTGACTTTGGCCTCGATCGAGCCTTGGCCGAATCCGATCTCGGCGCCCATGGCCTCAAAGCCCTTCAGATGCTGATCGATCGGCCTGGTGCCGATGGCGCAGCCGCCGGGAAGCGAGATCCGCACGCGCCCGAAACGGGCAAGCAGCGGCCCCATGACCAGAAACGAGGCGCGCATTTTGCGAACCAGTTCATAAGGCGCGTCATAAGACGTCAGCCTTTCCGCGCGAAGCTGCACGCTTCCCCTGCTTTGTTTGGCGCGCACGCCAAGAACCCCGAGCACCTGCAAAATGTTGGTCACATCGTCCAGAGCGGGCACGTCATGAATGACGCATGATCCTTGTTCCGCAAGCAAGGAAGCGGCCAGGATCGGCAAGACAGAATTTTTGGCGCCGTGCACGCGAACCGTTCCCGTAAGTGGACGGCCGCCGCGGACGATGATTTTGCTCATGGGTGTTCCCTCCGCGGGTATAGAATCATTCCGATGGCTCATATTGGTAGCAGCCCAAAAAACCCAATCTCCATAATACCACCGCTCGCGCAATTGGCACAAGCGGCAACTTTTGACAACCGCTCCGCATTTTCGCCAGATTTCGCGTCCGTTCGATTCCGATTCACCGTATTATTCAGTGTGGTCGATCCGCATTTTCGTTATGCAGGCGTAAACCGGCCGCGCTTCGCTAAGAACGGAAAAGCCATTTCAGCGACTCGGTCCAACCCCAATAATCCAGCACGAAACGAGCGAGCGAATGGCCGACGACAACGGCGATAATCAGCTGCAGCACCCGGGCTCTAGGGCTGCGGGGATGGCGAAACCACGCCTCCCACTTCACTTCCTGCAGCAAAAACCAGGAGACGGCAATCATGCCCAGCGTGACGACGATCGCAAATAAACTGTCCAACCCGATCGAGCTATAGCCGTTTAACGTGTCCATATCGATTTCGGCTCCTTATTTACGCCAATCTTGCCAGCAAGGCCGCCCATTCGGCTCGGCTGATCGGCCGATCGGGCCTGAAGGTGCCGTCCCCGAATCCGGACAGCCAGCCTTTTTCAACCAGCGCCGCCGCTGCCCCCGCCGCGAAATGATCCGCCGGCAAATCGGAAAACCGCTTTGCCGGCGAAGCCGGCTCGTTCAGCCCGGCCGCCCGAGCAAACAGGGCAACCGCCTCCGCGCGCGTCATCAGCGCATCGGGTTCGAACCGCGAGCCGTCGGCCCAATAGAGCCAGCCCGCCGTTTCGGCCCGCGCGATCGCGCCGTATGCCCAATTGCCGGCCGTTACGTCTTCGTAGCCGGAACCGGCCTTGGCTTCATTCGGCTGGAAAGCCCGCACGGCGATGACGGCCGCCTCGGCCCGTGTCAAGTTCCGGTCCGGCCGGAATCGGCCGTTGCCGTAGCCCGCCATCCAGCCGGCTTCCGTAACGGCCGCAATCGCCCGTTCGGCCCAATGTCCCGTCGCGTCCGTAAAGGACGTATAAGCCGGTTCGCCTTCGAATTTCAGCTTGTAGAACGTTTCGCCGTAGACGCCGTCGGCCGTTAGCGTCACGTAATACGTTCCGGGCTCGACGACGCGCGAACCGCTCAAGGAAGAACTTCCCCCGCTCCGATTCCAACCGCCGACCTGCTCCAGTTGCTTGTCGGACAGCCGCATCCGCACCGAAGCGCCTTCGGGAAGATTGTCGAGCTGCAAACGAACGAGGGTTCGGGAGCTGACCGTGAATTTGTACCAATCGGCGTCGTCCCCCGACCCGAACAGGCCGTTGCGCGTTTCCGAAGGATTCAAGCTGACCGGCGTAGCGGTCAAAGCGGTGTCGTTCGGCTCGTTGGGATCCTCATTCGGAATAATATATTCCAAATCGACCGTATACGTCCCGATTACCGCTTCCGGGCGCGCATTCACGGCGTTGCGGATTTTTATGTAATATTTGCCCGCGGCCGCGTTGGGCACAATCAGCTCTTCGCTTTCCCCGCTGCCGTTGATGTCCGTTTCCTTCGCTTTCTCGCCGGCTTTATGCAGCGTGATCGACGGATCGATCCGGGTCGTATCCGGACTGACTTTTAATTTTAGGGTGCCCGATTTGAGCAATTCCACTACGGTCCAATCCTCGTCTCCCTTGACGTGAAAGGTCCCCGTCCACTGTTGGCTGCGAGGGGCAAGCGTGTAGGCCGCGAGCGCCGAGTCGTTCGGTTCCATGGCGTCCTCCGCCATTTGAAATCCGGAAACGAGGCGATAGGCGCGGGGAGCGGCTTGCGTCCCTTCCGGATGCTTGGCCTGCAAATAATAGCGGCCTTTCTTCACTTTCCACTGCATCGAGGAAGCTCCGGAAACTTCGACGGCAATCGCCGCAGTCGAATTGGACGCGTACAAAGCCAAGCTGCCGGAAGCTTTCGGATTTTCGTCCGAAACCTCGATTCGAAGCCTCCCGTCATAGGCGACGTCCAGCGCATACCAGTCGCTGTCCGTTCCGGACGACCAGTTTGCCGCCACTTCCTTCCCGACGGGGAACGCGTATGCCGTCCCTTTCAAATCGTTCGGCTCGCGCCAATCTTCGTTGGCCGCGGCCGCCAGCGCCTTGTCCGCGCGCACGAGTCCGTACCCGGTGTCCCGGTCCCAGCCTTTCGCGCCGATATCCTCCGCCGTTCGGCGAAGGGTCTCCCGCAGCCGGACGGGCGTCCAGTCCGGATGCGCCGCCCGCAGCATAGCCGCCGCCGCGGCGACCTGGGGCGCCCCCATCGAAGTGCCTTCCATCTCGGTCGTGCCGCCGCCGGGTTCGAGCGTCTCCACGCTCCACATCGCGGCCAAATCCACCTCCGGCCCGGACGTCGATGCGCTGTCCCGGCTTCTGCCGTCCGTGCCCGCCACCCCGAGCACGGTAGGATAGGCGGCCGGATAGGATACCGCCGCCTTATCGCCGAACTCGAGGGCGTCGTTTCCGCTCGCCGCAACGAGCAGCACGCCTTTGGCTTCGGCATAGGCTGCCGCTTCCCGCATTTCGGGAACGTCGCGGTGAAGGCCGAGCGACAGCACGACGATATTCGCCCCGTGATCCACCGCATAGCGGACGCCGCGGACAAGGTCGGCGTCGGTGCCCGCGCCGGTTTCGTCCAACGCTTTGACGGGCATGATTTTCATGTTCCAGTTCGCCGTGCCGCCTTTGCCGGCCGCCGCAATCCGGGCGACGATTCCCGCGACTGCCGTACCGTGGCCGTTATCGTCCTCCGGCGGCTTGCGCTTATTCAATAAATTGATCCCTTCGGTCAAATACGGAACCAGCTCGGGATGATCCAGATCGGCCCCCGTATCGACGATCGCGATCGTGCCTTCCACGTCGCGCTCCAGCATCCGCCACGCCTCGGGAAAGCCGACGGCGTTCAAATAGCCGGAATCCGCCGATGGCGCCACATTAGAAGATTCGGCGTAAGCGAACGCTTTATGTCCGTAGGCCGCTGAAATTTCGACATTTTTCTCTATTTTGAGCTTGTCTGCGGTTTCTGCCGCATCGGTCAGCCCTTCCGCCACGGCTTCCGAAACGAAGCCGAGAAGCATGCCTCCCGCCAGCAATGCGCAGCCGGCCCAAACTGCAATCGTCCGCTTGCCGATATTGCCGGCAGTTCGAGCGAGCATGACCATCAGCACCTTTGCCATTTCTTAAGTCGGTATGGATACGGAACGAAGGTCCCGCTTGCTTGACTGAAATCCGTCTTACCCGTCGCTAAACACTTACACGTCAACTTGAGATTCGTAACATTAAATATTTCGAGAGGCTCGCGCGTTTCCCCTTCCTGACCGCGAAAAAACAGTACTTTTGTCACAATGCGCAGCGAAGAAGCCATCAAGCGGCACCGGGTTGACAGAGGAATGCCCGCAAAAATGCAGGCTTTGCCGGAGGTGAAAGGCCCTCGGGGGCGCGTTCGTTCTGAAAAAAACCGCATATTCGTATGAACGCTTCGAAGATCGGCCAATTGGGGAGGAAAAGCCTCCGCATTTGCAGGCTTTTACGTGCAGAGTTGGTGTGGTAACACGATAGAAAAGAGATGGCCGGGCGGTTTTCTTAACGGCTGAAGCGCCGGTTCGCGAAAGCGCTCGGCCGCATGCATAGGGTTCGTCGAGATGAGCCGCCACGACTCAAATGGATTGGCAGCAAGCATGCGGAGGCGGTGAAATGGGTCATTTTTACTCAAATGCGTATGGCCGTGTGCGTTTGGCGGGTCAAGATGAATCGCCACGACTCAAATGGATTGGCAGCAAGCGTTCGGAGGCGGCGAAATGGGTCATTTTTACTCAAATGCATATGGCCGTGTGCGTTTGGCGGGTCAAGATGAGCCGCCACGACTCAAATGGATTGGCAGCTTGCGTGCGGTGGCGGTGAAATGGGTCATTTTTACTCAAATGCGTATGGCCGTGTGCGTTTGGCGGGTCAAGATGAGCCGCCACGACTCGAATGGATTGGCAGCAAGCGTGCGGTGGCGGTGAAATGGGTCATTTTTACTCAAATACGTGCGGCCGTGTGCGTTTGGCGGGTCGAGATGAGTCGCCACGACTCAAATGGATCGGTAGTAAGCGTGCGGACGCGGTGAAATGAGTCATTTTTACTCAACTGCGTGCGGCTATATGCGTATGGCGCTTCGAGATGAGTCGCCACGACTCAAATGGATTGGCAGCTTGCGTACAAAGGCGGTGTGCGTATGGCTGTTCGACTCGGTTTTGCCTGGTTTGCTCTCGACCCGTCCCCCTATTGCGCCCGAATCTAGCCCGGTTCGCCTCCGATTAGGCGGGCTCACGCCCGGTTCGCTTCCCATTATGCCAGGCTCGCGCCCGGTTCGCTTCCCATTATGCAGGCTCGCGCCCGGTTCGCCTACCGACTTCGCCCGACAGCCTCCCGCCCCCCCCCTTTCTCCTCTTCACCTTATTCCCTCCTGTTTCGACGCCAATACCGATCGCGCCCAACAGTCTACAACCCCATCCGCGGCGGCCGGCACGGCGACGAGCAGCGAGAAGCGCGCCCCCAACCCGCTCCCGCTTCGCCCGCGCCCGCATTCCCGCTCATCCCGCCAACAAATCCGTGCCGACTTCGAACAGGCGGTCGATCAGGCCGAGCAGCGGACCGGGAAACGCGCCGAGCGCGACCGTCCCTGCCGCGCACAGCCAAATGACGAAGCCCGCGGGCACCGGCAAGCGGACGGCAGGCTCCTCTTCCCCAGGCCGCATATACATTTGGCGGATGATTTTGAAGTAGACGTAGTACGAGACCGCGGTCGTCGCCACGATGATCGCCGCCAGCCCGTACGCTCCCGTCCGCACCGCCCCGAACAGGATGAACAGCTTTCCGGTAAAGCCCCCCGTAACCGGCAAGCCCGCGAGCGAGCAGAGCAGCACGGTCATCGCGACGGCCGTCCGGGGCGCCCGGTGATACAGGCCGGCAAAGGCGGACAGATCTTCTTTTTGCGAGGATTGCGACACGACGGTCAGCACGGCGAACGCGCCGATGTTCATCAACGCGTACGCGATCAAATAGAACAGGAATTCCGCAAAAAAGGAGGCGTGCAGGTCGGTTTTGTCCAGGGCAAGCGGCACCAGCAGCATTCCGGCGTTCGCGACGCCCGACAGGGCGAGCAGCCGTTTCGCGTTTTGTTGCCGCAGCGCCCCGACCGTGCCCGCGATCGCGGCGGCGGCGGCCAATGCGGCAAGCGCCAAAAAGACGTCCCCGGTCAGATGCGGATCGCTCCCGGCCGCGAAATAAGCCGTATTCATGAAAACGCGGTATACCATCGCCAGCGCGGCGCCCTTCGCGACGACGGCCAGAAAGGCGGTCACCGGCGTCGGCGCTCCCTGGTACACGTCGGGGGCCCAGGCATGAAACGGAGCCAAAGCCAGCTTGACCGCGAACCCGGCAACGAGAAGAAAAAAGGCGACGTAAACGAGCGTCCGGAAATCCCCCGCCCCCCGCTCCAACCCTCGCGCGATCTCGTCCAGCCGCGTCGAGCCGGTCACCCCGTACAAGAATGACATGCCGTACAAAATAAACGCCGAAGCCGTCCCTCCCGTCACGACGTACTTGAACGCCGCCTCGCTCGCAAGTCCGCTGCTTTTGCGCGCTCCGACGAGAACGTACGAGGCGATGCCGAGCAGCTCCAGGCCGATGAACAAGGTCATCAGATCGGCCGAGGAGGCCATCACCATGGCGCCGGCAACCGCCGGAAGCACCAAATAGTAAAACTCGCCCTTGATCGGGACGTCTTTCGGGCGAACCGTCCCGAGCGAAGCCAAAACGATGAGCGCCGATGCGCCGAGAAACGACAGCTTCAGCAGATGGCCGAAGTCGTCCAGCCTCAAGCTGCCGTTCAGCAGGCTGTGCGTTCCTTCCCCCCCGGCCGCAGCGGCCTGATGAAAATCGTACAGGTGCCAGCAGACGAACGCGGCCGCGGCGGCGAGGCCGAGCACGGTCCCCGCCCCGATCCAGTCGCGGTTAACCCGATCCGGCAGCAGCAGATCGAGCGCGGCGAGCGCAAGGGCGAAGCCGACGAGAACAAGCTCGGGGGCCAAATACCAGGCGTCGCTCCACGTTAACGTTTGCACCGTTTCCATCGCTTAGCCCCCCATCCTCGTCCGAAGTTCCCGTACCAGCCCGTCGAACCCGTGCTGCAGCAGATCGGTGACCAGCGACGGATAAACGCCGAGCAGCACGATCAGCCCCGTCAGCGCCGCCATCGGCAGCGCCTCGACGAACCTCGCCTCCTTGAGGCCCGCGAACCGCTCCGGCAGCGGGCCGTACGTCATCGCCAGCACGCTGCGGAGGATATAGACGGCCGACAACAGCACGCCGAGGACGCCGAGCGCGGTCAGCCACCGCATCGAGCCGAACAGGCCGAGAAACGACAGCAGCTCGCCGACAAAGCCGGACAGCCCCGGCAAGCCGAGCGCGGCAAGTCCGCCCGTCAGCAAAATGCCGGACGTGAACGGCAAGCTGCGCGCCAGCCCCCCCAGCTCGTCGATCCGCGTCGTGCCCGTGCGCTCGTGCAGGCATCCGACGACGAGAAACAGAAGCGCCGCGATAAGGCCGTGCGAAACCGCTTGGAATACCGCGCCGGCGAAGCCGATTTCGCTAAGCGAAGCAAGGCCGAGCAGCACGATGCCCATATGGCTGATGCTGGCGTAGCCGAGCACGAGCCGGAACTCTTTTTGCGCGCAGGCCAAAATCGCCCCGTACAAAATATTGACGACGCCGAGCGTCGCCAGCGCCGGAGCCCATGCTTCCAGTTGCGAGGGAAGGAGAAATCCCGCAAACCGAAGGAGGCCGTACACGCCCAGCTTCAACAGGATCCCGGCATGAATCATCGCGACCGGCGCCGGAGCTTCCGCGTGAACCTTCAGCATCCAGGCGTGAAAAGGAAAAACCGGCACCTTGATCCCGAAGGCGACAAGCAGCAGGACAAACGCGATTTCCTTCATCCCCTCGGACGGAAGCGGCACCCCCGGGGCGTTAGCCGCGGCCGGGTCGGCCAAATGGGCAAGCATCGCGTCATAGTTGCCGCTATAGGTCAGCAGCGTGCCGCTCCCCGTTTCCTCGGCGCCGAACCCGATCGTGGAGACGAGCAGCAAAAAGGCGAACAGCATCGCCGCCGAGCCCAGCCCGTTATAGACCAGGAAGCGGTTCGCGGCTTTTTCCCGTCCGAATGCCCCCCAAATGCCGATCAGGAAAAACGTCGGAAGGAGGGTTAACTCGAAAAAGATGAAAAAAAG
Source organism: Cohnella massiliensis (assembly GCF_900169535.1). Lineage (NCBI taxonomy): Bacteria > Bacillati > Bacillota > Bacilli > Caryophanales > Paenibacillaceae > Cohnella > Cohnella massiliensis. The sequence continues at coordinate 169,145 of NZ_LT821256.1, forward strand.
CCCGACGTCCCGCGCCAGAAACGCGCCGTACATGCCCGTTTGCAGCAGCAGAAGAAGAACGTAGTACGTTTTGCGGCGCTTGCGGACATGCACGGATGCGAGAACCGCCATCAGCGACACGACGCCGGTCAGCAGCACGAGCGGCAGCGAAATGCCGTCCACGGCCAGATGGTAGTCGAAGAGAAGGCGGAAGGAAACGACGCCTTGCTCCTTAAGTTCCGCATCCAGGCCTAGCGGAATCGACAGCCAGGTCGCATGCTCCGTATAGCGCTCCCCGCCGAACGCCGGCTCGTAGTCCATGTACAGGCCGACCGCCGCCAGCAAGGGCAGCCCCGTAAACCCGATCGCCGCCCCCCGAATCAGACGCCCGTTCTCGCGCGGGAGCAGAAGCAGGAGCAGGGAACCTGCGAGCGGAAGGAGCGCGATGATCGACAAAACCGGAAGCGCCTCCAGCATTACCAGAACCTCCTTCCGGCGATGGCGAGCGCCAGGACGACGACGGCGATGACGGCCGCGAGGGCGTAAACCTGCATTTGGCCGTTCAGCAGGCGGGAATGCAGCCGGCCGAGCGCCTGGACGGAACTGGCGGCAAGCCGGCCCGCCCCGTCCACGACCGCTTCGTCGAACAGACGCAGCGCCCGGCCGAGCCCCTGCAACGGCTTCGCGAACAAGAACCCGAGCCCCTCGTCCACGTAAAATTTTCGCTCGGCGAGCCGAATCGGCCAGGCGAAGGTTCGGTCGATCCCGTCCTTGTTCAGCGAGCCTTTGCCGTAGACCATCCAGCCCAGAAAAAGTCCGAGCGCGGCAGCGGCCGCGGAAACCGCCATGATCCAAAGGCCGTGCCCATGTCCCGTCTCCTCCCCGCTCAGCCACGACTCGAGCCCGCCCCCGAACGGCGACTGCGCAAAGCCGGCAACCGCGGCGGGCACGGCCAGCACGAGCAGCGGCACGGTCATGACCGCCGGGGCTTCCTTCGCCCGGACGAAAATTTCCGCATTGCCGCGAAACTTGCCCGCAAACGCGAGAAAGAACAACCGCGCCATGTAACAGGCGGTCAAAAACACGGTTCCCGCCGCCGCCGCGAACAGCAGCGGATGGCGATCCGCCGCCGCGGCCAGCACGGCGTCCTTGGACCAGAAGCCCGCCAGCGGCGGAATGCCCGTCAGCGCCAGGGCGCCGATGCCGAACGTCCAGGCGGTCGTTTTCATCCGTCCGCCGATGCCTCCCATTCGGCGAAGATCGCGGGTATGCAGCGCGCGGATGACGTTGCCGGCGCCCAAAAAGAGCAGCGCCTTGAAGAAGGCGTGCGTGAACAGATGAAAAATCGCCGCCGTCCACGAACCGCTGCCAAGCGCGAGCATCATATAGCCCAATTGGCTGACGGTCGAATAGGCGAGCACGCGCTTGATGTCGTGCTGCTTCAACGCGATCGCCGCCGCGAGCCCCGCCGTCAACGCCCCGATATAGGCTGCCGCGTTCATGGCGAAGGCGGAGGCTTCGAAAATGTCGTACGTCCGGACGACGAGAAATACGCCCGCCGCCACCATCGTTGCGGCGTGTATGAGGGCGCTGACCGGCGTCGGCCCCTCCATCGCGTCCGGCAGCCAAATATGCAGCGGGAACTGGCCCGACTTGCCCGCCGCGCCGAGAAAGAGGAGCAGCGCGACGACGGTCGCGAGCTCCTGCGAGACGACGCCGGCCTGGGAATCGAACACGTTGTGCAGCGTCACGAAATCGAGCGCGTGGCCGGGCATGTACCGAAAGAGCAGCAGAATCGCGATCAGTAAGCCAAGGTCGCCGACCCGGGTGACGATGAACGCTTTTTTGGCCGCCGCCGCGGCTTCCGGCTTCCGGTACCAGAATCCGATCAGCAGGAACGAGCTGACGCCGACAAGCTCCCAGCCTATGTACAGGAGCAGCAGATTGTCCGCCAGCACAAGCCCGAGCATGGAGGCGGCAAACAGGGAGACGTAGGCGAAAAACAGGTTTTTCCGTTCGTCGTCCCGCATATAGCCGAGCGAGTAGATCAGAACAAGGACGGAGACGAAGGAGACGACGGCGAGCATGAGCGAAGTAAGGTTCGTCACTTCAAAGCCCGCGCGCAGCGACGCGTCTCCGATCGTCAGCCAACGGAATCCTGCGCTGTAGTCCTCGGCATCGCCCCCGAGCCGTCCGAAAACGATAAGCAGCGATAAAACAAGCGAAGCCAGCGAGGCGGCGATCGCAACCGCCGGACCGGCCCGCTTCAGATGGCGGTTCAGCGCCGTCAGCGCGGCGAACGCCGCGAGCGGGAACAGCGGCGCCAAAAAGGCGTATTGGGAAAACGAGGCCGGCATACGCTCACCCCTTCAGCTTGTCGTATTCCTCGACGTTTACCGTCGCTCTGCCGCGGTACAGGACGATGAGCACCGCAATGCCGACGGCGGCCTCCGCCGCGGCGACCGTCATCGAAAACAGGGAAAAAATTTGGCCGGAAAGCGAAGGAACGGCGCCGTACCTGGCGAAAGCGATCAAGTTCAAATGGGCCGCGTTCAGCATGAGCTCGATGCAGAGCAGCACGATGACGGCATTGCGCTTCGTCAACACCCCGTACAGCCCGATGCAGAACAGAACGGCCGCCAGCGTCAAATAGGAACCGAGCAGGCTCATGCCGAATCCGCCTCCCTTTTGGCCAGCGCCACCGCCCCGATGAACGCCACGGTCAGCAGCACCGACACGAGCTCGAACGGAACGGCATACCGCGTGAACAACAGCAGTCCGATTTCCAGCGTGTTGTCTTCCGGCAGCGCCGCCTCCGGAGCGGGAAAGCCAGAACCTCGGATCGCGTAAAACAAAATGCCGAACAAGCACAGGCAAGCGACGGCGGCCAGCGTTTCCCGCAGCGGCCTCCCGCGCTCGGCGCCTTCCTCCCGATGGTTCGTCATCATGATGCCGAAAATCATCAAGATCGTGACCGCCCCGACGTAGAGCAGCACTTGCACGAAAGCGACGAACTCGGCTCCGAGCAAAATAAACAGCCCGGCCAGCGAAACGAACGCAAACGCCATCGACAGCGTCGCGTGCACGACCTTGACGAAGCTTAATGCCATGACCGCTCCCGTCACCGCGCAAACGGCAAGCGCGAAAAACGCGACGAACTCGCCGTTCGCCTGCCATGTTCCGTCCAGCATCTATTTGCCGCCTCCTCTCTGCGGAGCGCCGATGTTGTTGTTGTCCCGGCGGACGTTCCGATCGTTGCCCGCAAGCCACTCCCGATCCTTGAACAGCTCGTCGCGGCTGTAGGACGCCAGCTCGAAGTTGCCGGTCATGACGATCGCCTCGGTCGGACAGACCTCGGTGCACAAATCGCACAGGATGCAAATTTCGAAATTGAGGTCGAACGTGTCGATGACCTTGCCTTTCTTTTCCGGGTCGGGGTTCGGCTTGCCCGTCAGCGAGATACAGTCGGTCGGGCAAATGCGGGCGCACTGATTGCAGACGATGCACAAGTCCGGCTCGAAATATTGGATGCCGCGGAAGCGGTCGGGCATCCGGATCGGGATGTCCGGGTACGCATACGTCGCTTTTTTCGAGACGAGCGTCTTGAGCGTCACGCCGAACCCTTTTGCCATGCCTGAGCCTTTCATTTCGCCAGCCTCCTTAGCCGAGCCATTCGATGCCAAGCGCCGTCAAAAAAATGTTCGCGATCGCGGCCGGCAGCAGCACCTTCCACGCAAGGCCCATCAACTGATCGACCCGAAGCCGCGGCAGCGTGGCGCGAATCCAGACCAGCGCAAAGACGACCGCCGCGAATTTGAGCGCAAACCAGACGAGTCCGGGAACAAAATCGAGCTGCGGCAGCGGCGCGTTCCAGCCTCCGAGGAACAGGACGGTCGCCAGGCACGCGATCGCGTAAATGTAGACATACTCCGCCAGCATGAAAAACGCGAAGCGAAAGCCGCTGTACTCGACGTGGTAGCCGGCGACGAGCTCGGATTCGGCTTCCGGCAGGTCGAACGGCGTCCGGTTCAATTCGGAGACGGCCGCGACGGCGAACACGGCGAATCCGACGATTTGGGGAAACAAGTTCCAATGCCAGAAGTACCCTTGCTGATGCAGCACGATTTCGCGCAAATTCAGGCTTTCCGTCATCATCGCCACGCCGACGACGGACAGCACGAGCGGCACCTCGTAGCTGATCATCTGCGCCGCCGAACGCATGCCGCCGAGCAGCGCGTACTTGTTGTTGGAAGCCCACCCGGCGATGACGATCGCGATCGTCGTGATGCCGGACAGCGCGATGTAATACAGGAAGCCGACGTTGAGGTCGGCGAATTGCAGATTCAATCCGTAAGGGATAACCGCCAGCACCGTAAAAGAGGGGATGAACGCCAGCGCGGGCGCGAGCACGAACAGCGCTTTGTCGGCTTTCGCGGGAATGGTGTCTTCCTTGATGAGGAGCTTCGCGACGTCCGCGACCGTCTGCAGCAGACCCAGCGGTCCGGTGCGGTTCGGGCCGTGCCGGAATTGCATCCAGCCGATGACCTTACGCTCGAAGTAGATGGCGTACGTGACGAAAACGATGACGACGGCAAGAAGCAAAAGCGTGTACAGCACGTACATTCCCGCCGTCCCCCAGGAGACGGGATCGTCCCAGAAACGCTGCATCAGCAATCCACCTCCCCGAGCACGATGTCGATGCCGCCGAGGATCGTCACCAGGTTGGTCATGCTCTCGCCGACGAGCAGCTTGGGCAGAATTTGCAGATTGACGAACGACGGCCGCCGAAACTTGAGCCGGTACGGCTCCGCCTTGCCGGTCGAAACGATGTAGCAGCCGATTTCGCCGCGCGGCGATTCGATGCGTACGTAGATTTCGCCGGCCGGCGGCCGGATCACTCTCGGCACCTTGCCCATCGTCTCCCCTTCGGCCGGAAATCGTTCGAGCGCCTGTTCCAGAATGCGCAGGCTTTGCCGAATTTCCGCAAGCCGGACGAGGTAGCGGTCGTAGCAATCTCCGCTCGCGCCGACCGGGACGTCGAATTCGAACCTCTCGTACAGGCTGTAGGGCTCGTTTTTGCGCAAATCCCATTTGACGCCCGTCGATCTTAAATTCGCCCCCGACAACCCGTAGGCGATCGCCGTCTCGGCATCGTAGGCGCCGACCCCTTTGATCCGGGACAGGAAAATTTCGTTTCCGCTGACGAGGCCGTCGTACTCCTCCAGCTTGCCGTACATCGAGCGGACGAACCGTTTGACCCGGTCGATCCAGCCTTCGGGAGCATCCCATTTGACGCCGCCCACCCGCATATAGTTATAGGTTAATCTCGCCCCGCACAGCTCGTTGAACAGCTGAAGAATCCGTTCCCGGTCGTTGAAGGCGTACAGAAACGGACTGAGCGCCCCGATGTCGAGCAAGTACGTCCCCCACCAGACGAGGTGGCTCGCGATTCGCTGGAGCTCCATGACGATGAGGCGAAGAAATTCCGCCCGCTCCGGGACTTGAAGGCCCATCATTTTCTCGACGGCGTGAACGAGCACGTAATTGTTGGTCATCGCGGACACGTAATCCATCCGGTCGGTGTAAGGAATGATCTGCGTGTAGTTCAGGCTTTCCGCCAGCTTTTCCGTTCCGCGGTGCAAATAGCCCATGACCGGCGTCGCTTCGGTGATGATTTCCCCGTCCAGCTTGACGATAATCCGAAATACGCCGTGAGTGCTCGGATGCTGGGGACCTACGTTCAAGAGCAGCTCTTCGGTCCGTATCACGCCGGCTCACACCTCCGGATCGAGCGGTACGTAGTCTTTGCGAAGCGGATGGCCCTCCCAGTCGTCGGGCATCATAATGCGCCGAAGGTCCGGATGGCCGGGAAAATCGATGCCGAGCAGATCGTAAATTTCGCGCTCGTTCCAGTTCGCGGTTTCCCACACCGGCGTCGCCGACGGAACGGACGGCGCCTCCCGGCCGGTGCGGACTTTGACGGCGTAGTTGTGTCCGCTGGCCATATTGAGCAAATAGTAGACGACTTCCATGTGCGTCTCGTAATCGACGCCCGCCACGTTCCGGAGGTAGTTCGCGTTCAGCTCGCCATGGCTTCGGAACAGGCGGGCGGCTTGCGGCCAGCGCTCGTTTTTGACGACGATCGTCGGCAAATGGCCGTTCGCCTCGTTGATCGAAGCCGCCTCGACCGCGTCCTCGGCGACGAGCTCGCGCAGCAGCCGTACGGCCCGGTCGAGCCTCTCCTGACCCGGCGAGGGCGGCTTCGGCGGCGGGGCTTCCGCCTGCGGCCCGCTATTTGCCGCCCCGGTTGCGCCCGCGCGCTCGGATTCGCTGTTCGCCCCCACTTGCCGCCGTTTCGCTTCGTTTTGCTCCTCCCCGCTCATCCGCTCGTCACCCGCTTCCCGGTTCTCGCCTCGTAGCGGATTTTCTCCTGAAGCTTGTTAATGCCGTAAATGAGCGCCGCCGGATTCGGCGGACAGCCGGGGATGTAGACGTCGACGGGAACGATTTGGTCCACCCCTTTGATGACCGAGTAGGACTTCACGTACGGGCCGCCGGCCGTCGCGCAGGACCCCATCGCGATGACCCATTTCGGCTCCGGCATCTGGTCGTACAGACGGCGAAGCAGCGGGCCCATCTTCTTCGTCACCGTTCCGGAGACGATCATGACGTCCGCCTGGCGCGGCGACGTCCGGAACATGACGCCGAACCGATCGAGATCGTAATGAGGCGCGCCGGCCGCCATCATCTCGATCGCGCAGCAGGCGAGGCCGAACGTGAGCGGCCACAGGGAATTGCTGCGGACCCAGCCTTTGAGCGTTTCCAGACTGCCGATAAACACGTTCCGCTCCAGCTCCCGAATGTCCTCCGGGGAGACGTTCGCTAGATTGAATTCCACTGCAGCACCTTCTTTCTCCAGGCGTAGACGAGGCCGATCAGCAGCAGGCCGGCGAAAATCGCCATCTCGACCAACGCAAAAAGACCGAGCTTCTTATACGCTACGGCCCACGGGTACAGGAAGACGGTCTCCACATCGAATATGACAAACATCAAAGCGTACAAATAATACCGGACGTTGAAGCGAATCTGGCTTTCGCCCACGGGATCGTTCCCGCTCTCGTAGGCGATTTCCTTTTCCGTCGTCGGCTTGGCGGGGCGCAGCCTTTTGCCGAGCTGCAGCACGACGATCGGAAACGCGATTCCAACAATCAGGAAGACGGCAACTATGACGTACTGATTGGCGTAATGCTCCACATCATCGCCTCCGTACGGCGGGACGGAACGTTCCCGAGCCCCCGGCCTAATCGTTTCCTTTTGCAATTATAGCAAAGGCTTCCAGCGGCGTCCACGGTAAAAGCGTTTTCATTTGTCGACAACAACCGCGCTCCTGTTCGATGAAAATATAGTGTTAGACGCCCATGCCGCTAACGCGGCACCATCATGCTATAATGATTACATGAATAAGAGCGAACTGAACGAAGAAGAAATTCAATTATGGTATAAGTGGAAAGGCTCCTTTCACAGCATCTTCGGTCGCGTAATCAAAGAGATGTCCGATCGCACCGGACTATCAGAGGGCGATTATGGAGTCCTGGACCGGTTAGACCTTCTGGGGGACGGCAGCCTACGCCAACAGGAACTCGCGGAATCTATGGACTGGGATAAGAGCCGATTGTCTCATCATCTAACGCGGATGGAGAAACGCAGGCTGGTGATGCGGAAGCCATTAGACACCGATCGCGGTGTTCAGGTCATCATTACTCCCACTGGCAAATCAGCCTTAAATGATGCACGTCCCATCGTCTCCATGGCCATACGCAAACATTTTCTGGATCAATTAACCGATCAAGACGTGGAGTCGATTACGAAGCTGGCGGAAAGAACAAAAAAAGGGTCTTCAGCATCTTATACTGACCCGACGCCATGACTGTGTATTTTTAAGCAGATATTGAACGTGAATTAATCCGGCCCCTTCCACCAAAACGATGGAGGGGGATTTTGCTTTTCAAAAGCAAAATCCCCCTCTAGGTACCGCAACATTCTCTGACTTTAAAAGCAAGCAGTTGCTATTGAAATTTTATAATACACATGCTTCAAGTTCCGTGAGGATTTTGTCCGAACGTTATGCTTTCCGGCGAAAAAACGGACCGCCCCGGCGAGCTTCGGCGATTCGAAACGCGCTTGGGCGGCCATTGCTGTTGCATCCGGTCAGATAGCCTTCTAGGACGTAGTCCCTCCGATAAACGCGAGCGTTATCGGATACATGTACTGATTGCCTGCCGAATCCGTCAAAACCAGATGGTACAGAAGTTGATTGCCTTCCGCCGATTCGGCCGCGTTGAAGGAGATCGGAATCGATACCTGGAGCGTTTGCGGATCGGGCATTCCCTGCCAGATGACGGTGTTCCCGGTCCCGTCGTACAGTTCGGCCGTCGAACCGGAAGCAAGCTGGAACGAAACCTCGGCGTCGGTGATGCCGGCTTGAGGATACGCCATCCATACTTGGCCCCATTCATTCGTTGTGCTCAAACTCGCCTCCGCCGCCTGATCGACCCCATATTTTATCGACAAGCCAGGGATCGTTACGTTTTCCTTCCAGGTTCCGTCGCGCCACAGATGCAAATAGTAAACCGCTTCCCGTCCGGTTCCGTCCGCAATTCGGAATTCGTACACATTGTCGCCCTCGACCAGGCCTGCGAAATTGAATGCGTCCATCGGCGTGCCGTCGATCGTATAGCTGTAGTTTTCCTGGCCGCCCGAGTTGACGACCATTCTCACGGTCTCCGTCCCCTCGTTCCAGTTGTTCCAATACGTATTCCCGAAACGATACGGATACGTCCCGGTAAAGCTGCCCTCGTCCCCGTACCTGAGCATCAACCCTACCTCGGGGAGGAAAGGAGCTCGCTGAAGCGTGATTTCATGCGACAACAAGCGACCGTTCGCTTGCACCGCCGCGAAAGCGGTCGTGAAGTCGGAAACGAGCGGAACGCGATACGCCCCCGATCCCGCTGCCGGTTCCGCCTGCACAAGGTCGCCGTTCTCGTCGTAATACAGCACGCCGGCAATCGTTCCTTCGCCTTCGGCTACCGGGGCGATATCCGCGTACGCCGCTCCCTGGACGAAAGCGTTCCAGTCCAACGCTCCGGCTTCCGACCGAACGAATTGAATCGGACTGCCGGTTTCGTCGGCGCCGTCGATGGCCGCAAGGCCCAGGCCTTCCGGTTGCGAAGCCCCCGCCCAAACCTGCAGCTCGTACGTATTCGCCAACGTTCCGTCCACCGGATGGTACAATTTGAACTCGATCGTGTTCCAGCCTTCCGCAAGATCGGCGAAATACGGTCCGTCCGGATAAATCTGTATCCCGTTCACGTACACTCCCAAATCCCCGCTAGTCGGGTATGCCCCGATGAGAAGCCTTTCTTCGGGATTCGCTACGACTGCCGAGAAAGTATTGGCGCCGGTCGGATTGACGTCCACGGGAGTCATTTGATCGTCATCCAGGTAAACGGAAAATTCGCTCAGCTCCGGATAGCCGGCGTATACGGTTAAGCCGAGATAAACCGATTTCAGCACCCCGCCGCTTCCGTCCGCAATATCGTAATTGACGTCAAACTGGGTAGCCTCGCCTTCCCGGATCCACTGGGACAGGTCGACCGGGATGCCGGAAGCGATCGAAATCGTCTGGTCCGATACGACGATCTCGGCGTTGGCCACATTTTCGTCGAATTCGAACGTCATCGTGAAAACATCCGGAATCGACTCGATCTTCATCCCGTAATAACGTTCTTCGAACGTTTCACCCGGATAGGCATCTTCCAGCGTCCAAAACGCTTCTTCGCCGTCGATCTCGGTCGACCAGCTCACAAGCCCTTGCAGCGGTCCGGCCTCCCGCTCGATTGCCACGGCATGGGCCAAAACCCGGTCGCCCGTTTTCAACAATACGACCGCAAACGCCGACTCTTCCGTAAACGGGATGCGATATTTGCCGTTTTGCAGAGGGGCCGACGAGTAGCTTTCCGTTTCCGCATCCACGACCAGCACGTCTTCGATGGACGTCCCCTGGGGAGCCAAGGGCTCGATATCGACATAAGTCGCCTCGTAGCTCGCCATGCCGTACCAATAGGGAAGGATGTCATGGAGACGCTCGAACGCGAACACTTTCGTTCCGTCCGATCCTTTGACTCCGTCCAGCCTCAATCCGTAGAGCCCCGGATCGCCGGCCAAAATCGTGACCGCGTAGGCGTTCTTTAATTCCCCGGTTACCGGATTGTAAACTTCGATCTCCAAAACGTTCCAGCCTTCGTTCAATTCGATGCCGTCGAACGAGCCGTCCATGCCTTCCGCTTCCGCGCCGTTGACCTTGAGCTTGACACTGCCCATCGCCGCGCTCGCGCGAACCATAAGCGGATAGGAGGTGTCGGGCACGGTGCCGGTATACGTACCGTTGCCCGAAGGGTAAAGATCGACGCGCAACTCGCTGGCAAGCCTGACCTCCAAGTGGGACAGTCCGAAATCGTTCCCGACATAAACGGTCAAGTAAAGCGTTACGTATTTTACGATATTTTCGCCTTCGTCCACGATTCCGTATTCGACTCTGGCGTCGTTCGGTCCTTCGTGCCAAGTCGGCACCGGGATCGGTCCGGGAGTCGTTTCGAGATCGATCGCTTGATCGAACATGTACAATACGGGATCGACCACGTTTTCCTCGAATTCGAAGCCGACCTCGAATGTTCCGGGAGCCGTCTCGTAATATAGGGCGTAATCTTGATAAAGGGATTCGGGATATCCGGGCTCGCCCGGATAAACCGTTTCGTCCGTTAACGTCCAAGCGGTTTCTTGTCCATTGGCTTTCGTCACCCAACCCGTGACGCCGACCGGGTTCGGAGGCGGTTCGCGATTTACCGTGACGGTATACGTTCGGGTCGTTTCCCCGTCGGCGGCGGTGACCGTGATTTCAATGACGTTGACGCCGGCGTTTAAAATGACCGTGGTGCCCGAAACGCCATTCACGGTGCCATTCAATAGCAGTTGGGCCGAAGCCCCCGGATCGTTGGCCGCGAAATCCCCCGTCAGGGTTGACGTGACCGCCGGCACGGTCACGATATAATTCGTCGTGCCCGGATCGAATGCGGGATCAAGTTCTCCCGCCGACAGGCCCAGGGTGGCGAGGCTCGCATCCGTCGACGGCGGCTCCGACGAAACCGCGATCGTTCCCGCCGCCGATACCGGGGGCGCCGATCCGTCGTCAACGGTATACGTAAACGAGTCCGTGCCGGAGAAGCCCGCATTCGGCGTGTACTTATACGTGCGGCCTTCATACGGCTCAAGCGTGCCGTTCGCCGGGCCCGCGATTTCGTAGTCCAGCTCGTCTCCGTCCGCGTCGTCGCCCAGCAGCTCCACCAGAGCCCATTCTCCGGCAGTCGTCGACGCTTCCACCGCTTGCGCGGTCGGCGCCCGGTTCACTACGATCTCGTACGTCTTCTCGGCCACGCCGTTCTCGGCCGCGACCACGACCGATACCGTGTTCCTCGTCCCCGCGGCCAGCGCAACCGAATGGCCGTCCACGCCTTCCTCGGAACCGTTCAGCAGCAGCTTGGCCGTTGCGCCGTGATGGCTCGTCTCGAACTGCAGCGTCAGGCTTTCCGTCCCGGCCGGCACGTTGGCCGCATAATCCGTGACATCGGCATGAAAGACGGGCGACTGCTCTCCGAGCGACAGCGACAACCCGCTCAAGTTCGCGTCTGCGGACGGCACAGGCGAAACGTCCTCGACGACGACCGTGCCCGCGGCCGCTTCCGATTCGGCCAGCCCGTCGCTGACCGTATACGTAAACGAATCCGTGCCGGAGAAGCCCGCATTCGGCGTGTACTTATACTTGCGGCCTTCATACGGCTCAAGCGTGCCGTTCGCCGGACCCGCGATCTCGTAGCTCAGCTCGTCTTTGTCCGCGTCGTCGCCCAGCAGCTCCACCAGAACCCATTCTCCGGCAGTCGTCGACGTTTCCACCGCTTGCGCGGTCGGCGCCCGGTTCACTACGATCTCGTACGTCTTCTGGGCCAAGCCGTTTTCGGCCGTGACGACGACCGATACCGTGTTTCTCGTCCCCGCGGCCAGCGAAACCGAATGGCCGTTTACGCCTTCCTCGGAACCGTTAAGCAACAGCTTGGCCGAAGCTCCGCCATCATTGGCTTCATACCCGATCGACAAGCTCTCGGTTCCGGCCGGCACGATCGCCGCGTAGCCCGTCGTTTCCGGGGCAAATGCCGGAGCCAACTGCTGCCCTTCGATCGCCAGCGACTTCAGCGTCGCGTCGTCGGACGGCGTTTCCCCGTTCGGCAGCGCCCGGATCGCGTACAAGGTGTATGTCTTCGAAACGCCGTCGATCGTCGCCGTCAGCTTGATTTCGTTGCTGCCGGGGCTCAGCGGGATCCTATATTTCCAGGCAATCTGGCCCGGAAGCACGGTCAGCGCCGCCATCATTACCGGCTCCGGCATGATTTCGTTCCCGTTTGCCGCAACCGCGAGCGCGGGGCCATCGCTCGGAACGCTGAGCGTCAGGTGCTCCTCGTCTTCCGGGACGTCGAACTGCTGCACCGGATTCGGAGACGTAAAATCGATATTGAGCGACGAACCCGAACCGAACGAAAAGCTTACCGAGTTCAGCAGCTCCCGCGTTACGTTCAGCGCATACGTTTTTTTCGTCGAACCGTCGGGGGCCGTCACTTCCACGTCGATCGCGTTTTCGCCGTACTTCAGTTCGACGGTTTGGCTGCCGCTCGCGAGCGTTTGGCCGTTCACCTTAACGGCCGCTCCGGCATCTTCGGCCGTCGGCGTCACCGTAAGCGACGAGACTGCGTTTCCGACGACCGCCGAATAGTCGGTATGGTCTTTTGCGAAAGCAGGCGCCAGCGTTCCCGCGGACAGCGCCAGCCCGCTCAAGTTTGCGTTCGCGGACGGCGGAACGATAACCGGGGAAGTCGTCGTTCGGCCGTTTCTTTCTGCAAGGTAGGCGGCGCGCTGCTCCGGCGTCAGGGTGGCCAAGTATTTGGCTTCGCTTGCCGCCTTCATCTGATCCAGGGCCTGCTGGTTTTGCGTTTGCTGGTTAGCCAGACGCTGCTGAAGAGTTTGCAACATATTTCCGGGCAAGGCGTCCAACCTGTCCTGCTCTTGCTTTTTCCGGGCCAGGGCTTGCCGGGCGGCTTCTTCCATCAACTCCATCATTCGGTCGATTTTGTCCTGATCGTCCTCGTCCAGGATCAATTTGGTATTTTCCAGATCGATCTCTTGGCCGGTCTGGTCCTTGACTTTTTTGACCGTATCTTCGGCCTGCTGCCGGTTAATGGTCCCCTGACGTAGCGCTTCGCTTATGACGGCGCCGAATACGTTTTGCAAATTCCTTGCAAATCGCTCCAGATCCTCCTGGGTGCCGGTCAGCGATTCCGGGTACCCCTCGTTCTCGAACTGGTTTAAATATTCGATATTTTCCTGGGTGATCTGCACCCCGTTTTCCAAAATCGCCTGGATGATCTTGGGGGAAGCCTGCGAAATAAATTGCTGCACGTCAAGCAACGTGATGGCGTCGGGCAGCTCCTCTCGCTGCATTCCCGGCAGCAGCGTCCCCATGTAACCCGGGTAGATCAACTGGGTCGGGGAAGGATTCGGAAGCCGTGTTTGCACGATGCCGGCCAACACGACGACGCGGGTCGTGCCCGAAACGGGATCGACCGCGACGCCCAAATGCGTGCCGCGAACGCCCATGATCGCCGTCGGCGTCTCCAGCTCGAATTCGTCGTCCCCGCCCGCGATCGACTTGACGTCCACCCAGGCCGAGCCCTTCAGCATGCTGATTTTCGTGCGCGTTCCCTTTTTGTCCGATAACTTGGAAAACGTAAGCGTCGTCCCGGCGTCCACCGTCATCAGATCGTCCTCGGACGTGCCGTTGGCGAACTGGAGAACAGCCGAACTGTCGGCGCCGACGGTCAGAATGTCCCCTTCGTTCAGGCTCATTTTCGTATACGCTTTAAACGTCTTCGAGCCGCCGGACTTTTTGACCGTAACGTCTCCCTCGTATTCCTTCACGATCGCCACCCGGCTGGAGGCGGCACCCGCATCGTCTGCCAAAACGCCCAGCAAGGGCAAAGCAATCAGCAGCGCGGCGATAAAATGCATCAGGCCTTTGCGAATCACTGAGCGGCACCTCCTTCGAACGATTTATGCCGAATGACGACCGTCCTGGCCGTGCCGTCCCATTGAATATCCAAATCCGCTTCCGCCGCGAAAAACCGCACAGGCACGAACATCCGGCCGTCCTTGAAGACGGGAGCGCCGTTCAATTCGAGCGAGAGGGCGAGTCCGTCCGCCGTTTTCGATACGGTTTTTTCGCCCAGCTTGATTTCGTACGTCGTCGATTCCTTGCTTAGCTTGCCCGTCTTCGATTGGCCGTCGTAGCCGACCTCGTAGCCGAGCGCCTCGCCGACGCTCCGCAGCGGCAGCAGCACCGCGCCGTCCTGAACGTAGGCGGCCGCGTCCGTTCGAACCGGCGAACCGTCCAGAAGCGTCGTCACCGTGCCGTCGGCAGCAGCCGGGCCGGCTCCGCGGTATTTGGCCAGCAGGCGGATTTTGTTGCCGGACTCGTCGGCGATCGCCAGTCTTCCGTCCTTCAAAATCGCCACGTCCGTCGGGCGGTTGAAATGCGCGGCGTAGGTGACGCCGTCGTTCGCGCCGAATTCCGCGCCCTCTCCGGCCAGCGTCGCGACGACGCCGTCCTTGAGCAGCCGGATCGCGTGATTGAGGCTGTCGGCGATGACCAGCGTGCCGTCCGGAGCTACGGCCAAGCCCTCCGGCGCGTAGAAGCGCGCCGCGAGCGCGTCCCCGTCCGCGAACTCGCCTTCGGCGTACAGGCTGTCCGCCGCATACGCCGGCGCGGTTCCCGCTACCGTCGTCACGGTTCCGGCCGCAAAATCGATGTAGCGAATGCGCTGGTTGCCGCGGTCGCTTACGTACAAATTGCCTTTCGCGTCGATCGCGAGCCCGCTCGGCTCGTTGAACTTCGCTTCGGCGATCGCTCCGTCCATATAGTCGCCGGACGACTCGATCGTCCCCGGCCCCATTTGGACCGTGCGCGTCGATTCGGCCGTCAGCGTCGTCGCGTTTCCTTCGGCGTCGATCTTCCGAATGACGTGATTGAGCGTATCGGCCACGTAAACGTTGCCCGACGCGTCGACCGCCACGTCCGAAGGATGGTAGAAGCGCGCGGTCTCTCCCTGCCCGTCGGTTTTCCCGATCAAACCGTTGCCCGCAAGCGTGGATACGGTCCCGTCGGCGGAAATTTTGCGAATCGCGTTGTTGCCCGCATCCGCCACGTAAATGGTGCCGGCGGCGTCGACGGCCAGTCCCGAAGGCTGTTGAAACGCCGAGTTGGGCAGGTTATCGTCGTTATAACCGCCTACCGGCAGCCCGAGCTCGTCCTCGCCCACGATCAATCCGCCGTATGTGGCGACCTGATCGGTCGTCAGAACGCGCAGCAGGTGATTGCCCGCCTCCGCTACCAGCAGACGCCCGTCCGCCAGCTGGGCGACCGAATGCGGATACAACAGCGTCGCTTCCCGTACCGCGCCGTCTTCATTTCCCCATTCGGCTTGTCCGGCCCAGGTCCGGATCTCGTAAAGCTTCCCCGATTCCGTCCAGCCCGTCTCCGCCGACGCCAGCGACGCGAACGGAAAAGCGGCCAGCAAAATGGAGGCCATCCCGGCGGCGCGCAGCCTTCGACCTTTTTTCTTCATAAAAACACTCAGCTCCCATGCTTCTTATGTAATCGATTCTATGTAAAATTCCGGATTAACGATGTCCGGGCAAAGCCTACAACAGTATACCTTCGCCAGTTTAAAATCGGGTAAAAAATGCCGATTTTCCTAGGCATAAAGACGGATTTTTGCAAAAAAAGCCGGCCATCCTTTCGCGAAGAATGACCGGCAGCCCAAGCTTATCCGTTCGGATCGATTTTCCCTGCCAAATGCGCGGCGATTTTGCGCCCGTGGAGCCTTCCGGATTCGATAAAAATTTCGTTCGCGTCGCGTCCGGTCGAAACGACTCCCGCCAAATACAGCCCCGGCACGTTCGTTTCCATCGTTTCCTCGTCATGCGTCGGCGGAATGACGCCGTCCGGCGCTTCGACACCCATCGCCCTCAGAAAGGCGCGGTCCGGCCGAAAGCCGGTTAACGCCAGGACGAAGTCGGTCGGCAGCGTCGTCCGCTCGCGGTCCGGGCTTTCCGAAACCGGCTCGATTTCCGTTTCGGCCGGTCCGATTCGCACGACCCGGCTTTCCAGCAGCAGCGATATTTTCCCCTTGGCGACTTTGCCGTCGAAGATCGGCCGAACCCACGGCTTGATGTTGGCGGAAACCGACGGTCCGCGGTAGACGACGGTGACGGCGGCGCCGACTCTCTCCAGCTCGAGCGCGGCATCGACCGCGGAGTTGCTTCCGCCGATGATGACGACCCGCGTGCCCGCATACGGATGCGCCTCCCGAAAAAAATGGCTCACATGCGGCAAATCCTCGCCCGGAATGCCGATCCGGTTCGGGTGGTCGAAGTAGCCGGTCGCCACGACGACCGCTTGCGCGCGCGTCTCTTTGCGCTCTCCGGCACGCGTGTGCGACACGATCCGAAAGCCGCCGCCCTCCTTGACCACCTCGGTCACTTTCTCATACCTTCGGATCCGGAACGAGCGGCGTTCGGCCACCGTCCGGTAATAATGCAGCGCTTCGAGCCGGGACGGCTTCTCGTTGGGCGTGACGAACGGCACGCCCGCGATTTCCAGCAGCTCCGGCGTGCTGAAAAACTGCATATTGACCGGATAACACGTAATCGAATGAACGATGTTCTCCTTCTCGATAATAAGCGGATCGAATCCCCGGTCCTGCAGCTCGGCGGCGGCCGACAACCCGCACGGACCGGCCCCGATAATGACGACCTGTTCCAACTCTATTCCCTCCTTTGCGAAAACGGAAAAATCGCCGAGAAGCGCGCCCGACAGGGCTTCGCTTCCCGGCGATCGGATATAAGCGATGCGAAAATCAACGTTTGGACGCCGCTTGCAGACGAATCATCGCCCGCTGCAGCGCCAATTCGGCCCGCTTGGCGTCATATTCTTCCTTCTGGCTGGCCAGACGGCGCTCGGCGCGCTCTTTCGCCTGCTGAGCGCGGAACTGATCGATGTCCGAGCCGACTTCGGCCGCTTCGGCCAAAATGACAACTTTTTCCTTGCGGATTTCGACGAAGCCGCCGTGAACGGCAACCCATTCTTCCCGGTTGCCCTTCTTGACTCTGGCCACCGCGATGTTCAGGGGGGACACGAGCGGAATATGATTGGGCAAAATGCCCATCTCGCCGTTTACCCCTTGAACGATCACCATATCGACGTCCTGTTCGTATATTTTCCGTTCGGGCGTAACGATCTCAAGCCGTAAGGTGCTCACCTGTATTCCTCCTTAGCGGCGGATTAGAGCCCTTGTGCGAGCTTTTTCGCCTTCTCGACGGCTTCTTCGATCGTGCCGACGTTGTGGAACGCCGGTTCCGGAAGGTCGTCGTGCTTTCCTTCGAGAATTTCCTTGAAGCTGCGGATCGTTTCCTTGACCGGGACATAAACGCCCGGGATGCCGTTGAACGCTTCGGCGACGTGCAGCGGCTGCGACAGGAACAGCTGAACGCGACGGGCGCGGTGAACGACCTGCTTGTCTTCGTCGGACAGCTCGTCCATCCCGAGAATCGCGATGATATCTTGCAGTTCCTTATAGCGCTGCAGCAGCTTCTTGACGCCTTGCGCTACGTTGTAATGCTCTTCGCCGAGAATTTCCGGAGCGAGAATCCGGGACGAGGACGCCAGCGGGTCGACCGCCGGGAAAATCCCCATAGCCGCGATGTTCCGTTCCAGGTTCGTCGTCGAGTCCAAGTGGGCGAACGCGGTCGCCGGAGCCGGGTCGGTGTAGTCGTCCGCCGGAACGTAAATCGCCTGGATGGACGTGACCGAGCCTTTCTTCGTGGAGGTAATGCGCTCTTGCAATTGGCCCATTTCGGTTGCCAGCGTCGGTTGGTAACCGACCGCGGAAGGCATCCGGCCGAGCAGGGCGGAAACTTCCGAACCCGCTTGGGTAAAGCGGAAGATGTTGTCGATAAACAAAAGAACGTCGCGGCCTTCCTCGTCGCGGAAATATTCCGCCATCGTCAGGCCCGTCAGCGCGATGCGCAGACGCGCGCCCGGAGGCTCGTTCATTTGCCCGAATACCATCGCGGTTTTCGCGATGACGCCGGAGTCGTTCATTTCGTGGTAGAGGTCGTTCCCTTCGCGGGTACGCTCGCCGACGCCGGCGAATACCGAAATCCCGCCGTGCTCCTGCGCGATGTTATGAATAAGCTCCTGCATCGTAACCGTTTTGCCGACGCCTGCGCCGCCGAACAAGCCGACTTTCCCGCCCTTGGCGTACGGCGCGATCAGGTCGATGACCTTGATGCCCGTTTCCAGCATTTCCTGCTGGGTCGACAGGTTTTCGAACGTCGGAGCCTGACGGTGAATCGGATCCTGTTTCGAACGGTCGACTTCGCCCGCCCCGTCGATCGGGTCGCCGAGTACGTTGAATACGCGGCCGAGCGTCGCCGGTCCTACCGGAACCGTGATCGGCTTGCCCGTGTCTACTGCTTCCATGCCCCGAACGAGACCGTCCGTGGAGGACATGGCGATCGCGCGCACGAGATTGTCGCCGAGGTGTCTGGCGGTTTCGACCGTCAGATTGATCTCGCGCTCGCCGGAGTGCTTGATTGTAATGGCGTTGAGAATGTCCGGCAGGTGGCCGTTGTCGAATTCGATGTCGACGACGGGACCCAAAACCTGGACTACGCGTCCCTTGCTCATTCGTGTCCCTCCTAAAGCTTCGAATTATGCCAATGCGTTCGCGCCGCCGACGATTTCCGCGATTTCCTGCGTAATCGCTGCCTGGCGGGCACGGTTATAGTGCAATGTCAGCTGGTCGATCCGTTTCGACGCGTTTTTCGTCGCGCTTCCCATTGCGGTCATCCGCGAGCCGAACTCGCTCGCCTTGTTCTCGATCAGGCCGTTGAAGATGAGCGTTTCCGCGTATTTGGGCAAAAGAACGCCAAGCACGGCCTCCGGGGACGGCTCGTATTCGTAGCTGGCCGTCGGTCCGCCGGACTTGGATTCGAATTGCGACGCGTCGAGCGGCAGCAGCAGCTTGAGCGTCGGAATTTGCGTAATCGCGTTGATGAACTTGTTGTAAACGAGATATACCTCGTCGTACGATCCGTCCTCGAAGCCTTTAACCGCTTCGGACGCGATATGCTTCACGTCGATGAACTTCGGCGAATCCGGAATGCCCGTGACCGCTTCGACGATCGGGTAGTCCCGCCGCGCAAGAAAATCGCGTCCTTTGCTGCCGATCACAAAAATCCCGTACTCGGATTTGGACGCGTGCTTTTCCTTGATCGCGTTCGTCAGCTTCCGCAGAAGGTTGCTGTTCAAGCCTCCGGCAAGCCCGCGGTCCGAAGTGATGACGAGGTAAGCGGTTTTCTTGACCGGACGTTTCTCCAGCATCGGATGGGAAAAGCCGCCCCCGCTCGTCGCGATGCTCGAAACGACTTCCTTCAGCGTGTCCGCGTAAGGACGGCCGGCGAGCGCCGCGTTTTGGGCGCGTCTCAGGTTCGAGGCCGCGACCATCTCCATCGCCTTCGTGATTTGCTTCATGTTCTGCGTGCTCTTGATCTGGCGCTTGATCTCGCGCATGCCTTTAGCCATTCATGTCACCACCTTATTGCCGGGACCGGCCGATTCTGGCCGGCCCCGCTCAGCTTTATCGCGCGTCTTGGGCGCTTAGGACGAAACGGCGAAGCTCTTCTTGAAAGCGCCGATCGCTTCGACGAGCGCCTTGGCGTTGTCGTCGGTCAGATCTTTCGTATCGCGGATGGACGCGAAAATTTCCGGTCGGTTCGCATCCAGGTAAGACAGGAAGCCTTCTTCGAAGCGGCGAACGTCCTGAACCGGAATGTCGTCCGCATGGCCCTTGGTCACGAGGAACAGGGACACGACTTGACGTTCGACGGCCAGCGGCTGGTTGACGCCTTGCTTCAAAATTTCGAGCGTGCGCACGCCGCGGTCGATCCGGGATTGCGTCACTTTATCCATATCGGAGCCGAACGCCGCGAAAGCCGCGAGCTCGCGGTATTGCGCGAGGTCGGTTTTCAGCGTGCCGGCGACCTTTTTCATCGCTTTGATTTGCGCCGAGCTGCCGACCCGGGATACGGAAATGCCGACGTTGACGGCAGGCCGTTGACCGGAGTAGAACAGATCGGATTCAAGGAAGATCTGACCGTCGGTGATCGAGATGACGTTCGTCGGGATATACGCCGAAACGTCGCCCGCTTGCGTCTCGATGAACGGAAGGGCGGTCAGAGATCCGCCTCCGAGCTCGTCGTTCAGCTTCGCCGCGCGCTCGAGCAGACGGGAGTGGAGATAGAAGACGTCGCCCGGGTATGCTTCGCGGCCCGGAGGACGGCGGAGCAGCAAGCTCAGCTCGCGGTACGCGGCCGCTTGCTTGGACAGATCGTCATAGATGATCAGGACGTGCTTGCCCTGGTACATGAAGTACTCGCCCATCGCGCAGCCGGCGTATGGAGCGATATACAGCAGCGGAGAAGGCTCCGATGCGCTTGCGGTCACGACGATCGTGTAGTCGAGCGCGCCTTGTCTGCGGAGCGATTCGACGACGGTACGAACCGTCGATTGCTTTTGGCCGATGGCGACGTAGATGCAGATGACGCCGTTGCCCTTCTGGTTGACGATCGTGTCGATCGCGATCGTCGTTTTGCCCGTTTGGCGGTCGCCGATGATCAGCTCCCGTTGGCCGCGGCCGATCGGGATCATCGAGTCGATCGCCTTGATTCCCGTTTGCATCGGTTCGAATACCGATTTGCGGTCCATGACGCCCGGAGCCGGAGACTCGATCGGGCGAGTCGTCGTCGCGTTGATCGGGCCGTTGCCGTCGACCGGCTCGCCGAGCGCGTTCACGACGCGGCCGAGCAGCGCTTCGCCGACCGGCACTTCCATGATGCGGCCGGTGCGCTTCACTTGGGATCCTTCGCGGATGCCCTTCGTTTGGCCCATGATGACGACGCCGACGTTGTTTTCTTCAAGGTTAAGAGCCATGCCGACGACGCCGCCCTCGAATTCGAGCAGCTCGCCCGCCATACATTTTTCCAAACCGTGCACGCGCGCGATACCGTCGCCGACTTCGATGACCGTACCGACGTCCACGACTTGAATATCGGATTGATATTGTTCGATTTGCTGTTTGATCAGCGTGCTGATCTCTTCGGGCCGGATACTCAATTCGTTCACCCCTGTCTAATTTGCCGAAGTTTGGAGGCTTTTCTCCAGGCGTTCCAGTTTGCCGCGGAGACTGCCGTCGTACAGCGTGTCGCCGATGCGGACCGTCAGTCCCCCGAGCAGAGTCGGATCGACCGTTTCGTTCACCCGCACCGTCTTGCCGAGCAGGGCGCCGAACTTGGCGGCCAGTTGTTCCTTTTCGCCTTCCGTAAGCGGCTTCGGAGTCGCGACGTGGGCTTCCGCCCGGCCGAGCGCTTCTCCGGCAACCTTAACGTAGGCATCCAAAATCGCCGGCAGTTCCGTTTGGCGGTCCCGTTCGATCAGCAAGCTGATCGTATCGAGCACGGCCTGGGACACCGCCTGGCCGAAAATAGCTTTGAACGCTGCGATCTTCTTGCTCGTGTCGATGTTCGGAAACGTCATGAAGGCGCGGAAGTCCGCATTTTGCTTGAGCGCGTCGACAATCGCCTTCAGTTCGGTTTCCGTCTCGGAGACGATCCCCTTTTCCGAGGAAAGGTCGAACAGAGCCTTGGCATATCTCTTCGCTACCGCGGAGCCGCTCATGATTTCGTCCCTACTTCTTTAAGATAATGGTCGACAAGCTCCTGCTGCGCCTTTTCGTCAACCTGCTTCTCGATGATTTTCGAAGCGATCAGAACGGACAGGCCGCTCACTTGCGCCTTCAGCGCGGATACGGCTTTGTTTTTCTCGCTTTCGATTTCCTTGACGGCTTCGTCTTTCAGGCGAACCGCTTCGTTGCGAGCTTGAAGAAGAATTTCCTCGGCCTGCTTGCTGCCGGTCGTCTTGGCCTGGCCGATAATGTCGGCGGCTTCCTGGCGAACCTGCTGCAGCGCCTGCTTTTGCTCTTCGAGCAAACGCTCGGCTTCCGCGCGGTTTTTGGCGGCGCTGTCCATTTGCTCGGCGACGAGCTGGCGGCGCTTCTCCATAATGCCGAACAACGGTCCGAAGGCGTATTTGTTCAACAGCCAGTACAGAATCAAAAACGCCAAAATCGCGATTACTGTCGATTCCCAGTTAAAAGTCATGGTCGCACTCCTTTCCGCACGCTGATCTTTTCGCGGTCAAAAAACATGGCGTGGAGGGCTGAAGCCTTCCCCGCCATAACTTGTTCAGGTATCCGATTAAGCGGCGAAGAATGCGAGGAAGCCGATAACGACGCCGATGATCGGCACGACTTCGACGATACCTACGCCGATAAACATCGTCGTTTGCAGCTTGCTTGCCGCTTCCGGCTGACGCGCGATGCCTTCTACCGTTTTGCTGACGATCATACCGTTACCGAAACCTGCGCCGATTGCGCCAA
Organism: Cohnella massiliensis; assembly: GCF_900169535.1. NCBI lineage: Bacteria > Bacillati > Bacillota > Bacilli > Caryophanales > Paenibacillaceae > Cohnella > Cohnella massiliensis. The sequence goes on from NZ_LT821256.1 coordinate 191,839, forward strand.
GACCTACTGCAATTGCTGCTGCCAATACTTCCATTGTGTATTTCCTCCTCAAAAATGGTTGGATATTTTAGAAACCGGCAATGCCGCGGAGCGCTCGCGCCCGTGCGGCGGTTGCGGCCTTAATGCTCGTGCTCGTGTTCCTCGTGAACGATCGATTGCGAAATGTACACCATCGTGAGAATCGTGAACAGGAACGCCTGAATAGCGCCGACAAAAATACTGAAGCCTTGCCATGCCGCCATGAACGGAAGCCCGATCCAGGAAAGCATCAGGATCGTCGTCAGCAGCACTTCGCCCGCGAAAATGTTGGCGAACAGCCGGATCGCCAGCGTAAGCGGCTTGACCAGCGTCTCGATCAGGTTAAGCGGGAAGAAAATCGGGTACGGCTTGAAGTAGTGCGCCAGATAATGCCTGCGGTTCATCTTCAGCCCCAGGGCGTGAATCAGGAAAAAGACGATGAGCGCAAGTCCAGCCGTAACGGACAGGTCCGCCGTCGGCGATTTCCACCAGGCGATCGCGTAATGGCCGTGATGCCCGTCGATGTCTTCCTGCGTGATGCCCAACCAATGGATCGGATGATGAACCTCCGTCACGATCCCGAACGGCAATCCGAGAAGGTTGGAAATGAAGATGAACATGATCAGGGTCATCCCCAGCGCCACAAACTGCTTGACGCGATTGAGCGGCATCGTGCTGGCGATCGTGTTGTGGATGAATTCCACGACCCATTCCATGAAGTTTTGCAGCTTGGACGGGTGTTCGACCGACAAATTCCGCACCGCGAGTCTCGCCAGCACGAAGGTGATGAGCCCCGACACGAAAAGCGCGATGACAGTGGAAAGGTCGATATTCAAACCTGCAACCTTTAGCACGGGAAACTCATGCATAGCTGTGTAGTTCCCCCCCTTTCTTCAGGATTGACGTTTGTTGCTCACGAATGCGCAAAACAACAAAACGATGGGCATAAAGAAACAAGAGAACAGGACGGATGGCAGATGAAACTGGTCCGGAAAGCGGTATGCGGCCATCGTCGCGATCAGAACCGTCGCCAATCGGCTGGCCATCCCCATTCCGACTCTTCGCGGCGGTTCGGAATCGTTTTTGAAAACGGTTCCGATGAAATTCACCCTCCTGCGGAGGAGATAGGAGTTCACCAGACTCGCCGCCACTCCGAGCGTCACTCCCGCGGTGTAAATGCGCCACTCGGGAACGACGGCCCACACGAGCAAGCAGATTGCCAGAAAAAAAAGCGCAAGCCGCGTAGCCCTTTGCAAAATTTCATCCATTTTTGTTCTCCAGAGCTTTCTTGACAAGTAAAATCGCAATCAGGAGTCCGACGATCAGACCCGTGAAAACGCCCGCAATCTTCCAGCCGGAAGAGGAGGGGGCGATCCAACTGCCAATAAAGTAACCCGCCGCCGTACTCAGACCGACCTCGAAGCCCAGCGCTCCGACCAGCGCGAGCGCGTGCCACGGGTTGCCCTCGTTGCCCTTTTTATTCATAGTTTGTACCTCTGCCAGTCCTCATACATTTTATCGAAGTCGCAGAAGGTTTGTCAATTCAAAGAAATCAAAATTTGTGTGAACGCAGCTTTGAAAATTCGCGTCATTACGCGCTTTGCAGCCAACATTAACCATACAGCTTAACTGTATGCTGTATGCCGCCGCTTCGGCGTTGTCCGCAAACTCGACACGATTCGCGGCGGCGGTTCCGGGATAACCGTCCGAACCGCCGCCTTCCGCCGTCGTTTCCATTATTCCCTTGTTAAAAAAATGCATCCCCGCGCGCCTGCCGCCTCGATCCCGCCGCTTGATCGGGGAGCCCTCTTCGCGGGTCTCGTCGTCCGAATTGAGACATCCCTTCGCGAAACCATCGTCTGACCGGGAATACCCTTCGCGAATCCTCCGTCGCCTGATCGAAAACGCCCTTCGCGAGCGCTCCGTCGCCTTCGTTGGATTTCATCCAATCAAGAGCGGCTCTTTTGCGAATATCGCTGCCTTCATTGGATTTTATCCAATCCGGCAACGCTTTTTCTATGAAATCTAGCATAATCCCCGTTTTTCGTTGGATAAAATCCAACGTAGAGCGATATGACACGTCCTTTTCGCCCGCCGATTGGACAAAATCCAACCTGGTCTCGCTCCGGCCGGGCGCACCTTCGAGCTCTTCTCGCGCCGGCCGCTGAATCGCCGGCAAGCGAACCCAAACGCTCTCGACGCCGAAGGCAGCGCGGCGATGCCGGCATTGGCCGGCCAACGCCGGCGAGCCCCTGGCTCGCCGGCCCGCAAACGTCCGGAGCGTCCCGGCGTCAGTTCCCCGCGCGAAACGGCTCCGGTCTTTCCCCGCGCCCGAAGTGGTGCAAAATCGCCTGCGCGATTCGCTTCGAAGCTTGCCCGTCTCCGTACGGATTGGCCGCCTTGCTCATCCGGTCGTAAAGGTTCGAATCGGTGAGCAGCGCCTTCGCCCGTCCGTAAACGGCTTCTTCGTCCGTTCCGGCAAGCTCCAGCGTGCCCGCGTCGACGCCCTCCGGACGCTCCGTCGTGTCGCGGAGGACGAGCACCGGAACGCCGTACGACGGCGCTTCCTCCTGCAAGCCGCCCGAATCGGTCAAAATGAGGTGCGCGTGCGGATAAAAATTGTGCAGCTCCACGACGTCGAGCGGGTCGATCAGCTTGATGCGCGGATGGCCGCCCAAAATCTCCCGCGCCGGCTCCAGCACGGCCGGATTCGGGTGAACCGGGTAGACGACCGCGATATCCTCGAATTCGTCGACCAGCCGCCGGACCGCCCGAAAGACGCGGCGATGCGGCTCGCCTTGCGATTCCCGCCGGTGCGCGGTCATGAGCACGAGCCGTTTGCCGGCGGCCCATTCGAGCACCGGATGGGAAAAGTCGGACTTCACCGTATATTGGAAAACGTCCGTGATCGTGTTGCCCGTAATATAAATATCTTTTTCGGGTTTGTTTTCCTTGCGGAGATTTCCCGCCGACCAGTCCGTCGGGGCGAAGTGCAGGTCGGCCAGCACGCCGGTCAGCTGGCGGTTCATTTCCTCCGGGTACGGCGACAGCTTGTTCCAGGTGCGCAGGCCCGCTTCCACGTGCCCGACCTTGATCTGCTGCATGAACGACGCATAGCTGGCGAGGAACGTCGTCAGCGTATCGCCGTGCACGAGCACGATATCGGGCTTCGCTTCCCGGAGCACCGGCTCCAGCCCCTGCAGCACGCGAATCGAAATGTCGTTCAGCGTCTGGTTCGCCTGCATGATATCGAGGTCGTAGTCCGGCTTGATCCGAAACACTTCAAGCACCTGGTCCAGCATTTGCCGGTGCTGCGCGGTCACGCAGACGATCGGTTCGATCTCCCCGGGATACTTCTGCAGCTCGAGAATGAGAGGCGCCATTTTAATCGCTTCAGGGCGCACCCCGAAGACGGTCATTACTTTTACCGCGCTCACGTTGTTCGATTTCCCCCTCCAAGACCTTTCTTTTCCCCGCGGTTACTTTGTGCCGTAAAGACGGTCGCCCGCATCCCCGAGACCCGGCACGATGTAGCCGTGGTCGTTCAAGCGCTCGTCGAGAGCGGCCACGTAAATGTCGACGTCCGGATGCGCCTTCCGTACCGCTTCCACCCCTTCGGGCGCGGCGATCAGGCAGACGAGCTTCGTCGGGCGGCATCCGCGTTTTTTCAAAATGTCGATCGCCGCGTTCGCCGACCCGCCCGTAGCCAGCATCGGGTCGAGCAAAATGAGCTCGCGCTCCGTCACGTCGGACGGCAAGCTGACGTAATATTCTACGGGCTGCAGCGTCTCCGGGTCGCGGTACAGGCCGATATGGCCGACTTTGGCGGAAGGAAGGAGCTCCAGCATCCCGTCCACCATTCCGAGCCCCGCCCGCAAAATCGGGACCAGGCCGAGCATTCGGCCCGCGATGACGCGGCCCTCCGCTTTCGCGACCGGCGTTTCCACCGTTACCGTCGCAAGCGGAATGTCGCGGGTAATTTCGTAGGCGAGTAAGGTCGACAACTCCTGCACCAGCTCGCGAAATTGCTTCGTGTCTGTATTTTTGTCGCGAAGAAACGTAATTTTATGTTGGATCAGCGGATGATCGCAAACAAAAAGACTGCCCAAAAGATCCCTCTCCTTCTTCCGATCTCACTGCCCGTCCATTATATCATTGTCTCCCCCCGCGCGCACTCCATCCTTCCCGGAGATAAAGGACGAATTTTGCGGGCCGTTCGCCGGACCCGGGCGCGCACCCATTCGCGTCCGGCCGCATAGCATACTGCAACAAGCGCTGGGAGGAATGCTCATGAGCGTCGGCTCGCCGAATAGCGGCCAAACCGTTGTTTACAGGGCGGAACAGCAATGGTGCGATTACGCGAAAAAGACGAGGCAGCGGCTAAGCGATATTTGCGGCAAATGCATGAACCGCCCCGTCCGCGTCCAGACGATCGACGGCCATACGTACGAAGGAACCGTTGTCGGAAGCGACTCCGGACACCTTCACCTGATGGTCCGTCCGATGCCGAACGACTACCGGTTTTTCGGACCGTTCGCCGCGGGCGCCATTATTCCGCTCGTCCTGTACGAACTGCTGGTCATTACGCTGCTCATCTGACGAAAACCGCGTCCGGGCTCGCCGGTTTCGCCCCGCTTCCCGGGCGCGCTTTCCCCGCCCCCGCCGCTTTGGCCGGGCATGCAATTTCTGGTATTGCGATTGCGGTTCATGATTTTCTCCGTTCTGACAAACCTTATGAGAGTTGCTGCAGCGCAGCGCGCCGCCTCGGCAGCTCATCAGCAAAGGAGGAACGGAAATGGCCGATGGAATCCGGCAATCTTCGGCGAGTTTGCGGGACGCGCGGCAGGAGTGGCTGCTCCTTGGAGTGAACGGGCTGTTCGTCAGCGCCAACGCGCTCTCGTCCACTTTCGTCAACGTCTATTTATGGAAAATAAAAAACGACCTCACGATGATCGGCTGGTTTGCCGTCGTCCACCAGATCGTGATGGCTTTGACGTTCTGGCTGGCGGGGAAATGGGTGAAGGAAGGGGACAAGCTTGGCGCGATAAGGATCGGCATCGCCGTTGCCGCCGCCTTTTACGGCCTTGTGCTGCTGCTCGGCCCGAGCGCCGTCCGCTTCATCCCGCTGCTCGGAACGGTGCAGGGCATTTCGTCCGGCTTATTCTGGCTCGCCTACAACATCATTTACTTCGAGGCCACCAACCGCGATTCCCGGGACCGCTTCAACGGCCGGGCGGGTCTCCTGGGCTCGGGATCGAGCATGCTTGCGCCGTGGCTTTCGGGGATCGTCATCGCCCGTCTGGGCGGCACGTACGGCTACCGGCTTATTTTTTCCATATCGGTCGGCGTTTTCATCGCGGGGGTGCTGCTGTCTTTTTTGCTGAAAAGGCGTCCCAGGCTCGGCAGCTACGAGTGGTCGCTCGGCCTCAAGCGCCTGCGGGATCGGAGCAATCCGTGGAGGACCGTCACTCTCGCCATGGTCGCCCAAGGCTTGCGCGAAGGCATCTTCGGCTTTATGATCACGCTGCTTGTGTATATCTCCACCGGAAGCGAGCTTCGTCTGGGCAATTATACGCTGTATACGTCCGCCGTCGGACTCGTCAGCTTCTGGCTCATCGGCCGAATGTACAAGCCCGCGTACCGAAAATGGGGGTTGTTTTCGGGAGCGCTGATGCTCAGCCTGGCGATTTTGCCCCTTTTCTGGAACGACGGATACGCGACGCTGCTCGTCTTCGGGATCGCCACCTCGCTGTTCATGCCGCTTTATACGATACCGGTCGTCTCGTTTGTGTTCGATTTGATCGGCCAGGACAAGGAAAGCGCCGAACGCCGGGTGGAATCGGTCATCACCCGCGAACTCGCCCTCAATGCCGGTCGGTTGATCGGGACGATCGCGTTTATCGCCGTCGTTTCCTACCGTCCCTCTCCGCTCGCGGTCAACTGCCTGCTGCTCGTCTTCGGCAGCTCCCCGCTGCTCGTCTGGTGGCTGCTGCGCGGCAAGCTGGGCCAGCCGGCGGCGCCCGCCCCGTACCGGCGGACAAGGTCCGAAAACCCGGAGCGCCGGCGTTCTCGCCTCCCGAGTCCCGGCTAAAAACACGCAAAAAACCTCCTAATCCGCTTCATGACGGACTAGGAGGCAAGGCGAATCGGCCGCCGGCACCGGGTCACCTTCGCTTGACCCGGCCGAAGCCGCCTATCTTCGTCTTCGGAGCTTTCGACTTCCGGGGTTTCGTCCAGCTCGACGACGACTTGCCGCTGCTGCCGCTTCCTTCGCTTCCTCTCGTAATGGTTCCCGCGGAGCCCGAGGAAGACGACGAACCGTCGCTCTTTTTGCTGAACAGCCCTCCGGAGCCGACGCCTCCCGTATCTGCGGTCGCGCTTCGCTTGAAAATCGACCCTTTCTTCTCCACGGTCAACGGCGGTGCCGCTTTCGTATCGTTTGCGGTCGGCGCGCGATACGAGCCGCTCGCGGGCGGGTTCGTCGTTTTGCTTGAATATCCCCGATAGTTGCCGTAACTTCTCGTTTTCGAGTCGAAAAGATCGCCGATCAGGCTCGCAAGCAGGTACCCCTCCAGAAAGGACGGGCTGTAATTTTGGCGGACGTACTCGGTGCTGTCCACTTCGACCAGCGTATCGTCGGGTTGATCCGGGTCCTGCTGCACGTGGATGATCTGGTCGGCGTAAACGAGGAACATGCGCTCCGCATCCTCCGCCGACATTTGCTGCGGCTTCTTTTGCTCCGCGAGCGCATTCGCGACTTCGGGCACGGTTTCCCCCGCGGCGCGGTATACGTAGGACGTTTGGTTGCCTTCTCCGCTGACCGACTCGAGCGGATACGTCTGCTCGACGTTGACGCTGCCGCAAGCGGACAAGAGCCCGATCGCAAGGCTGAGGATGACGGCCAGGTTCAAGTACCGCGTCCACCGCGGGAGGGACGCGTTCATTGCGCCGTCCCCCGAAGCCACTCGACATCGGCCGGAAGGACGCTTTCACCCTCGTAAAGCATAAACCGGCCGTCCTGCCACTCGACGCGCAGCAGCTTGCGGTTATCGGATTGATATTGCCACACGTACAGCTCCCCGCCCGTTTCGGAAAAAGGCGTTTGGCCGGCTGCCGAAATCCGGGACGAGTAGCGCTCTTCCAAATGATAATGAATGCCGTCGAGCTCGATTTCGGTCGGCACCTCGTCGATCGAATCGAGCCGCCCGTCAATCGCCGAGTAAAGGCCGAATTGCCGGGTCGCCCGCTCCTCGACGGACAAATAACGGACGGCCGCCCCGTCCCGCAGCGTCAGCCACACCGCATTGCGGCTAAGCGGCTTCGTTCGGCCCGCCACCTGGTACGTGACAAGCGATACTTCGCAAACGTCGCCCGGCCCGAGCGACAGCACGCTTTTTTCCGCTTTCGGCGGCTCCGGCTTGCGAATCAGGTTTTTCACGCGTTTCAACAAGCTCATCGCTGGCAGCCTCCTTTCTTATCCATTATAGGCAGGCTCCGATAATAAGCGCTCCGACCGCATGCAGCGTGCCGGCGATCAGCCCGTGGCCGACGATTCCGTTCTTGACGCCTTCCGCCAAACGCAAATCGCCGATCGCCCCGAGCGCCCATTCGACCACCCGTTCCAGCACGAACAAGATGAGGAAAGATACGACGGACACGAGCAAAGCTTCCGCCAAATGATCGGACGTCGCGATCGAACGGGACAGAATATACCCTTGCGCTCCCAGCTTCATGACAAAGCGAACGATGACGGCGTTGTTCCCCTTCTTCATTTCTTCCATGTCCTTGTACTTCGTCAGCAGGGAGTCGGCCCCCATCAAGACGAACAGCAGAACGGCGCCTGCCGCCGTCCAAATCAGCGTCCCTACGATTTCGTTGAACGTCAACGTTCCGTCTCTCCTTCCGATTGGCGAACTTGCGCATCGGTTTATTCAGGGCGATAAAAAGAAGGAACCCCCTCGAGGGGGGCTTTTACCTTCATTCGTACTTTTTCAGCAGCGCCGCCAACTCGTCTTCGACCTCTTTGTCTTTCCCGAGAGCCGCAATTTCTTCGTCAAGCGACTTGCCTTTCGCGCCGTTGAGCTCCTCGGTCGCTTCGGCGTGGGCTTCCATTTGCATAACCTTGTCTTCCATGCGCTTGAGCCCCGCGAGCGCCGTATCGGAACCGAAGCCCGCCATCGCTTTGTTGATTTCGGCCTGCGCTTTGGCTGCGTTCGCCCGGGCGACGAGCGTTTCGCGGCGGTTTTTCAGGTCGGTGTACTGCTTGCGCATCTCGTCGAGCTTCTCGCGCAGGCGGTCGGCCGAGGCCTTGTTTTGATCGTAGCTTGCCTTGTACTCGGCAGCCTTCTGGGCCGCGGCTTTCTTCTCCTCGAGCGCCCGGCGGGCAAGATCGACGTTCTTCGCCTGAGCGGCGATGTTCGCTTGCTCTTCGCGTTTCTGAACGAGCGCTTCCTGCTCCTCGTACAGCTGCTTGAATTTCTTTTCCAGGGCGATTTGGGCGGCTACCGCTTTCTCCGCGTCCTCCAGATCGTCCTGCATATCGCGCAGGTATTGGTCCGTCATCTTTACCGGATCTTCAGCCTTTTCGATCAATGCGTACACGTTGGACAGCGTCAAGTCGCGAAGCCTTTTGAAAATGGACATATTCGCGTTTCCTCCTTAGGGGGGTTCCCCGTGCCTTATAACCAATAGTACGTGGGGGGAGGACTTTGGTTTCATGCCAGGACGGCCCTTCGACAGAAAAACGGCTTTCTCCGCCGCCGTACGGAGAAAGCCGCCGATCGGAACGACGATTCGCTGCCGTCAATCCGCGATGATGTGGTTGGCCTGACGCCGGGCCGCGTCTCCCGGGCTGTCGTCGAAACGCTTCCCGGGCGCGGCCGTTTCAGGAACCGGCCAATACCGCTCGCTTCCGGGAAGATCGTCGAACCAGACCGCCGAGGGCGGACACTCCAGCATCATGAACTTGCCGTAAGGGTAGTGCTTGGACTGGTGGTATTTCAAGTAAGCCTTGCGGTTTTCGACCGCGAGGATTTCGATTTTGCCGGACGGATGGTTCATCGCCAGCTTCACGCTCTTGCCCGGGACGCTGGTCGAGGCCTTGGCCCCTTCCACAAGCTCGTATACCCGGCCGAGCGGCAGCGAGAAGCGGTTGTCGCGATCCGGCGGATAAATATAAAACCCGTCCGGCGCGACGCCGGCGCCTGCCAGCCGGTCGAGCAGCGACCGGAGCGTTCCCGAACTGTCGTTCACGCCCCTGAGAATCGGCACGTGGCCCATGACGATCGCATGAGCTTCCCGAAGCGCCTGGAAAGCCCGGCTCGCCTCGGGGGTCACCTCGCGCGGATGATGAACCGTCGCCATCACGAAAATACGCCGCTCAGGCTTGGAATATTCGCCGATCAGTTGCAGCAGCGCCTCGTTCTCGCTGATCCGCTTCGGATTGAACAGCGGCAGTTTGGAATGGATGCGAATGACGCGAACGTGATCGATGCGGCAAAGCCGTTCCAGCACGTCGCGAAGCGCCGCGCTCCCGATCGCGAGACCGTCGCCCCCGGCCAGCGCCACGTTGTCGATTTCTTTGCGCCGGGCGATGTAGTCGATTCCCGCCGCGATCTCGGACAGCGCATCCGCGGGCTCGCCCCGCAGCTCGCGCACGCGAACGGCATCCGGCATGCGAAGCAGCGCCGTATTGCGGTAGATGTGCCGGCAGCCCGGCGCGTCGTACCCGGCATCGTCGCAGGATCCGTCCGATCCGCCGCAAATTTTGAGCTGACCGGTCGAAGGAACGATCAATCGCCGCAAAGGATCCGCCGGATCCTTCCAATCGATAAGGCTCATGTAATATTCGTTCAGACGAACGCCTAGCTTGCCGAGAATGGGGGGCAGCGTTCGATTCTCTTGGCCGGGAACGGCTGCGGCGCTGCCGACGTTGTGAAAAGATCTGGACGATGACATCCGAATTCCTCCTTCTCCCAGTGTATAGGCTCCGGCCGGCAGGGGACGCAAAAACCCCTTGCGGCAAGGCGGAAAGCACGCTTAGCCAGCGAGGGGTCGCAAAAGACAGAAAAGACCCTCTGACAGGGTCAATAAGTACGATGTATGCAAGATGCATTGACCCATCCACTGCAGACGAGGTTAGCTGACGGACTCGGGCAAGATGGTACCCTATGACGCCTCATCGGCGCCAATTAGCCCCAAAAGATTGGTTCCCCCGCTTCCCGGCCGTTACGCGCGGGAATTAAGCGTATTATCAGTATACACGGCATCATGAAGAAAGGTCAAAATTTTTTTTGCAAAAAGGCCTGCGCCTTGAAATTTTATGATTTTTTCCGTCTTTTGAACCACCATACGGCGACGGCCAGGCAGCCGAGGGCCAGCAGCGCGTACACGACATTGGAATATACGTCCATGTAACCGACGATCGTCTCCCAGGAAGCCCCCACGGCGGCGCCGATCAGGACGAGGGCGACGTTCCAAATAAGCGAGCCGACGGTCGTCAAAAAAAGAAACAGGCTGAAATTCATCCGGGTGCTTCCGGCGGGGATGGAGATCAGGCTGCGGAGCAGCGGAACCATCCGGCAAAGGAAAACCGTCCATACGCCGTATTTGGCAAACCAGTCGTACGATTTGTGCACGTCGGCGGGAGTCAGCCGCAAGATGCGTCCCCACTTGACGATAATGCGCTCCATCCGGTCGCGGTCGATGATAAAGCCGATGTAGTACAAGAGGACGGCCCCGACGACGGAACCGATCGTGGAGGCGATGACGACGCCTACGACGGTCAGGTTCGTGTAAGTCGTCATAAACCCGCCGAACGTCAAAATCACTTCCGAAGGAATCGGCGGGAAAAGATTTTCAAGCGCGATCAAAAGAAAGACGCCGAAATAGCCGAAATCGTTCATCATATTGGTAATCCAATTTTCCATAGGTTTCTCCCCTTGCTCCGTATACTAGAATAAATGCTTTCGCAACGTTCGATAAATAAAGGCGTCGAGCAGCTTATAGACGAAAAACAGGCAGACGAACGACGCGCCGTAAGCGGCAGCGATCGATTCCGCGAGGAGGATGGCCAGCGATTCGGACGGAAACACCCCCTTCGTCAGTTCGATCAGAAGAACAAGGAGCGCCGCGCATGCTGTCCATCCAAGCAAATAATAGTGAGCGTGCAGTTGAAACAGATCCGTATGCTTGGACAGCCTCAGCAATTCTTTTACCTGAAACTGCGAGATGGCCTCCGCCGTCGCCTGCCGTTCGGATTTTCCCTGACGGATCAAATCCTGCGCGTAATCCTCCAAGTAGTTCCTTAATTCCGCCTTGTCCTCGGCGCCCATCGCCAGCTGTTCCACATACGCTCCGATATCGTTCATCTTCCGGTACATCGCGGCAAGGCGAATGTGGCCGACGTAGTTGACGCCGCTCCACAATACGGCGAGACCGAACGCGACGGCATACCCGACCGCCAGCCAGAACTGATCCTCCGGATTGTCGACGAGGTCGATGTAGCCAACCGCGGCGCAGACGGCCAGGGACACCAGCAAAATCCAGCCGAATTTCAGATCGCCGATGCTGAACGCTTTTCTTAGCCAAACCATGCCCCTTCATTCCCCTCAAATAAATCGACTGACGATTTCGTTGGTCTGGCGCCAATCCTCGATATACTTGTTCAAAAGCGCCCTTCCTTCGTCGGTGATCGAATAATATTTCCGCCTGCCCCCGTGGGTCTGGTCTCCCCAGTAGGAAGATACCGCGCGCTGCTTCTCCAGCCGTTTCAGCGACAAATACAGCGTCGCCTCCTGCAGTTCGAACGCTCCCGCCGTGCGTTCCTTGATCGCCTTGGAAATTTCGTAGCCGTAGTTGTCCTGGTGCTGGATAATCGAAAGGATGAGAAGATCGACGGTCCCCTTCAACATTTCCGTGTTCAAAATGGCGTGCCCCCGCCCAAACATTACTTAATATATTTAGGTACATAGCTATCATAAGGGAAAGTACTTAAAAATGCAAGGTACTTTTTTCGGGCCGCGGTGAAAAAAAGGGGCTGCCCCTTTCGGCCTGTCGCGACCTTGGGACAACCCGATCGAGGGCGGCTTGTTGCGAATGGCAGGTCGAGTTGAGTCGTCACGACTCAACTGGATCGTTCGCGTGCGTGCGGGGCGGCGAGATGAGCCGTGGTTACTCAAATGAGGGCGGCTTGTTTCGCGTGGCGGGTCGAGTTGAGTCGTCACGACTCAACTGGATCGTTCGCGTGCGAGCGGAGGCGGCGAGATGAGTCGTGGTTGCTCAAATGAGGGCGGCTTGTTGCGAATGGCGGGTCGAGTTGAGTCGTCACGACTCAACTGGATCGTTCGCGTGCGTGCGGAGGCGGCGAGATGAGTCATGGTTACTCAAATGAGGGCAGATAGGCTTGCTCGGGCTCTCTGTCACGCGGGTGAAAAAAAGGCGGCCCGCCGGGCCGCCTTTGAGGCATCAATCGAATCAGTATTTCAAATTCGGATAAAGCGGGAATTGCTCCGTCAACTCCGTAACCATCGCGCGCGCCTTGTCCAGAACGGCTGAGTCGTCCTTGTTCTTCAGCGTCAGGGCGATGACCTCGCCGATCGTTTTCATCGCTTCGGCGTCCATGCCGCGCGAAGTGACGGCCGGGGTGCCGATCCGGATGCCGCTCGTGACGAACGGGCTCGTCGGGTCGAACGGGATGGCGTTTTTGTTGACGGTAATGCCGACCGAATCGAGCACGTGCTCGGCATCTTTGCCGGTGATGTTCAGGTTGCGCGTATCCACCAGCATGAGGTGGTTGTCGGTGCCGCCGGACACCAGGTTCAGCCCTTGCGACAGCAGCTCGTCGGCGAGCGCTTTCGCGTTCGCGACGACGTTGGCCGCGTAGTCTTTGAACGAAGGCTGCAGCGCTTCGCCGAGCGCGACCGCCTTGGCCGCGATGATGTGCATGAGCGGGCCGCCCTGCGAACCCGGGAATACCGCTTTGTCGATCGCGGCCGCCCAAGGCTTGCGGGTCAAAATCATGCCGCCGCGCGGTCCGCGCAGCGTTTTGTGCGTCGTCGTCGTCACGAAATGGGCGTGCGGCACCGGGCTCGGATGCTGGCCGCCGGCGACGAGGCCCGCGATGTGCGCCATATCGACCATGAACAGCGCGCCGATGTCGTTGGCGATCTGGCCGAGCGCTTCAAAGTCGATAATCCGCGGGTAGGCGCTGGCGCCGGCCACGATCAGGCGCGGGCGGTGCTTGAACGCCGCTTTGCGCACTTCGTCGTAATCGATCGTGAACGTCTGCTCGTTGACGCCGTAGGCGACGAAGTTGTACAGCAGGCCGGACGCGTTGACCGGGCTTCCGTGCGTCAGGTGGCCGCCGTGGGCCAGGTTCATGCCGAGCACCGTGTCGCCGGGCTGCAGCGCGGCCAAATAAACGGCCATGTTCGCTTGCGCGCCGGAATGCGGCTGTACGTTGACATGCTCCGCTCCGAACAGCTCCTTGGCGCGGTTGCGGGCGATCTCTTCCGGAATGTCGACGTATTCGCAGCCGCCGTAATAGCGTTTGCCCGGATAGCCTTCCGCATACTTGTTCGTAAGCACGGTGCCCATCGTTTCCAGCACGGCTTCGCTGACGATGTTCTCGGAAGCGATCAGTTCCAGGTTATTGCGTTGACGGTTAAGCTCCAGGTTTAACGCATTGACGATTTCCGGATCTTGATTGCGCAATTGTGACATTTTGCATCCTCCTTTGGATTATGGAGCGGTTCGGTTTATAAAAATCGTTGGCGCAGCGCCATCTAGCTTTTTTTAAAAAATGCTCAATCGCAAGTTCGGGAGGCCGAGGAATCGGCCGGCAGTTCGTACACCGCCCGCTCCCCGCCGATCAGCTTGGGCCGGGCGTAGGCCATCGTGACCCGGGCTTCCCCGACCCACGGAACGGACGGGCGAACCGGCACTGCAACCGGACGCAAATGCATGCCGATCAGCGTTTCGCCGATGTCGATGCCCGCATCCGCCTGCACCGCTTCGACCAGACACGGATCGGACAACCGGCGGTACGCGTAAGCCGCCATCGAGCCGCCCGCTTTCGGCACGGGCACCGCGGAAACGATCGTCCACCCTTGAGCCTCGGCCAACGCCCGCTCGGCGACGAGCGCGCGGTTCAAATGCTCGCAGCACTGCCAAAGCGCGTGCAAGCCCGCCCGCTCGCAAACCCGGCGAACCCCTTCGTAAATCTGCTCCGCCACTTCGGCCGCGCCCGCGGTGCCGATGCGCAGGCCGCGCACCTCGCTCGTGCTGACGCCCGCGACCAGCTTCTGTCCCGGACGAAGCTTGCCCGCCGCGACCAGCTCGGCCAGCGCCCGCTCCACCCGGTCCGCCAAAGGCTCGCCGCCGTTTCGCCCGGCTTCGTTTCGTCCGGTTTCCGCCGTCTGTTCCTCCGCCGGCCGCCCCGGTTGCGCGGGCGACCCGGATCCGGACACGGCTTCCGATCCCATTTCCGTCATGCCTCATTCCTCCCCGGCTCGAAGCCGCTTTGCGAATTTATTAGGGATGAAGGGAATACTGCGATTCGATCGCTTTGACCTTGTTGATCCGTCCCGCATGGCGCTCGCCCTGCGAGAACGGCGTTTCCAGCCAAACCCGGACGATTTCTTCCGCCAGGCCCGGGCCGATAATGCGTTCGCCCATCGCCAGCACGTTCGTGTCGTTATGCTCGCGAGTCGCTTTCGCCGAGAACAAGTCGTGAACGAGCGCGCAGCGAATGCCCGGCGTCTTGTTGGCGGCGATCGACATGCCGATGCCGGTTCCGCAAATCAGAATGCCGCGCTCCGCTTCGCCCCTGACGACTTTGTCGCAGACGGGCACGGAATAGTCGGGATAGTCGACCGAATCGGCGCAATTGCAGCCGACGTCGATGATTTCATGGCCTTGCGCCTTGAGAAAAGGCACGATGACGTCCTTCAAGCGATAACCGGCGTGGTCCGCTCCGATCGCGATTTTCATGTAAACAACCTCCTCTTCGTCCAACGTTTATTATACCTAAAAGCTCGAAAAAAGACGAAAAAGAGCAAGGCGCGCGAAAATACGCACGTCTGCTCTTTTGCCCAGGCGACCGGCCGATATTCCGATGCTCCACCGTGGTTACCCCCACATCGTCGCCAGTCACATCGGAACTTGCAACATGTACCTTCATCATACTTGAGGAAACGCAAAAAATCAATCCGTATCCAGCCGGCGAACGACCTGATCGAGCGCTTCCCAAATCTCGTCGGCGCTTCGCTCGTACATTTCCGGCGTACCGCCGTAAGGGTCGGCGATATCCAAATCGGGAAGCCGGCTCGCCAGCTCTTCCAGGCGCTTCCGGTCGGCTTCGGGCAAGCTTTCCCCGAGCGCCTGCCGGACCTGCCAATCGGCATAAAGCCGCTGCGCCTCCGCCAGATCGTTCATGGCGGCCGGTTCGCCGCCCATCGCGAATTCCTTCAGCGTGTACGTCTTGCCGGACGCTTCCGGGTAGCGGGCGACGACGGTTCTCTTGTGTCCGGTCGTCATCGTCAAGATGAGATCGGCCCATCGCGCCGTCTCCCCGTCAAGCGAGGTCGAACCTCCCGGCAACGGCAATTGCCGGTTGATCAAAGCTTGTGCGGCGTGGGGCGAAATCGGCATCCCGTCGATCGTGCTTACGCCGGCGGAACGAACCTCCAGGGGAATCCCCCCTTGTTCGGCCAAGCTTTTCAGCATCGCCTCCGCCATCGGACTGCGGCACGTATTGCCCGTACAGACCAGCAGAATCCGCCTCATCTTCATCCCCTCCTGCACACCCGAGGCCAATTGCCGTACGTACTCATTTTATATCAGAAACATGACGCCGAACGCAAATAAAATGACGCCCCCGAACGCTTCGCCGTACCCGCCGAGCGACCGGCTGATCCGCCTTCCGATCATCAGGCCCAGCACGCTCATCGCTCCTCCGAAAAAACCGAAGGCAAGGACGGTGAACGTCCGGTGAGCCGCGAACATCCCGAGCGAAACGCCGACCGAAAACGAGTCGATGCTGACCGTGAACGCAAACAGAATCATTCCCCAGAAGGTTCGGTGGTTGACCGTCTCGACGGCTTCTCCCCGGAGCGCGCTGTACACCATGTGCCCGCCGAGCAGAAGCAGCAGCGCCCCCGCCGCCGAAGTCGCCACTCCGCCCAGCAGCTCGCTTACGTAATGGCCGGCCCACATGCCCCCTAGCGGCATCAGGACGTGGAAAAGGCCGATTGCCGTGCTGATCTTGAGCACATCGAGCAAACGAACCCCTTTCAGGCCGATCCCGACGCCGAGGGAAAAAGCATCCATGCCCAAAGCGACCGCCATAATTAAAATCGTTAAAATTTGCCCAACGGATGCCGCTTCCATTCCCATCGTCCGTCCCCCTTGCCCACCTTGTCCGCAAATGCCGATATCTCAACATATGCGCATGGACAGGCGAACATGTCCGGGCCGGGATGAAGGGGGACGAGTACGGCAATCAG
Organism: Cohnella massiliensis; assembly: GCF_900169535.1. Taxonomy (NCBI): domain Bacteria; kingdom Bacillati; phylum Bacillota; class Bacilli; order Caryophanales; family Paenibacillaceae; genus Cohnella; species Cohnella massiliensis. The sequence continues at coordinate 208,362 of NZ_LT821256.1, forward strand.
ACGCGAACGATTCGTCCTCCGGAAGCTTTGAGCATCCGGTTCATAAGCGCCGCGCCGATGCCCTTCTCGGGAAAGCTTTCGGCGAAAATCGCCTCGAGGCCTCGCTCGTCGCATTGCCGGAGCGCGGCGTACAGCGTCTGCGCGGCTTGCTCCGGCCGCTCGCGGGAGCCGAGCGTCAGCACGGCGTCCGCGCGGTAGAAGCCGGCATGCTCGGCGCAAGCCAAAATGCCGACCTTGGCCCCGCTTCGCCCGGCGGCATCGGCTGCGTCCTGGACGCCGGAGCGCAGGCGGGCCGGATCGTCCGCCGCGATCAGCGTCATCCGCCCGCGCGGAGCGTAATGGGTGTATTTGACGCCGGGCGAGCGCGGCGCTTCGGAGGCTTCGCTCCCTGCGCCGGTTTCGTTATTCACGCCGCGGTCGCCGCTTGGCCCCTCGCCGGCCGCGACGACTTTCGCGCCTGCGCCCGCCGCCGCCCGCAGCTGTTCCGCCGTCACGCCGCCCGGGCGCAAAACGTGTACGGTCCCGTCCACGACCCGCACGACGGTGGACTCCAGCCCGACGCCGGTCGGACCGCCGTCCAGCACGCCGTCGATGCGCCCGTCGAGGTCCTCCAGCACGTGCCGGGCGAGCGTCGGGCTCGGCCGTCCCGAGCGGTTCGCGCTCGGCGCGGCGATCGGGCATCCCGCCGCGGCGATCAGGCGCCGGGCGAGTTCGTGTCCGGGAACGCGGACCGCGACCGTGTCCAGCCCGGCGGTAACCCGAGCCGACACGGCGCCCGGGCGCACGGGCAGCACGAGCGTAAGCGGGCCGGGCCAAAAGGCGGCCATCAATTTCCTCTCCAGCTCGCCGATCGGGCCCGCCAGGGCGTCGGCGTCCTTCGCGTCGGCCAAATGCACGATCAGCGGATTGTCGGACGGGCGGCCTTTGGCGGCGAATATGCGTTCCGCGGCCTCCACGCTGCGAGCGTCCCCGCCGAGACCGTATACCGTTTCCGTCGGGAAAGCGACAACGCCGCCTGCGGCAAGAGCCGCGGCGGCTTCGCGAATGCCGGCCTCTTCCCGCTCCGGCGGCCAATATATCGTATGCAGCTTCATCGTCGGTTTCAACCATCCTTGGCAACTTGATACTGCCATTATAGCACAGCCGCCCGGCGGTCAGGAGAACAGCGAAGCGATAAAGGCGAACAGCTTCTCGAGCAAACCCCAAAGGAAAAAGCCCGCTTTCGGTTCGTCCTGCCCCTCTCCCCCGGAAACCGCCGGCGCCGCCTCCCCGCCCGCGCCGTTCGCGGCGGCCGCGGCAACTTCGGCGTCCGGATCCTCGGCGGTCGCCGCCGTCAGGCAAAGCGGCGGGAACAGCACGCACCACCAGTTCGCGCCGACGCCCTCGCCGAGCGTAATGCGGAGCGCCTCGTAGTTTCCTTCCGGATAGAGCACGCCCCCGAATATTTTCGCGGGAAACGGAACTTCGGCAAGCTCCGCTTCGGCTCCGTAAACGGCGCCTTCTTCTTCGAGCACGCGCTCGGCGGCCGCCTGAATGTCTTCCATATGCGAACGAAGCAGCGCTCTCGACTCTTCGATCGTCGTCGGCATCGCGCCCCAGGAATCGATCAGCTCGGCGACGCGGTCGCGCACCTTGCTTTTGATCGCTTGATCCCGGTCGGAATCGGAATTCGCGATAATGCGGATGCGAATCGCTTCGTCGGGGATTTCCCCGCCGGCGTTCGAGCTTGCGAAAACGGAATAAGAGGACCAAACGGACACGCCTACGGACAAAGCAAAAAAGAGGAATAAAAAATGGCTAAGACCACGCATCGCTTTCTCGCTCCTTGGGAGCGCCCGTCGGCGCTATCGATGCGTTCCGGAACGTCTTAGCCACAGTATGTCCGGATTGGGAATCTATAAACCTATTAAAAGGGAGAAAGCGAAAATTTCGCGGCGCTTATCCGCGGACGGCCAGCACATGGCGGTCGATGCCCGCGAAGTCCCGCACGAACCGGATTTCGCGCCAGTCCGCCGCCTGACGGAGCAAGACGGCGACATCGGGCGCCTGCCCCGCTCCCACCTCCCAAGCGATGAGGCGGGGCAAATCGGGCAGCGCTCGAATCTGCAGCGCCATCGACCGATAGGGGGCAAGGCCGTCGGCGCCCCCGTCGAGCGCGAGATGCGGTTCGAAGTCCCGCACCTCGCGCTGCAAGCCCGCAATATCGCCGGAACGGATGTACGGCGGGTTGGATACGAGCACGTCGACCGCCGTCCGGCCGGCGATAAAGGGCTCCAGCAGATCGCCTTGCACGAAGTCGATCCTCGCATGCACGCCGTGGCGCTCCGCGTTGCCGCGCGCCACCGCAAGCGCGGCCGCCGACAAATCCGACGCGGCGACGCGCCAATTCGGCCGCTCGGCCGCCAGCGTCACGGCGAGCGCCCCGCTTCCCGTGCCGACGTCCAGCACGGAGAGCGAAGAGACGTCCTCCCAGCCGGACGCCTCGGCCAGCACCGCTTCCGCGAGCAGCTCCGTCTCGGGCCGCGGGATGAGCACGTCCGGCGTCGCCGCAAACCAACGGCCGTAAAAATACTGGCCGCCCAAAATATACTGCACCGGCTCCCCCGCGGCTTTGCGCTCCAGCAGCCGTTCCCAGCCCTCCGCCCTCTCCGGCGGGAACGGCTCGCGCATATCGCGCAGCAGCTCCGCTTTGCCGATGCCCAGCGCGTGCAGCAGCAGCAGCTCCGCGTTCGCTTCCGCCTCCTCAATGCCGGCGCTTCGCAAGCGCTCCGCCCCCTGCCGCCAGGTTTCGCCGATCGTTGCGGCTTTTTTTTCCGTCATCCGACGCTCCTCCTCCCGTCCGCCGTTCCCGCCGCGGTCTGTTATGCCTGCCTCGCTATGCCGAATCCGGCAGCCCGATCGGCGTAATAACGGAACCCGTTTCCGTCAGACTTCTCGCTGGCATGCGGAAGCGCATGCCTCTTTTTACGCTTTATCGCCAGTATCCCCTTCGCTCAGCCCGGACAATCGGAACATTCCGTTCCGGCTTCGGGAGAGCGGAAAGACGCCGTCTGCAAACTCCGGACTAACACCAGCCCCCTGAGCCAACGGGATATCGTCTGCAGACTCCGAACTCACCCAGTCCCCTGAGCCAGCGGGATATCGTCTGCAGACTCCGAACTCACCCAGTACCCTGAGCCAGCGGGATATCGTCTGCAGACTCCGAACCCCCCAGTACCCTGAGCCAGCGGGATATCGTCAGCAGACTCCGAACTCCCCCTGTACCCTGAGCCTACGGGATATCGCCTACAGAGAGCACGGCCATAAACGCAGCTAGCCGAAACCCGGCCAGGCGTTTCCATTCTTTGCGTCCTCCCGGCACGCGCGCAAACGCAAAACGGCCGGCCGCTCCTTTCGGAGGGCCGGACCGCAACCGCGTGAAAAGCGCGCCGCATTCGCTTTAAGCTCCGTTGTCCTTGGCGAGCTGCTCGGTTTGTTCCGCCAGCGTCAACGCCTGGACGATATCGTCCATTTCCCCGTTCAGCACCGAATCCAGCCGATGCAAGGTCAGCCCGATCCGATGGTCGGTTACCCGGCTTTGCGGGAAATTGTACGTGCGAATCCGTTCGCTTCGGTCGCCCGTACCGACTTTCTCCTTGCGTTCGCCGGAATACTTCGCTTCCTCTTCCTGCCGTTTCATGTCGACAATCCGGGTGCGAAGCACCTGCAGCGCCTTGGCCTTGTTGTCGTTCTGCGACTTGCCGTCCTGACACGTTGCCACGATGCCCGTAGGAATGTGGGTTACGCGCACGGCGGATTTGGTCGTATTGACGGATTGGCCCCCCGCGCCGCTGGAGCAGAACGTATCGACGCGGATGTCTTTGTCCAAAATATCGATTTCGATTTCCTCCGCCTCGGGCATGACGACGACGGTCGACGTCGACGTGTGAATCCGCCCGCCGGATTCGGTTTCCGGTACGCGCTGTACGCGATGGGCGCCGCTTTCGTATTTCAGCTTGCGGTACACGTCCTTGCCGTCGATGCTGAAAATGACTTCCTTGAACCCGCCCAGATCGCTGACGCTCGCTTCGAGCAGCTCGGTCTTCCAGCCTTGCTGGTCGGCATACTTCGCGTACATCCGGTACAGGTCGGCCGCGAACAGATTCGCTTCCTCGCCGCCGGCCGCGCCCCGGATCTCGACGATGACGCTTTTGCCGTCGTTCGGGTCTTTGGGGAGCATCAGAATGCGAAGCCGCTCCTCCAGCTCCTTCTCCCGGGCCGAAAGCTCCTCGATCTCCATCTTGACCATTTCCCGCATTTCCTCGTCGAGTTTCTCTTCCTGCATCGCCTTGGCGTCGCCGAGCTGCTCCACGACCGCTTTATATTCCAAATAAGCCCGGTAGGCTTCTTCCAAATCGGATTGCTCCTTGGCATACGAACGAAGCCGCGACGGGTCGCTTACGACATCCGGATCGCAAAGCAGCTCGTTCAGTTTCTCATACCGGTCCGCCAAAGCTTGAAGACGGTCCAACACTGCATTCATCCTCCTAAAGTTGTGATGAACATAAATCGCAACTCTAGTATATCACATTCCCGCAAGCCGTGACGGGTTCTGCGCCTTTTTCCGCGCGTCCGATGGCCGCCAGCCGCCCCGGCAAAATACCCGTGCAGATAACGCGGCGCAAAAACCGCCCGCACGAATCGCAGGACTTTTCTCCGCGAGAGAGATTCGGTCCGCGCTTCGCAAGCGGGCGATTGTTCTCACAACCCTGTATTCGGCTTATTGCTCGGCTTGCTCGTCCGGGAGCACGACGATCAGCTCGGCAGGACTTTGGGCCGGGAGGCTTTTCATGATGAGCGGGCCGTAATAGGCGCGAACCTTCGCTCCGGTTTGCAGCTCCTCCGGCTTGACGGGTTCCCCGTTCGCTTTGACGATCAGCGTGTCTTCGCCCACATTGAGCACGATTTGCGACGCCGGATCGGCCGCCGCTCCGAGCGTCACTTTCCAGCCGGCCTCCGTTTGGGCCACGCTGCTGACGGCGTCTTCCTTGATTAGCCGTTCCGCTCCGATCACGATCTTGGCCGCGGCCGATTGACCCGGGTAGCTCATCGCCACGATCGGACCGTAATCCGCCGCGATGTGGGTGCCTTCCTTGATATCGTCGATCGTCTTCGCTTCCCCGGCTTCGTTTTCGATGACCGTATCCGCGGTTACGCCCAAAATCATCCAGTCGGAGCCGCCTTTGCCGCGTACTTCCAACCGCGTCGTGTCGCCTTCGACCGTTTTGCTTACGACGACTCCCGTCATCTGGATTCGCTGCTCCTCGACCGGCGGGTCCGCTTGGCGGGTTTCCGCTTTCGATTGCAGTTGAATTTGCTTGCCGGTCGCGACGACCTCGTAACCCAGCGCGCCTGCGGTATCGCGCACGGGCAGGTACGCCTTGCCGTTGATGTATACCGGCTGCAGACCGGTTTGATCGCCGTTGACGGTAACTTGAACGTCGGACCGCAAAAGCCCGCTGACCTTTTCGCTTAATCCCGCTGCTCCCGCGACGGCGGCGGTTGCTCCCATCACGCCTACGGCGGTAAGTACGATTAGGGCTTTCTTATGTTTCATTGTGCGTTCGCTCCTTCCGGAATTCCACAAGATGTCGGTTGCACTTTCCCAGACGGGCTCTTTTCCGGAAAGGTTGCATTTATATTTGGCAGAAACATGAATTGCTTATACGGAAAAAAACTACGCCTTGGCAGCGTCCTCAGAAAGACAGGCTTCTTGGCGGTCGGAAACTGGGGGGAGTTCTTGACGCGGTAACGGAAGTAGCAGAAAGCGAAGCGCAAGAGGGCAGCGAGCATGTAAAAGGATTTGACGAATTCCCGGAGCGCTTGCGTATGGTTCGGCGAGGGGAGTTCTTGACGCGATTATGCGAGAGGCAGCAGCCTGCAAGGGGACTTGACGGATTCCCGGGGCGCTTGCGTATGGTTCGGAGAAGGGACCGGCGTAAAATTAGGTGCCGGAAGCGAGGTTTGACGAAGGGGGCGAAGAACGTCTTGGCCTCTTTCGCGAGGTAACGCGAAGCTTGATTGGATTTTGTCCAATCAAAACCGGCTTTTTCGGGATGCTCGCCAGCTACATTGGATTTTGTCCAATGAGGGAAAACTTTTCGGGAGATTCGGCCCTATTTCCAAGTTTTTCGTTGGATAAAATCCACTCTAGGCCGAGCTTTCTCCGTCTTTCGCTCTGTCGATTGGATAAAATCCAACATAGGCTTCGGGCCGCTCCCCTGCCGCTTCGCTCTCCCGTTTCTGCAGGCGACTCTTCCGATGAGCCGCGTTCCCAGAGGGCGACTCTCTCGACAAGCCGCCATTCCGCCAGGGGGTTCTCCAGGCAAGCGGCGTTCTGCCAAGCGACTCTTCCGACGATCTCCCCCAGGCGACTCTTCCAAAGACCTCCCTTCCCGCAGGGCACCGTGGCGCTGATCGGCCAAAAAAACGCCTTTCGCCCGGAAGGGGCAAAAGGCGTTCGATGACGCGAAACGAGATTAAACGTTGAAGCGGAAATGCATGACGTCCCCGTCGGCGACGACATAGTCTTTGCCTTCAAGGCGCAGCAAGCCTTTCTCGCGGGCGGCGGCCATCGAGCCGGACGCGACGAGGTCGCTGCACGAGACGACTTCCGCGCGAATGAAGCCGCGCTCGAAGTCGGTGTGGATGACGGCGGCGGCTTGCGGGGCTTTCGTGCCTTTGCGGATCGTCCATGCCCGCACTTCCTGCACGCCGGCCGTAAAATACGTGTACAGGCCGAGCAGCTTGTAGGCCGCGCGGATCAGGCGGTCGAGGCCGGACTCCTCAAGGCCGAGCTCCTGCAGAAACATTTCGCGGTCCTCGCCTTCCAGCTCGGCGATTTCCGACTCGACCTTGGCGCTGATCGGCACCACGTCCGAGCCTTCGGCCGCCGCGAACTCGCGGACCCGCTGCACGTACGGATTGCTATCGGCGCCTCCCGCCTCGCTCTCGCTCACGTTCGCCGCGTACAGCACCGGCTTGATCGTCAGCAGGTGAAGGTCGCGCAAAATGAGCCGCTCCTCGTCCGTCAGCTCGACGCTGCGGGCCGGCTTCTCGTCCGCGAGCGCCGCTTGTACCCGCTCCAGCACCTCGAGCTCCTGGGCGTACTTTTTGTCGCCGCCCTTCATGTTTTTGCGCGTGCGCTCGATGCGGCGCTCAACGCTGTCGAGGTCGGCCAAAATCAGCTCCAGGTTGATCACTTCGATATCGTTGATCGGATCGATCTTCCCCGAGACGTGCGTGATGTTCTCGTCCGCGAAGCAGCGCACGACGTGCACGATCGCGTCGACCTCGCGAATGTTGGCCAAAAACTTGTTGCCCAGGCCTTCGCCCCGGCTGGCGCCTTTGACGAGACCGGCAATATCGACGAATTCGAAAGCGGTCGGCACGATCCGGTTCGGATTGACGATATCGGCAAGCTGCTGCAGACGCTCGTCGGGCACTTCGACGACGCCGACGTTCGGGTCGATCGTACAGAACGGGTAGTTCGCCATTTCGGCGCCCGCTTGGGTAATCGCGTTAAACAGCGTCGATTTGCCTACGTTCGGCAAGCCGACGATCCCGCAAGACAGTGGCATTCGTTAACACTCCTGACTGAGGCGGCAGCCCGCGTCATTTCCCGCGCCCGCCGCCCACCTGTTCGATTCTCTGGTCATTATACCGGAATCGCGGCGGCCCCGTCTACTCGCCGGCGCGAGGCGCAAGCCCGGGGAACCGCCCGAAAGCGGCCGGTCATGGGCCCGACTCGGCTGCGCCCTTCGGAGCTTCGCAAACGACGCCAGCCTGCCTTACAGAGGCTTAGCCTCAAGCTTGCTTCCTCAAATGCCGCCAACTGCCTTGCGGAGCCCCAATATCAAGCTGCTTCGCAAATGCCGCCCAACCTGCCCCCAGCCTGCCTTACGGAGTCTCGAGCTGAAGCTTGCCTTGCCGGTACCGAACGCGGACCGGGCCCCGAACGGTCCGGAATTCCAGCTCGAAATCCCTCATCGCCGCCGGAATGCGCGGCCGAAAGTCGACGTTCGCCCAGCCCGGCGCCGCCGGCTTCAGGCCGATAATGTCCTCGATCAGCACGGGAATCGGCGCGCTGGCCCAGCCGTGGCAGAGGCTGGTGTTCCACTTCTGCTCTTTGCCCCACGCCTCGAAGCAGGATGTCGCTCCTTCGCGAACCATGTTGGCCCAGGAACGCTCGTCCTCGCACATGATCAGTTCGTAGATCAAGTCCGTTTCCCCGCAAGCGGCCAAAGCCTTGAGCACGAAATAGGACATGTACACGCCGCAGCTCAGCCTTTTTTCCCGGATCAGGGCCACGATCGGCCGGACCGACTCCGGCGGAGCGATGCCGAACAGAAGCGGCAGCACGTTGGCGTGCAGCGACGAATGCCCGGAGACGTCCGAATCGGCGAACAGCCCTGCCGAGCCTCGATAAAAAGCGTCGACAAACGCCCGTTTCAGCTTCGGCAGCTCGTCTTCGCAAGGTACGCCCAAGAAGTCCCGGATCTCCTGAACCGTTTGCACGCAGCCGATATAAAACGCATTGACAACGTTGTGGCAACCGTCCCCGACCGGCCGGGTCAGCGGAAAATCGTAGCCGTCCCTCAGGTTGTCGGGCCAGTCGACCAGGTTCCATTTTTCCTTCACGTTTTCCAGCAAGCCGTCCGGACGGGCGTACTTCCGGAAATAGTCCAGCACGCCTTCGGCGACGGGGAGCATTTCAAGCAAAAACGCCTCGTCCCCGCTGTGGCGGTAGTAAAGCAGCAGCTGCATCGGCCATTGCAGCGAGAAGTCGGCGATCTCCTGCATGAAATGGCCGGGCGCGACCGCCAGCAGCCCCGGGCAGACGGCGGCGGAAAGCGCGAAGTCGCGAATCGCCTTCTTGAACAGGCGCATGTCGCCGCCGATATACATATGGGTATGCCCCATCACGGTGTTGTCGCCCAAATACTGCCCCTTCTCGCGGGACGGGCAGTCGACGTAGTTTTCCTGCGCGCACAGCTGCACGCCGCGCAGGCAAATGTCCCATATCCGGCGCAGCAGCGGATCGTCCGTTTCGAGCCGGCACGCGCTCTCGTCGAGCGGATAATGCCGGACGACGGCCGCGAAGCTGTCCGGGCGCAGCGCCTCGTCCGGCCCGTCAAGCTCGACGTAGCGGAACGCCTTGTATTCGAACGGCTCGAACTTGTCCTCCCGTCCGGACAGCGTCCAAATTTCCCGGTAGCGGCAGTTGCAGCGCAGCTCGTACCGGACGGACGAGCCGTCGTCCGCCAGCTCCTCCCCGTACCGCACCTCGATCCGCTCGCCCGGCCGCCCGCGCGCTTCCATCTCGAATTGCCCGGTCAGCTCCCGCCCGAAATCGAGCAGGTAACGCCCTTCGGCAAGCCGAACGACGCGCTCGGGCGCGACCCGGTAGACGCAAACGGCGGGAACCGGCTGCGGAGCGAACGCGTAATCGGCGTCCGGCCGCTCGGCCGGTTCCTGCCAATCGTCATCCGGAAACCCGGCCTCCTGCCAGCCGGGGACGGCCAGCCTTTGATCGATATTCTCCAGAAACTGCGTTTCGTAGCCGACCGTTTCGCCGTCCCCGCCGCCGTAATGGCCCGCGATCCGGAATTTCCAGGTGCGGTCGGTCGCCAGCAGAAGCTCCTCGTCCGCATGCAGCTCCGCGATCGTCCCCTGCCGCAAATCCCCGCTGTTGTAGGCGCGGTTCACAATCCCCTGATAATAAACGTGCACGGCGATAACGTTGTCGCCGGCGGCAAGATAAGAGCCGACATCCCACTCGTTATAGTTGTAATGGAACGGGTACCCTTGCGCCGGTCCCTGGCCGACGAAGCGGCCGTTGACGTACAGCTTGTAATAGTCGTCCGCGGAGATGCGCAGAACGGCCCGGGCCGGAGCGGCCGCCAGCGAAAAGGTTTTGCGAACGAGCATATGCCGGTTGCGCAGCTGCTCGGGATGGGCGAACGAGGGCCCGGCCTCCTGTTCCTTATGGAGCAGCGATATCGGCTGCAGCGCCGCGAATTCCGGATCCGCGATCCATTTGGCCTGCCACGCTCTCATTGTCGGTCACTTCCCCCTGTTCGGACTGCTGCCGCGTCCCGGCGGTCCTTATTCAAACACCTTGCCCGGGTTCGCGGGATCGAAATCCGGGTATTGAATCCGTTTCGCCTTCCCGTCCGCAACCGCTTTCTCATAAGCGGCGTTGTACCGCTCGTTCAAGTCCGCGATGCCTTTGTCGACGTCGAGCGCGCCGAGCACGATCGCGTTGAAGACGAAGTACATGTCGTTTCCTTCCGGGGTGACGCCGGTCGGCAGCGCCGGCCAAATTTTGTCCTTGTCGGTCAAGGCAAGCTCCGGCCAGTTTTGGATCGTTTGCGGAGCCTGGGCCTTTTCCAGCACCGAAGGAACCATGACGAGGCCGAGCCCGTTTTCGTGATAGCCGGTCAGCAATTCGTCGCTGTACAGAAACTCCATTACCTTCCACGCTTCGTCCGGATGCTCCGTATGCGCGTTCATGAAATACCAGCGTCCCGCCAGATTCAAATGCTGCGAGCCGCTTACGGTGCCGTCGATTGTCGGCAGCTGCGCCACGTCCCAGTTTTGCTCGGTCGGAAACTGGTTCATGTACACGCCCGGCTCGGAGTGGTTCCACGAGATGTACATGCCGATCTTGCCGGCCGCGAACTGCGTCCGCAGCGGGTCGATGTCGAGCGATTCCGAGCCGGGGAACGCCGCGCCGGACGTGAAAATTTCCCGGTACGCCTCGAGAATCGGCTTGTAGCCGCCAAAGTCGTATTTTCCGGCCTTGAAGTCGAAGCCCGCCTCCGCGCCGCCGCTTCTCATCAGGATGTAATCGATCGAGCGCGAGTAAGCTTGCGCGGGATTTTTCAGATTGGCCGCAAACCCGTAAATGCCCTCGCCCTTCAGCTTGTCGGTAATTTGCTTCGCGGTCTGCACCAGCTCGTCCAGCGTTTTCGGCGGCGCCGCGATCCCGGCTTTTTCGAAGATATCCTTATTGTAAAACAACCGCGGGGTCGTGCTGATCGCCGGCAGCGAATAAATGCTGCCGTCCACCACGTTGATGCCTTCGACGAACGCGCCCTCTCCGAACCGCTCTTTGAACTCCAGGGTCAAGTAATCGTTGAACGGAGCCAGGTTGCCCTTCGGCAAATTGTCGTTGAAAGCGGTGGCGCCGTCGAAAAAGACATCGGGACCTTCGTTCGTCGCCAACGCGATATCGAGCGACTGCGTATAGTTTTCGGCATAAATCTGGTAGTCGATTTCGATGTTGTCCGGGTTTTCGGCGTTGAAGGCGTCGATCTTTTCCTTCATGTACTCCTGATCGGCCCGATTCATCGTCCAAACTTTGATTTTCGTTTTCGCGGCGGTATCGGAAACGCTTTCACCGCTGGCCGAAGAATTCGCTCCGCCTCCCCCGCATGCCGTCACCGTCGTCGCCAGCAGCAGCAGCGCGGCGATTCCTGCCATCCGTTTCTTCATCTGTGCCCCTCACCTTTCTTGGTTGCGTTAGTAGCTGTCGCATTTTGAAAGCACATTCATTTTAGCAAGAAGGGCCGGACCCCTTAATCCAAAAAACGCATAACCGATGTTCGGAAAACGCAGGATTTCACACCAGCCCGTGCTGCGCCGCCTCCCGGTATTCCGTCGGCGTCATTTGAAAGTGCTTTTTGAAACAGCTCGAAAAATACCGCTGCTCCTCGAAGCCCACCTTCTCCGCCACGTCCTGGATTTTAAGCGTCGGGTCCTGCAAGTAGCGCAGCGCCCGCTCCATCCGGAATCTCGTTACGTATTCCACGAACGACTCGCCGGTTTCCTGCCGGAACAGCTGCCGCAAATAATTGGGGCTCAAAAACAGATTGGCCGCCGCTTCGCTGAGGGCGAGCCCCTTTTCGGAAAAATGGGCTTCGACGTATTGCTTGACCTTCTCGACGTGAGAGGCGCCTTTGTGCGTCTTGCTTCGCTCCAGTTCGGCGATGCACCGCTCCGCGAAATGCGCAAGCCAGTCCTCCAGCTCCCGGGTCGTATCGAGCCGGTACACGTTCGCGTAAGGATCGACGTCCTTTTGCCGCAAAAACGAATCGAGGCTCAGCTTCGCGTCGCCCATTACCTTGAGCAGCGCGATCGCCAGCTCCAGAATCGACAGCTTGACCCAATGGGGATGCGTCCTTTCCACCGACGTAATCTCCTCGATATAGTCGCGGACGGCCGGCCGCGCGCGGCCTTTGTCGAGCAGCTTCACCCGCAGGACGATCTCGTCCGCCCGTCCCCCGGCATTCGTCTCCGGAACCGCGGCCGCGCCGAGCTCTTCGAAGTTCAGCACCGTCCGGTTTTTCACCGACAGCCGCAGCAGCATCGCCTCCTGCGCTTGCTGATAGGAAAGCGGCAGCTCGGAGCAGGACTCGCAAACCGATCCGAGGGCGATGTTCAAGCGCTCCGGGTTGACATTCTTTTGCAGGGCGCGCCCGAGCCGGGTCAAATACCGGTCGATCGCCCAGAACCCCGTCTCCTTGGTCGGTTCGTCGCTGCCGATCAGCAGGGCGAGCTCCGAATCCTTGACGAAAAAATAGTGAACCTGAAGCTCCTGCGCGTACCGGCTTGCGGTTCCGGCCACGATCTCCCCCGCCATCGCGTCCGTGAGCAGGCCGCCGTGCGGAGGGCGATCCGCCCAGTCGAAGCGGACCGCCGCGGCCGCCCAATACCGGCTGTCCAGCGAAAGGCCAAGCTGACGGGCGCGATCGGCCAGCTCCGCCGGATCTCTTCCGCCTTCGATCAAGTTGCGGTACAGGCGTTCCCGGTACAGCGGCAAGCTTTCCGCCACGATCTTTTGCAGCTCCGCCTGGTCTTTGCGAAACAGCTGCTTCCGGTCCAGCTCCTCCGCCAGCAGGTTGAGCCTTGCGACCAATTGCCGCGACTCGACCGGCTTCAGCAAGTAATCGTTGACCGCCAGCTTCAGCCCCATTCGCGCGTATTCGAAATCGTCGTACCCGCTAATGATGATGACCGCCACGTCGGGATAATCCGCCTTGACCTGCTCGATCAACTCGATCCCGCTGCGGTTCGGCATCTGGATGTCGGTAATAATCAAGTCCGGTGCGGCCGTCTGAGCCACGTTCAGCGCCTCCTCGCCGTCCGCCGCCTCGTAAATCTCGTCGTACCGCGGACAACCGCCGCGGATCGCGCTCGCGATGCCCTCCCGAATCCACGCTTCGTCGTCGGCAACCAACACTTTATACATCGCTTTCCGCTCCTCCTTCGCTTGTCCCGGACGGGATGACCGCCGTCGCGACCGTTCCTTTTCCCGGCTCGCTCGCGATTTCCAGGCCGTACGCTTCTCCGTAGTAAAACTTGATCCGGTTGTTGACGTTATAGAGCCCGTAGCCGTCCTCATGCTCGTCCCGCACCGCCTGCAACCGCTTACGAATGAGCTGAAGCTTGACCGGATGCATCCCGGGGCCGTTATCTTCGACCGACAGCCGGACGCTTCCTTCGCCCATTTCGGCGCAAATGCGGATTCGGCCCCCGTCCTGGCGCTGCTTGATGCCGTGGTAAATCGCGTTTTCGATGAGCGGCTGCAAAATAAATTTGACGGTGGTCCGCCGCTCCGCTTCCGGGTCGCCGCAAAACTCGTATTCGAACTTGTCCTGGTAACGCATGCTCTGAATCGCCAGGTAGCTCGCCGCATGCGCAAGCTCTTCCTTGACGGGAATGATCTCTTTGCCGCGGCTGAGCGCGATCCGGTAAAACGACGCGAGCGCGGTGATCATTTTCGCGATGTCCGCCTGCCTCTCCATTTCGGCCTTCCATTTGATCGAGTCGAGCGTGTTGTACAAAAAGTGGGGCGACATTTGCGCTTGCAGCGCTTTCAATTCGGCGACCCGCTTCAGCCGCTGCTCGGTCCGGACCTGCTCCTTCTCCTTTTGCAGCTGCTCGATATAACCTTTTTGCTGGCGAATGAGCTCGTGGATTTCTTCCTTCATAAAATTGAACGTGCGGCCCAGCTTGCCGACCTCGTCCTCGTACGGGTACTCGAACCGGCCGTCGAACTTGCGCCAGCGGACCCGCTGCATCGTTTTCTCAAGCGCCTGGAGGGGTCTGGTGATGGTCGCCGCCATCGCGAACGCCACCGCGAAGCTGGCGGTGATGCTGATGAGCAAAATGAGCCCCGAGTACGTTTTCATGCCGCGGAGCTTCTCCAGCAGCGTCCGTTGGGATTGAATGTTGACCAGCGTCCACGGGGCCACCTTCATCGGCGCGTAATTGATCGTATACGAATCGTCGCCGTATTGCGCCTCGCTTCTCCCGAATTCGCCGCCGAGCAAGCCGCTTTTGAAATCGGAGCCCGCGAGCAGCTGCCCGATCAAAGGCGAATCGCCGACGACGATGTCGCCGGATTCGCGGTCGACGAGCATCGTCGTGCTGCCTTCCTTCGGCCGGGAATCCCGCAAATACTGCAAAATCATGCTCTCCTTCAACTGAATGACCATGTACAGCTCCTCGCCGTAACCGCTTATCGAAAAGCGCAAAACGAGAGAAATGACCTTCTCCCCGCCCCGGTACAGCTCGCTTTCGGACCGGGGCAACCAATAGACGGAAGCGCTCGGCTTCTGTCCGATCGCCTCGAACAGCTTCGTACCGGTAAATCGGACTCCCGGGTCGTGGGGCAGCGACAAGTCGTAAAAGCTCCCTTTTGGCGTATAAAGAAAAACGGACGCGATAAACGGCTCCGAGTACCGCATTTCCAGAAACACGTCGGAAAAATAGCTGAGCGCGGACGCGTAATGGCGCGGATCGTCGTCGATCAGAAACCGGGCGGCCGTATCGTTGAACGTGCTGTCGGTCCGCATGTTCAGCGCCCTTGTGATGATTCCCTTCAGCTTTTCGTTCAAGTAGTTGTTGACCTGCAAAATGATCTCCGACGAATGGTCCGCTTCCGTCTCCGTCGCGACGTCCGCCGCGTTGCGGTACAGCAGCAGACCGGAAAACCCGGTGGAAACGATGACGAGCGCCGCGCACAGGACCGCGATTTTATGTTTGAGCCGCAGGTTGAAAAAACGATGGAACATAGGCATCCTTTTCGTTCACCGCTTCCGGACGTAAATGGCCAAAAAGCCGCGCTCCTCCCCGCCAAGGGAAAAGGCGACACGGCATCGGCCCCGCAGAACGTATCGTACCATTCCGTCGGGGCGTCGTACATGGAACCGTTTGGTTATTCCGTCAGCCCTTGACCGCTCCGGCGGTCAGCCCGTTGATGAACTGCCGGTTGGCGAACAGATAGACGATCAGAATCGGCACGATGGCGATGGCGGCGCCCGCCGTCATGATGTGCAGCTCGGCCGCCGCGTTGGCGGAATAGCGCAAGCCGACGACCGCGACCGTCAGCGGCTTGATGCCCGGGTTCGGAATGCTGAACACGAGCGAGGTGATGTAATCGTTCCAGGCGAGACGGAACGAGAACAGGGCGATGACGCCGAGGATCGGCCGGATGAGCGGCAGCAGGATCGACCGGTAAATCCGGAAGTACCCCGCTCCGTCCATCAGCGCGGATTCGTCCAGCTCTTTTGGGACGCTTTTGATGAAGCCCATGATCAGAAATATATTGCTCGCCTGCCCGCCGGTCAGCACGAGGGCCAGTCCGAACAGGTTGCCGGTCAGGCCGAGCTCCTTCATCAGCATGTACTGCGGATAGAGGACGATCGGCCCGAGCGCGACGAACATCACCGACAAATAAGCGGCCATCAGCGCTTTTTTCCCCGCGAAATCGTGCCTGGAGACGACATATCCGGCCATCGACGACGTGACCAGCGACAGCAGCATCGTCATGGCGCTGAGCAGCACGCTGTTCCCCGTATATTTCAGAAACTCCGCCTTTTGGAACGCTTCGGCGTAATTCGAGAATTTCCATTCCGTCGGAAAAAAGCCGCCGCCGGTCTGCAGCTCCAGATTCGACTTCAAGGAACCGAAAACGGTGTACGCGACCGGGTACAAGGTGAATGCGATCATAACGACGATAAACGCGATCCCGACAGTTCGTCCCGCTATCTTTTTCATAGTCGTTCCCGCCTTTAAAAGATGTTGTCCAGTTTTTTGGAGACGAGCAAATAAATCGCGGTGATGATGCCGAGAATGAGCCCCGTCACCACGCTTGCCGCCGCGCCGTACCCGATTTCCGGATGGATCGAAGCCGAAGCGCTCACCGGGAAGAACAGCTGGTACAGGTACAGGAACACGACCTGCGTTTGGCCCAGCGGACCGCCTTCCGTCATGACCATGATGCTCTGGATATCCTGGAACGCCGCCAGAATGGCCAGCATCAGCACGATGCGCAGGACGGGGCCGAGCATCGGAATCGTAATCTTGAACAGGCGCTGCCAGTACGTGGCCCCCTCCAGGTCGGCGCTTTCGTAAATGTCCTTCGGAATCGTCTGCAAGCCGGACAGGAAATACACCATGTAATTGCCGACGCCTCCCCATACCGCCACCAAAACGACGGAAAGCATTGCAAGAGACGGCCCAAGCCAGTTGATCGGCTGGTCGATGATGCCGACGTACAGAAGAAAGCGGTTTAAATCGCCGTTATACACATTAAGCAGCAAATAAAACATAAGCGCCATGACGGCCGAGCTCATGATCGTCGGGCTGAAGACGATGACCTGAATCGCGGTTCGTCCCTTGAACGGAACGTTGAGGATCATCGCCAGCAAAAACGCCAGCGGGATAATGAGGGCGAGCTTCCCGCACGCATACACGAGCGTATTGAGCAGAGAGTCCCAATACACGTCGTCGCGGGTAAACAGGCGGACGAAGTTGTCCATGCCGGTAAATTTCGCCGCGTGAATGCCGTCGTAGTCGTACAGCATGTACCGCAGCGACCACACGATCGGATAGACGGTCAGGCCGACAAACAGCACCAGATTGGGCAGGAGCATCGCGTACAGCTGCCCGTTCCGAAACATTTTTTTGGAGGACGGTTTCATCGATTCACCTCTTGGGATGCGCTTTCATTTTACGTTCATCTGGAACTATACCATGGCCGCCGGGAGGTGATAATCGAAAAAACGCAGGTCCGATGTATAAAAAAAACGCCATTTCATACGTTCCCGCTCGGGGAGCGGCCGATTCCGGCGCCCAGGCGCGCCGGGTTCGCCTCCGGATAATAACCGTCTTGCCGGCTCACACTTTAGAATAAGTTCGGAGTTCAAGCAACCCATCATCCGAATCCTACTCCAACAAGCGACGGGAGCGTGCGAGATGGAAAACAAAAGCCGCAAAGGCAACTACAAAGGCACGACCAACATGAACGCGAAAAACCAGGATATGGCCTTCGTCAACGATACGATCGAACGGACGAAGTCGGTCGCGCCCGCGCCCGGCTCGGACAAGGAAACCGACCGTTAGGCGGCTTCCCCCGCCTGTGCGGCCGGCCAGCCGGAATTTAGATTGACGAAAAGCAGCAAGCAGCGGCCCGCGCCGCTGTTTTTTTGTTTTCCCGGCGCCCCCTCCCTCGCTGTACAATCCTTTCATCGACCTTTTTAATGGATTAGGGAACCTTTTCCTTTTTGAATCGTCGGATTGTCGGGGTGAGACGAACGTGGAGCTGGACTATTTAAAGCATATGACCGGCGGGCTGGACCGCAACGCCCTGCTGGACGAGCTCATGATGACCTACGGCAAGGACGTCTGGAATTACGCCTACTTCCTGACGTGCCGCAAAGAGGCGGCGGAAGATATCGCGCAGGACGTGTTCGTCAAAGTGTATCAAAATTTGTATACGTTTCGCGGGGAATCGCCGATCAAGCCGTGGCTGCTGGCGATTACGCGGAATACGGCGCTGGACTATTTGCGGTCGTCCTGGGTGCGCCGAGTGAAGTTTTTGCCCTCGTATAAAGAAAAAGCCGCTCACCCGTCCGCCGAAAACGAATGGCTGCACCAGGAAGAGCACCAGGAAATCTGGGACCTCGTCATGAAGCTGCCGCGGAAGCTGAGGGAGTCGCTGCTGCTGTTCGCCCATCATCAGTTGTCCTTGAAAGAAATCGCAACGCTGCTCGGCGTGTCCGAAGGAACCGTCAAATCCCGGCTGTTCCGCGCGCGGGCGGCGGCGAACAAAGCCTGGGCGTCGTCCGGGACGGAAAGGAGCGAGCTGCCGTGAAGCCATCCGAACGCGACTGGGAAAGCCGATTGACCGAACTGCCGCTCGGCTCGGGCGGTTTTTCGGTGCGGACGATTCGCAAAGTGAAGGAGAGAATCGCCTTGGAGGAAAAGCGAAAAAGAAGAAAAAAGCTGCCGCTGGCCATCGCGTCTTTGCTCGCCGTTTCGCTGGCCGCCGTTGTTTTCCGCCCGCAGATCGAGGGGGCTCTCGCCTCCTGGCTCGGGCCCGGACCCAAACCCGTCCCCGTCATCAGCGAGACGGAAACGACGACGTTCAAGATCGGTTATATGTACGGCTCGGACGATTTTATGGAGAAATACGGCAAGCCTTTTATCATCCGCCATCCGGCCGTACGCTTCGCTTTTGCCGAAGAAGCTCCGTTAACGGTCGACATCGTCGCCTACAAGGAATGGCTGGAGCGCGAGAGGCCCGATTTGATCCAGATTCCGCTCGCCTACCTGGACGATCTCTCCGCGGCCGGCTTGCTCGCCGAGCTCGATCCGCTGCTGCTGCGGGACGGAATCGACGAGCAAGGCTATCATCGGCCCGTATCGCAGGTGCTGCGCGAGGCGGGGGCGGGCAAGCTGTACGGGCTGGCCGACACGTTCGCGACGACCGGATTGTTTTACAACCGGGAGTTGTTCGCCGCTCGCGGCATTCCCGAACCTTCCGGTTCGCTGACGTGGGATGAAACGCTGGCATTGGCCGCGCAGTTTGCCGGCATGGAAAAAGACGGGCAGCCCGTCTACGGCCTCAGCTTCGGCTACCGGCCCGGCTTGTCGTCCAACGTCATGTCCATCGCCCTGAGCCTCGGGATGGGGATGACGACGGCGGACGGGAGCCGATCTTCCCTCGGATCCAATGCCTGGGAAAGCCTGTGGACGCCGTTCGTCCAAGGTTACCGCGACGGCTGGATCGCGAACGAGGCCGGCATGGAAAGAGGCAAAAACTATGCGATGACAGAGCTGTACAAGCTCGATCCGTTTCTGACCGGCCGGTCCGCCATGACCTTTCAGTCGAACGACTATTTGCGCAACATCGAAGAGAGCCGCGAGGCGATCGGCTTCGACGCGGATTGGGGCATCCTTCCCGCCCCGGCTCTCGACGAGGCGGCTCGGGCGCAGGGGCAGGCAATGGAAATTCCGTATGTACTCGCCATTTCGGCCGGCTCCTCCCAAACGGACGCCGCGTGGGAGCTGCTCAAGTACATCATGAGCCCGGAGCAGGCCGAGCGGCGCTCCCGAACGGCGGGGCACGCCCTGTATACGGTCGGGCAGCAATCGACGGATGCGGGCGCGCGGGAAACCTTTTTCTACGAAGCCGCCATCGATCCGTCGCTGTCGCTCGTCCTGCACGAACAGCAGACTTCCCCGGCCTATCAGGCGCTTTATGCGCTTGCCGCCGAGGAGGGACGAGCCCGGACGGACGAGCTGCTCTCGGGCGCGCTGACTGTGGAGCGTTTCCTTGAGGAGCTGGATCGGCAAGCCGAACAAGCGCTGCGGGAGCTTGCCGCGCAGGAGGAGGAGCTTCCGTGAAAAAACGTTTCGCTTCCCTGTTGGTCGCTTTGGCCTTGCTGGCCGGCTGTTCGCAAGAGGCTCCGAACGCCGAACCCGTCAACCTTCGCATAGGCGTTCCCGATCTCTACGCGTTCGACCGGCAGTACCGGGACTATTTCGATGCGGCGTTTCCCGATTGGGAAACGACGGCGATCGAATGGCCGGACGACGCCGACGCGTTTACGGCGGAGCGCTGGGGCGAGTGGCTGGAAACGGAAAAACCCGATCTGCTGCTGGCTAACGTTTTCGACTATCGCAAGCTGTCCGATGCGGGCGAGCTTCGCGATCTGGAGGAATTCGCCTCTCGCGGCGAAATGGACCTCGGACGGTTCAATCCCGCCGTGCTCGACTACTTGAAGACCAACGGAGACGGCAAGCTGTTCGGCTTAAGCCCCTTTTTCAGCACGTCGGCCTTATACTACAACAAGGATATGTTCGACCGCCTAGGCATCCCTTATCCGCAAGACGGGATGACCTGGCCGGAGACGTTGAGTCTGGCGAACCGATTCATGCGGGACGACCGCCTGGGAGAAGACGAATTCGGGCTCCATGTCAGATGGGTTCGCTCGCCGTTCGACCTGATCCGGCAAATCTCCTATACGGAGGGGCTGGAATACGCCAACCTTCAAACCGGCGCGGTAACGATCGATACGGAAAGCTGGCGGAACGTTTTCGAAGCCGTGATCGCTGCGTACCTGGACGGGACGTTCCGGACGCAAAACGTACAGGGCGAAGAAGCGGACGGCACCGTGTATTACGGGCCGGAGGCGTTGGCCGAAATGGATTTATTTTCGCAAGGGGCGGCCGCCATGACCGTGGATGGCGATGATTTGATGCAGCGGCTTAAGTCGGCCGCTCCGGGCTTTCGCTGGGGGGCCGTGACGGCCCCGGTTCGCGTTTCCGATCCTTCGCGGGCGGGCTGGTTCAACACGGGATCGGTCTTCGCGATCCCGGTTGTCTCCTCGCAGCCGAACGAGGCATGGGAGGCGATCGATTATTTCCATTCCGAGCGGATGGGCCGCGCGGCCGTCGCCCTCGGCGAAGGGCTGCTGTCGCTGAAGGACGATCCGGTCTGGCGGGGCGATGCGGATTATGAGGTGTTTTACCGGACGCTGCCCGTCAACGCGCTCCCCGAAACCTTCGAGCCCGTCGTCTCGCCCGAATTCGCTGAGCCGTTCGACCTCCTCGTCGAGCGCGGGATCGGGAGCGTCCTTGCGGGCAAAGCGACCGTCGAGGAAGCGCTCGCGGCCATTCAGAAAGAAGGCGAAGCTCTGGTAATGGAGTTTCGGCAGGAAGAGGCCGCTCCGGACGCTTAAATTCGGCCGGGGACAACGAAGGGCGAAGGTGTCCGGCGGCGGCGGTCCCTGTGTTGTGCACGTAGTGTATCCACTGCACTACATGACGGGGATCCGCCGGTTGCGGCACCCATGTAGCGCACCCAGTACTCTACATGACGGGAATCCGCCGGTTGCGGCGCCCATGTAGCGCACCCAGTACTCTACATGACGGGAATCCGCCGGTTGCGGCGACCATGTAGTGTACCCAGTACTCTACATGACGGGAATCCGCCGGTTGCGGCGACCATGTAGTGTACCCAGTACTCTACATGACGGGAATCCGCTGGTTGCGGCACCCATGTAGTGTACCCAGTACTCTACATGACGGGAATCCGCCGGTTGCGGTGCCCATGTAGCGCACCCAGTACTCTACATGACGGGAATCCGCCGGTTGCGGCACCCATGTAGTGTACCCAGTACTCTACATGGCGGGAATCCGCCGGTTGCGGCGCCCGTGTAGCGCACCCAGTACACTACATGGCGGGAATCCGCCGGGTGCGGCGCCCATGTAGCGCACCCAGTACACTACATGGCGGAAATCCGCCGGTTGCGGCGCCCGTGTAGCGCACCCGGTACACTACATGACATGAACCCGACCCCTAATGGCCTTCACGACCGTTACTGGCTTCCGAACGCGTCCCCGTCGGTCGTCGCAGGCGATTAACGGCCTAAACCAACCGCTATTCGGGCGCGGGATGGGAACCCGCCCCAATAGCGGCGTTACCCGGCCGAAATCGGGACGGGCGGATGACGGGAACCCGGCGGCAGCGCAATCTTTTATCGCCTTAAATGTTGATCTGCCTAATGTTCTCCGGCGATTGTACGGCGCCCCCCCGTCACGCCCTCACCCAGGCGTCGTTGTCGTAGCCCCGTTCCTCCCAGTAGCCGATGTGCGATTCCCGGATCAGTTCGATCCTGTTCAGCCACTTGACCGACTTGTAGGCATACATTTGAGGTACGACGAGCCGGACCGGCCCCCCGTAATCGCGGTGAATCGGCTGGCCGTCGTGCAGCACGGCGACGAGAACGTCGTCCATTCTCGCCTGCTCCAGGGAAAGCGCGTCCGTGTACACCCCGTCCCCCGAGTAAAACTTGACGTAACGGGCTTCCGCCTGGACGCCCGCCATTTCGAGCAGCTTGGACAGCGGGACGCCTTCCCACGTATTTTTATAAACCGACCAGCCCGTCACGCAATGAAAATCGCTTACCCGCACCTCGCGCTGCAACTGCAAAAACTGCTCCCAATTCCAGGAGAGCGGGCGATCCACCAGACCGTCGAGCGCAAAGCTCCAATCCGCCGAATCGAATGTCGGAAGACGCGTCACGGTGTACACGCGAAAATGTCCTTGCGCCCCGCCTCCGATCACCTGCTGCGACTCGGGAAGCGGCTGCGGCGCGGGCAGCATCCGGTTCGGGTCCGTTTCCCCCGACCCGATGCCGCCGGCGGAGGAAAGTCCCGCCCCGCTCCCGAGCCATTCCAGAAAGGACGGCGCGACCGCCGCGGTCAACGCGATGCCGACCGACCAGCGGATAAACTGCCTGCGGCTCATCCACCGGGCGGGCGCCCCCGGAGCCGGAAACCGGCTTCCGGCGCCAAGCTCGCTTCCCTCCCCATCGGCGGCGGCATCCGGCCGGACCGCGCGGCGTTCCGGCTTCCGCATCCAGCGGAGCCTCGTGACGGAATGATAAAGGATGTACGGAATTCCGACCCACGTCAGCAAGTTGTGCGCGACGAGAGCGGCGTTCGCCCATTGCGGGGGAAAATGCCTCAGCTGCCACAGCACGATGCCGGACAACAGCCAGCCGACGAGCAACGCGGCGACGACCGCCAGATTGCCCTTTTGTCTCGGCCTCTCCTTAAGCTGCTTCAAATGGCGCTTCAGCATCGGAGCGTACATGACGAGCAAAATCCCCGACACGAGCCCGAGGTAAATATGCAGCTGCTTCACCCACGTTCTGCCGCCGCCAAGCCATCCGCGCGCGGCGCCCCAAGAAAGAACAAGCCCGCTTGCGGCAAGCGCGAGCACCAGCCATCCGTTCCAGCGATGCAAGTCTGCCAGCTTTTTTCCGAATCCGGGTTTGCGTCCGCTCACGACATTTTCCTCCCGCCCCATTTCAGGATGCCAAATTATAGCACCGCGACCTTAAAATAATATGAATTCGTTCGCTTACATACCGGAACATCCGTCGGGCTTTTGCGTCTAAACGTACAACACCACGTTTAACTGGAGGAATGATGATGATGCGCAGAATGCTCCCGCTGCTGCTTGCGGCTCTTCTTGCGCTTCCGTTTGCCGGCTGCGGCGCAGCGAGCGATAACGATTCCGGGCCGGCGGTGAAGGAAGCGCCTTCGACGGGTTCCCCGGCGCCGCAATCGCAGCTATCGTCGCCGCCTTCGGCGATCCCCGCCAAAAACCTCGAAAAGCAAAGACCTCCCGTGACGGAGGCTGCCGGGGAAGTCGTGGAAGCTCTGCGGGACCGGGACTTGTCCCGGCTCGCCGATTGGATCGATCCCGAGCTCGGCTTGCGTTTTTCGCCTTATGCCCATTTGAATAACGGCGATCTCGTTTTTATGCCTGACGAGCTGCCCTCCTTCCGGGATGCGTCCAAGCGTGTCTGGGGATCGTACGACGGTTCGGGCGAACCGATTGAACTGACGTTCCGGGAATACTTCGAAACGTTCGTTTACGACCAGGATTTCGCCGGAGCGCCGAACGTTTCCGAAGGGAAGCTGACCGGAACCGGAAATACTCCGTTTAACGGCCTGGAGGTTTATCCGGATGCCTCTTTCGTCGAATATCACTTCCCGTCGGCGGAGGCGCAAAATTCCGGCATGGATTGGAAAAGCCTCATCGTCATGTTCGTTCCAAATGGCGACGGATGGCGCCTGTGCGCGATCGTTCATTCGCAATGGACGATTTGACGGACGCCGACTCCAAAAAAACAAGCGGCCCGCGCAGAGATTCCCTGCCGGGCCGCTTGTTTGCCTTCTGGATTACAGTTGGCCTTGGATTTTCGCTTTGAGCGCGTCTTTGCTTTGCAGTCCGACCAGCTTGTCGACCGGTTGGCCGTCCTTGAACAGGATCAGCGTCGGGATGCTCATGACGCCGAACTTCGAAGCCAGTTCCGGCTCTTCGTCCACGTTCACTTTCGCGATCGTAGCTTGGCCTTTCAATTCTTCGGACAGTTCCTCGACGATCGGGAGCTGCATTTTGCAAGGGCCGCACCAGGGCGCCCAGAAGTCCAACAGAGATACGCCTTCGGAAACGGTCGTCTCGAAATTGTCTTTCGTTACGGCGACTGCCATTTGTCTCCACTCCTCTTGGGAATAATAGGTAAAGGTAAGCCAATTATAGATAAACCGGAAACCTGGGTTTCCGTTTCACCTCGCGTTCCAAGTTTTCACGCCATCTGGCGCTCCTTGATTCGGGACAGCATCTGCCCGATCGTAATCCCGGCGAAGTAGGCTTCAAGCTGCCGTTCCGCGCCGCTGAACACCGAATTCATGACTTCCTGCATATTCGCCGAAACCATGCAATCCATTTCCGGATCGCCGCTGCACCAATTGGGCGTCAAGGAGCCTCCCGCCATTGAACGGTAAATGTCGGCCAGCGTCAGGTCGTCGGGCTCTTTGCACAGGCGATAGCCGCCGCCGGATCCTTCCCTTGTCGCGACGAAGCCCGCTTTGCGAAGGCAGCCGAGCACTTTCCGGATACGGGCCGGATGCGTGCATACGTTGGCGGCGATTTCCTCGCTGGAAGCCATGCCGTCGGGCCGGTGAGCCAGCAGAACGAGACTATGAACCGCTATAATAAATTCGCTGTTCATTCCAAGCAGCCCCCCCGGTGATTACTGTAATAATATCAATTACAGTTGAGGTTGTCAAGCGTAAAATCGATCGGATTTCCGGCTGACGAAACCGACGGCTAATTTCATGATGAGCCTCCCTTTGCCCGCTTATGCATCTTGCCTTGCCGATTTTGCCGCCGTTCCCGGACTCAATCGCCGGCCGAGCCTTCTTCCGACGAGCCCGGCGGGGCCTTGCCCGTCACGTCTCTAAGCGTCTCCAGAAAAACCTCCAGCGTCCGCGTCCGCAAATCTCCGCTTCGAAACAGCACATGAAAGCTCCTTCGCACGGGCATGCCGGACACGGGGAGCAGCCGCAGCGAGCCGATCCGGAGTTCCTTCCGCAGCGCCCACCCGGACTGAAGCGTGATGCCGAGCCCGGCTTCCACCGCTTCCTTGATCAGTTGCGTGCTGCCGAGCTCCATCAGCCGCCGCGGCCGCAGGCCGAACTCCGCGAACATCCGATCCGTCGCCGCCCTCGTCCCCGAACCGGGTTCGCGGACGAGCCACGTTTCCTTTTCCAGTTCCGCCGGTTCGATCCGTTCGCTGGCGGCCAGCGGATGGCCGATCCCGGCCGCGACGTACATTTCATCCTCGGCCAGCTTTTCCGCCATCAGCCCGCTGCCGATGTCCTCCCCTTCCACGATGCCCACCTCCAGGTCGCGGCTGCGGACCCGTTCGGCGATATCCGCCGTATTGCCGATCGCGATCGAAGGCCGGATGCCGGGATAGTCCCGGTTCAGGCGCGCCAGCGTCAACGGAAGCACGTATTCGCCGAACGTGTAGCTGGCCCCGATCGGCAGCGGCCCTCCCGTATGGCGCATCAGCTCGTCCACCATCTCCTTCATCCGTCCGTACAAAAAATTGATTTCCTTCGCGTGATGCAAGACGATTTCCCCCGCCCGGGTCAGGGAAACGGATTTATTGCTTCTCGTCAGCAGCCGGGCGGCGAACGTTTCCTCCAGCGCCCGGATTTGCTGGCTAACGGCCGGCTGCGTCATATGCAGCTTCTCCGCGGCGCGGGTGAAATTCCTCAGCTCCGCCACGACGGCGAACACATGCAGGTGTGCGTCCATGTTCGGCTCCCATCATAATTATTTGCTTATGGTTATGATAATAATAATTCATTTTTCTTATTTTATCCGGAGCGCTATGCTGGAAACAATCCCGACAAACCGAACCTTTCCCAACCGAGGTGTTCCCCTATGACCGGCTCGTTTACTTCGCATAACGCAGGAACCGCCGCGCTGCCTCCTTCCAACGGAATCAAGCGATATTCCGGCTTGTTCGGAGGAGTGCTGCTCGCCTTGATTCTGACCCTTGCCGGGTGGCAGCTGGCGAATTTCCCCGGACTTTCGGCCGCAGGTCCGATGGCGTGCACGCTTGCCGTCGCCATCGTTTTCCGCCGGATTTTCGGCTATCCGGAGGCGCTGCGCCCGGGCCTCGCGTTCGCTTCGACCAAGCTGCTTCGGCTGGCCATCATCCTGTACGGCCTGAAGCTGCCGATCGGCGCCGTTCTGCACGGCGGCCTGCCCTTCCTGGCGCGCGGCGCGGCCGTACTCGCCGTCTCGCTTGCCGCCGGCATCGCGCTCGGCCGGCTGCTCAAGGCCGATCGCGAGCTGACGCTGCTGCTCGCGATCGGCACCGGCATTTGCGGCGCCGCCGCCATTGCGGCATCAGCGCCGCTGCTTGGGGCCAAAGCGCAAAAAACCGCGCTTGGCGCCGGCCTGATCGCAGCCGTGGGCACCTTGTTCGCGGTTGCGTATACGCTTCTTCTGCCCGTGCTGCCGATCGGCGATGCGGCGTTCGGCGCGTGGGCCGGCCTGACGCTGCACGAGCTCGCGCATGTCGCGATGACGGCCGGCACCGCCGGCCCCGAAGCGATGAACGACGGCATGCTGGCAAAGCTATGCCGCGTCGTGCTGCTCGTCCCGCTCTGCCTGGCGCTGTCCGCCCGCTCGAGTTTCCTCCGCCGCCGGGAAGCCGGGGAAGCCCGGGAAGCCCGGAAATCGACGGGTTTCCCTTTCCGCCCGAATGAGACGCAGGGCACGGACAACGCGCCTAGCACGGACGATGCGCCGGACACGGGCGACGCGCCGGGCAGCGGCCGGGCGCAAAGCGCAAGCCGCGCCAAACCGGCCCTGCCGTGGTTTTTGCTCGGCTTTTTGGCGATGAGCCTGCTCGGCTCCGCATCGCCGGAAGCGTGGCTGCCGCTGCCGGCCGGCTGGCGCGACGGCGTCTCGCAGCTGACGGCCGCGCTGTTCGCCGCCGCCATGGCCGGCCTCGGGCTAGGCGTCAACCTGCGCGACTTCCGGCTCGCCTGGCGCCCGCTGCTCGCGCTGCTCGCCGTCTCGCTCCTCGTCTCGGCCGGCGTCTACGTCACGCTCGCGTTTTAAAGCCCGGCCAGGCTCCAGTCCAGACTGCCCGGCCGATGCCGCCTCGCAGGCTCAGCCCGTCGCCAGCCGGACGTCTACCTGGACCGTCAGCGTCTGGTCCGACGTTCCGCGGTACACGCCTTTGACCGGGACGATGTCGAGATAATCCCGCCCGTGCGCCAGCTTGACGTACCGCCAATCGATCAGGTTCCGGTTGGTCGGATCGAAGCCCTGCCAGCCGACGCCGGGCACGTAGGCTTCGATCCACGCATGCGAGGCCTGCTCGAAGTCCGCGTCCCTTCCCTGCAAATCGCCGACAAAATGGTACCCGCTTACGTACCGAGCGGGGATCCCTTTGAGGCGGCAAACCGAAAGCAGCAAATGCGCAAAATCCTGGCATACCCCGGAGCCGATCCCGATCATCTCGTCGGCGGTCGTATGAACCCCGGTGGACAGGGGCTTGTACTCAAAATCAGCATAAATGCGCTCCGATGCCTTCTGCACGTAGTCGAAAACGCCTTCCCCCTCCACGCCGATGCTGCCGGCGTACGCCGCCACCGTCGGATGAAAGCTGGCGAACACGGACGGAAGCAAATACTCCGCATTGTCGTTCGCGAACGCTTCGCTGCGGATTTTGGCCCAGGCCAGCTCCGGCGGCAGCTCCGATTCCCGCTTGATCGGCGAATCCCGGGTGACGACCGTCGACTGCGACGTGATCGCAAGCTCCTTATGGGCATCGCTGGCCGTAAAGGAGTATACCCGATTGCCGAAATAATCCTCGTAAGACATCATCGAGACGTTGGGCTCCACGATCAGCCGGTGCTGGTAGCACGCCTGCCGTTCGTCCGTCCGCGGGGCGAGCCGAAGCTCATTGACACTGTCCGCCACCGGGTCGGCGTAAGCATACCTGGTCGTATGACAAATTTCCAGCCTCAAACGATAACCTCCCGTCCCGGGGAAAAAAACGTCTTCGCCATCGACTCCCCCAGCAGCCGATTGCCGTCCTGCAATCGAAGCAGCACGTCGCTGAGCGATTGAAGCGAAATCTCTTTCGGTTCGAGCCAGCTGAGCTCCGAACGCGCCTTGCCCGCCATCCGGATCGTCCGTTCGAGCGCGGCGACGCCGCCTTCCGATTTGCGGCGGAATTCCTTTAAATGGCTTTCCAACGAACTCAGCGAAAAATAAACGGATCGCGGAAAACTCTCCTCCAGCAGCAGGAACGACGACACTTCTTCCAGCGTCACGCCCTCGATCGCCAGTCTCCGGTACGCTTCGTAGCCGCCGACCGACTTCAGCACCGCGAGCAGGTACGCGTACGAGGAAGCGCCCGAATCGGCCGCCGATTGATAGACGGATTGCAGCAGCCGGACGATATTTTCCGAGCGTTCGAGACTTCTTCCGCTCTCCATCATGCTCCAGCATTCGTCCCTCAGGACGATCGACACCGCCGTGCCCTGATACGACGCAAGCCCCTCCTTGATCCGCTCGAAAAAGCGGTGCGGCTCGGCCCCGATCTCCTCGACGCTGATCTGCCGAAGCCAAAGATAGAAGCTGTTCAGCATGTTCCACAGCTCCGAAGGCAGCCGTTCGCGGACTTTTCGCAAGTTGTCCCTCGCCTGGGCGATGCACGTGATGAGCGAGTTGGGCTGGGACGCATCGAGCGTCAAAAACTGGAGCACGTCGCGCTCGCGGTACTCGCCGTACATCTCTTCGTAGCTCCGGGGGTCCCCGATCGCGCCGACGATGCGCCGCCATACGATTTCTCCCGTACCGTTCGATT
The DNA here is from genome assembly GCF_900169535.1 of Cohnella massiliensis. Lineage (NCBI taxonomy): Bacteria > Bacillati > Bacillota > Bacilli > Caryophanales > Paenibacillaceae > Cohnella > Cohnella massiliensis. The sequence continues at coordinate 237,461 of NZ_LT821256.1, forward strand.
CCTCGCGCAGATGATAATAAACGTCGATCAGCCGCGCATGGTTCTCCGCCCTTTCCGTGTAGCGTCCGATCCAAAACAGCGATTCGGCAATCCGATCCAGCATGGCGTCACCCTCCTTTTATCTCGTCAATACCCAAGTATCCTTGCAGCCGCCGCCTTGCGAAGAGTTGACGACGAGCGACCCTTCCTTCATGGCGACGCGCGTAAGCCCTCCCGGAAGCACATGGACGTTGCGCCCGTTCATGAGCGCGAACACCCGCAGGTCGATATGGCGGGACACGAACTGACCGTCCAGGCACACCGGCGCCGTCGACAGCTTGATCGTCGGCTGCGCGATGTAATTATCCGGGTTCTCGCGGATTTTCTCGGCGAAGCGTTCCCGCTCCCATTCCGTCGACGAAGGTCCGATCAGCATGCCGTATCCGCCGGACAGGGACGTTTCCTTGACGACCATCTGATCCAGCCGGTCCAGCACGTATTCTCTTTCCTCGGGTTTGCTCATCAGGTAGGTGGGGACGTTCGAAAGAATGGGCGTTTCGTTCAGGTAGTAGCGAATCATCTCCGGAACGTAAGAGTAAATGGCTTTGTCGTCGGATACGCCGGTACCCGGCGCATTGGCGATCGCGATGTTGCCGAAGCGGTAGGCGTTCATCAATCCGGGGACGCCCAGCAAAGAATCCGGACGGAAAGCGAGCGGATCGAGGAAATCGTCGTCGATTCGGCGGTACAGCACATCCACCTTGCGCAGGCCGTTCAGGCCGCGGATGTAAATTTTGTGGTCCCGGCAGACGAGATCCCGGCCTTCGACCAGTTCGATCCCCATTTGCTGGGCGAGAAAAGCATGTTCGAAATAAGCCGAGTTAAAGCTTCCGGGCGTGAGCAGCGCGATAAGCGGATCGCTCTTGTCGGGAGCCAGATTGCGCAGCGCGGCGCGAAACGCATGCAGCGAATGGTCGATGCCGCGTACGGAGTAGGAAAAATACAATTCGGGGAAATCGTGCGTCATAATGGAACGGCTCTTGAATATATAGGAAAAACCGGACGGCGAGCGCAAATTGTCCTCTAGAACGAAATAGCGCCCCTGGTCGTCCCGAATGAGATCGATTCCGGAAGCGGTAATATACGTTCCTCCGGGCACCGACATCCGCATCATCTCGGGCCGGAAGTAGCGGTTGCCGATCACCATCCGCCGCGGAACGAGGCCGTCCTTGAAAATGTTCTGATCGTGGTAAACGTCATTCAAAAAGGCGTTCAGCGCCCGCACTCTTTGGCTGACGCCCCGTTCGATCGTCTCCCATTCCTCGCTCGGAATAATGCGCGGAATGAAATCGAACGGGATCGTCCTTTCCAGGGCATCCGGCTGTTCGGGCTGCATGAGGGTAAACGTAATGCCTTCCTCCATCAGCCGGCGGTTCATCGCGGATTGCCGCGCGGCGCGCTCGTCAAAGCTGAGACGGGAAATGACCGTCCGAACCTTCTCATAATGAGGGCGTACGTTGGCCCCTTCGAACATTTCGTCATAAAACCGGGAGGAGGTTGGCACTCTTGAAGATACGGCATTCCATAGTTCCATTCGGAGCGGCTCCTCCTCAAGCAGAACGTGGAGGAGAGAAGCCTTTCCTCCTTTCAGACGGATTCAGCAATCCGAGCCGTGCGCACGCTGAGGATTGTTATTGATTGTTATCATAGTCCGAACGAACCACAATGTCAATATTTATTACATAATTACAATAAAAAATCAGAAGACATGACTTATATGTAACTTTTTCAGTTATATTTAGGTTAGGTTTTAACAAAAAATGTTCTTCTTTCTCGCTTGTCGCGTCCCATGCTTGCCCGCCTTGGGCTCGCCGCTATCTTCGCTAAAAAAGCAAAAGCGTCTTCGACGTCCGCAGACGGAAGACGCTTTATGCCGGCTTGCCGATCTCTTTGGCGGCTGCCCTGAATTTTTTCGCCATTGCAAGCCGCCAAGGCAGCAGCATGCCGAACGCCAGCAGAAAAAACAACGCCCCGGTCTGGGGGACGGTCACGTACCGCTCCACCGCGTCGTGCAGCAAAATCCGCACCGCAAGCAGGCCGACAATAAGCGCGACGAACAGCTTCGACCGCTTCAGGTAAACGGACCCGTTCGACACTTCGAAGCTTGACGTGGCGATCAGCGGGTAAGCGAACAGCAGCGCTCCCGCTCCGAAAGCGGCAAGCCCCCAGCTCCAGGGAATCCGTGTTATCGGAAAAAGGAACATCAAAAAACCCGTCGCCATCCCGAGCGGGGGAGCGATAATTTTGCGAAGCGTGGCCGGCTTGCGGCCCGCTCTCAGCCGTATCGCGATGACCGCCGCCCCGCCGAGCAGGGAAGCCAGCAAGAACAGCCCTTGCAGCCGGGAATCGTCCATGCTCCGCGCCCCTTTCGTCCATTCGGCCGTTCCGTTCCTTCTATTGTAAGCCGCCTGTCCGCCCGGAGCAAATCAGATTCTTCCGCCCGCCTGCACCGCGGGTCCGCGTCGGCATAGGAGGACATGGAGGCGACCCGACGCACCGCTTCGCGGGAAATGCAGGATCGAGCGGGTCGGTCGGGATAGCGCGGGCGCCGGAAGCTGCGCGTGGTTGTGCGTGATCAAACAGGGTTCGGCGATGCTTGGTTGGATTTTGTCCAATTAAAATCAGTCTTTTTACGAAATACGTCATCTTCGTTGGATTTTGTCCAATCAGGCGGGGCCTTTTCCGCGTTTTCACCCAAATTCCATGTTCCTCATTGGATAAAATCCACTCTAGCCAACGGTTTCCCCGTTTTCCGCTCCCTTGATTGGACAAAATCCATCCTAGACCCCATCCGCTTGGACGCCCCCCTTCCGCCCCTTAATGTCCAGAAGCTCTTTCGCAGGGCGAAGAAGTTAAACCCTTCCGACAGGCCAAAAAAAGACCGGCGGTTCTCCCGCCAGCCTCGTTCAAATGCTCTCGCAAGTCCGCTCAAGCCATATAGCTCCCGCGCAGCAGCAGCTCGTACAGCTCGGACAGCGCGCCCACCGTCACCGTCGGGACGACGGCGCGCGCTTCCCCGTCCGGCGCAGGCAGGAACGAATGGCGCACCCATACCGTCTTCATCCCGCTTCGCTCCGCCCCGGCGATGTCGGTCGCCAGATTGTCGCCGACCATCACGCATTCGGACGGAACGACGCCGTATTTGCGCATCGCCAGTTCGTACAGCCAGGCATGCGGCTTGCCGACGCTCGCGATCGGACCGCCCGCGATCGACTCGACGGCGGCGAGCAGGGAACCGGTCTCGGGCACGAGCCGCCTGCCTTCGCCCGGATGCGAGTAATCCGGATTCGTGCCGATGACGCGCGCACCCCGGGCGATTTCGTTGACGATTTGCTCCAGCCGGCGGTAGTCGAACTCGGTGTCCCGGCCGATAACGATAACGTCGGCGGAATCGGGACGCGCCCAGTCCAGCACACGATGGCCGGCGGCGGCCAGCGCGCCGCTCAGGCTCGCGCTGCCCGCCGCCTTCACCGCCACCCGCCCGTAGACGTCCCTCAAATATTCCGCGACCGCCTCCGTGGCGCTGACGATCAGCTCGCCCTCGAGACGGTGCCCCATCTCCGCCAGCCTGTCGCGTATTTCCGTTGCATTCTCCCGCGAGTTGTTCGTAATGAAGCCGATCCGATAGCCCTGGTCCCGAAGCAGCTCCAGCAAGTCGTTGGCCCGTTCGGCGAGCTTCCGGCCGAAGTAGATGCAGCCGTCGAGATCAAAAAACAAGGCGCGGGTTCCGTCCATCCATCGATTCATCCCGAAGCTCCTACCGCGACTCGGCCGCCTTTTTCACGTATGCGTCCAGCGTGTCCGTGCCGCCCTCGCCCTCCAGCAGGATGACTTCGAAGCGAGGAACGCCGCCGCGCATTTTGACCGACAGGATATGGTGAATGTCGCCCTTGCCTTCGAAGCAGTGCAGCCCGCCCGTTTTGCCGATCTGAATATATTGACGCCCGCGCTTCTCGGTGACTTCCAAATAGTGCACATGGCCGGATACGACGGTGTACGGACGGTCCGCCAGCAGGCTTTCCAGCCGCTCGAAGATCGGGTCCGGCTTTTTCAAGGCCGGCTGGTGCAGGCAGACGAACGTCCAGTCGACGTCCGCGTTGTCCGCCAGCACCCGCTCGAAAAAGTCGATCTGCTCGCCGCTTAAGTGCGGGTCGATGAGCGTATCCTCGGTCATCTTCAATACATCCGCCGAAAAACCGTCGCCCGCCAAATCCCGGAACAGATCGACGAACAGCGCCTCCGGATTGCGGATCAGCGCCCGATTCGCCTGCTGCATCAGCTCCAGCATCGTTTCGGGCAGCGACAGCGGCGCCGTCTCCGTGTTCGCGACGAGGAAGAGCGTACGGCCGTAGCGGAACGCGTAGTAATCGACCCCTTTGCGCTCGCGCCACACCCGGATCATCGCTTCCGTTTTGTAGTCGTGGTTCCCGACCGTCTGGAACACCGGAACGCCCAGTCCCGCCAGCATCGGATCGATGCGGTCCCACTCCTCGCGAGCTTCCGCCTCGTCCGTCCAGTATCCCTCCACCAGGTCGCCGATCGAGACGACGAAGTCGGGATTCAGCTTTTTCGCGGCCTCCAGCCCTTTTTCGAACATCTTGTGCACGGCGCCGCCGGTCCGGTCGCTGATGAAGGCGAAATCGAAATCGCCGCCCCGCGGGACCGGCAGTTCCCCGAACCAGGGACCTTTTGCCGTTCCCTTGCCGAATTTGGCCTCATCGATGAATAGTTGGCGAATCGTTGTCATGTTCGCATTCTTCCCGTTGCCCGTATTATTGGATTAACGCATTCGCTTGCTTGGCCGCTTCCTTCATCGCGTCCTCGGGCGTCCTTCTGGCCCTGCAGCGCGGCCTGAATCTGGTCCGTAATGATCTTCTGCACATCTTCTGCACGCGGGTGCCCCCCTCGCCCGGGAAGTTGAACCAGGGCACCATCTCGTCGATCTGGTCGTAAGTCGCTTTGTAAACCGGGTTTTCCTCCAAAAACTTCTCCATGTCCGGATCGTCCAGCGCCGTCTGCCGCGATACCATGTAGCCGGTGGACTTGGAGATTTGAACCGAACGCTTCGGATCGACCAGGAATTTGATGAAGTCCCATGCCGCCTCCTGCCTCGCCGGATCCTGGGCGAATGTACGCGGAGCACCCTTTTTTGATTAAGCGAATGTAAAAGCGCCGCCTCCTTCCTTCCGCGGGCGGAAGCAAGGGGCGGCGCTTGTGGCGTCATAACGTATCAGTACGTCACCTGGTTGTTCAGCATGATCCAGATGGACCCGACGATGATGATCAGGACGATCATCAGGCCGAGCAGAAGCGTCATCAGGTTCCAGCGCGGACTCGCTTCTTCCTTCAAGTGCATGAAGAAAAAGAGCTGGACGACGAATTGCAAAATCGCGGTCGCGAACAGCACCACGTAAGCGGCAGTGCCTTCAACGATGTCGTTGAGAACGAGAACGATCGGAATGATCGTCAGAATGATCGACAGGACGAAGCCGATGACATAAGACTTGAGCGACCCGTGCGCTTCGTGCGATTCGCCGTGCGAGCCGTGTCCGCCATGGGAACCGTTCGATTGCGCGGAATGCGGATGTTGCGCCATCTTACATCACCTCCATCATGTATACGACGGTAAAGACGAAAATCCAGACGACGTCGAGGAAGTGCCAGTACAGGCCGATGACGTTCACCTTCCGGCGGGTAACGGGCGTAATGCCGTGTTTGCCGAGCTGGATCATGATCGCGATCATCCAGAAAAGGCCGATCGTGACGTGAATTCCGTGCGTGCTGACCAGCGTATAGAAGGCGGACCAGTAAGCGCTCGTGCCGATCGTGACGCCCTCGTGCACGAGGTGGACGAACTCGTTCAGCTCAAGGCCGATAAAGCAGGCGCCGAGAGCGGCCGTGACGGCGAGCCAGCCGATCAGCCCTTTGCGGTCGCCGCGGTTCATGCACAGCAAGGCCAGGCCGCTCGTGAAGCTGCTCGTCAGCAGGATGAACGTTTCGGCGATAATGCCGGGCATCTCGAACATTTCGGCGCCGGTCGGCCCGCCGGCCGTGCTGTTGCTCAGCACGGCGTAGGTGGCGAACAGCGTTCCGAACAAAATACAGTCGGTGATCAGGAAGATCCAGAAGCCCATCAGGCGAAGGGATTCGAGATCGTGATGACCGTCGTGCCCGTGATTTCCGGCGTGGGCTTGCGCCGCGTGATTTTTGTTGCTGGCCATCAGACAGTCCCCCTCGCCGCGGCTTCCGTTCGTTCGATTTCGTCGACCGGAATGTAGTAGTCGGTATCGTAATTAAAGGAGTGGGCGAACATGCAGGCGAAGACGCCGAGGAAGCCCGGTATCGCCATCCACAGCCAGTCGAACACGAGACCGAAGCCGGCCAGGAACCAGAAGCCCGACATGATGATCGGGATGCCCGAATTTTTCGGCATGTGAATCGGTTCGAGCGGCGCAAGCGGCTTCTCCGGTTCTCCTTTTGCCTTGCGCTGTTTTTTCTCCCACCAATCGTCCAAATGCTCGACGACCGGCGTGCGGGCGAAGTTGTACATCGGAGCCGGCGACGGAATCGACCATTCGAGCGTGCGCCCGTTCCACGGATCGCCCGTCGTGTCGCGCTCCATGAACTTGATGCTGTGCAAAATTTGCCACACCATGATCAGGAAGCCCGCTCCCATCAAGAAGCCGCCGATCGTGGAGACGAGGTTCAGCCCCCACCAGCCGCTGTCCCAGCTGTAGGTGCTGACGCGACGCGTCATGCCCATCAAGCCGACGACGTATTGCGGCATGAAACAGACGTAAAAGCCGATGTTCCAAAACCAGAACGACCATTTGCCGAGCTTTTCGTTCAGCTTGAAGCCGAACACCTTCGGCCACCAGTACACGAGGCCGGCAATGTAACCGAAAACGACGCCGCCGATCAGCGTTTGGTGGAAGTGCGCGATCAGGAAGTAGCTGTTGTGGAACTGGAAGTCGGCCGGCGCGACGGACAGCATGACGCCGGTCATCCCGCCGACGACGAAGCACGGAATGAAGCCGAGCACCGTCCACAGCATCGGGGTTTCGAACGATACTTTCCCCTTGAACATCGTAAATATCCAGTTGAATACTTTAACGCCTGTCGGGATGGCGATAATCATCGTCGACACCGCGAAGAAGGCGTTGACGTCGGCGCCCGACCCCATCGTGAAGAAGTGGTGCGCCCATGTAATAAAGGAAACGACGCTGATCGCCATGATCGCAAACACCATCGATTTATAGCCGAACAGCTTTTTCCTTGCGAATGTCGCGACGATTTCCGAAAAAATGCCGAAAGCGGGAAGAACGACGATATACACTTCCGGGTGTCCCCACATCCAGATCAGGTTGATGTACATCATCGGGTTGCCGCCGCCGTCCAGGGTGAAGAAGTGCGCCCCGAAGTAGCGGTCGATAAACGAAAGCGCGAGCGTTACCGTCAAAATCGGAAACGCCAGAATGATGGCGAGACAGCTGCCGAGAACCGACCAGGAAAACATCGGCATCTTCATCAGCTTCATGCCGGGGGCGCGCATTTTGAGAATCGTCACGATAAAGTTGATCCCCGTCGCCAAGCTGCCGATCCCCGATATTTGGATGCCCCAAATATAGAAATCCTGCCCGACGCCCGGGTTGAACATCGTGCCCGACAACGGCGGATAGGCAAGCCAGCCGGCGTTCGGCGAACCGCCGATGACAAACGAAATGTTGAACAGCATCGCGCCGGCGAAGAACAGCCAGAAGCTGAGCGAGTTCAGGAACGGGAACGCGACGTCCCTCGCCCCGATTTGCAGCGGCACGACCAGGTTGAACAAGCCGAACATGAGCGGCATCGCCATGAACAGAATCATGATGACGCCGTGCGTCGTAAAAATTTCATTGTAGTGTTCCGGAGACAGAAATTCCATTTCCGGCATGACCAATTGCGTCCGCATCAGCAGCGCGTCCATGCCGCCGCGGAACAGCATGAGCAGCGACGCGATGACGTACATGATGCCGATTCGCTTATGGTCGACCGTGGTCAGCCATTCGGTCCAAAGCCACTTCCATTTTTTGAAATACGTCAGCACGAAGACGATGGCGGACATCGTCAGGACGATCGCCACGTCGGCGCCGTAAATGAGCGGGTCCCCCGTCACGAAAAAGTCCGCGGCGAAGTCCTTAATGTTTTGCCACATGGGACACCCTCCTTTTCTTAAGCTTTAATGATGCGCATGTTGTTCGGAACCCGTTTCCGTTCCCGATCGGCCGGCAGGCAAAGCGGCGGCATGCCCCGCATGCTCGTCGCTCCCCTCCCCGGATTCGGCGGAATCGGATTCGGCCTCCGTTGCGGAGTGCCCGCTATGGCCGCCATGGCCGCCATGGCCGCCCGATCCGTATTTCACCACGATCCAGTCGAAGAGGCCTTCAGGGAACGAGGAGAACGACAGTTCTTCGGTTACGCCCGGCAGGGCCAGTTCATTGTAGCCCTCCTGCGTCAGCGCCTCGGAGCCGTCCTTCACTTCCTGCACCCATTGATCGAATTCTTCCTGCGAGGTCGCCTTCGCGATGAAATTCATCTCGCCGAAGTGCTCGCCGCTGAAGTTCGCGCCCGACCCGTAATATTCGCCGGGCTCGTCGGCGATCAGGTGCAGCTTCATCGCCATGCCCGACATCGTATAGATTTGTCCGCCAAGCTGCGGAATCCAGAAGGAGTTCATCGGCGCGTCGGACGTCAGCTCGAAGCGAACCGGCACGTCTTCCGGGAATTGAAGGTAATTGACCGTCGCGATCCCCTGCTCGGGATACAGGAAAAGCCATTTCCAGTCGAGCGAAGCCACCTGGATCGTGATCGGCTCGTGCTCGGATTCGAGCGGCTTGGACGGCTCGAGCTTGTAAGTATAATGTATCGTTACGCCGGCAAGCACGATGATGATCAAAACCGGGATGCCCCACATGAAGGCTTCGATTTTCGTGCTGTGGGACCACTCGGGATCGTAGTCGGCTTTTTGCTTGCGCTTGATCCGGTACTTCCAGGCGATCCAGAACGCCATGACGATGGTCGGCACGACGATGATCAGACAAAGTACCGTCGAAATCATGATCAGATCGAGCTGCTCCTTGCCGACGGTTCCTTTCGGGTTGAGCACACCCATTTTGTCGCCGCAGCCCGCTAACATAACGGCCATTGCAGCCAACGATATCGTAGCGGCGAGGCGTCGATACCCTCTCTTCATTTTGCAAACTCTCCTTCCCTCGCTGCCACTTTGAACCGTTGACGGCAAAGTTGGCCGTGTTGGTACGTAATTTGAACATCTCTGTTATACCAGAAAGTCTTGTGAAATAGCGCACAGTTAACAAATGCGTCATCGAACCGTCTTAATTTCGCAATATTTTGTTCACCGTTTTGCCCCATGTTGAAAACCGGACCCGAACGGACATGAAAAAAGCCTGCGCAGCCATCCCGCGCAGGCATTTCCGATCTTTCGTTTAAACCGGCTCCCGGTTCCGGTCCGGGCCGACTTTCTTCCTCTCGTCTTGCATCTTCTGCATCAACGGCGCCGCAACGCCGAAAATCCAAATTTGCAGCCCGCCGACCAGAAATCCGATTCCGATCATCAAGCCCAGATTTTTATCGTTGAACTCCGCAATGTGAATCGCCGAAAAAACGACGCCGAACGCGATGATCACCAGCGCGATCCATTTGAGCATTTTGGACATATCCCGGTTTTGCATGCCGCAGACCTCCTTTTTGCAAACGCTATCTGTGAACATTGTATCACAAAAATGTGACGAAGTCTTGGATTTGTGAATATTTTTTGAACGGACTGCGCCCATTTTTATCGGTTATCCCCTTCCCCGTTTCCCCTACTTAAGTCGGGGAGCCGGTTCCTCCCTCCGATGGTTCGAACCGATTGGCGGATTGTGTAAAATGAACAAAGCAAGTACATGGATCAGGAGGAACCGGCGTATGATGAAGAGAGGGTTGTACACCGCAATCGGTCTCGTGTTGATAGCGATCGGCTGCGTGGCGCTTTATAACATGTTGAATGAAAAACCCGAAGAGGATTTTCGCCATGAGTGGCGTTTCGAGGCTGGCGAGCTTCGCGATTTGGCCATCGAGGGCGATTCCCGCGGGCTCAACGTCAAATACGAGGCAAGCGGGGACGGAACGGAATCGGTAAGCATCGAGGGCAGGGCCGACGGGGATGTCGTCGATCGAATCAAGCAAGCGAAGCTGCGGGACGGCCGGCTCGCCATCGACACGGATCCGGAATCTTTCCGGATCGGGATCTTCGACTGGGGCGATTGGAATAGCATAAACGACCGCTTCACAATCACGGTCAAGCTGGCCGATCCGGACGCCTTGGAGAAGCTTGAGGTGGAGAGCGATTCGGGAGGCGTGCAAATCGAAGGACTGTCCGCATCTTCGGCAAGCGTTTCGACGGAGTCCGGAAGCATCCGGATGTACGATTTCAAAGGCGAACGGCTGGAGGTCGAAGCGGACTCCGGCAGCATTCGGGGGGAACGGATCGAAGCCGACCTCGCGGTGGCCGCCCAATCCGGGAGCGTCAAACTGCAGGACGTCAAAGGAGAACGCCTGACGGCCAAATCGGACTCCGGAAGCATTCAGGCGGAGCGGATCGAGGCCGAGCTCGAGGTTTCCTCCGACTCCGGCAGCATTCAAATTCAGGGGCTGACGGGCAAAAGCGCCATCTCGTCCGATTCGGGGAGCGTCCGCCTGGATAAGCTCGACGACTCCGACGCCGATATCAAGACGGAATCCGGAAGCGTCAAAATCGACCTCCCCGCGTCGTTCGCCGGCTTTTACGACCTGCAAAGCGATTCCGGATCGATTCGGGCTCCGGAGTCGAAACGGGAGACGAACGGCTATATAAAGGTAAGGACGGATAGCGGAAGCATTCGCGTCGACGAAAAATAAGTTCCGGGCACGACGGGCCGGATACGATTGAATTTGTTCCGGAGGGATCGAGTATGAGTACGGTTTGGACTTTAGCGGAAAATGGCTGGCTTGCGTTGACGGCGTTGTTCGGATGGCTTGCGGCCGCGGGCGCCGCAGGACTTCGTCATGGCGGAAGCGCCGAGCGCGTGCGGCGAAAAGCCCGCAAGCCGCTCGTCCGAAGCGCCTGGCTGCTGTTCTCTATCGCCGGAGCCGTCAGTGCGGCGCTGCTCAACTGGAAGGCCGCCGGCTGGCCGGCGGCGCAGGATGCCCTCACGCTGCGGCTGCCGCTCGTGCTGCTCCCCGCCCTGCTGGCCGCATCCGTTTCGTTTCCGCGCATCGCCCGCACCCGATGGCCCTCGGCCGCCGCAGCCAAGCGCGAGACGGGCGGCGCCGAATGGCGGGCCGTTCATCTCGCCCATCCGCTCGTGGTCGTCCCTTACCAGGCGACCGCTCTCGGAGCGTTGGCGGCGTTGTGCCATTCGGTGCTCGCGCCGCTGACGCCCGGGCCGCTGCTAGCGCTCGCGCCCGTCGCCGGAGCGGTTTTTCTCGTCGCCGCGCTTTATTTGCTCCAACTAAAAAAGTGCAACCGGCACCGGCATCCCGAAGTTCGCCATTCCGTGCTCCCGCCCCTGCTGAGACGCGCGCTGGGCGTCCTGACCGTAGCCGGCGCCGCCGTCGGCATGTGCATCCTGTACGGAACGCATATCAACCACTCGCCCGTCGAGCTCGCCCTGACCGCCGAAAACGGGCGCGCCCCGGCAATCGGGGCGGCGGACGGCCCCCGCTGACGTCTATTCTTTCCGCCCTTACTGGCGAATATCGACAAAGTATGAGAGAATAAGCGTATATTGTTTTTTGGGGGCTGAAACGTGACGAGGCATGAAGAAGTGGTCGAACTGTTTTCCATGGTACGGCGGCACTCCCGGATGTGGAGACAGGAATGGTCTAAAGACAATCCGCAGGATCTATCTTTAAGCCATGCGCAAACTTTGGACATTCTCGTTACGGAGGGACCTAAGCCCAGCACCTATTTGTCCCTATCCCTGGGCGTCACTTCCGGCGGCATGACGGTCATCTCCGACAAGCTCGTCAAGATGGGGCTGGTCAGGCGCCTGAACGACGAGAAGGATCGCCGGGTGGTCATGCTGGAAATTACCGATGCCGGGAAAGCCGCGCACAAGGAACTGCAGGAGAAGCGGCTGTCCTTAATGGAGAAAATGTTCGCCCCCCTCGACGAATCGGAGCTTCATCAGATGGTGGATATTTACCGCAAATTGATGAACGCATACGACGACGCGTTCAATAAATAAGTCGTGCGCGCGAGGCCGGAACGGCCGGGCAGCCAAAGCATTTGCCGTCTAATTCCTGTCTTAAGACTGAAGGGGCTGTCCCTCAGGCCGATTTCGGCCTTTTGGGACAGCCCCTTGTTTCGTATCGTTTTACCACATGACGTAACCGGGCGAACCCGTTCCTCCCGTCATCATGCCGATCAGCGGAACGGTGTAAGCGATCAGAATGAGCACGGCCGAAACCGCGATCCACAGCCCCCACCGCTCGAACAGTCTGGGCGTCCGCTCCGCCTCGTCGTAAACCTCACCGACCGGATATTCCGTTTCTCCTTTCGGGGATTGCAGCAACCCGACGACGACCCGGATCAGCACGAGCAGGCTGATGAACAGAATGATGCCGCCGACCGCCATCGCGGTATGATACGGCATCCACAGCACCGCTTCGGGGCTGTCGTTGTACGTCGTGTAGTCCGTGCGGCGCGGATCGCCGAGCAGGCCCGAGCCGTGCATCGAGCCGGACATGAACAGCATGCCGAGGCACCAAAGCACCGTCTGCACGATGCCCAGCTTGTTCATTCCCGCCGTCAGCGTGCGACCGGTCACGGCCGGGATCAGCCAGTAGCCGATGCCGAAAAACGTAAGCGCGACGCTCGTCGCCACCGTCAAATGGAAGTGCCCGGTGACCCACAGCGTATTGTGAACGACGGCGTTCATCTGGTGACTGGCGTTGATGAGACCGCCGGCCCCGGCCGGGATGAACACGAGCATGCCCATAAACGGCGCGAAAAATCGGACGTCTTTCCAGGGGAGCTTGCGCACCCAGCCGAACAGTCCCGTCGAGCCCTTGGCCCGGCCGCTGAGCTCGAAGGTGGCGAACAGCGAAAACGCCGTAATGAGCGTCGGCACGACGACCATGAAGGTCAGCACGACCTGCAGGAACTTCCAGAAGGGCGAAATGCCGGGCTCCATCAGCTGATGGTGGAAGCCGACCGGGATCGAGAACAGCAGCAGCAAAATGAACGACAGCCGCGCGAGCGCGTCGCTGTAGATTTTTCCGCCGATGATTTTCGGGATGATGACATACCAGCACATATACGCCGGCATAAGCCAGAAATAGACGAGCGGATGCCCGAAATACCAGAACAGCGTCCGGCTTAGCAAGACGTTGATCGTTTCCGTCCAGCCGAACGACCACGGAATGAACTGCAGCAGCACCGTCGCCGCTACGCCGAGCGTCGCGATCTGCCACATGAGCATCGTCACGACCGCCATAAAGGCCAGCAGCGGGGACAGCTTGCCCCGGTTCACCTTCCGCCACCCTCGGTATTGCGCGAACACGCCGTAGCCGCTGATCCAGCTGCCGACGACGAGCAGCACGAGCGCGATGTAGAAGAACGGAGAGGCTTTGAGCGGCGCATAGAAGGTATACAGCACCGTCGCCTTGTTCAGCAAAATCATGACCGTGCCGAGCAGCGTCCCCGCCCCCATCAGGAAGAAGCCGATCCAGCCCATCCTGCGGGCAGCGTCGCCAAGCTTGCCGCCGAGCGTGCGGCTGACCGCCGAATACAAAAATCCGATGATGAAAAACGTGGTGAACACGAGCGCCATCAGCACGCCGTGGGCCGTCAGCAGCTGATAGTAGCCGATGCCGGCCGGCAGCGTAATGGAGCCGCTTTTGACCATGCTTTGAAGCATGCCGCAAACGCCTCCAAGCAGCAGCGCTCCGTAAGCGAACAGCAGGTGGGCAAGCACGAGCTTGCCGTCCTTGCGGTCGAATGTCGAATTCATGGCTATCGTCCTTTCGGCCTGTTAGGTCACGACCAGCTTCGTGAACATCGCCTGATGTCCGGTCCCGCAATATTCGTTGCACAAAATGAGATACTCTCCCGGCTTGTCGAACGTGTACGACAAATGGCCGACCTCGCCGGGGATCGCCATCATGTTGACGATGGTGCCGGGGATTTGGAAGCCGTGCACGACGTCCGCGCTCGTAACGGTAAAGTTCACCGTCGACCCGGCCGGAACCTCGAGCGTGTCCGGGCTGTAGCCGAACGCGTAGGCGATCAGGACCGCGTCGTACTCTTTGTCTCCGATTTGCGTCAGGCCCGGCTTGTCGAACGGCGCGGTCTCGTCGAGCTTCGTCGGATCGACCGAATGCGAATGCTCGCCGATCGGCGTTCCCAGCCCCATCGAAAAGGCGGATACGCCCAGAATCAGCAAAAACAGCGCCAGCATCGACATGCCGAAAGCCAGCCATATTTTTTCCAGACGGTGAATATGCATGATGCGCTCCTCCCGCTTCGCGCGATTATCGGTTCGGATTAACTTCTATGAAGATACAGAACGAACACCGCCGCCCATGCCGCCGCCAGAAAAGCGCCCAGCAGCATGACGGAGACGAACGCCCCTTTCAAAGAAGCCGGTTCCGGAGGCTGAATCCCGGGTGTCGGCCCCTCCGGAGCCGCATCGCCCCGGTGCGTCGGAGCTCCCGATCCCGGTTCCTGCCGGTTCGGAATCGCGCCCTTGCCGGTCGCGGGTTGTGCCATGTCCAACGCCTCCTTTCCGTTCGTTTATTCGACAATCAGCTTGCCGACCATGTCCGCGTGCCCCGTTCCGCACATCAGATCGCAGTAAAATTCGAATTCGCCCGCCTGATCGGCCGTAAACGAGATCGTCTTGCCCGCCTTCACCGTCTGCTCGTAGCCGTCGATTTTGAGCGTGTGGTTGCCCTGCTCGTTTTCCAGCGTCAATTCGATCGTCTGCCCTTTCGCCGCCCGGATCTCGGGCTGATCGAACTTGAAGTTGCTCGCTTTGATCGTCACGGCTTTGACGTCCGAAGCGGCGGCCGACGAAGCCGACGGCGCCGAATCGTCCGCGGGCGCATTCGCCTTCCGGTCTTCCCCTCCCCCGCATCCGGCGAGCAGCAGCGCCGCCGCCATCGTCCATACAGCCGCAGTCAAACCCCATTTTCTTGCCGCCATTGAAATCCCTCCACCTTGATCGGTCCAAATTGGTGATCCGCGTTCATCATAACGATTGCCGGCTTCCTGTCACTGTGAAAAAAATCACATGAACAAACGGCGGGAGTGAACATTGTGTGAAAAACAAAAAACCGCCGCCGCGGAGCGCGGGACGGGTCAGACGGGTTTGACGGCGTTGCGGTTCGATTCGGCGTTCAGCCGCCGTAGCCCGGCGGCGTCGGATAGTAGTAGCCCGGATAAGCGCGGGGCACGTCGTACGGAGAGTAAGCGGGCTGCGCTTGCAGCCACGCGTTCGGATAAGCGTAACCGACGGGAAAACCGGACGCGAACGGCTGGCCTTGGAACGGTTCGGACAGCGCCTGGGGCTGCGGTTGAGCCGGTTGTCCTTGAACCGGCGGCTTCTCTGCCCCATCGCGTCTTTGGCAATCGGCCGGCGGCCCGATGACGACCGTTTGCTTGATCGGGGCGATCGCCTCTTGATACTCGGCCTCGTTCAGGCAATACGTGTGGGCCATCACGCTCGCGGGCGTCAGACGCAGCATATCCGACGCGAAAATCGCATCGGGCACCGGAGCGTCGAAAATGGCCAGCAAGTGCGTATTGTCCTCGGTCGCCATTTCGTAATGCCACCAGCCTTGCGGGACGTTGGCCACTTCGCCGGGTTTGATCGCGAAGTTCAGCAGCTTTTTCGTGAACGGGTTGATCAGGGAGACGATGGCGCCTCCCGCAATGCAGTAGACCAGTTCGGAAGCGTTCTGGTGAATGTGGGGCTCGACCACGTTGCTTTTGCTCAGGAAAATGTCGAGCAGCGACACGTTGCCGAGCGTGTTCAGCTGGTTGATCGAGAGCGAGTTGATATAATTTTGCTCGTCCTTTTTGAACAGAGGGTTTTCGTCGAGATCGTAAGTAAATTGCACGGACGGAGCGGTGAAGTCCATGTACGATACCGCCACTTGCGAGCCACCTTTCGGATAGGATAGGCGCGAACCTATCGATATCGTATGTGGCTGCCCGCCGGAAGGTTCGCTTATCGCCGATTCGCGTCGCCGCCGCTATCGCTCGCCGCGTCCTGCCTCTCGTCTCCTTGAGCCTCAGGCCCGGGGGCGCAAGGGCTTGTCCGCTTACGCCTGCGGAGAGCCCGTTTGCTTTTGATATTTTTCCCCCCAGGACTTCATCTGCATGACGAGAGGAACGAGGGAACGGCCCAGCTCCGACAGCCTGTAGCCTACGCGCGGCGGGATTTCCTGATAAACGATGCGGTCGATGATGCCGTTTTTTTCGAGATCGCGCAGCTGCAGGGTCAGCATCCGCTGCGTAATGCCGGGCATCTGCCTGCGCAGCTGGTTGAAGCGGATTTCGCCTTCGATCAAATGATAAAGGATGATGCCCTTCCATTTGCCGCCGATAATTTGCACCGTCGTTTCAACGGCTATTTCAGGCCACTTGCGGGCCGTTTCTTCTTTTTCCATCAGCTTGCCCATAGGATCCTCCCGCTTTCGGTATATAGAATGGTTCTACAATCCTTTTTAACACTTTCCGCTGAACAAATTCTGAAAAAACGGCTGGAAGCCGATCGAAAATCCCGAGAAATTACGATTTTTAACAAATCTTAATCCTAAAAGCGCCAATGTTTCCGCAACACTCCTTTGACATTGACTGCCGGTAGCCGCATAATGTTAATGCATGATTACGGTATTGTAAAATTGTTGAATATTTATAGAAGAGCAGGCGATTCGAGTTTTCGGCCTGTATTTAGGGTTGGGAACGCAAGTTCGCACAGCTCTCGTCCGTTTTAGGAGAAAGGAAGGGTTATCATGTCGTTGCTTCCGCCCCATCGATTGCTGCGGAACAAGCCTTTTGTCTTTTTTACCCTTATTTTATTATTAAAAAGCTGCGTGGCCTGGTTCGTCATCTTCGACAACGGGCCCTCGTGGCGGACGGTGTTGACGGAAATTCCGTTTTTCTGGATTTTGTTTTGCCTGATCGAATGGTTTTCCCGCAAACATAAGCTTGTGTGGTATTTGGTCGTCAATTTGTTCGTCACGATTATTCTATTTTCCGTGTTTATGTATTACAAGTATTACGGCGTTATCGCGACCTACCACGCCCTGGAGCAGGTCAACCAGGTGACGGCGGTCAGCAACAGCGTGTTCTCGTTGATGGACCCTTATTACGTGCTCATTTTTATCGACGTCGTCATTATCGGCATCATGCTGTTCTCGAGCAAAAAGGTGCAAAACTGGAAGCAGATGAGCGCGCGGCGGGAAAGCCGCAAAGTCATTACCGCGTTGTTCGTTTTGTCCGTATTTTTGTGCCTGTTCAACATCTTGCCGAACCGCGCGAGCATGAACGAGCGGACGAAAGCGCAGGAAATGGGCATTCTCAACTACGAGCTCTATTCGATTCTCGATCAGTCCGAAGAAGAAGTCGTGGACAAAAACGAGATCACCCAGGAAGCCATCAATGCCTTGAAAGGCGTTCAGCCGAGCCAGACTCCGGCGTTCGCGCAAGCGGCCGAGGGCAAAAACCTGATCATCATCCAGATGGAATCGTTCCAGAATTTCCTGATCGGCATGAAGCTTGACGGGCAGGAGATCACGCCGAATCTGAATCAGCTCGCGAAAGGAAATTTCTATTTCCCGAACTTTTATCAGATGGTGGGCCAAGGGAATACGTCCGACGCCGAATACGTCGTCAACACGTCCTTGTACATTCCGCCTCACGGCGCGGCGACGATGAATTACGTGGAAAAGGCGCTGCCGAGCTTGCCGAAGCTGCTGAGCTCGCACGGGTACGATACCGCTACGTTCCACACGAACGTCGTGGAGTTCTGGAACCGCGGAGAGCTGTACAAATCGGTAGGCTTCGACCGGTACTACGACAAGGAATTTTTCGGGACGGAGGACGAAATCTTTTTCGGGCCTTCGGACGACGTGCTGTATGAAAAAACGGCCGCGGAGCTTGCGAAGATGGATGCGGCGGAAAAGCCGTTTTACGCCCATGTCATTTCGATGACCGCGCATCATCCGTTTACGATTCCGGAAGACAAGTATAGAATGGAGCTGCCGGAGCGCTTCGAAGGCACGTTCGTCGGCGACTACATCCGTTCGCAAAACTATGCCGACTACGCCTTGGGCGAGTTCATCGCGGAGCTGAAGGCGAACGGCGTATGGGACAACAGCCTGATCCTGCTGTACGGCGATCACCTCGGCCTGCCGATCTATTCGCTGGACAACGACGAGAAGGCGCTGATGGAGGAAATTTTCGGCCGTCCGTACGGATACACCGACATGATCAACATTCCGCTTATTGTCGCCTCGACCGGCATGACTTATCCGGCGGAATTCACGCAAACCGGCGGCCAGGTCGACGTGCTGCCGACCGTCGCCAACCTGCTCGGCGTACCGCTTGACGGCCAGATCCATTTCGGCCAGGATCTGTTCAACTCGACGCAGAACTTGCTGCCGGAACGCTACTACCTGCCTTCGGGCTCGGTCATTGACGGCAGCACCCTGTTTATCCCGGGAAGCGGCTACGAGGATGGCGTTCAGTATTCGCTGGAAGACGATTCGGTCGCCTCGAGCGGCATCACCGAAGATCAATACGAGCGCGCGCTCCAGCTGCTGCGCCTGTCGGACAGCTACGTGAAACAGCTTCCCGACAAGGATCCGCAAGCTTCGGACGAGGAATAGGAGAAAGATTTTCTCGTTTAGCATCGGGCCTTGTTGGCCCCTTGCCTCCCCCCTTGCGTTAATCCACCCCTGCCCCCCACCTCCGTTCCGCCTGGCGGTGCGGGGGTATTTTTTTGCGATGCCGACCGCTCGATGGCCCATGTAGTGCACCGGGTGCACTTCTTTACGCTCGTTCGGCCGCTTCATGTTCGATGTAGTGCACCGGGTGCACTTCTTTACGCTCGTTCGGCCGCTTTATGCCCGATGTAGTGCACCGGGTGCACTTCTTTACGCTCGTTCGGCCGCTTTATGCCCGATGTAGTGCACCGGGTGCACTTCTTTGCGCCCGGTCGGCCGCTTTATGCCCGATGTAGTGCACCGGGTGCACTTCTTTGCGCTCGTTCGGCCGCTTTATGCCCGATGTAGTGCACTGGGTGCACTTCTTTGCGCTCGTTCGGCCGCTTTATGCCCTATGTAGTGCACCGGGTGCACTTCTTTGCGCCCGGTCGGTCGCTTCATGCCCGATGAAGTGTACTGGGTACACCTCTTTACGTCCGTTTGACCGCTCGGTGCCTCATGTAGTCCGTCTAATCCCCTTCTCGGCACGCAAACACGCCCGTTCCCCCTCATGTAGTCCGCCCAGTCCCCTTCCAACGATCTCTCCGAACAACCGTTCGCTTCGCCCGTCTCCGGATAAAGAAGACCGCCCCGCCAGACGAGTGGCGAAGCGGTCCGATATGGATGGCCGATTTCGTATGCGACGCGCATGCTCAACCGTTATAAAAAGCCTCCAGCTCGCGCGCCACTTCCTCCAGGGAAGCGTCCACGACCTTCTGGCGCTGCGGCTTGTCGAACAGGCGCGCGATTTCATCCGGGAACGTCTGCTCGATCCCGCACAGCCGGATCGCCTCGTCGAACTTCGCCGGATGCGCGGTGGCGAGCGAGACGCAGATGACGTCGTCGTCGCTGCAATTTTCCGCTGCCGCTACGCCGCAGGCGGAGTGAGGGTCGAGCAGATAGCCTTGCGCGTCGTGCTTTTTGATCGTTTCCAGGCACTCGGGCCCGTCAACGCCGTAAGCGTCGAACTCGATTTGCGCGATGGCGAGAAGATCGCGCGCAATGGCGATTTTTCCGTCGCGCTTGTACCCTTCCATCAGCTCGGCAACCTTGTCCGGATTTTCGCCTACGAGGTAGTACAGGTAGCGCTCGAAATTGCTGGCCACCTGGATATCCATCGAAGGGCTGTACGTGCTCTTGAATTCGCCCGGCGTATAGATGCCTTCGCGAATGAACCGCTCCAGAATATTGTTCTCGTTCGTCGCGATGATCAGCTTATGAACCGGCAGCCCCATCCGTTTGGCAAGGTAACCCGCGAAGATGTCGCCGAAGTTCCCCGTGGGAACGCTGAACTCGACCGCGGCCGCGCCCGTTTGCTTCCGGACTTGAAAGTAAGCGTAAAAATAGTAGACCGTTTGCGCCAAAATCCGGACGAAATTGATCGAGTTGATCGCGGCCAGCCGGTTTTTCTGTTTAAATTCGAGGTCGGCGAACAAATCCTTGATCATGCCCTGGCAGTCGTCGAAATTGCCGTGAACCGACAAGTTGAGCACATTTTCGTCCTGGACGGTCGTCATCTGCAGTTCCTGCACTTTGCTCACTTTCCGGTGAGGGTGCAAAATGCAAATTTTGATGCCTTCCTTGCCCCGCACGCCCTCGATCGCGGAAGCCCCGGTGTCGCCCGAAGTCGCCCCGAGGATGTGGATTTTCAAATTCCGCTTGGCGGCAACGTACGAATAAAATTGGCCCATGAACTGAAGCGCGATATCTTTGAACGCGAACGTGGGTCCGTGGAACAGCTCCAGCAGGTACAGACGATCGTTCAGCTTGCGGACCGGGGTTACCTCGGGATGGCGGAACGATGCGTAGCTGGCCTGCACCATCGCCTCGAGGTCCTCCTGCGGCACTTCATCGTTCGTATAATAGGAGAAAATCTCCAGTACAAGCTCCTGGTAGCTCAGCGACTCCCATTCCTTCAGCTTGGCGGCGGAAACGACGGGAATTTCCTCCGGAACGAGCAGGCCGCCGTCGTTCCCGAGTCCCATCAGAAACGCGTCGATGAACCCGATTTTCCCGACGTTGCCGCGGGTACTGACATATTGCATGAATGGCTCCTCCTTAGTGTGCAGCAAATAAAAACGTCTACCGCGTCCTTGAACGCGATGAAGCTTCGATATGTGAACGAAGCCGTCCGCCCGGGATCGGCTTCCTCGTAGGACTCCGGTCGCGAATACACTTTATTATCGCTTAACGTCCAGTCCGAATCAATGCGTTTAGGCGTATTTTCCGCTTCAATCGACAAAAAAACCGCATGATCCGAATCCTTTTCGCGCGTTTCGGATTATGGCGGTTATTCGGTTTCCAAATATGCGCAATCAACCCGTAAGCCATCTAGATCCTTTGGGCGATGTCGAGACTGATGTCGGCCATCGTCACTTTGGCCAATTCGTTCTCCATCGCAAGCTGCGCCCGGCCGAACGTCGTTTCGAGCGCTCCCTGAATGTTGCGGCCGACCGGACATGCCGGGTTCGGGTTCTCGTGCATGGAAAACAAGGCCTCCTGCTCGCCCTGAACGGCCCGATAGACATCGAGCAGCGTAATTTCGCTCATTTCCCGCGCGAGCCTCGCCCCCGCCACGCCCGCGCTCGTATGCACAAGCCCGGCTTTGTTCAGCATCCCCATGATGCGCCGGATGACGACCGGATTCGTATTGACGCTGTCGGCGATCGAATCCGAGGTCAGGCGCTGATCCTTGAACATGTCCAGCAAAGACAAAATATGAGCCGCCACGGAAAAACGGCTGCTGATCGTCAAATCTGCCACCTCCATTCGCCGAGCTCAGGCTTCTTCGACGCTTAATTTTCCGTGGGCTTCTCCGGCCCGCCTCCGCGCTTCTTCGACCGTTTCGGCCGTCGCCAGGGCGACCGCCACGCGGCGGCCGGCTTTCGTAACGGGCTTGCCGAACAAGCGGAGCTGGGTATCTTCGACCGCAAGCGCTTCTTCCGCTCCCGCAATGCGGTAGTCGCCAAGCTCGCGCTCCGCTTTCAGCGGACGGCTCGCGCCGCAGGCGGCCAATTTGATTTCCGGAATGGGCAAGCCGAGAATGGCCCGGACGTGCAGGGCGAACTCCGACAGATTCTGGCTGACCAGCGTCACGAGGCCGGTATCGTGCGGCCGCGGCGACACTTCGCTGAAATACACTTTGTCCCCGGACAAAAACAGCTCGACGCCGAACAGCCCCGACCCGCCAAGCTCATCCGTAATAATTCGGGCAATCCGTTTCGCTTCGGACAGCTGCGCTTCCGTCATCGCGTGCGGCTGCCACGATTCGATATAGTCGCCGTCCTGCTGAATATGGCCGATCGGCGGGCAAAACAACGTGCCGGAAGCCGACCGCACGGTCAGCAGCGTAATTTCCGATTCGAAGCGGATAAACTCTTCGACGATGACGCGGCCTTGCTGCACCCGCCCGCCTTCCATCGCGATTTTCCAGCTGTCGGCAATGCCCTCTTCCGAGCGGCATACGCTCTGGCCTTTGCCCGAGGAGCTCATCAGCGGCTTGACGACGCAGGGAAAGCCCATCTCGCGCACGGCGGCGGCGAACTCCTCGTACGTATCGGCAAACCGGTAGCGGGCGGTCGGAAGCCCGAGCTTCTCGGCCGCGAGCCGCCGAATGCCTTCGCGGTCCATCGTAAGCCGGGCGGCACGGGCCGTCGGAATGACGCGATAGCCTTCCTCCTCCAGCTTGACCAGCTCCGATGTCGCGATCGCCTCGATTTCCGGGACGATGAGATCGGGATTTTCCTTCTCGACCAGCTCCCGCAGCGCCCGGGCGTCCAGCATATCGATCACATAGCTGCGATCGGCGACATGCATCGCCGGCGCGCCTTCGTAGCGGTCGACCGCCACCGTCTCCGCGCCCAATCGCTGCGCTTCGACGATCACTTCCTTGCCCAGTTCCCCGGAGCCGAGCAATAACAGCTTCTTCGTATGGTACATCGCGTCGCAAGCCCCCTGCGATTCATTTGGATAAGCCCATTATACACGAAAAAGCGGCCCCCGGGCCGATCCCGAACCGACGAAAAAGAGCCCGGGATTTTTTCCCGAGGCTCTAATGGGTTATTGTTGTCTCGCGATCAGTTCGTTATGCCGTTTGACGATGCTCTCCATGGCTTCGTCAAGGGTTTTCGGTATGAACGGCCGGTTTTTCACCCATCCTAAGAGGAGGATCGGAGGTGATCTGACGATGGCCAAGGATGTGCTTTGCGAAGTGAACTCGTGCAAGTATTGGGCGGCAGGCAACCAATGCGCGGCATCCTCGATTTACGTGGTGAACAACCGCGAACGGGACGCGCGCAATTCGGGCGAAACCGACTGCAAAACGTTCGAGCCGAAGATTTGACGGACGGAAGCAGCCGCGGCGATACCGAGCCCCTAACCGCGCGAATCGCGAGCGC
Source organism: Cohnella massiliensis (assembly GCF_900169535.1). Taxonomy (NCBI): domain Bacteria; kingdom Bacillati; phylum Bacillota; class Bacilli; order Caryophanales; family Paenibacillaceae; genus Cohnella; species Cohnella massiliensis. The sequence goes on from NZ_LT821256.1 coordinate 260,914, forward strand.
CGAAGTCTGACGGCAATCCTGTGCCGCCGACGATCTGGCAGCCCGAAAGCGGCCCGGACTGGCTGCTTTTGGGCTGTTTCGCTTCTTTTTGCAGTATGCCCGTTGATGAGAACAATTATCAGAGAACGGAAAAATTTTTGCGAGAGCCGGAGTGAACGTTCCCGATCGGTTTATTTGCGGGCGGACGGCCGTTTGTTGTAGCCGCGCTCGCCGTACGGTTCGATTTTTTCCAGCCAAATTTCCTTCAGCACTTCAAGCTCGTCCTTGTACGGCTTCAAATCGGCGATGTTGTCCACATATTCCTCGCGCGGCTTGATCTGCTCCAAAATTTCGAACTCGAAATCGGCTTCTCCCAACTCGTTCCAATCCTGCTGCAGCTCCCGGTTGCTGAAATTGCCGAAATCGAGCATAAACCGGTCGCGGTTGAACGCGCCGTCAAGATCCATGCTGGCCCCGACGTACACTTTGCCGTTCGTCTTGCCGCGAATCTGGTACACGCCCATCTTGCGAAAGCTGTGCGCGTATTCGTTCGCGATTTCTTTTCTTTTCTGCTTGTCCATCTTCGTGGCTCCTTTCGTTTTTGCCGGCGCCGGCGCGCGTTTGTCCGTCTTGACCCAGTACCGGCTTCCGTCCGGTTCCCGGTCCATGAATCCGTACTCGATCAAGTACCGGCGCAGCGTGACGTAATCTCCGAAACGGCGCTTCAGCACCTCGTTGACTTCCTTTTCGGCGTATTTCCGGCCCGGCTCGAACGATCCGATCAAATGCTGCAAAATCGCCAGCTTCCGCTTTTCCTTTCGCGGAAATTCTGCGAGCGGACCGTCCGGGCCTTCCGGAAAATAGGCGCGGATCGTCTCCTCCTGCTCCCGCTCCGTCATCGCGTAGCGGTCGTCCGTCATCGTCGCCGCGGCGTGGACCGGAACGAACCGTCCGCGCCGATCCGCCTTCTCCTCCGCCAGCTCCATCGCGGCGACGAAAAGCTTGGCCTGCTTCGCCCGCTCCCGAAGCGCGAAACGATGATTCCGCACGGTGGAGGCGCTTCCGCCCAGCTCTCTTACGATCTCGTTATCCGGCAGCCCTTGGCGAAAATAGCGGAGCATCGTTTTCTGCACGTCGGTCAGGCCGGTCGCCTTCTTGTCCAAGGCCAGCAGCACCTCGAACATCGAGCCGTGCTCCGCCTCGACGTGACGTTCGGCGAATTTGGCCGCCTCGTACAATACGCCGTCCGACGGATAAACAATGCCCTTCACGAACCGCGCCCCGCAAACGAGACACGAATAAGCCTGTTCCGCCTCGCTCCATACGTATCCCCGTTTGATCTCTTCGATGGAGACATCCGGCAGGGATTCCGAAAACTCGAATTTTTTCATAGACAAACCACCACATTATTTTATTATTTATGGACAATATAACCATAACGTTTGGTTATTTCAAGTTTTTCGTAAAAAAACGCCCCCGACATAAAACGGGGTCGATCACTATCGGCCGCCGCAAAGTATGTGCATGGCGAGTTGAGACGGGCAGCCGCGACTCGATTCGATCCGCGGAAAGCCGAGCCGACTTCCGGATTGGATGGGAGATGTCGCCGGAGAAACGTCTCCGCTGTCCGGGCGGCGCGCCGCCGCCCTGCAAAAAAAAAAACGCACGGAATTCCGTACGGTTTGACGAACCTATGTTATTGCCGGCCCCGAACCCCGCCGTCTCCCCACGCGCCACGGCTGAGAAAACTTCGGGATCGCACGGCCGGCCGGCGAAAAGGCTCAGGCAAACTTGCCGTTGCGATAATCCTCGTACGCCTGAACGATCTCCTCTTGCGTGTTCATGACGAACGGGCCGCGGGCGACGACCGGCTCGCGAATCGGCTGGCCGGCATAGAGCAGCGCGCGGAGCTTCGTCTCGGCCGTCAGCCGGATCTCGCTCGCCGCATGGCCCTCGGCCGATTCGAGGAACAGCACGTCGCGCGCCTCTCCCTTCGCGTCCCCGCTGCCAAAACGTCCTTCCCCTTCCAGCACGAACAAAAACCCGTTGTACGAACCGGGAAGCTCCTGCTTGACCGACGCTCCCGGCTCCAGCGTAAATTCGGCCATCGTGACGGGCACGATGTTGGCCGTGGCCGCCACGGCCTCGCCTGACGAACCGGAAAAGACCCGGATCGTCGCTCCCGGTTCGGAGCGGACCGGCATGTCGGCGGCGCGCAGATTTTGATACCGCGGCTCGGTCATTTTGTGCGAGCGGGGCAAATTGACCCACAGCTGAAGCGAATGAACCGTTTCCCCCGGCGCCGGGTCCTCCTTATGGATAACCCCGCGTCCGGCCGTCATCCACTGGGCGTCCCCCGGCAGCAAATAATCGACCTCGTTCGTATTGGTGTCGAAATGCTCCAGCCTTCCTTCCATGACATAGGTGACCGTCTCGATTCCCCGGTGAGGGTGGAGGTCGAAGGAGCCGCGCTGAAACCAGTCCTCCGCCAAAAACAAAAACGGATCGTGCTTCTCCCACAGGCCCGGCTCCAAAATATAGCTGTTCCGATGCCCCGAACCGACCTGCCGAATACCGGCATGCCGAACCTGGCGGATGCCGCGTGCGTAGACATTTGCTTGTTGCTCGTGCTTTTGCGTCATTTTGCGCCCTCCTCGGTCGAACGGATTGCTTTTTTTTTAAAGTATACACCTTTTACTTATAATTTTAAAGTAACTATAGAAATTTATCCGCATTATGAACTGGAGGAAGGTTTTGGCGCGATGGTACGAGTAGCGGCAATATGGATGCGCGGTGGGCTGTTTGGGAGGTTAAACAGATGGCGGTAGCTTGCGGGTGCGCCACGGGCTGTTAAGGGAGGTTTATGCGAGGGGGCGGCTTGCTTGGACTAGTGCGGGCTTCTTGGCGGACACGCGAAGGCGATAGTTTGTTGAACCTAGACCGGATTCTTGGCAGGTTATGCGAGGGCGGCAGCTTGTTGGGACTTGAACGTGCTTCTTGGCAAGTTTGCGCGGGACCGTCTAAGCTTTCGTTGGATTTTGTCCAATCAAAAACGGCTTTTTCGCGATACTCGCCGGCTCCGTTGGATTTTGTCCAATCTGGCGAGGCTTTTTCGGAGATTTCGTCCGAACATCAAGTTCCTCGTTGGATAAAATCCATTCTAGACCGAGGTTTCCCCGTTTCCCGCCCCGGCGGTTGGACAAAATCCAACATAGGCTCCTTCCGCTTGCGCCGATCTCTTCACCGTCTCGCAATTGGAATTGCATTGCACGCAGCTTCCACGAGTGGCACGAGCCAGAAACCGCACATCCCGCTAGGCCCACGGGCCGCAAGCCGCACGGCCGCTAGGCGCACGGCCGCTAGGCGCACGGCCGCTAGGCGCACCGCGCGCGGCTTCGACGCGCGGTGCGGCGTTGCCGAACCCAGTCTTCGCTTCGTCCCGGCGAAGAGGATCGATCGTCAAAACGGCCGCTTATGACGCAAGCCGGTCAGCCGATGACGTACAGCCGGCTCGTTTCCTCCCACAGCTCGCCCGGCTCAAGGCCGAGCAGCCCGATCTCCTCGGCCGGCAGGTCCACGTTTGGCGCGTTGACCAGGTTCACCTGCGGCTCGGGACAGAAAAATCCGCCCTCCGCGCCGTTGTTCCAGATCATCCACATTTTGTACGCGGTGCCGACGTCGTACACGAGCTTGACGCCGATGCGCGTGTCCGTCAGCTCCATCCGGTTGCGGCCGCCCTGCGGGCTCGCGGTGTAATGATTGTCCATCGGCTCGAAGAACGGCGATTGCCCTTCCTTGATCCGCGCCTCGGCCTCAGTCAACGGCTGGAATTTGCCGGTCGGCAGCATTCGCTCGTCCATTTCCCAGCGTTCGCCGATCGTCGCTTTGAACCGCATGTCTTCATTCGCGCTCCCCGGCGCGAACGGCGCGTTGACGGCGGTATGGAACGCCAGCAGGCACGGCATGCGCTCCGTCCCATCGTTGCGAATCCATACCCGCTGGCGCAGTCCCTCCTCCGACAGCCCGTACTCCAGCTTGATCGTGAACGCGAACGGCAAAAAAGCGTAAATCGCGTGCGAGGCGTCTACTTTGAGCGCGAGGACGACTCGGCTTTCGTTATCTTCTGCGCGAACGCTCTCGACGTTCCAGGCCGCCGTATGCAAGAAGCCGTGCAGATGGTTGCCCCGGGCGGGCTCGTTGACCGGAAATTCGAGCAGCTTGCCGTTCCACGGAAACCTGCCCCCGTCGTAACGGTTCGGCGGAAACAGCACCGGTATGCCGTGAACGCCCGGATTGGCCCGGAACGCTTCCATCCCGTCCTCTCCCGGCTCCCGCAAAAAGGCGTATCCTTTCTCCGTATCGCGAAAGGCGATCAGATTCGCCCCGATCCCCGGCAGCACCGCCGCTTCGTAAGGTCCCGACCGCAGCCATACCGCCGGCTCGCCGCAATATACGCCCTCGAATGCTTCATTCGCCATATCCAAAACGTCCTCCCGTCAACTCATGTGCTTGTACGTACATCTTCACCTTAAGATAGCACATTTGCCGCAAAAAGAGGAGATTTCGAAGCAAAGATAACCCCGCCCCGGAAGGGGCAATCCAGACAGAAGAAGATCCAGAAAATAAAGCGGGCCGAGCGGATGCAAGCCCGGCCGTCCGTACCGGTTCGGCGGAAAGGCAACGAAGCCGCCATCCGCAAAAAAAGTCTTTGACAATTCGCGAGCGACGAGGTAATTTAAATGTTAGTCAGCTAATTATCTAAAGGGGTCGATTTCGATGCTTCCGCCTTCCGAGCCTCTTTCCCGTTTAATGCGCCATGCGCTCAAGCGCCACCGCGATCTGGTCGACCGGCTGATCGCCCCGTACGACGTCTATCCGGGCCAGCCGCCGCTGCTGATGCAATTGTCCCGCGAGGACGGGCAAAGCCAGCGGGAGCTGGCGGGGAAAATGAGGGTCGCGCCCGCCACGCTCAACGTCATGATCGGACGAATGGAAAAAGCGGGCCACCTGCGGCGCGAATCCGACGACCGGGACCAGCGGGTGTCGCGCGTTTTTTTGACCGACAAGGGGCGGGCGGCCGCCCAAGCGGTGCAGGAAGCGCTGCAAACGGTGGAAACCCGGGCCTTTCGGGGCTTTTTGCCGGAGGAGCTGCTGCTGTTGCGCCGGTTCGTGCTGCATATGCAGGCCAATTTGGATGATGAAAATTCATTAGCCAACGAATGATTGAGGTGCCCTTTTCATGAAATGGATGTTTTCCTATTTGAAGCCTTACCGCGCGGCCGTCGTTCTCGCTCCGCTGCTGATGATTCTCGAGGTTTGCATGGACCTGATGCAGCCGCGGCTGATGGCCGGCATCGTCAATGACGGCATCCTCAAGGGGAACCTCGAGCACGTATGGCAAACCGGCGGCTGGATGCTCGCGGCCGCGGCCGCCGGCCTGATCGGAGGGGCAGGCTGCACCTACTATTCCGTTCGGGCGTCCATGGGATTCGCGACCGACTTGAGAGACGCGCTGTTTCAAAAATCGCAGACATTTACGTTCCGCAATCTCGACCGGTTTACGTCGGGCTCGCTCATTACCCGGTTGACCGGCGACGTCGTGCAGGTTCAAAACCTCGTCCAGATCATTTTGCGGATGCTGATCCGAAGCCTGTTTCTTTTCCTCGGCAGCATCGTCATGGCGCTCGCGATCAGTCCGAGCCTATCGCTGCTGCTCGCCGCCGCCGTTCCCGTGCTCTTTGCGTTTTTGTACGTGCTGCTGCGGCTGTCCGTACCGTTATACCGCGACGTGCAGAAGAAGCTGGACCGCGTCAACACCGTGCTTCAGGAAAATCTGGCGGGCATTCGCGTCGTCAAAGCGTTCGTACGTGAGCGGTTCGAAAATTCGCGGTTCCGCAAGGCCAACGAGGAACACTACGGCATGTCGGTCCGCGCGGGCCGGCTGCTCGCCGTGAACATGCCGTTCATGACGCTTGCGCTCAATTTGTGCATCGTCGCGGCGCTCTGGCTGGGCGGGGCCCAGACGTGGGAGGGCGGCCTTGAGGTCGGCAGCCTGGCGGCGTTTTTGACGTATACAACGCAGGCGCTCATGTCGATGCTGTCGCTCGGCAATACGCTCGTGAACATTTCGCGCGCCAAAGCGTCCGCCGAGCGGATCGACGAAGTGCTGCGCACCGTGCCGGACATGGCCGAGCCGGAGGCGGACCGTTCCCGGAGTGCCGAACCTGAGGAAAAAACCGGCGCGGCGGCTTCCCCGGTTTCGAACGGCCCCCGGCCGATCCGGATCGCGCCGGGCCGCATCGAATTCGACAACGTCATCTTCCGTTACCAAGCTTCCGAAGGGGAGCCCGAGCTGCAAGGCATTTGCCTGACGATCGAGCCGGGGCAAACGGTCGGCATTCTCGGCTCGACCGGCTCCGGCAAGTCGACGCTCGTCAGCCTGCTTCCGCGGCTGTACGATCCGACCGAGGGCCGCGTGCTCATCGGCGGCGTCGACGTGCGCGACATTCCGTCGGACCGGCTGCGCCAAGAGGTCGGCATCGTCCTGCAGCAGGCGATTTTGTTCAGCGGCACGATTCGGGACAACATCCGGTTCGGCCGGCCCGACGCCGCGCAGGAAGAAGTCGAGGCGGCCGCCCGGGCGGCGGAGGCGCATGACTTCATTTGCTCGTTTCCGGAAGGCTACGATACCGTCATCGGGCAGAAGGGCGTCAACTTGTCCGGCGGGCAGAAGCAGCGCATTTCCATTGCGCGGGCGCTCCTCGCCGAGCCGGGCATTCTCATTTTGGACGACAGCACGAGCGCCGTCGACCTCGCCACGGAAGCCCGGATCCGGCGGGCGCTGTCCGAACGCCTTCGGGGCTGCACCCGGCTCATCATCGCGCAGCGGGTCACATCGGTAATGGAAGCCGATAAAATCGTCGTGCTGGAGGACGGGAAAATCGCGGCCGAAGGCACGCACGAGCAACTGCTCGCCGGCAGCGCGATCTACCGCGACATTTACGAATCCCAGACGGGCAAGGAGGCGATCCGCCATGCTTAACCCGAACGCGAGGCCTCCGCGCGGGATGCCGGTCGCCAAGGAGCGCGCCCGCCATACGACGGCGACGTTAAAAAGAATATGGGACTACCTGAGCCGGAGCCGCTACGGTCTCGTCGCCGTCGTTCTGCTCGCGATCGCCGGAACCGGGGCCGGGCTCGCCGCCCCCTACCTGCTCGGCACGGCGATCGACCGGTTTATTTTGGAACGCGACCGCGAGGGGCTGCTTCGATTGTGCATGATTTTGGCGTCCATTTATGTTTTCAACGGGGTGGCCGGCTGGCTGCAGGCCCATTTGATGGCGGGAATTTCCCAGCGGACGGTCCGCAGCCTGCGCGACGATCTGTTCGCCCGCCTGCAGAAGCTGCCGGTCCGTTTTTTCGATCGGACCCCGCTGGGCGACTTGATGAGCCGGGCGACCAACGATATCGAAAACGTTTCGACGACGCTCAACCAAAGTTTTATCCAAATCATGACCAGCATGGTCACGCTCGTAGGTTCGTTGATTCTGATGCTGACCTTGAACGTCTGGCTGACGCTCGTCAGCATCGTGACGATTCCGCTCGTAACGCTGGCGACCAAGGCGATATCGGCGCGGACGCGACAGCACTTCGCGGATCAGCAAAGGAGCCTGGGCGAATTGAACGGGTTCATTCAGGAGACGCTGGCTAGGCAAAAGGCGATCAAGGTGCTGCGCCGCGAGCGCCCGTCGATCGAGCGGTTCGGCGCCATGAACCGCGAGCTGCGGGCGGCCGGAACGAAGGCGCAGACGCTGTCGGGCCTGTTCGGGCCGGTCATGAACGTGTTCGGCCACCTGAACTTCATCCTGATCGCGGCGATCGGCGGCTGGATGGCGTTCCGGGAGTGGACCACCGTCGGCATGATCGTCAGCTTCCTGAACTATTCCAAGCAGTTCAGCGGGCCGATCAACGAACTGGCCAACCAGTACAACATGATCCAGGCCGGGGTGGCGGGCGCCGAGCGGGTGTTCGAGATCGCGGACACGGCCACCGAGCACGAGGACGAAGCCGCCGTCGGCGGACTCGACCGGGTGCAGGGCCGCGTCGCGTTCGAAGGCGTCTCCTTCGGCTATCGTCCCGACAAGCAAACGCTGCGCGACGTCACGTTTGCCGCCGAGCCCGGCCAACTGATCGCGCTCGTCGGCCCGACCGGCGCGGGCAAAACGACGATCATCAACCTTCTCACCCGATTCTACGAGCTGGATGAGGGCCGCATTACGATCGACGGCAAGGACATCCGCGCCATCGACAAAAACGAGCTGCGCAGCCGGCTCGGCATCGTGCTGCAGGACGCGTACACGTTCTCGGACACCGTCCGCGAGAACATCCGGTACGGCCGCCTTGACGCAACCGACGAAGAGGTCGTCGCCGCGGCGAAGCTGGCCAACGCCGACGGCTTCATCCGGCGGCTGCCGCACGGCTACGACAGCCCGCTCGCCGCCGAAGGCGGCAATCTGAGCCAGGGCCAGCGGCAGCTGCTCACGATCGCCCGGGCGATTTTGGCCGACCCGGCCATTCTCATTCTCGACGAGGCGACGAGCAGCGTCGACACGCGGACGGAGCTGCACATCCAACAGGCGATGGCCGCGCTCATGCGCGGGCGCACGAGCTTCGTCATCGCGCACCGGCTCAACACGATCAAGAGCGCCGACCTCATCCTCGTCATCGACGGCGGCCGCATCATCGAGCGCGGCACCCATGACGAGCTGCTGGGACAGCAGGGCTTCTACGCGCGGCTGTACAACAGCCAGTTCGCGCAGCCTGCCGGTTAAACGCGCAAGGAGCGCCTTCCGAGGGAGGGCGCTCCTTGCTTCCTTTTGGTGCGGGTTTTGGGGGGTGGGGGTTGCTGTTTCGCTGATTTGCGGCCGGTTCCGGGCGATTCCGCTGCTTTTGGCGGTTTCGTCCGCTTTTTGCTGCACGAATCCGGCTCGATACACCCGTTTAACGGCCTCCCGAGGCCGCTATCCGCTCAAGCCCGGCTCGCTCTACACGTTTAACGGCCCTCCGAGGCCGTTATTCGACCATGTTCCGCTCCCTCCACCCAATTAACGGCCCTCCGAGGCCGTTATTCGACCATGTTCCGCTCCCTCCACCCAATTAACGGCCCTCCGAGGCCGTTATTCGACCATGTTCCGCTCCCTTCTCCCAATTAACGGCCCTCCGAGGCCGTTATTCGACCATGTTCCGCTCCCTCCACCCAATTAACGGCCCTCCGAGGCCGTTATTCGACCATGTTCCGCTCCCTTCTCCCAATTAACGGCCCTCCGAGGCCGTTATTCGACCATGTTCCGCTCCCTCCACCCAATTAACGGCCCTCCGAGGCCGTTATTCGACCATGTTCCGCTCCCTTCTCCCAATTAACGGCCCTCCGAGGCCGTTATTCGACCATGTTCCGCTCCCTCCACCCAATTAACGGCCCTCCGAGGCCGTTATTCGACCATGTTCCGCTCCCTCCACCCAATTAACGGCCCTCCGAGGCCGTTATTCGACCGTGTTCCGCTCCCTTCTCCCAATTAACGGCCCTCCGAGGCCGTTATTCGACCATGTTCCGCTCCCTCCACCCAATTAACGGCCCTCCGAGGCCGTTATTCGACCATGTTCCGCTCCCTCCACCCAATTAACGGCCCTCCGAGGCCGTTATTCGACCGCGCCCGGCTCGCTCCCACGATTAACGGCGGATGTGCTCGATTGCGGTCTTCTCTACTCTAAACAACTTATTTCCATCGTTATTCGACAAATTCGCGAACGCCCGCAGCCTCTTCTTCCTCTCGCCGGCCCTGCTTGCTCAGCTTTTGCGCCTCGCCGGTCCCATTTCGCTCCGCCAACGCAGCCCGGCCGCTCATGCGAAAAACGCAGCCCGACCAACCTCATCCCGAAACATAGTTGGCAATCTCGACGAGATTGCCGTCCGGGTCGCGGACGTACACCGATTCGATCGCCCCCAGCGCCCCCGTTCTCCTGACCGGTCCTTCTTCGACCGGAACGCCTTTCGCCTCCAGCATAAGCAGAACTTCGCGGATCGGCGTGCGCGCAACGAGACAAAAGTCGCCGGAGCCCGGACAAGGCGTCGACGCCTTCGGCTCGAATTCGCGCCCTTGCTCGTGAAGATTGATTTTTTGGCTGCCGAACGAGAGCGCTTTGCGACCCGCTCCGAACTCTACCGGCTCCATGCCCAGAACGTCCGCGTAAAAACGGATCGTCGCCTCGATATCCTTGACCGTCAGCACGAAGTGATCCAAACGATCGAGCTCCAATTTCAACGGTCTCGCCCCCCCTTTCCCCGAATGAATCTATTCTTCTTTGATGACCAGCTTTCCGATTTTGTGCCCGATCAGCACAAGCGGGATGACAAAAAGCCCGGCAGGCGCATACGTCAAAATCTCCCGGAGCGTCAAAATCTCATCCTCGATCAACCGATAAAACAGGTAAATCCCGTAAGGAAGAAGGATCAGCACGCTCGTCACGACTCCGGGCGTAAGCGACCTGGCGAACAAAGACTGCCCCACATGCGTCAATACGTGAAAAAGCATGAGCGCGTTCGCGCCGACGAACAAAACAAAGCTTTGCCGCTCGACCGCTAAGTAGGTGACGGGAACGAAAACGACGAATTCGGTCAATACGGCCGCCGCGAACTGCGACGATTTCACGCCGGCCATACCGTTTACCAAGCCGCCGGCCCAGCCGGGCGCGATTCCTTTTATTCTGGCGCCGTGCTTTTTCCACCAGGACTCGACGAAAATGATTTCTTCCAAATCGTGAATCATAAACGCGGCCAGAAACAGCCACATCAAGGAACCGATCGTGATCGCGGATTCGACGTGAACCAAATGTTCTTCACCCTTTTTGCCGAATTTAAGCCCTGTACCCTATTATTCTGTGCATATATACTAAGCCTGGGTCTAACGACTTTTCCGAGAGATAAAAGACGCTTTCGATCACGCCTTAAATATTTCGCCATGCAAATTGTTTGCCAGGCAAAAGAATACCCTCATTTAAGGTTCGCTGGAATAAGGTTCGCCGGAAAACCTGCAAAACCTCTTTTTTCCCTCCTCCGGAACGCTTCGGCCACCCGATTTTGCCAGTTCCGGCTTTCTATGCCTGGCTTCGCTTCAGTGGATTTTGTCCAACCCAAAATGGCTTTTTTGCCGATTTCGCAAGCTTCAGTGGATTTTGTCCAATCTGGCGAGGCCTTTTGGGCAATTCCGTCCAAATTCCAAGTTCCCCGTTGGATAAAATCCACTGTAGACCGGGATTTCCCCGCTTTCCGCTCCGCCGATTGGATAAAATCCAACACAGGCTCACGGTCACGGGCCTGCCACACTGGTTTGACGCACTAGCTCGCGGTCACCGGCCTCCGCCCCCAAAGCCATGCGCAACGCCCGCAAACGCCCCGCATCAAAAAAGGACAACAAGCCGCAAACCCGCGGCCCATTGTCCTCGTTCGATCAACTTCGTTCTTCAGTCCTTAACCTCACTCGGCCCCCCGCTCCCCAGCCGCTCCAGCAGCGCCAAATACTGCGCCCCGACCGCCTCGATGCCGTACGTCTTCCTCGCTTTGCGCTCGCCCTCGTCCGCCAGCCGGCTCCGCAGCCGCCCGTCGTCCAGAAGCGCGCAAATGCGATCCGCGCACGCCTCTTCGTCGTTCAGCTCGTACAACGAGACCGCCAGCTCGCCGGTCAGCAGCTCCGGCAGGGCGCCGACGCGCGGCACGACGGCCGGGCAGCGGCAGGCCATCGCCTCCAGCACGGTCATGCCGAACGACTCGTTCGTCGACGTGCTGACGTAGACGCCGCCGCCGGAAGAAACGGCGCTGTAAAAACGGTACATCGCGTCGTAATCGATTTTGGGGATCCACGCCAGATTGGCCAGCCCCATTTGCTCCGTTTTTTCCCGCAGCAGCCGCTTGACCTCCTCGGGAGCGGTGTACCCGCCGACAAGCCAAAACTTCAAATCGCTCCGCCGCTCATTCAGCCGGGCCGCCACTTCCAGAAACGACGTCCAGTTTTTGTGCGCATCCAGCTTCCCGACCCACAGCACGATTTTATCCTGCCCGGACCGCGCTGCGCCTGCGGCCGCCGGTTCGCCAAAACCGGCCCCTGACGGCGCCCCCGAATCCGGCAGTCGCCTCGACTCGCGCTCCCGACCGGACGCATCCGTTCCGAGCCCCTGCCTCGGCTCGCAATCCCGATCGGACGCATCCGTTCCGTGCCCTTGCCCCGGCTCGCGCTGCCGGCCGGACGCATCCTGCCCCCGCTCCGGAGCCGCCAATTCCGGCACCCCTGCCGCCGGATCGAACCGGAACAAATTCATATCCAGGCAGTTGTCGACCGCAATGGCCCCCGAAATGCCCATCTCTTCGAGACGCTCCTTCATATATGCGGAAGGCGTCAACACGTAGTCGAAAGGCAAATCGTCCTTCGCCTCGGCGAGCTGCCGCAGCGCGTGCTCGTACGTCGTGTGCACCTCGTGAATGACCGTCCCCGAAACGTTTGTCGACTTAAGCGCGTCGTACAGCTCGTACGTATCGATCGTGATGAGAAAATCGAAATCGTGCGCCTCGATGTACGCCCGAATCTCTTCGACGGTCGGAAGAATCCGCACCTTGTCGTAGCCTTCGAACGCAACCCGGCCGCCGTAATCCCCGACGAAGCCGAAATGAACCTCGCACCGGTCCCGCAAAAATTTCAGCCGGTTCGCGAGCTGCGTCGTCACGCCGCCGAGAATGCAAAATTGATACAAATAAAAGATTTTCATAAGCCCTCCGCTGAAAAAGGCGCCGCCCCCCGCTTTGCATCGCACCGATGCAGCACGGTTCCTTTGGCGTAGTACAAGCTGCCGTACCGATCCTCCGCCAGCAGGCGTACGCCCTCGTCCAGCACTTCGGCCCGATCGGCTTCCGGATCGTACGCGAAAAGGCGGTTCATGGATACGCCGTACAGCCGGCCGTCCCGCCAGAGCAGCTCGTTGCCCCCGCGCCAAAAATGCGTCTTCCCCGGCCAGCCGGCATCGAACAGCGAAACCGTTGCCAGCGTCCGTTTTTCCCGGGGATCGAACTTGAACAGCAAGCCGCCCGTAAGCCCCCACAGCATCCCTTCGTCGTCCGCGGCCAGCCCCGATATCGCCTTCTCGCCCGGCACCGGGACGCCTGTCCAGACCGTTTCGCGTCTTTCCCAGTCCCAAACGAGCAGCGAAGCCTCGTCCCGCGCCGGAGCGACGCCCAGCCCGCCCCATACCGAGCCGCCCGCGAACAGCAGGCGATCCCGGCACAGCAAGGAAACGACGCTTTGCTCCGGCAAAAGATGGCGGTACACTTCGACGATGCCGGTCTCCGGATCGTACAGCGTCACGGCGCCGCCATGCCGGCCGTAGCCGGGCACGGTGCCGATCGCGAGCATTCGCCCCGCCCAGGCGAAGACGAACGGCCGATCCTGCTCTTCTTCGCGCAGCGAAAACAGCATTTTCGGATTTTCGCCCGTCCGCCACGGCCTTGACGGATCGTATTCGAAAATGTTCGCCTTCGGGTACACTCCGATATACAGCCGGCCGCGCCCCGCGATCAAGCCTTCCGACTGCCCGATTCCGGCGAACGACGAGGCGATCCTTCCGGTTTCCGCATCGATTTTCGCCAATCCGCCGGCAAAATAGCCGCCGACAAACATCGAGCCCTCGGGACCGGCCGCGATCGATTGCAGGATGACGGGCTGGCCCGGAAGCTCGGGCTCGTACGTGCCGTGGCGGTCGCCCTCCGGATCGTAAACCCAGTAGCTTCCGTCCCGATGGACGCCGACGAGGCAGCGCCCCGAGGGATTCAGCGGGTGCCCGTCCAGCCAGCCGTAGTCGCCGGCCGGCTCCGGCATCGCGAGCGACGTAAACGCAAGCGACTTCGTTTCGGGATCGTAGCGGCACAGCCTGTCGTCTTTGACGAAATAAACGTTGCCGTTCGCGTCGGGCCGCGATACGCTCAGCCCGGAACATCCCTCGATCCGGTCGGCCCATTCGCCGCGCGCCAGATCGTACACGAACAGCCGATTCGACGGCGTCAGCCGGGCGAACAGCTTGCCCGATACGATATTCAGATCATAGACGAGCTGCTCGCCGCCGACCTCGTCCGGCAGCGTTAGCTCGGCCTTGTCTCCCGTCACGGGATCCAGCTCGATCAGGTGCGGGGCTTGCGTTCCCATGCCGATGTAGAGCTTGTCCTCCCACGCCTCCATCGACCGCACGTACTGCTCGCCCGGCACGATGACGCCGTAGTCGCGAAAGCGGCCCGTCCGCGGGTCGTATTGAAACGCCTTGCCGCCGGGATAGCAGCCGCCGTAGATATTCCCCGCCCGGTCGACGGCGAGCCGCCAGGTGTACGTTTCCCCCGGAATGATCTCGCCCAGGTTTTCCACGCCGCGCTCCCGCGTATAGCGGTACAGGATTCCGCTCCCGCCGATATAGACGCCGCTCGGCGCATAGACAACGCCCCAGCAGTGGTCGGAGCCTTCCAGCGGAAAGCTCCCCTCCCCGACGGCTTGAAACGGATCGATCACGTGAAGCATGCACGGCGCGCCGCAGGACACCGCGTAAATCCGCTCTTTTCCGGGATCGCCGCCATAGGCCGACGCCCATACCGCCATCCCGCGAATCGGCTCGCCGATTTCAAGCGCCGCGGAAGGCGCTTCCCCTCCTCCGGCTTGCCGGTTTCCTATCGTTGTCATCTCCGTCACTCCTTGTCGGCCAGCCGATCTTCAAGCGCTTCATCGCGCCAGCCCTTATTCGGTCGCCGTATTGCGCAACGCTTCTAGGCCGGCGCCCCGGGCCGTCCTCCGCGAGGCGCGCCGCTCCTTGCCCGTTCCCCGATGCCGTTTCATCGCCCCCTATCCCTGCCGGACCGCTTCCGATTCGGCGAGCTTGTACCCCGCCGCCCCCGGATACGCGAGCAGCGCGCCGAGCAGGCTGTTCGGCGATTCCGCATAGCGGCGGTAGGCATCGGCGCAGCGGTCGACCGGAAAAACGGCGCCGATCAACGGCTTGACGGAAATATCGCCTTCCGCGATGAGCCGGATATACTCGGCCATGTTGCGGCCTTCCGTCCAACGCACGTAGCCGGCGGGATAATCGATCCCGTCCTTCTCGTACACCGGATCGTAGCGCCCGGGACCGCCCGCCCGGGAAATGAGCACCTGGGCTTCCTTGGCGAACATCAAATCCCGGGAAAAATCCGGCTTGATGTCGCCGACGATCAGCACCTTGCCGCGATCCCGGACCCATTCCAGCGCACGGTCGATCAGCTCCCCCGTTTTGCCGCCGGCGCAGACGATCACCGCGTCGACTCCCGCGCCCGCCGTCATTTCCGCGACCTGCGCTTCGACTTCCTCCTGCGTGTACGCGACATGGCGAATGCCGAGCTCGCCGGCGATCGCCGTCCGTTCCGTCATTTTATCGTACAGCAGCACCCGGTAGCCGGCGGCTTTCGCGATTTGCGCGATCAGCTGGCCCAAAATGCCGGCCCCGACCAGCAGCAGCGATTCGCCGAATTGCAGCGACGTCTGCCGCAGCGCGTGCACGGCGATGGCGCCTAGACCGACCGTCGACGCTTCCTCCGGGCTGACGCTGTCCGGGACGGGAACGAGCAGCCGTTTCGGCATGAGCAGCCACTCCGCGTGCTTGGCGTAAGGGGCGCCGTAGCAGGCGACGCGCTGGCCGATCCGCCAGTGCTCCATTCCTTTTCCGACTTCCCGAACGATGCCCGCCGCGCTGTAGCCGAGCACAATCGGGTTCGCTTGATAAAGACCGTTCATCATCACTTCCGTTCCCGGACTGATGGCGGAATACTCGGTCTGAACGAGCGCGAAGCCGTCTTCCAGCTCCGGCCTCGGAACTTCCGACATGCGAATTTGCCCCAAATGGGAGATGACCGCCTTCATTTCCAATTCCACTCCATTCTCTCGTTCGTCGAATGGCTCCAGCGTAGGCGCTGCGCTCTATTCTTTGATCGCGCCGATCATGACGCCTTTTACGAAGTATTTTTGCAAAAACGGATAAATGACCAAAATCGGCACCGTAGCTACGATAATGGTGGCGTACTTGATCGCCTCGCTCATCCGGAACACGGCGTCCTGCGTCGCTCCGGACAGCATGTTTTGCGCCGAGGACTGGATCAAAATCTCCCGCAAAATCAGCTGCAGCGGATACAGGTTCGGGTCCTGCAAATAAATCATCGCCGAAAACCAGCTGTTCCAGTGGCTGACCGCGTAAAAGAGCGTCATGACCGCGATAACCGGCATCGACAGCGGAAGCACCATTTGCCACAAAATGCGGAAATCGTTTGCCCCGTCGATTTTGGCCGACTCGATCAGGCCTTCCGGTATCGATTGAAAAAACGTCCTCATGACGATCAGGTTGAACGCGCTCACCGCGCCCGGCAGCAAAATCGCCCAATAGGTGTCGTACAGCCCCAGCTCGCGGACGTTAAGGTACGACGGAATCAAGCCGCCGCTGAAAAACATCGTGAACACGATCAAGGCCATGAGGACGCTTTTGCCCGGTAAATTGGTCCTGGACAGCGGGTAGGCGCCCATCGTCGTCAGCACGAGGTTGATCAGCGTGCCGGCGACGACGTAAATCATCGTATTTCCGTAGGAGCTCCAGATTCTGTCGTCATCGAAAACGAGTTTGTAGGCATCGATGGTGAAATCGATCGGCCAGAACGTCACCTGCCCCGAGGCGATGGCGTAGGGATCGCTGAAGGAGGACACGAGCACGTACCACATCGGATATAAAAACGCGAACGAACAAACTAGCAAAAATACCACGTTCAAGCCGTCAAACACGATTTCTCCCGGACTGCGTTTCGTAACCAACGCTCTCCCCCCTTACCACAAGCTGTTCTTCGTCGTTCTCCGGCTGATGGCGTTCGCCACGACCAGCAACGTGAAGTTGATGATGGAATTGAACAGGCCGACCGCGGCCGAGAAGCTGTAGTCCGCTTCCATCACGCCCCGTCTGTACACGAACGTGGAGATGACGTCCGCCGTCTCGTACGTTCCCGGGTTGTAGAGCAGAATGATTTTGTCCCAGCCGACGCTAAGCAAATTGCCGATGTTCAAAATGAGCAAAATCAGCACGGTAGGAAGAATGCCCGGCAACGTAATATGAATAAGCTGCTTCCAGCGGTTTGCCCCGTCCACGACGGCCGCCTCGTACAGGTTCGGGTTGATGCCCGACAACGCGGCCAAATAAATGATCGAATTCCAGCCAACGCTTTGCCAAAGTCCCGATCCGACGTAAAGCGTCCGGAACCATTCGGGCAGGATCAGAAATTGAATCGGCTCCGAGATCAGTCCGAGGCCGACCAGCAGGCTGTTGATGATGCCGTCGGACTTCGTAAAATCGATGATCATGCCGCAGATGACGATGAGCGAAATAAAGTGAGGCAAATACGAAATCGTTTGCAAGACCGACTTCATCTTGCGGGAGCGAAGCTCGTTCAGCAGCAGCGCAAAGACGATCGACGCCGGAAAAATGATAATGAGCGAATAAAAGCTGATGAGGAACGTGTTTCTCAGCAGCCGCCAAAAGTAGTAGCTTTCGAAAAACTTTTCGAAATGCTCGAAGCCGACCCAAGGACTGCCCCAAAAGCCGGCGTACGGGTTGAAATCCTTAAACGCGATAATCAATCCGTACATCGGTTTATACTCGAAAATGAGAAAATACAGCATCGTCGGAAGCAGCATCAAGTATAAATACCGGTTTGCCGCTATTCGCCTCCACGTTCGCGCGAGCTTTTTGGAGGTCGTCGGCTCTTTCGGCCGGCTGGCCAACGTTTTTGCGGTCATGGCCATAGGTCGTCTCCTTTCGGGATGCGAGGGGTCAAAGAGCGGCCCCCATGCCGTGGGGAGCCGCTCTTATCCCATCGAAATTTGCCCTCGGATCAGTTTCCGTTAAACCGATCGTAAGCGGACTGGTATTGAGCCAGCACTTCTTTGATGCCCATTTTTTCAAGCTGCGCGATCACTTGATCGTAGGTGTCCGGCGAAGTGCGGCCCATGATCATTTGGTTGATCGTTTCGGTCACGTACGTCTGGATGTCGGCCATGAGCGGAGTGACGATGTCGTTCTCCTCCGAGGTGAACTTGACCGGCGGGAGCTTTTTGTCGTATTCGAGGTAGTCCGCGTACAGCTCGAGCGGATTTTCCGTTTGCCCGTTCGCGACGCGGATCTGCTCGGAATAGCGCGTATCCGCGACCGTCGACCACGTTCCGCCGCCGATCGTATGGTTCAGCAGCTCTTGCGTATTCGTCAGGCCGTTCGTCGGATACAGCACCTCTTGCTTGAATACCGGTTGGCCGTCCACGATGTCGTACGATTGGCCTTCGACGCCGAAGTTGTTTAGCAGAATGCCTTCTTCGGAGTATTGGTAATCCAGCCATTTGACGACTTCTTCCGGATTTTTCGTTTGCGAGGAGACGGCAAGGCCTTGATCGCCCACCTGCCAGCGGAAGGACACGTGTCCCCGGTCTCCGTTCGGGCCTTCCGGCGGCAATACCGGCAAAATTTTGAACGTGTCGTGCTTGCCGGCCATGAGCGTCGTGAAGTTGCCCATATAGGAGCCGGACCAGCCGAACCAGGCGCCGGCCACGTCGGTCGTCACCTTTTCCGTCAAGGTGTCGAACGTCGTGTCGACCAGGTATTCCGGATCGAGCAGCTGTTCGCTGTACAAGCGGTTGAGGAACGTCACGACATCCTTGAACCGCGGGTCGGCAGGACCGTATTTGACCTGGCCGTCTTCGACGAAGAACGGGCTGTTCATGCCGACCGGAACGCCGAATGCGGGCGCGAACAGCATGACGATGTTGTCCAGGAACACCGAAACGAGCGGGATTTCGTCTTTTTTGCCGTTGCCGTTCGGATCCTGCTCCCGGAACGCCTTCAGCACGTTGTACCAGTCTTCGGTCGTCGCCGGCTGCTGGAGATTCAGCTTATCCAGCCAGTCCTGACGGATTTGCGGGAACATTTGCACGAGGTCCTTCGACTCCAGAATGAGGTTGGGCATGTAGTAAATGTGCCCGTCCGGCGTCGTCAATTGGCCGCGAATGTCGGGGTTTTCATCCAAAATCTTCTTGAAGTTCGGCGCATGCTGCTCGATCAGGTCCTCCAGCGGAAGCAGCGCTCCCTGCTCGCCGTATTTGACCGCGTCCGCGCTCCATCTTTCGTAATAGATCATGTCAGGCAGCGATCCGGACGACATCAGCAGCGTGAACGCATCGGCGCTCGCGCCTTCCGCCGCGTGCTGGAAGTCGATGTGAACGTTCGTGTTCTCTTCCATTTTCTGAAACGAGGCTTTCTCGTTGAAGTTCGTGCCGCGGAAGTTGCCGCCGATCGGAGACCACAAGCTGAGGTTAAGCTTTTCTTCCGCGATCGGAAGCGAAAGTCCCCCGACGTCGCGTCCCCCGGACGGCGCGCTCGGCGAAGCCGCGGACGACGAGGAAGGAGATGACGAGGCGCTCCCCCCGGAGCCTCCGTTATTGTTCCCGCTGCACGCGGATAAAACGGCGGAAATCAGAAGCAGAGCGGATAATAGCAGCGCAAACCTTTTTTTCGCCACTTTCATGGTTCAACCCCCTGTAACTTGTTCGAAGTGATAATGGATGATCCGAAAAGCCGGGCAAGGCGAACGACGCTACTTGCCTTTTAATGGAACGGCAACCTTGGAATTGATACCCAACTGATTTATCATCACCCTCTTTTGGTTGGTCAAACCGTTAATCTGATTCCCAACTGATGTACACATTATATTTCACACCCATTCGAGTGTCAATATAATTGTTATAAACATAACCTGAGTAGTTATATTTATTAACATAAATAAGAGCATACCAAAGAGAATTCGGCTGGAAATCGCGAAAATAAAAGGAAATATGTTGGAATTCACGCATTAGAACGAGTTGGCACAAAATAATAAGCGCTTTCATTTTAACATGAATCGGAAGTTGCGGGAAGAGCATTAAGTTATTATACTGACTCACAATGAACATTATAACTTATATATTGTAAATTAGAAATACATCAATTGATGTTTTCTTGAAAATTTGCCGTTGCTGCGCGAGTTGCGTCTCCTCGCTCGCAGGCTTACGGCTGAGATTTCGCCATTGCATTCGGCGAAAACGCGTTTCGGAATCGCCGGAGGGGTCGCATCGGTTCGCCGATTTTAGCGCCGTATCGCGAATCGGATTTTCCGGCAGCCGCTTTCTTTCGCCTCTCAAGCTAACGAATCGCTCACCTGGCCTGCCGGGACCTTCGTCCGTTCCGAACCCCCGCCGGCCGCCAAACGCCACAACTTTTTCCGCCTTTGCCGGACCGGCTCTCCTTGCTCCGCCTGGCTTCATTGGATTTCGTCCAACCAAGGCCGGCTTTTTCGCCAGATCCGCCGTCTTCGTTGGATTTTGTCCAATCGGGCAAGGCCTTTTTGGAGATTTTGCCCGGAATCTCCCTTTCTCGTTGGATAAAATCCACTGTAGACCGAAGTTTTCACGATTCGCGTTCCGCCGATTGGATAAAATCCAACATAGGTTACCTAAGCTGGATTCTTACCGTATGAACGACAGCCGCCAACCCCAACAACACCTGCAAGTTTCTAAAATTCCCGGAAGCGCCGACACCCCTCTACTAGTCCCGCTATCCCCCTGGCCATTACCGAATCTGCCTACTTTTCCCTGCTAATTCACGCTAACCTCTGCCATTCACGTTCCCCCAGCTATTTACGCTAACCTCTGCTAAATCCCCCCCTGGCTTCTCCCCGCAATTCACACTAACCCCTACGAAAACTCTACTTGCCATGAAAAAAAGCGAAAAAGCCGGACGGCATCCGGCTTTCTCGCTTATTCGCCGCGATTGCGGCATCGGTCAATGACGCCCGCCATACGGCCTGCCGCGCCATCCTTGCGGTCAAATCGCGCGGCATTTTGCCAGCTTATAATCGCCATGCTGCCCGTCACGCCCATCCGGTCTTGCCGACCGCGCGGAGACGAGCGCTTAGCTTTCCAGGGAAACCGAGCTTCCGCTGCCCGGAACGTCTCCGGGCGCCGTCTTCGCCTTGCTTCCCATGAAGGGCCACCAGTTCGCTTCGCCGAACATGCGGACCATGACCGGAATGAACAACGGCAGCATCACCAGTGCGTAAAGGAACAGCCCGGACAACACGATGGTCGCGATTTGCAGCAAGGACAGAACCCCCGAGGGGAGCATTGCCGCGAACGTGCCGCCGAGAATGACGGCGGCGGACATGATGACCGTGCCCATGCTTTTCATCGCGCTAAGGATCGCTTCCTGCGGTCCCATGTGACGGTTCTCCTTGAAGCGGTCCATCAGGAAAATGCTGTAATCGACGCCGAGCGCCATCAGCATGACGAAGCCGAAAAACGGCACGACCCAGCTCGACCCGGAATACCCCAGCATGTCGACGAAGATCAGCTCATTGATCGCCATCGACGTGTAATACGTCGCGAGCAGCGACAGGATCAAATAGATCGGGATGACGACGGAGCGGAACATGACGATCAAAATCAGAGCGATGCCGACCAGCATAAGTACGACAGTGCGAGAGTAGTCCGCCTGCGAAATGTTCCGCAGGTCGTTGTTGATGCTGGACACGCCGCCGATCGCATAGTTCGCGTTCTCGTAATCTGTCCCTTGCAGCGCCCGGGCAACCGCCGCTTCCACGTCTTCCGTCTTGGTCAGCGTTTCGATTTCATACGGATTGCCCGCAAAGACGACGTCGAATTTCGCCGTCTGCCGGTCTTCCGACAGGTACGTGTCGAGCGCCACCTGGAAATCCTCGTTCGCCAGCGCCTCGTCCGGCGCGAACCAACCGCCCAGCTGCGGGTCGGAGGCGGACGAAAGCTCGCCCAGGTAACCGCGGGCCGATGCCAGCCCGTCCTCGATTTGCGTCAAGCCTTCGACGCTGTCGTTCAGCCCGTCCGTCAATTGCGCCAGTTGGCCGCTCAATTGCGAGAAGCCGTCGGCAAGCTGCTGCTGCCCGTCGGCGAGCTCGCCGATGCCGACCGTCATTTCCGGCAGCCGACCGATGATTTGCCCCTGCCCGGCGGCCGCTTGCTCGATGCCCTGCTGCAGGCTGGCGATGCCCGCGGACAGCGAGCGAAGCCCTTCGGTCAGCTGCGCCTGACCCGCCGCCGCTTGCGCCAGGCCGCCGTTGGCCTGGCCGAGCCCTTGCGAGATGCCCGCAAGCTGCTCGTTCAACTGCGCATATTGCGCCCCGATCTGTTCGGCGCTGGCCGCAAGCTCCGCGACCGCTCCTTGCGCCCGGAGAAAATCCTCATCCTGCCGCAGCTCCGGATATTTGTCCGCCAGGCCTCCGAGCCCTTGTCCCAGGTCGGACAGCCCGGCCGCAAGCCCCTTCTGCGCTTCCGCCGCCTGATTGTATCCCTGCGTCAGCTGCTCGAGCCCCGATCCGAGCTGATCGTAGCTGCCCGACAACTGCCCGCTGGCGGCCGCGAGCCGCTCGGCGCTTGCCAGCGCCTGCTTGAGCCCGTCGTTCAGCTCTCCGGCGCCGGCCGAGCCGTCCTTCAGCCCCTGCTCAATGCGCTTCAACCCGGCCCCAAGCTCCCCGATTCCCGCCTTCAGCGAATCGGTGCCGGCCGCAAGACGCTGCGCCCCTTCCGCAGCGTTTTCCAGCTGCGGGGCCTGCTCGACCAGACTGTCGCCCGCGCTCTTCAAGCCGGAGGCGACCTGGCCGATTCCGTCGGCTCCTTCTCCGAGGCCGCTGTCCAGCGTTTCCGCCTGATTGGCGACCTGGAAGTCGGCGAGCCCCTCGCCTGTCGGGCGGGTCGCGCTGCGGACCGCCTTCACGCCGTCCACTTTCGCAAGCTCGCGGGACACCTGCTCGATCATCGCGAGCCCGTCCGTATCGTCAAGCGGTCTTTCGCTTTTCAAAACGACGGTGGACGGCAGCGAATCGCCCGGTCCGAAGCTGCCGGAAATCAGATTGAACGCTTTGACGGAATCGTATTTGTCCCCGATTTCATCAAGCGAATTGTAGGAAACGTCCCCTTTGTACGAAACGAGCAGCGGCACGAGAATGACGCCCAGGATCGCCAGCGACCAGAGCGGGCGCCGCAGCGAAAACTTGCCGACCGCTCCCCAGACGCGGCTCGGCTTATGCTCCAGCGCGCCGCGCGACGGCCAGAAAATCGCCGGCCCGAGCACGGCCATGAAGAACGGCACGAGCGTAAGGAGCGCCACCAGCAACACGGCGACGCCGACGGCAACCGCAACCGCGGACCGGTAAAGCCCGAATGTCGAAAAGCCGATGGCGGAAAACCCGACCAGCACCGCAAGCCCCGAGACGAGCACCGTCCGGCCCGACGTGCGGTAAGTCGCCGCGATCGCCTCCAGCCGGTCCGCCCCGTGCGCGAGCTCCTCTTTGAACCGGCTGATCAGCAAGATGCAATAGTCCGTCCCGATGCCGAACATGACGGCGACCAGGAAGATTTGCGTAAAGTTCGAAAGCGGAAAATCCATGTACTTGACCAGGAACGCCACGACCGACTGCGAAGCGATATAGCTGATCCCGATCGTCAGCAGCGGGATGAACGGAGCGACCGCCGAGCGGAACACGACGAACAGAATCGCCAGGATGAATACGACCGTAATCCATTCGGTCTTTTTCAGACCTTCCTCCGAACTTTGAACGACATCCTCCTGGATGACCCAGTTGCCCGTCAAGTAGTGATCGACAGGCACGTTCGCCAGCGCCTCGTACAGCGATTCGGAAGCTTCTTCGTTCGTCCTGCCGTCCATCGTCACGTTCGCCAGCGCCAACACCGTCGTCCCATCCTCGGACACCATCTGGGACGCCAGCTCCGGCGTATCGAAATGCTGGATCAGCGAGGCGATGCCGAGCTCATCCTGACGCGCCTTGAGCGACTCCAGCCCGGTACGGATCGCCTCCATGTCGCGATCGTCCAAACCTTCGCCGTCGTGAAACACGAGGACGGTCGACTGGCCGCCCTGTCCCGATCCTTCGCCCGCCATCTCGTCCAGCATGGCCGCGGCGTTGGTCGACGAGTACCCGTCCGGCACTTCGATCTGCCCCTTCTCGCGAACGAGCTCCTGCATGTTGGGGGCGGTCAGTACGAGCGCCGCGACTCCCGCAATCCACAAAGCGAGCACAAGCCATCTGAGTTTGACGATTGTTTTCATGAGCCTTAACCCCTCTCTTGCCTGTAAACTAATACATCCGCCAGCTTCTCGTAAGTCGTCAGAAACCGGTCGGCTTCCTCATCCGTGAACGAAACCAGGTAATCGGCCAGCAAATGATCCACCTTCTCCCCCAGCTCCTCAGCCAGGCGCCTGCCTTCCTCGGTCAGCAGAAGCGAGATGACGCGCCGGTCCTTCTCGTCCGGGACCCGCAGCACGAGCTGCTTGTCGAACAGGCGGGTCATAATCGCGGTAATCGAGCTCTTGCCGACGCAAAACGCCTCCGCCAGCTCGGTGGACGTGCACTTGCCGTGCGTCAGCAAATAGTCCGTAATGAAATACTGGTCGACCGTCAAATCTTCCGGCATCAGTTCCTTGATCAGCGAATGCAGCCTTCGCTGAACCGTAAACATCGTGCGCTTGTAGCGGTCGATCGCCTGCTTGCGCACCTGATTGTCCATAATAGTTTCACCCTCTAATGGTTGTACAATAGAACTATTTTACGATAAAACAATATCAAATCGGAAAACCGGTGTCAATTGCCGGAAATCGCGAAGCAAGAAACTCGCTTGACTTGACGGCGTTCCTGGAAAGACAAAACTTCCGGGGACAATCCATGGTGGAGGTGTTAGCGGAATAATACGAGAGGAGGTCTTGCGGCCGCCGTCTTTCGTCAACCACCGCTAGCTTGCGAATGTCGGGTCGAGATGAGTCGTCACGACTCAACCGGGTCGGCCGCTTGCGTGCGATGGCGGCAAGATGAGTCATTTTTACTCAAATGCGTATGACTGCGTGCGTTTTGCAGGTCGAGATGAGTCGCTACGACTCAACCGGATCGGCTGCTTGCGTGCGATGGCGGCAAGATGAGTCATTTTTACTCAATTGCGTACGGCTGTATGCGTTCGGAGGGCCGAGATGAGTCGCTACGACTCAACCGGATCGGCCGCTTGCGTGCGATGGCGGCAAGATGAGTCATTTTTACTCAAATGCGTATGACTGCGTGCGTTTTGCAGGCCGAGATGAGTCGCTACGACTCAACCGGATCGGCCGCTTGCGTGCGATGGCGGCAAGATGAGTCATTTTTACTCAAATGCGTACGGCTATATGCCTTCGAACCCGCCCAAGGCCCCGGTTGCCGGGACGGCGGACGGACTTTAAGGCCTATTTACGCCGTCGGGTTATTCTTAGCTCTCATGCACAGGCGCGCGGGCTATGTTAGCCCGCATGCATGACGACTTACACGAGCTCCTGTCTTTGGCGCAGGCGAACGTACAGCAGCAGACAGGTCGCCGAGCATAAAAGCGCCAATACGGCGATAAACCCGTACCCCGCCTGCAGCCCAAGCAGCTCGCTGCCCGCCGTTCCCCGCGCCGAAAACAGCTGCCGCACCCATTCGATGATATACCCGATCAGCAAATTGCCGACGACGCTCGCGATGCCCATCAGCGTAACGGTGAACGTGATGGCCGTATCCACGCCTCCGGCATAGCGCTTGGACAGCATGGCCATCACCGTCGGATAGATCGGCGCGATGCCGATGCCGGCAATCGCGAACAGAACGGCCCCCTTTTCCCCGATCGCGATCGCCGCGAGACTGCACAGCCCGGAAAAGGCCGAGAAAATCATAACGGACACCGTGTACCCGATTTTATCGGTGATCGGACCGACCAGCAGCCTGGACAGCATAAAGCACAGGAAAAAGACCGACAGCATTCCGGAAGCGTCTCCCGTGTCCCAGCCGTACGCTTTTTCCAAAAAGTAAACGAGCCAGCTGCCCACCGCAAGCTCCGACACGACGCCGAAGGAAAGAACGGCGACGATCAGCCAGGCGATCGGATCCCGCAGCAGCCCCCGCACGGAAATCCGGTGTTCGCCTCCGCGGTCGCCTTCCGGAAACCGGCCGAACAGGGAAGGGATGACGGGAAGCAGGGAAAGCATCAGCATGATCAAGTACATGCCGCGCCATCCGAGCTCGCCGCCGCCGAACTGCCACCCCATCATCGAAGCGGCGAAAATCGGGGCGACCGTCGAACTGAGCCCGTAGAAAAAATGGGAGAGGTTCATCATCGTGCCGGTGTTTTTCGTGAAAATCCGGGCGGCCATGATCGCCAGGCCGATTTCCAGCATGCCGTTGGCGATGTACAAAAGAAAGTAAGATGCCGACAACGAGGCATACGATGCGGATATGTACATCAGCACGCCGGAGGCCGCCATCGCGACGAAAGCGATGATGCCGGTCAGCTTGATGCCGATTTTATTCGATAACGCGGACGTAAACGAGCACGCGAGCAAGTAGCCGAGCGAATTGAGCGACAGCAGCAGGCCGAGCTGCCCTTCGTTCAGGCCGAAATCGGTCTGCATTCTCGGAATGGCCGGTCCTTTTATATTTTCCGAAAATCCGAAAATCAAAAATCCGCCGAACACGACGAGCAGCAGCAAAAGATAGTTGGTACGGCTTGAATCGCGCAAAATGGGTTTCCTCCGGCAATATGAAATAGACGATGCGACGATAATACGATTTTATTTCGAAGATGACAAGAAAAATCGCGGATAAAAACGCAAAAACCGCAGGCGCCGCCGACGCTCGGCGAGCACCGGTGAACGGTCTCGGCAAGCGGACGGCAGCCCTGCGGGCAGCCGGACTTGCTATTCGCGGTTTGCGCTCGCGGTCTTTCGCCCCCGGACAACGTAGCATCGATGCGGGCTTACGACGGAGCAGGGGTCGGGATCGCGACGTTCGCCCGTTCCCCTTCGCCCGCTTCCGCCGCCTCCGGCGCTTCGGTTGCCGCTTCCGGAGCTTCCGGCGGTTCGATTGCATCCAGAGGCCGTGCCGGGACGCCGACTCCGTCGTCGATGCAGCGCTTCGCGAATTCGGCGACCGCCTTGCGGTACCCTTCGGGGTCGATCAGCAGCGAATTGCCGTGCTGCGCCTTGGCGACGATAAGCCTCTCTTTGGGCGACCGGATCGCCTCGTACAATTCGTCGGCCATCGAGGGCGGCACGAAGGCGTCCCTGCCCCCGTGGATGAGCAGGATCGGCCGCGAATTTTTCCGAACCTGGCGGACAACCGATGCTTCCCCGAAAAAAAATCCCGCCCTCAGCTTGCAAATCAGGCTCGTCAGCGGGATGAACGGAAATGCCGGCAGCCTGAACATTTGTTTTAACTGGTACGTTAGAATGCCCTTGAGCGAGCTGTACGCGCAATCGGAGACGATGCCCTTCACTTGTTCCGGCAGCGGCTCCCCGCTCGTCATCAGCACCGTCCCTCCGCCCATGGAAACCCCGTGCAGCAAAATCCGGACGTCCTTGCCTTTGCGATCCACCAGGTATCGAATCCAGCGAACGTAGTCCTTGCGATCCGGCCAACCGAAGCCGATGTGCCGGCCTCCGCTGCTGCCGTGGCCGCGATTGTCGGGCATGAGCACCGTATAGCCCAGCTCCCGGTAAAAGTGGGCGAAAACCGTCATATCCTCGCCCCGGCCGGAGTAGCCGTGGGCCAACACAACCGCCTTGTTGACGGCGCCCCCGTCCTCCGCCTCCAAATAATGGCCGCGGAGCGTTATCCCGTCCTCCGCCCCGATTTCGACGCGCTCGAACGGCTGTTTGCCGAACCAGTCTTGCGCTTGCTTCACGATCGACGGATCGAGCTGGGGCACGTTCGGGTCCGTTTGCATGAACGTTTTCCGGTTTCGCCCGAACGCAAACCGGTACAAATACAAGCAAGTCGAAACGATCAGAGCCATCACGACGCCCAAGACGACCAACGCGATTGCCCATGCCGGCATGCCAACTTCCTCCTTCGGACCGGATTTCAAGCCGTGTGCCTCTAGTTTCCCGGTCCGGCCGAAAGTTCATACGCGAATAAAAGAAGGGACAGTCCGCAAGGCGCCATGACGCCCGGCTTTTCGTCCCTTCTTGCCGCTATGCGCGGCCGCTGCAAATGTCCGCATACAGCCGCTTGGTCAGCTCCGACGGCTCGATCGCCAATTCGTCGAACCGGTCGGTCAATTGGCGGTACACCCGATGAACTTCGTCGTGCTGACCCAGCCTTCGATGGCCGCTCATCAGCAGCCGGTACGCTTCCTCGTTGTACGGCCAGGTCTGAATGTAGACGCGCGCCGCCTTGATCAGCCGGGCATCGTCTCCTTGCGATTCGTATCTTCGAAGAAGCTCCATCCGCAGATTGGCGATCTCCTGGTCCAAATGCCGAATTTCGGGTTCGGCCCAAGGATAGTCCTCGTCCATAAACAACGGCCCCGCGTACATCGAAAGGACGCGCTCCAGTTCCTTGGTCGAAAGCTGCGACGCCTGCTTCATCGCCTGCAGCGACTCCTTGAGCTGACGGTAATCGGACTCCAGCAAGTCGGAACCGAGCATGTACTTTTCCTCCTCGTAAACGACCGCTTTAACCAGACCGTACTGCCTGAACTCCCTGCGCAAATAGCTGACGCACGTATGCAAATACACTTTCGCCTTATGAAACGGCTCCTCCGGCCACAGCTTGTCCAAAATATGATCGCGGTGCACGAACTCGTGAAGGTGCAGCGCAAGGCAAGCGAACAGTTCCTTTTCCTTCCCGGTCCGCCATTTCAAATAGTCTCCGCGGCCGTTCATCGCCCCGACGCCGCCCAGCAGCTTGATCCGGATCGGCTCGTCTGCCTGCTCCGCATCGCGTCCCGCGGCTTCTTCGGCGCTTTTGCCGACGGATTCGAAGAACGATTTCCCTTTGCGGATGCGCTGCACCGTCTTTTCCAGCCGGCTCGTCTCCAGCGGTTTGAGCAAATAATCGATGGCCGCCTGTTCGAACGCCGAAATCGCATAGCGATCGTACGCCGTCACGAAAACGATCTGCGTTTCCAGATTTTCGGCCAAAATGGTCTCGGCCAGCTCCACCCCGCTCATGCCGGGCATTTCGATATCGAGGAACACCGCGTCCGGACGCAACTTCCGGATCATTTCCAACCCTTCGTACCCGTTCCCCGCCATGCCCACGACTTCGACTTCGCCCGTTTTCTGCAGCAGGATGCTCAAAATGTTGAGCGCATGCTCCTCGTCGTCCACCAGACAAGCGCGTATCATGGCTCATCCCTCCCCTCTTTTTCGTCGCGTTCGTCAAGCGGCAGCCAAAACGTCACCTTCGTCCCCCGGTCCGGTACGCTTTCCAGCAGCGGACGCTTGCCCGTGCGATGCGTCAATCTTTTCATAATGTTTGCGAAGCCGACGCCACGCTCGCCGGCCTTCGGCTCCAGCAGCTCCTTTCGTCGGGCTTCCGGCATGCCGACCCCGTCGTCCTCGACAATCACTTCCGCAAAGCGGTCTTTTCGGCGGAT
Organism: Cohnella massiliensis; assembly: GCF_900169535.1. Classification (NCBI taxonomy): domain Bacteria; kingdom Bacillati; phylum Bacillota; class Bacilli; order Caryophanales; family Paenibacillaceae; genus Cohnella; species Cohnella massiliensis. The sequence goes on from NZ_LT821256.1 coordinate 290,484, forward strand.
CGAAATCGAGACGGTTCCCCCGTTCACTTTGCGCGCCACGCCGTGCCGGATCGCGTTTTCGACGAGGGGCTGAATCGTCAGCGGCATGATCGACTGTCCGAGCAGCTCTTCGTCGTATTCGAACTTTACGTTGAGCCTTTGGCCGAATCTCGCCTTTTCGATGTCGACATAGGCTTGAATCAGCTCGATTTCCTGCTCGAGCGGCACGATTTCTTCCATCCGGTTATGGTGGAACAAAATCCGCAAATACGTGCTGAGCACGGACAGCAGCTCGCCCGCCCGCACCCCGTCCGTGTAGCAGAGCGACATGATGGTGCCCAGAGCGTTGTAGAGAAAATGGGGCTTGATCTGCGATTGCAAAAACGCCATCTCGTTTTGCGCCGCTTCCCGCGCCAGACGCTTCATCGCGAGCTGCGTGCGAATGCGGACGCGGACTTCCCCGGCGTCGATCGGCTTGGCGATCACGTCGTTTCCGCCCGCCGACAGGCAAGCCTCCACGTCGGCTTGCGTGCTTCCGGCCATCAAATACAAAATCGGAAGCTCGATCTGGGTAAACAGCTTACGAATTTGCCTTCCCGTCTCGTATCCTTTGCCGCCCGACAGCATGACGTCCAGCAGAACGAGGTCGGGTCTTTGCGGCCGGCTGACGAATTCGAGCGCTTCCTTGTCCGTATGGGCCGTAACGACCCGATAGCCTTCGATCGCCAGCAAGTTGGCCATGATCTCGGAATTTTTCCACTCTCCGGCGATCAGGACGGTGTCGGTTCCCCCGGCAACCCCGGCGCTCCCGGCCGAGCGAGCCGCGGGTTCGGAAGCGGCCGCCGTCTCCGCCCGGCTTTTCTCCGCGCCGGCCAGCGCCGTGCCGGATGCGGCCGGAAGCCTGACCTCGAAGCCGATCCCGTCCTCGGAAACGCCGGCCTCCTCCATCAGTTGTCCTCCCATCCGCTCGATCAATTGCCGGGCGACGGAAAGCCCGATCCCGAAGCCGGCCTGTTCCGCCGCGTGCGTCTCCGGCGCGCCGCCGCCCTTCGCCTTGATCGCCACGACAACGTCTTCGCCGCCGCGCGCGCTGCTCACGGCCAGCTCCCCGCGCGCCGTATGCTGCAGCGCATAGCTGACGAGATTGGACATGACCTGCTTAAGGCGCGCTTCATCCGCGACGACATAGCGGGCATCGTCCGCGATTTGCCGGGACAGCGTCACCTTTTTCTCTTTGGATAAAAAGCCGTGCATCTCGAATTGGATCGAAACGACGGCGGCCAGATCGACCGATCCAAGCTCGACTTCCAGCTTGCCGTCCTCGATTTTCGCCAAATCGATAACGTCGTTCACCATGTTGGACATCCGAAATGCCGTGTTGCGGATCAGCAGCAGCTTGTCCCGGTTTTGCCGGACGCCGGCGGTTCCCGAAGGCGCATCCATCGCCGCTTGCGACAGGTTGATGATGCCGTTGAGCGGCGTATTCAGCTCGTGGGAAGTGCGAAGCAGAAATTCGGTTTTATATCGGTCGGCCTCCTTCAATTGCCCGGTCAATTTTTCCATCGAGCGGTAGGTATCGATGTAGCGGACCGCGAACATCATAAAGGTCAAAACGCCGAACGAATAAGCGAGCGCATCGGTTAAAATAAACATGGCCAGGCTGTCGTCCAACATATTGATGACCATATTCAACGGGAACAGCGTCAGGCTGAGAAGCGAAGCGATAAAAAGCTGCATCTCTCTTTTCCCGAAGGCCCCGTACTCCCCCCTCATATACAGCACGCTTAACGCTATGGCTAACAGACCGTAGGAAAGCGGAAGGCTGGCCAGAAAATACTCGAGCGCGTACGCGTAGACATAGTAGGGCACGAAAACGATAAACGCGCAGTAGGCAAGCACGGTGCCGCCCGCAACGGTAAGAACGGCTCGGAATACCGGCAGCTTCCTGAACATCGAATAAACGAAGCCGAGCATGATCGGAAACGGAAGGAACATCGTCAAATCCTTGAGCTTCCAGGTCAATTCGAAAGGGGCTTCGGGAAATACCTGCAAAAACGACCGTTCCCCGTTGAGCAGGATCGTGACGGCAAACAAGAGGTTGAACGCCCCGAACAGCAAAAAGCTTCTTTGGCGGCTCAGGAAAAAATGAGTGAGAAAGTAAAACAGACTGAACGCAAACAGCAGCAGAACGCCCGCCCACTCCAGCGAGATTTGCAGGAACCGGGCAAACTGGATGTCGGAATGGAGGCCGAGCCGGAGATGCGAAACGATGCCCCCGGTTTTGAAATCGAAATTGGCCACCTGGATGACGATATCGAGTTTGCCGTCTTCGGGAACGTAAAAGCTTACCGGATACGGCATGTTGCCCGGCCTGTATTCGTCCCGGGTCGGCGCAGGCTCGCCCGAGCCTCCGACGAGCTTGCCGTTGACGAAAATGTTTTCGGAAAAGCGGATGATCCGCTTTTGGATGGCCAGCAATTCGTCCGTCGGATCCACCCGAACCCGCAGCCGGTAGGTCGCGCTGCCCCAGGCTCCGATGCCTTCGCCGTTCCAAACGCCGGGAACGTTCAACAGCCTTTTGCCCGCGACGCTCCCGGCCTGGAGCTCTTCCGGCGTCAGCAATTGCCCGGGATAGAACTCCCACTCGCCGTCCAACGCGACCCGGCCCCGTTCCTTCAGATCCCACCCGCTCAAGTCCAGAATGCCGCCTTTGGCGACGGGGGAGGGGGCTTTGTCGAATTTATTGACCAACATAATGGCAACGACCGCCGCAACGCAAAGGACCAAAACCGCCAAATAGCCGTCTATGAAAAAAAACGTGCGTTTCCGTTTCAGCTGTCTCACCCGCGCCTTATGTAAAAGATTTGCCTGTCGGGCCGATTCGAGCTTCCCGAAATGAATCGGGTCCGTGCCTCAATTCTACAACGGTTTCGATTGCCCGGATATCCCGTTCTTTTGCCGTCCGGACCGAGATGCTTTTCATTATGCGCCGAGGCGCTTAACATTTGCTGAAAAACGCGGGAGCCCCCATCGATCCTGGACAGCTTTGCAATCTTACGCAGGATTTCGCCAAATCGGAATGGGTAGTCGGCGTGTCGCGATCTTCGTTGAAGTTTTGTCCGATAAAATCCAGTGGAGAGAGCCCCGGCGCAAAAAACCCGTCCTCGGCCGGAAGGGCCGCAAGACGGGCTTTCGCGAAGCGGAATTTTAAAACGTGTTCCAAACCGTCACGTCTTCGACGGGCAGCCGGGAAGTCGGACGCCCCGGGGTGGCCGCTTTGCCGACGGCGATGAGCATGACCGGCACGTAGGGGTCCGGAATGCGGAATTCGGCGATGAGCTGCTCCGCGTTGTAGCCGCCCATCGGAACGGTGTCATAGCCGCGGGCTTTCGCCGCCAGCATCAGCTGCATGCTGACGAGTCCGCCGTCGATCAGCGCGATTTTTTCTCTCCGTTCCGACGGAAGCGCGCCATAGAGCTTGGTGGAATTCGCCGTAAACGTTGCGGCGAACTCCTCCGTCATATACCCGGCTTCGACCGCCAGGCGGTTGATTTTCTCCGATTGCTTGTAAGCATCCCTGTCGCCCAGCACGGCGATGACGGCGGACGCTTCGACGACTTGCTGCTGATTGTTGGCGATCGGCAACAGACGTTTTTTCGCTTCCGGATCGTTGATCACCAGAAAGCGCCAAGGCTGCAAATTGCTGCTCGAAGGCGCCAGCGTCGCCTCCTTCAGCAGATCTTTCAATTCCTGTTCGGAAATTTGCGCCGAGGCGTCGTAATGGCGGACGGAACGGCGTTCCCGGATGACCGATTCGAAGCTTGCCTGCGACTGCGCGGCGGATGAGACGGACATGTTCTCCACTCCTTTTTGGTTTCGATTGAACCCTTATTATTACTGTGCTAATATAATACACAGTAAATGCGACAAATGAACTGTAACGTCATATTGCACAGTATAAACCCCGCCCTATACCGATGTCAATACTAGGATAAATCTCTTTTTCCCAAACTCCCCATGCCTGCCGCGCTGCCGCGACCGGCCGCATCTCAAGTTTTCCCAACCCGCCTGCCGACATGCCTCTTACGAGAACCCGATATCGTCCAGCATCGCTTCTCCGGGACCCTCCGGGAACAAAAACGTGATGCGGACTATCTCGTCCGGATCGAATGCCGGATTCGCTTCGGCGAACAGCTCCAGCGGGAGCTCATACGTTTGAAATACGGCTTGTACGGACTCGTCGTATTTGCCGTTGTCCATCGTCTCTTCCAGCAAGGAAAAATAGGTGAACGTCGTGGCCGGCGAGGGCAAAATCGGCATGACGTCGCTTATCGCCACGCGCGCCGACGCTCCGGACGCATCCGCGAGCTCGACTTCCGCCTCGGACAGCGAAATGCCCGCTTCGCCCGGCTGCGGTTCCGCCGCGCCGCCCTCCGCATCCGGCCTGTCCGGCGACTCCGGCCCGCTTCCGGGCTCGGTCTCCGATTCGCCGCCCCGATCCGCGGCCCCGTCCGACATGGAAAAAACCAGGCTGACGCTGCCGCCTTCTTTCTCCCCCGCGAACGGCCCATCCATCGCTTCCTCCGCAAGAAGCGTATAGCGGGCCTCTTCCTCCCATTTCAAGGCGACCGCCCGGTTGCCGGTTTTACGGCCGTCCCGGTCCGTCGTTTCCTCATGCGTCCAGTAGGACGTTCCGGCCGCTTCCGCGTCGATCCTGTCCGCGGGAGCTTCGATGTCGCTCGCTTCCTCGAAGCGGGCGACGGGCACGAATTCCGCGCTCTCGTAGCGGCTCCAGTATCCCGTATCCGGCAGAAAAAGCGCCCCCGCCCGATAATCGCGGAACAAGGCTTCATAACCGGATTCGCCTTTCAGCACCGTCTCCGCGAACGCCGTCAGGTACGCTTTCGCGATCTGCCGCTGGTCCTCGCCCGAAAGAGACGGAGAGCGCAAAAACAAAGCGGCCGGCATCGCCTCGTCCTTGCTCCCCCACGTCGTATTGAATTGGCCGTGGTTGGCGCCGTCCACGTACAACGAAGCTTTGAACCCTTCGGAAGACGGCGAAAAGCCGGCGCGTCCGTACTGCCTTTCGCCGTAATAACTCGTAATATCGGCATCCGCCGCCCCCTGCAGCACGAGGTACGAAACGTCGGTCAGCCGCGTGACACGTCCGTCTACCGCCGTATCCGTAGGCGCCAGCGCCGCCACGCCCGCGATCGAATAGCTGTCCGGATCCGGCAAGCCGGCATCCTCCCCGAACCACTGATCGGCCGCGGCCGCCATGGCCGCCGCCTGGCCGCCTCGCGAGTGCCCGATCAGCGCGATCCGGTCAAAATCGATCCGATCGTAAAAAGGCGTCGACCCGTCCGCGGCGAAAGCCTGCAGCTGCCGGATATGCTGCAGCAAAAGCCACGCCCGCGGCTTCATATCCTCGTCGGGAATGCCCGACCAGACGGAAAAATTCAAAAAATTTTCGTCGACGGAAACCGCGGCGATTCCCCGACTCGCCAGTTGTTCCCCCAGGTAGGCGTACCCGCCGTCGGAGAAATCCTCCATCAGATGATTGCCGTGCACGATCAGGACAAGCGGAAAAGGCCCCTCCCCTTCCGGCATCCACACTCGGCCGTTCAGCGGAAGGGACGTCTCGTCGAACCCCCAGAATCGTTCGCGGAGCCACGCCCAATTGCGGATATAGGCCGATCCGTCGACGGAGGCCGACACGACGGCCGCCTCCTCGCCGTATTCCGGCCGGTGCCGGTCTTGCCCGCTCCCGTACGTAAAGGCCTCGAACGCATAGCTTCCCGGCCGGGAGGGATCGTCCGCCCGCAAGGGGGCGATCGCTTCGCCCGCTGCCTCCGGCGACGGCAAGGCCGCCGGCTCGGCCGCCGTTCCTCCCGACGCTGCGGTCGTCGCTCCGACGGCCAGGAGCGCCCCGGCAACGGCAAGCCACGCCCCCAGCTTGCGCCGCCATCCGAAGCGGCGGCTGAACGTCATCCGCGCGGCCGCCCCCGCAAGGGCGAGGGTTCCGACCGAAAAGAAGGCGAAACCAAGCGAAAACCACAGCCCGAGATCGCCGAAAAACAAAATCAGCGCGACCTCCGATAACGCAAAAAGCGCGGCGCCGCACGCGAAGCCGGGCAGCGCGAGATGCAGCACCGCGAGCAGCCAGGCGACGAGGCTTCCCGCGAGCAGCAAGCCGATCGTATGAAGCGCGACCGCCCCCGCGATATCGAAGGCGGCGCCGAATCCGGTCGGAGCGCCGAGCGCGCCTACGGCGGCCATCGCCCCGCCGACGGTCCACATGCCGGCGGCGGCGGCGCGCCACGGGGCAGTGTCCTGCGCCAGCATCCGCCTGCGCCCCGGACGCAATCTGCGCCCGAGGCGCGCGGCCATCGGAGAAGGATGTATCGTTTCGTGCCGCAAAGTCGGTTCCATTCGCAACGCCTCGTTCCGCCGTTCTTTTTCGCATTTCAAGCGCCATGAATCGGCACTTACCGCTGCCTTAAGCCTCTTCGTTCCGCCGGGCCACCCGCGCAAGCACATCCTCCAGCTCGTCCGGATACAGCAGCTCGACCGGGGAGAGCCCTTTCTCGAACTCGAACGTATCCCCTTCGATCAGCACGACGTATCGCCCCCTGAACCGGGCGATGTGCAGGCTGCCGCCGTAATCCGACATCCGCCCCTTGACGGAAATGTCGTCCAGCTTGAATTTAAGCTCCAGCTCCGGCTGAAGCTCGACAATTTGCGCCGTCGCTTCCATGACGTCGTCGTGCGTCCATTTTTCCTGCAGCTGCCTTTTGTCGCTGGCCGCCCAGGCTTCATACTGGCTGGCTTCCTGCTGCCGCCCGGGATGGCCTTGCGTCCTGGCGCCCGCGCCGCCGGGCTCGCCGGCATGCGCGCCGTAATCCGGGCTGTAATCCGGGCCGCCGCCGTCGGCGTTCCCCGCTCCGTCGCGCCGCCGATCTTCGGCTTCCGCCCCGCCGTCTTCGGCAAGCCGGAGCGGCGACTCGGCCGCGGGCTCGCCGCCCGCTTCCGGTTCCCGCGCCCGCTCGTACGCCCCGTCGTCCGCGGCCGTTTCGGCGGAAGCCGCGACGTATGGAGCCGCGTAAGGCGGCATCGCGTCCTCTTCGCCTTCCCCGCCTTGCCACTTCGTCTCCATATATTGCTGAACGAGATCGAGCACCTGGTCGGTCACGATTTCGGGCTTCGACTTTTCGTAGGAGACGTACTTGAGAAAGTCCTCGAAATAGCGGGCGTGCGAGGCCTGGTGAATTTTCAGCTCGAACGGCTCCAGCATCCCTTCCTCCGGCATGTTCGGATACTGGATCGATTTGATGTTGCGGGCGCTGATCGCCATTTCGACGTGCGAGATGAGGCTTTTTTCGTCGGAGACGCGCGCGATTTTGGACTCGAAATCGCACTTCAGCACGAAGACGAACGGATCGTCGAACAGCTCGTTCAGCTTGCCCTGCGCGACGATGAAGGCTCCCCCCCGCACCGCGCTCGTGTTCATGTACAGCCGCACCATATCGTCGCAGGCGTAATGAAACTGCTGCTTGTCCCGCGCCGAACGAAGCTTTTGAAACAGATTGTAGTTCGGATTGCTGTCCGGATCGTGCCCCGGCTCCACCACAAACCGGCCGATTTTCGTCGGGGCGTTTTCCGAAACGGCATGGACGTCGGCTTTTCGCTTGGCGATTCGCGCGAACTCCGAGTCCAGAAACGATTTGATTTCGCTTTCCTCGTAATCGAACTGATCCAGCGTCTGGTAGTGCTTGAACCGCCTGCCCGAATCCGGATCGCCGGCTCCTTCCGTCTGAATCACGAAAAACGACAAATATTGTATGGAAAATTTCATGCTCCTGAAAAAGGCTCCTTTTCCGGACGGCCGCGCGCCGCCCGATGCTTCCCGTCGCGCGGGATGTTCCGCTCTTCATTGTATAGCAAGACGGCGCGGTTTGGAAAAGGGGAATTTCGGGACTTCGGCTTGACGGGGCAATTGAGGGGCTAGGCGGGCCGAGCACGGCCCTCAGAGACGACCCGTTAGGATCAAAAATAGCGTCCGGCCAATGTCCGGGAGATGCTCAGGAGAGGTCGGACCTGACCCGGGCCATCGAAATCCGGAGCGACTCGCGCGTGTGGACGAGCATAAGCGGAGTCAGCTTTTGCTTGCTGCGGCTCACGCGGTTCGCCCCTTCCGGATGCATGAACCGCAACAACGTCTGCAAATAGACGGTCGACGTCCTTTCGAACCCTTTGGACGGTAGCGGCTTGCATTCGAACCCCAAGCCGTGAATAAGCCCCCGATGGAGCAGGGTGACGCCCACCAGCGCCTTCACTTCGATCAACTCCGGCCTCGTTTCCATCGCCTCGTCGATCCGTTTCAACGACGCCCGCGCCAGCCTTGCCGTCTGCAAAGCCGCCCGATCGGGCCCTAGCGTCCGCGCCAGCTCCAGCATCTGTCGGTTGTCCAGGTGCAGCTCGCCGATCCGGTCGCCGGGTTCGATCCTCGTGCCGTCCTCGCAGTCGATCGCTTCTCCCGTGTGACGTTTGACCATGACCTTGCAGATGCCGAACTCCAGCACATAATCGCATCCGAGTTTCATACCCCAGCCCGCGAGCTTCTCCCATAGAAGCCATATCTTCTGCATGACCGTATAGTTGGCAGCCCGCGGCGCTCGCGCTGAAGGCAGCGTTTGGCCCGCCGCCGCTGCCGGGCATTCAAGGGAATTCGTTTCCCGTCCGTTCATTTCCTCTCCCCGCTTCCGTCCGTATTCGTTCGAAGATCCATCTTCATTGTAGCCGCGCCGAATCCATTCGCCCCTCACCCGGCGTCGCATCGGATGCCCCACCTTTTGTCCCGTGAGGGACTGGACGGAGATCGGGGTTTTGCATTTTAGCCAAAAATGGTGTTGTCAAAAAACTGCGTATATAATATATTGTTTATGATATATACTGTTTATGAAATACACATGATTCGCGAAGGAGAGGAGCCTATCCATGAACGACCTTGCAATCGAAACGAAAGGGCTGCGGAAATCGTTCGGCCGCCATACCGTGCTTGACGGAATCGACCTGACGGTCCCCGCGGGCGCCGTCTATGCGCTGCTCGGCCCGAACGGCGCGGGCAAAACGACGCTGATTCACATTTTATCGACGCTCGTCCCGCCGGACGAAGGCTTGGTCCGGGTGGCCGGATTCGACGTCAAAACCGAAAAAAACAAGGTCAAACACGCCATCAGCCTTACCGGCCAGTTCGCCGCGGTCGACGAAATGCTGACCGCCGAAGAAAACTTGCGCATGATGGGCCGGCTGTCCGGGCTCTCGCCCGCCGAAACGACGGCCAGAGCCCGCCAGCTGCTGAACCGCTTCGACCTGGCCGCCGCGGCCCGCAAGCGCGTCAAAACCTACTCGGGCGGCATGCGGCGGCGGCTCGATCTCGCGATCAGCCTGGTCGTGCCGAGACCGATTCTGTTTCTGGACGAACCGACGACCGGCCTCGACACGACAAGCCGGCGGGCCCTGTGGGAGATCATCCTGCGTTTGAAGGAACAAGGGACGACCGTTTTTCTGACCACGCAGTACCTGGAAGAAGCCGATCAGCTGGCCGATCTGATTTCCGTCATTTCGGGCGGGCGCGTCATCGCGACCGGAACGGCGAAGGAATTGAAATCGCGCGTGGCCGGCGAAGTGATCGAATTGCGAGGGGCGGACGACGAGCTGCTCCAGTCGCTTCCCACGACCGGGCATCTCGCGGACATTCGGGAAACGCTGGACGGGTTGTATCCGCTGTTTCCGCGGGAAACCCGGGTCGCCATTCGCAAACCGAGCATGGACGACGTCTTTCTGTCGCTCACATCCAAAAAAAAGGAGGGAATTCCGTCATGATGACTCCAACGACAAGCAAGTCCGCCTCTTTTCTCGTGACGAACGCCGTCTTCATCGGGCGCAGCATCCGATTGAGCTTGCGCAATGCCGAAGCGCTGCTTATGGCCATTCTGCTGCCCGTTCTGCTGATGCTGATGTTTACGTATGTGTTCGGAGGGGCGATCGATACGAGCGGAAACTACGTCAATTACGTCGTGCCGGGAATCATTCTGCTGTGCGCCGGCTTCGGCTCGTCCGGCACCGCGGTCGACGTCGCGCTCGATATGAAGAACGGCATCGTCGACCGGTTTCGTACGATGCCGATCCGCAGCCTCGGCGTCATTACCGGGCACGTCGTCGCGAGCCTGGCCCGCAATTTGCTGGCGACCGCCATCGTCATCGGCGTCGCGCTTCTCGTCGGGTTTCGGCCTTCCGCGAGCGCGCCGGAATGGCTGGCGGCGGTAGCCGTCATCGCTTTGTTCATCCTGGCGCTCACCTGGCTTTTCGCCGCCATCGGCATGGTCGCCGGCAGTCCTTCCGCCGCCAGCGGATACGGCTTCATCCTGCTGTTCCTCCCTTATTTGTCCAGCGCCTTCGTTCCGACCGACACGATGCCGGATTGGCTGCAAGGCGTCGCGGACCATCAGCCGATTACGCCCGTCATTGAACTCATACGCGGCCTGCTGATGGGAACCCCGATCGGCTCGAACGGCTGGCTGGCCGTCGGCTGGTGCGCGGCGATTTTGCTCGCGTCCGTCGTTTGGTGCCTCGCCGCGTTCCGCCGCAAGGCCGGGCGCCGGTAAGGCGGGAAGTCGGCAAACGCGGGATGCCGGATGCCGGCTAGGCAAAGGACGCGGACTAAGAAAACGTCTGGACGCGCCCTTGGCAAGCCGGACATCCCGGCCGCTCGCGAACTAAAGGGGCTTGCCGGACTTTCGCGAGGCCCGGCGTGGCTTCATTGGATTTCGTCCAACCAAAACCGCTTTTTTTGCGAAGCTCGCCGGCTCCGTTGGATTTTGTCCAACCAGGCGAGGCCTTTCCGGCGATTTCGGCCTCATTTCAAGTTCTTCGTTGGATAAAATCCACTCTAGACCGAGTTTTCCTCGCTTTTCGCTCTGTCCGTTGGATATAATCCAACATAAGCCCCTCACCTGACCACCGCTTCCCCCGCCGCACGATCGACCGACCGCCGCCATGCAGCGAACCGCCGGCCGGGAGCTCAGTCAAGCGGCAGTTCAAGCTTATCTCATCGAATTCGGCAACTTCGGCAACTTGTCCGTTTTGGCAGGTGCGGAAAAATAACTCATCTCAACGACGGAGACGGGCTTTATTTTTGCTTTCTCCTTGCGTTCTTTGAAGCCTTCGTCTTGATTTAACTTTAAATAACCGGGAAAAATCGGGGATTGCCGAACCGTTATGGTTGAAAATCATCCATACTCCAGGATGGTTCCCTATCGCAGATAAAGCTTAAACGCAGCGGATTCCTTTCGGAGATCCGCCGCACGGATTCTAAAAAATCGCCGGCAAACCTTTCCGAGTTCTCCGCGAAGCCGGGCAAACCGATTCTGTGCCCCGGCCTCGTCTACTCGCCCTCGTTCGCCCCGGCGTTTTTGGAGGCGAGGTAATGCTCGATCCCGTCCAAAATCCGCTCCAGCCCGAAATCGAAATCGTTGCCGACCGTATTTTCGACCTCGCTTTCTTCCGTATACGCGCCGGACGCGACGATCGGATACAGGTCCGGAAAGCGTTCGGGATCGAGCAGCAGCTTGAGGGCGGCCCCGTAGCCGACTCCGCTGAACGTTCCCAGGTCGGAGCCGGCCTGAATGGCCCGGTCCATGTCCCGCTGGAGAATGCCGGCCGAACGCGAGTAGCCGCTGAGCAGCAAGATGATCGACATTTTCTCGAAATCGTTCAACGGAAATCGGCGAAGCGGCCGAAGCGCCCAGTCGACCACCCGCAAATTGTTCGGCCCGAGCGGGACGCCCGTAATCGGAATATCCGCAAACCACGGGTGAACCCGGAACACCTGAATGCATGCCGCGACATATTCCCGCATGCTTTGCCGCCAGTCCTTCTCCGGGTCGTCGGGCGGAATCGGAATCTCGCATACGGCGTCCTGCATAAGGAAAAGCAGGTCCTCCTTGCCGGATATGTACCGGTAGAGGGACATCGGCGTAAACCCGAGCCTGGAGGCGACCCGATTCATCGAAACCGCGGGCAGCCCGTCCGAGTCGGCAATCTCGATCGCCGCGTCGACGATTTTTTTGACGTTTAATTCGCCCTTCGGGCCTCTCCGGGACGGCTTGGCCAATCCCCAACTGAGCTTGGCTCCGTTCGGAAAGTTTTTGAACGCTTCGTGGTCCGAAAAATCATGGCTATCCATCTATCCGTCCTCCGCAGGCAACCCCAAAAAGTGTGTATCCTGTAAACAGTATATCATAATCATGGACCGGGAGCCGGATCGGATCGCCAAAAAGAAGGCCTTTCCCGAACGGGAAAGACGCTTTTAAATCGTTTCGCCGGCCGGCGGCTTCAGGTATTGACCGTCGACGTCGAAGCCGGCGCGAAATTCAGCACTTCGAGCACAACCGGGGAATCCGCAAGGATGGGGTCTCCGCCTGCGGGGACGGCGATGGCAAGCGAACCGACGCCGGTGGCGCCGGGCGTATAGGTGCAAATGCCTTCCATTTGAAGGACGCCGTTGACGTATACGCTGAAATAGCTGTTGTCCGTCGCCAACGCCGGCAGTGCCGCGACCGCCGCGCCGGTATTGTCGAAAAAGCTGGCGGCATCGATGCTGAGCGTCGCTCCCGCGGCCGTTTCCGCCGTCGTCACGTAAAAAAACTTGTCGGAGGCGGGTCCGACCGTCACCGACGTCTGGATCGAGACGGCGAGTTTCATTAGTTGCAATGCCATGAGATGAACCTCCTTTCCCAAAAGGAGTTGCGCGTAGCTTTATACCATATTCAAGGAAAGATTCGACAGCTTGTGCGCATCCCTTGGGAAAAGAACACCGGTTTTCAGGAAACGCGGACGAGGAAGCCGACCGATTCGAGAATGATCGGAGCGCCCGCAATAATCGTCTGGCCCGTCGGCGCCAACGCAACCGAGCGCGAATCCACGCGATAAAGGCTTCCCTCCTGCAAAACCCCGTTCACGTACAAATTATAGTAACCGGATCTCCCGAAGTCCGGAAATTCGGTCGCGGGCTCGCCCTGATCGTTCTCGAACCGTTCCGCGGCCAAAACTTGCGGCTCCGACATTGAAATCGCGGAGGGAGGAACGAAGAAAAACCGCTGCACGACCGGATGAACGGAGATGGCAGGCCATGCGGCCGGATCCGTTGGTCCCGCCGGACCCTCCGGTCCTGCAGCATCCGCAAAGCCTGCGGGACCCGCAGGGCAGGCAAGCCCAGCCGATCCGATCGGCCCGACCGGTCCTGCCTGCCCCTGCGGCCCGGGAGCGCCCGGCGGCGGATCGGCGAACCCGGCCTGCCGGAGCAATCGCGGCGGCGAGACGCGCTTTTTGCGGCATGCCGCGCTCGGCCGCCGGGCTTTGCGGCGGCGCCGCTGGCGCGGTCTCTTTTTGGAGAGAGCCGGGCAGGGGCGGATTTTTCGCTTGCGCCGCTTTTTTTTGCGGGAGATGGACCTCATCGCTCTCTCCCCCCTTTTGGCATGATGTATATTGTATGCGCCTGCCTTGCGAAGCGCACTTCCTTTTCCGGCGCAAAAAGAAACCCCTCCGCTCGCGAAAGGGCCTCGCCGGGCCCCCGCCGCTCAAAGGAGAGGTTGGTTTTATTCATCGAGCCCGCAAACCGCGGTTTAGCCGTTTTGCTTCTTCTCCGCGACCCAGGCGTCCAGTTGCTTTTGCAGCTCCGCATGCACCTTTTCGACGCCGGCTTTTTTCAGCTTGTCGATATATTCCGGCAAATATTCGGCGGGATCGACCGTGCCCGTGAACAGCAGCGGCTCGTATTCGGCCCGGATGGCCGCCACGTTGGCGTTTTCCGCCTTCACCGCCGTATCGTCGAAATTGAACCCGAACGTCGGCTGCACGACGGCGGACTGGTTCCACTCCTCGGTGACCTCCCACGTATCTTCCGCCTGGCCTTCGATCAGATAGCCGTTGAACACGTTGCCGAACACCCAGTTGGAAGCCGTATAGCCTCCGTTCGGATTCGTTTTGACGATGTTGTCGCTCAGCTTCTCGTAGTGCTTCCCTTCCAAACCGAAGCTCAGCAGGTTGAACAGCTCCCGGTCCGTATTGACCAGTTCGATCAGCATCATGGCGCGCTCCGGATTTTTGGAGGTGCGGCTGATTGCCGTCAGCGTCGCGATATTGGAGGTACGGGTCGTCGTCACGTCCGTGAGCGGAATGCCGATGATGTCCCGGCCGCCGTTTTTCGCCTTGATTTCCGCTTCGTAGCCCGGCTTCATCGTGTATTCGATGGACGCGGCGAACGTGCCGTTATGGCTGCTGTCGATCTGCTTGACCGTGGACGCGTCCTCGTTGATGTAGCCTTTTTCGAACCAGCTGTGCATCAATTCGACGAATTGCTTGTATTCCGGCGAAGCTTCCAGGAAATTCACCTTATACGTCTCGTCCCCGAGCTTCACCCCGTAATCGTCGTAGCCCCAGAAAAACGGATGAAACTTCGTCAGCGGGCCGACGAGCATGAAAGGTACGATGCCGGGCTCGTTTTGCTTGATCAACTCGAGGAACGGCTCCAGGTCCTCATACCGTTTGACGCTGGCGGGGTCCAGCCCGTATTTGTCCGCATATTCCTTGATCACGTTGATGCCGTAGCGGGAAATGACCGTCTGGTAGTTCGGAACGGCATAGATTTGCCCCTGGTGCTTCGTCGCGTCCCACGTAAAGTCCGGAATCGCTTTTTTCGTCTCGGGAGCGTATTCGTCGATCAGGTCGTCGAGCGGCAGGAACGCGCCCTTTTTCACGTTTTCGTCGTAGTTGAACGCCCAGTTCGCCGTCCAGACCAAGTCGAACTCCTCGCCCGCGGCGCTTGCCGTATTCAGCTTCGTCGTGTAGCTGCCGAAATCGATCGGCTTCAGCTTGACGGTCGCGTTGAGTTTCGGCTTGATGATTTTGTTGACCTCGTCTTCGATCAGCTGCTGGTCCGGCGACACTTGGGCGACGCCGTAATACCACGTGAGCGTGACTTCGGGCAGCCCGCTCTCGCTTCCCGACGCGGAAGCCGGCGCGGACGATTCGCCGCTTGCCGCGGGCTCGTTGGTTCCCCCGCCGTTGCCGCCTCCGCTGCACGCCGTCGCGAACAAAGCCAGGCAAATCATCAGAATGCCGACATACCGAACCTTTTTCATGCCAGAACCCCTCCGTTAAAAATATAGTTTATCAGAATGGGCAAGGAAGCTTAGCGCCGTTACCCTTTCAACGAACCTACCGTCATGCCTTGCACGAAATATTTTTGGAAAAACGGAAAAATGAACATCATCGGGCCCGCCACCAGAATGACCAGCGCCATCCGCATCGATTCGTTGGGCAACTGGCTCATGTCCAGCCCCAGGCTTTGGATGTACTCGCTGTTGTTGCGGAGAAAATCGAGCGTGTTCATAATCCGGACGAGCAGCAGCTGCAGCGGGACGAGTTTATCGTTGTCGATGAACAACAGCGCGTTGAACCACTCGTTCCAATAGTTGAACGCGATGAACAGGCCCAACGTCGCCAGCGCCGGCGTCGAAAGCGGGAGGATCATCTGGAAAAAGATGCGCCGCTCGCTCGCTCCGTCGACCTTCGCGGATTCGATCAGCTCGTGCGGGATTTTGCCCATGAAGCCCTTCATGATGAGCACGTAGAAGGGAGACAGCATGCCGGGAAGGATGATCGCCCACAGCGAGTCTTTCAGGTGCAAATATTGCGTCATCAAAATGTAGAACGGCACCAGACCGCCCGAGAACAGCATCGTGAAAAAGATGTAAACCGTCAAGGGCACTCTCAGCCGGTAATCTCTTCTCGAAACGACGTACGCGACCATGCTCGTGAGCAGCAGACTCAGGATCGTTCCGATGACGGTGATGAAAATGGTGTTGCCGTACGCCCGCAGCAAAGCGGCCGGCGACTGCAGAATGAAATCGTACGCGACCAGGCTGAAACGGGACGGAATAAACGAATACCCGAAATCCGCCAGCGCCTTCTCGTCGGTCAGGGAAACGGATACGATGAGCAGAAACGGGGCCAGAATCCCGATCGACAGGAGCACGAAAAACAGATGAAAAATCGCGTTGCTAATCCGGCCGCCCTTCAAAGCCGATTCGTTCACGGATGCCTCGCCTCCTACCAAAGGGAATTTTCCTCGTTGATTTTGCGGACGACGTAGTTGGCCGCCACCACCAGCACAAACCCGACCAGCGATTGATACAGCCCCACCGCGGCCGCCATCGACGTGTCGCCGCTGACGCTGAGTGCGCGATAGACGAACGTGTCGATGATGTCGACCGAGTTGTACAGAAGAGGCGAATTCCCCGATACGAAAAAGTGAAGGCCGAAATCGCCGCGGAACATGCTGCCGATATTCATGATGAGCAAAATCGTGATGAGCGGAGCCAGCATCGGAATCGTGATTTTGCGGACCATTTGAAACCGGGTCGCGCCGTCGATCCGCGCCGCCTCGTAATAAGACGGATCGATCGCGACGATGCCCGCGTAATAGACCAGCGCGGAAAACCCGATCGATTTCCACAGGTGGGCCACCGTCAGAATGGCCGGCCAGTTGGCCGGTTCCAAGTACCAGCGAACCCGCTCCGCCCCGAACGCTTGCAGCACCTGGTTAATGAAGCCGTAGTCGTGGTGGAGGAAAATTTCCGCCAAATACATGATGACGACCCAGGAGACGAAGGTCGGCAGAAACATGACGGTCTGGTAATACTTGCTCCATTTTCGCGAAATTTCGTTCAGCAGCACCGCCACGAGCAGCGCGCAGAGCGTCGTCACGATAAAAAACCAGACGTTGTAAAGAACGGTATTGCGGGTAACGATATACGCCTTCTCGGTCAGGAAAAAAAATTCGAAGTTGGCGAGCCCGACCCACTCGCTCCCCCAGATGCCCTTGTCGTACCGGTAATTTTTGAACGCGATGATGACGCCGAACATCGTCAGATAGCTGAAGACGAAAATATAGATCGCCGCAGGGAGCGCCAGAAGGCTGAGCTCCTTGTCGCTGCTCCTGAGCCGGGGCTTTCGGCGGGATTTCGGCCTGCCTTCGGCGGCGGCGCCGGACAGGACGGCTTCGGATTGGCGCATGCGTTCGGTCCCCCTCTCGTATGATGTCTCGCGGACGGCTCGATGCGGCCCGCTCCCTCATCATGGCACACCTGAAAGCGCTGCCGAAATCCTAAAAATCGCATTTCGTATCAATTTCGATCGCCGTATTTGCGAATCGCATCGAAAAATTCGTTTCCACGCTGGCGGCCATCGGCTTGAGGCCACGCAGGCGTCGCGGCCGGGCTTGCCGGAGCACTTTAACCGTCGATTTCGGCCGTTATTGTTATGCCGGCAAAAAGGAGCCGCCCTCGTCGATCCGGGCGGCTCCAGCCGTTACTTCGATTTAGCCGGCATCAGCTCGACCGCTTCTCCGTCCCCGCCGTAGTGGTAGACGTTGAAGTACCCTTCTCCGGCGATCGGGTTGTTCGCATCGGCATCCCATTCGTTCAGGACGACGCGGGAGCCCGATTTCAGAATGAACCGTTCTCCGCCGAAGGAGCGGATGACGCCGATTTCGATCTCGTACTCGCGCCCGGCTTCGAACGCGTCGTTCGGGATGATCCGCACCATCGTTTGCCCCGGCTTCCACGTCTGGAATTCGATCTGATCCTCCTTGATGACGACGAGGTACCCTTTGTTGCCGTTCACCCAGGTCGGATCGCCGGTGCGGTCGGAGCGCAGCGCGAACCCGTACCAGCCTCCGTCATACGCTCCGAACTTGGCGTTGAACCGCAGAAGCTCGCTGCCGAACTTCTTGCCTTCGTACCCGAACACGCCTTCGCCGGCGATGCGGACGTTCCCTTTGCGGAACTCGACCGCGTCCGAATCCGTCCAGCCCTTTTTGTCCTTGATGGCCTTGTTCAGCGTTTGGACCGGATACTTCGGCCACGGCCGGACGGTCACGGCCGATTCGGCCCGGATCTCGCCGTCGTCTTCCGAGACGGCGCGGATTGCCGCCGATCCGGACTTCACCGCCGTCACGACGCCCGCTTCGTCCACGGTCGCGACGGCCGGGTCGCTGGATTCCCACCGCACGTTCCGGTTCGACGCGTTCGGCGGCAGCACGGTCGCCGTCAACTGCTTTCTCTCGCCCATTTCGAGCGTCAGCGCTGCCGGGGACACTTCGATATCCGTGACCGGCTCCCGGAGCAGCGAAAATTTCACGTCGTCGAACCGCATATCCGCTACCCCTTCCACGTAGAACCCGACTTTGCCGCTCGGGCTGTGGGAAGGGTTCGCGCCTTGCAGGCGCAGCTCCCCGTCGACGTACAGGCTTACGTTCGGGCCTTGGACGACGAGCTTGATCGCATGAATGCCGCCGGGCAGCAGGTCTTCGCGGTCCAGCCCGACTTCGGCCAATGTGCGCCATTGCGAATCGTAAAGCGCCCATAAAGAGCCGCCGGCCGTCTTTTTGTAGAAAACGTATCCGCTGCCGTTCGATCCGTTGCGTTCGTACATCAGATAGTTCGCCCCTTCGGGCACCTCCGCGGGCATTTTCAGCCGATATTCGAGCACGTAGTCGGCGAATTCCCGCGGCGATTGGGCGTTCGCTCCCCCGACCAGGCGATACCAATGATTGCCTTCCTCATCCTCTTCGATGCTGCGATTGGGATCGACCGGCCAGCCGTTGCCGCCCGATTCGAAGTCGGTGAAGTGCATGACCCCGTCGCCGTCGGCAACCGTCACCTCGAGCGTGTCCGACAACGCCGGATTCGCGGCCGACCGCGCCGTAATCGTCGCTACTCCGGGCGCCAATGCCTGGATGCCGCCGTTCCCGTCAACCGCCGCAACCGCCGGATCGCTGCTGCCGTACGTCACCGAGACGTCCGCGGCGTTCCACGGAATGGCCTCGGCTTTGACGACGGCCGACTTGCCCAGTTCCAACGTGATCGCCTCGTAAGGGAATTCGACGTCGAGCAGCTCGACGGCATCCGGAGCGTGGGAAATCCCCACTTTCCCCTGCGTGCCGATCGCCTCGAACGGAATGTCGGCGAAGCCGGGAATTTGGCTGAACACCGGCGCGTCTTCCCGCAGGCGCAAATCGCCGGAGGCCAAATTTTCGAAGCCCGGATCCTGCGTCGTCACCCAGTTGTTTTCGTAATCAAGCAGGCCGAGAACGTCCCGCGCGCCTTCCGCATTGACGTCCTGCGACCGCTGAAGCGTCGGGTTGTACACGACGTTGCGCTTGAAATCGTTGCTGTCCGGATAATAGCGGTTCTCTTCGAAAAAGTTCGCAAGCTCCGGATACTTGGTCAAATACGGGGTGCCGATAAAATCGTTGTTGGCTTCGAAGAGCGCCTCCCATTGCGGCATGTAGTCGGTATCGATCTTGTTGCCCGGCGCGTTGCCCAGAAACATCTCATGGTTGTCGAACGGAACGTACGTGTCGACGAACAGGTTGTTGGTCGCCGAAATATAGGAGCCGGCGTTGTTTTTGATCGCGGCGTTTCCCATCTTGTAGAAAATGTTTTTCTCGATCGTCAACCCCATCGTCAGGTTGTCCGGGTAAACCCCCTCCACGCCCGGCTTGCCCTCGCCGATATGGTGGAAGTAATTGTGCCGGATGACCGTTCCCCGCTCCTGCGGAGTCGCCCCCGCGTTCATGTAAATGGCGCCGAGATCGGAAAACAGTTTGCAGACGTCATAAATGTCGTTGAATTCCACCAGATGATCGTTGCCGAAAATGAGAATTCCCGGATGCGGGGCGTCGTGAATTTCGTTGCCGATCGCCTGGTTGCCGACTCCCCGCAGGACGACGCCCGGATTGTAAGCCTTGTTGTAAAAGGCGAAGTCGCGAATATGGGAGTTGACGACCCGGTTGTTCCCGGGTTCGAGCGTTGCCGCGCTTCCGCCGTTGAGCGTGACGGCCAGCGATCCGATATGATGAATATGGGTGCTTTCGATCAAGTGGCCGGTGCCGTTCAGCCGATCGTCCGGGACCGGATCCATCTGCTTGCTCGGGACGTTGACGAAGACGGCGCCGCCCGCGAAGTTGCTGATGTCGCAGTGCGAGATCGTCACGTCGCTGCCCCCGATGATGACCGCCGCCGTGTCGCGGCCGTACTCCAGCGCGAGCTCCTCGAACCGGATGTGGGAGGCCCCTATCGTCGTGATCATGGGCTCCTTCAGCGTCGTTACCGTAACGTCGCCGTTTCCGTAAAGAAAAGCCGCGTTCGGAAGCAAATACAGCACGCCGCTGTTTCGGTCGATGTAGTATTCGCCCGGCATGTCGATTTCCTCAAGCAGGTTTTCGGCAAAATGGAAATCGGGATACCAGTTTTTTTGAATGCCCGACATTTCGCCGTACCGCAGCGTGATCGTCTTGTTTTCGGTATCGATGCTCGCGATCTTGTTGTAGGACCACTCCCAACTGTAGCCGAAAATGCCGTCCAGCCAAATATCGTCCGCCTGCGTCCAATACATCGGACGATCGTATTCGTACTTGAACGTCCCGCCCCTCTCCTGCAGGTCCGGATCGTTCGCCGTCGGTCCGGGATCGACGATATCGCCCATTTGAACGGTCCCGTCATTGGGCCAGCGGGCCAGCGTCATGCCCTGCCCCCCGATGTACAGCTGCATCGGCGGCAGCAGGCTGATATCGCTCGCTTTCCAGTAGCCGTGCCGGCTGATTTGGCCGTAGTCGGTCAACCCGTGAGCCGCCAGGTCGAACCGGACGACTTTGCCGCGCGCGGCCGGATCGATGATCCGCTGCAGCACGGCCGGGTCGGCGACGGGCTCGAAACCGGTACGGTCCAGGTTCGCGCCGCCCGACAGCCGAACCGTCTCGCCAGGGTAGGCGCGATAGACGATCGGAGATTCGGCCGTGCCGGAATCCTCCTCCGTCAGCTCGAACGACTCGCTTCTCGGATACGTGCCTTCCCTTAAGTAGACGGTGACGCCCCCCGCCGGCAAACCCTCCCCGTTCTTGAGCGAGCGAACGGCGTTCCTCGCCGCCTCCAGCGTGCGGAACGGATCGTTCGGCCCTCCTGAATTGGAATCGCTTCCATTTGGCGCCACGTAAAACGCTTTCGCCGCCCCCTCCTGCGCTTGACCGCTCGGGGCGGGAAGCCCTCCCAGCGCTAACGCGAACACCAATAGCGCCGCCAAAAACCGCTTGCTCATCCCACTTCACGCCTTTCCTTTTAGTGTGGATTGCGGTTTCATTCTGACAAAGGGAGTCGGCGGCGGCTATCCCAAAACGGAGACAACATGCCGTTAAACGTATCAGGATTTGCATTTTATATCAATTCCGCGTGCCGTCGAGCCTTCTTTCTTCCCCGAGCGCGACGCTCATCCGGAATTCCTTCGGCGTCATGCCGAACCTTTTTTTGAACAGCGTAATAAAGTAGCTTGCATTGTTGAAGCCGAGGTAATCGGCGATTTCCTTCACGCTGAAGCTGCTGCCGAGCAGCATTTCCCGCGCCTTCTCCAGCCGGTACCCGTTAATGTAGTCGCCGACGGAAACGTTCTCGTATTGCTTAAACAGGCGGCCGACGTAGGCCGAGGACATTTTGAAATTCGACGCGACCGACTGCAGGCTCAAATTGACGTCCAGCGCGTTTTTCTCCACGAATTCCTTGATGGCGTCGACGACCACTTTGTTTTTGTCCTCCTTCTGGGCTTCTCTCTCCGCCAGACAGACCTGCTCCAGAAACAACGCGATCTTCTCCTTCATCCCGGCTAACGTGTCGGAGCGAATGACGCTCGTTCCGAGCGTCTGCATCGCGATCGAGTTGAAATGGCCGGCGAACACGGGCTCGCGAAGCACCTGTCGGACGACCAGCAAAATTTGTTGGACCGCGAACGTCATATCGTCGTACGGAAAAGCGGAGATCGCGTCAAACCACTTGTCGAGCAGCGCGAGAATCGCCTTCTCGTCGCGGGCGCGAATGGCCTCGCCGAGCTTTTTTTCCCATTCGACCGGAATCGCAACGTCGCGGCGGGCCATGTTGCCTTCCACGTCCTCCGGCGCGATGACGGCTCCGGGGCCGTACAGCACGCGGTACATCAGTTGCTGTACCGAGGCGCGGTAAGCGAGGCTGACCGCCCTGAAATCGTTCGCGGGATGGCGAACCGCCGCGGAGAACGTTCGGCGATAAAACTGCCGGCAAGTATCGACCGCATCGCCGAGCAACCTCCGCACCGCCTCCGAGTCCGATCCGTCGGCCGACGTGCGCGCGACGGCGACCAGAAAATCGTTTTTCATATCGAGAACCCGAACCGGAAACGACCGGCCCACCGTTTCTTCGGTAATGTTGCACGCCGCGAACCGGAACAAATCGTCGCGAACGGACGAGCGGGAGCCCGGCGACGGCGGATCCGGCGTCAGGACGGCCACCGTCCAGCCCCGCCGCGCCCCCTCTTCCTTCGGGAACAGCCGGGGGAACGCTTTCCGGCACTCCTCCAATTCCTCCTCGGTCAGCGATTCGCTGTCGGCCATCCAGCGCCGCAAATAATAATCGTGCACGATTTGCTGGTTCCGGTTCTCTTCCTGGCGGGCGAGTCGCAGCTTGTTCAGCGTCAGCTCGTATACGCCGGAAATATAGCTCATCTCGTCTTGCGTCTTGGGCCCCCCCGCTGCCGGGACGAGCGCGCTGCGCTTAAACAGGTCGGTCAGCTTGCGGATCGGCTGGTACAGGCGGTTTGCGACCGCGGCCGAAAGCGCGACGGAAATCGCCAACGCGAATCCGATCAAAATAAAGGAAATATCGCGAAAAGACTCCACCCGCCCCATCACGTCGTCATAAGGCAAAACGCTCACGATCGTCCAATCGTTCACCCCGACGCTCATCTCGGACACGAGGACCTTCTCTCCGTCCATCCGGCTGATTTTGAACATTTCGGACTCCGGCCCGTTTGCGGTTGCCGGGCCGTTTGCGGACTTCCATTCGCTCGCGAACTTCCATTCCCTTGCGGGATCCGGCCCGTCTGCGGACTTCGCTTCGTCCGCGGAATCCGCCCGCCCCTCGGTCTCCCCGGCCATCGGCGCGGCCTCGCCGCGATAGGTCAGCGCCTCCCCGTTCCGATCCAGCACGACGATTCCGCCGCCATGCCCTCCAAGGTTGTTCAGATTGGAAATATTGTCGAACACCCACTCCGGCCGGATATTGACGACGACGGCATTCGGAACCGCGCCGTTCGTCGGGTGGTTTTCGAGGACGAAAAAAGAGAACAAATCCACGCTCTCGTTCCGACCGTCCGTCTTCATCGGAATGAGCCTTCCGCCGGTCGGACGCCCGGATTCCCGCAGGACGCGCAGCGTCATCTCCTCCAGTTCCTTCAAATGCGAGCGGGACCACGCTCCCGAGCCTCCGATGTACATTCGCTCCGCGACGCCGCTGTACACGGCGATGGAATCGACGAAGGAGGTGGAATCGGCGACCGTATCGAGCATCCGCATCGTTTGGAATTTCGTGAAGGGATCCGGTTCTTTTGCGTTTTTCAAATAGACGATGCTTTGGTCGAAGCTCATCATGATCGCGATATTTTGAACGATTTCATGCAAATAATTGATGTTGTATTTGATTTGGGACAACACTTTCTCGTTGGCTTCCTTCTGCGTCTCCAGGACGATGTTTTTGGAGACTGCGTAATAAGCGACGGAGAAAATGACCAGCAGCCCGACGAACGACAGGTTGAAATACAGCACGATGCGCTGCAAATATTTGCGGCTTTTCAGCAGCCGGATGATGCCCACCGGAGGAAGCCCCCCTTTCTTATGTAGAACTATCATTTATGGAATGCGCTTTCATGTCAATCCAAAAATATGCGAATCATATAAAAATGCAAAAGTTATCATCAAAACGGCTTTGCCGTGCTCCGCCCGTCAAACTTTTTTTTGGCTCAGCTTAGCTTGGAGTTTGTCCGATCAAAGCCAGCTTTTTGCTAACTGCGCGGTCCCCCTGATTGGATTTTGTCCAATCTGAAACCGGCTTTTAAGCTAGTCCTGCCGCCCTCGTTGGATTTTGTCCACTCAGGCGAGGCCTTTTCGGCGATTTCGTCCGAAAAACCCGATTTTCGTTGGATAAAATCCACTGTAGACGGAGATTTCCGTGTTTCTCGCTTCGGTCGTTGGACAAAATCCAACGTAGGCTTGTCCTGCATGCATGCGGAAGGACGAGATGAGTCGCAATGACTCATTTGAGTGCGGCTATATGTGTTTGGCGGGCTGAGGTGAGTCACTACGACTCAACTGGATCGACAGCGTTCATGCGGAGGGGTAAGATGAGTCATGAGGACTCATTTGAGCGCGGCTACATGGGGATGGCGGGTCGAGATGAGTCGATACGACTCAACTGCGGCGCTCCTTTGCCCCGCAAGCTTGCTCGAACGCCTTCGCAAGACGAAGAATTTAACATTCCTTCATAAAAAAATAAAGACGCGCCCTCGCGGGCGCATCTTTGGCCTTGCTAACGATTATAAGGGCAGCCGGTCGCTTGGCGCGAGCGGAAGCGTCGCTTCCGGCGATAATCCGCGGCTCGCTTCGCCGGCCGTTTCGCCGGGGACCCGTCTGGCCGTCACTCGGCTCCCGTTCCCCTCTTCCGTGACCATGACCGTCGGCGGCCGCTCCGCCTTCCCGCCGATCGCGAACGAGAAGAGGAACGCGGCTTTGCCGAGTGCGCGAAAATCGATCGTCCGCCGCTCGCCCGCATGGATAACCAAATCCAGGCCGCACGTTCCTCCCTCCCGGACGATTTCCCAGCGCCAATCTTTCCGTTCCCGGCTTTTCTCCGGATTTACCCGAGCCGCTGCATCTTTCCCGTCGGATACGTCTCCCCCGCCCACTGCGTCTTGCCCGTCCTTTGCGTCTCTCCAGGCCGAAGCGACTTTCCCGTCCTTTGCGTCTCTCCCGGCCGAAACATCTTCCCCGGCCGTTGCCGCATGCCGGATCGACGCATCCTTCTCCCCGAAAGCCGCGTACAAAATTTCGAACCGCAGCTTGAGGCCGTCAACGGTCGCGTGCGCGATCCGCCCGGACGTTTCGAAGCCGACGCCGTCCAGCGCCCCGCCGAACTCGAAGCGGAACCGAAAATCCGAGGCCCGAATCGAACCGTCGATCCGGTCGAGGTTCGGGTGAGTGTCACCGCCGTTGGTGACGAACCTCGCCCCGAGCAGCCAAAAGTCCCGCTCCGCCGACGCGCTCAGCACGGCCGAACTGTAATCGTACCCGTCATGCAGGCAGCGCATTTGCAAATAAACGGGCTCGTTCCCGTTCGCGAAATAGGCGACCATCCCGCGCGTCTGATTCCACATGATCTCTTCGCTGAACGTTCCGACCGCGTATCGCGGCGCGATTTGCGTGACGGCCCGCTTCACGTAGCCCGTCTCCGCATTGCGATAATAGGTCGTCTCCACGACCCGCTCCTCCGGCCGGACGAACATGTCCAAATAAGGCTCCGGACATTCGCACCCGATGCCGTACCATTCGGCGCTGTACTCCAGCTCGTCTTCGGCAAGGAGGAGCAGCCTGTTCCCCGAAGCCGCCTGCAGGAAAGACTTGACCGGTTTCGTCAGCAGCGTGCTGTAGCTGCGGCTGTGCGGCCCGGCCCACTGGCCGGTCGCCGGGTGAAAATGCTGGGCAATCATGCGCCAGGCGGCGTCCAGCAGGTCGGAGGCGATTTCCTTGGCCCGCAGCTGTACGGAAAATGCGCGGATTTTGGACAGTTCCACGATGGCGACCATCGTGTACGTCGGGCTGTTGAATTCCTGAAACGTCCCGAGCTCCTCCGTATGCCGCTTCAGCTTTTCCAGCCGTTGCAGGCCATACTCGGCAAACTCCTTCCGGCCGTAGAGCTCCCCTGCGATCAACGTGACAAGCGCGCCCATAATCGCGATATTCGTGTAATGGGGACCCACGTCGCGCTTGATAATCGCTTCGCAGGCGCAGCTTGCCGCTTCCCGGATTCGTTCGTTCAGCTCATCCGGCAGCCTGCCGCCGTGCCGCAAAGCCGCCAGCACGAGCTCCTTGCCGCAAAAATCGGCCCAGTTCCAATCCGGAGGCGCCATCCGCGCCAGCGGCTCCTCGTAAAACCACGGCCAGATGCCGTACGTATCGTTGCCCGGGTCTCGATCCTGCAGGGCGATGACGCGCTCGATGATCGCGGAGGCACGTTCCTCGTACGCGGAAATCCCCGTATTCAGCAGGCCGAGGGCGTACGCCAGCGACGGATAGGTCGGGTGCACCGTCGGATGCGTCTCCTTCGTCAGCGTCGTGTGATACCCGGGACTGCTGAACGGCAGCCGCAGCATGCCCGCATCCGGATCGAAGCTGCTTTCCTGAGACGCGATTTTTTTCAACAGCAGCGCTTCGTGGTCGAGCGCATTTGCCTTATTGCCCATTTTTCCGATCCTCGCTTTCCGTTTCCGAACTTCGTTCATTTGCCGTCACGGTCATTTCCGCGCTTTCCGTAATCCGCTTCAATTGCGATTACCGCATAAACTCCTTATTTTTCTCGTACCATTCCTGCGCCAGCTTCTCGACGTTTTCGCCTCCGAGGCGCTGCCATTCCTTGCGCACCTGCTCCAGGCCTTCCTCTGGGCTAAGCGCGTCGCCGCCGGTGACGACTTTGACCTCGATCTGCGCGGCGATCGGCGCGAACGTCGCGATCAGTTGGCTCGCTTCCGGAAAATCCGGGCTGTACGGAATGTCGCGGCGGTATTCGTTCTTCAGCGCGACTTCGAGCGAAGCCGACTTCGCCGTGGCGATTTTTTGCGAGATCGGATCCTGCGCGGCCATGACCGGAATCCAATCCGGCTTCGGGTCCCACTGGCTCAAAATCGCGTACTCCCGGGCGTAGAACGCTTCTTTCCGATATTTATCCGCGTCGATGCGCTGCGGGATTTCGCCGTTCACCAGCTTGTAATGCACGTTTTCTTCGCCTTGCTTCAGCGGCAGCCAGCCGTCCTCGATCATCCAGTCGAGAAATTTGACGGCCGTCTCGATTTTGTCCTCGTCCATCTTGCTGTTGAAGGCGACCAGAACGTTCGCGGGCAGTTCCTGATAAAGACCGTTTCGGCCGTACTTCGTCGCCACCGGCTCGAGCGGGGCGATTTCGGCGTCCGGCACGTTGGCGAGCAGATCCTGCATTTCGGTATCCATGCTCCAGGAGCCGAGATAGATGCCGGCCTTCCCGGTCGTCCACAGCTGGCGGGAGCGCTGGAAGTTGCTGTCCGTAATGTACTCCCTGTCGATGAGGCCCTGGTCGAACAGCGACTTCTGGAACGCGAGCGACTCGGCAAACCGGTCGAGCGTGCGGCCGTACTTCATCCGGCCGTCCTCCAGGTACCATTGATTTTCATTGTTGAAAAAGAACGCCCGCATAATTTGCACGCCGTTGCCGTTGAAGACGATCGGCACCGTATCCGCCGCGCCGTTTCCGTCCGGATCCTCGTCCTTGAATTTTTTCGCGACCTCGATCAGTTCTTCGACCGTCGTCGGCGCCGCAAGCCCCAGCTTGTCGAGCCAATCCTGGCGGATCCACATGCCGTGGTTGGCGATGACGTCGGTTCCGCGCGCGCTCGTAACCGCATACATTTTCCCGTTGATCGTGATGGCCGATTTCAGCTCGGGGTGCTCCGCCAGGTAGTTTTTCAAGGAAGTGCTGTACTTTTCGATATGCTCGTCGATCGGCTGAATCGCGCCCTGATTGGCGAGTTGGGCGATATAGGTTCGGTCGAACTCCCAGATCAGATCGGGCGCGCTGCCGGAGGCGATCAAGGCGCTCAGCTTCTGCTGCGCCTGGCCGCGGGGAACCGGCACCCATTTTACCTTTGCCGGGGAATTTTCGTCGATCCATTTCGTCCAGCGGTTGCTTTCGTAATTCCCCTCCTCCGTCGGCACCTCCCCGCGATCGAACATGGAAATGCCGATTTCCTGTTTCGTTTCGGCCGAGGCCGAGCTTCCGCCGGACGATGCCGCGCTTCCGGAGGGAGAAGAAGAATTCCCTCCCGATCCCCCGGAGCTGCAAGCCGCCGCGGCCAGCATCAAAAGCGACAAGCCGGCCGCCAGCAGCGGTTTCCTCGTTTTGTTCCGTGCGTTCAAATCGTTCATCCCCTTTTGAAATAGTCTAAACTATATCAAGGACTCATGGCCCTATGATATCATCCTTTGACCGAACCGATTAAGACGCCTTTCACGAAATGCTTCTGCAAAAACGGATACACGACGAGAATCGGCGCCACCGCGATGACGATCGCGGCCGCCTTGATCGCTTCCGGCGTCAGCAGCACCTGCGTGACCCCTTCGCTGCCCGAAAAGCTGTTGAGCAGGCTTTGGTCGACTTGCTGGATCATCTGGTAGAGCTTGAGCGTCAGCGTCTGCAGCGACGACTTCGTAATATAGAGCATCACGCTGAAATAGGAGTTCCACCAGCCGACGGCGTAAAACAGGGACAGCGCGGCGATGATCGGCTTGCACAGCGGAAGGATGATCCGCAGCAAAATCCGCCAGTCCCCCGCCCCATCGATCGCGGCCGACTCCTCGATTTCCTCCGGCAGGCCTTCCATGAACGTTTTCATGACGAACATGTTATACGTGCTGATAAGCGACGGCAGCCACAGCGCCCAGTAGGAATCCATCAAACCGAGCGATTTGATCAAAATAAAGTTCGGAATGACGCCGGTCACGAACAGCATCGTAAATGTGATCAGCATCAGCAGCGCGTTGCGGCCCATCAGCCGCTTTCGCGACAGCGGATAGGCGGCGAGAATCGTGAACGCCATATTGAACAGCGTCCCGATGACGGTGACGACGACCGTGTTGCGCATCGCCAGAAAAAGCTGGCCGTCCTCGAACAACCGTTTGTACGCCTCCACGTTGATTTCCACCGGCCACAGCGACACTTCTCCGGCGGTAATCGCCCTGCTGCTGCTCAAGGACGAAACGATGACGTACCAGAACGGGTACAGCGCGATCAGCGCGCATATTCCCAGGACGATATAGTTGGCGGCCGAGCCCAGACAAGACCAGCCCGGCCGGGCCGCTCTTCGGGTATTCATGCTTACCATAACCCCCTCTCCCCGAACAGCCGGGTCAGCCGGTTGACGCCCAGCACGAGGATCAAGCCGATGACCGACTGGAACAGGCCGAGCGCGGTCGTATAGCTGTAGTTCATGTTGAGCAGGCCGACCCGGTACACATAGGTGCTGATAACGTCGGCCACGTCGAGCACGGACGGATTTTGCAGGACGAGCGTCTGCTCCAGTCCGACGTCCATCATCTGGCCCATGCGGAGGACGAGCAGAATCGCGATCGTGCTGCGGATGCCGGGCAGCGTAATGTGCCAGATTTGCCGGAGCTTGTTCGCGCCGTCGATTTTGGCGGCTTCGTAAAGCTGCGGATCGATCGCGCCCATCGCGGCCAGGTACAGGATCGTGCCCCAGCCGGCGTCGCGCCAGATGCCCGATACCGTGTAGGCGACCGGCCACCAGGACGAGTCCGCCATGAAGTAGATCGGCTCGATGCCGAAGACGTTGCTCAGCAGCCAGTTCACGATGCCGGTGCTGGGCGAAAGCATCGCGACGAAGATGCCGCCCAGGACGACCCAGGAAATGAAATGAGGCAAATAGAGCAGGTTCTGCACCGTCCGCTTGAAGCCTTCCTTGCGCACCTCGTTCAGCATCAAGGCCAAAATAATCGGCACCGGAAACCCGAAGACGAGACTGTACAGGTTTAGAAGCAGCGTGTTCCGCAGCACCCGCCAAAAGTCGATGCTCGCAAACAGGCTTTGAAAATGGTCGAAACCGACCCACTTGCTGCCCAAAATTCCGTCTCCGAGCCGATAATCCTTGAACGCGATAATCTCGCCCGCCATCGGCGCGTATTTAAAGGCGAGATAAAACGCGAGCACCGGCAGCAGCATCAAATATAAATGCCGGTCCCGCTTAAGCCGGCTGCGGATGACGGAGCGGCTTGCGCCCGTCCTTGCCGCCCCCGGGCTTCCGCCCGCGAGCCGCGCGACTCCCGCCGGCGGGCCGCCGCCCCGGCTTGCGGGCGGCATTCTTCCCGGCCCTTTGCCGGTTCGATTTCCGTTCATGTTCGTTCACCCTTTCGTCGATGAGACCGTCTGGTCAGCCGGCGAACTCAGCGTACTCCGGGGCGGCCGTCGGCGATAGAGACACGTTTGGAACACGGTGCTTTTTTTTGCGGAAACGGCGGTGTCTTTTTTTGAGAAGGGTGCCTTTTCTTGCGGTGACAGGCGTATTTTCCTGCGGTTGCGAGGATTCGGCGCGGTTTGAGCCGAGGAAATCGCGCGAAAGGCGGTTCGGGCGAAAGGCGGATTTGGAGAAGGACGGGGAGGGGAGGGGGATCAAGAGGCGGCAAGTAGGAGCCGATTTACCCGCGAAGTTTAAAACGAAAAAGCGGGCGTGCGACGAGATCTACGAGTTCATCATGCGGATTTCCGCGCGTTTTTCTCGTTCCCTGTCCCGCTCACGGCTCCTCCCCCTGTCCCGCCGCGGTCTGCGTCCGGGCCGACCAGTCCCGGTACTCCATCGGCGTCATGCCCGCATACTTTTTGAACGTCCGCAAAAAACTGCGCGCATTCATGTATCCGACCGCTTCGGCGATCTCGTTGACCTTCATGTCCTTGCCCGACAGCAGTCTCTGCGCCTCGCGGATGCGGATTTCGATCAAATAATCGATGAAATTGCTGCCGGTATGCTCCTTGAACTGCTTGCTGATATACGTGGGACTCAACTGGAATTCGTGCGCGAGCCGGTCGAGGGACAAATCGCTTTCCTGAAAATGCTCCCCGATATACCGAAGCATCCGTTCGACGGCGGCGTTTTTTCCTTTTTGGCTGCGCCGCTCCTCCACTTGGCCGGCAAGCGATTCCAGGTAGGATACGACGATCCCGCTGACGTTCGCCAAGCTTCCGCTGCGGTTGATCCGTTCGTAAACGCCGTTGAGACGGCCCGCCGAAGCGCCGATTTCGACCCCCAGGGAGCTTGCGGCCTGCGCCGGTTTCATGACAAGGTCGAAAGCGAGCTGGCGAATGAGCTCCGGGGGCAAATTGCTGTCCGCGGCTTCCTTCAGCGTCTCCTCCACGCAGGCTTTCATTTTGGCGGCATCCGCCTGCTTCAGCGCGTCCGCAACGCGGTCCGCCATCCGGGTCAGCCGGTAGTAATCCTGGCTGTCGAGCGGCTGAAGATCCTCGATCGAAATGACCGAGTGCCGGCCGAATACCATTTTATATTGCAGCGCTTTTTGCGACTCGTCGTACGACTTCGGAATGTCTTTCATTTCTTTGCAGCACCGGCCGACGCCGACGGTCACGACAAGGCCGAACTGCCCCCGCATCACGTCGAGAAGCTGCTCCAAAATCGCGAGCGCCCGCAGGTGGTTCTGCTCGGCGTCCCCTTCGGCGAAGCTGAACAGCACCGCCGCTCTCCCCTGGCCCAAATCGATGGCGACGCCCGCGTTTTCGGAATTGATCAGCTCCTCCGCCACGTTGCAGAACGCATACGTATACAGCGTTTCGTCCCGCGCCTGGAAATCGACCCCTTCCTTGCCGATCTCGGCCGTGCATACGAGGAAACGCTCCGGAAACAGCCGAATGCCCACGGATTCCAAATGGTGCCGGACAGACGGATAATCCGTCCGATACCCGGCCAGCATATCCATCATCATCCGCCATTTCAGCACCGGCTTCGAATCCCGCATATGCTGCTCTAAATTGGACCGGTCCTGCACCAGCTGGTCGAACACCTTTTCCAGATAGGACAGCCCGGATCCCGGCCGCCCCTGCGGAATCCCCGCGCGGAACGACCCCGACATTTTGCCGACGAGCCGGTCGAGCGGCTTGAACGTCCACCGATTCACGTAAAAAAGGGCGAGCAAGGCGAGCGCGACCATGCCGGCGGCGAACGCCATCAGCAAGTTCCGCGTCACCTGCACCGGCTTGTAAATTTGCGACTCCGGCATGATGCTGATGAGCCGCCACCCCGTATAGACGGAGTCGTGATAAAATACCGATTGCCGGATTCCGTCCACCTCGCCCGCGAAATAACCGCTGCCCGTTTTGGACAACGCCGTCCGGATGTAGGGGACCTCCTTCAGATTGCGGTAAATTTGCGTTTTGTCGTCGTGCGTAACGACGTTGCCTTCCTTATCGATGATGAACAGGTGGCCAACCTTGTTGTCCTGAAAAACCTCCTTGATCATGTCGTACAGCACGTCTTCCTTGATGTTGACGGCGACCATTCCCTTGCGGTAGCCCGGACTGCTCAGGGTCGGGTAGGAGCGCACGAGCGTGACGACGTCCTGATTTTCGGTGCCGTCCCATACCTCGTGGGTCGTCAGCCATTTTACATACTCGGGCATGTTCTCGTAATCGTCGAGCCAGTTGTCCGCCAACGCGTCGTCGTCCTTGAAATAGGCTTTATCCGTTAAAATGTCACCGCTTACAGAAGAATAAACGAAAATCGATGCGAATTGGGGATTGGTCGTGATGAATTTTTTCAGCTTCGTGCTCAGGGCGTAAAAGTTCTCGTATCGCTGGGAATCCTCCAGGTAACTGTCCAGCATGAAATAAACGAACTCAAGCTCTTCGGTCAGCGTCAGCAAATCCTTCTCCGACTGGCGGAACGCGACTTCGATCTTTTCGTCGACTTGCTTCAACAGGGCCAGGTTCGTGTTCCGCAAATCGCTTTCCAGCTTGCCGACCGTTCCGACGTAAGAAAGCCAGAAGGTCAGCGCGATGACGAGCAGGAAAACGCCTCCATAGATTAACATCGCTTTCGTCGAGATGCTGGCTTTCATCGTCTCGCCCCCATTCGTCCGGTTGTACCTAATGATAGCGCATGCAAAAATTTCGTCAACGCCGCCTTATTGAGCGGGAAGGAGCCGGATCGGTCGGATGACGCTGGGCCAGCCGCGTATCCGACCCGCGGCTCGCCAATCGTCGGACGCGCCGAGCCGTCCCCCACATGCGAAGCTTGGTTGGATTTTGTCCATTCAAAAACGGCTTTACCGCCGTCCCCCTGCAGCTTAGCTTGTGATTCGAGCTCGATGCCTCTACCGGCTCTAAAAATAGGCCAACCAGAAATCTCTGGTTGACCTAATAATACGAAAGCCCCGAAGCCGCGCAGGCCCCGTTAGTCGTATAATCCTCCGTCAGTACGTCACCTTCCAGTTGCCGTCGCACGTCGCTCGAATCGTTTTGCGGGCGGAAATGTAGTCGGCCATGATTTCCGTCATGTCGGTCGGAACTTCGCGGACGACCGGCTTGCCCCGGAACATGTCGAAGTTGCCGCCGCCCCCCGACCGGTAGCTGTTCATGACGACCTCGTACGCCCCGTCCGGATCGAGCGGCTTTCCGCCTTGATTCAGCTTGACGACCCGCTGCCCCTCCGGCCGCGAAATGTCGAGCTCGTACTCGATGCCTTCCCACATGTCGTAATTGAAATGCTGGGGCTTCGGCGCCAAATAAGCGGGACAGATCCGCACCTGGCGTCCATCCCCATCCCCTTCCTCCAGCATGAAATAGCACGCGCTTTTTTCCAGACCCGCCTTGATGTCGCGGCCGCTCAGCAGCAGCACTTTGAGCGTGTTCGGGTAGATGTAGTTCGATACGATGTCCCGCATCGTGATCCGCTCGCCGAATCCTCTGGCCTCGTCGGTAAAGATCGCCGCGCAGGAGACGGCCGCGCCCGTCGTCTCCATCTGCACCCGGTTGACGAATTCGGTAAACGCATGGTCGGCAAGCCGCGCCGCGAACGGATCGGGGATCGCCATATTCCCCTCCGCTTTCCCGATCGGCTGGTCGAGCCACTCTTGCGTCTTTCGCTCGTCCTCGGCGAACATCGCGAGCAGCTCCGGATCGGCCGGCGTCGCGTCGTCCGCTTCGATGATTTCCGCCCGCTTGGCCGCGACGGACCAGTTGCCCGCTTCGTCCCGCTCAAACTCGATCCGGACTTTGGCGATCGCCTGCCCGGCGCTGCCCGGCTGCGCGATCGTCACCCCGTGCAGCTCGCCGGCCAGCGTCCGGTGCTGATGGCCGGTCAGCAGCACGTCCACGCCTTCAAGCTCGCGGCACATCGCGAAGCCCTGGTTTTCGCCGGTTTGCGGCTCCGTCTCCTCGCCCGTCTCCAAATCGCGCTCGAAGCCGCCGTGATAGCAGACGACGACGGCGTCGGGCTTTTCCGTTGCGCGGATATGGGCGACCCAACGCCGGGCCGACGACAACGCGTCCTCGAAGGCCAGTCCCGTTATGTTGTCCGGATGCTCCCAGTTCGGAACGTAATGCGTCGTCAGCCCGAGGATGGCGATGCGGACGCCCTCCTCCGTTTCGCGGACGAGATAAGGCTTGCCGAACGCCGGCTCCCCGTCCCGGCCGACGATATTCGCCGACAGCCAGGGGCAGTCGGAATCGGCCGCAACCTGCCGAAACAGGTCGAGCCCGTAGTTGAACTCGTGATTGCCCGGCACGGCCGCATCGTAACGCAGAAAATTGAGCGCGCGCGCCGCGGGATGTTCGCCTTGCCGGTCGTACTTGGCGTAGTGGTACATGAAAGGAGTCCCCTGGATCAAATCGCCGTTGTCCAGCAGCAGGAGAGACGGATCCCGCTCCCGCTCCGCGCGGATAACCGTGGCCAGCTTGGCCAGGCCGAGATTCCGTTCCCCGGGCCCGCGGTAATCCGTCGGGAAGATGTGCCCGTGAATATCGCTCGTGAAGAGCAGCGTCGCCGTCGCTGTAGTCGCAGTACTTGGTGAATTCAGACGAAAAACCTCCCCATTCCCTACCAATATATTATATGCATCTAACAATTAACAGAAAGTTTACGGCCATTTTACAATTCCGTCATGACATTGCTGAAATGCTGTGATATGATTACCCCATATTACAATAAATAACAGTTAGAGAAAAGTGGAGGGACACTATGTCAAAGAAATTCACAACACTTGCCATGATGCTTGCTCTGGTATTAGTATTCCTTGCAGGTTGCGGCAGCAACAATTCGAACAGCGGCTCCGGCGGCAACGCGTCCGAAAGCGCGTCTCCGAGTCCCAGCGCGTCGCCTTCCGCATCCGAGTCGCCGAGCGCATCGCCTTCGGAATCGCCGACCGGCTACGTTCCGACCACGCTGACGGTTCAATTCGTACCTTCGCAAAACGCCGACACGCTCGAAGCGAAAGCCAAACCGCTGGAAAAGCTGCTCAGCGATCAGCTCGGCATCGAAGTCAAAGTCAGCGTCTCTACCGACTATAACACGATTATCGAAGCGATGGCTTCCAAGCAAGTCGACGTCGGCTTCCTGCCTCCGACCGCTTACGTTCTCGCGAAGGAAAAGGGCGCGGCCGAAGTAATTCTGCAAGCGCAGCGTTACGGCATCGACGACGCGACCGGCGCGGAAACGACGGAGCTGGTCAACGGCTACAAATCGATGATCATCGTGAAAAAGGACTCCCCGATCCAATCGGTAGCGGATCTGAAAGGGAAGAAAATCGCCTACCAGAACGTCACCTCCTCCGCCGGCTACGTTTGGCCCGCGGCCGCGCTGATGGATGCCGGACTGGATCCGCTGAACGACGTCGAGCCGATTACGGTCAAAGGCCATGACCAAGGCGTCATCGCCGTCCTGAACGGCGACGTGGATGCGGCCGCCATCTTCCAGGACGCCCGCAACACGGTGAAAAACGACTATCCGACCGTCTTCGAGGACACCCGCGTACTGACGTTCACGGAATTCATCCCGAACGACACGATTTCGGTCCGCTCCGACATGGACCCGGCCTTCATCGAAAAGCTGAAAGCGGCGTTCATCGCGATCGGCAAGGATCCGGAAGGCGGACAAATCATTTTCGACATTTACTCCCACCGCGGTTATGTCGAATCCGAAGACAGCATCTTCGATATCGTCCGCGAATACAATGAAAAAGTAAAAACCGAGTAAGCGAACCCCGCGCAACATCCGAACCGAACGCCAATCGGGAGCCCGCCCGGCGCGGCGGCTCCCCAAAATTTCAAACCAGCCAGTCGAATACTCGTTATTCGCTGGCTTGTCTTTTATTTTATAACCCCCATTCAAAGGACTGATTGATCCGTGATCGAACTCCGCAACGTATCCAAGACGTATCCCAACGGAACAAAGGGTCTGAACAACATTAATTTGACCTTCGAAAAAGGCGAGTTCATCGTCATCGTCGGGCTGTCCGGCGCCGGCAAGTCGACGCTGCTGCGTTCGATCAACCGGCTGCACGAAATTACGGAAGGCGACATTCTCATCGAAGGCAAGTCGATTACGTCGGCCAAAGGCGCCGCGCTGCGACGGATTCGCCGCGACATCGGCATGGTGTTTCAGAGCTTCAACCTGGTCAAGCGTTCCTCGGTCATTCGCAACGTTCTGGCCGGACGCGTCGGTTATCATTCCGGCTTCCGTACGCTGTTCGGGTTTCCAAAAGAGGACATCAACCTGGCCCTGCAAGCGCTGGGACGGGTTAATATAGCGGAAAAAGCGTACATCAGGGCCGACCAGCTGTCCGGCGGCCAGCAGCAGCGCGTCGCGATCGCCCGGGTGCTGGCGCAGGAAGCGAAGATCATTCTCGCCGACGAGCCCGTCGCTTCCCTGGACCCGCTGACAACCAAGCAGGTCATGGACGATTTGAAAAAAATCAACCAGGAGCTCGGCATCACGACAATCGTCAACCTCCACTATATCGACCTGGCGCGGGAATACGCGACGCGCATCGTCGGGCTGCGGGCCGGCGAGGTCGTATTCGACGGACCGGTCGCCGAGGCGACGGACGAAAAGTTCGCGGAAATCTACGGCCGTCCGATCCAGGAAGACGAGCTGCTGGGAGAGAGCGCCGTATGAATACCCAAGCGCCCCCTACGCTGCCGAAGCCGCCAAGCAAGCTGAAGCATATCCTGACGGCGGTCATCGTCGTCCTGCTGCTGTGGGCCAGCGCCGTACAGACGGAAACCTCGCTGGGCAAGCTGTACAACGGCTTGCCGAATATGTGGGATCTCATCGAGGAAATGTTCCCGCCGAATTGGGCCTATTTCGACAATATCGCGGGCCCCATGCTCGACACGATCCGCATGGCGATCGCCGGGACCACCTTCGGCGCGATTATCGCCATCCCGTTTTCGATCCTTGCCGCAAGCAACATGATCCGATCGCCGTGGATCTACCAAATTTTCCGGTTTATTCTGAATCTGCTGCGCACGATTCCGGACCTGCTGCTTGCCGCGATATTCGTCGCCATTTTCGGCCTCGGCATCCTGCCCGGCGTTCTCGCCCTGGCCGTGTTTTCGATCGGCCTGATTGCCAAGCTGACCTACGAATCGCTGGAAACGATCGACAACGGGCCGCTCGAGGCGATGACTTCCGTCGGAGCGAGCAAGCTTCAATGGATTTCGTTCGGCGTCGTGCCGCAAATCCTCCCCCACTTCATCTCCTACGTGCTGTACACGTTCGAGATCAACGTGCGGGCGGCGGCCGTGCTCGGTCTCGTCGGGGCGGGCGGCATCGGCCTTTTCTACGAGAAGACGCTCGGCTTCCTTGAGTACGACAAGACCAACTCGATCATTCTGCTCACCTTGGCCGCCGTTCTGGTCATCGATTATATAAGTACGAAGCTGCGGGAGAAACTGCTATGAACCGGAACCGATGGAAACGCTGGCTCATTTTTGTCGCCCTTGTGCTGATTTACGTTTGGACATTCTGGGGCATCGAATTCGGCGGAATCAAAGAAACGGCGGGGCAAATCACGCGAGCGATCCTCGAAGGACTTTTCTCGCCGGACTGGGATTACGTCTATTTGCCCGACGGCGAAGACCTGCTCCGGACGATGCTGGAGACGCTGGCCATCGCCGTGCTCGGCACGTTTATTTCCGCCATCCTGTGCATCCCGTTCGCCTTCTGGGCGGCCGCGGGCAAGAACAAGGCGAGGACGCTGTCCGGAACGGGCAAATTCGTCCTCAGCTTCATCCGGACCTTCCCGGAAATCATCATGGCGCTCCTCTTCATCAAAGCGGTCGGTCCCGGGGCGTTCGCCGGCGCGCTGGCGCTCGGCCTGCATTCGATCGGCATGCTCGGCAAGCTGTTTTCCGAAGAGGTGGAAAACATGGACGCCGGACCGACGGAAGCGCTGATCGCGACCGGGGCAAGCCGGCTGCAGGTGCTCTGGTTCGCCGTCATCCCGCAGGTGCTGCCGGGATTTCTGTCCTACACGCTTTACCGTTTCGAGATCAACGTGCGGTCCGCAACGATTCTCGGCGTCATCGGCGCCGGCGGCATCGGCACGCCGCTCATTTTCGCCCTCAGCACCCGGTCCTGGGAACGGGTCGGCATCATTTTGCTCGGCATCATCGTCACCGTTACGGTGATCGACCTCATCTCCGGCTATTTTCGCCGCAAGCTGGCCTGACGCCAATGCGAAAAGGACCGCAGGCTTCATTCGCAAAAGCCTCCTGCGGTCCTTTCTTTTTTGCCGCTCGCCCGTTATGCGGTTCTTCCTGTCCCCTTCTCGACTGCCAAACGGGTTATTCCAGCGGCCAGACTCGGACTGCCCGTTCTTCGGACGTCCCCGGTTCTCATTTAACCCCAAGCCGCATCCGGTACCCGAACATGACGTCCAGCGTTCGTCCTTGGAAATAGTTTTCAACCTTGGTCTTGAACGCTTGAATCTCACCTTCCAGCTCCGTCGCCCCAAGCTTGAGCGCCGTTTGTACCCCGCCCTGGCTGAGCGCAAGTCCGATATAACGGTCGGCGTCGCACCGTTCCACGTTGTGAAACACCGCTTCTTTCGCAAATCGAAACTGCCCGCTTGCCTTCAAGTTCGCCAGATGCTGCTCCTTGTCCCGCTTCACCGCTCGTTCCGCTTCCGGCACCCGCCTCGCGATCGTTTCGTCCGCCAGCCGGATCAGCTTCCCGTAGCCGCTCTCCGCTTCCCAGCCGGCCTGGGGCGGCCAATCGCAATCGTAAGCGGCGAACACGCCGCCCGGGCGCAGCACGCGGCCGATTTCCTTTAACGTGCTGTCGGGATCCATCCAATGAAACGATTGCGAGCAGGTGACGATCTCCGCCGATTCGGAAGCGATATCCAGCCGGTTCGAATACCCGCGAACAAACGAAATCCGGCTTGCGGCATCCGCGCTCAGCAGCGCTTGCTTCTCCCTCGCCTTGGCGATCATGTCCTCGTTCGGTTCGACCCCGACGATCCGGTCGGCCGCATCCGTCCATACAAAGGTGGACAGTCCGGTTCCGCAGCCGATATCGACGACAAGCGACGGTCTGCCGCCCAGGTAGCCGGTAAGCAGATTTACGACTTGGGCCGGCGCTTGCGGGCGATGGGCGTCATACAAGCTTCCGTAGCCGTTAAACCGATCGACATTGCTTTTCAAATTGCCTTCCGGAATCATCCGACTCCTCCTGTCTTGGGGCGGCTCGGCGGCCATCCGATCTTTTCCTCTATTATACACAAGAAAGAGGCCTGACGGCGTCCTTAGGATGGCACAACTCCCGAGGATCATGATTGTTAGCAGCGCTCAGGAGTGCGATCATGGCCGAGATGAGTAATGGTTACTCAAGTGAGTACGGACATTTGCGCACGTTCGGTCCAGATGAGTAATGGTTACTCAAGCGAGTGCGGCCTCACGCATACAGCCGGTCCAGATGAGTAATTTCTACTCAATTGAGTGCGTTCGCATGCGCATGGCGGGTGGAGTTGAGTCACCTCCGCCCAAAGCCTGCCCCGTCGATCAGCTTTCCGAAGCTACCGTGAAGCGTTCGTTGACGTGCTGCGGATTTTCGATCTCGTCCACGACCGCCACCGCGTAATCTTCGTAGCTTACGTAGCTCTTGCCCTGCGAGTTGACCAGCAAATGGTCCTTGCCTTTCAAATAGGAACCCGTTCTCTTGCCCAAAGCGATTTCCGCCGACGGGCTCAAGAACGTCCATTTGACGCCGCTGGACGCCTCGAGAATGCTCAAAGCTTTGCCTTGCGCCCGGGCGAGCGGCTTGAACATTTCCGGAAAATCCGGCGTGTCGACGACGCGCTGCGTTTTTTCCGGATCGACGAACAGGCTGCCGGCGCCGCCGACCATGATCAAGCGCGCGTCCGCGCCTTTCAGGGCGTCGATCAGCACGTTCGTCACATCGGCGTGCAGATCGACATTGTCGAACACCCCGTAAGCGCTCACGACAACATCATATCCCGCCACATCGGCCGCCTTCAAGTCCAGCACATCCTTTACCACGACGGCGGACGCGCGGGACGGCGCTTTCGAAGCATCGCGGACAAACGCGGTCACCTCGTGCCCGCGGCTTGCCGCTTCCTCCAGAATGCGGCTGCCTGCTTTGCCGTTGGCTCCGATAACTGCGATTTTCATGAGAGTTCTACCTCCGCCAGTGAAATTGTTTTTTCATTCGTAAACAACTAACCTGTAACCATCATAGTTACATATGAGAGGGATGTCAACCGGAGATAACAATTTTGAAAAAGAACGATTCTTGAAAGCTTGAGCAGCGTTCCTGAGCTTGCTCTTACCGCCCGATCGCGATGAATCCTGCAATGGTGCAGGTTTTTTTCAATGAACGAGCCGCCGGCCGTAGACTTGGCCAACCATGCCCGTCCATTAATGCCCCCGGAACGAAAAAAATCCCGCAACCCAAACCGACGGGCGATTCGGGCTTGCGGGACGCTTATCCGCTTCAGAGAGATGCCTGGGGATGGCCGCCGTCGTCCGCGGCGTCGCGATTTCGCATTTCATGCAGCATCATGCCGATATGAAGCTGAAGCCGATCCTTGCTGTTGTCGGCGCTCAGCTCCAGCAGCTCGTACGCTCGCTCCAGCCGGTACATGATCGTGTTGTAGTGCGCGAACATCGCTTCCGCGGTTAGCCTGGCATTTTCGTTATTGCGAAAATAGCACTTCAACGTTTTGACCAGCAGCGTATGGTGCTTGCGGTCGTACTCGATAAGCGGCTCCACGATGCGGTCCATGAATTCCTTGATTTCCTCCGATTCGGGAAGCAGGTACAACAGCTGGTAGACGCCCAGCTGCTTATAACGGATTTGCGGATCGCGAATGCCGCAAACGGAGCTGATGTAATGGATTTTGCGCGCCTGGTCGCAGCTCCGGTACACTTCCTCCGGACGTTCGACCGAATCGCCGACGCAGAGCGACAGTTCCGATTTCAGCTCCTTATGAAAGCCGGCCTCCAGTTCGCGGACGATCCGGTCCAACTGCCCCTGCAGCTTCGCCCCTTTCTCGCTGGCCGCAAGGAACACCAGCTGCCCGTCCAGCAGCGTGACGTAAAGGCCTTCCCGCTCCGGCACCGTCCGGCGGAATTGCTTCGCGGCTTTTTGCAGCTGTTGGACGTCCACGGTCCGATCCAGCCACCGGACGGCGATCGCGCTGTAGCTTTGTCCGTCCGCGATTTTGCAGCCGCACGCTTCGGCCCTCGACATCAAATCCTGAACGGCCACGATTCGCCCGGTCAACCAATCGCTCAAAAACTGGTCGACGTATTTATACTCGACCTCGCGCCGCGCATGCAGGTTGGCCATTTCCAGGCTGACAAGCACCCCGACGCGATCGAGCGTCAACCGGTCGGCCATGCTCAGCTCCTGATTCCATTCGAGCAGCAGCAGGCTGCAGGCGTCAGAACGGCTGTCCGCGGCGGAAATGTAAACCCGGATCTTGCGCGAACCGACGGTCATGTAATTGACGCCCAGCTGAATTTCCTGGCACAGCCGCGCCCGCTCCGGCGAATCGCTCCGCCACGGGAACAGCTCGGCCGCCCGCGGCGAAAAATAAAGCTCGTTCGCCCCGTCCAGCAGCACGACAGGATTGTGCAGCATTTCGTCCAGCTCGCGCAAAAAATCGTCGATGCCGCCGCCGTACAGCAGCTGCTCCGACATTTTTTGAAACCGGTTCTGGAGCAGCGAAAGCTGTCTCGCCTCCTGCACGAGCACCCGCTCCATTACTTCGCGAACGACGTCCGAAAACGACGTCGAAAGCGGGAGCTCGATGATCGGAAAGTCGAACTGTTCCGCCATCTCCAGCACCCGCTCCGGAATCCGGTCGATATAACGCTTCGTTTTGATGCCGAGGGCCGCGACCCCCCGCTCGGCGAGCTGGGGAATCATATCGGCGATCTGCTCCGGCCGGTCGCGAAACGGAAATCCGCTCGTGACCAGAAATTCGCCGGAGCGGACCCAGTCGATGACGTCCGGCACCTCCATGACGTTCACGCGGTTGATCGCGCGATCCATCCCTTTATGCCCGGCCAGCACGACGGCGTGCTGCAGATGGGGGATGAGCAGGAGGTCCCGGCACGTAAACGTCAGGTTTTCGTTAATCATGCGCCGTCCGGCTTCGGATAGTCCGAACTGACGATTTCGGTGTTGAAG
Organism: Cohnella massiliensis; assembly: GCF_900169535.1. Taxonomy (NCBI): domain Bacteria; kingdom Bacillati; phylum Bacillota; class Bacilli; order Caryophanales; family Paenibacillaceae; genus Cohnella; species Cohnella massiliensis. Next base: position 332,925 of record NZ_LT821256.1, read on the forward strand.
AAGGAGTTCGCCGGAACGTTCGGCTCGACCGGCAGAAAGATGCTGATCTGCTCGCTCGGCGCATCGCCGGCGTTCGCGACGGAATGGACGACCCCCGCCGGCACGAGAAACGTGTCTCCCGCCCCGTAATCCTTCCACGTCCCGTTGCACAGCAGCTTCACTTTGCCGGCCGTCACGTGGATGATTTCCGCCACATCGTGAAAGTGGGGAAGCACGGCTCCGCCGACGCCGATTTTCTCCCACAAAATCGAGCTGGACCGGATCCCCAGCGCATCCGCGTCCGCCGCGCTGCAAATTTCTTTATGGTACAGATGCACGTGATTGGGCATCAATTCCCACGTCATGTCCTTGTTTTCGAGTACCTTCGTTTCGGCCGTTTGCGTCTGGTTCATGTTCGTCGTCTCCCCGTTCGGATGATGGATGATGCATGATGAATGGAAAAAGCGCTATGCGCCATAAAAGCAAGAAGACCTTCAGTTCGTGTTTCGCCTGAAAATGACCGCGACCGGCCCGCCGCCCGGCGGTCCCTGATGCTCGGCTCCGCCGGACACGTAAATCATCGGGTCGCCGCACAGGGAGGCCAGCACCGCCCCCACCGCCGCGCGGGCATGGCGGGTATGGTTGATGTCCGAGTCGTTCAGCATCGTATGCCGCCGGCCGCGGATCAAGCCCGACGGATCGGCTTCGGCCTTCGCGAGCACCTGCACGACCTCGGCCGACGCGTTCTCCCGCAGCAGCGACAGCAGCGAAGCCCCGTCGATCGCGTCCTTCATGACGCCGTGGCTCATATACAAGTCTCCGGCCGCCTCGGCGGAATTGCCGAACACGATCACTTCGCAGCAGGCCAGCTCGCTGCCGGCCGATGTCGAAGCGACGCCGCTGTATTTGCTCCAGTCCGCGCAGACGTCGGCTTCCCCGACCTCCCCTTCGCCGAGCTCGCCGAGCGCGATCGCCGCCCCGAGCGCGGAGGCGCCGCGGGAATAGCCCATCGATTTGTACGTATCGTCGACGATCGGCTCGGCGCCGCGGCTTCGCGCGTCCAGCATGCCCGCAGCCGTCAGCAGCGGACATTTGATCTGCACGAAATGCACGTCCGCGGCATCCGCGATTCGCGCGTCGGCCATCGCTTTCCGCACCGCGCTCGCCACCTCGCGGATTTGCGCCTCGCGTCCGAGCTCCTCGGGCCGAAAATCCCGGGTGTGCGCGACGCCGACCGCCAGCGATTTCGTTCCGTCCGCCGCGGCCTCTTCCCCGGCGGAGCGAACGGACCGGCTGATGACCGTATGATGCGGCGCCAGCACGCCCTCGGTGCCGCCCGACATGATATAGGAAATGCTGCCCGCCGCTTCCTCCCCTACGTAGCCGGAGAAGAAGCTCTTGAGCGTCCGAACCGCATATCCGCGGGTAAAATCGTTGACGCAGCCGTTGCCCTCCGTTTTGCCGAGCACGGCGATCACCCGCGAGGGGACGATGTCCCCTTGATCGATCAACCGTTTCAGCTCGGACGTATCGTCCGGCGAAGCGATCGGTACTTTAACGACGGATATGTTCATGCCGCTTCATCCACCTTTTGCCAGAAAATCATTTTTTTCTCGAGCCAGGACAGAATCCCGAACAGGATGAGCCCGCAAACGGCTGCCGCGGCGATCGCCGAGAACATGACCGGCGTGTCCAGATGGTAGGACGACACCAGCACCATGTAGCCGAGCCCTTTGCTTGCACCGACGAATTCGCCGACGATCGCGCCGACGATGGCGAGCGAGCTGGAAATTTTGAGCGCGGACATGACGTAAGGCAGACTGTTCGGCAGGCGCAGCTTCCAGAAAATTTCCCAGCGGCTGCCCTTGTATGCGGTGAACAACTCCCAGGCTTCGTGCTCCACCGCTTTCAGCCCTTTGACGCTGTTGACCAGAATAGGGAAAAAGCAAATGATCATCGAAGCGGCGACCTTGGACCAATATCCCGTGCCGAGCCAGATGACGAGCAGCGGAGCGAGCGCGACGACCGGCGTCGTCTTAAGCGCGATCGCCAGCGGGAACATCCCCTTTTCGACCGGACGCGAATGGACGAAAATGACGGCCGTCACGAAGCCGAGAACGTTGGCGAGCAGAAAGCCGAGCAAAGCCTCGAACATCGTCACCCCCATGTTGCTCAGCAGATCGGCGCCAATCACCTGCACGACATCGCTCGGCGCCGGCAGTAAATACAGCGGCAAATCGAAAATCAAAACCGCGGCTTCCCACAGAATAAGAAGGCCGAGAGCGTAGACGACGGGATACATGATGTCTTTCGCTTTTGCGCTCATTGATCCTTGACCCGCTTTCTCAATTCTTTGACCGTCTGGATGAATTCCGGCAGCTCTTCCATTTCCACTTCGCGCGGATGCGAAAGCGGAACGGCAAGGATGTCTTCCACCCGCGCCGGGCGTTTGGACATCATCACGATCCGGTCGGACATGATAACGGATTCCTGAATCGAGTGCGTCACCATGACGACGGTCTGCAGACTGCTGTCCGGATTTTTCCACAGGCGGAGCAGCTCGAAATTAAGCTTTTCCCGCGTGAATTCGTCGAGCGCGCCGAACGGTTCGTCCATGAGCAGCACCGAAGGCTCCGCCGCCAGCGCCCGGGCGATGGCGATCCGCTGCTGCATCCCTCCGCTGAGCTGTCCCGGGAAGTGCCGGCGGAAATCGGCCAGCCCGACCAGCTCCAGCGCCTGTTCCGCCTTCGCCCGGCGTTCGGCCTTGCCCATTTTCGCCATCGGGCCGATGCTGAGCGGAACCTCGATGTTCTGAATCGCGGTCAGCCAGGGCATGAGCACCGGTTTTTGAAACACGATGCCGATCTCGTCCGGATTGCCGTGATGAACGATCTCCCCGCCGGCGTCCGGCTTGAGCAGCCCGAGCAGCAGCCGGAGCAGCGTCGATTTGCCGCAGCCGCTCGGCCCCAGGATCGAAAGAAATTCCCCTTGGAAAATATCGAGCTCCACGCGATTCAGCACCCGGACGTCGCCGAACGTAAGCGAACAATCGCGGATGGATATGGCCGGCTTCCGGGAAGCCGCGTCCGGGCCCCCGCTCTTTTCCGTTTCCGCCAAGCCGAGTGTCGTCATGGCCTGCACCCTCTTTCTGGCTTTTATTGAATGAACTCGTTCGTAAAGGCGGCTGGCAAGTCCTGCTCCTCTTTCAAGAAGCCGACGTCCAGCAGGCTCGTTTGCAGCGCGCTCCATTCGGACTCTTCCATTTGGCCCAGCGGCGCTTTGTCCGCTTCAAGCAGCGGAATGCTGGCGTTCATCATCGCGGTTTCATGCTCCAGATTGAGGCCGTCGCCGTATTTGACCGTCACTTCGGCCGCTTCGTTCGGATGGTCGATCGCGTACTGCCAGCCCTTCATCGAAGCCTGCACGAAGCCTTTGACCGTCTCCGGATCGTTTTCGATCATTTTTTCGGTCGTAAACAGCGTATCCGCGTAAAAATCGATGCCGTAGTCGGACGGCGCGATCACGTTGACTTCATGCCCCTGCTCCTGCGCGGCGATCACTTCGTTGATGACGTAGCCCGGCCATGCTTTGACTTGCCCCGTCAGCAGCGGGCTCAGATCGAATTTGACCGGCATTTCCTCGATGGCTCCGTCTTCGATGCCCGCCTTTTGCGCCATGGCGCGATACGTAAGCTCCTCGTTCCCGCCGAGCTTGACGCCGATTTTTTGGCCGACCAGGTCTTCCATCGTCGCAAGACCCGATTCTTTCAACGTAAACAGGACGAAAGGAGAGGAACGATAAATGACCGACAAAGCGACGACCGGCGCGCCCTTCTCGCGGGAAAGCAAAATCTGGTCGGCGCCGGTGACGCCGAAGTCCTCGCTGCCGGACGACACCATTTGCACCGACGGGAAGTCCGAACCGCCCGGACGAATTTCGACGTCCAGCCCCGCTTCCTCGTAATATCCCTTTTCCTTGGCGATATAAAACCCGGCGAACTGGGCCTGGTTGATCCATTTCAGGCGAAGCACGACTTTTTTCAGCTCTTTTTCCCCCGCGTCCGTTCCCGCCGCGCCGTCCGCGCCGGCATCGGAATCCGACTTTCCGCAAGCGGCGGCGACGAGCATGACCGCCATCAACAACACGAACATCGATTTCCATTTGCGCATCGTATCCACTCTCCTCCGTTGTTCCCGGTGTGTGCTCTTTTGAGATGTGTTACATTATATCACAATGATTTCTCGATTATATTATAAAAACTCCAAATATAAATCCTGTTTCTTTGTTTATAAATACAAAACACTTCAAAAATCTCAATAAACCTTACATTTTGAGGTATATTTTCGCCGACTCCTCCCCAACTTCGCAACCTGTCATGTAAAGTATTCAACCCCGTCTCCGCCCCCAAGCCCTTCCTCCACCATTCGACAACAATTGACAGGAACGCCGGGCCGTTGTCTAATGAGAGGACAGGCACACGTTCAGGAGGCTCCTTTTATGACGATCAGGTCAAAGCTCGCCCTGTTCATTTCGATATTGATCGCCGTTATTTTAATGTTGAATATTTGGCTCTACTACTACTCCACCAAAAACCAGATGCAGCGGGATGCGGAAAATCAAATGAACGCCGTCGCCAGGCAGGTCGGGGCGACGATGGAAGCGATGCAGCAATCGCGCAGACTTATCGAAGAAACGCTGGGGGAACGACTCCGCATCGCGGCCATCGCGGCAGCGAACCGCCTCGGCCCGGAATATCGCCATGTCGAGAACGATCAATTGGCCGAGCTAAGCCGGGAGCTGGGCGTCGATCACATTACGCTTTGGCGAAAAACGGAGGACGACATCGTCGTCGTCCGATCGTCCGACCCGAAGGAAATCGGGCTCAGTTCCAAAAACATGGATTACTGGTACGACGCGTTCGTCCAGCTTTTCGAACAGGGGAACGTGACGATTCCGCAAGGGCAGAAGCTGGACCGTTTCTGGTCCGGGCCGATCAACTTCGCCAGCTCCGATCCGGAACGCATCAACAAATGGGGATACTATTACGACGGAACGACCGATTATATGATCAACCCCTTCATTCACGCGGAAGTATTCGTCAATTTCGAGAGGGACCTCGGCACGGACTCCATCGTCCAAAAATTGCTGGACAGCAACCCCGATTTGTTGGAAATCACCGGCTTCGACCCCGAATTTTTCGGCAAACCGCCGATCATTAAATACAAGCAAGGCCAGCCTGTGCGCAACCTGGACGTCCGGGACATCGTTTTCGGCACGTACAGCTATGTCAACCAGACGGAAAAAGACGCGGCCCTTGTCGGCCAAGCCGCGAGGACCGGCGAGATGGTAACGGTGCCGGACCGCCTGAACGGCACGAACGTCATCCGCAGCTTCATCCCGATTCAAGGGGATAAAACCTACGTATACGGAGTGACGTTCAACCGGAATTCGATCGACGAGACCCTCAATCGGCAGATGCTGATCCTGACGCTGATCTCCGTCGCGCTGATCGCGCTTTCGATCGTCGCCAGCTACCTGTTGTCGGGGGTTATGATTCGTTCGCTTCATCGGATCGTGACCAAGGTCAACGAGATCGCGGGCGGCATCTTCGGGCAAAAGCTGTCCGTACGCAGCAAGGACGAGCTCGGCCTGCTCGCGTCGCGCGTCAATACGATGGAGGACAACTTGCAGTATTACATGTCCGGCCTCAAAAACACCGCCGCCGAACTAAGCGATACGAAGCAATATCTCGAATCGCTGGTCAATCACACGTCGGACGCGATTCACGTCGCCGATCTGCAGGGACGCGTGACGCAGGTCAATCATGCTTTCGAGGGGATGTACGGCTGGAGCGAGGCCGAGGTGCTGGGACGGCCGCTCGACAATATTCCTCCGGACCAGGTTCGGGATTGGGAGGACATTCGGCGAACCGTTCTGGAGGGGGGAGCGGTTACCGACCGCGAAACGGTGCGCTATACGAAGGACGGCACCCCGATCGACCTGAGCATTACGGTGTCTTCGATCCGGAACGAACAGGGGGAGATTGTCGCGATCGCCACCATCTCCCGCAACATTACGAACCGGAAGCAAACGGAGGAAATGCTGCGCAGGTCGGAGAAGCTGTCCGTCGTCGGCCAGCTTGCCGCAGGCATCGCGCACGAAATCCGCAATCCGCTTACGACGCTCATCGGGTTCGTGCAGCTGCAGCAAAAGAAGGGCTCCTTGCCCGGGGTTTACCTGGACGTCATGCTGTCGGAGCTGGACCGGATCAACTACATCGTCAGCGAGCTGCTCTTCCTCGCCAAGCCGCAAGCGTCCGTTATGGAAATGGCGAACGTGGCCGATATTTTGGGGGACATTTCGCTGCTGCTGGAATCCCAGGCCCGCATCAGCAACGTTCGGATCGTCACGAATATTCCGGCAAACCTGCCGAAGGTAAAGTGCGCGATCAACCAGTTGAAGCAGGTATTCGTAAACGTGATCAAAAACGGCATCGAAGCGATGCCGGACGGAGGCACTTTGCGAATCGAGGCGGAGACGTTGGAGGATAGCGGAGGCCTTCTGCTCCGCGTTTGCGACAACGGGTGCGGCATTCCGGAGGAAACGCTGTCCCGGCTGGGAGAACCGTTCTATTCGACCAAGCCGACAGGCAACGGCCTCGGCGTCATGGTTTCGCAGCAGATCATCGCCAACCATAAAGGAACGATCGATTTCCGCAGCGCTCCGGGAGAAGGGACGACCGTGGAAATCCGCCTCCCTTCCCGCGACGATTCGGACAGTCCCGACTTCGCTACAGCTTGAATGCGGCTTCGATTTCCCGAATCCGTTCATCGTCGATCGCCACGATCGTGCCCAGCGATTCCGCGGCAATGACCGCTTTGGCGCTGTATTCGGCGACCTCGAGCCGGTCGAAGGCGTTCAGCAGGCTTTGCCCCGCGACGATCAGGCAATCGTTCTCCGCGATGGCGATCGGCGTGTCCGGAGCGAAAATCCGCGCGGTCTCCTCCGGGGTCCGGAAGGTCGCGCCGAACGCAAGACGCGGCATGCCTCGCAGCAAAATGGGGCCAAGTTCGGAATTTGCCGCACGATGCTGAACGCGACCAGCGCCGGTGAATACCCCCTTCATCTTTTCGGCCGTTCTTCGCCCCGCAAAAACGGTTTGTTCGCATAGTAATACATAACCCCCATAAACACGCTTCCGCCGACGACGTTCCCCAGCGTCACGGGGATGAGATTGCGGAGGGCCCCTGCCGCCGTGACGGTCTCCGGGCGATCCAGAGTCAGCGAGACGGCGAAAATCGCCATATTGGCGACGCTATGTTCGTAGCCGGAAACAAAGAAGCAAAAAACGCAAAGCATCATCGCAAACATTTTAGCGCCCTCTCCGCGCATCCTCATCGGCAGAAAAAAGGCGAGGCAGACGAGCCAGTTGCACAAAATCCCGCGAAAAAAAAGCTCCGCTACCGGGGCCGCCGCCTTATGCTCCGCAACCTCCAGCAAAAACCCGCTCGCGGAACGATCGGCAAACAGGCCGGCCAACGCGACGAGCGAGGCAAGCGCGCAGGCTCCAAGCGCGTTTCCGGCATAGGTCGCCGCCCAGAGCTTGCCAACCTCGCCCCAGCCGAGTTTTTTCCGCAGCGCTGCAAAAGCCAGATAAAAGGTGTTGCCGGTAAACAGATCCGCCCCGCCGTAAGAAATAAGCACGATTGCGGCTCCGAACGTCAGCGCGGCGGCGGGGTAAGCGAGCGGAGAGCCGGCCTCGTTAAAATAGTTGCCCGTTTTGAACGCCGCGATGACGCCGATGCCGACGAACATGCCGGCCAACGCGGAACGGGCGGCGTAACGGACGCGACTCTGCCGGTACACGCCGCTTTTTTTCATCGCCAGCTTCTCTACCTGCTCCAGCGCTTCGATTTCCATGCCGCCGCCCCCTTGCGACCGATTTTCCCGGGCGCGGTTCGCGCGCATCGATCGCCCCGCCGCGCCCCGCGACGCAAGACCAGCTTACCACATAACAAAACCGCCGGTTATGATTTGCATCATTGAACCGACGGTCGGGAAAACCTATTTTCGGGAGCGACTATAAAGAGACCGATTGGAGCTTCGCCTGCGTGAACAGCAGCAAGTAATCATGGCCGCCTGCCTTGGAGTCCGTCCCCGACATATTGAAGCCGCCGAACGGATGCGCTCCGACCATCGCGCCGGTGCATTTGCGGTTCACGTACAGATTGCCGCAGTGCATCGTCTCCAGCGCCTCCTCGATTCTCGCCTTGTCTGTCGAGAAAAACGAGCCGGTCAGCCCGAATTCCGTATCGTTGTACAATTCGATCGCCTCTTTGTAATCTTTCGCTTTGCCGATCGCCAGCACCGGCCCGAAAATTTCCTCCTGCATGATGCGGGCCTTGCCGTCGACGTCGGCAAAAACGGTCGGCTGAATGTAGTAGCCGTTCCCTTCGGCCTTGCCCCCTCCCGCAAGCAGCCGGCCTTCTCCTTTCCCGATTTCGATATAGTTTAAAATTTTGTCGTACGAGGCCTTATCGATGACCGGCCCGTTCGGGAAATTTCGCTCCGGCAGCCCGACGTCCAGCCGCTTCGTCAACGCGACGACCTTCTCGACCACCTCGTCGTAAACCGGCTCCACGATAAACGCGCGCGATCCGGCGGAGCATTTTTGCCCCTGGAACCCGAACGCGGAAGCGACGATCGCCTGCGCGGCTTTGTCCAGATCGGCCGTTTCGTCCACGACGATGCCGTCTTTGCCGCCCATCTCCGCGACGAGGCGCTTGATCCAGATTTGGCCTTCCGCCGTTTCGGCCGCGAGCCGGCTGATCCGAAGGCCGACCTCCTTTGAGCCGGTAAAGCTGACGAACCGGGTTTTCGGGTGCGTCGTCAAATAATCGCCGACCTCCGCCCCGCTTCCGGGAACGTAGTTGATGACCCCGGGCGGCAGCCCGACTTCCTCCATCAGCTCGACGAACTTGTGCGCGATGACCGGCGTCGCCGAAGCGGGCTTCAGCAAGACGGCATTGCCGGAAACGACCGCGGCCGCCGTCATCCCCGCGCAAATCGCCAACGGAAAATTCCACGGCGGGATAACGATGCCGACTCCGAGCGGAATGTACTTCAGCTTGTTGTCTTCCCCGGCAAGCTTCGTCAGCGGCATCGTTTCGTTAATCGCGTCGAGACGAAGAATTTCGCGGGCGTAAAACTCGAGGAAATCGATCGCTTCCGCCGTGTCCGCATCCGCCTCCGCGTAATTTTTCCCGGCTTCCAAAATCATCAGGGCGGAAAATTCGTGCTTGCGCTCGCGCAGCAATGCGGCCGCCTTGAACAAATATTCGGCGCGCGCGCGGGCGGGAACGTTTTTCCACGTTTCGAACGTCTTCAGCGCGGTTTGCATCGCGCGTTCGGCAAGCTCCCGCCCCGCCTTGCTCACGCGGCCGACGACTTCGTCGACATTGCCCGGATTGATCGAAACGATTTTTTCTTCCGTAAAAATCCGGTCGGCTCCGATGCGCAGCGGATAATCCCGGCCCATTTCCGATTTCGCTTTGGCAATGGCGGCTTCCATCGCTTTCCGGTTATCCTCCTGGCGAAAATCGACGAACGGCTCGTTTGCAAAAGGACCGATGTCGGCTGTCAGACTCATTCCGAAAACCCCTTCCCTGCCCGTAAAGTGAAAAAGATTGGAAATCGAATGCGTTCGGTTGAATTATACAATGAATACAGTAAGTTGTACATATTTAAACAAATAAATGTTCATGATCACCTAATTTTGTACACTCATAAACATATTTATATGCGAACGGTCGACAAACCGTTCCTGAAAAACGACTTTCTTCGCTCGAACTGCCGGATTCCGGTTGACGAACCGCACGTTATTTGAATTGTGTTCAGTTAAGCGCGCTTCTCTACACATGTTCAATTTTGTACAATGTTAGAGTTTCAGGGCCATTCTTTTCCGGAAAAGATCGCGATTCGCTTGGACGAACGGCCCCCCTTCCTGTGCATTTTCCGTAGCCGACACGAAGTGGGCGTCCGCGGCGTTTCCCGGACGGCGGCGCGGTCTCCCGCCATGGCCGGCACGCCGGGCGCAACCGCAACGCAGGCGCGCGGTCGTCCTTGACCGGCGCCCGCCGCCACGGCAAAAAGGGACGCGCGGCGCTTCGCCGCTTCGTCCCTTTTCCTTTTTCGTATTCGTCCGCTTAATAGCCGTCCGTTTTGTGACCCATGTTTTCCGCCTTTTTCATGGCGGCATCGGCTGCGGCGGTGCTGGTGTGGTTTTTGCCCGCCTGCTCCAGCCCTTCCTTCACCCGCCTGCCGTACTCGGGGTCGGCTTGCGTGAAATACCCGACAAACGTTTCCTGGATGTGCGGCGCGCAGATTTTGAGATTGCTCACCAGGTTGGCGATCAGCTCGTCCTTCTCCACGTCGTCGAACGCGCGGTACGTCTTGCCCGCTTGCGCAAAATCGTTCGTGCGGTCGATTTTTTGCCGAACGAGCTTGGCATCGTAATGCGGTTCGTGGTCGCGCCCGCGCTTCGGGGCCTCTTTCAGCCCGTTAAGCGTGGATGGCTCGTAGTTGATATGCGGATTTTGCCCCGGCGCCATGTCCACCCGGTATTCCATCTGGCCGTCGCGCTGGTTGGTCGCCACGTGCTTTTTCGGCGCGTTGATCGGGAGCTGCAAATAGTTGGTGCCGACCCGGTAACGCTGCGTGTCCGAATACGAGAAGGTGCGGCCCTGCAGCAGCTTGTCGTCGGAGAAGTCGAGACCGTCCACGAGCACCCCCGTCCCGAACGCCGACTGCTCGGTCTCGGCAAAATAATTGAGCGCATTTTGATTGAGCACCATTTTCCCGACCGGCAAAAACGGAAACTGCTCCGGATCCCACAGCTTCGTCGGATCGAGCGGGTCGAAATCGAGCTCGGGATGCTCGTCGTCGCTCATGATTTGCACGCACAGCTCCCATTCCGGGTAGTCTCCCCGTTCGATCGCTTCGTACAAATCCTGCGTCGCATGGTTGTAATTTGTCGCCTGAATCTCGTCGGCTTCGCGCTGCAGCAGGTTTTTGATCCCCTGCTTCAGTGGCTCCCAATGGTATTTCACCAGCACCGCTTCCCCAGCCTGGTTTACCCATTTGTACGTATTCACGCCCGAGCCTTGCATTTGCCGGTAATTGGCCGGGATGCCCCAGGGAGAGAACAGGAACGTGATCATGTGGGTAGCTTCCGGCGTTCCGGCCAGAAAATCGAACATCCGCTCCGGGTCGGGCAGGTTGGTGACCGGATCCGGCTTGAACGAATGCACCATGTCCGGAAATTTGATCGGGTCGCGGATAAAAAAGATTTTCAAATTGTTGCCGACGAGGTCCCAGTTGCCGTCCTCCGTATAAAATTTAACGGCAAACCCGCGCGGGTCGCGCAGCGTTTCGGGGGAATGGGCACCGCCGATGACCGTCGAAAAGCGGACAAAAACGGGCGTGCGCTTCCCTTTTTCCTGGAACAGCTTCGCCCGCGTGTACTTGGAAACGGGCTCGTCGCCGACTTTGCCATAGGCTTCGAAGTAGCCGTGCGCGCCCGCCCCGCGGGCGTGGACGACCCGCTCCGGCACCCGTTCCCGGTCGAAGTGCGAGATTTTTTCGAGAAAATCATAGTTTTCCAGCGTTGTCGGCCCCCGGTTGCCCACCGTTCTCACGTTCTGGTTATCCGTGACCGGATGGCCCTGGCGGTTTGTCAGCGAGCTTTCGTCTTCCCCTTCGGCAAACCGGCTATCCGCCGAGCTGCCGACGCCCGTAACGGCCGTCCCATCTGCGTTCAGGTTATCGTTTTCCATTTTGCGGCGCCTCCTGGACAGTTCAATTTCGATTGCTAGGGTACCCGCTTCCTGAAATTTCATGCATTTCCAACGTATCCGACCCGTGGCCGCAAGAAGAAAACGGCTTGCCGTCGCCCGCTGGCTCGGCTTCCCTTGCTCGGCTTGTCTTCGTAGGACTTTGTCAGATTTCGTCCAATCGAGAGCGGCTTTTGCGCACCCGCGCGCTCGACCGGCCGTTCTCGTTGGATTTTGTCCAAGCGGGCGAGGCCCTTTTCGATGATTCCGCCCGTATTTCCGTTGCTCGTTGGATAAAATCCACTATAGACCGAGGTTTCCTCGTTTTTCGCTCCGCTCATTGGACAAGATCCAGCCTAAGCTGCTGGTGCAGGTTTTTCATATTTGCCGAGGGGGCGACATGAGTCATTTTTTATACGAAAATGAAGTGCCGTAAGAAGGCAAAAAAAAGACCCACTCCCCCGAAATCTCAACCCTAATTTTTTTAAAATTTAGGTTGTTCCAGTAGGTTTCAAATCGACATTATATCCAAGCTGGTGCAACTGTTTCGTTAAACGTTCCACCATCTTGGAGGTCGACTCCTGAAATACGATGGATTCAATTTCCTGGTAATTTACCCGGTCTCGAAGCATCGCATAGGCGATTCGCAAAATCAGATGGGCTGTGGCGACAGCTGCTTTTTGGTCACCTCGGCGCTTTCTTACCCTCCTGAAATAGTCGCCAATTCGGTTGCTGCTTCTAGCGTTTGCCCATGCCGCTTGGCATAAGATCCCTTTTGCATATTTGTTCCCTTTACGGGCTTTAGCTTTTTTTTTCACGCCTGCACTTTCGTTGTTCCCAGGGGCTACACCGACCCAAGAGGCCAGCTTGGCATCTGACGAGAAATGCTTAGCCGCATTAGGCGTAATTTCAGCCAGCAGCGTGATTGCCGCTGTGCGATCCATGCCGGGAATCGTATCTAGCAATTTCACCTCTTCTTCGTATGGTTGGATCAGCACTTGAACTTTCTCTTCTAACCGCCCAATTTGATCCTCGAGAAACTTCAGGTGCTCCAGGTGGTACTTGATCATTTCGCGATGATGTTTCAGCAGCTTACCATTCAGTGCGTCCATGAGTGGTTTGACTTTCTTCTTCAACTGGGATTTGACGAGCTGGCGAACTTCCGCCTCCTCCAATACCTCGCCGTCGACAAGTCGGTCTAATAAAGCCCGGCCGGAGACGCCAAACAAATCGGACATAAAGGTGGTGAGCTTGATGTTGGCATCCTGCAAGATTTTGTGAACACGGTTCTTCTCGGAGGTCGTTTGCTGCACCAGTTTGCGACGATACCGCGTCAAGTCCCGAAGCTCACGGATTTCTTGTGGGGCGACCATGCTGGGTTGTACCAACCCGCAGCGGTGCAACTGGGCGATCCACTGTGCGTCTTGAACGTCGGTTTTACGTCCCGGCATCTTTTGAATCTGCCGTGCATTGGCGAGAGTCAATTCACAGGTGGACTCCAGGACGTTCCATATTGGCTTCCACAGCACACCGGTGCTCTCCATCGCTACCTCTCGGCACTCGCGCTCCTCGAGCCAATCCTGCAACTCCAGCAATTCGCGGGTAGTGGTACCGAACGTGCGGATTTCGGACTTGGGTTTGTGTTCCAACGAACCCGACAAGACGCATGCAACTACGGTTTCCTGATGGACATCCAGACCAGCACAAATTTGACGTACAGCATCCATACCAACACCCTCTTGTTTCAGATTAAACAGACCATGCAGTCCTAAAGGAGAGAGTTTATACGCGTCTTTAGGGACAATGGGCGGCTCTCGCAAACTGCAATAAGACGGATTACTCAACGGGGGACCAATAAATTTCCGTCTTTTGATCTGTTCATTATCTGTTTGTCCAGAATGTAAGAAGGATAAAAGGACGCGTACGACCACATTTTCATCTATGGCGGTGACGGTAACGTCATAGGGGATTACTCAACTGCGTGCAGGGGGTATGTGCACGGCGGGCCGAGATGAGTCGCCACGACTCAATTGGATCGACTGTGGGCGTGCGACGGCGGCGAAATGAGTCATTTTTACTCAAATGCGTGCGGCGGTATGGGCATGGCGGGCCGAGATGAGCCGCCACGACTCAATTGGATCGACTGTGGGCGTGCGACGGCGGCGAAATGAGTCATTTTTACTCAACTGCGTACGGCGGTATGGGCATGGCGGGCCGAAATGAGTCGCCACGACTCAACTGGATTGACTGTGGGCGTGCGGCGGCGGCGACATGAGTCATTTTTACTCAAATGCGTGCGGCGGTATGGGCATGGCGGGCCGAGATGAGCCGCCACGACTCAATTGGATCGACTGTGGGCGTGCGGCGGCGGCGACATGAGTCATTTTTACTCAAATGCGTGCGGCGGTATGGGCATGGCGGGCCGAAATGAGTCGCCACGACTCAATTGGATCGACTGTGGGCGTGCGGCGGCGGCGACATGAGTCATTTTTACTCAAATGCGTGCGGCGGTATGGGCATGGCGGGCCGAAATGAGTCGCCACGACTCAATTGGATCGAGGAGGGCCGAGCCCGGAACGACTTCATGAAAAAAGGCCGCCCCGAAGGACGGCCCTGACTTCCATGCGAAGAAGCTTCGCGCTCGCTCAAATGACCCGGTCGGCAAAATGCTCGAGGAACTCCTGCGCCTTGACGCCCACGCAAACGCGAAGGTTCGGCTTCCCGTCCGGCAGCTCGGCCGTTCGCCCAAGCTCCTCCTCGTTCAGCAGCACCTGCACGTTCAGCATTTCGGTCGTCACGAAATCGGGGTTGACGGCGACGCCGACGGCAAGCGGATCGTGAAGGCCGCACCCGCCCTTGCCCGGATGAATCGTTTCGTAAAAGCCGATATAAAATTCCGTCACCTCGGCCAGAAAACCTCCGAGCTCGGGATCTTTTCGCCGCCAAACATCAACCCGGTCGCGCCCGAGCATCGTCTGGAGCGTCACGTCCAGGCCGACCAGCGTAATCGGCAGCCCGGAGCGGAACACGACGTCCGCCGCCTCGGGATCGCTGTGGATGTTCGCCTCCGCATAAGGAGACACATTGCCCGCCACTCGAACGGCGCCGCCCATAATGACGACATCGCCGACGAGCGGGACGATGCCGGGATCCTTCTGCACCGCAAGCGCGAGATTCGTCAGCGGCCCGACGGCCACGATTGTCACTTGCCCCGGGAGGCCGCGCACCTGCTCGATGATAAAATCGACGGCATGCCGGCCGTCGGGCCGGCGTTTCGGCTCGATATCGAGCACGTTGCCGAGACCTTTTTCGCCGTGAATGTGGCGAACGGCTTCCTTGCGCTTGCGCTTCAGCGGGTCCGACGCTCCGGCCAGCACCGGCGCGTCCACTCCCAGCTTTTCCAGCATGTACAGCGTATTGCGAGTCGCTTCGTCCACCGGAACATTGCCGAAGCATGTCGTCAGCCCGAGCAGACGCAGCTCGGGAGAACGGGCCGCGTACGCGATCGCCAGCGCGTCGTCGACTCCCGTATCCACGTCGAGAATAATCGGTTTCACCAAATGTTCGCACCTCTTGTCGAATCTGATTGCTGTCCACTCAAGTGTAGCTTAAATCCTCTCCCGTTCCAACCCCGCCAAACGGCTCGATCCTTTCGCCGGTCCCACGGCCGGTCCCGCGGCCGCTACGCCCGGTCGGAGACGGCCGCCCCCGCCCCCGGCAGGCTGCCGCTTTGCAGCTTGTTCAGCCGCGCGTCCTTGCGGGCGAGCCGGTAGCCGAACAGAGCCGCCAGCAGTTGCTGGAACAGCATGCCGGAGATGACGGGCAGCGACACGGCGGCCGGGAAGTACTGCACCGCAATGACGGCCCCGGCGCTAATGTTGCGCATGCCGGCGTTGAACTGCATGGCGACGGAGTCTTCCCGGTTCCATCTCAGCAGCGAGGAAACGCCCCAGCCGATCAGGTAGCCGACGACGGCCGTGCCCAGCGTCACGGCGACGACGACCGCGAGATGGTTGTCGAACCGCCGGAAATACGGCGCGATGACGGAGCCGTTGATGACGACGACGACGAACATGCCGATTTTGACGAACGGGGCCAGCGACGGTCCCCATGCGGCGTTTACTTTTCCCTTCGTCCACTGGTTGACCAGCATGCCGGCCAGCGAAGGCAGCACGATCATCCACAGCAAGCCCTGCATCATTTCCCAAACCTGAATTTCGACCGTCTGGCCCATCAGCACGTACAAGCTGGCCGGCACCACGAGCGGCGAGAGCAGCGTATCGATCAAAATGAGCGACAGCGTAAGCGCGAGGTTGCCCCTGTAGATGGATACCCAGACGACGCTCACCACCCCGGTCGGCAGAACGAACAGCAGCAGGCAGCCCATGGCCGTAAGCGGATCGTCCGGAAAAAACAACTTCCCCGATAGCCAGCCCGCGCAAGGCATGACAACGTGCAAAATAAGCAAAATCGTCAGAAGCTTCCAAGGACGGTAAAGCTCCCGCCCGATATCCCCGAAGCTGGACTTCAAGCTCCCGATAAACGTCATGCCGGCAAAAATCCACGGCACCAAATACTCGTAAGAGCTCACCCGCGTCGAAAGCAATACCCCGATGACGATGGCGGACGGCGTCAGCAGCGGCATGATTTTTTCCAGAACGGCATTCAATCTGATCAAAAAAGCGACGACTCCCGATCGCACCATGAACGCATCTCCTTTTGCGAAAGCCCTTTGTCCATTATACCTGCAATCGGACGCAAGGGGGGCGGCGGGGCGATCGGAATTCGTTATGCGAGTGCAAACAATCGTTTATCCAAAAAACAAAACACGCCTGCAAAGGCGTGTCGATAAGCGACTCCTCATTCGTCCCGCGTTGCCGCGGAGCGCCCCCGGCTCGGTCAGGGCCCGACCGGAAGCCCGCTCCGCCGGATCCGATAGACGGCCATTCAATCCAGGCCTGTCGGAACGTGCCGGAACGCTTCGGTGTCGAACAAGCCGAGGTCGGTCAGCTTGAGCTCCGGAATGACGGGCAGGCAGAGGAAGGATAAGGTCAAAAACGCGTTAAACTCCTCGCTCGCTCCGATCCGCGTCAGCGCCCGGTTCAGCGCTTCGATCTCGCGCACGATGTCCCCGTAAGGCCGCGCGGTCATGAGGCCCGCGATTTCCAGCGGCAGCGAAGCGATCGGCTCCCCGTCGTCGACGACGACCAGCCCGCCGCCCATCCGGCCCAAAGCGTCGACGGCCGCCAGCATATCGCGGTCCGTCGCGCCGACGCAGACAAGGTTGTGCGAGTCGTGCGCGACCGTCGACGCGATCGCCCCGCGCCGGAGCCTGAATCCGCTCACGATGCCCAGCCCGACGTTGCCCGTGCCGCGATGCCGCTCGATCACGGCCATCTTCAGCAAATCGCGGGGGGTCGAAGCCTTGAAGACGCCATCCACCGCGTCCGCCTCGACGATTCGCTTGCGCGTTACGATCGAGTTGGGGATGACCTCGATGACGCGGACGTTGCCGGACGGTCCGACGGCAATGCGCAGATCCTCTTCGCGCAGCCTGGGCAGGCGCACCGTGCCGGTCAGCGCCGGCGGGACCGGACGCGAAGCCTCCGCCCGCGATCCCGCTACGACCCGCCCGTCCTCCGCGACCAGCTCGCCGGCGCGGTAGACCTGGCGGATCGTCATGTTCTCCAGGTCGTCGACGATCAGCAGATCGGCGGCATAGCCCGGAGCGACGGCGCCGAGGCCTTGCAGGCCGAAGCATTCGGCGGCGTTCAGCGTCGCGATCCGGATCGCCCGCAGCGGGTCCATGCCGTGCCGAATCGCCAGACGGATGTGATGATCGATGCTGCCTTCGGCGACCAGCTCGTCCAAATGCTTGTCGTCCGTGCAAAAGGCGAACCGCCGCTCGTTGCCCGCATTGACCGCGGGAAGCAGCGCCGCGAGATTTTTCGCGGCGGAGCCTTCGCGCATCAGCACGTACATGCCGCGCCGCACGCGGTCCAGCGCCTCCTCCGGCGTCGTGCACTCATGATCCGTGCGGATGCCGGCCGCCCGGTAGACGTCGATGGCGCCCGGGCCGAGTCCGGAACCGTGGCCGTCGACGGGAACGCCCCGGCCGGCCGCGTCCGCCAGCTTGTCCAGCATATCTTCGCGGGCCTCGGCCACGGCCGGGTAGTCCATCACCTCCGCCAGGCCCAGCACTCCCGGCCGGCCGTAATACGGGGACAGATCCGGCGCCGCCAATTCCGCCCCCGCGTTTTCGAACGGGGTGGCCGGCACGCAGGACGGCAGCATGAACAGCACGTTCAACGGCAGCCCGCGCGAGGCATCCAGCATATAATCCAGGCCTGCCGTCCCGCAAACGTTGGCGATTTCATGCGGATCGGCGACGACGGTCGTCACCCCGTGGGGAAGCACGACCTTGGCGAACTCCGCCGGCGTCGCCATCGAAGATTCGATGTGGACGTGCCCGTCGATCAACCCCGGGCAGACATACCGTCCTTGCGCGTCAATCACGGTTTTCCCCTCATAGGATCCGATCCCGACGATGACTCCGTCGCGAATCGCGACGTCCCCGCGGATCGCCTCGAGCCCGAAGACGTCCACGATTCGTCCGTTCCGAATGACGACATCGGCCGGCTCCCGGCCGGTTGCCGCCATAATCCGTTTGCGCAATTGCTCGCGATTCGCCTCGCCGCTCATGGGCTCTCCCCCTTTTAATGGAACAGCCCGCCCGATTTTCCGGAACGGTTTACTGCTCCTGCTCCAACACGCCGACCAGCAAATCCAGGAACCGCTCGCTGTCCAGGCCGGAAGCGGCATAGATCGACTGCAAATGCTCCCAGCGAAAATGATCCCGACGGTCCCATACGGTCTGTCCGAGCGTCAATGGACTAACCTTCTCCACGGCCACCTTGATTTCCTGCGTCTCAAGCAGGCTCGGATCGATAATCGAAGCGATCGCGACCGAATCGATAATGCCCGAGCTGGAATCGAAGCTTCCGACGGTCGAGCCTTCCTTCACGTACCGGTCGATCCCCAGCATGTATTTCGCTTCCTTCGAGGTCGCCCGCCGCAGCCGGTCGTAATGCCTTTCCTTGAAGTTGATGTCCGGATGATAGGCCACGTCAAGCCCGACCGCGGTCACTTTGGCGCCGCAGCCGAAGACGATCTCCGCCGCTTCCGGATCGACGTACACATTCCATTCGCTCGCCGGGTTGTCGCCCGTCGCGTTTCGGAACGCGTATTCGTTGAACCCGAACGCGCCGCCGATCAGCACGATTTCCTTCACCGCCGCCGCCAGTTCCGGCTTTCTCATGAACGCGAGCGCCAGGTTCGTCAGCGGACCGAGCGCGGCGATCGTCACTTCGCCGGGATGCTTCATCACCGTCTCGATGATTAAATCGGGGGCGAACATATCCAGCGCCTTCAGGCGGGGAGGGGCGAAAAAGTGATTGCCCAGCCCGTCTTCGCCGTGGGAATACGGGTCCTTCGGAAACGGCCGGACGAGCGGCTTGTTCATGCCCTTCGCCACCGGAATGTCTGTTTCGTTCATGAATTCCAGTATTTTCAAGGCGTTCTCGCAGGTCCGATCTGCGATCAGGTTTCCGCTCGTCGCCGTAATGGCCATGACCTCGATGTCGGGATGCTTCAACGCCAGCATGATCGCAATCGAATCGTCGATCCCGGGATCGCAGTCGATCAGTACTTTTTTTGCCATCTTTCCAAACGTCCTCCTCTATGCGTGTTGCGATTGCGGCCGTCCGCCGGGCGGCGTCACTTGACGCTCCCCTGGGTCAAACCGCTGACCAGATATCTCTGAAAAAAGACGGTGAGCAAAACGACCGGCAGACTGGACACGATGCCGGCGGCGGACATCAGCCCGCGATCCAGCCCCTTCTGGCTCACGAGCGTGCTGGTCAGCACCGGCATCGTGCGCGTGTTTTCTCCGGTAAGCGTGACCGCAAACAAAAACTCGTTCCAGCAGAAAATGAAGCAGATGAGCGCCGTGGCGGCGATCCCCGGCATAAGCACGGGCAGCACGACCGTCCGGATCGCCCGAAAACGCGTGCAGCCGTCGATCATGGCCGCCTCCTCCGTATCGGCGGGAAGCGCCGCGAAAAAGCCGCGCAGCAGCCAGATGACGAGCGCCATATTAAGCGCGCAATAGGTGATGATCAGCAAAAAATGCGTATCCAGCAGCTTGACCCGATAGGCGAACAGAAAAATCGGCACGATGATGACGACGGGCGGAATCATCCGGGTCATGAGCAGCAGATTCGGCAGCAGCGCGCCGCCGGTGCGAAACCGTTCGATCGAATAGGCGGCGAACACGCCCGCCCCGACCGTCACGAGGGTCGCGACTCCCGCGATCAGCAGGCTGTTCGTCAGGCTGGGCACGAAATCCGGATGCTTGAACAGCGTCAGGTAGCTCTCGAAGGTCGGGCTTTTCGGAATCCAGACGGGCGGTATCGCCATCTGGTCGACCGGCCGCTTAATGGAAGCGAGAAGCACCCAGACGATCGGAAGCATGAAAAACACGAAAAACAAGGCGAGCGCGAGCGTACGGATGCTTTTGAGCGCATTCCTTCGGGCGCGTCTTGGGTTCATCGTTTGCTCCCTCCTTTGTTCGTCCAGGAGAGCAAGCCGAAAATAACGACGGAAAGCAGGATCATGACGGCGGCGGAAATCGCGGAAGCGTAGCCCATGTCATAGCGGCTGAAGGCGATCTTGTAGTTGTACAAGGACACGAGCTCCGTCGCGGAGCCCGGCCCCCCGCTGGTCAAAATGTACACCAGGTCGAACGTCCGCATCGCGTCCATGCCGCGCAGAATGGCAACGGCCGCAAGACCCGGCCCGAGCAGCGGCAGGGTAATCGACCGCAATTCCCGCCACCAGCCCGCCCCGTCCATTTTCGACGCTTCGTAAATCTCCCCGGGTATCCCTTGCAAGTTCGCCAGCACCAGAATCATGACGAACGGGCTCCACTGCCACAGATCGGCGACGATGACCGAAACCATCGCCCAATTCGCGTCGGTAAGCAGCTTGGTGGTGTCGAACGGAATATGGAGCGCGTTAAAAATCCCTTCCAGCGGCGTAAAATCCGGCAGCAGGAAAATGCGCCAGGCCACGCCGACCACGACGGGAACCATCATCATCGGCACCATGAACGCGACCCGGAAAAACGTCCTTCCCCACACCTCGCCGCGAAGCAGGAGCGCAAGCAGCGTTCCGACGACCATTTCTCCCGCTACCGCGCCGAGCGTAAACACGACGCTACGGCCCATCGAACGGTAAAAATTCGCATCCTCCAGCAGTCTCGCGAAATTGTCGAGCCCGGCGAAGCGGATGCCCAAATCCGGCCGCAGAAGGGGATAGGAGAAAAAGCTTAACCCCACGGCCGCGGCGATCGGAACGAGCAGAACGGCGACGATGATGACAATGCCCGGC
Source organism: Cohnella massiliensis (assembly GCF_900169535.1). NCBI lineage: Bacteria > Bacillati > Bacillota > Bacilli > Caryophanales > Paenibacillaceae > Cohnella > Cohnella massiliensis. The sequence continues at coordinate 354,185 of NZ_LT821256.1, forward strand.
AGGACATACCGGACCTTCCCTTTTGCGAGCGACGACAAACCGGCATACACCACCTAACCGTGAAAAGTGAAGAGAAGGAAGCCGTCTTCCTTCTCCTGAATGTCTTTCTTTTGAAAAATTAATAGCCGTGCGAAGTCATCAGTTCGTCGAATTCGTCCGCCGCCTGCTTCAGCGCGTTTTCGGCCGTATCTCCCCCGTAGAGGAACTTGGTGATCGCCGCCGGCAAAATATCGCCGGTAATCGTCGCGCCTTCCGGAATGAGCGGCAGCGGCTCGAGCCGGAACGAATTCATGATGTCGGCATGCGGAGCGTAGTAGCCGTATTCGGCGGCGAGCGAGCCCGTCAACGCGGACGAGCGGGCCGGGATGTTGCCGACAGGAGCGGCTTTTTCCAGCATTTCCTGGCTTGTCGCGAACTCGATCCACTGGAACGCTTCTTCCTTCGCCTCCGACGCCTTCGTCACCGAGAACCCGAACGGCAGATAGAACCGTTTGATGCCCTCGGCATTGCCGTCGTTCGTCGGAATGGCCGAGAAGCCGACCTTGCCGACAACCTTGGATTGATTCGGATCCTGGGCGGCCTGCGCCACGGTCGTAGCCATTTCCGCCATCGCGCTGCGGCCTTGCAGGAATTCGCCCATCGCTTCCGTCCAGCCGTATTGCTTGGCGGCAGGGGACGCGTATTCGAACAGCTCCTTCAGATCGTTCAGCGCGTTGACGCCCGCTTCATTGTTGAATTGCTGTTTGTATTCCGCATCGTAAAGATCGCCGCCGTAATTAAAGAGGCGGTTGTAGAAGCCGAAGCCGACCAGAATGCTTTGTTGGCCCATGAGCGTGACCCCGCTCAAATTTTCGTCCGGACGGTTGAAAAACTCGGCGATCTCCTTATATTCCTTCATCGTCTTCGGCGGCGCCAAGTCATAGCCGTATTTGGCTTTGAACGCTTCCTTCTCGGCCGGATCCTCGAACAGGTCCGTCCGGTACAGGATGCCGTGCGTTTCGTTCATATAAGGAACGAAGTACAGCTCTTCGTTCTCCCCGTAATAGGCGTTCTCGATGCCCGGGAAGTCGTCCAGCTCGAGCTGGTCCAGCTTGTCCTGGGCCGTGGCGATCGGATCGAGGTAACCCGCGACCTGGTATTGGGACACCCAGCCGATCGGGATATAGGCCAGATCGAAGTCCACGCTTCCGGACGTGAACTTGAGCGTCAGCTGCTGCTGGTATTGGTCGTAAGGAAGCTCGACCACGTTGACCTTGACGTTATACTTGGCCTCGAAATCCGGAATAATGCTTTTGAACGCGTCGGCATGGGAGCTTTGCTCGGCCATGATCGTCAGCGTTTTGGGCTCGGACGAGGCTCCTTCCTGTCCGCCGGCGGACGGGGATGCCGTGCCTGCGTTGCCCGAATTGCCCGAGTTGCCTCCGCAGGCGGCAAGCAGGCCGACGATGATCGATACGACGAGCAGCAGCGCGATTTTTCTGGTTTTGAACATAAGCGGCGTACGCTCCTTTTTCTCCGGATGTGTTGCAGACCCTAAACCCTCAACATGTCAGCGTCGCGTGAGATTTGGTGACCCAAGCGAGTTGATGTTATGATAGTAACAAAAAAGCAGCCGCAATAATTTCACGATTCGGCTGATATCGTTTCATGATTCGGCTAAACTATTTTTTTGGAGCGATCGGATGAACCGCCTGCTGTTCCTTTCTTATAATCATTATCCGGAAAACATTTATATCCCGCCGCATACGCACGCCTGTTTCGAAATCGTCTATTATTTCGACGGCCACGGCAGCACGACGATCGGAGCGGCCCGCCACGAGTTCAAGCCGAACCATTTTGCCGTTATTTCCCCGCACATCCTGCACGACGAGAAGCACGCCGCCGAATCCGACTTGATCTTTATCGGCTTTCTGTGCGACAACCTGTCGACGGGCACGATGAACAAAGTGTTCGAGGACGACGACCGCCGCACGATCGCCCAGTACATGCTGCGGATGAAGCACGAATTCATCGCCCACCCGGAAGGATTCTCGGAAGTGTTGAACGTGATGGTCGAGGAGCTGGCAACGCAAATCAAGCGGATATCGGGCATCCGCCGGCATAACACGCCGAACCGGGACAGCTTGAACTTCATTATTAATTACATGGACGAAAATTTCCGCCACAAGCTCGCCGTCTCGACGCTGGCCCAAATGACGGGCTACAGCTACGACCGCTTCCGGCACCTGTTCAAGGAAAAATTCGGCGTCTCCCCCCAGCATTATTTGCTATTGAAACGGCTCGAATACGCCAAAATGCTGCTGATTCACACCCGCACGCCCGTCTCGGACATCGCCGTGGAGTCGGGCTTCGTCAACAGCGCGCAGTTTTGTACCCTGTTCAAGCGCGAGACCGGCATGACCCCGAAGACGTTCCGGCGGCAGCTGTATCATGCGGAGGAGTAGGGGAGGAGTAGCTAAGGCGGCGGGATGAGTCGCCGCGACTCAACTGGACCGACCGCGGGCATGCGGAAGCGGCGAGATGAGTCATTTTTACCCAAATGCGTGCGGCTGCGTGCGTTTGGCGGGTCGAGTTGAGTCGCCGCGACTCAACTGGACCGGCAGCATGCGTGCGGAGGCGGCGAGATGAGTCATTTTTACTCAAATGCGTGCGGCTGCGTGCGTTTGGCGGGTCGAGATGAGTCGCCGCGACTCAACTGGACCGGCAGCATGCGTGCGGAGGCGGTGAAATGGGTCATTTTTACTCAAATGCGTGCGGCTGCGTGCGTTTGGCGGGTCGAGATGAGTCGCCACGACTCAACTGGACCGGCAGCATGCGTGCGGAGGCGGCGAGATGAGTCATTTTTACCCAAATGCGTGCGGCTGCGTGCGTTTGGCGGGTCGCGTTGAGTCGCCGCGACTCAACTGGACCGGCAGCATGCGTGCGGCGAGTCTTTCTTCCGCAAAAAGCCCCGCGGTCGGTCGCGACCGACGGCGGGGCTCACGTCTATTTGGCGCGGATTTCGATCAACCGCGCCGTGCGGGCCTGCGGCAGCGTGACCGTCAGCACGCCGCCGGCCTTGTCCCACGTCAGCGCGCTGTCGTGCGCGGACGGGTACGCGATCCGGACGTCGAGCTCGCGTCCGGCAAACCGCGGCATCGGCAGCGCCGCCGATGCCGACTCGCCGCCGATGCGCCATACGGCGACATAGGCGCGTTCGCCCGCGCGCAGGCCGAGGCTGACCCAGTCGTCCTGCTGCGTCGGCAGGCCGAGCGGCCAGAACGGCAGCGCTTCGGGAATGTCCTTGCGGATCGACTTGTAATAGTCGAGCGCTTCCTTGACGAGCTGCCGCCGGCGCGGGCTCAGCTCGGCCAGATGGCCGCTCTGGTGCACCCGCAGCAGCAGCGCGTTCACCATGTTGAAGACGACCTCCTCGTCGTCGCCTTCCCGCAGCGGGTACGACCAGACGGCGGATTGCTCCGGCGTCAGCCCCGCCGGCGAGCCGGCCGCGATCGCCGCGTAGTTGACGTAGTTCTCCTGGTCGCTCGTCGACTGGATGCTGTGGCGGCTGAGCATCGCGTAGTCCATCCGCATGCCGCCGCTCGAGCAGTTTTCGATGACCAGGTCGGGGTACCGCGCGAAAATCGAATCGAGCCAGGCGAGGTACGCCCGGTTATGCCGCAGCAATCCGTCGCCGAAGCTGTCTGCGTCCGTTTCCGTGCCGATGCCGGCGTTGATGTTGTAGTCCATCTTGATGTAGCCGACGCCGTAATCCTCGACCAGCCGGCGGATGACCTCGTTCGCGTGCGCGATCACCTGCGGATTGCGGTAATCAAGCTGATAGCGGCTGCGGTCTTTGACGCGTTTGCCGTGCCGTTTGAAAAACCAGCCGTCGTCCGTCTCGGCAAGCTTGGGACTGTTGATCCCCATGACCTCGAGCTCCAGCCACAAGCCCGGAACCATGCCCTTGGAACGGATGTAGTCGAGCACATATTTGATCCCTTCCGGGAACCGTTCCGACGAAGGAAGCCACTCGCCGACGCCGTCCCACCATTCGCCGACGGCGTACCAGCCCGCGTCGATGCAGAAATATTCGCAGCCCGCTTCGGCGGCGGCATCGATGAGCGGCAGCAGCTTCGCCGTCGTCGGGTCGCCCCACAGACAGTTCATGTAGTCGTTGAAAATGATGCGCAGCTCGCGGTTGTCGGCGTTCGGACGCCGGATTTTGCGGCGGTACGCCGTGAGCTGCCCGATCGCCTCCTCGAAGCCGCCCGCCACGGCGCCGACCGCGACCGGAACCGACGCGAATTGCTGCCCCGGGCGAAGGCGCACCCACCAGTGGTTGTCGTGCTCGGTCGGTCCGCTCGCGAGCAGCGTCAGCAGGTCGACCTGATCGATGATCTCCCAGTGCCACGAGCCGTTATGCTCGATCTGCCAGAACAGGCTCGTCCCGGCTTCCCGGTTCTCCAGCACGGCCATCGGCAGATGCTCGGACGCGGACCACGATCCCGTGTTGCTGCACGAAACGCGTTTGGACGTGCGATCGATCAGATGCGACAGCCCGAGCTCGGGCAGCGTATACGACCGCCATTGCAGCTCGCTTTGCCACCCGTTGTGGGCGAGCGTCAGCACCATTTTCTCGTCGCGGTCCCGCTCGCCCTCCTTGTCCAATCCCGTCAGCGCGAACGAGGAGACGTACTCGACGTCCGCTTCCGCCTCCCCTTCGTTTGCGAGCGTCGCCCAGCAGCGCGCCGTTTGCACGCCGTCGTAAAACTGAAAATGCTGAACCGCCTTCAACCCCGTCGCCGGATCGCGAAGCTCCACCTCCAGCTTGCGCCCGGGTTCCGTCCGCGAATCCCGGTGCGTTTCGTAGCGCATGCGCAGGCCCGGATAAGTCGCCCGGTGCGTCCGCCCGTGATATTCCGCCCGGTCTTCCCCGGACAGCTGCAGCTCCAGAAGACGGAAGCCGGCCTTCTGCCCGTCCCGCACCGTCGACTCGTCAAAAGGAACCGCCCCGAAATGCAGCAGCCGCACGTCCCGTTCTTCCGTAATTTCGAGCAAAAGATGAAGTCCGTTTTCGTTCAACCGGATGGATGAATTCGCCAAATTGCTCACCTTCCCGCGTATAAAAGTAGGTCATATCCGCACGCAAAATCCCCGAAAAATCCCCCTATAAAAACTTGACCCAGCGCGAAATCGCGCTGAGTCAAGTGAAGCCCGGGAAACGGGGTGCCGGCAATCCGCGCCCGTTCGCGATGCGTTTCGAAACGCTGCCGCGGTCCGGCCGCCCCCGTTCATCGGCCGCGCTTATTGATTGGAGCCGAGTTGAATCCAGGCGGTCTGGATTTCCTTGATGACCGCATCCTTCGACTTCGTGCCGCCGATATAGGCTTGCATCAGTTCGCCGAATTTTTGGTGGAACGTGTCGAGCGAATAGTTGATCGACAGGTCGCCCGACGGCTCGGTTTTCAAAATTTCGTCCATTTGCTTCGGCATATCCAGATCCGGAAGCGGAGCATCCTTGATCGGCGGGATGACTTTCGCTACGCCGGAGAACCAGTTTTTGCCGTAGTCGGACGTATACAGCCAGTTGAAGAACTCGATCGTTTCATTGACGACGGCGGAATCCTTGTTGATCCGCAGCGCCTGGTCGGCGCCCGTAATGATTTGGGATTGTTCGGCCTTGTCGCTGACCGGGTAGCCCATAATGCCGATTTGGATGTCGGGGTTGATTTTCTTGATCGCTTCTTCGTCCCATGCGCCCTTGCCGGTCATGATGGCGGCCTTGCCGGAAGCAAAGTCGCTTACTTCGGCGTTGCTGTCGCGCTCAAGCGGCTTGTCGGTGCCGTGTTCGACCGTCGTATCGACGAATTTGAAGAAGTTGTCGTTCAGAACCGGATGATCGGCAAACGTCGTTTCTCCCGCGACGAAGTTCGCGACGAGCGTTTTCGCGTCGATGCCCGCATCTTGGGCGGCGGCGTTGACGAAGTGCTGGAAGACGTGCTTCCAAACCCACCATTCTTTATAGGCGTTCGCAAACGGCGTAATGCCCTTCGCTTCCAGCTTGGCGATCGCGTCGTCCAGTTCGGCCAGCGTTTTCGGCGCTTCCGTAATGCCGGCTTCTTCGAACAACTGCTTGTTGTAAATCAGCGTGAACAGGTTGCCTTTGACGGGCAGGCCGAGCACTTTGCCGTCGGCGGACGTCATGTTTGCGCGAACGGCGTCGGTCATCGCCGCGGCCAACGGTTCGTTCGTCAGGTCGGCGCTGTATTCCGCGAACGTGTCGATGTCGCCGCCCGCCGTCGTTTGAAAGACGTCCGGCGTGCTGCCGGCCGCGATCCGGGACTTCAGAACCGTGTTATAGTCGGCTTGCATAATTTCCAGATTGATCGTGACGTTCGGCTTCACTTTTTTGTATTCTGCGATGTAAGCGTTGAACGCGTCGGTATATTCCGGAGAAGCCGTAAACATGTTGATCGTGACCGGCTTGGAGGCATCGCCTTCCGCGGCGCCCTCGCCGGCCGCATTGTCGTTCGCGGCGTTGTTGCCTCCGCACGCGGCGAGAATGCCGGCGATCAGCACGAGGCTGAGGGACAGCCCCATCCATTTTTTGAACATCTCTTTGTCCCCGCTTTCCTGATTGTTTGATCTCGAAGCCTATTCTAAAGAAATTGCCCGGCGATAAAAATGTAGATAAGTGGCGTCTTGAGGGTAAAAAAGTGTTCCGTTCGAAGCGGTTCACTTTTTAGCCGTTCGTCCGCGTCATCCGGTATTCGGTCGGCGAAATCGAATAGTAGTTCCGGAACGCTTTGCTGAAATAGTTTTTATCCTTGTAGCCCAGCATTTCGGAAATTTCCTGGATTTTCAGCTCCGAATCGTTCAGCAGCTCTTTCGCCTTCTCCATTCTCACCTTCTGCACGTATTCGTGGATGCCAAACCCGAATTGCTGCTTGAACAGCTTCATCAAATACTCGCGGCTCAGAAAGTAACGCTCGGTAAACATTGAAATTTTGATATCTTCGAAATAGTGGCGATCGATGTACTCTTTGATGTCCGCCACTTGAAACGGCCGCTCCAGCGCGGTCAATAACCGGATTTGCTCCCCGTAATAGTCCAATATCCGGTGCATGAGTTCTTCGAATTGCTCGACCGAATCGTAATCCGTCGCGATGCCGGCCGCAAGCAGCCCCTTGTCCCCGGCCGGAAGCTTCTCCTGCGAAACGCCGAGCTCGAGCGCCATATCGTTCATAAGCACAACGAATTCCTGAAGCGTCCGCTCCGCGTCGCCAAGTCCGAACGCCCCGGAGCTCTTGATTTTTTTGCAAAATTCGCCGAGCGCGCTCTTGGCCTGGTTCCGGTTGCCCGCCTCGAGGGCGCTGCGAATGAGCGGCATCCGGCCCGTCATCGAAAACACTTCGCGGGCGCCGCCCCGATTCTCCTTGCCGGCAACGACTTCGCCGCCTTTCAGCCTCAGCAGGTCGATGTCGTTCAAGGCCGACTTCGCTTCCTCGTACGAACGGGCGATGCCGCCCGCGGCGTCGGCGGGCTTCCCCATACCGGCCGCGATGCGAATGCCGAGCAGTCGGGCGAGCGTCGCCGAAGCCCGTTTCATGACATGAAACGAGCGGTAAGCGAGATCTTCCGGGTAGCTGCCCGACATCGTAAAAACGGCGATCATCTCGCGCCCCTGCTTCGGATTGGCGAAAGCGAAGCCTTGCACGCCGCCGTCTTCCGCGGCGGTCTCGTTCAAAACGTTCGCCGCGGCGAAATGCAGCAGCTCGAGGTCGTTGTGAAACCGCGAGCGGCTCGCTTCGTCCAAATTGACGATCCGAACGACCGCGACGGCGAAGCGCTTGTCCGGGTCGTCGGCGCCGATAAGCGGAAGCAGCGTTTCGTTCGGCTGCTTTTTGAACGTTCCTTCGATAATGGAGAAATAGATTTTCTCCTTCAGCTTCGGCAAGGACATATTCAGCGCGATATTGCGGTTAATAAACTCGCTTTCGTCCTGCCTCTTGGCCTTCAGGACGTCAAGCGCGCCAATAAGCGCCTGGTTCAAATCCTGACGGTTGACCGGCTTCAGCAAATAATCGACCGCCCTCGAACGGATCGCCTGACGGGTAAACTCGAAATCGTTATAGCCGCTCAGCACGATCGTAAACAAATCCGGAAATTCGCGCTCGACCGCCTGCAGAAACTCTACGCCGTTCATTTCGGGCATTTTCATGTCGACGATCGCAATATCCGGCTTGAACTGCTTCAGCAGCTCAAGCCCTTCCCGCCCGTTCGTCGCTTCGAGCACTTCCTCCACGCCGAGCCCGTTCCAATCCCCTAAAATCCGGATCGCCTCGCGAACCGGCTCTTCGTCGTCGACGATGAGAACTTTAACCATTCTTGCCGTCCCCCCGCGGTATCCACATGCTCATCTCGGTCCCCTTGTCGTTTGCTCCGATGCCGAGCCCGGCCTCGTCGCCATAGAGGAGCTTGAGCCGGGTATGCAAATTGACGAGACCGATATTTTCGGTTTCCCGATCCTCCCACTTTGTTTCCAGCGAATCCAGAATTTCGGTCAGCCGCGTCGGCGCAATGCCGGGCCCGTCGTCCCGCACAGTGATGACCGCGTGCGAGGGCGCCAGCACGGCGCTGATCACGATCGTAACCGGAGCCGATACTTTTTCCAGGGCGTGCTTGATCGAGTTTTCGACCAGCGATTGAAGAGACAGCTTCGGAATTTCCAACTCCATCAGCGAATCGTCCCATTCGATCTCCACCTGAAGACGGCTGCCGAACCTTGCCTTTTGCAAACCCAAATACCGCTCGATATGGTTCAATTCTTCCCTAGCCTGCACAATGTCTTTTCCGCTTATGCAGTAGCGAAGCGTCTGCGCCAGCGCATCTACCATGTCGGCAATGTCGTAACGCCCGTTCTTGAGCGCCTTGGTCGAGATGGCCTGCAGCGCGTTGTACAGAAAATGGGGATTGATTTCCGCTTCGAGCGCTTTTAAAATGGCGTTTTTTTCGACAAGCTTGCTTTTGTAGCGTTCATTGATCAAATCGTTGGTGCGCCGGACCATTTGGTTGAAATGCCGGGTCAAGTACGCGATTTCGTCTCTCCCCTTCACTTCCGCCTCCGCATCGAACGTGCCTTCGCTAAACCGCCTCATTTGATGCGACAGGTTTTTGAGCGGCTTCGTGATCGCGCTTGACAGAAACGTCACCAGCACGACGGACAGCAGCAAAAACGCGAAGCCGATCAAATAGCTGATATTCCGGTTTGTTTCGGCGGCTGCGTACAGCTTGCTGTACGGGATCGTTTTGATCAGGCGCCAGCCTTCGCGCTCTCCTTCGTTGGCAACGACGAGATACCGCTCCTTGCCGTTCGACCAGGCGAGCCGGTCTTTCGCGTTCGCTTCGAGCTTGTCCGGCAGGCCCGCGTCCCGGACGGTTTCGTAAAAGGCAAGATCGTCCGCGTGAAAAGGTACGCCGTTCGAATCGACCAGCAGCACATGTTCTCCTTCGCCGAGCGGAACGTCTTCCATCAGCTTGTCTTTGGCCGTCGGATTCATATAGAACGAAATGACCGCCTGCGGCTCGCGCAAAGCGAGCGAACGCAGCACCCGATGGTACGCCATAAAGCTTCCGGAAGGAACCGCCTCCCGGCTCGCATTGTCGAAAAACGACTCGTACGCCCGATTCCGGTCGCTGGCCAGCGTCTCCTTATACCACGGCGTTTCCTCGATGCCCGGATCTTCGCGAACGCGAACCGTCACGTTGTACGCCTCGCGCGTCAGCACGTAAACCCTTTGCTTCTCGACCAGGTACAGCGAAATGCTCTCGACGTCGCCGCGGGAATAATACAACGTCCGCAAATAGTTCTCCAAATACATGCGCGAGCTGTAGCTTGTCTCCTCCGTGGCGATGGCGGCGATAATCTCGTCGTATCGGATCTGCGGAAGCGACAATTGCTCGATTTCGGCCAGGTAATTTTCCAGATTCCGATTGACGAGCAGCAGATTGTTCCGCGTGCTGGCGATGCTGCTTTCCACCGCTTCCCGTTCGAGCATTTGATACGAAATGACGGTGAGCGAAGCGACGACCAGTATGATAATGGACGTAAAAAGCAAAATAAGCTTGTTGACCAAACGTCTGGTCATGCGATCCCGAATGGTCGATACGGCTTTGCTCAGCCTTTTGATAATATTGGCCATCGCTCCCCCTTGAACGGCGCACAGTTCACCTTTTTACCCTTAACTGTTTATTTAAATCCATTTTGACGCCAAAACCGCTGTTTTATAATGCATTATAGCTGAAATAGGACTGCTGCATAGCCCAGGCGGCCGGCAGCCCGTTTGAAAACTGTGACGAAAAAGAGGTGCACCCATGCGCAAAATCGGCAGAAAATGGTCCGAAAAAGTCGAGTTCGGCTTCTTCACGTGGCCGGCCCTGATTTGTGTCGCCATTGCTTTTTATATTCCGTTTGCGATGACGATTCGCTACTCCCTGACCCAATGGAACGGGATTTCCAAAAATCCGAAATTTATCGGGCTGGATAACTTCAAGCAAATTTTTTCGGGAGACGCCAATTTCCTGAACGCGTCCTGGTTTACGATCAAGTATGCGGTGTTGTACATCGTCATTATTAACGTTCTTGCCATATTGCTTGCGCTCGTGCTCGACATGAAGCTGAAAACTTCGACGTGGCTGCGGGCGGCGTTCTTCATTCCGTACATCCTGAGCCTGGTCATCGTCGGCTTTATTTGGAAATTCATTTTCATGCAAGGGTTCGAATCGCTCGGCGAAAGCACGGGTTGGGGCATCTTTAATCTCAGCTGGCTGGGCGAACCCGGCCTGGCGTTCATTTCGGTCTTGTTCGTTTCCATTTGGCAATCGATCGGCTTCTACATGGTCATTTACATCGCCGGCCTGCAATCCATTCCGGACGACCTGAAGGAGGCGGCCACCGTCGACGGAGCCGGACCGATTCGCCGTTTTTTCAACATCACGCTGCCTTTGCTGGCGCCGTCGATCACGATTTCCGTTTTCATGGCGCTGACCAACTCGATCAAAGTATTCGACGTCATCCTGTCGCTCACGGGCGGGGGCCCCGGCGGCACGACGTACAGCGTCGCCTACGACATTTACCGCGACACGTTCCAGAACAACCTGTACGGCTACGGCACGGCCAAAGCGCTCATTTTGTTCGTCGCCGTCCTGATCATCACGATCATCCAATTGACCATCTTCAAGCGCAGGGAGGTTGAAGCCTGATGACATCGAACAAAGCGGGAAAAATCGTGCTCGAAATCTTCATGTTCCTCCTGTCGCTGCTGTTTCTGTACCCGCTGTTCCTGGCGATCATCAACTCGCTTAAAAGCTTTCAGGAGGTCATGACCGACGTCATCGCCCTCCCGAAAAGCCTGGCTTTCGAAAACTATTCCTACGTCTGGAATTTCATCGACTATCCGCGGCTGTTTCTGAACAACGCGATCATTACGGTGCTCGGCCTTGCGGGGATCATCCTCGTTTCGTCCATTGCCGCTTACAAGCTGGCGCGGACGAAATCGCGGTTCAGCTCGATCGTCTACTTTCTGTTGATCATGCCGATGCTCATTCCGTTCCAATCGATCATGCTCACGGTGCTCCAGCTTGCGAAAAATATTAATCTTTCCGACAGCACCTGGGGGCTCGGCATTCTGTACTGGGGCTTCGGCGCTCCGCTCGCCGTCTTTATTTATCACGGGTTCGTCAAAGGCATCCCGAAAGAAATCGACGAAAGCGCCACGATCGACGGGGCGTCCGGTTTCCGGCTGTTCTTCTCCGTCATCTTCCCGCTGCTGAAGTCGGTCACGACGACGATCATCATCATCGACGTCATGTGGATCTGGAACGACTTCCTGCTTCCGCTGCTCATGGTCAACGGCTCGCCGTCGACGAAAACGCTGACGCTTGCCGCCTACACCTTCGTCGGCCAATACACGTCCGACTGGCAGTACGCGATGACCGCCATGGTGATGGCCGTTCTGCCTTCGATCGTCGTGTTCATGTTCCTGCAAAAGCACATCGTCAAAGGCGTCGTCGCCGGCGCCGTCAAAGGATAAGCGGACGATCGGCCGCGCATGGAAGGAGACGCGGCCCGATCGGCGAAAAGGAGCGGCTGTTCACGCAAGGCGGGTTGAGATGAGTAGCCACGACTCAACTGGAGCGGCAGCGTCCGTGCCGCAGGGGGCAAGATGAGTCATTTTTGCTCAATTGCATGCGGCTTTATGCGTTTGACGGGTTGAGATGAGTTGCTACGACTCAACTGGAGCGGCAGCGTCCGTACGCAGGGGTTTAGATGCATAAGGGGTGGGTCAGCCTTTCGGGCGGCCCCCTTTTTTTATCCAGATTCATTTGACATTGAGAATGATTTTCATCTAGAATGACATTACTGGGGCTGCGTTCCCCCGCGGCCCCAGCCCCGATAACCAAAGCAGCCTTCATACCGACTTTATTCTTATGAACAGCAAGGAGTGAGCCGCATGTTGGTTCAAATGAGGACAATTACCGTCAAGGCCGGATTTGCCGGTCAGGTAGCGGAACGCTTCGGCAGGCCGGACCATCCGATGGCCGATATTCCGGGCTTTATCGATTTGAGCGTCATGATCAAAAAGGCGCGCAAAGTTGAAGAACAGGAGCAGGTCGTCGTCGTCGTCCGCTGGGAATCCGAAGAAGCGTGGAAAACATGGGAGAAAAGCCCGGCCCATATCGAAGGACACCGCAATTCGCGCAACCAGGAGAAGCCGGATTATCTGCTCGACACGACCGTCAGCATGTACGAAGTGAAGTCGGTCACGCTGCCGAAGGCATCGTCCCCGTCATGAACGAAGGCTCGGGCCGCCTCTTGCGAATCTTCCCGCAAATCGCAAGGGACGCTCGCGTCAAGGAGCGGAAACGATAAAATGACGATAAGACTGCGCGGCCATCATCTTCTCTGTCTGCTAGGTTTCAGGGGCAAGGGATATTCCGAAGAGTTCTGCGTCAACATGACCTCGGTCTACGAAACGCTTCGCGCGGATCCCGATACCCCGATCGCCATCATCGAAGGTCCCGACGACATCTGCCGGGCTTTTCCGGCCGATCAGCCGAATCACTGCCATAACGAAAGCGTATACCGGAAAGATCGGGACATTTTGCTCAAGCTCGGATTGAGACCGGGATTGAATGCGAGCTGGACCGAGATTGTCGGCCGGGTGACGGAGCATGTCCGGCCCCGGGATATCGATCGGTTCTGTCACGACTGCCCCTGGCAACCGTTAGGCCTGTGCCAGGAAGGGGTCGCCCACATTCGCTCCGGCCGGCCCTTGCGCCCTTTGCCGGGAAAGACGACCGGGTGACGCGCATTGCCCTTTTGGCGGGTTTCGCGGGAGGGGGGGGACATAGCATGGCGCGGAATTAGGCGGGATGGCGCAAGGCCGGGGAAAGCTTGGTTGGATTTTTTCCAAGCAAAACGGGCTTTTTCGCGTTTTTTTCCGGTTTCGCTGGATTTTGTCCAACCTGGCGAGACCTTTTTGGCGTATTCGCCCAAATCCCAAGTGACTCATTGGATAAAATCCACTCCAGATCGCGATTTCCCCGTTTTCCGCCCCCTTGATTGAACAAAATCCAACATAGGCCCTGATCAGCGAATGGTGCGGGATCGTCTCTCCCGGCACGATCAGATTGACGAGCGTCGGCGTCCCGTTCTCGTGCAGGCGGACGATTTTGAGCATGCCTTTCCGAAGACGGTAAAGCGGACCCGACTCGCCTTGCCGGAACAGCGTTTCGCCCTTATGCAAAATCACGGGCCAGCCCCCTTGGCTTAAAAAAATAGCCGTCTTTGAAGCCCTTGTTTCCCCCAAGGGTTTTTTGTTATTTTGTCCCGCCGCCGATAGCGAAAGAGGGCGCCCTTCGGCGCCCTCTTCCGTTAACTGTATGCGATTAATACGCCAGCGTGAACAGGCCGTTGATGTGCGACAGGTAGCGGATGTTGGACGCTTCCTTCATCAACGTGGCCGGCAGGCCTTTCAGGCGCGTTTGGCTCGCGCCGATCGTGCCGATGCCGTCCTTGCGGCCGAGGCTGCCGAGCGTACCGGAAAATACCGGCGTAAAGCTGTCCATTTTGCCTTCTTTGAAGTACGCGGACAGGTTATAGCCGACCGTTTCGCCCATTTGCCATGCCAATTGCGCGGTCGGCGGATACGGCCGTTCGCTGCCGGCAGGGAACACGACGGCGCAGTCGCCCGCCAGGAACACGTCCGGATGCGAGGTCGATTGCAGCGTTTCCGTGACGGTCGCGCGGCCGCGGTTGACTTCGAGGCCGGAATTGGCGACGACCGGATTGCCTTGCACGCCGCCCGTCCAGACGAGCGTATTCGTTTCGATCGTGCTGCCGTCCTTGAGCGAAACGGAAGAAGGCGTTCTTTCCGTGATCGCGACGCCGGTCAGGAATTGCACGCCGCGCTTGGACAGGCTTTCCACGGCGCGGGCCACCAGTTCGGGCGGGAATACCGGCAGGATCGAAGGAGCGGCTTCGACGACGTACAGCTTGATGTCGTTGAAGTCGATGCCTTTGGCGCGGCATTGCTCCGGCAGCTTGTCGGCGAACTCGCCGATCAGCTCGACGCCGGTCAGGCCGCCGCCGCCGACCACGAACGTCGCGTGCGCTTTGTCGCCCGTTTTCTTGTAGGCGTCCAGTTCGGCTTCGACGTGCGCGCGAATGCGGTTCGCGTCGTTGACCGACTTGAGCACGAAGCTGTGCTCTTGAAGACCCGGGATGCCGAAGTAGGCCGTTTCGCTGCCGAGCGCCACGACGAGCGCGTCGTACTTGTACGTAGCGCCGCTGGCTCCCGTCACTTTCTTGTCGTCGGGCTTGATTTCCGAAATCGTGTCGACGACGATGTTGACGCCTTTGTTTTTCAGCAGTTTTTCAAGCGGCAGGGAGACGGCTTTCTCTCCGATCGTGCCGCCGGCAAGACGGTGAAGCTCGGTAATGATTTGGTGCGTCGAGAAACGGTTCACAAGCGTGATTTGGGCTTCCGCAACGCTCAGGTGTTGGCGCGCCGTCAGGGCTGCCAGCAAACCGCCGTACCCTCCGCCCAGAATCAGAATTTGTTTCGACATATCCATCCTCCGTTCTTATGCGTTTCGGGTCTGTCTTACGGGCGCGGTTGCTGTTGCTGACGTTCGGCGAGCACGCTGAGGAAAGCTTGCGCGAAGCGGAACGATTTTTGCACTTGCGGATCTTTCAGCAGCTTGAGCAATCCGAACAATCCGATCGTTGCGGAATCTTGCTGCGCGCGGTCGTTCGCTTCGATCGCGGCGGATGCGATGCCTTTCGCCTTGTCGACGACAGGCTTGGCCATTTCTCCGATTCCTTGCGCGAAATCGTTGATCAGCACTTTGTCCGTCGCGACGGCTTGAGCGAAATCGTAAGCTTTGGTCATGAGCGTGACCAATTCGGCCAGCTTCGGCAGATTTTCCACCAAGGTGGTCAACGACTCCTGGACCTCGGGCTTCATCAGTTGATCCAATACATCGACCGGTTGGCGTTGCGCTTCGGCTTGCTCGGCAAGCGTTTCTTGGGAAACAGCTGTTTCGGACATACGGGAGCGTCCTCCTTTGCAAGGATGTCAGTATGGTTGCTATCTTCGTGCCTGTCGGCCAATGCAAAAATCGAGGGCTGGAAACCGAACATTGTAACAAATTTCACATGAAGAACCGAAAAAACGCGGCGCTCTTGCGTCAAGTTTGCAAACGATTCGGTTCCGGCACCCTCCTGTCTTTCGCATAAACACGGGCAGACGTCGAACCTTCGTGTCTATTCTACACCTTTTCGCCACAAACTTGAATGGATTTTTTGCAAAAAAACGAAAAGAATGTGATTTTGTTCACCAAGTAAAAACGACTCGTCGTCCGAAGGGCGGAGAACGTCGTTTTTGACGGAGCGAATTTCATCGAATAAATAAGGGGGCCAAAAACGTTTGCGACAATCGTTCCGCGATCTCTTCCGAGCTGTAGCCCGATTCGTGCAAATAAAACATCATTTCCGGCGTCAAGGACGAAGCGGCCAGCACGCAGGACGTAAACTCGGGATCGAGGGGAATGAGCTTCCCCTCGTCCTGAGCTTCTGCGAGCAGCTTCCGGATCGTCCCCCGGATGAACTTGAACGGGGGCGCTTCGAACAATTGGTCTCTCGTATCTTCAAGCCTGGCGCAAGAAAGCATCGTCCGTACCCATTCCATGTCGCGGTTCGTAAAAACGATCAAATCCGTGATGATTTTCCCGAGCCTCTCCTCGACGGGACGTTCCTTGCTGCGCTCCAAATACGTTTCGATTTCCTCCATGAAGCGGTCGAACTTGTCCTTCATCAGGGACCTGCACAGATCGCCTTTGTTGGAATAGCGGCGGTAAAGCGTGCCTTGGCCGATTCCGACGGTTTTGGCGATCTGGTGCATGCTGACGGCCTCGACGCCAAAATCGTTGAACAGGGATTGGGCCGTCCGCAGAATTTCCGCATTCAACATCTCCGTACTTTCTCTGCGCGACATTCCTCTCACTCCCTTTCGCGGATTAATGGAACGATTTCGCCTGCTCTTGAGCAGTCCGCACCCGCTTCAAGAAGAAAGAGATGACGAGCGCCGCGATCGCGAAGATGCCGCCGAGCGTAAAGGCGTCCTGCAGCCCCGCCACCAAGCTTTGAACCGCTTCTTCGGGCGCTTGGGGATTGCTCGATTCGGCCAAATAGCTTTTCTGCCCGGAGGACAGAACGCTCATAAACAACGCCATGCCGATCGCCCCGAACACCTGCTGGAGCGTATTCAGGATCGCGGTTCCGTGCGGATAGAGCTCGGGCGGAAGTTGGTTCAATCCCGTCGTTTGCGTAGGCATCATGACGAGCGAGATCCCGATCAGCATGACGATATGGAGGAAAATGACATAGCCCGCGCCGGCCGAAGCGGTAATGCCGCTGAACGTCCAGGTTGCCGCGCTGACCAGCACCAGGCCGGGAATGACGAGCCATCTCGGACCGAACTTGTCGAACAGCTTGCCGGCGATCGGAGACATAATCCCGTTGACCACGCCGCCCGGCAGCATGATCAGGCCGGATTTAAACACCGTGTACAGCAGAGCTCCCTGCAGGAAAAACGGAAGCAGCGCCATCGTCGAAAACAGCGTCATAATGACGACGATGAGCAGGATCGTCGCGATCGAGAACATCGGATACTTGAACGCGCGCAAATCCAGCATCGGTTCTTTCATTTTCAACTGGCGCCAAACGAACAGCAGAAGTCCGAGCAACCCGATGCCGATGCACCAGCCGACGACCGGTTCGGACCACGATTCTTCGCCCGCCTTGCTGAAGCCGTAAACGACGCCGCCGAAGCCGACCGTCGACAGCAAAATCGAGAGCAAATCGACTTTGGGCCTCGTAATGGTAGAGACGTTTTTCAAATAAAGAGCCGCAAAAATGACCGAGAACGCGGCCAACGGGATCACGCAGAAAAACAGCCAGCGCCAATTCAACTGATCGATGATCAAGCCGGAGAGCGTCGGGCCGATCGCGGGGCCGAACATGATGACGAGACCGATCATCCCCATCGCGCCGCCCCGTTGCTCCGGCGGGTAAATAATCAGGATCGTATTCATCATGACCGGAAGCATGAGACCCGTTCCGACCGCCTGAACGATCCGTCCGGCAAGCAGCACTTCAAATACCGGCGCCGCGCCGCAAACGACCGTCCCGACCAGAAACAGCGTCATGGCGGTCAAAAACATTTGCCTTGTCGTAAACCATTGCTGCAAAAGCGCGGTGACGGGAACGAGCACCCCGATAACGAGCATGTACGCGGTGGACAGCCACTGCACCGTCGTCAAGGCGACTCCGAACTCGTTGACCAAATCGGGGAAGGCGATATTCAGCAGCGTTTCGTTCATGATCGAAACGAACGCACCGATAATAAGCGCAGCTACGATTGGTCCTCTCCTGATGTTGCTCAAGTCGATGCTTTGAGCATTTGTCTGTGTACTGCCTACGGCACTCAAGCCATACTCCTCCTTCGAGCTGAGCGTCGCCCCGGCGGCAGGGGCGAGCCTGAACTCTTCTGTTGCGGACAATTGTCCGATAGGGACAACAAGAAAGCGGACAGTTGTCCGATAGGTGGATTCTACCAAACAAGGGTCCGCGTGTCAAAGCTTCTTTTTCATCTTTTTCATTGTTTTTTTATTTTATTTTCCTATTGTTTTCGCAAGATTTTCGCAATGTTTCCGCTCGGTTATCGAACCGGTTTTTGCTGTCCCGCCGCCTTCTTTTCATTATAAGCCCGAAGCAGCGTGAACCGGTTCGGGCGAACCCGGTGCGCTTCCCGCAAGCTTCTGGCCAGAAGCTCGCCGCTCACGCCCAGCTCGGATACGGAGGAAGGGCCTCCGACCCGGCGCAGCAGCCCGCGCAGGGCGTCCGGGTCCGGAATGTTCCGCAAGGCGACGCGCAGCTCGGCGGCCGCCGCCTCGTTCGGGGCATACTCCCCCATCTCGAGCCCGCGATAAAGGCCGGCGATTTCGGCGCAGGCCGCCCCGACCTTCGCTCCGTGCAGCAGCTGCCGCTTTCCCGTCCGGATGTACTCCATCTCCCAGTAATGGGACAGATGATGCTCGGCGCCGGAGGCCGGATGGGATTGCCCGAAGACGAGCATGGCCAGCCCGGAGTCGATCAGCGCTTCGGTCAACACGCGAATGCCGTCTTCGGTCCGGCGGCCGATGAGGTCCGCATGCTCGACGCAATCGCGCAGCGCCTGCTCCGTAATGCCGGCCACCGCTTCGTTATAGGATTCGCCGGCCGTCAAGCTGCCGAACTTCCAATCGAACAGGGACGTATATTTGCCGAGCATGTCGGCGAATCCGGCCGCGGTCAAAGCGGCGGGCGCCCGGCTCATCACGGCCAAATCCGCGAAAATCGCCGTCGGCCCGATCGCCTGCACGGTGATTTTCTCCCCGCGGATCAAGATCGGCGCTCCTCTGGACGTAAAGCCGTCCACCGAGGCGGCAGTAGGGACGGACACGAACGGGAGCCGCGTCGTATAGGCCGCATACCTCGCGATATCGTGCAGCGTTCCGGAGCCCGCAACGACGATCGCGTCCGCTCCCGACTTCTGCAAGTCGAGGATAACCTGGACGATCGAAGCCTCGTCCGCGACGACGTCTCCCTGCGCGTTCGGCTTCACAAGCGTCGCATTCTCGGGAAAGCCCGCCCCGGCAAGGCCGGCCGCGACCGTCCTTCCTGCTGCGGCCAGCGTATGTTCGTCCGCGACGAGCAGCGGACGCCCGTACCCGCGCTCCTTCATGAAAGGAGCGACCCGGCTCAGCGCTCCCGCTTCGACGACGACGGCTTCCGGAAAGCCGACCGTCGCCTCGTTGCCGAGCTGCCTGGCGGCGGCGGCGATTTTTTCTTTTATTCCGTTCATGGGGACATCCGCTCCTTTAATCGTTCATCCAATTCCCGCAAGGAATTCAAAATAAAATCCGGCCGGTGCGGCGCCCCGCCGACGTCCTCGAGCCGGGTCGATCCGGTCAGAACGAGCGCGGTCGCGATGCCGGCCCGCCGGCCAAGCTCAATGTCCGAAGCCAGGCTGTCTCCCACGATCAGGCAGCGTTCCGCGGGCAGCCCCAACGCGGAAAGCGCCGCCTCGGCCATCCGCAGCGAAGGCTTGCCGACGACGATTTCCGGCTCTTTTCCCGTCGAGTACGCGATCGCCCCGATCATCCCGGCCACGTCGATCGAGTCGCCGAAATCGCCGGGAAACGTCCGATCCGCATTCGTAGCCGCGATCCGGGCGCCGTGGCGCACCGCCCGAAACGCCTGGTTCAGCTCTTCGTAAGTCAGCGTCTCGTGAAGCGTGATGACGAGCCATTCCGCCTCCTCCGGCATTTGCGCCATCCGGACGCCGTGCGCCGCAAGCTCCTCCTTCAGGCCCGGGTCGCCGAGCGTCCACACCTTGGCCTCCGGCGCGGCATCCCGCAAATAAAGGGCCATGACGGTCGAAGTCAAAATAATCTCTTCCTCGGCCGCCGCGATGCCCATTCGTTCCAGCTTTTCGCGGCACATCCTTCTCGAAGCGTTCCCGCGATTGCTCAAAAAAGCGATTCGCTTGCCGCCCGCGCGCAGCCGGGCGATCGCTTCCGCCGCTCCGTCTATCGCCCGGGCTCCTTTGTACACCGTGCCGTCAAGATCCAGAATCAATCCGTCGAAACGTTCCAACACGCCCGCTCTCACCCGCTTTGCTTTTCGTCTTGCTTCTATCGTCTCACCGGCGGCTTTCGGATGTCAACGATCGGTTGTTTTTGCCGTCGTCGACATTCGTCAATAAACGAAAGCTAAATCTCCTGCATATGCCGGCGTTCTCCGACTCTTCCCGGCGTTTGCCGTCATTCCGCGATCATAACGCGAATGCGCTCCCGTTCGAGCCGTTTGACGAAGGCGGGATCGGCCGCCGCGTCCGTAACGAGCGTATGGATCGCGGGCGGACGAATCGAGACGGCGATCGACCGGCGGCCCAGCTTCGTATGGTCGAGCAGCGCGACCACCCGCGAAACGCCGGAGGCCATCCGTTTTTTCAACTCGGCTTCGTACACGCTGAAATCGGTCATGCCCGCCTCCAGCGTGAACCCCTCGGACGACGTAAAAAACAGGTCGGCCTGCACATCCTCCAGGATTCCCTGGCCCAGCACCCCTTCGACGGTGCGCGAGCCCGGCCTGAGCACGCCCCCGATCAGAATAACGTTGATGCGGGGATTTTGGCTGAGCAGCATCGCCGCGTTCAATCCGTTCGTCACGACCGTCAAATAATCCAGATCGACGAGGCATTTCGCCAGCTCCAGGGCGGTCGTGCTCGCGTCCAGCATGACGCATTGGCCTTTGCTCACCAGACCGGCGGCGGCGCGTCCGATCGCCTGCTTCTCCGCGCGGTTCAGCTCGCTGCGCGACGATTCGATTCCCGCCGGCCCAAGCCCCGGGGAGGCAGCCGGAATCGCCCCGCCGTGCGTCCGCTCCAGCTTGCCCCCGTCCTCCAGCAGCTTGAGATCGGCTCGCAGCGTCCCTTCCGACACGCCGAACTCCGCGGCCAGCTCCTTGACGACGATTTCCTTCCGTTCCCGAAGCAGCTCCAATATCCGTTCCCTTCGTTGCGGGGCAAACATGCGCGATCGAACCCTCCCGGCGATTTGGTTTCCGATTCGTTGACTTTAGAATAACGGCAAACGACGACATTCCGCAACAAACGCCAATCGAACGCCGATCGGCTCCGCTACGGATCCAACTTGAAATCTTAAGCATTCTTAAGATTGTCCCGCCGCTAACACAAAAATCTTCGGTTAAGCTATAGTAAGGAGAAGAAACCGCAAGTTAGGAGTGCATACGCGTTGACTCGCCGAATTCTAATCGTGGACGACGACCGCGAAATCGCCGGCCTGATCGCTATATATATGAAGAACGAAGGCTTCGAGACGGAGCTGGCCCACGACGGGCAGGACGCTCTCGACAAGCTGGAATCGGGGGCGTACGATTTGGTCGTCCTGGACGTCATGATGCCGCGAATGGACGGTCTGGAGGCTTGCCGGCGCATTCGGGACCGCCAGGGAGGCATCCCTATTTTGATGGTCAGCGCCAAATCGGAGGACATGGACAAAATCCTCGGCCTGATCACCGGTGCCGACGACTACATGATGAAGCCCTTCAATCCGCTGGAGCTGCTGGCCCGGGTGAAATCGCTGCTGCGGCGGTCGTATCAGTACAATTCCGCCCTGTCGGCCGCCTCCCCGGAAGACGGAACGCTGACCGTCGGTCCGCTTCGCGTTCACAAAAAATCGCACACCGTCGAAGCGGACGGAAAGCCGATCCATTTGACCTCGACCGAATTCGGCATTTTGTATCTGCTCGCGAGCCATCCGGGCCGGGTGTTCAGCGCGGAGGAAATTTTCCGGCACGTTTGGAAAGAGAAGTTTTTCGATTCCAACAACACGGTCATGGTCCATATCAGCAAGCTTCGGGACAAGCTCGAACAGGAAACGAGCGACAAACTCATCACGACGGTATGGGGGGTCGGCTACAAAATTGAACCCTAACCCGGTCGGCCGCATGGTCTGGCGTCTCATCTGGCATATCGTCTTCAGCGCGATTTTCGCCGTATGTACCGTCTACGTCCTGCTTGCGTTGGCCGCCTCCCTGGCCCGCAACACCCCGAAGGAGCTCGAAGCCGTACGCCGTTTCCTGTACCGGGTTTACGACCTTTTTTTCGCCCAATTCCCGGATTTCATGTTTTTCGCGGTCATCTTCGCCTTTTTCGTTCTGTACATGGTGCTGTTTCAAATCCGGCGATACCGGTACATCGCCGACATTAACCGCGCGATCGCCCACATCGCCGAAGGAAACTTCGACGACGAGGTTCCGGTCCGGCAGCGGAACGAGCTTCGGGAGCTGGCCGTCCATACGAACGGTCTCGTCGAACGGCTCAAACGCTCCCTCGACGAGGAACGCCGGGCGGAACAGACCAAAAACGAATTGATCACGAACGTCTCCCACGACTTGCGAACGCCGCTGACGTCCATCCTCGGCTACCTCGGGCTCGTCGAGCAGGACCGTTACCGGGACGAAGTGGAGCTGCGCCACTACGTTGCGATCGCTTACGACAAGTCGCAGCGGCTCAACGTCCTCATCAATGACCTGTTCGCGTATACCCGGATGCGCAACGGAGCGATCGCCATGCAAAAGGTGAAGCTGAATCTGGTCGAGCTGATCGGGCAGCTGCTCGTCCACCACCGGCTCGCGCTGAAGGACGCCGGAATGGAAAGCGCCGTGCATGCCGCCCAAAGCGAAATCGCGGTCATGGGCGATCCGAACCACCTCGCGCGCGTCTTCGAAAACCTGCTGACGAACGCGATCTCATACGGCAAAGACGGCCGGAAGGTCGACTTCCATGTCCGGCAAGCGGCGGAAATGGCCGTCGCGGAAGTCGTCAACTACGGCGATCCGATTCCTTCGACGGACCTGCCTTACATTTTCGACCGTTTTTATCGGGTGGACAAGTCGCGGACCGAGCATGACGGAGGCTCCGGCCTGGGCCTTGCCATCGTCAAAAGCCTCGTCGAGCTGCACGGCGGGCGGATCGAGGCGGAAAGCGACGCCTACCGGACCGTGTTTCGGGTGTTCCTGCCCGCGGCCGTTCCGGACGAAACCGAAAGGAAGAGGCCTCCGGCATGAGCTTTCGCTTTCGCGTTCGCATTCGCAACGCGCTTCTGCCGGCGGGACTTCCGGCGCTCCGTGTCCGTTTCTCCTCCGAATCGGATTTTTAAACCAATCTTAAGAAAAAATTACGATTTTGCTTCGGTTCCTTTAAACTTCTCCCCCTACAATGTTCCTTAGCGAAATTCAGGGGGAATACATGATGAAACGGCTGTTATTGGTTGCCTTCATTGCGCTCGTGGCGACGTTGACGATAAAAGGAAACGATTGGCTCGGCCAGGCCGAGGCCGAGTGGCCGGAGTTTCAGGCCAAAGCGGTCGTCATGCTGAACGCGGATACCGGCGAGTGGCTGTATGCCGGCAACGGGGACAAGGCGCTGCCGCCCGCCAGCATGTCGAAAATGATGACCGAGCTGCTCATTCTGGAGGATGTTCGGGAAGGACGCCTCCGGTGGGAGGACGCCGTCGAAGCCAGCGACTACGCCGCGAACGTCCCCGGCGCCGAAATGAGGCTGAAAGCCGGGCAATCCTATACGGTAGAGGAGTTGTTCGCCGCGATGACGGTTCATTCCGCCAACGACGCCGCCGTGGCGCTGGCCGAGCGGTCGGCGGGCAGCGAAGCCGAATTCGTCGAACGGATGAACGCCAAAGCCCGCGAAATCGGCCTGTCCAAAAAAACCGCATTCGGAAACGCGACGGGACTGTCCCGCCAGGACTTGCTGGCGTTTGCGGAGGCTTCGTCCGCCAAGGATACGGTCATGACGGCCAAGGATGTCGCGCTGCTGGCCAGGCATTTGATCACGAGCTTTCCGGAGATCGTCCGGTTTACGACGGAGTCCGCCGCGCCGGGACCGGGCGAGAACGCGGGGGAAACGGTCCGGCTGCAGACGACCAACGAAATGCTCCCGGGGCAGCGTTTCGGCACGGCCGGCAACGACGGGTTGAAGACGGGCTATACGGAAAGCGCCGGCTATTGCTTCACGGGCTCCTTCCTTCGCGGCGGCGAGCGCTATATCACCGTCGTCATGGGGACGGAAACGCCGGAGGCGCGATTCGAGGAGACGGCCAAACTTCTCGATGCCGCCTGGGGAAAGGAGGGAACGCCGGGGTGAGCCCTTTCGAAAAGCGGGAAGCGCTCAAAACGCTCGAGACGCACTGCTACCGGATTTGCTTTTACCTGCTGAACGAGGAAAAAACCGCCTGCGAGGCGGCGAAGCGCGCCCTGATTCAACTGTACGGAGACGACGCCCTCTGGACGATGAACGAGCAACTCCGCGAAAACCGCATCCGGAAAATTTCCTCGTTTCACGCCTTGGCCGTGCGCGAAGGCGTTTCCCGATTTCGGACCTAGAAGATCGGCTCCCGTTTTCCGCTTGCGGACTTGCGGGAGCTTTTTTGATATGCGTCGCGGCTCCCGCAGGCCGTTACCGTTTTGAAACTATCCCACCGTATCGACACCTCCATACAAAAAAGTGCGCACTTCTCAACCGTTCCGATTCCTTTTATACTAAGCCAAAGCGATGCAAAGGGGGCTGTATAGTTGGAATACCGAATCCAAATGGGCGGCGGAAGCTTGGGCCTGGGCTCGCGAATCGCGACCGAGCCATGGACGGGGCCCTCCGAAGCCGCCCGGAGTTTGCCGGAATGGGAGCTGCCGGCGGGAACGTATCGGGCCAAAGACATTGTCCGCGAAGCCGGAACGATTCTGGAAGCGGTCTGCGTGCGACTCGGGGACGCCGCGATCGCCGAGCCGCTGCTGGACAATCTTCAGGCCAGCTTGGCGATTTCCGGCAGAGAGGCGGTACTGCCGTTCGCTTCGCTTGCCCCCGGGGACGAAACGAAAAGCGAATTCGTCCTTCAGGCGCAAACCATCGGAGCGTCGCTGGCAAGGTGGGCGCGGGAGTTTTGCGCCGAGAGGACAGGATGGAAACGGTACGGAGAAAAAGCCTTGGGCAGGCTTGTCCTGAGAAGCCGAGCAACCCTGCGCTTTGGACGGGCTACCGGAATACGTTAACGATCGTTGCCGGCGGCATCGTTCTCAACGTCTCCCTGACGGTATTGGCGGCCTACGTGCTTTCGCGCCGGAACGTGCTATGGAACAAATTTCTGACGATATTTATCGTCGTCACGATGTTTTTCAACGCTGGGCTCATTCCGTTTTATCTCGTCGTCAAGGGCTTGGGCATGATGAACACCTTGTGGGCGCTGCTCCTCCCTTTTGCCATCAAAACGTTCCATCTGATCATCGTGCGCACCGCTTTTTTATCGCTGCCTCCCGAGCTCGAGGAGTCGGCGCAGATCGACGGCGCCAATCACCTGACCACGCTGCTCAAAATCGTCGTTCCTCTGTCCATGCCGGTCATTAGCGTTATCGTCCTTTATACGGCGGTAGACAAATGGAACATGTGGTTTATCCCTTCCGTGTTTATTCAGGATCGAACGCTGTATCCGCTGCAACTCGTCCTGCGCGAAATTTTGATCAACGACGCGACGGACAACATCTCGTTCGGAGCGGGAGTCGGGGAAGCGCGAAAAATCGGCGAAACGATCAAATACGCCACGATCGTTATCGCCACCTTGCCCTTGCTGTTTATTTATCCGTTTTTGCAGAAGTACTTCGTGAAAGGCGCCCTTATCGGGGCAGTCAAAGGTTAATGCGTTTGAAACGAAAGGCTCGCATGTCCGTTATTCGCGGACCGTTGGAGTTCCCCCGCCGATCGCCGAGCGTCGGGGTGTGTCTTTTTCGGCAAGCGCCGTTCCCGGGTTCCCTTTAGCGGAACCTTTTTTTATGGAAAAAGGGTTGCTTCTAACGTAACGTCAAGTTCTACAATGGGAATGGGAGGGAACAGCCTATGACCCGTTACATGTCCATCGGCGAATTCGCCAAGCTTACCGGCGTCAGCCAGCGGACGCTTCGCTACTACGACCAGATCGGCCTGCTCGCGCCAAGCCATATCAGCGATTCCGGACGCCGCTTTTATGACGAAAGCGATCTGATTCCGCTTCAGCACATCATCGCTTTGAAGTATCTGGAGTTTTCGCTGGATGAAATCCGCGCCGCTTTGCCCCAGCGTCCGGCAAGCCTGAAAGAATCGCTTGCGCTGCAAAAAGAGGCGATCCGGCGCAAGCAAGATCAGCTCGCCCAAATGCAAAAGGCGATCGACTACAGCTTGTCCGTCATGGAGGACGGAGAGCTCGATACCCAGTTGATCAGCTTCCTCATTCATAGCGTGCTGAAGGAAAAGGAGCACCTGCGCTGGCTCGCGCAGCATTTCCCGGAACCGACCGTCGAGACGTTGACGGAAGTCATGCGAACCCGGGAGCTGGAGCTGACGAAGCGGTCCGTCGACATCATGCAAGCGTTGAAGCGCGACCTGCCGCTGTACGAGCCCGGGCATCCGCGGTTGCAGTCTCATGTCGCGCAGTTGATGGAGCAGGTTGCGGAAATATTCGGTCCGGGGTTCAGGCTCGAGGACCTCGATATTGATGCGGAAGCGCTGGATCATGTCCCGGACGCCCACGTCTCCCCGTTTACCCGCGAGGAAGAAGAAAAGCTCCAGCAAGTGTTCGAATGCTACGCGCAGCAGCAAAAGGGGGAAAAGACCGATGTATGAGCAGCCATCCGCAGCAGGGGGAAAAGCCGCCTTGCAGGAGCAGCCCGACGCCATGCCGGTAAAAAAGATGTCGCCGGAACAATCGCACGCTTCCGATGAAAAAACCGCGCCGTCGGAGCGGCCGGCCGTTTCGGCGACGGCCTGGCGCAACTTCATTTCACTGCTGAAAATCGGAAAGCCCGCCAAAAAAATTCTCGTGTTCGCCGCCGCGCTCAGCTTGCTCGAAGCGGCCGCCGGATTGGTCGTCCCGCTGTTTGCGCGCGACTTCATCAATCGCTTTGCCGACATCGGGTTCAGCGCGGCCCTGATCGCGGGACTGGTCGCCGCCTTCGTCATGCAGGCGCTGGCGGGAGGCGTCGCCCACTACTTGCTGAACGCAACCGGCGAGCGAATCGTCGCGGGCATTCGCAGGCGCCTGTGGGGCCACGCGCTGGAATTGCCGGTCGCCTATTACGACAAGCACGAGTCCGGCGAGCTGATGAGCCGGATCACGCAGGACACGAGCGCGATCAAGACGCTCGTCGCCAGCCATCTCGGCACGTTCGTCTCCGGCATCGTCTCCATCGCGGGCGCCGTGATCCTGCTGTTCGTCATGGACTGGCGCATGACCGTCATTCTGCTTTCCGCCATTCCTCTTTCCATGCTTGTCCTCGTGCCGTTCGGCAGAAAAATCTACCGCATCTCCCTGCAGGCGCAGGACGAAATGGCCGGCTTCAGCGCGAATCTCGGCCGCGTGCTCAGCGAAATCCGGCTCGTCAAGGCGTCGAACGCCCAAGCTCCGGAACGCAAACGCGGCGGCCTCCAAATCGACAACCTGCTGCGCTTCGGCTTGAAGGAAGCGGTCGTGCAAGCCGTCGTCGCCCCGGTCATGACGACCGTCATTCTGATCGTCTTCGTCGTCATCATCGGCTACGGCGGCGCCCGGGTCGCATCCGGCGACCTGCTGGCGGGAACGCTCGTCGCGATTCTGATCTACTTGTTCCAGATCATAACGCCGTTTACGATGATGGCGTCCTTCTTCACCGCCTTTCAGAAGGCGATGGGCGCCAGCGAGCGCATCCAGGAGTTGCTGAATACGGCGGGAGAGCGGGCGTCGGGACTGGAGGGCGGCGCTTCCGATTCGGACGCATCCGGCGACGGCCGCGTTCCGTCGCCCGAGGATCGGACCCGCGACCGGAATGCATCCGGGCGCCACGCCCCGCTTCCCGCCGTCGCGGCGGCCGATTCGGGCGAAATACTTTCGCGGCATCGCTCGGGATCTCCCGGCGGTTCGACCGCCGCGTTAACGGAACACGGGGTCAAACCGGATTTTTCCCGTCCCCTCGTTTTCGAAGACGTCTCCTTCGGCTACGATGCGGACAAAAAAATTTTAACGAACGTCCGCTTTACCGTTTTCCCGGGGCAAACCGTCGCTTTCGTCGGCCCGAGCGGCGCGGGCAAAACGACGGTCTTCTCGCTGATTGAAAGGTTTTACCTGCCGACGGACGGCCAAATCCGGCTCGGGGATACGGACATCTCGGCCATCTCCTTGCCGCAATGGCGCTGCGAAATCGGCTACGTTTCCCAGGACAGCCCGCTCATGTCCGGCACGATCCGGGAAAATATTTGTTACGGCATCGAACGCCCGATTTCCGACCGGGAGCTGGCGGAGGCGGCCGAACTGGCCAATGCGGCGGAGTTCGTCGCCAAGCTGCCGCAGGGCTTCGACACCGAAGTGGGCGAACGCGGCGTCCGGCTGTCCGGCGGTCAGCGCCAGCGCATCGCCATCGCGCGGGCGCTGCTGCGCAACCCCCGGCTGCTGCTGCTGGACGAAGCGACGTCGAACCTGGACAGCGAATCGGAAGCGCTCGTGCAGCACGCGCTGCAAAATTTGAAAAAAGACCGCACGACGCTCGTCATCGCGCACCGCCTGTCCACCGTTTTCGAAGCCGATCAAATTCTCGTGCTCGAACGCGGAACCGTGACCGGCAGCGGCACGCACGAACAACTGCTGAGCGGACATCCGCTCTACCGCAAGCTCGTCCGGCAGCAGATGAAGGCCGCGCTTCCGGCGAACGACGGCGAGGAGCCGGAGGTTGAGGCTGCAGAGATTAAGGTTCCGGAAATTCCGTAGAGAGCAGGGGCGCCCGAAGGGTTGCCAGCTCCGCGTCCCGGGCTTTATGATAGGAGGGATAAAAAGAGACAAACAGGATAGGAGATAACGGCCTTGGCATATAAAATCGTATTTTTCGATATCGACGGCACCCTGGTAGACGAGGAAAAGAAAATCCCGTTAGACGCGGTCCAAGCCGTCCGCGCGCTGCGGGAAAAGGGAGTCGTTACGGCGATCGCGACGGGACGCGCGCCTTACTTTTTCCAATCGATCGCCGAGCAGCTCGGCATCCGCACTTTCGTCAGCTTGAACGGCGCCTACGTCGTGCATGAAGGCGCCCCCATTTACAAGCATTCGATTCAACGCGAGGCCTTGAAACAGCTGGTTTCGCTGGCCGAGGCACACGGGCATCCGCTCGTATTCGAGGGCAGCGAAGGCTATTTTGCCAATACGGAAGACCATCCGCACATGCTGGAGTCGGTCAACTCGCTTAAAGTCGAGCTGCCGGGCTACAACCCCTCGTTCTGGGAATCGGACGACATTTTCCAGGTGTTCCTGCATTGCGAGTCGCACGAAGAGCACCTTTATGAACCGCTGTTGTCCGAGCTGCGGCTCGTCCGCTGGCATCCTTCGGCGCTCGACGTGCTGCCCGTCGGCGGCTCCAAGGCGCTCGGCATCGAGCAGCTGCTCGCGCATCTCGGCATCGCCAAGGAAGAAGCGGTCGCCTTCGGCGACGGCCTGAACGACAAAGAGATGCTGTCGTACGTCGGCCTCGGCATCGCGATGGGCAACGCCCACGAACAGCTGAAGCCGTTTGCGGACTACGTCACGTCCGACGTGGACAAGGGCGGCATTGCGGGCGGCTTGCGTTACGCGGGATTGCTCTGACGGATCATGCTCGCCGGCGCCCGGCACGCGCCTGTCGCAACGCGCGATAGGCGCTGCCCGATCCCGGTTCGCTCCCCTTGAAGCAACCGTGCCGCCACTGCCGTCACGCTTCGTATCGCGATGCCTCGCGGGCGCCACCCGCTTTGAAACTGGTTTCGTTTGAACGGGGCCGGAGACGGCCCGCCAGCCGAATTAGCGGTCGCCGGAGGCCGTTATTTCGCTTGAGCGACGCCGAAAACGGCCCGCCACCCGAATTAACGGTCGCTGAAGGCCGTTATTCCCGAAAAATCGTGTGATTTGGGTAAATAGCGGCCCCGGGAGACCGCTATTTCGCTTGAACGAGATGGGGTGCTGCCGGCCCATAACGTCTGGGAGGGCAGCCTCTTTTTCACACGCTTTTTGCCATAATCGACTCCCGCATCGCTTCCCGCTCGTCCGGCGTCAGGCGCGGGCAGTTAAAGCACTTCTCGCCCCCCTCGCGGCAGTAATACATGCAGCAGGCGGAACGAATCATCCACTGCTCCCCCGGACGGTAGGGGCTTTCCACGAAGCGCGGCCGATGCGGGAACGGATTGCGGCGGCGGTTGAACCAGTCGGCCGGCACCGTTTCGGTCAAAACCCGGTAGTCGTGCTCAAGCCTCGCCAGCGCTTCTTCCCCTTTTTCCATCTCCGCGATCATGCCCTTCACCCGGAGCATGTGCGCGCCGAATTGTCCCCATACAAGCTCGGGCTTCAATCCCGCGCATCCCGCGATCGTCTCGATCGCAGGCGCGACGGACTCGCGAATGAATGGTTCCCACTCCCGCATGATGAACGCTTCGCGCTCCGGACCCGGCTTGTCGGGCACATCCTTGTACCGGGCTTCTTTTATTTTGAACCCGAGGTGGGCATGGTCCCCGTGAGACTCCAATTGGAACGTTAAATTAGACAAAGACAAGTCCGGCATCCGATTGTGCTGAACGATGAAAATCAGCGAGACGGCGCACAAGTTGCACAGCGTCATTCCCGCAAACGATACCGGCAGCTCCAAGCCCGTCGCCCGAACGAGCCTGCCGCCGCTTTCCAGCACCGGAAGCAGCTTCCCGCCGTCAAGCAGATCCGTTCCTTCCACCTCGACAAGCGGGTGCTCCATCCCCTCGAGCGAAATATGAAAATAGCGCTTCACCAACGAAAAATCGATATCCGTGGACATGCGAACCCTCCCGCGCCTTTCTTTGCTCTCATCATACCTCGGGAGGAGTCGGTAATCAATGAGAAAGATTATTATTGTCGGCGAGAAGCAACCGCCGTTCGTACGACCATTGCCCTCGCCTTATAAGAAAGCGCCTTGCGGGCCTTCGCGGGTTCGGCTTTTCTTTGGTCGCTTCCGTCCGCCGCCGTAACCCCAGTCCGAGAGCTTCGGGCAGCAACCAACGCGCTTGGCCTCGCTGGATTTTATCCAATCAAAACCGGCTTTTTCGCGAAACTCGCCAGCTTGGTTGGATTTTGTCAGATTTTGTCCAATCAGGAGAGGCTTTTTCAGAGATTCCGCCCGACATTTCCGCATCCTCGTTGGATTAAATCCACTGCAATATTGGTTACTGAAGGACAAGAAAATTTTCCCCGGCAAAGTCGATGGCCATCGACCGGGCAAGCATGCGTTTGGCGGGTTAAGATGAGCAGCCTCGACTCAACCGGATCGTTAGTGGGAGTACGGCGGCGGCGAGATGAGTCATATGGACTCAAGTGCGTGCGGCTTAATGCGAATGGCGGGTTAAAATGAGTAGCCACGACTCAACCGGATCGTTAATAGGCGTGCGGAGGCGGCGAGATGAGTCGTCGTTACCCAACTGCGTGCGGCTTTAAGCGTATGGCCGGTCAACATGTGTAGCCGCGACTCAGTTGGATCGGATCGGGAGGCGAGCCGACTTCCGATTCGAAGAAAAATCGCCGGCAGGCCGCGACATCCGTCGCGCCAGCCGGCGATTCGTTTTTCTTTTTACTGCGTCACGGCCCGACGCATTTCCTCCCGCCTTGCCGCCGTCGCCTCCTCGTCCAGCACGTAGCCCGCTCCGGCCGGCTTCACGACGACGCCGTAATCGCGCAACGCTGCCTCCGGCGTCACGTAGCCGTTCAGCACATCGTCCAGCACGCGCGAGGCTTCGCGCTCGTACGGATGGCCCCAGCCGCCCCCGCCCGAGCGGTGGAACGTCAGAATGCCGCCCGGCGCCATCGGCAGGTCGAATTCCGTCTCCGGCACCGACTTCGCGCCCGGCCGGCCGTCGTCCACGATCACCGCGTTGGACGGACCGTCGCCGCCGCCGCAGAAGCCCTTCGTCGTGTTGCGGACGCCGGCCATCATGACGCTCGTGCGGCTTTCGGCCAGGTGCTGGATCCGCACTTCAAGCCCGGGCGCGCCCCGCCATTTGCCCGCGCCGGTGTAATCCGCCGCGTACTCGTGCTTGAGCACCCGGCACGGATATTGCAGCTCGGTCATTTCGATCGACGGCAGAATGACCCCGGTCATGACCGGCGGATACAGTCCCCAGCCGTCCGTGCCGTAAGCCGCGCCCGCGCCGCCCGTGTAGCCGAAAAAGTTGAGGTTGACCCACGGGCGGCCGTCCTCGTACTGTCCGTGCGAGTAGGCGAGCGGCAGCTTGTGCGCGTTCACCCCGACCCGCGTCGGCGCGCATTGCGACAGGGCGAGCAGCACCGCCTCCGCGATTTCCGCGCCCACGCAGGCGGTCGCATGGCCGCACGGAGCCGGCGGCAGCGGGTTGACGACCGTGCCGGGCGGCGCCGTTACGGTCACCGGATTCATATACCCTTCGTTGATCGGAATGTCCTCGTCGCAGCAGGTGGAAATGCCGACGAACGCAAACGACGTCGTATTGGAAAGCGGGCTGTTGACAAAGCCCTCCGCCTGCGGGGACGAACCCGTAAAGTCGATCGCCAGGTCGCTGCCCGACACGGTCACCGTCGCCCGGACCCGGATGTCGCGGTTGCCTTGAAAATCATGATCGGCAAACGTCTCCGCCGTATACGTGCCGTCCGGCCAACTCGCGATCTCCTCGCGCACCCGCCGTTCGGTGTAGGCGATGCGGTCGTCGATCGCCTCGGCCACCGCCTCGCCGCCGTAGCGGTCGAGCAGCTGCTGCACGCGGTCCGCCGCCACCTGGCAGGCGCCGATCATCGCGTTCAAGTCGCCCTCCAGCCAGTGGGCCAGCCGGTTGTTGCCGAGAATGAGCTCGAACACGTCCTTGCGTTTTTCCCCGCGTTCGTACAGCTTGACCGGCGGAATGCGCAGCCCGTCCTGCCAAATGTCGCGGGAACGCGGATTGTAGCCGCCCGCCACCGGCCCGCCGTTGTCGCCCATGTGGCTGCGGACCGCGGGAAGCAGCATCGGCTTCCGGCCGTAAAACACGGGCGTCACGATCGTCCAGTCCAGGCTGTGCGAGCCGCCGTAATACGGATCGTTGACGAGCAGCACGTCGCCCGGGTGCAAGTCGTAACGGAAAGCCTCCATCAACCGGTCGACCGCGCTGACAACGGCATACAAGTGCAGCGTGCAGCCGGGCGCCTGGGCGACCAGCCGGGACGTGCTCCCGGGCAGGTCGAAAATGCCGGTCGTAAAATCGTGCGCTTCGTTAAAAAGCGGCGACCTGGCTGTCCGGGTGACGACCGCGCTCATCTCCTGGGCGACCGAATCGAGCGTCCCGCCTACGACCTGCGATAAAATGCGTTTGTTCGTCTCACGCGCCATCGGCCTCGCCTCCGTTTTTCCCTGATGTATTCGGCCCGGCATAACGGAATTCCAGCAAATCTCCGGATTTCAGCACTTGCGGGCGCGAGCCGTCGGATTCGGTTGCGGCGCGAACCGTCAGCGCGCTCTTGTCGGGCGAGAACACCTTGAACTCCCACTCGCCCTCCAGAATCCGCAGCCGCACGTCCATGCCGCCGCCGCGGTCGTCCGTCCGCTCCCTCCGCTCCAGCCGAAAGCCGTACCCGGTTTCCATCTCCTCCGCCGAGGCAAGCCGTCCCGACCCGTAAAGTCCGGACGGCCCCCAGCCGCCCGGCGAAGACGGAAAGCCGGGGTCGACGCGAAGCGGAACGACCTTCGGCGAACCGATCGGCGCGTACAGCATGGCCCACGGGCCGTTGCCATGTACGGCCGGGTAGGCCGCATCGGCGTTGCCGCCGCGGTCCTGCGCCCGTTTGCCGCCGCCTCCCAGCGCGTCCGTCACCGCGGCGGCGACGGCATGTCCGGTCACGCTGCCGCCAAGCGCCGTCGCCGCCGGAAATTCCGGCGCCACGACCGAGCCCGCGGGCATCTCGAACCGGAACGCCTCGAGCAGGCCGTCGTTGAGCGGCAACTCGTCCAGCCGGTCCGCCAGCGCCGCCGCCACCGCGCATGCTTTCGCCGTTTCCGCCGTGCAGTTGAAGGGGTTGTCCCCTTGCTCGGAGCTGCCGGCAAAATCGAACACGAACCGTCCCCCTTCCCGTTTGCCATGTACGCGAACCGTTCCCTGCGCTTCCTCGAACGTCCATTCGGCCCTGCCCTCGTGCGACGCCCCTTTGCCGGGCAGCGCCCGCAGCGCTTCCGCGTTCGTGTAGGCGATCATGGAAGCGACCGATTGCCGGACTTTCCCGTCGCCGTATTGCTTGATCAATTCCAGAAGGGACCGCTGCGCCTCGCGGCAGCAGGAGTGCATCGCCTCCAGATCGGCGCCGAGCCAGTCCGGCGTCCGGCTGTTCGACGTCAAAAACCGGAACACGTCGCGCTGCAGCTTGCCGCCCGCGAACAGCTTGACCGGCGTGATCCGCACGCTTTCCTGCCAGAGTTCAAAAGCGACGGGATTGTACCCGCCGGGAATTTCGCCTCCGAGATCGGCGAGCTGCGCCCGAATCGCGGGGAACATCGTCAGTTCCCCGTCCACGAACACCGGCACCGCCATCGTCAGAGCCTGTCCTTTCGTGCCGCCGCCGTAAGGGTCGGCCGTAACGATGACATCCCCTTCGGCGATGTCGTAAGCAAACACATCGAACGCATGCCGCACCGAGGCGCGCAAAGCGTACAAGTGCTCGGGCTCGAACTGGATTTGATGCGCCAGCTCGAGTCCCGGGGTCAGCACGGCCGCGGCGAACATCCGGTTTTCCGCAATGAGCGGAGAACGGGAAATCCGCTGCAGGCGCTCGCCCGCGTGCATGTTCAGAGCCGCCAGCTTGCCATAGATGATTTGCCGCTCGATCCGGTTAGCCGACGTCTCCGTCATACCGCAGCACCCTCTCTTTCCCTCCGGACCTCGATCATGCAGTTGCCCAAGGCGTCGATCAGCGCTTCGTGGCCCGGATAAACGACGATCGTCGTGCCCCACTGCTCGATGACGGCGGGACCCACGATCATGTTGCCCGGATTCAGCAGATCTCCGTTATAGATGGCGGCGTCGACCGCTTCGGGGCCGAAATGCACTTTGCGGGTTCCCGTTTGCGCCGCCGCCGGGTTCTCCTCGTCGAACGGCGATTCCCGCAGCGGGATCCGGTCCCGCACGCCGATCAGATCGAGGCGCAAGTTCAAAATTTCGACCGGCTGGCCCGGATTTTTGTGCGCGTACAGCCGCTCGTGCCAATCGTGGAATTGCGAGACCGTCGCCTCCATGTTGAGCGCCGTCACCCGCCGCGTCCGCGTGCGGATCGGCAGCGTCACTTCATGCACTTCGCCTTCGTAGCGCATGTCCACGAACCGCCGCGCCTCGAACTGCCGCGCCGCCGCGCCGCCGCCGAGCTTCTCCCGCGCGGACTTCTCCATCTCGTCGAACTCGGCGTTGATCGCCTCCAGGTCGACGCGGTCCGCGCGTTCGAACCGGGTGCGCAGCTCGGTCACCTTCAGGTGCGCGGACACGTCGCCGAGCGCGCACAGCACGGGCGCGAACTTCGGCACGATCACGGTCTCGATGCCGAGATCCTCGGCCTGCCGCCCGGCGTGAATGGCGCCGGCCCCGCCCGCGGCGAGCAGCGCGAACCGCCGGGGATCGTGTCCGCGCTGCGTCGTCACGAAACGGATCGCATTGGACATGTTGTTGTTGACGATCTCGGAAATGGCGATCGCCGCTTCCATCACGGAAATGCCGAGCGGCTCCGCAATGCGGGTGCGGATCGCCTCGACGGACGCTTCCTTGTCCAGCTTCATTTCCCCGCCGAGAAACCGGTCGGGATTCAAGTAACCGAGCACCAGATTCGCGTCGGTGACGGTCGGTTCCTTCCCGCCGCGCCCGTAGCATGCCGGGCCGGGGTACGATCCCGCGCTCCGGGGGCCGACCTGCAGCAGGCCGCCGTTGTCGACCCAGGCGATGCTGCCGCCGCCCGCGCCGACCGTGTGAATGTCGAGCATCGGCAGCGCGACGCGGTACCGGCTGATCCAGCTTTCCGTCGTAAGCGTCGGCTGCAGCTGCTCGATGACCGATACGTCGTAGCTCGTCCCGCCCATGTCGACGGTGATCAGATCCGAATAGCCGATCCGCTCGCCGAGGAAGGAAGCGGCGGTCACCCCGCCTGCCGGACCGGAAAGCAGGCAGCCGGCCGCCAGCTTGCCGCTTTGTACGATATTTTGCACGCCGCCGTTGGACTGCATGACGTACAGTTCGCCGCCGAAGCCTTCCTGGCCGAGCGTCCGCTCCAAGCGCTCCAGATACCGCTGCAGCGCAGGTCCCGTATAGGCGTTCACGACCGTCGTGCTGACGCGTTCGAATTCCCGGATTTGCGGCAGCACCTCGCTCGACAGCGAGACGAACAGCTGCGGCGCCTCTTCCCGCAAAAGGTCCCGAACTCGCTTCTCATGCTCCGGATTGATGAAGCTGAACAGGAAGCAGACCGCAACGGCCTCTACTCCTTCTTGCGCGAAGAAGCGCGCCGCCTGCCGGACCGCTTCCTCGTCCAGCGGCTGAATCACATTTCCCTTCGCGTCCAGCCGCTCCGGCACGCCGATGCGCAGCCTGCGCGGCACGATCGGGTGCGGAGCCGGGAGCCGCGGCGAAAAGACGCTTTCCTTATAGGCCCGCCGGAACTCGATCTCGTCGCGGAAGCCCTCGGTCGTGATCAAGCCGACTTTGGCCCCGTTGTATTCCAAAATCGTATTCGTCGCTACCGTCGTGCCGTGAACGATCAGGGAGCAGCGCGCGAGGAACTCGCGCAGCGGCAGCCCGAACCGCTCGCCGAGCTTGGCGATGCCGTTCATGACGCCCTCGGAAGGATCGGGAGTCGAAGGCGTTTTGGTAGACGTAAGGTTTCCGTCGCCGTCCAGGGCGACCAAATCGGTAAACGTACCTCCGACATCAATGCCAAGCATCCATGACGGATGTTCCGATGCAGAATTCATGGGTGAGCAGCCTCCATCCGCGCGTCCGTCAGAACCCCGTTTGATCTTCGCGGCTCCGTCCGAACGCATAAGGAATTTTCAATAGATTCAGCAAATAAGCGATCACGATATACCCGGCAAGCGACAGCACGATCGCATTGACCGGGCCGATGCCGAACGTCAGCCTGGAAGCCGCAAAGCCCGCCAAAATCACGACCGCAATGGCCGCCACGTTAAGCTTGTCATACTCGGCGCCGGGACCGAAACGGTACTCTTGCTTGCGGATATACGGACCGACGATCCAATGGTCGGCGATCATGACGCCCGCGATCGGCGGCACGTACGTCCCGAGAAAATTAAGAAACGGCACGAATTTATCCTGGATGCCCGTTACCGCGATCGCGATGCCCAGCGCCCCCATCACGAGGACCAGAATGAATTTCGGCAGCTTGATGACGTTCCGCAGCCCCAGCGCGCCGGTGTACAAATTGCTGTCGTTCGTCGTCCATTGCGCAAACACGAGGATCAAAAAAGCGAAAAACCCGAGGCCGATTTGCGCCATCGCCGCCGGAATGTTCGCGGTTGCGCCCAGGCTCGGCACTTGCGCCGCGAACGTCATGGCCGCTCCGGCCACGATGCAGAACAGCCCGCCTAGAAAGTACCCCGTGGACACGCCCATGCCGCCGCCAAGCGGCGTTTTGCCGTAACGGGAAACGTCCGGGAACACGACCGCGCCGAGCGCCGCGTTGCCGACCACGAGCGTAATGCCCGCGAACAACGTCATCGGCTCGCCCACCGGAACGGAACTCAGCAAAGCTTCAAAGCTTCCGGCATGATTGACCGCCGCGACAAAGCCCCAAATCGACAAGATGAAAATTAGCGGAACCGCGATAAAGCTGACCGCCGCAAGCCCGCGATAGCCGATAAACGCGGTCGCGATCATCAAAATGCCGCCCCAAATCATCGCAACCGTCTGATCGGCGAACCATTGTCCGGGGAACATCTGCTCGATTGTCAACCCGAAAAACGCGATCTGCCAGCCGAACCAGCCGACGCCCATCGTAATCGAGAGAAGAAGGCCGAAAATCCCCGCACCCCAACGTCCGAACGCCTGCCTGGCCAGCACGGTCGTCGATACGCCGTATTTCGCGCCCATCCAGCCTTGGAAAAATCCATAAATCGCAAGAATCAGCATGCCGAACACGCCGGCGAGAACGGCTTGTCCGAAGCTCAAGCCGGCCGCCAGCGATCCTCCCGCGAACATCGTCGACAACGAGATGATCCACGCGCAGCTGGTCACGGAAATATTTAAAAACGATTTGCGCTTGTCGCCCGGCACCGCTGTAATCGAATAATCCTCCACGCCGGCATTGCCTGCCGGATTCGATGCCGTCATTTGAGACTGCGTCATCGAACACACTCTCCTTTGGATGGTCATGTTAGCCCCGTCGGGGCCCGTTATTCCGCTTCGTAACTCAGCTCGCTGCCCCGCTTCAGCGTGTTGCCGATCGTGCATATTTGCGAAGCGTGCCGAACGAGCTTTTCCTTATAGCCGGACTCGAACAGGTTGGGAAGCTCGACGCTCAGGTCAAACCTCTCGAGC
This sequence comes from Cohnella massiliensis, assembly GCF_900169535.1. Lineage (NCBI taxonomy): Bacteria > Bacillati > Bacillota > Bacilli > Caryophanales > Paenibacillaceae > Cohnella > Cohnella massiliensis. The sequence continues at coordinate 392,935 of NZ_LT821256.1, forward strand.
CGCGAGGCCCCCGAGCCCGCTTTCGCGGAATGAAGAGTGACGACAAACCGATCCGCCTCGACGCCGTCGCGCTCCATGGCCATGTTAAGCGACTTGGCCACGCAAAGCGCAAGCGAGCACTCGAGCAGCACGATCGGCGTCCAGGAAGTCGAAGCTTCCGTTCCCCATTCGACGCCTTCCCCGTCTTTTACAACGTAGTGATTGTCCGTCCAGCTTACTTCGATCATGTCGGTTCCCTCCATGTTGTGTAAAACGAAAAACGCTCGGTTCCTGTAAATCACACGCCGAGAAGCCCGAAAAACTCGAATCGCGCCGTCTCCGCGGCCAGCTCCTCCGCCGTTCGCTCCGTCAAATTCCCCTCGGGGTGAACCGGACCGAACAGCCACCGCGAGACGACGCCTTCGATCAGGCTCATCAGCAGCGCGGAGCGCACCTCGACGTTCATCGACTCGGGAAGCATTTTCAGTTCGATCGCCCTGCGCATATTGCGCCGGAAAGCCTCCTCCATCGCCACCCGCGTCTCGTGCGTCGCCTTGCGAATCGTTTCGTCCCCGCCGCTTCCCGTTAGTAGCATTTCCATTAAATAGCGATTCTCGCGAGCAAATTCGAACAATCCGCCCAAAAGCATTTGCGAGGACTGCACCATATCCTGCACGGAGCCGACCTGCTTGCGGTAGCCTTGCCCGATGACCTGCAGCAGCCGCTCCTTGCCGGAGGCGATGATTTCCAACGCCACGGCTTCCTTGCTCTTGAAATACCAATAAAACGTCCCCTGCGCCACCCCCGCCTGTCCGACGATGTCCGAGATTTTCGTCTGCCTGTACCCGTACTTGGCAAATCGCTCCACCGCGATCGACATCAGAAGTTCCTTGCGCCCCAAGTCGTTCGGAACCTCGTTGTCTCTATGGTCCGAAATACGTACCCCACCTCTCGATTGACTAGTCAGTCAAGTAAATCATATGGGGAAACTATGGATTTGTCAATTGGGGGAATGAATCGTGTCTGGGAATCGTCGAACGAAGCTGTTGATTCAATCCATGTATAATAATGGCGAACAGGAGGGGAAGGTCATGAAAAAAGCGGAATTCGAAAACCTCTTCTGATTCTCGGCATCTTATTCCGGGCAGAGGGATTTGCTGTCTTTATTGAAGAGGAATTTTCGCCTTATTTTACAGAGGGAATTATTTGGATAATAGCGCGGGTAATCCTGCTTACACCAGTTCAGGAAGTAAGGGACTGTCCAAAGAGTCATCATTGACCCCGGGCAGTCCCTTTCGTGTCTATCGTGTCTAGTAAGCAACGGCTGCGGCGCTGTTTTTCACGATCCCCGTCAAAACGACATGCAGCCCCGCCCCCGGCTCCCGCCGGACGACGGCCTCGACTCCGTAAATGTCGCGAATGGCGCGCTCCGTCACGACTTCCTCGGGCGTCCCCGCCGCCGCGACCGTTCCGGCCTTCATTGCGATGATCCGGTCGCTGTAGCGGATCGCCTGGTTGATGTCGTGCAGCACCATCGCGATCGTAAGGCCGTGCTCCTCGTTCAGCCGCTTGATGAACTCAAGAATTTCGAGCTGGTAGTAGATATCGAGATAAGTCGTCGGCTCGTCGAGAAAAAGAATCGGCGTCTTCTGCGCAAGCGCCATCGCGATCCAAACCCGCTGCCGCTCCCCGCCGGACAGCCGGTCGATCGCGAGGTTCCGCTTGCCCGCCAGATTCGTGCAGCCGAGCGCCCACTCGACCGCCCACTCGTCCTCCTCGCGGTCTCCTCCGAGCATCGTCCGGTGCGGCATGCGGCCGAAGGCGACGAGGCGCTCCACCGTCAGGTCCGAGGGCGCGTCGTTCTGCTGGTGGACGACCGCAAGCTTGCGCGCCAGCTCCTTCGGCTTGTACTGGTGAATCGCTTTGCCGTCCAGCACCGCCCGGCCGCCGCCCGGCGCATGATTGCCCGACATGACGCCGAGCAAGGTCGACTTGCCGCAGCCGTTCGGGCCGATGATCGTCGTGATTTTCCCGCTCTCGACGAGGCCGGAAACTCCTTTTAACTGATTCGTCTTTTTGTCGTACGAAAACGTAACGTTGTCAATTTCCATGGACTCGCGCGCTCCTTCTCAGCAGGAAGATAAGGAAAGGCCCGCCGATGACGGTCATCATGATCGAGGCCGGAATTTCGGTCGGCGCCAGAATCGTCCTGCCCAGCGTATCCGCCGTCAAAATGAGCAGCGCCCCGGCCAAAGCCGAAAACGGGATCAGAATGCGGTGATCCGAACCGACCAGAAACCGCGCGATATGCGGAACGAGCAGCCCGACAAAAGCGATCAGCCCCCCGATCGCGGTCGCCACGGCGGCAAGCAGGACGGCGACGATGGACACGAGCAAACGCGCGCGGTTGACGGGAAGCCCCAGATTGCGGGCGGTTTTGTCCTGCATCGCGAGCAGATTGCACCAGGACGACAGCAGCATCGCCAGCGCAAGGCCGGCCGTGCCGTAAATCAGCATCGTCTGCACGTCCGTCCACGTTTTCAGCGTGAAAATCGAGGTCGTCGCCTGGTTGACGCTCGTCACCGCGTAGCTCCCCCGATAGTTGAACGACTGCCCAAGCCCGGTGAAGGTCGCGTTGATGGCGATGCCGACCAGCACGATCCGGATCGGGCTTAAGCCCGACTTCCACGAAAGCGAGTAGACGAGGAAGAAAGCGAACGCCCCGCCGAGAAACGCAAAAAACGGCAGCCAAAAAAACAGCGCCGGAAAAATCGTGACAAACAGCAGCGAGATAAGCCCCGCCCCCGACGAAATGCCGATGACGCCCGCGTCGGCGAGCGGGTTGCGCATGACCGCCTGCAGCAGCACGCCGGACACCGCGAGCGACGCGCCGACGAACAAGGCGACGATCAGGCGCGGCAGCCGCAAATCGCGAATGACTTCGACCTGCTCGTTCGTGCCGGTCCAAAGCCCCTGAAGCAATTCCCAAAACCCGACCTTAATGCTGCCGGTCGCGGTCGAGTATGCGACGACGGCAAGCAGCAGCGCGATCACGACGACGAAGCTCAGCACTTTTTTCGTCATGGATACAGCATCCCTACGAGCGCGTCGAGCGCCTCATCGGCCGCAAGGTTTCCGGTCGTTCCGAACAGCGCCTCTTCCAGGTCGTAAACCCGTCCGTTTTTGACCGCGTTAAAATGTTTCCAGATGTCGTTTTCCTTGAATTCCTCGTCGAACATCTTCACGACCTCTTCCGGCATGCCGTGCGCCGCGCGCAAGATGACGTCCGGATTCGACTGGTGCAAATACTCGCTGTTGGACGCGAGGTATTCCACCGTCTCTCCCTGCACGACGTTGACGCCGCCGGCCATTTTGACGAGGTCGCCGATGTAGGAATGCTCCGTCGCCACCAGATAACTGCCGGGAACGCCCATCAGGATCAGCACCTTCGGCTGCTCCTTGCCGGCTACCGCCGCCTGAACTTCGGCGATTTTATCGTCGTATTTCGCGACGAGCTCCTTCGCTTCGTCTTCCTTGCCGTACTTCCCGCCGATCGTCGAAATCGCTTCCTGCATCGAGGCCAGGCTCGTCAAATCCACGAATTCCGCCTCGATGCCGGCGCTTTCGAACTTGGGCTCCAAATCGTACTGCAGCGTCGTGACGGACAGCACCTCCGTCGGCTTCAGCGATTTGACGATTTCCATATCCGGGCTCATCGGGTTGCCGACCCTCGTCGCGCCGTCGTAACGGGCCGGGAGCGTCTTCGCGCTCGTCGGCACGCCGACCAGCTCGATGCCGAGCGCGTCCATCATCTGCGTGACCGCGACGGTCGTCGCCACGATGCGGTGCGTTTCCGCCGTCTGAGCGGATGGACCTGCCTGGGCGGAAGATGCCGTCTCCGTGGGCGGAGACGAAACGCCCTCGTTCGCCGACGCCGAGCATCCGGCCGCGGCGACGAGCAGCAGCGCGCCCAGCCATAAGCCCCATCGTTTTTTCATCGGTGCAAAACTCCTTTCAACCTGCTTTCCGGGCCGTTCCCGCCCCGTCCGTTCCCGCAAAACCTCGCGGATGACGATCCAATCGAAAGCGGCGCCTTGTTGGAACTTTTCTTCATCGTCGGGTCATTGGCCGGGCACATGCCGTTTGGCCGAACATTCGCTTGCGTCGGACTTTGTCCAGTCAACAGCCGCACTTTCGTTAACCTCGCAGCCTTCGTTGGATTTTGTCCAATCAACAGCCGCACTTTCGTAAATCTCGCCGCCTACGTTGGATTTCGTCCAATCAGATGACGACTTTTTAAAAGATTTGCCCGGAATCCCCGTTTCTCGTTGGATAAAATCCATCCTGGAACGCTTCATTCGCCAAATAAGCTTTGTAGATTGGATGAAATCCAACGTAGGTTTTCCTATCCGACAAAGGGTAAAGGGGGCCTTCTTCAAAGGCGGCCAAATCGTCAAAACTCACGAAGGATGCCCTTTGCCGGCACCCTCCGCGAATCTCTTCGCGCGCCGTCGTCCCGGCAGCGAACCGCCGCGCGCCGGGAGCGCGCGGCGTAAGCGTTATTGCTGCTTCAGCAGGCGCATGATGAAGGTGACCGCCTCCGCGCGCGAAGCGTTGTCGTTCGGCTTGAGCAGCTCGCTCGACTTGCCGCCGATCACCCCCAGCTTGTAGGCCGTGGCGACGTACGGGCGGGCCCAGGATTGGACCTGGTCCGCGTCCTTGAACGGCAGCTCGGCCGTTTCGTCCGGCTCGATGCCGAGCGCGCGAATCAGAATGACCGCGATTTCCGTGCGCGTGATCGGGTTGGAAGAACGGAACGTGTTGTCCTGGTAGCCGCTGACGAGACCCGCTTCGACCGCTTGCGCGATATACGGTCTGACCCACAGCGGAATGTTGCCGAGGTCTTTGAAGGTCAGGCCGTTTTCGGCGCTCGCCAGCTTCAGCGCGCGGGCGATCAGCGCCGTGAATTCGGCGCGGCTTACTTGCGCGTCCGGACGGAACGTGCCGTCCGTAAAGCCGGTTACGAAGCCGAGCTTCACCGCTTCCTCGATCGTGCCTTTTGCCCAATGGTACTGAATATCGCTCAATCGGACCGTCTCGCCCGCGGAGCCGCCGGTTTCGGTGCCGGAGCCCGCGTTTTCGCCGCCGGTTTCTTCCGTCTCTTCCTCTCCCGGTCCGGCTTCGATCTTCACCGGCACGAGCCGCGGCGCGCCGAACTTCAGATCGATGTCGTATTCGTGGTGGTAGTTGTATTCCGGCCAATCGATTTTCACCCATGCCGGGATGATCGCCGTCAAATCCGCGACTTCGAATTCGACCGTGCGCGTGTTTTCGGCGCTGCTCGATTCGATCGTATTCGGCGTGACGCCGTTGACCGTGAACCCGGTAATTTCCTTGCTTTGCTTCAGCGTAACCGCTACGTAGTTCACTTTGTTTTCGACTCTCAGCTTGGCGGTCGTGACCACATAGCCGTTCATGACCGACGTTTCCGTCGTCCCTTTTTTCAAAACGGTAAAATCCATCGTATAATTGCCGTCGGACAGCAGGTAACCTCCGGTTCCGCCGCCATTGCCGCCGGTCCCGTCCTCTTCGGCCGGAGCCGCGCCGCCCAGCGCGAATTCGAACGTGCGCTCCGTCTCGTCCCCGTCAACCTTCACAAACGCGGTATACGTCGCGCTCAGATCGTAAAGCTCGAACTGTACCGCCTTCGCCGCCGTCAATGCAAGCGCCGCGACTTCGGACGCCTTCGGATAGACGAAGCTGCTTACGCCCGTTTTTTGCAGCTTGGTAACGGTCGCCCCTTCCGCCACGTTGAACGTTACCGTACCTTTCGCGTCTTCCACCGTCAGGCCGAGCGTGTCGTCGACATGCTCCTTCGCGTTGTCCGGCAACGTCAGCGAGACGTTGTATTTGCCGTTCGCCAGGCCTTGCTTGATGCTGCCGGTGTCGAACGCGAAGCGGATGTCGTACGTCGCTTCGTAAGGAGTAGGGACCCCGTTGTTGAGGTAGGACGTCACGACATGGACTTTCGCCTTCAAAATGTCTTTCAACTGCGCGACTTCGAACTGGACGATGCGGGTATCGGCGTGCTCGTCCGCGCTCAGCGTCGTCGCTTCCGCGTAGTTTTCGCCGTCCGCGGCCACTTTGAATTCCTTGACGACCGAGCTGTCCGCCACCGTCATCGCGATCCGCTTCTTGCCGTCCTTGACCGTAAGCAGCTTGGGCGCCAGGAAGTACCTCTCCATCGTGGATGGCGCGTCTTCTTCCGCTTTCAATACCGTAAAATCGATCGTATAATTGCCGTCCGCAAGCGTCGGCTCTTCCGCAGGCTGCTCCGGTTGCTCTTCGCCAGGTTGACCCGGTTGTTCCGGTTGTTCCGGCTGTTCCGGCTGTTCCGGTTGCTGCGGTTGTTCCGGTTGCTGCGGTTCCCCCGGCTGTTCCGGCTCTTCGGACCCCGCGAGCGGAATCGACGCCGTGTCGAAACCGAATTCGATGTCGTACTTGTTGTTATAGCCCGGAATCGTATCCGTAGCGTCTATATGGACATAGGATTTCGATCTTGCTCCCAGATCGGCGACCTTAAATTTGACCGTCCTTTTGTCGGCCGCCGTGTCCTCGCTTACCGTCGTCACCTTCGGGTATTTGTAATCCTCCGCTCCCTTGGGGTCGCCGTTGTCGACTTCCAGCGTCACCCACCAGTGGGCTTGCGTCAGTACGACCGTGACCCAGGTCTCGCCGTTGGCGATTTCGACCTTGGCTTTGGCGGCCTTGTCCATGTAGCCGTCCATTACGGATGCCGAATCCGTGCCTTGGCCGTCCTCGACCTTGTAAACCGTGTAATCGATCAAGTACGTGCCGTCCCGATACACCGCGGACGAGGCGGATTCGCCGGTTGCGGCGGAAGCTTTGCCCGGAACGAAGTTCAATCCGGCAAAAAGCGTAAAGACGGCCGACAATAACGCGATAACTTTAAAATAAGATCTGTTCAACATCGCATCTCCTTTTCGTGGTCAAGTCGTATGTTCCGACGCCGCGTCGGCCGCGGCGCGGTTGCGAAGCTTCGCTCGGCGCAGCAGAAAAACCGTCGCCGCCGCGGCGGTCGCCAGCAGGCCGACGAGCAGCGCGATCGCGCCCGCTCCGGGGCCTGCCGAATCCGCCTCCTCCTCCGCGGGGGAGGCGAGAAAGCCTTCCTGCGGCTGCGCGGACGCGCTTGCCGCAGCGTCCTCCGCCGCCGCTTCCGGGGCGGCGGAAGGCTCGCTCTCCGCAGCCTCTCCGGCTGCGGAAGCCGATGGAGCGGCAGCGCCCGCGGATGCGTCGTTGCCGCCAGGCGCGGCGCCGGCGGACGCGCTCGGCGCCGCCGTCTCGGCCGCGGACGCCCCGGATCCCGCCGGGCTGGCGGCCGCCCCGGACGCCGCCGGACTCGCGTCCGGCGTCCCGCTTGCGGCGGCCGCCCCCCCCCCCCCCCCCCCCCCGCCGCCTCCCGCCCCCCCCCCCCCCCCCCGACACTCCCCCCCCTGCTCTCCCGGGGGGAATCTCTGCGCGGAGAATAGAGAAAGGGAAGAATGATGGTGAAGAGGTTCTTTACAAGTACATCTTATGTTGGATTAAGTGCATTCAAATGATAGACACGCGCGTATGATCGTCGACGGCGTCGTCTGTGTATCAGAACCAGGCCCCGCCCTGCGCGCCCGGCGCAGCTCCGCCCGCGGAGGCGCTCGCGCCGCCCGACGTTCCGGCCGGCGGCGCGGACGCCGAAGCTCCCGGGGCCGCGGACGGCGCCTCGGCTTTCGGCGTCTCGGCGGGCCCGGCGGACGGCGTCTCCGCCTCCGGCGGTTCCTCCGCCGCTCCGGCAGGCGCCTCCGCCGCCTTGACCAGCTTGGCGCTGGCCGTGTCGAACACGAACCGCACCGTATAATCGTGATCGTAATCGATCGATTCGACCGTCACGTGCATCTTCACCGCCAGCGGGGCGGACAGTCCATCCACGCCGAAGCGAACGGTGCGCGTGTCGGCGGCCTTGTCGCTGGCCACGACCGGGGCGTCTATGTAGGAACCGCCGCTCGGCACCTGGAATTCCGTAATCCATGCGCTGTGATTCATCCGGATGTCGACCGTCGCCTCCCCGTTTTTCACGGTGAGTCCGGCAGGCTTTTCAAAATAGTCGTTGGCGATCGATACCGAGTCGTCATCCGCCTTCTTGATGACATAATCGATCGTGTACTCGCCATCCGCCATGTCTACGGCAGCCTGGGCCGCAGACGGCCAAGCAAGCAGCGCCATGAGGCACGCAAGCGGCAGCCATGCGGCGGAAATTCGGTTCCTTTTTCTCATGCGAAAACGAACAACCTCCCATCGAATAATCATTTTTTAAATGATTATCATTCTCAATTAACGACAAAAAAAGAGAAAAACCTGCTCTCCTCTCCCTCCGCCCTGCCAGGCAAATCGCCCGCAGCCCGCGTAAAACCCGGCTTTCCCTTACTTCATCCCATCACCTCGGCTCGATCATAACGACTCGAGTATACCACTAGAAGATATTGACATCAAGAACGATTCTCATTATCATTGAGAATAAATCTCAGCAAAGTCGAGGAAACAGGAAATGAACCTTTGCAAAATCGCCGGACTGTCCCTCCTGTCGATCGCCTTGGCGGGATGCGCGACGGGCGGAGCGGCGGGCTCCGGCGGCGCCTCCGGGGAAGCGGCCCGAATCAGCGTTCGCGACTTCGCGGACCGGACGGTCGTCTTCTCCGAAGTCCCGAAAAACATCGTCGCGCTGAGCAACGGGGATATGGACATCGTCTACGCGCTCGGCGGCACGCTGGTCGGCAGGCCGACCTCCTCCGGTCCCCTTCCCGTGCCCGAGGCGGCCGACGTCGAGCAGGTCGGCTCCACGCACGAAGTCGATCTGGAGAAAATTACGCTCGCCAGGCCCGACGTCGTGCTCGGCAGCGCGTCCATGAACGCGAAGGACGTTCCCGCGCTCGAGGGCATCGGAGCCAAAGTCGTGCTGACGGAAGCGAACTCGGTCGACGACATTAAGAAGCAGATCGGCCTGCTCGGGCAGCTGCTTCGAAAAGAGGAGAAGGCGGAGGAGCTGATCGCGGGCATCGACGCCAAGCTGGCCGAAGTCCGGTCGGCCGCGGGCAAATCCGGGCCCCGCGTCCTCCTCGTGTACGGGGCGCCCGGGACGAATATGGCCGCGCTGCCGAATTCGCTCGGGGGCAGCATTTTGGAGCTGGCGGGCGGAACCAATATCGCGGCCGACTATCCCGCCCTGCAAAATTTCCCGCAGTACGCGCAGCTGAACGTCGAACGCATCATGCTGGCGGATCCGCAGTATATTTTGATCATGACGCACGGCGATCCGGAGGCGGTGCGCGACGGCTTCGTGAGCGAAATGGAGAAAAACGCCGCCTGGAACGGCATCGACGCGGTGCGCAACGGCCGGGTGGACGTCCTGCCCTCCGAGCTGTTCGGCACGAATCCGGGAACGAGAGTGACGGAAGCGATCGATTTGCTCCGCGGTTTGTTCGAGGCAGGCGGTGGCCCCGCGGAATGAGAAAGCTCACGTTACGCGATAAGCGCAGGCTTTTTCTGTGGCTGGCGCCGATCGTCCTGCTGCTGTCCGTCCTCTGCGGACTGGGCTACGGTTCGGTGCCGATATCGCCGCGGGACATTTGGCTGGCGCTCGTGTCCGAGGGAGACCCGCTGTACCGGCAAATTTTGCTGGACCTTCGGCTGCCGCGGGTGCTCATCGGCCTGCTGGTCGGCGCCTGCCTGGCCGCGGCGGGCGCGCTGCTGCAGGGCGTCATGCGCAACCCGCTGGCCGATCCCGGCGTCATCGGCGTTTCCGCCGGCGGCGGGGTCGCGGCGATTCTGACGATGGTCGTCTGGCCGCAGGCGAGCTTCCTGCTTCCGGCGGCCGCGTTCGCCGGCGCGTTCGCGAGCTCCGTCGCCATTTATTTGCTTTCCTGGGACAAGGGAGCCTCCCCGGTCAAAATCGTGCTCGCGGGCGTTGCCGTCAACGCTTTGCTCGGGGCCGTGACGAACGGGCTCATGGTCGTCTACAGCGACCGGGTGCAGGCCGTGCTCCCGTGGCTGGCCGGCGGCTTGAACGGGCGGAGCTGGCACCACCTCGAATTCATGGCGCCGTACGCCGTCGTCGGCCTGCTGCTGACGGCGCTGGCCGTCAAGCCGGCCAACCTGCTCATGCTGGGCGACGATTCCGCCAAGCTGCTCGGCCAGAAGGTCGAGCTGCAGCGGATGCTGCTCATCCTGCTCGCTTCCCTGCTCGCGGGGGCCGCGGTCAGCGTCGCGGGGCTCGTCGGCTTCGTCGGGCTCGTCGTCCCCCATGCGATGCGGCTGCTGATCGGGGAGGACTACAAGTTGTTGCTCCCCTGCTCCATTGCGGGCGGGGCGGCGCTCGTCGTGCTCGCGGACACGGCGGCGCGCACATGGTTCGACCCGATCGAGCTGCCGGTCGGCATTCTGCTCGCCTGTCTGGGCGCGCCGTTCTTTTTGATTTTGCTTCGAAGGAGGAGTCGGCTCGCATGACCGCGATCGAAACGGAACATCTGCGGCTGGATATCGGCCATTTTCAATTGGATGACGTGACGCTGTCGTTTCCGGAAGGGCAAATCACGGCGATCGTCGGCCCCAACGGCTCCGGAAAATCCACCCTGCTTAAAATGATTTCCCGGCTCGCCACGGCGGACGGCGGCGAAATCCGGGTCGGCGGCTTGCCCGCCGGGTCGTACAGGGCGACGGATTTCGCCCGCGTGCTGACGATGCTGCCCCAGTCCAAAGGGATGTTCCCCGATTTGACGGTGCGGGAAATCGTCGCTTACGGCCGTTCGCCGCACAAGCGTTTCCTGGAAAGCCGGTTGTCGGCGGAGGACCGGGAAGCGATCGATTGGGCGCTTGCCGCGACGGATACCGGGAAGCACGAAGACCGTCCGTTCCATACGCTGTCCGGAGGCGAGCAGCAAAAGGTCCGGATCGCGATGGCGCTCGCCCAGAAAACGGGCATTCTGCTGCTCGACGAACCGACCACCTTCCTGGACATGTCCCATCAGCTCGACGTCATGGAGATGCTCCGGAAGCTGAACCGCGAATGGGGCATGACGATCGTCATGGTGCTTCACGATCTGCAGCAGGCGGCGGCCTACAGCCATCATCTCGTCGCGTTGAAGCACGGACTCGTCGTGGCGGAAGGCGCCCCGCGCGCCGTCATCACGCCCCGTTTTTTGCGGTACGTTTACGATATCGAAGCCAAAGTCAGGTTTGAAGAGGATTATCCCATTATCATACCGGTCAAAAAGGCCAAGGAGGACACTACGATGGTCATCGTTACGAACACGTCGAAAATTTCCAAGGGCAACGCCCACAAGCTGATCGAGCGTTTCGACAAAGTCGGCAAAGTCGAATTCATGGAAGGCTTTCTCGGCCTCGAGGTGCTGCTGACGGAAAACACGAAAGATTACGAGGAAGTCAGCGTCGTGACGCGCTGGCGGCAAAAAGAGGATTTTCAAGCGTGGACCAAAAGCAGCGCGTTCAAGGAATCGCACAAGCATCGCGAAATTCCGGACTACATTTTGGAAAATAAAATCACGTTCCAAGAAGTCAAAATCGTGCGCGATCCGCGGACGGCGGACGAACGCCCCGCCGCCGAAACGGAGGAAGCGGCCGGTTGACCGTCTGGATCAAGCCGAAGGGGCGCATCCCGCGAGGATGCGCCCCTTTCTTTTTACAGATATAGAATGATGGCTAAAACAGCTGCAAGCACGAGGCGGTAAATCGCGAACGGCCCGAGCTTGATCCGGTCGATCAGCTTCAGGAAAAACTTGATCGACACCAAAGCGAACACGAACGCGCTTATGAAGCCGACGATGAAAAAGGGCAAATACTCCGCCGTGAAATACTCCCAGTTTTTCAGAAGCGACAAAAAGCTGGCCCCGGCCATGATCGGCACGGCCATAATGAACGTAAAGTCGGCCGCCGTCTTGTGGCTCATGCCGAGCAGCACGCCGCCGGAGATGGTCGATCCCGACCGGGAAAAGCCCGGCCAGAGCGAGATGCACTGGAACAGGCCGACCAGCAGCGCCTGCTTGTACGTAATCTGATCGACCGTTTCGGTCTTGATCCGCTTCGGCGCGAACCGGTCGGCGGCCAGCATGAGCAGCGCCCCCGCGACCAGGCCGACCAGCACCGTCTCGGTCGAAAACAGATATTCGTCGATGTAGTCCTCGAACGCCAGCCCGAGCACGGCCGCCGGGAGCAGGCCGACGAGAACCTGAAGGAGGTTCAGCCGCTTGCCTCCGTTGCTGCCGGCCTTTTGGTCCAGCTTTTTCAATCCGAGCAAATCCAAAAACCGGTCTTTGAACGCGAACAGGACGGCGAGAATCGAGCCCAATTGGATGACGATCTTGAAGGTGTTCGCTACGGGCTTGGTCAAAAATTCCTCCGAATGCAGCCACATGTCGTCGACGATGACCATATGGCCGGTGGACGATACCGGCGCGAATTCCGTCAAGCCTTCCACGGCGCCGAGGATCACCGATTTCACTAACTCCAACCAATCCAACCGCTTCACACCTTTTTCTCTATAATTAGGAAGTCCGTTTTCCAGCGGTTTCATCATACAGAGAAAATCGTTGAAAATCAATCGGACCGAAGTCGGGGCTTCGCTAGAGGCCGGATTTGGAACCGGACCTGCGGAGGGTCAAATGGATCACTTCGGACAGCACGAGGCCGAACGCGATCGCTCCCGACAGCGTGAACGCCTGAAACGCCTGCTGGACCGCCTCGTCGTACCGATCGAGCACCACGTTGCGCATCGCAGCGTAGGCGGCGCCGCCCGGCACGAGCGGCACGATGCCCGACACATTGTAGACGGTAATCGGAGCCTTGAAGCGTTTGGCGAACCATCGGCTGACGAAAGAAACGACAAACGCGGCCAGCCATGTCGCGATCACCGGATCGGCATCCGCCCGAAGGAGGCCGTAATACCCCATCCAGCCCAGCATGCCCGTCGCCCCGGCCAGCGCCAGATGATTTTGCGGCACGTTAAAGAGCAGCGCAAAGGCGGCGGAAGCGACAAAGCTCGTCAAAAGCTGCACGAGCGCCGTCATCATGCTCCCATGCCCCTTAAGGACAGCACGATCGCGATTCCGGCTCCGATCGCGAGCGCGGTGAATAACGCTTCCGCTCCTTTGGACAATCCGGAAACGAAGTGGCCGGCCATCAGGTCCCGGACCGCGTTCGTGATGAGAACGCCCGGCACGAGCGGCATGACCGACCCGATGACGATGGCGTCCAGCTCGCGTCCCCAGCCGATCGCCACGAACAGCCAGGCCAGGCATCCAAGGATGAACGACGCCGCAAATTCCCCGAACAACCGGACCGGAATCCGTTTGGCCGCGAGCTGGAGCGTCAAATACCCCCCGCCCCCGGCAGCCATCGCGGGAACGAAATCGGACCAGCCCCCGTGAAACATGATGAGGAAACAGCCGCTGGCCAGCGCCGCGGCCGCCGTCTTGAGCCGGAGCGAATAGCCCTCGGCGGAAATTTCCGTCTCCCGGAGCAGCCGGTACGCTTCGGGGGCGGACAGCCCGCCTTCTCCGATTTGCCGGGAAATCGCGTTGACCTTCATCACTTTGCGCAAGTCGGTCGAACGGCTCGTAATCCGGCTCAAGCTCGTAAACGAATCGGCTCCCTCCGCCCTCGTTCCTTCGATCGTAAAAATAATCCCGGTCGGGGTCACGAAGCTGTGCGAGCCGGGCAAGCCGAAAGAACGCGCGATTCGGGTCATCGTATCCTCGACCCGATACGTTTCGGCTCCGTTCTGCAGCATGATTTTTCCGGCCAGAAGACAGATGTGCGCGATCTGGCGCGTAAATTCGGGGGATTGCGGCACCTTCCGTCTCTCCTCTGCTCGGTTGCCGTTTTTCGGGGCGGCTTGTCCGCGCCTCTTGGTCCCATTTTAGCAAAACTCGCCGGCCGCCGCCAAAACGAACGGTAACGCGCCGCTCCCGGAAATCGGAGCGGCGCGTGCCGGTTGGAACGGCTATTCCGAGGCTTCGCGCCCCGCGGGTTGTTCCTCCCCGTCCGTTTCGACCATCCGCTTGAGCGCGGACAGCTTGTTGTCCCAATACAGCTCGAAGTACGACAGCCAGCGCTTCAATTCGAGCAGCGGGTCGGGCTCCAGCCGGTAGCGGGTTTCCCGGCCGACCTTGCGTTCCTTGACGAGTCCCGCGTCGGCCAAAACCCGCAAATGCTTGGAAACGGCGGTCCGGCTCATCGGATAATGACCGGATATCGCCGTCACCGGCAATTCCCGATCCGCGAGCAGCGAAAGCATGCTGCGGCGGGTAGGATCGGCGATCGCCTGAAACACGTCGTGCTTTCCCGCAGCGGAAGCCGGCATCTCAGCCTCCGACGTGCGCGCGAAGCTTCTCGACGATCCCGCTCCACCCGTTGTCCATCCGGTCGCGAACGACGCGGTGGGATTCGTTGAACTCCGTGACCTGCTCCGCGTCCCATCCGGAATGAATGAGCGTGAACTCCGTCTTTCCGTCCCGTTCCTTCAACTCGAAGCGAAGCGTCCAATCCTTCCCCCATGTGAAAGCAAGAAGGGCCGGGGGCTCCAGTTCGGTTACTTTACAGGGGGAATCGCCGAACGGTCCGGCGTGAAGCGTAAACTCATAGCCCAGCTCGGGCTTGAAATCGCTCGGCATGAACCATGCGGCGATGCCGTCCGCCGTGGCGACGGCTTCCCATACTTTTTCGATCGGCGCGTTCAGCACCAGCGTTTTGCGAATATCGGGAATGTTAGGATTGTTTTCCGACTTGTCCATCCAAGCGCCTCCTCATCTATCAATAAAACGAAACCTTTTGGTTTCGCTTTTGATTTTATGACACCCGTAGGTTTCATGTCAAGCGGCGATTCCCGGCAAACGCCAAAAATAATAGGACATCCGGTTAACCGCTGATAACCGAATGCCCTACCTTGCCGAATCCTTGCTATTCAATTGTTCGTTACGCTCCTATCTTGGTTAATGAGGCCGTACGTACTTGCCGCGCTTCTTAACCTTAGTCGTTTTGCCGAAAATGAGACCGTCCCGCGTCAGCTTCGGATTCCCGCTACCCGGTGCCGCCACCTGTTCCATGCTCGGCGGGCCGCTTTCAACATCCGTCTCGGGTAGCTTCGCTTTCCTAACCCATTGGACTATCCCCTTTCCTTTTGATGACTACAGCTTACTTGAAAACGATATATTGTTCAAATATTCAGAATATTATTATTTCATCATTTTTTATCGTTTTCGGTCATCCGGCCCGGCTTATCAGATCGAATCTGCTTCTTTCGCCTATTTTCTTGTGCCCGTTCGTCGTTTGAAAATTTGCGCTGCCTTCCCACCCGTCCGTTTCCCCGGGCTTCCCGTCATTTTCTGCATCCGGCGGCATACGCCTTAGTCCGCGATCATATTTTTAAGGAGACCTCGAATCGTAACGATCCGCGCAACGACAAGGAGCGTGAAGCTTTGGACAGAACCGCCGACACCCCGGACAGCCGGTTTTCCGTCCCGCAGCCCATTCGCCCGGACGGGGCCGGGGCAACCGACCCGGGACCCCGGAACGTCATGCTGGATATCCAGAATCCCGACCTGCTCGTACCGCCCGCGACCGATGCCGGCATCGTGCCGAATTTGCGCTTTTCCTTTTCCAATGCCCATATGCAGCTCAATCGCGGCGGCTGGTCGCGCGAGGTGACCGTTCGGGATTTGCCTGTCGCCACGACGCTGTCGGGCGTCAACATGCGGCTGACGCCCGGCGGCGTCCGGGAGCTGCACTGGCATAAACAGGCCGAATGGGCCTACATGCTGCTGGGCCGCGTCAGGGTCACCGCCGTCGATCAGAATGGCCGTAATTTTATCGCGGACGTCGGCCCGGGCGATCTGTGGTATTTTCCGCCCGGCATTCCCCACTCGATTCAGGGTCTTGAAGACGGCGCCGAGTTTTTGCTCGTGTTCGACGACGGCAGCTTCTCGGATATCGACACCTTTTCCATCTCGGATTGGTTCGCCCATACGCCGAAGGACGTGCTTTCGGCCAATTTCGGCGTGCCGGAAAGCGCGTTTGACGGCATGCCCGACGACCAGGTGTACATTTACCAGGCGGAAGTGCCGGGACCGCTCGCGAGCCAGCAGGTTCCCGATCCCCAGGGGGCGGTGCCCCTCAGCTTCACGCACCGGCTCCTCGCCCAGGAGCCGATCGTCACGCCGGGCGGGACGGTGCGCATCGTCGACTCGACCAATTTTCCCGTCTCGAAGACGGTCGCCGCCGCCCTGGTCGAGATCAAGCCCGGCGGCATGCGGGAGATGCACTGGCACCCGAACAACGACGAGTGGCAGTATTATTTGACCGGAGAGGGACGCATGACCGCGTTCGCGGCGCAGGGAACGGCGAGAACGTTCGATTTTCGGGCGGGCGACGTCGGCTACGTGCCTTTTGCGTACGGACATTACATCCAGAATACCGGGGATACGAGCCTGTGGTTTCTGGAAATGTTCAAAAGCGACCGGTTCGCCGACGTCTCGCTCAATCAGTGGATGGCGCTGACCCCGCGCGAGCTCGTGCGGACGAATTTGAACGCGGGCGAGGAACTGCTCGATTCGCTGCGCAAAGAGAAATGGCCTGTCGTCAAGTACCCCGGAACTCCGGCGCCTTAACCGGCGAATTTCTCCCTGTCCCGTACGGGGAGCTTTTTTTGTTTTCTCGATGGGAACGGTTTACAATGGAAAATAAAAGCGATTCGGAAGGAGAGACACCCGTCTTGAAAAACGACCTGATCCGCAGATTGACGACCTACGCGCAAGTCGACACGCAGTCGGACGATAGCAGCGACACGTGTCCTTCCACCCCGGGGCAGTGGACGTTGATCCGCATGCTGGCCGAGGAGCTGGAGGCCATCGGCATGCAGGAAGTGACCGTCGACGATAACGGGTATCTGATGGCCACGCTGCCCGCAAACACGGACAAAGAGGGCCCGGTCGTCGGCTTTCTCGCGCATGTCGACACGGCGACGGATTTTACCGGGGCGGGCGTCAAGCCGCAAATCGTCGAAAACTACGACGGCAAGGACATCGTCCTGAACGAGGCGCGGCAGATCGTGCTGTCGCCGCGGGACTTTCCGGAGCTGGCCGGTCTCGCGGGGCACACGCTGATCACGACCGACGGGACGACGCTGCTCGGAGCCGACGACAAGGCCGGCGTTGCCGAGATTATGACGGCGATGGACTATTTGCTGAAGCATCCCGAGATCAAGCACGGCAAAATCCGGGTCGCCTTCACTCCGGATGAGGAAATCGGGCGCGGCCCGCACCGGTTCGACGTCGCCGCGTTCGGCGCGGATTGCGCGTACACGATGGACGGCGGCCCACTCGGCGAGCTGCAATACGAAAGCTTTAACGCCGCCGCGGCCACCATCACGTTCAAAGGGAAAAACGTCCACCCCGGAACGGCGAAAAATAAAATGATCCACTCCGCCAAGATGGCGATGGAGCTGCACGGGCGGCTGCCGGCGGACGAAGCTCCGGAGAGGACGGAAGGCTACGAGGGGTTTTACCACCTCATCTCGTTCCAGGGGGACGTGGAGCAGACCGTGCTCCGCTACATTATCCGCGATTTCGACCGGGAGCGCTTCGAATTCCGCAAGGCGTACATATCCGGCCTGGTCGGCGAGCTGCGGGACAAGTACGGCGCGGAACGAATCGAGCTCTCGCTGAAGGACCAGTACTACAACATGCGGGAAAAAATCGAGCCGGCACGGCACATCGTCGACATCGCCTACCAGGCGATGGTGAATTTGGGCATCGAGCCGGTCGTCAAGCCGATTCGCGGCGGCACGGACGGGTCCCAGCTGTCCTACATGGGATTGCCGACGCCCAATCTTTTTACCGGCGGGGAAAATTACCACGGGCGCTACGAGTACGTCTCCGTGGACACGATGGTCCAGGCTGTGAACGTTATCGTCGAAATCGCCCGCCTGTTCGAGCAGCAGGCCGAGTAAGCCGACGGGCGCGTCTCACCCGACGCGCAACGGCCCGGCATCCGCAATCGGAGGATGCCGGGCTTTTTTGTGTTTTCATTTGCCGGTCGGCTCCGATCGGTTCGGCGATCCCCCCCTTGTTGACGTATCCATGAAATCGGGGATTCGACTCAACCGGAGCGGCATCGTGCGTGTGGGGGGCTTGGATGAGTAAAATTTACTCTTGTGCGTCGGGAGCGTTGCGGATGGCGGGTCGAATTGGGTCGCCACGACTCAAATGGAGCAGCATCGTGCGTGTGGGGGGGCTTGGATGAGTAAAATTTACTCTTGTGCGTCGGGAGCGTTGCGGATGGCGGATCGAGTTGGGTCGCCACGACTCAAATGGACCTACGGGGGTGGCCGAGCCGACTTCCCGTGTGGGCGGGAATGTCTTTCTCTGCGGGCTCGACTTTTTTTGCTCGACTTGGGCTTCGTTGGATTTTGTCCAATCAAAACCGGCCTTTTCGTGAAATTCCCCGGCTTGGTTGGATTTTGTCCAATCAGAAGAAGCCTTTTCGGTGATTTCGACTGAAATTCCCCTTGTTCGTTGGATAAAATCCACTGTAGAACAAGATCTCCCCGTTTCCCGCTTCGCCCATTGGATAAAATCCAACATGAGTTTGCCTACCACTCGTTTCCCCTGTTTGAATGGCTCCTTCCAGTGCACCCCAGCACCCGAAAATACCGCCAATGTCCACCGTTCGTCCGCTAACGTCCCCCCAGTAACCACCAGAGTCTGCCGTTCGTTTGCTAATTCCCGCCAGTACTCGCCAGCATCCCGTTTGTCCTCTAATGCCCCCAATTCCAGTTAATGTCCGCCGCTCGTCCACTAATTCTCCCCAGTACCCGCCAGGTCCGCCGTTCGTTGTCTAACGCCCGGCAAGTGCCCCCATTTACCGGCCGGTACCTGAGAGTGCCCACCCGTACTCGTCAATGCCGCCAACTACCTACCAGCGCTAAAAGCCCCTCCGGCAAACGCGAGTCGCGTACCGAAGGGGCTTTTCCGAAATCAACCGTAGGTCGCGGCGAACCAGTCGGCAGCGGCGGCTACCTCCGTTCCGGTAAGCTGGTGCCCGCCTTCCTCCCAGTGGACGGACACGGCCGCTCCCGCCCCTTGCAGCAGGCCGGCGAGCTCCTCCGTCTCGCTGGCCGCGCAGATCGGATCCCGACGCCCGGCGCCGATAAAGCAGCTCGTCCCCGACAAGTCCGGGAGCTTCAAGTTGCGCAGCGGGACCATCGGATGATGAAGAATCGCCCCGCGCAGAGCGTCCGCATAGTGGAACAGCAGGCTCGCGGCAATGTTCGCCCCGTTGGAATAGCCGATGGCGACGAGATTGCCGCGATCGAATCGATATTCGGCGGACGCCTGGTTCAGGAAACCGTTCAGTTCCTTCGTCCGGCAGATCAAATCCTCCTCGTCGAACACGCCTTCGGCCAGCCGGCGGAAAAACCGCGGCATCCCGTTTTCCAGCACGTTGCCTCGTACGGACAGCACCGAGGCGTTCGGGGAAATCCGCTCCGCCAGCGGAAGCAAATCCCGTTCCGTCCCTCCCGTCCCGTGAAAGAGCACCAGCACCGGGGCGTTCGGATCGGTTCCCTGCTGGAAAATATGCTTCATGGCCGGTCCTCCTTCAGAACCCGCAGCTCAAACGGCGGCAGGCCTTGGATGATTTGCCCGCGATGGGGTTCGTACCATTCCGGCAGCATCAGCTTTTCGCCGAGCCGATCGGGTTCTTCGTCGTTGGCGAAACCCGGCGGATCGGTGGCGATTTCGAACAAAATTCCGCCAAGCTCCCGGAAATAAACGGCGTTGAAATATTGCCGGTCGGTCACGGGCGTCGGCTGAAAGCCGACCTGTTGGACCAGGCTCCGAAACGCCAGCTGCTCCTCGTCGTCCTTCGCTCTCCAGGCGATATGATGGACCGTTCCCGCTCCGCCTTGACCGGGACTCGTCTGCGCGGTGTCGATGTCGATCACGTTGCCCACATCGCCGAAGGAGCGGTAGCGAACGATGCTGCCCTCGCGTCCGGCCGGCTCGAGGCCCATGACCTTCTCCAGCACCTGCCCGGTATGATCCGGAGCGGCGCTGTACAAGACGGCGCCTCCGAATCCCTTAACCGCCATCTCCGCTGGAACGCCGCCGAACGACCACCGGCTCGCGGGCCCTTCTTCCCGGGCGACGATTTCAAGCTCCATGCCGTCCGGGTCGCGGAAACGGAGATACGTTTCCGAAAATCTTTCGCGCTCCTCGACCGCGATTTGAAAGCGGGCAAGCCGTTCCCTCCAGAACGGGAGCGCGTCCGCGGGGACGGCGTAAGTCGTGACGCCGACCTGCCCCGCCCCGATGCGTCCGCGGCGCGAATGCGGCCACGGAAAAAACGTGATGATCGTTCCCGGGCTCCCCGCTTCATTGCCCAAGTACAGGTGATAGACTTCAGGGGCATCGAAATTGATCGTCTTTTTGACCAGCCGAAGTCCGAGTACTCCTGCATAAAAATCGACGGTCTTCTGCGCGTCTCTAACGAAAGCCGTAATGTGATGAATGCCTGCCGTACGCAAGGTCATAATCTCCATCCCCTCCATAAAATTTAAGTTTCTTTAATTTAAGATTTATTGTCAAAGGAATTCGTCCTTGCGGACGGTCCTGGCCAGCTAAATTCACCATAAGCTGAGGCGAAGGTTTTTCGATTTCGCGAGTTGCTCTGCGAAGGCTTCTTCCATTTCACGAGTTGCTCGGCGTGAGCTTCTTCCATTTCACCGGTTGCTCTGCGAAGACTCCTTCCATTTCACGAGTTGCTCGGCGTAGGCTTCTTCCATTTCACCGGTTGCTCTGCCTAAGGCTTCTTCCATTTCACGGTTGCTTCTGCCTAAGGCTTCTTCATGCCGCGAGTTGAGCAGCGAGTATCTGATGGGAGCTAAACGCGGGCCTTCGCCCTTCGCGTTCGGCTACTTATAGCCTTCCTGCGCATACTTTCCGAGCTTCTTCAGCAGCGCGCTGGCGATTCGCTTCTCCTCGGCCGAAAGCCCTCCGACCGCCGCATGGATCACCTCCGCATGCTTCGGGAACACCTCTTCGATAAAGGCTTTGCCCTTATCGGTCGCCTCGGCGTAAATGAGACGCCGGTCTTCGGTCGAAGCTTTGCGGACGACGAAGCCTTTGTCCTGCAGCTTGTCGACGACGTACGTGATGTTGCCGCTGCTCATCAGCACCTTGCCCCCGATCTGTTGGATCGGCTGGGGGCCCTTATGATACAGAAGCTCCAGCACGCCGAACTCGGTGCGATTCAATCCGTAACGCTTGATGTCGCGGTCGGCATGAGCGTTCACCCATTGACTGGACCTGGAAAGAGCAATGTAAAGATCCAGGGAGTCGTCGCGCGTATCTGTCATAGCGTTTCCTTCTTTCCCCTTCGGGATTCGTTTTTTATCTTGATTTTAAGATACTTTATTTTGATGAACTTGTCAACCTCAAGCCATAGCTTTTCTCGGGTTAACCTATTCAAGGATAATCGGAGCTTTGGCACGTTCAACAACTCGCGTACAGTGCTTCGCTGCATGACGGCGGTCGGGTCGACCTGCTCTTCGGCAATCGCCGCGTTTACGGCCGCCGCGATTCGGTTATTTTAACGGAGCCAACAAAAAAAGGAACCGGCCCGCGGCAACCGCTTACATTGTATAGCTGCTATAGAAATGTTAGTGAAATGGCGGTATAATACGAACGAGCATGGTTACCAGCCTATATTTTACCAAAACCCAAGGAGGAACATCATGAGCAGTCTTTCGCCGCAAGTCGCCCCGTTTCGAAAAGCCGATTATCCCGTCGACCCGATTTATTTGAATCGGTGGTCTCCCCGCTCGTTTGCCGAGAAGGACGTTCCGGAAGAAACGCTGTTCACCGTGCTGGAAGCGGCGCGCTGGGCGCCGTCGGCCTTCAATCTTCAACCGTGGAAATTCATCGTCGCCAAAACGAAGGAAGACCGCGAGCGCTTCGCTCCGTTCATCGGCGAGTTCAATCAGGCCTGGTGCTTGAAAGCGCCGGTGCTGATCTTGATCGTCTCCCAAAAAACGTGGGAAAAAGGCGACATCGGCTCCCATTCCTTCGATACGGGCGCCGCTTGGGGCTATCTGTCGCTCGAAGCGACCCGCCAAGGGCTCGCCACGCACGCGATGACCGGCATCGACTTCGACAAAGCCCGCGAAATCGTCGGCCTGCCCGACGACTATGCGGTGCAAGCGCTCGTTGCCCTCGGCTACCAGGGACCGAAGGAAAACCTGCCCGCTCCGATGCAGGAGCGCGAGCAGCCTTCGCCTCGGAACCCGATTCGGGATTCCGTTTTCCAAGGCGTTTTCGGCTCCAAGTAAACGCCGTTAATCGCGAACAACCGCCGCTCGAGCGCAGGCTCGTCCGGCGGTTGTTTTCATTCGGCACCGGGATAATCTTCCTTCCGGATGGCGGCTTGCGCCATGCGGACGATTTTCTCCAAGCCTTCGATATATTGATGGAACATCTCCATGCCCTTCGCGGTCGGCTTGCACGTCGTCTTGGGACGCTTCCCGACAAACGCTTTGACGGCTTCGATGTAACCGGCTTCCTCCAGCACGCGAATGTGGTTGCCGAGGTTGCCTTCGGTCAACCGAAGCTCGTCCCGCAGAAAGGTAAACTCGCATTCCCCATGCACGGCCAGCAGACTCATAATGCCCAGGCGGGCCTTGGCGTGAATCGTGTCGTCGATCGAGTCCAGAATGCCGTCGCTCATCGAGCCTTCCCCCGGAGCAGCAGGACGAACCCCGTCGCCACCAGCGAACCCCCGCCGAGCAGCCCGAGAACGAGAAATTGATAGTCGAGCAGAAACGCCCGGGTCGCGATCGCCAGAACGATGAACCATAACCCGAGGACAACCGTCCCCCTGCCGGTCAGCGGCCCCAGGGAAACGTAGGCGACGCCCACCAGCGACATCCATAGAAACGAAGCATGCTCCGCCCGGACGATTCCCGAAAAAAGCAGGAAGCTGCCCGTCAGGAACACGGCCAGGAACGGAAGCCAGAACATCCACCCGAAGGCGCCGACTTCGGATGCCGGCGAAGGCGAACGCCTTGCTTGCCGGATGCCGGCAACGGCGGTCAGCGCGCTGGCGGCGATCGCGCCGATGGCCCAGTACCAGTTCGGCCACACGGACATATCGAAATGCATGCCCACAAAGCCAATCATGACATAGGTGCCCCAAATGAGCAGGTACGGCGGCGATTCGTCGACTTTTCGCTTGTTCCGGGAAATCAGTTCCTTGATGAATTCGATATCCTTCAACGCCTGCTGCGGCCCTTGGGCCGAGGGCGGTTGCCTGCCGCGGTTATCGGCCAACGCAAATCACTCCCTCATCTATTTTCCCAACGGAACAATAGAAAAGCAAGCGCCCACGCCAGCACGGCAAATCCGGCCAAAACCGACAGCCCCAGCGGAAACTCTCCCAGGCTTTGACCGGCCCAGACGCCTTGCCCCATCTCGACGAGATATTTCATCGGCAGCGCCTTGCCGATCGCCTGCATCGCCTCGGGCAAAAACGCGACGGGCATGGCGACCCCGGACAGGAACATCATCGGAAAAAAGACGATCATCGCCAGGCCGCTGGCCGCACCGGCCGTCCGGGCCAGTCCCGACAACGCGAAACCGAGGCTGAAAAAGCCGAGACAGCCAAGCAGCAGCACCGCAAGCAACCCGCCCAGCGCCGCGAACGCGATTCGAATATCCCAGACGAGCTTCGCGATCAGCAGGATTTCCGCCGTTCCCGCCAGGACGAGAAACAATCCCTGCACCGAATGGGAAGCCAAAATGGCGGAAACGGGCAGCGGCGTGGCGCGGTAGCGCCGGAGATTGCCTTTTTCCCGGTTGGTGACGATGTTGATGTTCAGCGTAAAGACCGACACTGTCACGACATTCATGACGCACAAGGCCGCGACGTAGGACTCAATGTACCGGGTGCCCGCCACGACTCCCGGCTGATCGCCGTACATGGAACCGAAAATAAGCAGCATAAGCGGAGGGTAAATCAAAATCCAGAACAGCGTCATCCAGTCCCGAAAATAAAGCCGAAAATCAAATGCGATCAAGCGCAAAGCCGCGTTCATGCCGTCGCCTCCTTCTGCGTCGCTTCCATAAACACTTCGTTCATCGAGGCATCCTCCAGCTTCAGCCCGCTCACGAGCCAGCCCTGGCGATCGGCCAGGCGGTACAGATGCTGCAGGGCGACGTCCATATTGTCGGAGTGAAGCACGACCTGCTCCGCTTCCATCTCGACGCTCAATACGTGAGGCAGCGCCGCCAGTTCCTCCCGCGTCGCCATTCCGGCGTTGCGGCAGCGGATCCGCCGGGTCCGCCCGAGCTTCGCGATCAGGCCGGACGGCGTTTCCAGCGCCACCAGGCGGCCTTTGCTGATGATGGCGACCCGGTCGCAAAGCTGCTCGGCTTCCTCCATGTAGTGGGTCGTCACGACGATCGTGCGGCCTTCTCCCCGCAGTTCGCGAATCGTCGCCCACATCTCCTTCCGCGCGTTCGGGTCCAGTCCCATGCTCGGCTCGTCGAGAAACAAAATTTCCGGATCGTTGATCAAGGCCAGCGCAAGCGCCACCCGCTGCTTCCATCCGCCGGAAAGGGACTTGATCATGGCGTTCCCCTTGTCCTGAAGCCCCGTCAGGCGGGCGATTTCCTCCGGATTGCGGGCGTTTTTGTAAAAGGACGCGAACAGCCGGAGAACTTCCTTCACCTTGGCCTTTTCGGGAAGGGTCGTCGCCTGGAACAGCACGCCGATCCGCTGCTTGATTTCCGCCGCTTCCTTGCGGATGTCTTTCCCGAGCACGAGCGCTTCGCCGCCATCGGCCGTTCTCAGTCCTTCCAAAATCTCGATCAGCGTCGTCTTGCCCGCTCCGTTCGGCCCGACGACGCCGAAAATTTCGCCCTTGTTCACCTGCATGGTGATGCCGTCGAGGGCGACGGTTTGGCCATATTGCTTGCGCAGTTGTTCAAGTTGAATGACAGGCTGCATTCGCGCTCCTCCTCGCATGTTCATGTTAACTCTGTAATTCAGAGTAATCTGATACACGGAGAATTTCAACTAAATTTTGCCTAAAAAAAGAACCGCCGCCGCTGCGAC
Source organism: Cohnella massiliensis (assembly GCF_900169535.1). Lineage (NCBI taxonomy): Bacteria > Bacillati > Bacillota > Bacilli > Caryophanales > Paenibacillaceae > Cohnella > Cohnella massiliensis. The sequence goes on from NZ_LT821256.1 coordinate 418,147, forward strand.
AGTTCCGTTTCTCTGCTTTATTGCGCAAGTTCCGGCCTTTATCCGCCGGTTCTCCCCATTGCCCCCGCGGTTCGCCACCAAGCCGCCGTCGGAATATCCGATTCGCCGATCGCCAACGTTTGCCCGATTTTGGGCGTCAGGATCGCAACGCCGCGGGCTTTGGCCGCCTTGACCGCGCGTTCGGCCGGATCGGTCCAATGGTGCATCGCCAGCGTGAACGCCCCCCAATGCACCGGGATCATTCGCTTGCCCTTTACATCCAGATGAGCCTGAACCGTCTCCTCCGGCAGCATGTGGATGGCCGCCCAGCGCTCGTCATACTGCCCGCATTCCATAAGCGTGAGGTCGAACGGCCCGTACTTGTCCCCGATTTCCGCAAAATGCGGCCCGTACCCGCTGTCGCCGCTGAAAAACACGCGGGCTTCCGGAGCGCGGACGATCCAGGAGCACCACAACGTGGAATTGCGGTTGGTCAGCCCTCTGCCGGAAAAATGACGGGCGGGCGCGCTGGTCAGAACGAGACCTTGGAACTCGGTTTCCTCCCACCAGTCGTGCTCTTTGATTTTGTTCGGTTCGACGCCCCAGCGCTCCAGGTGGGCGCCGACGCCGAGCGGCACGAAAAATCGGCCGACCCTGTCCTTAAGTTTTTTGATCGATCCGTAGTCCAGGTGATCGTAGTGGTCGTGCGAAATGACGACCGCGTCGACTGCCGGAATCCGGTCGATCTCGATCGGCCGGCCGTACCGCTTTCCGCCGAACGCGGGGACGGGGGAGGGCGCGTTCCCCAGCATCGGGTCGAACAGCAGCGTGCTTCCGTGAATCCGCAGCATAAACGCCGAGTGGCCGAACCAGGTGACTTGAAGCGGGTCGGCTTCGGGAGCGTCAAGCCCGTCGAGAGGCTCGGACGCAAGCTCGTTTTCCGGCCTGCGGCCGGGATTTCCTTTGATCTGCTCGACCAGCAAGCCCGCCATCGTCTTCGGGCTCATCTTCATCGAGGTGGGGACGGGATTGTTGAACTTGCCGCCGGAGAAATTCCCGGAATTTCGGATTCTGCGCTTCTGTTCCGGTGACGGCGTTCCTCCGAAAGCCGGATATGTCTTCATAAAAAGGAAAACGAGCATTAGAACGGCCAGTACAACGAATAAAACCGTAAGCCAAAACGTCATGGTGTCCTCCGCCTCCAGGCAATCGGTGTTTTTGCTTTCATTGTAATCTCCCGGAGCGGAGAAGTCTAAGGCAAGACGCTTCGGCTCCTTCGGGCGCAGCGAAGCTTGGCGTTGCGGCGCCGTCGGCGAAATCGGCTTCAGCCTTCCTCGAGCCGCAGCTCTTTGCGGATAAACTCCAGCATCAGACGATTGTGGCCGGGGACGACGGCATGGCCCGTGAACGGATAGACGCGGATTTCCTTGCGGCTCGAAATCCGGTTGTAGGCGGCGAAAATCGTCTCCGGCATGCACACCGTGTCCTTCAGGCCGACGGACACCATCACCGGAATGCGGATGCGGCCGGCCAAGTTGACCATGTCGAAATAGCTGAGCGTATCCAGCACCTGCTCCAGCTTGTCGGGAAAGCGGGCCACGAAATCGGCCGCTTCCGTCAGCGAGCCCGTCGAGTTGAGCAAGCCGAAGTCCATCTGGCACATGTTCGGGATGTTCGCGATCGCGACCGCCGGCTTGTCGCTCAGCGCCGACGCGATCAGCACGAGCCCGCCGCCTTGGCTCGTCCCGGCGACGGCAATGCGCGAACGGTCGATTTCGGGCTGCTCGCTCGCCCAATCGATCGCCTTCAGGCTGTCGATCGCAAGCGCGCGATAGTAGCAATTTTCCTTGTTCGTAATTCCTTGCGTAATCCACCCTTTGGTCATTCCATACGTCTGCGGAAGCAAATTGCCCGTCTCCCCGCCTTGGCCGCGGACGTCGACCGAAAAGACGGCGAGCCCCATCAGCAGCCATTGGCTGTAATCCTCGGGGAACCCGCTGCCGCCGGAGTAGCCGTGAAAGACGACTACGCACGGCAAATTCCGCTGCGGCGCGAACTTCGGCAGCAGGTACCAGCCGTGGATGAGCGTCTCGTCATAGCCCTCGTACGTCACCCTGTAAGCGTCAACAAATTTCAGCGGGGAGTCCCGCTTTTCCCGCTGGCCGTTCAGCGGTTTCGGGCCGAACTCGGCCAGCGTCCGCTCCCAAAATTCGTTCAAGTCTGCGCGCGCGGTCGATGGCGGATCGGCTTGCATCAGCTCGTCAATGCGCCGTTGAATCGCGTTCGGATACGTCGTCGTCAACGTTTTGCCCCCTCGTTTCGCGGGCTGCGGGCTTTGCCGCGCCCTTCGCCCTCCGGTCGTGCCGCATGCGGGTTGCGCCCTTCCGGCACGGCCGGTTCCATTTTGTACACATTATACCAGACGATCTGATGGCGGGGGCCATTTTCGCGTGTTTTCTTTGCTTCAAACGGGGAGCGGCTTGCTTAACCCCCGGCTACGGGAATCCAGATCGCGAACTCCGGGTCCGGATCGTCGGGATCCTGGGCAAGCGGGTACTCTTCGCAATGCGTGAGGCTTCCCTCAAGAACGGACAACCCCTGCTGTTCGATCCATCGATACAGGTTCCGGTACGTAGCGTCGATGCTTTGTCCTTTTCGGTGCGCGGTTGCCGCATAGGTCAAAGCCGGCACGTCGACCCGCGCCATCCCGTCCGGCGTCGCTCCGCGACCGTCGACCCGAACCGCCGCGTAATGGACGAAAGAAGAAGCGTCCGGACCCGCATGATACGAAAGCCCCAACAAAATGCCGTCGTCCGTCCGGCCTTCGATTTCCGCCAGCCTGCTTGCCAAATTCCGCTGAACGGCCCGGATCCCGCCCGCGCCGGCTTCGGCGAACGTCCCTTCCCAGCGCATGCCTACCGCGGCAAACGCGGGCCGAGCAATGACTTCGATTCGTTCTTCCCTTCGTTCCATGGTTTCGCCTCCATTTTCGCATGCCGCCCCGTTCTTCAAGAGGCGCCTTTTCCTATTACGAGGCGGAACCGGAAAGAGTTTCCTTTTCCGGACGGGCGTATACGTACACTTTCGTCCGCTGCGGATCGCCGCAAACGACGACCCGCTCGGGCTGCCAGCCGGGCAGCGCGAAGCAGACGCTGACGACGCGGGCTCCCGGCGACAGGCGGCTGCGGAAAATTGCGTCGAGACGCTTCATCGCGCCGGGATGCAAATAGCAGACGACGACGTCCGCCGTCTCGTACCGATAACGGTACAGATCCCCCTTCTCGAACGAAACGGGGCCGTTCGCGCGCCGATTCAAGCGAGCCGTCAGCCGCGACGCGAGCAGCGGCACGGTCGAATTTTCGATCCCCGTCACCGTTCGGACGGGGCAGTGCCTGACCAAATGAAAGGCCAGCGTCCCCCAGCCCGCCCCCGCGTCGACGACGGCTACGGCGTCCTTCCGCATGCTGGCGATTCGTCCGATTTCGGCAGCGACCGCCCTGCGGACAGGAGCGGACGAAGGCATCGGAGAAATGCCGTTTTTCCAGCTAGCGAGCACGATCGACAGCGCCCCCGCCAAAGCCGCCGCAATCGCGATTACGGACAACATCACTTCGAGCGTCATGCCTTACGCGCCCGATCTCGCCCCGAGCCGTTCGTACAGGGCGTCCCGCTCCCGGGCGGCCCATTCGTGATCGGGGCGTTCCTCCAGCAGGTACAACAGCTGATCGTGAAAATCGTGGATCGAGAAGCCTTCCGGCAAATCCGCGAACAACGTCTCGAAATCGTATTTCGGCAGCTCCACCACCCCGTCCCCCGCCCGCTCGAGCCAGCGCATCCAGTCGCCGATCGAAAGCGACCCCGCGCGCCATAAATCCGCCTGCAAAGCCAGGCAGTCCTGCAGCAGCTCGTATTCCGCCTCGCCGGACCAACGCCGGCAAGCCCGAACGGCCAAATCGTACAGCTTTCCGGCGGCATCCCGAGCCTCGTCGGCCAATTCGATTTGCAATCCGGCGGCGAAATCGTCCGCCTCGATCGTGTCCCCGTTATCGTACAGCAACGGCGCGTATGCCAGCTGGCTCACGATTTCGTTCAACGTATCGACATCGAGCTTTTGGGCCAAAAACGCCGCCGCGAGTTCGTACCGCATGTATCCAATCTCTCCCGTCTCACCTGTGATCCTGCCAAAAATTCAACGGCTCCATACTATCTTCGATCCGCAAAAAGGCATATCCTTCCGCCTCGAGCGCTTCCAGAATCCGCGGCAGCGCGGAAATCGTCGTCTTCCGGTCGTGGAGCAGCACGACCGGGGCCGTTCCCTGGCGCTTGAGCTTCCGAACATCCTCTTTTATTTTTTTCAACAGCCCGTCCGTGTCCCCCTTGTATTTCCAATCGACCGTGTCGAGATTCCAATCCCACAGGCGATAGCCCGCCGCGGCCGTCGCGTCCCGATAGTCTTTCGTAAAATAAGGCTTGCTGCCGTACGGGACCCGAATCAGGCTCGAGGTCACGTTCGCCGCCTTTTTCAGCCTTTCGTTCGCCTCGTTCATTTCGTTCAGCGACGCCTGCGGCCTTTCGTAAAACCGCTTCCTGTCGTGGGTCATCCCGTGCAAGCCGACCCGATGTCCTTCTTCCACCATCCGCTCGACCGCTTCGGGATACTTCGCGACCGCCGGCCCGAGCACGAAAAACGTCGCCTTCGCGCCATGGGCTTCCAGGACGTCGAGCAATTCCATCGTATGGGAGGTGGGACCGTCGTCGAACGTCAAATAGAGCGGCAGCTTATTTTCCCCGGCTCCCCGTCCGGTTTCGGCCTTCGCCTGCCGCAAAAACGCGTCGTCGTCGAGCGCAGCTTCCCGATCGCTCAGACGGATCGCCGGCAGCTCCGGATACGTTTTCATCTGATACTCGAAATATGCGGTCAAAAATTCGAGCGGAACGAGCAGCCGGCCGTCGCGCGCGAACAGCCAAAGCTCCGTTTCCCGCCCGTCCGGTTCCACGGCCACGTTTTTCTTCACGAACAGCGAGACGGATTTCCCCCGGCCCGACAGGCGAACCTCCTCGCCCTCCACCTCGATGCTCAATTTCATCGCGTCCGCCATCTTCCTCACCGGCACGAATAAAATCCCGTCGCGCGTCTCGGGAAACGCGTCCGCAAACGAAATCCCCGAATCGTTCACGGCTATGTACGGCGGCAGATCGGATAGGCCGGATTCGGCCGCCGCGTCGTCGCGAAGCATAAAAACGGAAACGAGAATAAGGGCAACGGTCAAAAAAACGAGCTTGGCACGCACCTCGAGCACCACTCCTCGCCGCCAGGGCAGGCTGTCGTTTACGAAAAGCCTATCATTTTTCCATAGAAGAAGGAATAAGAGATTGTGTCGATCGATAGGAACCATTACCGAATAAAAAAGCCGCTTAAACCGCGGTTTTACGGTCAATAACGACGGGAAATCCGTTCGGTCGCCAGGTTTCCCGTCGCTGAAGAATACGCCTGACGGCATCCTTGGAAAGACAGGACTCCCGGGGATCGTAAATGGTGGAGATTTAGGGCGGAATGTCGCGAGAGGCGCATGCGCACAGCCGGGGGAGATGAGTCCCCATGACTCAACTGGAGCGTTCGCGGGCGGGTGGAAGCTGTCAGATGAGCAATATTTACTCAAGTGCGTGCGGCTGGGTGCGTTTGGCGGGGGGAGATGAGTCGTCATGACTCAACTGGAGCGTTCGCGGGCGGGGGAAGCTGTCAGATGAGCAATATTTACTCAAGTGCGTGCGGCTGGGTGCGTTTGGCGGGGGGAGATGAGTCGTCATGACTCAACCGGAGCGTTCGCGGGCGGGGGAAGCTGTCAGATGAGCAATATTTACTCAAGTGCGTGCGGCTGGGTGCGTTTGGCGGGGGGAGATGAGTCGTCATGACTCAACCGGAGCGTTCGCGGGCGGGCGGAGGCGGCGAGATGAGTCATGGCTTCTCAACTGCGTATGGCTGTAACGCGCCTTGCCCCCAAGCTTGCATGGACACATTCGCACGGGAAAGAAATTAAAAGACTGCCGACCTTTTCGGCAGTCTTTCGCCATCCGGCGGCGTTCGCCGCATGCGGCGGGTTAGGTGATGCGCACGGCGAGTCTTTCGTCGTCCGGCGACGTTCGCCGCATGCGGCGGGTTAGGTGATGCGCGCGGCGAGTCTTTTGTCGTCCGGCGGCGTTCGCCGCATGCGGCGGTTCGGAGACGCACGGCGAAGGTCTTTCGCCTTCGACGCATTGCGCCGCATGCGACAAGAGGCGCAACGCGCCTGCGAGTCATTCGCCGTCCGCGATCTCGATGCGTTTCGCCTGCGGCTTCGGCCGCTTCGGCCGCTTCGGCACTTCAAGCCGCAGCAGCCCGTTTTTGAGCGAAGCTTTCACGTCGGCCTCGTCCAGGTCCTTCGCGTAAAACCGGCGGACGAATTCGCCGTAGCGGCGCTCCCGGCGCACGACCCGGCCGGCCTCGTCCTGCGCCTCCGTTTCTGCCTTGCGCTCCGCCTTGACGGTCAAATACGGATTTTCGTATTCGATGCGGATGTCGTCTTTTCCGAAGCCCGGGAGCTCGGCCTCGATAAAGTACGCCTGCTCGGTCTCCCGGATGTCCGTTTTGAACGGAACCGGCGCGTCCGTGCGGAACGGCGCGAAGAAAGGTTCGCTCCACATTTCGTCGAAGGAACGGGTCAAGTGGCGAAAAACGTCTTCCCGACGTTTGGCAAACGGTACGATCGCAAACATGTTTCATTTCCCCTTTCGATTTTTGACTAAATTTGACCTTTGCACGACTTTATTATAACGGGGGATGGCGCGACCGACAAAACGGATAATCCGCCTTATTTTCCCGTAGGGGCTTGTTTTTGCCGTTTTCCCCGAACTTTACTGACCTTTACTGACTATTTGATCATTTTTGACCTTATGGGCGAAGCCATCCCTGGCTCCCGTCCGCCCGATCTTGCCGGCTCGTTCGCCTGCGTCCGCGGCAAAACTTGTCCTATTTACCCTGAAATCCGCGGCCTGAACCGCATTTCGGCGCAATTTTTCGATCTCTCCGTCCAAATGAGAGAATTCTAACCGTTTTTTAAGAAAAAGGGTGCAACCTTTGCCGCACCGGCCTCTTTTTTCACCTTGGAAAATTTTATGAAATTTGGCTTGTGCTATATTAGGTTCAGTTAAAAACGGAAAATAAAACAGGCACCCTTAGACTGCAGGAGGATCGTCGATCGATGATGAAAAGAAAACTCGCCAAGTGGGCGTCCATCGGTTTATTAACGGCTGTGGGATATTTCGGAATAACCGCCGTTTCCTCTTCGGAGGCCAGCGCGGCCACGGCGGAATCGCTCGAATTGCTGGCGGTCGGCAAAGAATACATCGGCACCCCTTACAAATTCGGAGCGGCTAGCGGAAGCGCGGAAGCGTTCGATTGCTCTTCTTTCGTTCAATACATATACGATCAAATGGGTCTTGAGCTTCCCCGCACGACCAGCTCGCAGGCGGATATCGGAGTGAAGGTGGCGAAAGCTTACCTTAGCGTGGGGGATTTGGTCTTTTTCAAGACGGGAAGCAGCTCCATCGGCCACGTCGGCATTTACGCGGGAGGCGGCAAATTTCTGCACGCGTCAAGCAGCAAGGGCGTGACGATTTCCAAGCTTAGCGACAGCTACTGGAAGAACAGATACGTGACGGCTCGCCGGGTGCTTTAAAAATCGGGCGCAAGTTTCCGGAACGGCAGTAACACGTGACGGCACGGCTGTAAGACGGTCGCGTACGCGGGCGCAGGTGGCGCGGGTGGATCGAGGAATCGAGACACATGAATGATTGCGTGCGCGAACGGCGCGGCAGATTGAGGCGCAAAGACGAGTACGTGCGCGAGCAGGCGCTGCGGATTTGCCGCAAGAACGAATGCGAATGCGTACGCGTGCAGGCGCTGTTGATTTGGCGCAAGGACGAATGCGTACGAGAGCAGGCGCTGCGAAACAGCCTTCAGGCGACCGCCAGTTCGCCCGATGCTCGAACCTCGTTGGATTTCATCCAACGAAGAGCGGGCTTTTCGCGGGAATTGTCCCCTAGGTTGGATTTTGTCCAGCCAAATGGCGGCTTTTTGGCCGATTCGTCCGATTCCCGCATTTTTCGTTGGATAAAATCCAGTATAGGCAGCGGTTTTCGCTTTTTTCACTTCGCCGGTTGGATAAAATCCACTATACATGCAATAAACCTAACGCGAAATCCAGTACCGAGTTGGTTTGTCATTATTATTTCCTTTGACCTAATATTTTACATGTCGTTTGGATGGGGAGAGGAAAAACGAGCAACAGGG